>NZ_CP109078.1:4510000-5860994 GCF_035917455.1 Micromonospora sp. NBC_01796 | reverse complement strand
GCCGAGTCGGTCACCTGTGCGGTGAGGACCTGCCGTACCCCGGGTGCGGCAGCGATGCGTTCGGCGAGTGCGGGCGTGGAGGCCGCGGCGTCGGCGCCGACGTCGAGGCGGGCGTCGGCACCGACGGTGCTCCACGCGCCGTCGGTGAGGCCCCGGGCGGTGGTGGCGCCGAGGATGAGCGCGAACGACGCCAGCGCCGTGGCGCTCACCAGTACCAGCAGCGGCAGCGCGCGCCCGGCCGTCGCGGCCGCCCGGGCTGCGCCGAACACGGCCAGCGGACGGCGGGAGCGCAGGGCCTGCCGGAGCGACAACCGCACCCCGACGGGCACCAGCCGGAGCAGGACGAGCGCGCCGGTGAGCACGCCCAGCGCGAGAGCGCTCATGGGCAGGGCCAGGTCGCCGGTCAGCTCTCCGGCGTCGCCGACGGGGCCGGCGGCGGGCACGAGCCCGCGTTGGTGCAGTGCGACGAAGGCGGCGACCGCGGCGATCAGGACAGCGGCCTCCAGGGCGGCGCGGCGCAGCTGTCCGGTGCCGCGGAGCCGGCTGCGTGCGGCCCGGTTGGCGGGCCTGCGCCGATCGCGGCTGGCTCGGGCGGCGGCGAGTGTGCCGAACGCCGGCCCGGCGACGGCGCCGGCCAGGACCACGGGAACCGCCCAGGACCAGGAGACGCCCGCCGCCACCGCGCGGGCGATCGCGAGCCCGACGACGGCGGCCGACAGGGTCACCCCGGCCGACTCGATCAGCAGTTCCGCGCCGAGGTCGGGCAGCGCCGCACCGCGCTGCCGGGCGGCGCTCAACGCCGGGGTACGGCGGCGGACCAGCAGATCGGCGGCGAGCAGCAGGACCAGTACCGTGGCGGTCAGAACCCCGGCGAGCAGGACGGCGGCTTGCGCGGAAGCGGCGCTGATCTGGGTACGGGCGTCGCGCAGCACGGTGTCGAGCTGCGATTCCCACTTCAGGGACTCGTCGCGGACGCTCGACGAACCGGAGGTGGCCTTCAGCTCGACCACGGTGCCGGCGAGCGCCGCGGCGGCGTCCCAGGTGAGTGCGCCGGGTTCGGGGGTGAAACGGACGGTGCGCTGCAGTTGGTCCTCGTCGACGGCGAGACGGGCGTCCGGGAGCGACTCACGCGACAGCAGGCCGGCGAGGCGGGTGCTGCCCACGCCGTCGGCGCCGGGTACGGGTCGCAGCAGCGACGGGGCGAGTCGCCAGGCGGGATCGGCGCTGTCCGCAGGTCGGTAGATCCCGCTGATCCGTACGTCCTTGTCGCGCTTCTGATCGTCCTTGAGCGGGATTCGGTCGCCCGGGCCGAGGTTGAGTGCGGCGGCGTCCGCCTCGGACAGGCCGACCTGCACCGGCCAGGGCGGTCCGTGGTAGGGGATCTCGACGGCCTGGTCCGGGTCGGCGACGGCGGGGCCGGGCGCGCTGCCGGCGATCCACGTCACGTCCGGGCCGCCGAGATCGCCGGCCAGGTACGTGAACTGGAACGTACGCAGCACGCTACCGTCGGTGATGCTGAAGATCGGGCCGTTGACGACGGCGACGGGCGGTTGCAGCACGGCATCCAGGCCGGACCCGAGCGTGTCCGCCGCCCGGCTGCGGAAGTCGTCGACCTCCCCGGCGAGGCGGGGTACCCGGATGCGTCCGCCGCTCGGGCCGTCGTCGCGCTCCCAGTTGGCGTGTACGAGGACGTCCGCGTCGTCGCCAGCGCGGCGGATCGTGTCCTTCACGGCGTCGTCGGCGGCGGCGCGCAGCAGCGTCGGCACGGCCCCGGCGAGCAGCGCGACGGCCGCAACGACAGCGGCGGTGAGCAGCAGCGGTCCGGCGTCGGCGCGGGCGCGGCCCCGGACGCTGGGCCAGTGCGGTGCCGGCCGTCGGCGAGCCAGCCAACGGTTCACGACGCCACCCGCAGGTGCGCGGCGTCGGCTCGGCGGACCTGGAGGGTGATCACGACGGTGACGGCGAGCGTGCACCCGGCCAGCAGCCCGGCGAGCAGTACGGCCTCGGCGGTCCACGGCCAGAGTGGCTGGGCGGCCGGAACGGGCGCGGCGCCGGTGTCGGAGCGTACGAGCAGGGGTACGACGACGCGGGTGGCGAGCGCGCCGACGGCCGCGCCCGCCGCGAGCAACGGCAGCAGAACACCGGCGTGCTGGCCGAGCAGCACGGCCCGGATTCCGCGCCGGGACATCCCCAGGCCGCGCAGCCGCGCCACCTCGACGGCGCGGGCCTGCAGGTCGCAGGTCACGTGCAGGACGACGCCGGCGAGCAGCAGCAGGGCCGCGGCCGGGACGACCAGCCGGAGCGCGGCCGGCAGCCCGGCGCGCAGCGGGCCGCCGGTGAGGCGGGCGGTCTCTGCCTCGCGCGTCGTGACGGTGCCCAGGTGCAGGGCGGTGGCCCGCTCGGCGGCACCGGGTCCGGCGGGGTGGCCGACCCACCAGGCGTCGACCGGGAACGTCAGGTCGCCGGTGACGGCAAGTGCGCGGGACAGGGTGTCCAGGTCGGCCAGGACGGCGACGGCGCCGGGGGCGGACGGGACGGTCGGCACGACCTCGGTGACGACGATCGGGACGGGCGTGGTGCCGACCGTGACGCTGAGCTGCCGGCCGTGGCCGGCACCGACGTCGCTGGCGAAGCGGGCGGAGACGGCGACGGGCACCGGGCCGGGGTTCGGGAAGGCGGTGGCGACGAGGTTCCGGGCGGCGTCCGGGGCGCCGCCGAGGTCGACGGTTGCCGCCATCCGCAGCTCGGTTCCCGTCGGTGTGGCGGAGAGCGCGACGGTCGGGTCGCTGAGCTGCCCCGCCACCGGCGGAGCGGATGTGGCGGTCCAGTCCGATCCGTCAGCCGATGCGTCCGGCGGCACGGTGAGCGTGACGGCCACGGCGATGCGGCCCGCGACCGCGTCGGACCCGCCATCCGGTCCGGTCGGGTCGGGCGCCACCGGCAGGGACACCGCGACGAGGCGCAGTCCGTCCGCCGTCGCGCACGCGGGCAGCCGGTGCTCCCGCCCGTCGAGCGGCACCGGAGGACCGGTGCAGGGCGTACGCAGGCCGGTGGCGTCCTGTAGCAGCAGCCGGGGCGTTACGGCGAGCGAGGTGCCGCCGGCCGCGGTCCCGCTCAGGACGAGCGGGGCCCCAGCCGGAATGGCGAGGCCGTTGACGCGGGCAAGTGGTGCGAGAGCCGCCCCCACCTCCGTCCAGCTGCGGTCGCCGTCCAGCCGCCCGCGCAGCAGTGCGTCGGCGCGGGTGAGGTCGACGGCGACCAGGCGGGGCGCCTCACCGGCGGTGCCGAGCCACTGCCCGACGGCGGTGCCTCGGTCGACCGCCGGGCTCACCTGCCCCGAAGTGGCCGCGCTGACGGCCGCGCCCTGCCCGGCGACCGGCGGCGTGGTGAGGGCGAGCGCCAGGTCGGTGCCAACGGAAAGCTCGGCCTGGTCGTACTGCGACCGTTCCCAGGTGGCGTCGAAGGCGATGCCGAAGGTCCCGACCGCGCAGGCCAGCCCGACGAGCAGCCCGGCGGCGACCGCCTGGGGCCGGCGGGCGGCCTCGGAGGCTGCCAACGGCAGCACCAGCCCCCGGGCGCGGCGCGCCAGCCGGTCGGCGCCGCGCAGGGCGGGCAGCACCACGCGGAGCACCAGGGCGGCGCCTGCGGTGAGCAGCAGCGCCGGCGCGAGCACCCGGACCGCGTCGGCGCGCGGGCTGGCGGTGGTGGGCTGCGCATACAGCTGCCACCACCCGACGGCGGCGAATGCCGCGAGCAGCAGGTCGGCGCCCGATCGGGCCAGCAGTTCGCGCCGGTTGCGTCGGTCGCCGGCTGCCGGGACGGGCCGGATCGCCAGGACTATGAGCACGACGGCGAGCACCAACGCGCCGCCGGCGACCGCCAGCACCTGGGCGCCGGTGACGGCCGGCCGGACGGTCAGACCGGCGCCGTCCAGCGGCGACAGGTGAGTCAGGCCGGCGTGCACGGCCGACGAGGCCGGTATCGAGAGCGCGGTGGCGAGGGCGGCGACGACCACGGCCTCGAGTGTCGCGGTGGCGGCGAGCTGGCCGCGGCTGGTGCCCAGGGCGGACAGCAGGGCGGTCTCGTCGGCGCGAATGCCCGCGGTCAGCCGGCCGGCGAGGGCGAGTGCGGTCGCGGCCAGGACGCCGCCGAGAACCGCGACGGCGAGCACGACGGCGCCGGTGACGTGTCGCTGGTTGTCGGCGGCGCGCAGGGTCAGTGGCAGGGCGGAGGAGACACGTTCGAGCTGCACGCGGTCGCCGAGAGTGCCCGCCAGCCGGCGGTCGGCGGCGCGGACGGCCCCGGCCACGGTCTCAAGGTCGCGGCGGTTGGAGTGGGACAGGTCCGGATGGGCGGTGATCTCGAGCCGGTCGAGGGTCGCACCGGTGGTGACCAGGTCGGCGAGGTCGACGATGAAGGGGCCGTAGGCGTTGACGGGCTGCCCGAAGCGGCCGTCGCGGTATCCGGTGGCAGAGCCGGCGGCGGCCAGCGGGTCGCGGTCCCAGCCGCGCCCCGGCAGCGGGCGTACGACACCGACGACGGTCACGTCGAGGGCCGGGACGGGCGCGTGGGCCAGCTCCGCGCCGAGGTGGACCCGGCTGCCGGGGCTGAGGCCGAGCAGCTGGGCGGTGGACTCCAACACCACCGTGTCGCCGGCGTCGCGTGGCCAGCGCCCCGTCATCAGTTGGGCTCGGGTCGGCAGGTCGTCCAGCCCCGACAGGTACGCCTGGGCCGGTACGGTGGTGCCCGGGGCGAGCCCCGGCGGCAGCGCCCGCAGCACGGTCGACGCCCGCGCGGTCGTCGTCGCCGAGAACGGTACGAGCGCGGAGGTCACCACGGTACGGGTGTCGGCGGTGACGGATGGCGCGTCCCTGCCCTCGATGGTGCCGGTGTAGGCGGTCACGTCGACGGCAGCGGGGGCGGCGCGGGCCATGGCCACCTCCAGCGCCCGCTCGGCGGTGCGGGTGCTCAGCAGGGTGCAGGTGCCGAGCAGGGTCGCGCCGACCGTGACGACCCCGAGGAGGGCTGCCAGCAACTGCCACTGCGCGCGGGCGCGGCGGCTGACCAGCCTCAGCATCGTCGCGTCACGTGGCGCCCGGGACGTGCCCGTACGGCTGCTCGGCCGCCTGCTCGTCGAGTTGCCCGTCGTGGATGCGGATCACCCGGTCGGCCAACGCCATCATCACCGCGTCGTGCGTCGACACCAGTGCGGTGACGCCTTCGGACTCCACCACCCCGCGCAGCAGGGCCATCACCGACAGACCCGTCTCGGCGTCAAGTTGCCCCGTCGGCTCGTCGGCGATCAGCAGCCGGGGTGAGGCGGCCAGCGCACGCGCGATCGCCACCCGCTGCTGCTGGCCGCCGGACAGCTCGGCCGGCCGCTGCCGGGCATGGTCGGCCAGGCCCACCAGGTCCAGCAGCAGTTCGACTCGCCGCTCGCGCTCGGCCGGGGCGACGCGGGCCAGCCGCAGCGGGGCGCCGACGTTCTCCGCCGCCGACAGCACCGGGATCAGCCCGAAGCTCTGGAAGACGTACGACACCTTCTCGCGCCGCAACCGGGACAGTCCGTCCTCATCGAGCGCGGTGACGTCGGTGCCGTCGACGTGCACGGTGCCGGTGTCCGGGCGATCCAGGCCGCCGATGACGTTGAGCAGGGTGGTCTTGCCCGAGCCGGACCGGCCGACGAGCGCCACCATGGAACCGGCGGCCACGTCGAACGAGACGCCGCGCAGGGCGTGCACGGCGGTCGGCCCGGTGCTGAAACGACGGTGCACACCACGCACGCTGAGCAGCGGCTCGGTGCTCATTCGTCGCTTCCCGCGTCGGGGCGGATCGTGATGTGGTCGGGCTCCAGGGCCAGCCGGACCCGCCGGGTCAGCGCCAGCGCCTGACGGAAGTCGCGCGGCACCTGAACCCGCCCGGCCCGGTCCATCACGGCGTACTCCTCGGCGATCATGTGCGTGTCGCCCTCCGCGTTGGTGGTGGTACGGCGCAGCACCTCGCTGCTGGTGCGCCCGTCCCGGATCGCGACGGTCCGTTCGACCTGGCCGCTGACCTCCGGGTCGTGGGTCACCACGACAACGGTGACGCCGTACCGTCGGTTGACGTCCCGCAGTACGCCGAAGACTTCCGCGGACGTGGCGGCATCCAGTTCGCCGGTCGGCTCGTCGGCGAGCAGGACCCGCGGCCTGTTGGCCAGCGCCACCGCGATCGCGACCCGCATCTGCTGTCCGCCGGAGAGCTGGGCGGGGCGCCGATCGGCACAGTCGGCGACGCCGAGGCTGCCCAGCAGCTCGGCCGCGCGCTCCCGGCGTTGCTTCTTCCCGGTACGGGCCGCCGTCATCGGCAGGTCCACCATCTCCCGTGCGGTCAGGTAGGGGACCAGGTTGCTCGCCGTCTGCTGCCGTACGAAGCCGACGGTGTGCCGCCGGTAGTCCACGCGGTCCGCGCGGGACATCGCCAGCAGGTTCCACCGGTCGACCCGCGCTCGTCCGGCGGTGGGGGCGTCGATGCCGGCCAGAATGGACAGCAGCGTCGACTTACCCGAGCCGGAGGCGCCGACGACGGCGACCATCTCACCGCTGTCCACGGCCAGGTCCAGTCCCTGCAGCGCCTGCACCTCGATCGAACCGGTCTGGTAGATCCGCACCAGGTTCTCGCAGACGATGAGCGCGTCCCGGCCGAACTCGGGCGCCCGCGCGGACGGTTGCGGCAGGGACAGCGGCGTGCTGGACATTTCCTCCTCCGTCCGGGTCGTGCCGACATCGGGCCAGCGTCGTGCAGCGATCGAGTACACCGAACGGACACCCGGTGTCACCTGTCCGGCACGGAGGGTCGCGTAATGCGTCAGGAGCCTCGATCGCCCCCGCTAACGCAGTATTGAAGCAGTTTCGCAACCGGCTGCGTCGTTGACCCCTGCACGGGGCTTGCCCGCGTCCCGCGGACGCGGACAGCGGCACGGGCCGGGCGGCCCTATCCGCCACGTACGGCGTCACCCGCGCCCGGTCGCCGTCGACGTACCGAGCAGCCCCGCAATGCCTCGTCCAACCGGCGTGCGGCCGCCCGATGCATGGGCGGCCCCGGTCCCTCCGTCAACCCCGCCGCGCCCGACCTGCGGCAGGGTTCCCGAACGGACGATTCAAGGATTACCCAAGGTTCCGTTCCAGGCCACCGGGAGATGGTTGCCTATCTATTCCTTGTGCTCCGAGGGGAGCGAGATGACAGGATCCATGAGCCCGTCCGCGCGCGGACCCGGGCAGTGGCGGGCGGTGGCCGTCGCGGCCGTCGCCGTACTGACCGCGTCGCTGCTGATCGGCGGTCCGTTCCGGGCCAGCGCCAACCAGCCCGAACCCGAGTCGACGGCCAGCCGGCTCGACCCGGTCAAGGCCGCACAACAGGCGGCCAGGAAACAGAACCGACGCGTCGAGATCGAGTCGATGCGGACGGAACGGTCCAGCACGTGGGCCAACAGCGACGGCCGTACGCTCCACGCCGAACTGCACAGCGAGCCGGTCCGGGTCAAGCAGCGGGACCGGTGGGTGCCGGTCGACACCACCCTGGTGGAGCGCAACGGGGTCATCCGGCCCAAGGCGACCCCGGTGGGGCTCGACCTGTCCTCGGGTGGCGACACGACCGTTCTCCGCAGCCGCAACGGCCGGGACCGGTCCGCCGTACGCTGGCCGCGCCCGCTGCCCCGGCCGGTGCTGTCGGGCAGTGCGGCCACCTACCCCGACGCGGTGTCCCCGGGCATCGACCTGGTGGTCACGGCCACCTCCACCGGGTTCGACCAGTCGATCGTCATCCGGCAGCGGCCGGAGGGGAAGCCGACGTTCCGCGTACCGGTCACCCTTCCGGAACGGATGACGTACGGGAAGGACAAGTCCGGCGGCCCTCGTCTGCTCGCCACCGACACGGGCAGGACCAGCACCTTTGCCGACGTCTCGGCGGCGACGATGCTCGACGCCAAGGCGGTCGACACCCCGGACTCGGGTGTTCGGGGGATCGCGTCGGCGTCGGTGACCCACGACTCGGTGGGACCGGTACTCACGCTCACGCCCGACCCGGTCTTCCTTGCCGACCGCGACGTGGCCTACCCCGTGACGATCGGACTGGCTTCCGAATGGGTCGGCGCGGGACTGGACGAGGACACCTTCGTCTCCAGCGTCCAGTACCCGAACTCGCAGGCCTCGGCGACCTGGTTGCGGGCCGGCCGGTCGTCCAGCAGCGCCGCGGAAACCTGGCGCACCTACATCCGCTACCACATCGCCGGCACGAACCTCGTCGGATCCACCATCCTCAACGCCGACCTGCGGATCTGGAACTACCGCTCGAACGCCTGCGGGTCCCAGGTGGGCTCGGGCATCGTCGCCCGCCGGATCACCAGCGACTGGAGTCCGGCGACACTGCGCTGGAGCGTGCAGCCCTCGGCCACCACCACCGGGCAGAGCAGCAACCAGGCCGCCTACAGCGACACCTGTTCCTGGGGTGAGGGCGAGCTGTACCACTCGGTCGAGGCGATCACCCAGGCATGGGCGGACGGTGCGCCGGACCTCGGCTTCCAACTGCGCGCGGTGAACGAGTCGGAGGCCACCAACTGGCGGCAGTACCGCTCCTCGGAGAGCAGCGAGACCGGGCCGGTGCTCTTCGTCGACTACGAACCCGCCGAGCAGGTGACCATCCTGTCCACCTACGCGGACGAGCACGGTCCCGACGTGGTCAACCGGACCTGGGCCGACGCGGAGGCGGCGCAGGCCAGGATGACCGACGTACCGCCGCAGATGCCGAGGCGCAGCGACGAGGATGCGATCCGGTTCGCGGAGACCGAGGGCGTCACCTTCGACGACCTGGAGATGGACGACTACTCGGCACCGGAGGGACTGACCCAGGAGGATCGGGACGCGGCGAGCAACCCGAACGCGCCGCCCGGTGAGGATCCGGTGCCCCCGGACCCCACCCCGACCGGGCCGAATCCCACCCCGACCACCCCCACCCCGACACCTTCCGAACCGACACCACCACCGACCGGGCCGCCCGGTGAGGACCAGACGCTGGAGCTGCCACTGGTCGCCGGTGTCGCCACCACCAACTGGGGCTTCGAGGAGCAGGGCGAGCCACTGCTCGTCGCCGGCAGCTACGACTGGGGCGACGGCACGCACGACCTGTCCCGTACGTACCTGAGGTTCGACACGACGGCGCTGGCCGGACGTACGGTACGCAGCGCCACGCTGCGGCTGAACCAGGTCTTCGCCTGGTGCGACACCGACACGATCGACATCCGGGTGTTCCCGGTGACCGGCTCCTGGGCCCCGGAGACACTCGCCTGGAACCGGCAGCCGGCCACGGGCGCGACCGGTGTGGCCGCGGACGCCACCCCCGACTGCGAGGGCGTCGGGACGATGAGCTGGCCGGTGACCGCGACCGCCCAATCGTGGGCGACCGGTACGGCCAACCACGGCCTGGCCCTGCGTACGGTTCCGGAGGCCGGGGAGGGCCAGCACGAACGCTACTTCGACTCCGCCGTGCCGTGGGAGGGCGAGCCGGTTCCGCCCGTGCTGGAGGTGACCCTGTCCGGCAGCGGGGCGCTCACGACCGGTTCGCGGGTACCGGGCGACGGTGGGCGCGCGGTCGACGCGGCGGCGCCCTCGCCCACCAGCCCCGGACAGATCACCCTGGCCGAATGCGACGGGACCTCGGCGACGACCAAGGCGTACGCGTCCAAGGGCTGGATCAAGAACCAGTACAACGCCTGCCACAAGCAGACCGGGCTGTTCGAATCCTGGGTCCGCAACCGGGGCGGTGTCTGGGTGCAGGTCGGGGCGGTGTCGTTCCGGATCACCCAACTCGTCACCACGTTCCGTGGTGTCCGGGACAGTTCACACCTCGCGGCTCGGGACACCAAGCTGAAATGGCGGCTGGACGACTTCCGGACCGTCTGGGGCACTCCCCCGCCGGCCGTCATGCCGGTGTCGCTGCTCCTGCTCAGAACCAGGGGTGTGGGGTCGCCCGACCCCTGCCAGCTCACCAGTGGGACGGACCGGGTGACCAAGACGTACGCGCAGTGGACGGCCGGTGTCACGGTCGACCACACGCTCCGCTCCCCGACGCCCGTCGGGGTGGGGCGGCACTACACCGCCAACTGCGACATCAACGCGGGTATCGAATTCGTCTACGACCGGGTCAAGTTCACCGCCTTCGGCACGCACAAGGCCATCCGCTGCGACTCCTCACCGAACATCTCCGTCTACAACGGCGGCTGTGTGATCAGGAACGGCGTCTCGACCTTCAAGTTGAACAAGAACGATCTCAAGGTGCAGCACTCGGCCGAGCACATCGACACCGCACAGCAGACCCCCAACCTGACCGAACCGTTGCCGCCCGCGGGCCAGCGCAAGCACATCCCCGGCTCGAGGGAGAGCAACGACCCGCTGCACCGGCTGACCGGCGGCGGCATCAAGAACAACCGGGACCTCGCCATCGCCGCCTGCAACCGGATCTGGGGCACCAACCGGGACTCGTGCGACGAGTACCCGTTCGCCTCGACCAAGGAGGGGGCCCTGACCGGGCCGTTGTCCTACTCGGTGGACGAGATCCCGCTGAAGGACAACTGCGCCTCCGGTTCCCGGCTGGGCTGGTTCTACCAGAAGCACCGCATCCTGCCCGGGGACCCGTTCTTCGTCCAGATCGTCGGCCAACCGGTCGACCCCGACGACCCGAACCCGAGTGAGCCACCGGACGAGCCCGGCGACACGTACTGCGACCAGCAGTAGCCGCGCTCCCGACCTCGTACGACGGACCGTCGCGCCTCGGTGGGCAACCACCCGCCGGGGCGCGACGGCCTCGTCCGCACCTCGTCCGCCGCGTACGATCGGCGCCCGTGGCCGAATTCGCACTCTACGCATGGGGCAACTTCCTCTACGAGACCGAACTCGACCGTCTTGCCGAGTGGCTCGAACCCGCCGTCCTCACCGGCGAGCGGATGTTCCTCCATCCGGACGTCGCGATGTCCGACGACGGGCCGCTACGCGTCGACGCGAGCCGTTCCCTGTACGCCGTCAGTGGACGGTTCGCCTCCGGGCGCGACCTCGCGCTCGCACCACCGCGCACCGACGACTGGCGGATCGGCTACCTGCGGCTCGTGACCGACGGGTCGGTCGACGACGCCGAGCGGGTGCTCCGGGAGCTTGAGCAGCAGGGATGCGAACTGAACCGCGACGACGATCCGGGGCGTAATCCGCTGCCGATCGGCGAGATCGTGGCCGGGTGGGAGGAACTGCACGGCCAGTGGGACGTCGCGCTGGTCAGACTGTAGGACGGGACCGGCCCTGCGGGTTCGTACGGTGGTGCCGGTGACCGTGGTCCGGGGCAGGCGCCCCGCGCGGGAGTGACCGTCGAGGGCTTCGCCGTCCACCACCACGTCGAAATCGAGGTGCCTGCCCGCAGCACGATCGACGCGATGTGTTGGGCGTGTCATGCAGTTCCCGCGCGATGGCACTGCGTTCGTTGGCCCGGACCAGAGCCAGTTCCGACACCCGGCGCCGCCGCTCCTCCGCGACCCGCCGCTCCACCTGGCGGGCCTCCTGTCGCACCACCGGCAGGTACGCGCGCCGAGCAGCAGCGGGAGACCGATCAACACGGTGACCCGGTACCAAATCCGCCGGCATGCTGTTCAACACGCGCGTGGCGTAGACGGTGGCCAACGCTCCCCAGCCGGCCGGCCGCAGGGGTACGGCGGTGTCGCGCACCGGCGCCAGGTACCCGAGCACACACGAAGGCCGACCGACCGGCCCGACGATCCGAGCCGGCGCCGGGGTGTCGGTCGCCCGCTACCAGCTCCCACTGCGCCGGGCGTGCCAGGGACGGCCGTCCGGGTCGTAGACCAGGCGGTAGACCGGAACCGCCCAGACCCGGGTCAACCAGCGCAGCCGTTCCGGTTGGTGCGGGCGTAGCCGACCCGGCGGCCGGGGCCCGAGTTCGCCACCGTCATGCCACGCCTGTAGCGCCGCCGCGCCGGCCGCGATGGCTCGCACCGCCTCCTGCGGATCGAGCAGGTCGTCGTCCTCGCTGCCGTCGGCGGCCCGGTCCAGGTGCTCGCGCCACAGCCGCAGCCGCAGTTCGCGGGCGAACCGGCGGGCCCCGTCGCCGAGCCCGGACGGGTCGGTGGGCGCCCGGTCGTCGGCCGTGTCGTCGAGTACGGCGCAGGACAGTTCGCTGTCGTGGGTCCACGATCGGCGGTTGAAGTTGTCGCTGCCCACGCTCGCCCAGACGTCGTCCACCACACAGACCTTGGCGTGCACGTACACCGGGTCACCGGACCGGTTCTCCACGTCGAAGACGTGCACCCGCTCGGGTGCGGCGCGCTCGCAGAGGGCGAGCGCCTGCTCCCGCCCCACCATGTTCGGCGGCAGGGCCAGTCGACCGTCCACGTCGGGGTAGCGGGGCACCACGGCGACCAGGTGCAACTCCGGGTTGGCCCGCAACGCGGCGGCGAACAGGTCGGCCACCTCGGTCGACCAGAGGTACTGGTCCTCGAGGTAGATCAGCTTCCGGGCCCGGTGGATCGCCTTGGTGTAGCCACGGGCCACCGTACGCTCCCCGTCCGGAGCGAACGAGTAGCGCGGCCGGACCGCCGGATAGGTGCGCAGCACCTGGATGTGGTGCGGCCCGCAGGGCGGCGGGTCGGGGGGCTGGGCCGGCAGCGGGTCGGCTCTCAGGTCCGCCCCGCGCAGCCGGTCCCGCAGGTACGCCATGGGGTTCTCCGAGTCCAGCGGCATCGGATCGGTCCAGCGCTCCCGGAACACGGTGTCCAGCGCACCGACCACCGGCCCCCGCACCGCCAACTGCACGTCGTGCCAGGGTGGGCGGTCGCCGTAGCGGGGTGACATCGCCACCGCCTGCGGGTCGCCCCGGTGGTCGGCGTCATCGCGCCGGCTGTGACAGAGGTCGATCCCACCGGCGAAGGCGATGTCCCGCTCCGGCTCGTTCGGGTGCCGCAGCACCACCAACTTCTGGTGGTGCGATCCGCCCCGCCGGACCCGCTGGTCGAGGAGCACCTCGCCACCGGCGGCCGAGACGGCCTCGCTGAGGCTGCGGTTCTCCTCCTCGCTGTACTGGAGCCGGTCCAGGTGAGAACGCCAGATCAGACCTTTGACCACCACGCCACGTTGCGCCGCCCGGCAGAATAACTCGGACACGGTGGGACCATCCGGGCGCATCCGTTGGTCCGGGTCACCCCGCCAGTCGGTGAAGAACAGATGGTCCCCGGCCCGCAACGACTCGACCTCGGTCACCAACCGATCGAAGTACGCCGCGCCATGAATCAGCGGTTCGGCCTGGTTTCCGCTGGTAGAGGCGGGTAGGTGGGAGGTCGGGTTGCCGCGCTCCCGCGCGGTGAGGAACCAATCCTCCGTCGCCACGTGCCAGCCCTCCAAGGTCGATTACGTCCTCACCGTATGCCGACGGGGCCGGGCTCCGCACCACGAAGCGCGTTCGCCTGCCGCTCCAAGGGGCTCTGGCTAGCCCGGTCCGGGCTCGATTGGCGGCGCGTGGGGCGATAGGTCAGGACGACGATGCCCGAGGTGAAGGTCGTACTGTCGACGAGTTCAACGGTGCCGGCGCTCTCAGGGCGGAAGAGAGCCTCGCCGCCGCCCTTGATGACGGGGTAGATCCAGACCCTGTACTCGTCCAGGAGCCCGTGCTTGGCCAGATCGTCGGTGAGTCGGCCGTTACCCCAGATGAGGATGTCCTTGCCGGCTTCGGATTTCAGTGTGGTCACGGCTTCGACGAGCTCGTCGCCCGGGATGATGTGGGAGTTGTCCCACGCGTCCGACTTTTCCAGGGTGGAGGACACGGCGTACTTGGCGATGCTGTTGACGTGGTCGGCGTAGGGGTTGCCGCCCATGGCCGGCCATGCCTGGGCCATGCCTTCGTACGTGACGCGGCCGAGCAGGAGCGCGTCGCAGCCGAGCGTGAGGTTCAGGGCGTACGCCATGGCGTCCTCGCTGTTGTGCTGCATGGACCACAGGTGCGGGTTGTCGATGAAGCCGTCGAGGGTGGCGTAGGTGGAAGCGATGATCTTTCGCATGATGTCTCCTCAGGAGTACGTGCAGTCAGGTGCCGGTAAGGGTGGGTGCGGTCAGGCGGCTGCGCGAGTCCGGTGCCAGGGGGCGCTGTCGACGAAGTGGGTGTCGAAGCGATCCTGGACCGCGAGCACCGGCGCAGCTTCCAGATCCGCCTCACGGAACAGGGCTACGCCACCGTCGACGCCGCCATGACGCAGCACACCGCCAACGTCACCGCCCTGCTGGCCGCCGGCCTCACACCCCGAGAACTGACCACCCTGGACGCCCTGGCACGCAAGCTCCTGCACCATCTGAGCACCGCCGCCCGATAAAGTCCGGCAAGGGCCATCCGGCGTCGCACCCACCCACGAACGTCCACGCCTCGCAGAAGGGAAGGAACCGCGTTGTCGCTACCCGCCTATCCACCCTCGCGCTACGACGGGGAACACGGTCACAGCCGCACGCACCTGAGAAGAGCGGACCAGCCGGCCGACATCACCTACCCCAACGGGGTGAAGGTCACCTACCTCGCGCGCGGCACCGAGACGTACGGCGACTTCGGCCTCTACCGGTGGGACTTCAGCCCGGAGCCAAGCGGACCCGGCCCGCACTTCCACCGCGGCCTTTCCGAGTCGTTCTTCGTCCTGGGCGGAAACATCCGGCTGTACTCCGGCGACCGATGGGTCGACGCCGGCGCCGGAGACTTCCTGCACGTACCACCCGGCGGGATGCACGGGTTCCGAAACGAGTCGGGTGATCCAGCGTCGATGCTGTTGCTGTTCGCGCCGGGCGCGCCGCGAGAGGAGTACTTCGAAACCCTCCTCAGGCTCCGCGACGGTTCGCTGGAGATTACCGAGTCCGAGCGGGACGCCTTCGGCATCCGGCACGACAACTGGGACTGACCGGTTGTTTGGCGGAAGAAGTGCTGGTGTCACCACGCCGACAGCGCCCCTGCCGAAATCCACAACCGAGTAGGTGAAAGCTGCCGCAGGACCGCCGGACCGTTGCAGCATGACCGTCTGGTGCCGGTGGTGCCGGGCGCTCCGCATGCCGGCGAGGCCGAAGGCGCCGAGCCCGGCCGAGAGTTCCCACGTGTCGACGCTCACCCGGCGGAGCATCCTCGTCACAACGCAGAGGTCCGCGACGGAGAGCCAGCCGGACCGCGCGGCCCGGTGCGGCCCACACCGGGCCCGCGGCGAACCGTCCAATTTAGCCCGCTCGGCGGCAACACAATTGACTGTCCGATAGTCGACAACACTTTCGGTGACGCCGCCGGTTTCTGCCGGTAGAAGGTGCGATCACAGTGAGTGATTAGGTTCCGGGGGTCCCGGACCGATCGGATGTCTATTCTGGTCGATGGATCTCGCCTAGCTTGCCTTCCAGAAGTTGCGTCTGAGGAGGCAGCATGTCTGGACCGGCGGGCCACCGCACCATCCGATCGAGGGTCTGGGCGGGTGCCCGACTACGGTCGACCGCGTCGCTCGCCGCGCTCGCCCTGCTGCTGGGCCTCGGCGTCCGGGGGGACCTGCCGGACATCGTGCCGGCCTCGGTCGCCTGCGACTCGTTCGGCTACGCGTACGACGCCGCCGGGCAGTTGGCCGGGGTGCAGGACCGGACCGGTCGTAGTGCCCGGTACGGGTACGACCCCACGGGCAACATCACCTCCGTCACCAACGACGGCGGCTCCGCCCTCGCCCTGCTGTCGTTGGTGCCGGCCAGGGCGGCGGTCGGCGCCGAGGTGACCCTCCAGGGCGGCTGCTTCTCCAACGTCGCGGCCGAGAACACCGTCGAGTTCAACGGCGTACCGGCCACGGTCAGCACGGCCGGCGGACGGCGCCTGGTGGTCCGGGTCCCCGCCGGGGCGACCACCGGACCGGTCACCGTCGCGGTCGGCGGCGTCACCGCGACCAGCCCGCAGTCCTTCGTGGTCAGCGGTTCCGGCGAGTCCGCGCCGACCGTCACCGCGGTCACCCCGAACGTCGTCGCACCCGGCGGCACGGTCACGGTCACCGGCACCGGCTTCGCCACCGAGGCCGCCGACAACGCGATCACCCTCAACCGCACCCGGGCGTTCACCCCGACCGTCGCCGCCGGCAGCCTCGGCGTCCAGGTGCCCGCCGGCGCCGGCTCCGGCCGGATCGGGGTACGGACCAGGTACGGCAGCGGCGAAGGCACCGCCGACGTGTTCGTCGCGCCCGCCCCGTACGCCGTTGCCGACGTGGCGCACACCTCGCGGGTCGCGCTCGGCGGCACGAGGTCGGTGTCGATCCCGAGCGCGGGCGACATCGCCCTGGTCGTCTTCGACCTGGCGGAGGGGCAGCGGGCGAGTGTGCAGCTCGCGGACGGCACCCTCGGCTCCTGCGGCATCTCCACCGCGAAGGTGCTCGACCCGTTCGGGCGCACCGCCGCGTCGTCCGGGTGCGTCGGCGCCACCGGCTTCATCGACGTGGTGACGGCTCGGACGGCTGGGACGTACACCCTGCTGCTGGCCGCGGCGAGCGCGGCCACCGGCTCGATCTCGGCGACCGTCCGGGAGGTGCCGGCGGACGCCACGGCGAGCACCACGGCGGGCGGCGGCCCGGTGACCGTCACCACCACCGTCCCGGGGCAGAACGCGGCCGTCACCTTCGCCGGCAGCACCGGTCAGCGGGTCGCGGTCAAGGTCAGTGACGGCACCTACGGCACCTACAACGCCGCCGTCACGCTGCGCAGGCCGGGCGGCGGAACGGTCGCCTCGAACGGTTCCTGCGGCAGCGCCTGCTTCCTCGACACCGCCGTGCTGCCGATCGAGGGCACGTACACCCTCTTCGTGGACCCGCAGTCCACTGTGACCGGGGCGATCACCGTCCAGGTGTACGACGTGCCGGCCGACGCCACCGTGGCGGTGACGCCCGGCGGTCCCCAGGTCACCGCCACCACGACGGTGCCCGGCCAGAACAGCGTCTTCTCGTTCGCCGGCACCACGGGGCAACGGGTCCTCGTCCACCTCTCCGGCGGCACGTACGGGACCTACAACGCGACGGCGATCGTGCGCAGACCGGACGGGTCGAACCTGACCAGCAGCGCGTACTGCGGCAGCTCGTGCCTGTTCGACACCACGGTGCTGCCGGTCGACGGCACGTACACCATCGTGGTCAACCCCGACACCACCTACGTCGGTACGGTCGGCGCCCAGGTCCACTCGGTGCCGGCGGACGCGACGGCGAGCACCACGCCCGGCGCGGGCGCGGTCACCGTCGCCACCACCGTCGGCCAGAACGGCGTGATCTCCTTCCCCGGTACGGCGGGGCAGCGGATCTCGGTGCAGTTCAGCGGTGGTACGTACGGGACGTACAACGCGTCGGCGGTGATCCGTAAGCCGGACGGGTCGAGCCTGGGCGGCAGCGCGTACTGCGGTGCGTCGTGTTTCTTCGACGCGGTGGTGCTGCCGGTCGACGGCACGTACACGATCGCGCTCAACCCGGACGGCGTCACCGTCGGCCAGGTGTCGGCGCAGGTCCACCTGGTGCCGGCGGACGCGACGGCGAGCACCACGCCCGGCGGCGCCCCGGTCACCGTGGGCACCACCGTGCCGGGCCAGAACGCGGTGGTGTCGTTCGCCGGTACGGCCGGGCAGCGGATCTCCGTGCAGTTCAGCGGTGGTACGTACGGGACGTACAACGCGTCGGCGGTGATCCGTAAGCCGGACGGGTCGAGCCTGGGCGGTAGCGCGTACTGCGGTGGTTCGTGTTTCTTCGACGCGGTGGTGCTGCCGGTCGACGGCACGTACACCATCCTGCTCAACCCGGACGGCACCTACCTCGGCCAGGCCACGGTGAAGGTCCACGACGTGCCGGCGGACGCCGCCGCGAACAGCACGCCAGGTGGAGCCCCGGTCACCCTGACCACCACGGTCCCCGGACAGAACGCCGTGGTCTCCTTCCCCGTCACCGCCGGGCAGTCCGTCTCGGTGATCATGTCGGGCGGCACCTTCGGCACGTACAACGCCTACGCCAGGCTGCGCGCCCCGGACGGCTCCACCGTCGTCGCCGACACCTACTGCGGTACGAGCTGCTCGTTCAACGCGATCACGCTCCCGACGACCGGCACGTACACGGTCCTGGTCAACCCCACCGACGCCACCCTCGGTGCGATCACCGCCCAGGTGCACGACCTGCCGAACGACGCGGTCGCCAACACCACCCCGGGTGGTGCGGCGGTGTCGGTGACCACGACGGTGCCGGGGCAGAACGCGGTGGTCTCGTTCCCGGCGACAGCGGGTCAGCGGGTGGCGGTGCAGCTCTCCGCCGGCACGTTCGGCTCAGCCGAGGCGGTGGTGACGCTACGCCGCCCGGACGGGACCTCGATCGTGTCGAACAGCTCCTGCGGGACGGCGTGTTTCCTGGACACCACGACACTTCCGGTGGCCGGGACGTACACCGTGCTGATCGACCCGAGGGGCACGGTCGTCGGCGGCATCACCGCGAAGGTGCACGACGTGCCGGCCGACGCCACGGCGACCGCCACGCCGGGTGGTGTGGCGGTGTCGGTTACCACGACGGTGCCGGGGCAGAACGCGGTGATCTCGTTCCCGGCGACGTCGGGTCAGCGGGTGGCGGTGCAGCTCTCCGCCGGCACGTTCGGTTCGACCGAGGCGGTGGTGACGCTACGCCGCCCGGACGGGACCTCGATCGTCTCGAACACCTCCTGCGGGACGGCGTGTTTCCTGGACACCACGACACTTCCGGCCGACGGCACCTACACCCTGTCCGTCGACCCGAGGACGGCCGCCGTCGGCGCGCTCACCGCCCGGGTGTACGTCGTACCGGCCGACACCGCAGCCGCCACCACACCCGGCGGGGCCGCGGTCACCGTGACCACGACGGTGCCGGGGCAGAACGCCGTGATCTCGTTCCCGGGTACGGCCGGACAGGTCGTCACCACCAGCTTCTCCGCCGGTGCGTTCGGCGGCGGTAGCGTGGCCGTGGCGCTGCGCGCGCCCAACGGCAGCACGGTCACCAGCACCTCCTCCTGCGCGACGACCTGCTCGTTCAGCTCTGTGTCGCTGGCCGCGGCCGGCACCTACACGCTCCTGGTGGACCCGGCCGCGGCGGCCGTCGGCAGCCTCACCGCGCAGGTCTTCGACGTGCCGGTGGACGCCACCGTCCCGACCACCCCGGGCGGCGACCCGGTCACCGTGACCACCAGCACCCCCGGCCAGAACGGCGTGGTGACCTTCCCCGGCACCGCCGGGCAGCGGATTCTCGTCCAGGGCACCGGCGGCACGTACGGCACGTACAACGCGACGGCGGTCGTCCGCAAACCGGACGGGTCGAACCTGACCGGCAGCGCGTACTGCGGGACGTCGTGCCTTTTCGACACGGTGGTGCTGCCGGTCACCGGCACGTACAGCCTCCTGCTCGACCCGGCCGGCACCTACACCGGCGCGCTCACCGTCCGGGTGTACGACGTACCGGCCGACGCCACCGCGACCGCGACACCGGGCGGGGCGGGGGTCACCCTCACCACCACCGTCCCGGGGCAGAACGCGGTGCTGTCGTTCACCGGGGCGGCGGGTCAGCGGATCGTGGTGCAGGGGACCGCCGGTACGTACGGGACGTACAACGCGACGGCGGTGGTGCGCAAGCCGGACGGGACGAACCTGGTCAGCAGCGCGTACTGCGGAGCGACGTGTTTCTTCGACGCCACCACGCTGCCGGTCGCCGGCACGTACACGATCCTGCTGAACCCGGAGGGCGCCTACACCGGCACGGTGGTCCTGCGGATCTACGACGTGCCGTCCGACGCGGCGGTGAACGCCACGATCGGCGGCCCGGCGGTGTCGGTGGCCACCACCGCCCCGGGGCAGAACGCGGTGCTGTCGTTCACCGGCACCGCCGGTCAGCGGATCTCGGTCCAGGGCACCGCCGGCACGTACGGGACCTACAACGCGACCGCGGTGGTACGCAAGCCGGACGGGACGAACCTGCTCAGCAGCGCGTACTGCGGAGCGACGTGTTTCTTCGACGCCACCACGCTGCCGGTCGCCGGCACGTACACGATCCTGCTGAACCCGGAGGGTATGTACACGGGTGCGGTCTCGCTCCAGTTGTACGCCGTCCCGGCCGACGTGGCGGCGAGCACCACACCGGGCGCCGCCCCGGTCACCCTGACCACCACCGTCCCCGGGCAGAACGGCGTGCTGTCGTTCACCGGCACCGCCGGCCAGCGGATCTCGGTGCAGGGCACCGCCGGCACGTACGGGACCTACAACGCGACGGCGGTGGTACGCAAGCCGGACGGGACGAACCTGGGCAGCAGCGCGTACTGCGGGGCCACGTGTTTCTTCGACGCCACCACCCTGCCGGTCGCCGGCACGTACACCATCCTGCTGAACCCGGAAACCACGTACACCGGTGCGGTAGCCCTCCAGGTGCACGCCGTCCCGGCCGACGCGACCTCGGCCACCACCCCGGGCGGCCCGGCGACCATCCTGACCACCACCGTGCCGGGGCAGAACGCGGCGCTCACCTTCCCCGGCACCGCCGGCCAGGCGGTCACCGTGGCGATGACCGCCGGCACCTACAGCCAGTACAACGCCACGGCGATCATCCGCAAACCGGACGGGACGAACCTGGGCAGCAGCGTGTACTGCGGCGGCAGTTGCACCTTCACCTCGGTCACCCTGCCCACCGCCGGCACGTACACCGTTTTTGTCGACCCCTCGACCAGCACCGTCGGCAGAGTCACCGGCGAGGTACGGCTGCCCGCCGCCCCGGCTCCCGCCGCCGCGAAGCAGGCCGTGACCGGGCCGGTCGGCGACGTCACCGAAACCTGGACCCCGGACCGGTTCAACCTCGCCGGTGAGGACTGGGAGTCGCACCGCACCGGCGCCTACGGCAACCTCCAGCCGGCGCTGCGCGCCGAGCGGGGAATCACCGCGCTCGCCGGGCAGGCGCTGCTGCTCAACGGCAGACCGCTCGCGGATGTCACCCTCACCGTCGGCGGGCGCGGCACCCGTACCGACGCCACCGGGCGGTTCCTGCTCACCGGGCTCACCGCCGGGCACCACGTCCTGGTCATCGACGGGGCGACGGCGAGCAGCCCGGGACGCGCCTTCGGCCGCTTCGAGACCGGTGTCGACCTGCGGGCGGGAGAGACCGTCGAGCTGTCGTACCCGATCTGGATGACCCGGCTCGACACCGCGAACAGCGTCCGCTTCCCCTCCCCCACTACCAAGCAGCAGACGGTCATCACCACTCCGGCGATTCCCGGCTTCGAGGTACGGCTACCCAAGGGCTCCGTGATCCGCGACCGGACCGGCAGAACCGTCACCGAGTTGTCCATCACCGCGCTCCCGGTGGACCAGCCGCCGTTCCCGCTGCCCGCCGGGGTACGCACCCCGGTCTACTTCACCGTGCAGCCCGGCGGGTCGGTGATCCTGCCGAAGGGCGCGCAGATCATCTACCCGAACACCCAGGGCCTCGCGCCGGGCAGCCGGCTGGACTTCTGGGACTACGACCCCGGCCGGGTGCCGTGCACCAACGCGCCGGTGAAGTCGTACCCGAAGAAGCCGGGCACGACGGCGGCGAAGGCGCCCTCGGTCTGCGCGGTGACCGGCGCGGAGGCCGGCTGGTACGTCTACGGCCGGGGCACCGTCACGCCGGACGGCCGGCAGGTCGTGCCCGACCCCGACGTGCGGGTCTGGGAGTTCACCGGGGCGATGTTCAACGGCAGCGGCAAGCGCCCCGCCGGCACCGGACCGGGCGAGGACGGCGACGCCGGCGGCGACCCGGTCGACCTGGCCAGCGGGCTCTTCGTCGACGAGCACACCGACCTCACCGTCAACGACGTGCTGCCGATCTCGATCACCCGCACCTACCGGCAGAACGACACCCAGATGCGCGAGTTCGGCATCGGCGCGAACTTCACCTACGGCATCTTCATCTACTCCGAACACGAGTACACCGAGGCCGACCTGGTCTTCCCGGACAGCGGCAAGGTCCACATGGACCGGATCAGCCCCGGCACCGGCTGGACCGACGCGGTGTTCAAGGCCGTCGGCACCACCGGCCCGTTCCGGGACGCGGTGATGACCTGGAACGGTGACGGCTGGGACCTGGTCCGCACCGACGGCATGGTGTACGTCTTCGGCGAGAACACCCCGTTGCAGTCCATCCGGGACCGGCACGGCAACCAGATCACCCTGACCCGCGCCAGCGGCGGGCAGTCCGGCGACATCACCCAGATCACCTCGCCCAACGGACGCTGGATCAAACTCAGCTACGCCAGCGGCCGGGTGGTTCGGGCGCAGGACAACGCGGGCCGGGCCGTGGTCTACGGCTACGACACCGCCGGTCGGCTGACCAGCGTCACCTCGCCCGGCGGACGGACCACCGGGTACGGCTACGACACCGCGAACCGGATGACCACCGTCACCGACGCGCGCGGCATCACCTACCTCACCAACACCTACGACACCGCCGGGCGGGTGGTTGCCCAGACCATGCCCGACGGGGTCACCTACGGTTTCGCGTACACCACCGACGGTGCGGGCAAGGTCGTGAAGACGGCCGTCACCGAGCCCGACGGAAGCGTCCGGGAGACCAGCTTCGACGCCAACCGCCGGGTGACCACCGAGACCACCGCCGCCGGCACCGCCCAGGCACGTACCTCCACCACCGCCCGTGATCCGGTCACCCACCAGCCGACCGCGCTGGTCGACCCGTACGGGCGACGGACCGCGCTCGGGTACGGCCCGAACGGGGACCTGACCTCACTCACCGCGCTCGCGGGCACCGCCGCCGCGCAGTCCGCCACCGTCACCTCCGGCGGGCCCTACCGGCAGATCACCTCGGTCACCGACGACCAGGGCCGGACCAACCGGATGGAGTACGACACCACCGGCAACCTCACCAAGGTCACCGACACCGCCGGCCGGAGCCGGCACTACGCCTACAACGCCGCCGGTCAGGTCACCTCGTTCACCGACCCGCTGGGCAACACCACCAGCTACACCTACCAGCACGGCGACCTGATCGCGGTGACCGACCCGCTCGGCCGGACCACCCGCAGCTTCGTCGACGCCGTCGGCCGCCCGGTCGCCGTCACCGACGCGACCGGCGTGCTGGAGCAGGTCCGCCACGACCCGGACAACCAGGTCGTGGCCAGCACCGACGGCCTCGGCAGGGTCACCGCCTTCGAGTACGACGGCAACGGCAACCTGACCAAGGTCACCGACGCCCGGGGCAACAGCACCTCCGTCGCGTACGACAACTCCGACCGCCCGGTGACCGTCACCGATCCGCTCGGCCACCAGGCCCGGCAGACGTACGACGTGCTCGGCCGGGTGGTCTCCGCCACCGACCGGCGTGGCAAGACCACCGTCACCGAGTACGACCCCCTCGGCCGGACCACGTTCATCGGGTACGGCGCCACCGCCGGACCGAGCTACGAGAGCACCAAACGGTTCGGCTACGACACCCAGGACCGGCTCACCACGATCGACGACTCCGCCGGCGGCGGGCTGGTCACCCTCGGCTGGAACGACCTCGACCAGGTGGTCACCGTCGTCAGCCCGGCCGGCACCGTCGGCTACTCCTACGACGCGGCCGGGCGGCGCTCGGGGATGACCGTGCCCGGTCAGCCGGCGATCTCCTACGGTTACGACCAGACCGGCCTGGTCGAGCGGATCACCCAGGGCGGCACCACCGCCACCTGGCACCGGGACGCGGCCGGCCGCACCGACCGGGTCGAGCAGGGCGGCGTCACCGCCCGGTACACGTACGACGCCGCCTCCCAGCTGACCGGGATGTTCTACGAGAGCGCCGGTGGGGTACCGATCGGCGACCTCGGCTACTCGTACGACGGCACCGGGCGGGTGCTGAACCTGACCGGCAGCCTCGCCAACGTCACCGTCCCCGCCACCGCGCCATCGGTCAGCTACGACGCCGCGAACCGGCTGACCAGCCGGGGTGCCCGGACGTTCGGTTACGACAACGAGGGCAACCTGACCGGGGACGGACTGCTCGGCTACACCTGGAACGCCCGGGGCGAGCTGACCGGGGTCACCGGGCCGGGGATGACCACCGCGTACGGCTACGACGGCGCCGGGCGTCTCGCCACCCGTACGGCCGGTGGGGCCACCACCGCCTTCGTCTACGACGGCCCGAACCTGGTACGGGAGCAGACCGGGGCGGCCGTCGCCAACCGGCTCACCGCCGGGCTCGACCAGACACTGGTCCGTACCGACGGCGCCGGCGCCCGGATGCCGATCACCGACGCGCTCGGCACCGTGCTCGGCCTGGCCGACTCCGCCGGCACGCTGACCACCCAGTACAGCTATGACCCGTTCGGCGCGGTCACCGTCAGCGGCGCCGCCAGCGGCAACACCCAGCAGTTCACCGGCCGGGAGCGCGACGCCGACACCGGGCTGTCCTACCACCGGGCCCGCTGGTACAGCCCGGAGACGGGGCGGTTCCTCAGCCAGGACCCGGCCGGATTCGGCGGCGGCAGCACGAACCTCTACACGTACGCCCTCAACGACCCGGTCAACCTCTCCGACCCCAACGGCGACTGCCCGATCTGCGTACCGATCCTGATCGGGGCGTTGATCGGCGGCGCGTCCTCGGTCGGCATCGGCGCGGGCGTCGCCGCGCTGACCGGGCGCAAGTACAGCATGGGTGACGCCCTGCGGGACTTCGCCATCGGCGGCGCGCTGGGCGCGCTCAGCGGCGGTGTCGGGGCGTACCTGAAGGCCGGCAGTTCGGTCTGGAAGCTCAACCAGTTCGAGCGTGGCCTGGCGATCGAGGCGAAGCTCGGCGGCAACCTGCCGCGCAGCTTCCCGACCATCGACCGGTTCGCCAACGGCACCGCCACGAGTATCAAGAGCGTCGACCTGACCGCCAAGAGCTACCAGACCGCCGGCCAGCTCACCAGCCGGTTGCAGGGCTATGTGGACAAGGCGGCCGGTTTCGCCAAGAGCAACCCGGTCAGCTGGGACGGGGTCACCATCAGACCGGGACAGGTCGCCGCCCGGGAACTGGAGATCGCGGTGCAGCGCGGTACGGCCACCAGCGCCCAGCAGAACGCGCTCAACCAGATAGTCCAGTACGGCGCGCAGCGAGGGGTGACCGTACGGATCATCCCGATCAGGTAGCAACCATCCGGGGACGCCCAACGATATCCTTGGGCGTCCCCTCACCCGACCGAGGACACCGATGACCAGACTCGCCGCACTCGACCTGCGCAGAGGTCGGTACGTCGCGTACTCCTCCTCGCTCACCACCGACGGCCTGTGGATCGCCAACGGGGTCTTCGACCTCCTCGACGAGCCGGCCGACGACCGGGAACTGGGCGCGGCGGTGCGCCGGATGCTCGACGCCTCGCGCACCGGTGTGCCCACGCCCGACCTGCGGGGTGGGCCGACGCCCTTCGCCCCGCTGCTCGACGCGCTCGGGCTGCGCTCCTGGGCCACGTACGCCAAGGGCACCCGGCACGTCGACATCGAGTGGGACTCCGACGAGCTGCTGGTGAGCCCGACCCGCAACGGCGGCGCCCGGGAGGGCTTCGTCGGGCTCGGCGAGCACGCGGTACGGCTGACCGACCCGGGCGACGACGAACTGGGCCGGACCCTGCGCGGTGCGCTCGACCGGTCCCACTGAGGCATGGGCGCCCCGTCCCGGCTAAGCCGCCGCACCATGCTGGCCGGCGGAGCGCTGGCGATGGCCGCGTCCGCGCTGGCGGCCTGCTCGGACGGCGCCCGTACCCCGATCCGTCCGGCCGCATCGGACCCGGCGGCGGACCTGCCCGACATCCAGTTCGACGTCGCCCGGTTCAGCGCGCCCGAGCAGTCCTCGCCCACCGGCGGACCGTTCGTCACGCCGCCGGTGCACACCGTGTACCTGACCGCCGCGCTCGCCCGCAGCCCCGGCCGGGACGACCAGCGGGAGCTGACCCGGGTGCTCACCCTGCTGGAGTCGCGGTACGCGTTCGGCGCGGCCGGCCTGCTGACCTTCGTGTCGTACGGCCTGCCGTACTTCCGGCGGCTGCCCGGCGGTCTCACCGGGGACCTGGTCGGCGCGCACCTGCCCCGGCTGCTCGCCGACCCGGCCCGCTCGGTGTTGGAGGAGGCGGTGCCGGCGCCCACCGACGTGCACCCGGACAACCCGGGGGTCACCAAGAAACGCTTCACCGTTCCGGTCCGGATCGAACAGAACGACCTGATGTTCACCTTCCGCAGTGACCGTGCGGCGGTCATCCAGGACGTGCTGGGCTGGTTCGACGGCAGCGACATGTTGGCCGGTGCGCCGACACCCTCGCCCGACTTCGCCGGGCTGCTCACGGTCACCTCGAGCCGACACATGTTCACCCAGGTCGGCCTGCCCCGCTCGGTGGCCGAGCAGAACCGGCTGCCCTACGCCCGGTTCATCCAGCCGGACTCCCCGATGTGGATGGGTTTCTCGGACCAGCAGACGAACGCCTCCGGCCCACCGGCGATCTGCACCTTCGCCGGCCACCCCTCGGCCCGGCTGACCACCGCCCGCCCCGGCGACTACCTCGACAACGGCGGGATCCAGCACCTGTCGCACGTCATCCTCGACATGCTCCAGTTCTACGACATGGCCTCGCCGGACACCCCGCCGAGCGAGAACGGCAACTTCAGCAAACGGGTGCAGTACATGTTCCACGCCCCGCCGGTGCATCCGGGCAACACCGACCAGCTCACCGACGGCGGTGGGCCGTCGTTCCTGCCGGCCGACAACCGTGGGCCGGACTACGCCGAACTGACCGCCCGAGGGGTCGGCCTGCCCCCTGGTGAGCGTCGGATGGGGCACCTGTCCACCCTCCAGCGCAGTTCCCGGGCGCCGGACGGTACCCCGATGCATCTGCGGGTGGACGGCCCCGGTTTTGACCCGATGGACGTACCGGACGGCAGCAGTCAACCCAAGCTGCACTTCAGCCTCTTCGTGCCGACCGCCGACGTCTTCGCCCGCATGCGGCACAGCCAGGCCGCGGTAGACCTGGCGCGCAAGCACCGGGTGGCCGAGCAGGACAACGGCCTGGAACGCTTCCTCACCTGCACCCGTCGACAGAACTTCCTGATCCCGCCCCGACGGCACCGGGCCTTCCCCTTGGTCGAGCTGGCCGACTAAGAGCTCCTAACTCTTTGAGCGTTGGAGTCTGCGCCAGCAGATGATCGCGCAGGCCAGGGTGAGGAAGGCTTCGTGGATGTCATCGCGGATATCCCAGCGGGTCCGTAGGCGTCGGAACCAGTGCGGCAGGGCGATGGTCTGCTCGACGACCCAGCCGAGGCCCTTCAGGCAGGCCGGGACTCGAGAGCGATCGCCCTCACTTGCCTTTTCGGTCGGCTCAACTGCCCGAACTGCGCCACCCCGTTCGATCTAGCCGACCACAAGAGTGGCCTCTCATACGGATGACGCACGGATCCGCATACGCCGCTGATCAGGCGGACCTGTCGGCGTCCGTTCGTGTCATGACGGTCGCGGGATGGCGTTGCGGGATTCTCCTTGCGGCGGACCGCTCCAGTGGTCGTCCTATGGCCGGCCGTCGCCCGCGATGTCCGGGGCGAGCACGGGCCGCCTGCCTCGCCACTCAGGAGGTCCGTGCAGACACCCCGACCCGGCGTGTTCTGATCTTTCAATGACCTCCGAAGCTCCCGGGTGGGGCGCTATCGACGCCCGGCTCGCCGAGCTGTATCCCGATGTGAAGCCGAAGCACTACGGCACGCTGCACCGCTTCGCGCTGGGTGGACCAGATCCGCTCGACGGTGTCAGCTTCTACCAGCGTGTCGAGCCCGTGCCGCACTGGCACACCATCGGCTACGGCATGAGCGAGCTGTACGCCAAGGAAACCGACAACCCCGACGAGTCGGGCTGGGGCTTCGAGCTCACCATCCGGATCACCCGCGACACCGGTGACACCGCACCGCCGATCTGGGCGGCAAACCTGCTGCAGAACCTCGCCCGGTACATGATCTCCAGCGGCAACAGGTTCGAACCCGGCCACCACATCAACGCCAACGGCCCCATCCGCCAGGACCACGAAACGGCGCTTACGGCCCTAACCTTCGTCGAGGACCCAGAACTCGGGACAACCCACACTCCACACGGCCGAGTGCAGTTCCTGCAGGTAGTCGGCCTGACCACCGACGAATACGCGCAAGCTCGACAGCGGGGCACCAACGGTCTACTGACCATGCTTGGCGAACGACAGCCGCTACTGGTCACCGACCTGAACCGGCCCTCAGTAACAGACGACCAGGCGTCGCGGACCCCAAGCGAGGCCGGACGTGGCAACGACGGCCCCTAGACCGGGCTACTCACGGTCGTCGTCCTCGACGCCCGCGGCCATGTCTACTACCCGCGCAAACTCCGTGAGGGCAAGACACCCGCCGAGGCGCGACCCGCCTGAAACGGCGGCTGACCAAGGTTCTCTACCGACACCTCATCAAAGATCAACTCAAGCTGGCACCCAGCAAGGATTTGACACACAGAGGCGCTCTTGAGCCCCTCCCGCCCTGGGGCGGTGCCCGAGCCGCGCAGGCAAAATGAGAGCCACACGACCAGCGTGGCAGCCGAAGAGTGAGCGACAGCCCGGGCGTCTCGACCGAAGCCTGGCCGGGCCACGGTCGCAGGTCAACGAACCGAGTAGCCGCTGGTCGTGTGCACAGGCAGACGACCAGCCGTCACGCTCGGTGTTCGGCCCCCCGCGGTGCCGGCATCCTGATCTGCCGAAAGTAGTGTGCCTACTCTCTTTAAGGGTCCCGGCGATCGGAGGGCTGTTCCGGATGACGGATGATGACCGCATCAAGGCTGTTGCCGAACTCTGGGCGGCGCACAGGGAGGCTGCGTTTCCTGCCCGTCTGACGGCCGTCGACATCGCGGGGGTCGAGATGGTCATGCTCGATGCCGGCGCCGCCGGCTGCATCAGTACGTGGCTGATCAACGGCGGCGACCTCGATGATCGGTGGTGGGATGTTCTTGCAGCACGCGAGCAGGACCTCGCCCGAGTGGTACCGCACTTGGCCGGCTATGAGGCGAGCTACTACCAACGGCTGTTGGATATGACAGCGCTTGTCCTGGGTCCGCCTGACGACTTCGCTTTCTGGCACCCCTCACTGACGGCGCCCTGATCTGCCGCCGACTGCGTGCAGTGGCGCCGGAGCAGCCGTCACCTTCAGCGATCGTCAGCAGTGATGCGTCCAGGTGCGAGGGCTTCGGGTCGTGCCGCAATCCGCACGCTACGCATCGTAAAGAGGTGTGACTCAACCGCCGGTCATGCCGATGGGCGGAGACGCGAGGTGCTGACGAATTCCGGGAGCAGCGTGGCTATGCGGCTGACTCGGGAGCTTGCCTGGTCGTGCGCGCTGCCCGGCTTGGTCACCATTCTGCGGATGCCGCGCCTTGGGAGACCTGGCCGCCTGGCACGAGACCGCGCAGCGCCATCCGGGTGTCGGCGGCGAACCGACGCGGCGGGGCGGCTGGACCGAAACAGTGCATCGCGACCAGGTCCAACAGTGCCTGCTGAGTCGCGTCGAGCGGCTGCGGCGGCGGGAACCCGCCCGGGAACGCCTTCGCACGCAGCCTTGCGCCCCAGTCGCCGACGTACGTGCCATCGGGTGGTTCGGCGAGGAGCAGCCCCAAAGCCCTAACGAGTTCCTCCAGCGTGGCCCGGTCGATCGCCACAGGCAGCAGCTTGAACGGGTAGATCCGCCCGAAATACGGAAGAATCTGCTGACACCAGGCTGCATCGGCCGGATTGGACAGAACATCGATAAGCGCCCGGGTCCCCTCCGGCTTGACAGCAAAGGCGGGCGAGAGCGCGGCGGTTGCCCGTACCACGGCATCCGGATCGTCGCGAAGAACCGGCGAGGTGTCGTACGCCCAGGACGTGAGAGTCAAAACCGCCAGGACACGGATACACCGGTCAGAGCGAGCCAGAGCATGCTCACCCATCCAGGCCGCCACCTCGGGGCGGTGGCGTTTGAGTTCTGACCCGTCGTCCAACACACATGCGAGCGTGCCCAGCGCGGCACGCACGATCGCCGGGTCAGGATCCTCACGCATCGCCCACGCGGCGCGAAAGACACGCGGGCGAGCGGCACGGCACGCGTCGATGTCCGTCGCCTCACCCGAGACCGCTTCACCCGAGGCCGCTACCGCATCCATAACCGACGTCAACCAATCCAGCAAAGCGGCCCGCATCGGTACGGTGCCGACACCGCCTCGCGCCGCCACCGGGGTGAGCATGCGCGGGGCGTCGAGCACCGCGACAACGAAGTCCACCGCCGGTGCTGTCGCGCTGTAGATGGTGTCCTGGTGGTGGATGATCCCGTAGAGATCACCAAGCGCCCTGGCCTGACGTACAGCGTCGTCGCTCAGCAGAGCCGCGAGGATCTCTGGTGTCCGCGGCACCTCCGGCATCCCGCTGTGCGCATGCTCGACCGCCGACCAGTCGGTCCGCGCCAGAAGCTCCTCGTGCCGCACCGCAAGAGTATGGAGCACCGGTCTCCGCGGGTCCGTGCCGAGCTTTTCAACTCCCGGTGCCGCCGTGATCAGAGAGGAGGACGGCATCCGGATCTGCCGCCGAGCGAGGGCGGCCCACGGTAGTCAGCAAGTGGGACTCGACGTCCGGCCGTGCCCCGAAGGGTGCACGTACCCGGCCCAGCCCGGATCGGCCCCACGATACGGTTCGAGCGTGATGCCCGGCCTGACCCACCGCCCCTTGATCTTCCTCGATGTAGACGGCCCACTGATCCCGTTCAAAACCCGGCCAGCTGGCCGGAGACGTTCCTCGATCGGTGCCGCCACACAGCCACCGGACAGCACCGGCAATCCTTTGCTCGATCGGCTTGACCCAAGCGACGGCCGCAGGCTGCTGGCCCTGAGATGCGAGTTGGTCTGGGCAACGACATGGATGGCGGATGCGAACGAGGTCGTCTCACCACGGCTCGGGCTTCTAGTCCTGCCGGTGGTCGATTGGCCGGACGACGACCAGGATCCGGGGCACGGTCTGCACTGGAAGACCGTGTTCCTGACCCGGTGGGCAGCAGGACGATCGTTCGTCTGGCTTGACGACGAGACAACCGATACCGACCAGCGATGGGTCGTGGCCCATCACCCGACGCGGGCGCTGCTGCACCGCGTCGACCCATACACAGGCCTGACCGAAGCGGACTTCTCAGTCATCCGTCAATGGCTGGCGCAGGGCGGCAACCCAGCTTGATCACCTGCACGCTCATGCCGCCGATCGGGTACCCCGGCGAGGCGAGGTGTGGTCCGGTTTCGCGGATCGGCGGTGCGGCTGGCTATCGTGATCGCGTGAGTGCTCGCCATGTGCCCGAACAAATCGGCGACCTGCCACCGATCGGGCGACCAGCCAACAGCGCCCTTCTCGAAGCTGGCATCACGACGCTTGCGCAAGTGAGCGCCTACAGCCGCCGCGATCTACTGGCCCTGCACGGGGTCGGGCCGAAGGCGGTCAGCATCCTGGCCGCAGCGCTGGCCGAGCATGGCCTTGCCTTTGCCGAATGACGGCAACAGCTCCAACGTCAGCAAGACAGGTTGACCTCGCACTGTTTCGACGCCACTCCGCAATGGCTCCCGGCTCACTCTTCTGCCGCCGACCGTGCGCAGCGGCGCACAGGTAACGGGTGGACGTAGCATGGTTCGGCAACACAGACTGAGCCGTGACCTCTCGGGACATTCCGCTGCCGCTAGGCAAGGTCGATTGGCTGTTCCCCGCCCTCGCAGATCGGACGGAACACGACCGTGTTCGTCAGCTTCTGCAGTCCGCCGACGAAACCCTCTTCCTGGTCGGGCAGCAGCTGGGTGCACGATCCGACGCCCAGCTCTGGGGCGTCCCCCTGAACCGCTTCCGCTACCAGCGGCTCGGGCCCGAACCGGAGTTCCCGGTCACGATACTGGCGGGCGAAGGGGGATCGAATCAGATCTGGGTGGACGTCCTGTGCGCCCCAGCGGGCAGCATGCCGTACCACCGCCCCGGACCGCCATGGCAGGTGCACACCACGATCTCCCTCAGCTGTGACTCCGACCCCATCGGCTGCGGCGGCCACCAGGTCGACGCCCACACCAGTACACCGATCGAGACCCCGCTCAATGCCGCCACCGAGGTGCACGCCGCAACCGAATGGCTGCTACAACGACTCGCCAACGAAAGCGAGGGCTCCCTCCGAAAACACGACCCGAACCGCGGTCACCCACCCGCACCCCGACGCCGCGACTGACACGAACCGCGCATCACCCCACCGGCCTGCCGAGGGTGGCCCAGCGAATGCGGCGGCCCCATAGGGCAAAGCCGGTGGTCACCGGGCGCGACGCCACTCACCCCGCCGTCCGGATCTGTCGCCTGGCGAGTGTTGGCGCTGCCTTTGAGCGTGACGCACCGTGAGGTATGACTACCTCTCCCGCTTCCGGTCCCGGTCCTGTCTCTCCTGATCGCCGCGTCCTCCGTGCGGCGGTGGCCGCCTACCTCGGTCGGTACCGAGGTGACACACGGTCGCATACCGACTCCGACCTAGGCGTGTTCCTGACCTGGTGCGCCGACCAGGACCTGGATCCACTGTCGGCCGCGCGCGTCGACATCGAGCGGTACGTGCGCTGGCTTCAAGACGTACGGCGGCTCCAGCCCTCGACCGTGTCCCGCCGCCTGTCGGTGGTGATCGGCTTCTACCGCGTCTGCGTCATCGACGACATCCTCCCGCACTCACCCGCCGACTACGTCCGCAGACCGGTGGTCCCACCCGAATCACCCACCCTCGGGCTCGGGCACCTCCAGTTCGAAGCACTGATCACCACCGCACGACAATCCGACAACCCGAACGACTTCGCGCTGATCGCCATGCTCGGACTTCTCGGGCTCCGGATCTTCGAAGCCTGCGGCTCGAACATCGGCGACCTCGGCGAGGAGCACGGCCACCGTGTCCTCCGGGTACGCGGCAAGGGCGGCAAGGTCGTCCTCATCCCACTCCCACCCGCGGTGGCGAGGGCCGTCGACCGCGCGGTCGACGGCCACCTCGACGGCCCGATCCTGCGCAACACCCTCGGCACCAGGATGGACCGGCACGCCGCGACCCGCCGACTCAAACTCCTCGCCGCCCACGCCGGGATACGGATGCCGAGGATGCACCCGCACATGCTGCGCCACACCTTCGTCACCACCATGCTCGACGCCGGTGTCAGCCTCTGCGACGTACAGATCGCCGCCCGTCACGCCGACCCCCGCACCACCATGCGCTACGACCGTGCCCGCAAGAACCTCGACCGCCACCCCAATTACATCCTCGCCGCCTACATGGCCTCCGGAACCTAGCGACCGCGCGAGCGGGTCTGCCGAGAACAGTGCTTTTCATCTCGAAGGCGTTACCAGCGATCCGCGACCCCTGGGATCACCCTTTAGCGTTCAGGGAGGGACGGGTCGACTGTGCCGAGCGGTATGCGCGGGCAACCGTAGACGAAGTGGCGGCCAGTTGCGGACGGGACGGCAACCAGACGGTCTGAACGCCGAGTTTCTCGTTCATCGCAGCGAGCTGGTACTCGTGACGATGGTCCGCAGCCGTACGTAGGCCGCGGACGATGACTGTGGCGCCGCGGTGCAGGCAGTAGGCGGCGGTCAAACCGGTCCAGGTGTCCACCTCAACATTGCCCCAGGCTGCCGGCATGGCGTCGCGCACGCGTGCGGCCCTGGTCGTGGCCTCGGCGGTTGGTCGCTTGTCGGCGTTCACCGCCAGCAACACGATGATCTGGTCGAACATCACCCGGGCACGGGCCACCAGGTCCCGGTGCCCCGAGTGAAACGGATCGAACGTACCGGGATAGACCACCAACGAACCAGGTGTCGGCACCACTCCACGATCCGACGTAGCCGTCACCGCAACTCCAACCACATGGTTACGATTATCCCAGCCGTACATGTGCTGACCCGACATCGGGCCTTTCGTCACAGGCGACATCCTGATCTGCCGTTGATCGTGGGCGCAGGCAGACGATGAGCCGTCACGCTTGGTGTCCGGCGTCCAGGGGCGCCGGCACCCTGAACTGCCGAGTTGAGTGCACCCGAGCCCCCGTAGGTACTTCCTGCCCAAGTTGCGAGACTGGCTAACATACGCCAAGCGCGACATGAGGGGTGCTGAGGGATGCTGACGGAATACCAGCGGGGACTGCGTGAACGCTTCCTCTCCGCCCCGGTGATGCCCCCGCCAGGTCCTTGGCGGCTTGTGCTCGACCGGCAGGTGCCGATCGGAGGCCTTGTGGGGATCGGCTTTTCCGCAGATCACTCAGGCAACGACCTAGTTATGGTCGTGTCCCATGACGGCCACGGCCTGTTCGACGCGACGACCGGGGCCAAGATCGCCAGGGATCGAACACCGGACCCAGAGTCGGCTTACCCGGATGCGGTTCCAGACCTCAGTTGTCCAGGTCTGGGCCCTATTGCCGGGACGCGAGTCCGGATCGCGGGTCTTTTTGGTGGTGGTTTGCACACCACGACTGAGGATGGCTGGACCGTTGATGTGGTCAGCCCGGACTGGCCGCATCATCGAGTCGTACTCTCGGCCGACGGAGGACTGTGCCGTGGCCCGGCGGGCGAGAAGTGGTGGCATATCCTCCACGCCGACTATTCCGAGCTACGCGCTGCTGGTTTCTCCCCATCCGGGCGCACCTTGGCTGTCGCTACGAGCAGTGACCTGACGCTGTGGAGCAGCTCCTGATCACCTGTTTCGGTCCTCGACGTACCACCGGGAACGCTCCGGCCAGGAGCCGGAAATCTCGCAAAGATGCCCAATCAGCCAGACGCCTGCACTGCCGCAGGTAGCGCGCGTCGATTCCAAGATCGGGCATCCGGATCTGCCGCCGTCCGGGCGTGCTCGCCGATCGAAGCGGCCACGCTCGGTGACGAGTCGCTTGGTCGTGCAGGATCCTGAACTGTCGATGAGCGGGTGTCCCGCATCAGTTGGCATCCGGCACGGGTCCGCCGACGGCGCGGCTCCGCTCAGCTTTTTCAGACACCGTGAGAAGGATTACGACAAGGACTAGCAGCCCGGCAGCCGCGCCGAAATGGTTCTGCAGCGCCAGCGTCCACAACTGCTCCGGCGGCGGAAACTCCGGCGTCACCGCGAAGGAGAAGACTGCCTTCCACGACCCCCACGCGAACAGGAACCCGGAAGCCAGCCACGACAGCAGCAGGGGCACCCGACCGGTGTTGCGGGTCAGCGTCCATGCGCTCCACGCGGCGCCCAACGCCCACACTCCGCTGTTGGCGGTAAGTAGGTGCCACTGCGCGTCGCGGCCGTCGAGCGTCGCCCCGTTCAAGCCGATCGTTCCGCCCAGCGCCCAGAATAGTTGCGGCAGGCCGAGGGCGAGGCAGAGCGCCGCCGCCAATCGGGCCACAGTGACCCGCACGCCCGGCCGCCCAGGGACACCCGCGCCGACTAACCCGTCCGGCCACCGCCGTACGGCGTAGACCGGAGCGGCGATCGCCAGACCGAGCGCGAACCCGGCGAACGACACCGACAGCAGACCGATTTCCCAGGCAGTCATCTGCGCTTCCGCGGCGGTGGCGCCGGTATCCGTGCTCACCAGCGCAAGAAACGGTATGACCGGAATCATCGGCACCAGGAAACCCATCCCGATCCAGCCCGGGAGCAGTATTAACCAGCCTGGTACCCGCAGGCCCCATCGCTGCGCCAGCGCAAGGCCGAGCAGCATGGCCAGCCCAGACATCGCCACCGTCAACCCATTAATTGTCGCCCAGTTCAAGTGGCTCCAGGCTCCTTCGTGCAGTCCCCCGCCGCGCAGTCCGTCGATCGTCCAGTAGACCTTCATCACGAAGTACGGTGCCATCGCGAACACCGCGCCGTACGCAGCAACGCGCCCAACACTCGGCCAGTAGCCTCCTGGTGTCGCCTCCGCGGCGCGTCCATTCCTCTTCATGCCACTCACCGTAGGAACGACCGCACCGGACAGCCTCCCTCTGGAGAGGGAATGCCCTCCCGCTCTGTGGTGACCCAGTGGCCTGACTGGTCGAGCAATGCTGCGTTGACGCTGCGACGACTGCCCGTACCAGCACACCTTCTGTTGAAAGATCACATGCACTCTCATGCCGCCGACCGTGCACGGCGGCGCACAGGTAACGGGTGGACGTAGCATGGTTCGGCAACACAGACTGAGCCGTGACCTCCGGAACATTCCGCTGCCGCTAGGCAAGGTCGATTGGCTGTTTCCCGCCCTGGCAGATCGGACGGAACACAACCGCGTACGTCAGCTTCTGCAGTCCGCCGACGAACCCCTCTTCCGGGTCGGGCAGCAGCTGGGTGCACGATCCGACGCCCAGCTCTGTGGCTTCCCTGAACCGCTTCCGCTACCAGCGGCTCGGGCCCGAACCGGAGTTCCCGGTCACGATATTGACGGGCGAAGGGGGATCGAATCAGATCTGGGTGGACGTCCTGTGCGCGCCAGCGGGCAGCATGCCGTACCACCGCCCCGGACCGCCATGGCAGGTGCACACAACGATCTCCCTCAGCTGTGACTCCGACCCCACCGGCTGCGGCGGCCACCAGGTCGACGCCCACACCAGTACACCGATCGAGACCCCGCTCAATGCCGCCACCGAGGTGCACACCGCAACCGAATGGCTGCTACGCCCGTCGCCTTCCGTGGATACCCGCCAAGGTCCGCGGCAACAGCCTCGACGGGCCGGCAAGCACTGCCCGGTCGGCCGGTTCCAGATCCGGACGGCGCACCTGCCGAGGCAGGACCGCGACCTGATGCCGCAGCACGAGCACCTCGACCGCGTTGGCGTGCCCACCGCAATTCAACAGGATGATCGACTGCCAGTGCCTGACGAAGAAGCAGGTAGCTGAACGACAGGATCACGACCGGCAGCATGACGCCATTCGCCGATCATCAGCGGAAAAACTCGCATGTCAACGCCGTGGCCGAGCTTCCGAACGGTACAGATCTTCCGGCAGGGCTGAGTCAACCAGCGTCGGCGCCGGCCGTCCAAGCGACCGGCGCCGACCGACGGTGACTTATGGAATCGAACGAAGTGGTGACGGCACGCGCTCCGGTCCGACCGCCGTGTCCGGCAGCGGATCCGACAGCTCGCGTACGACCTCCGCGAACGTGGTCACCAGCGGATTGCTCGTGGCCACCGGCCAGGCGAGCGCGATGCGCAGCGGGGCGATGTCGACGACCGGGCGCCAGCTCAGGTCGGGCCGGGCGTAGTAGCTCGCCATCGACTCCGGTCCGATGCACACCGCGATCCCGGCGGCGACGTGCTCCAGCATCTCCTCGACGTTGTCGTTCTCCGGTCCCCAGACCGGCTCCGAGCCGTCCGGGCGCGGGTTCACCGCCCACCAGTCGACCCAGTGCCGGGGCGCCTTGCGGGTGAACACCAGCGGCTCCGTCCGCAGGTCCCCGATGCCCACCGTGGCGAGCTGGTCGATCCGATGGTTCCTGGCGACGCCGACGAACCGTCGCTCCACGGCCACGATCTCGGTGTGCAGTCCGATGGTGTCCGCCGGCAGCCACAGGAACGCGACGTCCACCAGTCCCTCGCGCAGCGCGGTCACCTCGCCGCCCCAGTCGAAGCGTTTGGGCTCCACGCTCACCTCGGGATAGCGCTGGGAGAAGACAGCGTGCGCGCGGGTACTCAACGGGCCGGCGCCGGTGGCGGTGAACCCCACCCGCAGGTGCCGGGCCGCTGCGGCCTCGACCGTACGGACCGTGCGCTGGGCCGTCTGCCAGGCGTCGATCAGCTGCCGGGCCGCGGGCAGCAGCGCCTCGCCGGCCGGGGTGAGTCGTACGTCCCGGGTGGTGCGCTGGAACAGCGGGCTACGCAGTTCCTCCTCGAGCTGACGGATCTGCCGGCTCAACGACGGTTGGGAGACGAACAGCCGCTCGGCGGCACGGGTGAAGCTCAGCTCTTCGGCGATCGCCACGAAATAGCGCAACACCCGGGTGTCGACGTCCAACCCTTCCCCCGATCGATCCATGCCTCGGCGTCATAACTGTAGGTCTTGGACGTCGGGGGCACGAGCATTGTCTGCTGGTGCAGAACCACGAGCGGAGATCCCTTGTGTCGAGACCAGCCGCAACGTATTCCAGGAGGACCGATGCCAGCCCACAGCGAGGCGTGCAACGTCGCGATCCGGGCTCCGGCCACGAGTACGACGCACTGGTCGCCCCGCGCCGGACGGTACCGACACGAGACCACTATCGGGTTCTGCCGCACCGTCCGTCCCGTACCCGATTCCGGTCGCCGTGACCTCCTCGCCGGTCCGTGGCGGCCGACCCGAGCCGCCGCAGCCGCCCGACGTGCCGATGCGGCCGGCACCCGGCCCGGTGACCACCGTAGACGCTCGGATCCCGCGATCGAATCGCGACCCGGCGCGCCCTGAACAGGAGCCATCCTCGTGACGACTGGCCCTCAGCCGGTGGACGTGGTCGGCGGGAGGTAACGCATAACCGATCTTCGAAGCCGAAGGTACCGGCAACCAGATGTGTCTGCTGATCCACACCCGGGACAGCAATCCGTGTCAGAGAAGGAGAGAGCGCATGATGCAGAAAGCGAGTCGGGTCGTACTCGTTGCCTCGCTGGCCCTGAGCATGGCCGCCTGTTCCAGCGAGACCGACACACCGGGAGCGGCACCGGACTCGTCGGGCGTCACGACCGTGCCGGCCGACAGCCCGCCCCCAGCGGCCAGTGAACCGGCCGCGGGGGTGGACAAGGCGGCGGTGGAGCGGGTCGCGCAGCGGTTCGCGGACGCGGCAAACGCCGGTGATGAGGACGGGGTACGGTCCACCTTCGCGCCGAACGCGCAGTTCGACAGTGTGGGACGGATCTACCCGTCGCGGGACGCGATTATGGACCGTTTCCTCATTCCCGAGGTACTGCACGCCGGTGGCCGCTACAAGGTTGTCGGCAGCCGTTGGAATGGCGAGCGTTACATTGTTGACTACGAGTTCAGCACCGGTGGCGGTGGCAGCGAGGTCTTCTACTACGACTACCTGATCCGCGACGGTGTCATCCACGATGTTGTCGGCCGATACAACTGACCGACATGCTGAAACATCCAGAATGGAGAGGGCAGGTGCAGAAACGCGCACTCGGTAGCCAGGGGTTACAGGTTTCCGCGCTCGGGTACGGGGCCATGGTTCTGGTTCACGGCATGTACGGGGCCAGCCAGGAGGAGGATGCGCTCGCCACGCTGTTGCACGTACTCGACCGGGGGGTCGACTTCATCGACACCGCCGACGCGTACGGCACGGACGGCGGCAACGAGCGGTTGGTCGGCAGGGCCGTGGCCGGTCGGCGAGACGAGGTGGCGATCGCCACCAAGTGGGGGATCGCCGGGGCGCGATCAGCGACCACCAGCCAGGTAACCGCCGCCTACGCCAACACGGTCCTCGTCGACGCGCGGCCCGAACTCGCCCGGCCCGCGCTCGAGGCCAGCCTGCGACGCCTCGGCGTCGACATGGTCGACCTGTGGTACCTGCACTTCCCCGACCCGGCGGTACCGATCGCGGAGACGGTCGGCGCGATGGCGGCGCTGGTCCGTGACGGCCTGGTACGCCACATCGGCGTGTGCAACGTAACCGCCGAGCATTTGCGTGCGGCGCACGCCGAGCACCCGATCTCGGCGGTGCAGTCGGAGTGGTCGCTCTGGACGCGTGACGTCGAGGCGGAGGTCGTGCCGGCAGCCAACGAACTGGGCATCGGCGTGGTGCCCTGGGGGCCGTTGGGTAATGGCTTCCTGGCCGGCAGCGCCGATTCCATCGGTGGTGCGGACCTGGACTTTCGCAACAACGCGCCGCGCTTCCAGGAGGAGAACCTGCGGCGCAACGTGGACAGGTTCGCCCCGCTGCGACAGTTCGCCGCCGAGCGAGGGATCAGCCAGGCCCAGCTCGCACTCGCCTGGCTGCTGCGCCAGGGGGAGAACGTCGTACCCATCCCGGGTAGCCGCCGGGTTGCGCACGTGGACGACAACCTCGGCGCCCTCGACGTGCTGCTCACCAAGGAGGACCTGGACGAGCTCGGCCAGCTGGCACACCAGGGCCTGGCGGCGGGCCCGAGCATGCTGGGTGTCCAGGCCGAGGCTCCGACGATCATCTGAGCCCCCAGCGGCGTCGCCGTGGCCGGGACCGTCGGAGCCCGACCCGGTGCCCGGCGACGCCGCCCCACCCGGGCGCGGCTTCCCCGGCCGCCCCGCGGTAGGCCCCGCGCCGTGACGGCTGACCCCCAAGCCCCACGGGCGGGCCCTACCGTCTTGTGCGCCGCCGGGCACCGTGCCGATCGCCCGCCGCGCCTGCCCTCTCACGGACCGGAGTACGAGCAGTGGAACCCGCCAGAAACGTGGTGAACGCAGGAGCTGTCCCAACCGCACGCGTGAGCTGACGTCCGGCCCAGATGTGCGCCCTGCCGATGGGCTAGCCGGCGGGCGCGGTGCCTCAAGCCATCGCGGGAAGGATGACCCGTTCCAGCACCGTGAGCGGGGTCCGCCACTGGTCGGGGTCGTCGTAGTTGCCGGCGGTGATGGCCGCGGTGAGGTTCAGATGGGGCAGGACGAACAGGCGCTGGCCGCCGTTGCCCATGCCGGCCAGCAGTCGATGGCCCTCGAGGGATTCGATGTACCACTGGTAGCCGTACCGCGCGCCCCAGCTGGTCTGCAGGCGTGGCTGGAGCATCGTACGGATCCAGTCGGCGGGGACGACCCGCTGACCGTGCCAGGTTCCCTCGGCCAGCACCAGCTCCCCGAGCCTGGCCAGGTCGCGCGGCGCGAGTCGCAGCCCTGACGCGGCGGAGGCCACTGCGTCCGCGCCGGTCATCCACTCGAAGCTGCCGATGCCCAGCGGCGCGAACAGCACGGCCTGTGCGTACTGCGGCAGCGACTGCCCGGTGCCGTCGGCGATCAGTCGGCCGAGCAGAGCCGTGGCACCGCCGCAGTAGGTCCATTGGGTGCCGGGCGGCTCGAGGATCGGCCGCTCCAGGATGTACCGGTATCGGTCCGGTGCCAGCTCCATCGCGATCTCGGCGTTGGCTGGGCTGTTGTACGGGAGATCTTCGCGCCACTCCACACCCAACGACATTGTCAGCGCGTGCTCGACGGTGAGCCGGGCACGCCGGGGGTCGGCCGCCAGGTCGGGGTACTGCGGGAACCGCGGCAGGAGCGGCTCCGCTGGCGGCGGGACCAGTCCTTCGCCGAGCGCGATGCCGTACAACAGGACGGTCACGCTCTTGGTGACCGACCGGATGTCGTGCAGGACCCCGGGCCCGAACTCGACGACGCCCAGCGAGTCGCCCCAGGCGAAGTCCTCGCCGGCCCCGTAGTACTCCAGCACGGTTTGACCACCGCGAACCGCCGCGACGGCGTGCAGACCGCCGACCTGGCCCGTTTGGAGTATTTGGTCGAGACGGTCACGCAACTGCGTCGTCATGGGCACTCCGAGGGGGCGATGTCGGCCAGCGGAACAGCATGCCCGTTATAGCGGAACTTCCGCTTCCGGAGCGACCCGGTTGGGAGAAAACCCAGCCCGGCCCGCCCAGCTGACCGCTGCAGCCACGATTCGGTCGTGAGGAACGGCCACACGCTGGCGCAGAGCCTCGACGTCGACGTCCAGGACGTTCCGGCCCAGCCGGAGCATCGCGACGACTTCGTTCGGGTAGCCAAGAAGACCGCCCGCGACTCCCTCGCGAACGAGCCCGGCTCCCGCCGCTTCGAGGTCTTGGCTGACGAGGTCCGTATCCCGACGAGCGGCTGGCTGGACCTGCGGGCAGTGTTCCTACGGGTGCCGCTGCCGCCGCCGGTTCTTCGACACCCGAACGCCCACCCCGCGTCTCGGGGCCCCACGGACCACGCCCGGCGGCGTATTTTGCAGCCATGCAGACATCATCGTCGATGCCCCGGTCACCGGGACGGGACAACCAGCGGTCGGCCGCCTCATGACGGGCCGTCATTCGCTGCTCCGGAAGGCCGGACAGGTCGCCGTTGTCGGGATCCTCGCGGTCGGGTCGTCCGCCGTGCTCGGTTCCGCATCGGCGTACGCGTCCGACCCGGATCCGTCCGCCAACGCCGTCATCGTCTGGGACCGCAACGCCGAGACCGCGATCTGGGAAGTCGCCGGCCAGCAACCGCAGGTCCAGGCACGCAGCTTCGCCATGGTGCACGGGGCCGTCTACGACGCGGTGAACGCGATCGCCGGCACGCCGTACCAGCCGTACCTGGTCGCACCGGCGACCCGGGGAACCGAGTCGACGGACGCGGCCGTCGCCACCGCCGCGTTCACCGTGCTGGACGCGCTGTTCCCCGACCAGCACCAGCGACTGCGGACGCAGTACGACGAGTCGCTGGCCACGATCCCGGACAGCGTCGCGAAGCGGCGCGGGATCACCGTCGGCAGCCGAACGGCGGCCGCGATGATCGCCGCACGCAGGAACGACGGGGCGTTCGGCGACCAGACCTGGGTGATCGGCAGTCAACCCGGTCAGTGGCGGCCCACGCCCCCGACCTTCACCCACGACGGAGCCTGGGTCGGCAACCTCAAGCCGTTCGTCATCCCGCGTGCGTCGATGTTCCGAACCGCCGGCCCGCCCGCCCTCACCAGCAACCGGTACGCCCGGGACCTCAACGAGGTCAAGGAGATCGGCGCGGCGAACAGCACGATACGGACACTCGACCAGACCCAGGCGGCGATCTGGTGGCACGACCGGCACCTGGCCGAATGGGAAATCAAACGGCAGCTCGCGACGACGCAGCGGCTGAACCTCCTCCAGACCGCCCGGATGTTCGCGGTGGTGGACCTCGCAGAAGCCGACGCCACGACCGCCTGCTACAACGAGAAGGCCGCATGGAGCTTCTGGCGGCCGATCACCGCGGTCCAGCTCGCCGACACCGACGGCAACCCGGCCACCGTGGCCGACCCCGGGTGGTCGCCGCTGCTGGTCACTCCCCCGCACCCCGACTTCACGTCCGGGCACACCTGCTTCACCGCGGCCAGCATGTCGGCGTTGGCGTACCTCTTCGGTCGGGACGACATCGCGTTCAGCGGATACAGCGCCGCCTCGGGCACCACCCGGCACTTCCGTGGCTTCTCAGACGCCCTCTCCGAGGTCGTCGAAGCGCGCATCTGGGGTGGCATCCACACCCGGACCGCCGACGTGGAGGGCGCGAAGATCGGCAAGCAGGTCACCGCGTACCTGATCCGGAACCACTTCCGGCCACAGCGGTAACAATCCCGGCTACCGGAGTTCCTCCTGTCGACCCGCGGTACCTGGTTGGCTACGGTCTCGCCCGACTGCGGCCATCACGGAATGACTACATGGCGCGCCCTGCCCGAGGCGTTGCAGGTCGCGGACCGTCGGCACCTGTGGCACGTGCGCCGTGAGGCGCTGATTGACCGAGTGGGGGTGAGAGACCTTCGCCGCCGTCCTGTCACGGCAGGGTGGTAAAGCTGGGGGCAGCCATTTGGCTGACCTCGGGCGCCGGCTGCACCGCGTCGTACTCCGCGCGGCACACCTGAATGTCGTCGAGGTTCGCTTCGGTCCAGTCGACCAGCTCGGCGAGGACGTGATGCAGGCTCCGCCCGCGGGTGGTGAGGGCGTATTCGACGCTCGGCGGCACGGTCGATGGACGGTGCGGGTGATGAGACCATCGCGTTCCAGTCGTCGCAGCGTCGCACTCAACGAGCGTTGCGTGATCCCGTCGATGGTGCGGCGGAGCGCGTTGAACCGCAGCGGGCCCCCATCGAGCCGGCAGATGGCGGTAACCGACCACTTGTCCCCGATGCGATCCATGACATCGCGCAGGAGGATGTTGCGCTCGGCCGTATCCCTCGACATGGTTCCTCCGGTGATACCTGAGCAGCTCAATGTGCCTTCTTGTCGCCGTCCAGCAACGGCTCCTATCTTAGCTAGGTATCTGCCGTATACCTAGCAGCAAAGAGAGAACCACGATATGCCTTCGAGTACAGAATCCCGTCCCCTGCTCCTTCGGGGCGGGGAGGTGCTGTTCCCAGACCTGACCAGTCGTCGGGCGGACATCGCCATCCGCGACGGGATCATCACCGAGATAGGTGTGCAACTGGCGAAGTCCGGGGACGAGCAGACCGTCGACGTCTCCGGTCACCTCGTGTTGCCGGGTTTCGTCGACACCCACCGCCACATGTGGCTCGGTGTCCTTTCGGCCAGTAGCAGCGGGGTGCCCCTGTTTCCGTACGTCCAGCAGATCAACGAGGGACACGGTGACCCGTTCACCACCGAGGACGTCTACGCCGGGGTGTTGTGGGGCGCGTTACAGGCAATCCACGCTGGTGTGACAACCGTCGCCGACTGGGCCCACAACCTCGGGTCGCCCGCCGACATCGACGCCAACATGCGTGCTCTCGTCGACAGCGGCATCCGCGCACGGGTCTACTTCGGTGGGAAGGCCAGCTCCAGCGGGGACCCCGGCCTCTTCGAGGGACACGCCCGGGAGATGCTGACCTCGCACACCGCCGCGGGCAGCGGCCGGATCGGGCTCGGCCTCGGGTTGCGGGGCCCGTCGATGTCGTCGCCGGAGGAGACCGAACGCGATTTCGCGCTCGCCCGTGATATGGGCCTGCCCATCTCCATCCACGCCGGGATGGCCGGCCTGCCAGGGGCCGTGGAGCAGTTGCACCAGCAGGGGTTACTCGGAGCGGACGTGAACTACGTGCACGCCAACGAGTTCACCCAGCGAGAATGGGAACTGATCGCACAGTCGGGTGGCACCGTGACCGCTACGCCGACCGTCGACCTGACGATGGGGCTGGGCGTTCATCCGGCGACCGGTCCGGCGCTGTCGCACGGCATACCGGTCGGCCTGGGCGCCGACACCGTCGCCTACGGCCCGAGCGACCTGTTCGGCGAAATGCGGCTCGTACTGGCTACCGAAAGGGCGCGGGCGAACGCGGCCCCGATCGCGCGTGGCGAAATGCCGGGCGAACTCGTGTACGGGCACCTGGACCTGCTGGACGTTGCCACCCGGGGCGGCGCCCGAGTCGTGGGCTTGCCTGATCTCGCCGGCGAGATCGCAGTCGGCCGCTACGCCGACCTGATCACCGTTGATCTCGACGCCCCCCATCTGGACGGCTTCGACGACCCGGTGCTCGCGGCGTTCCTCAGCGCCGGACCGAGCGACGTCGACACGGTGGTCATCGACGGACGCGTCCTCAAGCGCGGGGGAAAGCTTTCCGGCGCGGTCGCGGAGCGCGCCCGCGAGCTCATGCGCGCTTCACGGGACCGGATCAAAGCGCGGCGTACGTGAAGCCGTCCTCGTCGCGGCGCTACCGGAGCGAGTTCTCCGGTAGCGCCGCTTCTTGCGGCAAGCCGGGTACGGCCCCACTCACCTGGGCACGCTCAGCACACCGGCAACTCCCGAGGCGCTGCACGAACTGGTGAAGGTCGGCAAGGTTGCGATACATCGATGCGTCGCCCATGTTCGTACGGGAGTTGACCAAGGTTCTGCACCTGCGCCACACGGTGGTACGGCTGGTGGTGATCTCCCGGACGACGCTCAGCTCAATGACGGAGTAAGGCCGTTCGACCAGTTGTGGGCCAGCCGAATCTCGCGCTGCCCGACGACTTCGAGGCTGGAGAGGCGAGTGAGTTCGGCGTCGGTGAGCCCCAGATGGGAGCCGTGCACGATGCCGACCAGACTGACTCCGGGTGAGACCCGTACCAACAGCGCGTCGGCACTTGGGAGCAGAAGCCGTCCCGCCAACCCTGGAGTACGCGCCGGCGGCGGCCAGGCAGAACGCCGTACCCGACGAACCCGGTGTTCACGACGCAGGCCAGCGGTGAATTCGCCCGCTCGCGCGTGCCGGCCCGGTGCCGCCGAGGCGCCGGCCGGTTCGCCGATAGTCAGGGTGCGACGTGGTAGACCGAGCGCGCGTTGGAAAGTTCCTGGTAGCCCCAGACGCCGTGGTAACGGCCGTACCCGCTGGTGTTGACCCCGCCGAACGGGAAGTTTTCCTCCTGCCAGTGCACGTTTGACCGTTGACGGTGACACCACCCGAGGTGGTGTTGTCGAGCACCCTGCGCACGAATGCGTCATCGCGGCTGTAGATGAACAGACCAAGGGGTTTGCCGAGCGAGTCGGCGTGCGTATAGATCTCTTCCTCGTTGGTGTAGGTCAAAACCGGCAGGATCGGCCCGAAGATCTCCTCACGGACGAGGTCGCAGTCGCCCGGCACGTCAAGAGCACGGTCGGCTCTATGACAAGCGCCTGGGCGTTTGTCTTCCCGCCGAACGCGACCTTTGCGCCGCGCTCGATCGCCTGGTCGAGATATCCCTTGACCCGGTCGAAGTTACGCCGGTTGACGAATCGGCCGTCACGCTGCCACTGGAAGACGCCGTCGGCGTAGTAGGCGTCCCGCAACGCGGCGGTGAACCTGTCCACCAGGTCGTCCCGGCGCTCTGGCGGGGCCCACAGGTAGTCGACGCTCAGGCAGGTCTGGCCGTGGTTCCCGGCCTTGCCACCGACCAGCCAGCGGCCGACCTGGTCCAGGTCGGCCGTGTCATCGATGATCACCGGTGACTTGCCACCCAGTTCGAGGGTGAAAGTGGCCAGGTGCTTCGCAGCGGCCTGCACGATCAGCCTGCCGACCTGCCGACCCGCCGGCTGCCGGTCAGGAAGATGTGGTCGACCGGAAGTTCGAGCAAATCGTCGTTGGTGATGTCGTCGGCCTCGGTGACCACGGCGACCTCGTCCTCCGCGAACGCCGCCCGGACAATCTCGGCGATGACCGCGGCGGTGGCGGGAGCAAGGTCGCTGGTCTTGGCGAGCACGACGTTGCCAGCCGCGATCGCTTGGATCAGCGGCGAGAAGAACATGCCGATCGGGAAGTCCCAGGTTCCGAACAACAGCACGACACCGCGCGGCTCGTACTGGACGTAGATGTCCTTGGCGGGTGGCAGGTCCGGGGTCTGCGGTACCTGGACTGGCTTCATCCAGTCGGCAAGCTCAACGGCCACCTTGTCGAGATTGCCCATGACAGTCTCGATCTCGTCGCGGTTGTCTGCCGGGCGGCCCAGGTCGGCGTGGATGGCTTCGCCGATGTCGGCGGCCCGGTCGGCGACCTCGGTGCGGAGGCGTTCGAGGCGGGCGATGCGTTCCTCGGCGCCGCTGTGCCGGATGCTCCGCCGGTTTGCCCTCAGGCGGGCGAAGATTCGTTGTAGGTCATTCGTGTCGATCATGAGCGTCTCCAGTCGGGAATAATGACGGAGGGTGACAATGCTTCGCCCACCGGCATCCTTCGTGCCGAAGCGGTGCCTAAACATTTCGGCCGAGGCAGCGATCATTCCCGCAGCGCCGGATGCGCCGTGGTTGGAAGGATGGCTAGCAATCCGAGAGGTCTCCTACGATTACTCGCCCATCGGCGGAACCGGAACAGATGTCCGGTCGGATTCAGCGGAGCTGGCGTACCAGCTCGTGAGCAACCGCAGCTTCTCGTCGGAGGGCGATCCGACATCGGCTGCTCGGCTCCGGGACGCTCGCACCGAACCACCGCCGGCGCATCGAGGCCGAACTGAGCGAGGTCGAACACGTCTCAACCGGACAACCCCGTGACCGCGTCCGTTTCGGCGGCTAGCCGTCGACGGCTGCTCGAGGCAATGCACCGGCTGCTTGCCGGCACACCGCAGCACACGGACGGACGCGTGACCAGAAACAATCTCTCCCGCGAAGCGCAGGTCAGCCGGGCCACCATGAACCGTGCCGGTGACATCCTCGCCGCCTGGGACGCCCAGGTCGGCGGCGGCCCGGCCGGGACCGCCGCGCGGCGCCGCGACCACGACCTCGGCCGCATCGAGTGGGACTTGAAGGCCAGCCGCGCCCGATGCTACGAACTGCAGGAGCAGGTCGACGCCGCGGCCACCGTCATCGCCGCTCTCGCCGCGGAGAACGACGCCCTGCGCCGCCAGGCCACCGAAACAGCGTCGCGGACGATCACCCCGCTACGGCGTCCCACCGAACACTGAGCCCTGACCGGGTGTCAGCTGCCGGCCACCGCAACCTTCGCGGGCTGGGGCGGCCCTCGGGCCGCCCCAGCCGGTGAGGGATCAGACGGGGGCGATCGCGAGGTCGTTGACCTGGTCGTCCTTGATGCCAAACACGAACGAGAAGGACAGCGGCCCGCCGGGGAAGTCGCCGTCCCCGGAGGCCACCAGCCGGTCGTCGGCGAACGAGGTCGGCGTGAGCACGATCTTGGGGGTGATCAGATGCCCCTGGATCCACTCGCGGATCTCGGCCTTGCCGACCCAGGTTTTCCCGTCGTCGCGCACGGTGGCTCCGTCGCCGAAGACTGCGGCCAGGGCGTTCGTGTCGTGCGCGTTGGTGGCCGCGATGAAGTTCTCGACGGCGTTGGGCAGCGTGTTGTCGTTCATTTCTACTCTCCGGTTTCTCGGGTGCCAGGACGCGAGGGCGTGCTGGTATGTCCTTGCAGCACCTCAGCGGCACGATGCCGATGAGGGGGCCCGTCACGGGCCGTGCAGCGCGGTGATTGGCTCGAGGTACCGACCAGAGGTCAGTCAGGTCGGCACAGGCATGCGAGGCATCCTGATGAAGGCTGCATCGGGTCGGTTGTGTGTGGTGACTCAATCCCACCGGCGAGACTCCTCACGGTCGCGGCATGGTCAACTCCCGCGCAGGTCGCCGACACCGCTCTTTGCGACAGGTTCAGAAGTCCGCACTGCGTGAAAGCTTTTCGTTCGCGCGCAGCTCGGCGAGTGCGTTCTCGTGCATCGCGACAACGACGTCGTAGCCGGAGTTGCCGAGCACGATCCGGTGCGGTGGAACGGGTGCGTTCATCGCGCTGATCACGGCTTGCACGCCACGAACAGGGTCACCTGCCTGCTTGCCGTTAGCGTCCACGAACGCCGCCTTGACTGCCTCGACCATCGGCACGTAGGCATCGACGGTCTCGTTGACGGGCTCGTTCTGGAAGTAGGAGAAGGCACTGGTGCGGAAGGCTCCCGGCTCTACGGCGAGCACGCGCACACCGAACGGCTCGACTTCCTGGCGCAGTGTCTCGGTGAGTCCTTCGATCGCGAATTTCGCCGCCGCGTAGTAGCCGAACCCCTGTGCGCCGACGAGGCCAGCCACCGACGACATGTTCACGATCCAGCCGTCGCCGCGTGCCCGCATACCCGGCAGGACCGCGCGCATCACCTCGACGACGGCGAACAGGTTGAGGTCGAACGTGCGGCGGATCGTCTCGTCGGGGGCCCCCTCGATCGAGCCGTACCAGCCACGGCCCGCGCTGTTGACGAGCACGTCGATTCCGCCGAACCGTTCCTCTGCCGTCTTGACCGCCGCACGTACCTGGTCGGCATCGGTGACATCGAGCTGGAGAACCAGCACACGGTCGCCGTGCGGTTCAGCCCATTTCTGCAGCTCAGATGGCCGACGCGCCGTCACCGCCACCTGGTCTCCCTGTGCCAGTGCGGCCTCGGCATAGACCAGGCCGAAACCTCCGGGCGTCCCACCAGTGATGAACCAAGTCCTCATCGACTTCTCCTCTCGCTATAGAAAGCAATGTAGCGCTACATGCGCTACTATAGCAAGCATGCAGAACGCACGAGATCGACTCCTGCTCGCCGGGGCAGAGTTGCTGGAGGCCGGCGGCACGGTGTCCACGAGGGCGGTGTGCGACCGCGCCGGGGTGCAGGCCCCGACGCTGTACCACCACTTCGGCAGCAAGCAGGGCCTGATCGACGCCGTGGCGAACCACGGCTTCACCCAGTACACGGTGGTCGAGAACTCGGGCGACCCGCTGGACGACCTGCGCAAGGGCTGGGACAGGCACGTGCGGTTCGGGCTGGAGCACCCGTCGTTCTACGGGCTGCTTTATGGCCGCGCCGAGCCGGGAAAGCCCTGCGCCGTCACCGCTCCCGCGCACGCCGCGCTGCGTGAGCGGTTCACCGCCGCAGCAACCCGGGGCCTGCTCAAGGTGCCGGCGGCCGACGCTGCCGAACAGGTGTTCGCCGCCAACGTCGGCATCACGCTCACCCTGATTAGCCAGCCGGACCCGGATTTCGGGCTGTCCGGACGCGTCCGCGAGTCCGCGCTGGCCGGAGTCCTGCACACACCCTCCGCCGACGCCCCCGCGACCCGGGCAAGCGCCGCATTGACGTTGCGTGCGCTGGTCGACAACGACCCGGGCGACCTCACCCCCGGCGAACACGGACTGCTCGGCGAACTGCTGGAGCGCCTGGCCCGCTAGATAACGCGGTATTCCCCCGAGGCGCCGCACACCCTCGTCGCTCTAGAACGCGCGGCCGGCCCGCTGGCGGCATGCGGCGAGTGTGTCTCATGAGACATCGCGAGTCTGGAGAAGGACGGTTCTCCAGAGACACTTACGTGTATCAGCTGACGATCGACGCGTATCTCTCTGACTCCGGCTCCGTTGAGTGATTGGCATGGTCGTCGATCGTGGGGTTCCCTGCACTTGTTCTTCACCGACGTGCAGAAAGTGCGCAAAGTCGGCGAGATCCCAGGCCTGGACGCGGTGGACTTGTCTGGCCTGTTGGCGAGGTGGGCTCCGGCGGTGGGTACGCCGATCGTGTTGTCGAACCCGATGACGCCGGTGGAGCCGCTGTGTAGCTGGTTTCGAGAGCTGAGCTTGGACCGGCGCAGCGTCAAGACAATGCGGGCGTACGCGTACACCGTGGTGATGTCGCGGCGGTTTCTGCTGGCCCGTGATGCCGTAAACTGCAAAATCAGGTCGACGCCGCCGCAACCGTGATCGCCGCGCTGGCCGCGGAAAATGCGGCACTACGCCGACAAGCCGCCGACTCCCAGGCCCGAGCTGTCATCCCGCTCTCGCGAAGCGCCGCGACCCGCGAGTGACCCTGGCGCGGACCGACAATGAATCTTTCATTCTGCGGTTGCTTCGTAGTTCTCCAGCACGTGGATGGCTTTGGCGAGTCAACCGACCCCGCGTGGGCTGACGCGGACTTTGTGCAGGATGCGCCAGTACTTGAGCTGGGCGTTGGCGCGTTCTGAGCCACCCCCGCTTTCATGGAGCTTCTTGATCATGGTCTGATGGCCGTGGGGAGGAAGTTTCTGTGGCAGCACCGAAGAAGTACCCCGACGAGCTGCGTCAGCGTGCTGTGCGTTTGTACCGCGAGTCGGACCCGAAGCCGGTCATCCGGCGTATGGCCGAGCAGCTTGGCGTGCATCACGAGGCGTTGCGGAACTGGATCCGTCAGGCCGAGGCCGACGCGGGCGAGCGGGACGACCGGCCCAGTAGCGACATGCTGGCCGAGAACCGCCGGCTGTTGAAGGAGAACGCGGAGCTACGTCGGGCGAACGAGATCCTGAAGGCGGCGAGCGCGTATTTCGCGGCGGAGCTCGACCCGACCCGGCGACGGTCATGAGGTTCATCCACGAACACCGTGACCAGTTCGCGGTCGCGCTCCTGCTACGGGTCCTGAACATCGGCACATCCACCTACTACGCCTGGGTCAAGCAGGCCGAACAGCCCTGCGACCGGGACGTGGTCGACCTGGGCCTGCTGTCCAACATCCACGAGATCTGGGCCACGTCCGGGCACACCTACGGCGCGGACCGGGTGCACCGGCAGCTACGCCGTGACGGCATCCGGGTGGGCCGCAAGCGGGTCGAGCGGTTGATGGCCGACCAGGGTTGGCAGGGCGCGTTCCTGCGCCGAGGCTGGCACGGCGGCTCCACCCGACAGAACCCGAACGCGACGCCGGCACCGGACCTGGTCAACCGCGACTTCACCGCGACCGGGCCGAACCGACTCTGGGTCGCCGACGCCACCCGCATCCCCTGCGCTGAGGGCGTGTTCTGGCTCGCCGCGGTCCGCGACGCGTTCTCCCGCCGGATCGTCGGGTGGAAGACCTCCGACCGCTGCGACACCGACCTGATCCTCGCCGCCCTCGAATACGGCATCTGGTCCCGCGACGTCCGCGACGGCCAGTTGATCCACCACAGCGACAGGGGCCCGAACTACACGTCTTTCCGCTTCACCGAACGCCTGCAAGACAACGGAATCCTGCCGTCGATGGGCTCCGTCGGCGACTCGTACGACAACGCCCTGATGGAGAACTTCTGGTCCACCCTGAAGATCGAACTCGTCTACCGCACCTCGTGGCGGACCCGCGACGAGGCCGAGAACGCGATCTTCGCCTACATCAACGCCTGGTACAACACCCGCCGCATCCAGAAGGAACTGGGCTACCTCAGCCCCGACGAGTACGAAACCGCCTGGCACACCCACCAGAACGACCAGGCCGAGCCACCTATCGCCACCCCTGCACCAGCCGGCAGCAGGTAACCACCGCTCCATCAAAGCGGGGGGAACTCAACGTGCCGAAAGGCGGATGTCAGGTGCTGACAGGTGGAGGCTGGCGGGTCGGGGTGGTTTCGTGGTGAGGTTCGGGGCGCCAACCGAGCTCGACTGACCGTCGGCAGCTGTCTGGGTCGTCGCCGCAACCGACGAACAGGGCGGTGAGCATGGGTGCGCCGTAGTCGAGTGCTTGGCGCGGTAGGGGCCCGGTGGCCACCAAGGACACCAGTCCGTGACCGATGGCCCAGCTTTGGGTGGCCAGGGCCAGGGCGTCGACATCGCTGCGAAACCGTCCGATTTCCTTGGCCCGCCCGATCGCGTGTAGCAGACAGTGCAGGGTTTCGTCCGCGGCCGCCGGATCTACCAACTCGAAGCCGGCGTCGAACATGACTCGGTATAGGTCGGGGTTGGCCAGGGCATTGGATAGGTATGCGGCCCCCAGGGCGGCAAGGTCCCGTACCGGGTCCGCTGAGAGCGGGACCGCCTCGAGCTTGGCGGCCAGGCGGATGAACCCCTCCTGACGCGTTGCCCGCCACAAGCCGTCCATCCCGCCGAAGTAGGTGTAGACGGCCATGGTCGACGCGCCGGTACCCGCGACGAGCGAGCGCAGGGTGACCGGCTCCCGGGCGCGCAGCATCTGTGCGGCCCGCTCGATCAGCAGGGTGCGAACTGCCGGGTCTTTCGTTCTGACCATGGCACCACAATACATAGCGATGATATGTTTAGGTGCTCGATCTCGTGTCCAGTAAGGAGAGGTCCATGGCTGTGCAACTGGTCAACCCTGACGGCCTGCCGAAACCCGAGGTGTACCGGCAGTTGTCGATCGCCACCGGATCGAGGCTGGTATTCCTGGCAGGGCAGGTAGCTCGCGATGCCGATGGGAACCCGGTCGGCGACGGAGATCTGGCCGCCCAGGTCGAGCAGGCATATCTCAACATCGGCACGGCCCTGGCTGAGATCGGTGGCTCGTTCGACGACGTGGCGAAGTTGACCATCTACATCGTCGACTGGTCACCTGACAAAATGCCGTTGCTCGGCGAAGGCGTGACCAGGGCGGCCGCGAAGCTGGGGATTGACCCCGTCAAACCGATCACCCTCCTGGGTGTCTCCGCGCTGGGCGAGCCCGACCTGTTGGTCGAGGTGGAGGCCACCGCCGTCATCGACTGACACCCGCTCCCAGGGACCAACCGCAGCACGGTCCCTGACGCAGAAATGGACCACCGACGGACGCTCATGCCGCTGGTCGTGCGCGCAGGCAGACGACGAGCCGTCACGCTCGGGCGTGGGCGTTTGCCACAGCAGGTTTCTCGTCAGACCGCTCGCCTAGAGTCAGCCGCATGTACTTCGTGTGCCGGTGGCGGGAAGAGTCGCCGTTCGGCAAGCGGGTGGTCACCGTGCCTGACGCGACCGCACTCGACTGGTTCCGCCGCGGTTGGGACCGCGACGACGCGTACGACTGGATCGGGAGAGAGCTGGGCGGCGATGTCTACGGCCTGAACTCAATCTTCGAGGAGGCCCGGGAACGAAACCTGCCCCGGCCGGAGACTGTCGACGAACTGCGCGAGCTGCTCAACGAACACCTCTGGGTAGAGGGAGACGACGAGGGCACCTTCATCCGGCTCGGCGAGCACGCCTTGCGCGTGCGTACCGACGATGACGAGGTGGACCTCGCCTACTACTTCATCGACAACGAAGCCGCTGCTTCATCACCCGACCGGCTCACGTACCTCCTGCACGACACGTGGCCGCTGCCCACCAGCGCCGCCGCGCCAGACACCGTCTTCAGCCATGACGTACCGGTCCGTACCGTCCAGCGGGCCCGACCCGAGCCCGACTCCGTGTTCTCGGTCCACCTGCCCTGGGACTCGCCTGACATGGACCGGAACCTGGATCTCGCCGGCGCCATCGTCTTCCCCGGCCTGACCCTGACGGACCTCGCCGCCCACCTGCGCGGCGTCGACGAGCCCGACGCGCAACGATGGCCGCGTGACGCCAGGCTGTTGCGGGCCCTCATCGCGCCCGGGGAGAACACCATCGGCCCGGCGCTGGAGCGCTACGCGCGGCTATCCGGATACGCCCCGTCGACCACAGCCATCGATCACATACCCGCGCATGACGCCGTCCATCGGGAGATGCGGCGGCTGCTGCTCCCGCAACCGCCCTCCGAGTCGCGGATCCGGCTGGACCGACACATCGGGCAGGTCGCCCGGTACGTCGACAGTTTCCTCGGGTACGACCAGTGGTTCCTCTTCGACACCCGGTGGGCGGCAGCCCACCCGAACCTGGCCCGCTCGCTGCTGCGCTACGCGGCCCACTGGGACCCATACGGGCCATAGCCTCCCGGCACGTATCGCGGCCGTCTGATCCCAGTAGCCGAACGAAAGTGTGATCCGTCAGGAGAGAGACAATCCCGCCAATGCCGGCAGCACCACCGCCCAATGGCCGACGTCATCCGCATCCAGATCTGCCGCCGATCGTGCGCTCGGGCGCCTGCACCGGTCACGCCGCGTTGGTCAGAGCTTGCACGGTTCTCTTGTGTCGACGACGCGTGAAGACTGGCTCTGGCACACATTTTGTGAGTCGCGTTCGTCGGTGGCTCGGGTTGAGTGCGCGGGTGGAGATCATCTCGGCGTTGCTTCCGCATCTGGTGGGGTTGCGGTTGCAAGCGGTGGTGGTGCGGGGCGTCGAGTCAGGATCGACGCGGCGACACAGAACGGTGCAGATGCCGTGCGGCGCTTGCGGCACTTGGTCGTCCACCGTGGATGGTCGCTATGTTCGACTGTTGGCCGATGTCAGGTTGGGTGGCCATGAAGTGCTGCTCGCGCTGACGGTCCGCCGATTCGCCTGCGTCAACAGCGGGTGCCGGCGGCGGACGTTTGTCGAGCAGGTGGCGTCAGCGGACCGGGTGCGGTGGCTCTGCCGACATTCGCTCAGCCAGTCCGTTCAGGTCGTCAACGGTGAGAGTGAACGATTCGGAGCTGGGTGCTCCGCCGGCTACTGAGCGGGTGATGTATGCCGTCCGGATCCCCGTTGCTGCCGCTGCCCCCAGGTCCCAGGGATGCGCGGCGGCGAACAGCGTCTCGTCCGGGGTGGCCCGCAGCAGGCGTAACGCCATCGCGTACACGGCGGGGTCAGGCTTGTAGGAGTGGACCAGTTCTCCGGAGAGCACGCAGTTCCAGGGCAGGCTGCCGTGCCGGCTCATCTCGGCGAGCGTGGCGAGGGACGCGTTCGATAACGCCACCACCGGGTACCGACGCGACATGCTCCGCAGCGCGGGTACCGAGTCCGGCCACGGAATCATCCGCTGTTGGACCCCGGCGAGTCTGCGCAACGCGGGTTCCGGGAGGTCCAGGTGCCGCTCGGCCGCCGCTTGGACCAGCGCGTCGTAGTTGATGTCGTCCATCGACAGCCAGTCGGCCCTGCCGGCGGCGATCGAGCGGGTCCGCTCGTCGCAGTGGCGCAGCCATCCGGTCGCCAACTCCGCGCCCCGGCCCGTCTTTCCGGTGATCTCACGGATGGTCGCCTCGAACTCGGCGGTCGCGCAACCGGCATCGTCGACAACCGTGCCGAGCACGTCGAAGATGATCAGGCGAATCCGGTCCAAGTCCAGCGCCATGGCACCATGCTGACACGTAGACCCGCCCCGGATGCCGAAAAGTGGTTCTGGCGCACATTCTGTGACTGGACGCGTCCCACGCTCGTCCTCCTCGTTCAAAGCGGGCTGAACCGGCGAGGAGGGCAGCGCTACTTCGAGCTGGGCAGTCCCCTCTTGAGCCTCTCCGCGCCAGGGTGACCGGCGGGGCGCATGCCAGATGAGAGCCACACCAAACCGCGGTGGGCAGCCGATGAGAGAGCTGTCCCGCCGGTCACCTCGACCCAGCCTGGCCGGGCTGCGGTCGTGGGTCCAGTTAACAAGTAGCCGATGAGCGGATCTTCCTCCGATGGTCCGAGGAGGGCAACGAGATCATCTCAGTGAACCCGCCCTCCGCTGTTCGGGACGTCCACGTCGCGCTCGACAACGCGGCACCACCACCGGCGAGGAGACGCTGGATTAACCGGAGGAGACGGCGAAGCATTTTCCGTCGCGGGGTGGGCTCCTAGCGTGGGAGACATGCAAAAGATCATTCTCGGCGACGTACAGGTGCTCCGCATTGTGGAGGACCAGACGGCCTTCTCCACCGTCGATGTGCTGTTCCCCTCCGTGCCCGATGAGATGTGGGAGGAGCACGCCTCCTGGCTGGCGCCCCACTTCATCGACGCCGCGACGCGCGAGTGGCAGGCGACCGTGCAGACCTGGGTGCTGCGCAGCGCGGGCCGTACTGTTCTCGTCGACACCGGGCTCGGCAACGACAAGAACCGCGCGGTCGACGTCTTCCACATGCGGCAGGGCGACTTCCTCGACCGGCTGGCCGCGGCCGGGGTGCGGCCGGAGGACGTCGACATCGTCGTCAACACCCACCTCCACAACGATCACGTGGGCTGGAACACCCGGCTGGTGGACGGCGAGTGGGTGCCCATGTTCCCCCACGCGCGATACCTGATCAGCCGTGCCGAGTTCGACTACTGGAATCCGGCCAACGGCCACGTCCCGCAGTCCCCGTTCCAGTCCGCGGGCGACACCGGGGCCACGTTCACCGACAGTGTCCTGCCGGTTCACCAGGCCGGTCAGACGGTGCTGTGGGAGGGCGACAGTTACCGCATCGACGAGGACCTGGTGCTGGAACTGGCACCCGGGCACACGCCCGGTTCGGCCGTGCTGCGGCTCGTATCCGGCACCGACCGGGCCCTGTTCGTCGGCGACGTCATCCACGTCCCGCTCCAGGTGCTCGAACCCGATCACGATACCTGCCTGAGCGAGGACCAGGCCGAGGCGTCCCGCACCCGCCGCCGGATTCTGCACCAGGCGGCCGCGACGAACAGCTTGGTGCTGCCGGCGCACCTCGGCGGGACGGGCACGCTCCGTGTCACCGGCGCCTTCTCGATCACCGACCGGACGCTGCTGCCGGTCGGCTGAACCGGGTGGGACACAATCCGGCCATGGATGTTCTCAGCGACGCGATCAGCGCCATGCGGGTGGGCCGGCCCTCCTTGACGCTGGTCGCGGTGGAGCCGTCGTGGAGGGGTGACGTCGAGCTCTTCGACGGTGCCCGGTTCTACGTGGTCACCGCGGGGAGCATCCGGGTCGCCCGGTCTACGCTGGTGGCCGGCGACGCGGTGCTGCTCCCGCACGGCACCGCGCACACCCTGGAGAACGCCGCGAACGCCTTGGACGGCACCGCGCACGTGCTGTCCGGGGCCTACCAGCTGGACCGCGCACGTCCGCACCCCATGTTCCAGAGCCTTCCGGAGATCGTCAGCCTCCCCGCCCACCCGGACCGGTACCCCGGCCTGCAAACATCGATCGATCTGGTACGCGCCGAGATCGCCGGCGACGCGTACGGGACGGATCTGGTCCTGCCCGCCCTGCTGGACGTGCTCTTCGTCCACCTGGTCCGCGCCTACCTGATCGACCGCGCGTCGTCGCCATCGGCCACCGGCTGGTGCGTCGCTCTCGACGACGCGGTGGTCGGCCGATCACTGCGGGCCGTGCACGAACGCCCCGCACATCCCTGGACCGTGGAGTCGCTGGGCGCGCACGCGGGCCTGTCGCGGGCCGCGTTCGCCCGCCGGTTCACCGCCCTGGTCGGGCAGCCGCCGCTGACGTACCTGACGTGGTGGCGGCTGACCACGGCGGCGCACCTGCTGGAGACGACCGATGTCCCGCTCTCGGTCGTCGCCCAGCGCACCGGGTACGGCTCGGCGTACGCCTTTGCCAACGCCTTCAAACGGGAGTACGGCGTCTCCGCGGGACGATATCGGCAGCAACGCCACACCGGCAGCGGGACGCAGGCCGCCCGCGGCGAGGCGTAGGTACGTGGCGCGCGGGGTGCCGGCGACCTACGGACGGCAAGTGACCGCGCGCCACGAGATCAGAGCTCTGGCATGGTCGTTGACGTTCCTGCCGCGCGCCGTCCCGGACCTATTTGAGCTAGTCCGGTCGTTGCCAACGTTGCCTCGCCCGAGCGGGCCAACCGAACCGGCACCGCCCTATCGCTCCTATCCGAACACCCCCGGCGGACTGGTACTGCGGCTGCTACTGCCGGCGCGCTGGTCACCGAGACCGGTACGGTGATGGCCCACGGTCCGACGGTGGCCCGTGAGTACGGCATTCCCGCGGTCACCCCGCGGTCGGGGTGAGAGTGTCGAGGACCGGCCGGTAGTTCTCGTGCTTCGGGCCGATGATCCACCTCGGCGGCGTCTCCGACGACTGCCCGGCCAGCCGCGCCGACAACTCGTGGTACGCCTCGTTTCCGGGAGCACGATCGTCCCAGAGCACGCACGGCCCGGGGACCTCGGTGGAGACGCGCCGACCCTGCGCCGTCACGACGATCTTGTACCGTTCGCCGACGTCGAGCAGGCACAGCGGCGCCGAGGCGGACACCGCGATCGTCGCGAAGGCGTCCCGGACCGACGGGGACGACAGGAACAGCCGACTCTGCGAACTGCTGGCCGGTGTGAAGTCGAACATCCCGTGCTCGGGCAGGACTGACCCGCCGTCGAAAACCATCAGGTAGACGTAACCCACCATGATCCGGGTCGTACCGTCCGACCAGGCGCGCGTGACCTCGGCGGGGCGGTCCCCACCGTCCCGGTAGCCGAGCAGCGGGCCGTCCGGCGGGAAGCAGAGCGACAGGTCGAAACTCGACCCGGCGCGGCCGGCGACCAGGTCTGCCAGTTCCACCGTACGGTCGGCTTCGAAGTCGTGCGTGCCCGGCAACGCCACCGACGTGCCGTCGGGCAGGACCAGTGTCGTACGCCGTTTCTCCACCGGGTCACAGAGCCCGGCGACCTCGGCGAGCAGGCGCCCGGCGTCACGTCGGTGTACGTACACCTGGAAGCTGTAGTCGATGCCCATACCGTGACCTCCAGGTCTCGACCCGATCACCTGGCTCCCCCGACGGAGGGGTGAGCCAGCTTCGTGGATCCTCAGTCTGCCCCGGCCGCCGGAAGCCGCCGAAGACCCCAGGGAGTCATCGGGACTGTGCAGCGGCTGGCGACAAGCCGTACGGTGGTCGACATATCGACAACGCTCAGCCGGTGATGCCGTGGTGCGGATCGGGCCTTTCCGGGGTTCCGCATCCCTGGATTGCCGAGACATGTTGGAGGTCCGGACCGTGTGGGGTTCCCCGGGGCATCGCAGGCGTCGCCTGCAACGGTTGATTCGACGCAGTAACCGGGCGATGGCGGCGGGGCGGTTACGTACGGCGCTACGAACCAACCTCCTGGCCGAGGAGACGGTGCGCCTGCTCGAAGAGGAAGAAGGGTCCGATCCGTATCACCTCCGGGTGCTGGCGGCGCTGCTCTACAACCGCGCCGGGATCTACGAAGCGGTGGGCGGTATTGATGCCCTCAGGACCGCAGAGCTCGCGGCGAGTCTCTACCGTCGCCTCGACCCGACGAAAGGCCAGCCGTCGAAGATCGCCGAAGTTCTCGCCCCCGTGCAGGTACCGGTCGTCGTCACCGACTACCGAACCGTGCGTGCGGTGGCGCAGGAGCATCAGCGCGTCGAGCGGGAGGTCGAGGAGAGCATCGCCCGTGCCGCGGATGCGTCCCTGCGCGCCAAGCGGCTGAACTGTGAGCTGTATGCCGCGGTCTTCCATTCGGACAGGAAGCGGTTCGAGAACGAGATCGCGCGCTTCAGAGCCGAGGCGGATCGGGTTCTGAAGGTCTACCAAGAACTGGGGTTCGTCGGTCATCACCACACCCCCGACGACCTGCGCCGCGTGGAGGCCGAGTGCGCGGCGGCGTTGACCTACATGTGGAGCCACGCCACCTGGCGTGGCTCGTCACGATAGGTTCGCCCTGACCAGGGGTGGGTGGGCCCGACCGGTACAGCGCGGTCGGGCAGGCTCACCCGGTGAGGCCGAGTGCGCCCGTACGCAGGACCTCGGCCGCGGTCTGGCGCAGTCGACGGCAGAGGTCGGACTCGTCGAGCCAGTGCTCCCAGGCGTCGGCGTCCTCGGGGACGCGGGCGTCAAGGGCGGCGAACGATCGATCCCGCACCGGGAGCCCGGCGGTCCGGTCGATCACGGGCGAATCGTCCCCGTCAGGGTCGCCGGTGCGCAGCACGAACCCGAGCGCCACCGATTCGGCCCACAGCCGGTGCGCCGAGACCAGGCAGCGGTACTCGCCCGACGAGTGGTCGTAGATCACCTGGTCGAGCGAGCGCGGCAGCACGACAACGCTGTCGCCGCAGGTGGCGAGCAGGTGGTCGAAGGTCAACCGGCGGTCGGGCAGCTCGTCGTACGCGTCGTGCAGCTCCGGCTCGTACGATCGCGCGGGTGGTGCCGTGCCACGGACCGCGACGTACCGGGCGAACCAGGCCAACCGCTCGGCCCTTTGGGAGTGCGAGGAGTACGAGCCCATCGACACGCCGAACAAGCATGGGTCGGTCTCCGGGGGCAGTGGTGGGTCGATCTCGGCGATCGATCGGGGCTCTCGATGGTCGGGCAGTCCGTGGTGCCGCAGGCAGGCGTTGACCTCGTCCAGGAACCGTTCCTTCTCCTGACGCGGCCAGACCGCCTCGTCCTCCTCGTCATGGCAGAGGAAGAGCCCTACGCCGACGTCGAAACCCATGTGGTGCACCGTAGCGTCCGGCTGGCCGACCGGATCGGGGATGCGATCGCCACCCCCAGCGGCTTCGGCTCGGCGATGTGCCACGGAACTTCCTTGGGGTCGAGCAGCGAGGTCCGGTCGAGGGCCGAGGTCGTCGAGTCCGGCTTGGACGAGTGTCGTCGCCCGAGCGCGGCCAGCCGCCGGTCGTCCGGCGCGGCTGTGCGCCGATCGCGCCGCCTGGTGCCGATGCTGGTCCGCGATAGTGGCGCGGTGGAACTTCGTCAGCTCGAGTATTGGCAATCTTGCGCTGACTCCCTCACCGGCAGCGGAATCTTCGCCATCGCCGAAGGGCTCACCGCTGACCGGCATCCCTGTCCCTCGGGCCCACGACCGTGCCCGTAACCGGCACCGAAGCGGCATCGCCTGGTCCAAGAGCACCGTCCGCGTCATCCTGACCAACCCCCCCGCTACACCGGTCGGCAGGTATGAACAACCAGCGAACCGACGAAGTACTCCTCGACGTCGACGACGTGGCAATGGGCCACACAGGTGTCCTTCGCTGGAACCCGACCGACAAGTGGATCATCCACGAGCCACTCATCGACGACAGCACCTTCGAACAGGCTCAGGCCCTCCTAAAACGACGCGGCCGAGGGACCGGCGGACAACACGTCACGCACCGCACCCGAAACCCATACATCTTCCGCGGCAAGACCTACTGCGCCGCGTGCGACCGACGAATGCAAGGTCAGTACAACCACGGCGCCGCCTACTACCGCCGCCGTTTCGCCCAGGAGTACGCGCTCGCCAACCAGATTGAGCACCCCCGCAACGTCTACCTCCGCGAAGACGCCCTCACCGACGCACTCGACACCTGGCTGGCCTCCGCCTTCACCCCACACCGCCTCGAACGAAGGATCACCGCGATCACCGACGCCCAGCCCGCCGAACACCCACCTGCCCTCGCCGCAGCAGCCAAGGCGATCATCGCCGAGTGTGACGCCAAGCTCGAGCGCTACCGGGCCACCCTCGACGCCGGGGCCGACCCCGCGGTGGTCACCGCATGGATCACCCAGACCCAGGCCGACCGCGCCCGCGCCGAAGCCGACCTACGAGCACAAACGAACACCAGTTCCGGTCGCATGACGCGGGACGAAATCACGTCCCTCGTGCAGACACTCGGCGACATGGTCACCGTGCTAGGCGACGCCGACCCCGCCGACAAGGCCGAGGTCTACCGACAACTCGGACTCCGACTGATCTACCATCCGGACGCACAAACGGTGCGCACCGAGATTGATCTCAATGCGCACCGTGGGGTATTGGTACGTGTCCGAGGGGGGACTCGGCCACACGTACCCAGCACACCTGCCGGAAACAGGTGTTCATGCGTCGACGGTAGGCGCCCGCAGGCCGTCAACGCAACTGTCCGGCAGTGTGGCGGGGGTCCGGTGATGCGCCAGATTCCGAAGGGGCGGAGTTCCAATTAGGTCGATGCCAGGTCGAACGGCTCCTCCGGAGGGATCTGTTCCGCTTGTGCCGATCCAACCGAGTCTCGGACTTGGCGTCGAACCTTGAGGAGGGGGCCGACTTCTCGGCTGTCCGAATCAGAGGTCACGAGCGCCACGTACCAGACATCGGAGGAGGCCATGCGCCTGTAGTCGTCATCGTCCATCGGCAGGGCATGGCGTTCGCTCAGTGTGCCGATCACCATGTCGGCGTCGAGGTCCCGAAGCCTCGTCTTCAACCACTCTTCGTCGACCAACAGGGCGCCTTGTGCTTTCTCACCGTCCGGGAACTCAATCGATCGAGCCACCACTTGTCCATCGACTGACCAGGCTGCCTGATGGCCAACCCATCGAGCGCGACCGAGTAGCTCTGGAGTAGGCGCGTAGAAGTCAACGGACTCATCGATGGAGCAGTCGAGGGTGTTGCCTTCCCACAGATATTGCTCCGCCGCGGGCCGTGGTCGGAGACCGACGTTCCGCAGCTTGCTTGGGGTGTCGTAGTCATCTAGCTCGACCTCGGCGGTCGAGACGATGGGCGCAAATGCCCCCTCACCGAGGTACTGGTGGTGAGTACGTCTCGCTTCTGGCATTCGCCGGCCAGACAGGCCCGCTCGCTTGATGAATTCGTAGACCTGGACTCCTCCACCCCGCGGAACGAGCCACGAGAATTGTAGGAAAAAGAGGTCACGTTCCCGCCGCGACATCCCGGTTCGCTGCGCGTTGTCGCGATCCCAAGTCGAGTAGCGCTGGATCGCGACCCATTTGCGACCAGACAGGTCAGCGCAAGAGAACATCGACGCGGCAGTGGGCAGGTCGTCGGTCTTTGCAACCCATTCGTCTGGAGTAGCATTGATGTCCATCTCCGGCGTGCGGAGCGTCGCCCAATCTGCTGTTGCGTCACGAGCAATGCGGCAAACCTGGGACTCACCCATGACGAAGCTAGGTGGCAGGGTCGGGTCGAAGTCGCGTCCGTACCAGACCCACGGTCCCTGATACGTGTTCTGGCCGTTGTGCCACCTCTCGTATGCCGGGTGGAAGTTGTCTGCGAGCCGGGCAAGCAGCTCCCTGTGAGCGATCCATTGGTACTTCTTGCCGAATCGCTCGGCCTTATGCCCCTCCCGTCCGCGCCTGAGGTCGTGATTGCGCTCGAATGCCTCGAAGCGTTCCGCGGTCCAGCCGAGAGAGATTGCGCGGTTAGCGATCCACCGTCCTGCCCAGTTGACGTCGACTTCATCAGTCGGATCCTTATGATCCTTTTTACTCGGAGCCGGACCAGATAGCGGATACCAACTGAAGAACTCCACGTCGCCCTTCACGACATATTTGTTGAAGTCGCCGTACCAGTCAAGACACGAGTGCAGAATCGACGATGCGCGCCAAGCGGTGTAGTTGCCCTCGGCGTCCTTGATCGGACCACAGGCTTCCTTGAGGTCTTCGCGTGTCGGAGGCTCCTCGGGCGGCGGCGCTCCATATGGAGGAGCGAAGTCTGACATGGAATCGGCGTGCAGTAAATTTCGATCGGAGCACCAGGCGGCGATGCCCCGAGCGGAGTCTCGCGCTAGGACGTCAACGGGAAGGCCTGATCGAGCCCAAGAGGTGACTGCTTCGAGCACCGAGCGAACACCCTCCAGGTCAGCGTCTCCGGCAACAAGGACTGCACCGTATGAGCAGGTGAGTGTTCGTTCTTGAACGTAAAGATCATCGACCTGTTGCGCTGTGGCAATGAGAGACGCGGCTATCTTCAATCGGTGCGACATAAGCGTTACCAAAGTCTTCGAAGCACCATCCCGCAGGAATCTATTGGGCGACGCGAGTAGCCACATGAGGGTTATTGCCGCAAGCCGCACCTCCTCCTCGATGGCAGCACCTGCGAAGCACTCTACCCAGCGGGTCAGCCGACGAAAAGCGTCGGAGTGTTGGTCGACCCGGAAAGTAGCGATCGACCACGAAGCGTCTCTATCAGCCATGCTGACGCCGACAAGTTGGGCATGAAGCCAATCCGCGTTTCCTGGATGTCCATCGCGCGGCGCGAGCGCGAGAACGGTCTCCACGCCGCTCCCGTTACCGTCTGAGTCTGCGGTGAGACGTTGATGAAGCAGTTCCAATGCGCGCAAGCCAAACGCTGAGGCTGCACGGTCGGTCAAGCTCTCACGTACAGCCTCCTGCAATCGGAAATCATCCATTTCTAGAGGAAGGAGGTCGATCAGTTCGCGACCTTCTCTCTCGGGGAGCGTCACCGCTAGCGATCGCCAAGACCATGGCGCGTCAGCGATGCGCTTCGCCAGAGCTCGCCGCCTCTTTGCCTTTCGCGGGAGCGGGAGGAGCCGGCGGAACCATGACCTCACCTCTGCATCGACTGACGCCAGTAGGCGGTTGGCAAGGAGATGCTCGGAGTAGGCTTGGAATGAAAGTGTGACGGATTCTGTCCCGTCATATGTCGGTTGTATTTCGATCAGACCTTCGCTCGCCATCTGTTGGAAGAGGGTGTTTGGCCAAGTCTGTCCAGGGAAGAATGCGTCCACCTCCTCCTCGATCAGGTCACGAGGAACAGGGCTCCCACCGTTGGCCAAAATTCGGTCTACAACGTACGTCAGTGCGGTCGAGACGGCCGTGCTCGCCGGGGACAAGTCGAGCCTGCTCGCCACCCGCTTGCCAATGACCTTGGCGTAGCGCTCGAAGAGGTCCGAGCGTGAAGGCGCCGCCGCACTGCCATGGGGTTCTGCTGCAATAACTTCGCAGTACATGCGCAGGAAGAGGGGGCTACTCAGCGCAGGCTCGTAGAGGCCCTTGGATGGAACCGGGATGCCGAACAGTTTGCAGTACGCCGCCAGCGCTTCAGATTCCATGCCCGCTAAGCCCGGATGCCGGACCTTTAGGAGCGACGCCGGTGCCCCCACCACGTCCCGGTAGTCCGTTCGAAACGAAACGATGAGCGCGAGGTGGGGGTACTTCTCGAAATGCGCGAGCATAGCCGGCAGTTCGTCCCTCCATCGCTTGGGAGACTGGGACTCGTTGATAGCGTCAATCACGACTAAAGCACGACACTGGCGTGCTTCAGCCAAGGAGTCGAGTGCCTGAAAGAATTCATCACTGCCAACGGCCACACCGCCGAGCGTCTCTGCGGCCGCTGGCCACCAATTCTTGTCGCTCAGTCGCTGGCCGAGAATCGCGATAGCGGGCACACCGCGCTCCAAGCAGCCGTCGACCGCGCGCATCAAGGCATGTGTCTTGCCTTGACCTGCTGGCCCGACCAGTGCGAATGCTCGACTTGCCAGGGCCTTGGCCGCGCTGCCAGTAGTGAGGGTTCGGAGAGCCTGCAATGCAGATATGGTTATATCAAGGTTTCGCCGCCCATAACTCGGTAAACTCTCCCAGTGGAGGTATGCGAGATCGAGAATCTTGCTTGTGAGTGCTGCGGTTCCCGCCAGATCAGGAGCGATGCCCGGTAAGACGTTGTCACCACTATCGGTGGCGCCATGGGTCGCTCGGTAGACCTCATCGAGTTCGTTGATCAAAGTTGTTGCTAATGCGGCGCTAGCACCCCAAATGCCGACATCCTGCCTCGCGGCAGCAATGGCATTCTTGGTAAGCACGCGGAGTTCGGCGATGAACGTCGGGCCGCACGTAACTCCATCGATGACGTCGTTGATGGAGGTCGGGGAATCGGCCTCGGGTGTGTAACGCGCACCTGCCACGCGGGTTGACTCGGCGAACCTGTGCATCAACCACTCGTCGGTGATCTCCAGTCCGCCGAACCAGTACTCGCGGCGGCCGGCATGCTCCTTCAATGTCAGCTTGGTTATGATGTCGCCGGCGCGAACCGTAGCGAACTCGATCTGGCTCGCTAGAGGGAAGTCGGTGCGCCATCGGGCTACCGCCTCATCCCATCGATCTTGGTCTGTCTTGGTGCTCGCCGTACCAGAGTCCGTGAAGTCGTAGGGAACGACGAAGGTCAGCTTCGTCAGCTTCGGCCGCTTGGTGCAGACCGCTTCAACAGACTCACGCATGCCGCTAAGCGCATCTGACAACGTGGCATGGAACTTCGCCTGGAAGCCCTCCTGGTGCCCGTCTGCGTAGACCTCGTACCACTCGACGCCAGCATCAGGCGCGCGAGTCTTGCGCGTCTCGACGTGGCCTTCGTCGACCGGCGGTCGTAATTGGTATGCCAGCTCTTCCCACGCCCGCGCCTGACTCCCTTCGTGCGACCGAATCGACCGGAGGCGGATCTCGGTGGCCCTTGCGACGGTGGCTGTCACGCGACGCTCGGCAGGTCTCTCGCGAACACGCTGAGGACTCTAGCGACAGTCGCGACTCGTCCGTCCGCCGGCCACGGCCGGATCGTCGCAAGCTTCTTCGATATCGACACCTCGCGGAGCCCGCCTAGGTCTCGCCGCCCGCAGCCAGCAGCGCTGCTGACCGTCAGAGGTGACCCAGCCCCCAAGATTCGATGAGGGGTTTGCGGCCCAGAACGAACCCAGCCAGTGGATCTGTTCCACCACCGAGGCGCCAACTCGCCGACGCTGGCCGTTCGGGTGGCCCTCACGGCCCGAAGGCGCGGTCCACAGCGGCAGCGAGTGGGTGTGGTTGGCCGGTCATGGCGGCGAGTGCAGCCGCGACGGCTTGTAGGTCGGCTTTGATGTATGTGGTGGTGGCTGGGCCGGTGGAGTCGGTGTGTCCGGCGTAGGCGCGGGCGATGCCGTAGCCGTAGTGGCGCTCGACCCAGGTCAGGGTGGTGTGGCGTAGCCAGTGGGTAGAGATGCCCTGGGCGGCTACCCACGGCAGTTGCTCGCCGATGCGTTTCCACAGGTGGTCGTAACGGCGGCTGGTGATCGGCCGACCGTTGCGGTAGCGAAGCAGTTGGTCGGTGGGCAGTACCGCGCCGCGGATGCGGGCGTGTTCGTCGAGGTGGGCGGCCAGGTCGAGGGTGATCGGTTGCCAGCGCAGAGTGGCGCCCTTCTCGGTCAGCCGCACCAGCCCGCGGTCGGTGTTCAGGTCGGTCAGCCGTAGCCCGAGGGCGCCGCCGCGGCGGCAGGCGGTCTCGGTGTGCAGACGCAGCACCAGTGCGTCGAGGATGACGTCGTTGCCGCTGGTGCGAGCGGCAAGGTTGATCTCTTCGAGTTCGTCGGGGGTCAGTGCGCGGCGGGTGCTTGGTAGTCGGCGGGGTTTGACCACTCGGTGGGCGGGGCTGGCAGCGGGATCGATGAGCTCGTCGGCGATGGCCCGGTTGTAAATGGCGCGCGCAGCGGCGATCACGAGCTCGCCCGCGTGACGACCACTACGGCTGTTACGCCGCGACCGGGCAGTCGCCGCAGCCTGTCGCTGCATGGCCTCGATGTCACTGGCCGCGACCGCGTCCAAGGGACGGTCGCCCCAGACGGCGGCCATCCGGTTCCAGTACGTGCCATACGTACGGCGGGTCCCCGGCCCGGCCGCAGCGACAACCTGGGGCAGATACTCAGCTAGCGTCGGCAGCCCCGGACCGGGCTCAGCCTGCAGATCGGCGAGGGTGACGCCCAAATGGGCCAGCAACTGCCGCGCGGCAGCGACGCGGGCGGGATCAGCAACCACGACGACCACCGACGACCTGCGCGTGAAGATCAGCCAGCAACCGCACGACGGTACTGGCTGGATGAATCACCAACAGATCGTGGGCGACCAGAGCGGCGAGCAGCAGCGGCTGCCCGGGCACGAACGCGCACATCTGCCGAACGCTCGCCGGTAACGGCAGCTCCCCTCGACTGCCGACCACGTGTTGTCCGGCTGGCGCTGACGCGACAACGAGCATTCCGCTGTGCGGACGGATGTCGATACGGTGGCCCGCCGGCCAGCGCAACGCGTCCAGCAGGCCGCGTTCGGTCACCCGGCCGGATCGGTCCGGACGCGCCACACCGATCACGACCTCGTCCGCTGCGGCGGTCGCCAACGAACGGGGTGCGGGCAGCACCGGCAGCGGCGCCGGACCGGGGCGCGGTCTGTCGGGAAGCGGGGTCGGTATGAGCACGCCGATGAGTCGCTCGCGGTCGCAGCGGCGGGTTGGTGTCATGACCAGCCCAACCGCGGAAACGGCGCAACACGCCAACTGCGCCCAGGCCGCCGACGCCCGGATCATCTGTTATCGCACGTATGCGGGGCAGATACCAGTACAGAATCGAATCTGGTCCATGCCTGGTGAAGCTCCACCAAAACTGGTGTCCGAGGCCCGAGTTGAACCTCAACTACACAATCAGAATCGCCACCGACCTGCAATTATGCTGATTGCTCGATTGAACGTGCAGCTTGACGTCCATGTCGCAGGATTGAGCATGGCTGGCCCTCGCAGGCTGCTCATGCCCAATCCTGCGACCGGTTCGGCGGCCATCCGGAAGCCGAACTGTTGTGCGGCTTTCTGACTGCTGCCGGCCAGACGGTCTTGCAGACGTGTGGTCGATCGAGACGCCGTGGCGGCCGGAGTCGGTACGGCCGGACAGCCCGCTCAGCAGTGGCGACAGGCGGTCAAGGACGGCCTAGCCTGGCTGCTGCGCCTCAACGACGCGGGACGGACCGCCTGGCTCGAGTCGGCAACCGGCCCGATGAGCGCTCGGAGCCCAAGGCCCGGCTGGTGTAACAACCGGCAACGCGACTGGTGAAGCACCGCCCACTCGATCAGACAATTCGACAACCTGGCCCTCACCGCAGCGGCCAGCCATATGCCCGCTGGGGTTCGAACAAATGGGCCGCGAACAGGCATAGCCGCCTCGGATCAGTAGTCGCCTGCGGCGCCAGTGAGCCGGAACTCGTACCGGTGGGCCTGACGGGCCACCGCGCGGACGATTGCTTGGAAGGCATTCGCGGTGAGCCCGTCCTTCGGGGTCCAGCCCTGGGCCACCAGGTGACCGTCTGCTGCCACCCGGAAGCCCACGAGGCTGCTGTAGCGGTTCTGGAACCAGGCATTGCGCGCCGTCGAAGGCTGGTGGGCGAGGTCGTCGTGGTGGGCGATGACGGCGGTCACGAGGTAGGCGTCAATCAGGTCCTGTATCTGGACGGTGTGCGAACGCTGCTTGGCGAATCGCACGACGATACCGTGTCGTCGGACGCGCATGTCCTCCGCATCGCAGAGCGTGCGCCACTCAGCGCGGTGCCGAACACCCCGCAACCCCGAACCGATTCCCGTCAGGAGCCGGTCACGATCGGGCAGGTGTTGCCGCTCCGCATCCTCGGCGAGGGCGGCGACCCGGTCCAGCAAGGCGCTTACCCGGGCTCGGTCGTGCCGGCGGCTAGTGAGCGGCACGTCCTCTTCGACGGTGAGGTCGTAGCTGCCGCCGCGGGTGCGGACGACACCGAGCCGCGCCGGGGTGGTACCGCTGCGTAGTCCGAACTGCCGCCACTGCTCATCGCGCTCGATGCTGCCGACAAGGGTGACACAGCGGACCACGAGGTGACCGCTGTCATGGCTCAGGTGCAGGCTGAAGGGCTGCCGGCTGCCGGTGTTCAGGATCATGGTGCCGAGCCGGGTGTTCCGGCTTGGTTGATGGCGTTCCCATTCCACAGTAACGCCGTGGAGGTTGCTGTCAGCCAGCGCGGCGAATCGGTCGAGGTGCTGTTGTACGCGTGACTCGTTGACGGCCAGGGGGCGGTCGCGGCCGGCGAGGTGTTGGGCGCGGACGGGGAAGGACGTGACGAGCGGCTCGGTGTGCACTGGGGGTATGCCGTCGTCGGCCAGTGCCTCCCAGGCGATGTCGAGGTGCCCGTCGCCGGCCGGAGGCGTCGTGAGGCCCTCGTGCATCAGTCGCAGGAAGTCGTTGACGCGGTGAAGTACGCGGCGTACCTGGAGGCGCTCGATGGTATCGGCGAGATGGGGGTAGTGCACCTGAAGCAGGTCGTCTCCGCTCACGGTGTCGCACGGTTTGGTCAGGCGTCGTTCGGTCTGGGAGCGCATGCGGTCGATGCGTCCGATGCGTTGTTCGATGGCGGACGGGGTCCATGCGAGGCCATAGTGGTAGACGCGGGAGCAGAAGGTGTGCAGGTCCTCGCCTTCTTGGAGCAGGTCGGTGCAGATCAGCACGAGCGGGTAGCCGGGGAGGCGGAACTGTTGCACGAGGCGACGGTTGACCCGGCCGGACATGCCGGCGACCGGTTGCTGCGCGGTGAGGAGCCGACTGACGTGGGTCGACGTTTCTCGTAGGTCGGCGCGGCGTAGTTCGGGCAGAGTCGTGTCGATGATCAGGTCGTGGTGCCTGGCGAGGTTCTTGAGCTCGTCGTACGCCGACCAGTTGCCGGCGGTGGTGTGAGCTTGGCGTTCGAGTTCGTCGAGCCAGGCGGCGATGAGTTCGGTGCCCGGCTCCATGCCCTCGCTGGGGTTGAGTGAGCGCAGGTGGTCGGTGACGATGGTGTAGAGGTCGAGGAAGGCGTGACCGAGCCGGGACGCAGCGGACAGCAATTGGCCGCGTTGGTGTTGTTCCCGGAAGGCTGCAGTGAGGTTGTCCCCCGTGGGCTGCGGCCAGAGCACGGAGCGCAGCCGGCTACGACGGCGGAGTTCGGTGAAGAAGGTACGGGTTTCGAGCAGGTCCGCTTCGGCTGCGCCTGCGGCAGGCCGCTGCTGCTTCCGCGGCCGATACAGCTCCCACCAGGCAACCTCGGCGCGCGCCCGCTGTGGGCCGGTGGTCGCGGCGAGCAGTTCCAGGGCCGCGGCTTGCGCGGCGTCGAAGCGGGCTCCCCTGGTCGGTTGTTTCGCCTCTGACAAATAATGGCGGGAGTGCTCCCGGATCAGGTGATGGGCCTTCTCAGGGTCTTCGCCGAGTGCGGCCGCGAGGCGGCTCACCACCTCGCCGGGGGCGGCGTCGAGGATGTCCATGACGTGGTTGTCGTCGAAGAAGATGCCGAGTGGGCTGCCGAGGTTGCGAAAGCGTTCTTGGATTCGTGCGCCGCTGATGACGGTGTCGGGTCCGCGGCCGCGGAAGAACCAGGCGAAGAAGGTGTCGTCTCCGCCGGAGTCCTCGTCGTGGTTGTCTGGCTGGTTGTTGTCGGTGACGGTGTGCCGGGAGCGGTGGTCGCGGTAGTCGGCCACGGCGGTGTCGAGTGCGCCGTGGTGGCGGGGATGGAGGCGCCCCCGTAGTCGGGTGATGAGCCAGTCGTTGTACTCGTCGTCGAGTTTGCGTTTCAGTTCCGCGACCGATGCGACGCGGCGGACGAAGACGAGGCCCTTGTGCCCGTCGCGCCAGGACGAGGACAGGGCGTCAACGAGCGCGTCCATCTTCGGGTGCGGCAGCTCGCGTCCGAACCGTCGGGCGTGGTCGCGGGCGAGTTCGTCGAGCATGGGCACGTCGGCGCCCTGCCGCTCGGCGACGTCGGTGGCCTGGTCGGCGCCGTCGAAGTTCGGCGTCTGCTCGTCGTCGGTGGGGTCGTCAGGTTGCTGCCCGGTGGCGCCGCTGGTTTGCAGGAAGGACTCGAAGGAGGCGAGCATGCCGACCTGGAACCGGGCGCCGAAGCGTTCGTGTCCGAGGAGGTCGCTGACCTTCTTCTGAACGAGCGCCACGGTGAGCCGTTGCCGGTCGTCGGTGATCTGGATGGGCTCGTCGTGGACGGTGAGGCCGCCCTGGCGCCACTCCCGCCGGTAGAGGTTCTTGGTGAGCTGCTGGCCGGCGACCTTCAGGGAGGTCACGCGCCGGATCAGGAACCGTCCCGTCACGTCCCGCTTCTGGTCTTCGGTGGCGTCGGCGGCGCGTAGGGCGGCGAACGGTCCGCCGCGACCGAGGAGGTCGAGTTGATTCCAGAGTTGTCGGTAGTCGTCGTCGACGGGGGTCGCCGACAGCAGCAGGACCTTGCCTGCGCGCGCGCCGTAGGCGTGCTGAAGGCTCGCCGCGATGTCGTCGCGCTGGCGGCCGAGGGCGGTGGCGAGGACCCGGTTGCGGGCGGAGGCGTGGGGTCCCCATCCGTGTTTGAGGTTGTGGGCCTCGTCGACGATGACGAGGTCGAAGTGGGGAAGGGCGGCGTTGATCGCCTGGGCGAAGCGGTCCTTGACGACTTCGGCGTTGGCGCGTAGGTCGACCAGTTCGTCGGGCAGCCATGGAATCTGCCGCCGCAGGCGGTCGCGGAAGGGTCGGCGCTGTGCGGGGTCCTGGCGCAGGGGCAGGCTGAAGCTGGGCAGGCGGACGAAGAAGTCTCGGTCCGGGGCGACGGCGGTCTCCTCCAGCAGCTCGATCAGGCTGTCGCAGTGCACGAGCGGCCGCGCCGGCAGGCCGTCGGGCATGCGGACGCGCAGGTCGTCGAGGCGGACGTTGTTCGCGGTGAAGACGTTCTGTTCCCGCTGCCACTTGTGTTGGATGTTGGCTCGGGGGGCGATGACGAGCAGCCGCAGGTCGGGCTGGAAGTGGCGCAGCAGCGCCACGACCCCGAGGGCGACGTAGGTCTTGCCCATGCCCACTTCGTCGGCGAGGTAGGCGACGGTGTGCTCGTGGAGGATGTTGTGTACGGCGACCGCGCCGGCGAGCTGGTCGGTGGCGCGTTGTTCGTTGCTGATCAGCCGGTCGAAGTCCAGCAGCCGGGCGGCGGTGTCGATGGTCAGTCTCATGCCGGCGCCTCTGCGCAGTCGTCGAGGAAGCGGCTCTCGTACCAGTCGAGGAAGTCGACCATGTCGGCGTCGTTGCGTACGGCGATCTGCTCCCGCAGCTGGGCGCGGGTGGTGAGTGCCGTGTGCAGGCGCGCCGCCCCGAGCGGGTCGGACGCCCAGAACTGTGGCCAGTGCCGGCGGATCCGGTCGACGACCTGGTGGGCGCAGAGCACGGTGAGGTAGCGCTCCACGAGGTCTCCGTCCTTGTCGTCGACCACCCGCTGGAGCAGCACGGGCAGGGAGTCGTACTTGGCGCCGAAGATGAGAAAGCGGGCGTGTTCCGCGCGGCCGTCGGCGAGTGCCTCCTCGACGGTACGGGTGAGGCTGCCGAAGCCGTGGAACATGCCGGCGAACCGGTCGAAGATCGAGTCGACGGTCTTCGCTGCCGGTAGGCGCAGTGCCTCCGTACCGGAATCGTCGACTCTCGCGCCGTGGGCGGCGATGGCGGCGGCCCGCTGGTCGGGGTTGAGCATCGACCAGTAGCGCAGGATCTCCGCCGGGGTGAGGTCGAGCAGCAGGGACGGCCGGTGGGCCATGCCGGTCTCGCGGACGAGTACAACTGCGCGGCGGTCACCGTCGACGACGGTGAGGAAGCTGGACGAGCGCAGCCGCTCGGCCAGGTTCCGGGCGTCGTCGGCGGGCAGCGCGGTCCACGTGGCCGGCTTCAGGGGTGGCAGGGAGAACAGGGGTACAGCCTGGTGCACGTGCAGCGGCGGGCTGACGCTGGCGGCGTCCCACAGCACGTCAGCGGTCTCGCTGGTCCAGTCGTAGCGGACCGCGAGCGGTATCGCGTCGAAGTCGCCACGGTCGTCCTCGGAGGCGGACGTCGGCGCGAAGGTCGGGGGCTCGTTGACCGGCTCCAGCCAGAAACGCGGCCGGCGTGGTGTGGGCACCTCCACGAGGACTCCGGACTCGACGTTCCCCCCGGCCTGGTGAGCGGGACTAGTCAGGTTGAACGAGCCGACGAGGGTGATCTCCCAGTCGTCGGTGAAGAAGCGGTACACCTTCGCGTGGACGGCTCGCGGCGCGGCGGCGGCGCCGCTGGCCTGCTTTCCGCCGCGGGCGGTGTGGGAGGTGGGTAGCCGGCCCCACCGGCCGCCGTGCCTCTGTACCCAGTCGTAGAGAGAGGTGCGGCAGCGGGCCAGGCCGCGTTCCTCCGGCAGAAGAATGCGCCACTGTGGCGGCTGGAACCGGTCGAGCAGTGCGACCAGCGGCGTCGAGGTGTCCGCATCGTCCAGGTACGGGGAGAGCACTTCCAGGTTCGCGCCGCGAAGCCGCCGCCCGGCGATGTCGTCGAGCTGGTCCACCAGTGGCATCCCGCTGCGGCTACCAGTGACGATGAAGTGCGGGTGCAGGACCTGGTTGACCGACCGCTGGGTGATCGGCTGCACGGTGGACAAAAAGGCTTGCACCTGGTCCGAGGCGTCGTGCGGGCCGTGGTGCTTGGCCAGGGTACGCACCCGGCGCAGGAAGCGCCGTATGTCGGTGGATGTGCGAGACCGACCGCCCTCGGCGATCTCTTCAAGGTGGAAGCATTCGACGTTCTCCCACCAGCCCGCCCGGGTCAGGTTCGCCGAAGCGGTCAGTGCCACTACGGCCCGCTCCCCCGTGTCCTCGTCCTCGAGAAGGATGAACGCGTTCTTGGGATGGAAGTAGCCGCGGGTCGGCCGCACCGGGATTCGACGCACATCCAGGCATGCGGTGCCGTCACCGACAACGAGGGCGCCATGGTCGTAGTAGACGGCCACCTGCCCAGCGAGCGGCCGCAGGGCGTCCTCGAGCTGCAGGCGCCGGACAGCGGGCGCCTGCTGCAACGGCAGGTCGAACAGGACGGGCAGGATCTCCTGTTCGAAGAAGCCTGGCTCGAAGCGGAAGGTGCAGAACACCGCAGCGAGGGTCCGCCGGCCGCCGATCCGCTCTCGCAGCGCCTCGGTGAGCACCGCCTTCGGGATCTGGTCGCTCATGCGTTCTCTCCCGTCGCCGCGACGAGGCGAATGAGGGACGGCAGGAAGTACGGGTACCACCACAGGTCACGTATCCCGTCCGCGGTCGGCAGGTCGACGGGTTCGTCGCGGAACCGTACCCGCAGCCGGTCGCCGTCAGTCACCTCCAGCCAGGCGAGCCCTCCCCCACGCTCTCGCATCACCGCGGCGTTGCGCTGCGCCAGGGCCTGGGTCAACCGCCGCCAGTCGCCCTGGGCCAGGCCGTCGGCGATGTCTCGCCACTGCCGGTCGGGCAGCACCGCCGCCGCCCGCTCGTGCACCGATTCCAGCCGGTCGCCCCACACCGCGCGCAGGTCCTCAACCACCGTGTCGAGGTGGGCGTCGTCGCGGCCGAGCAGGTAGCTGAACAGCACCGTCGCCGGCGCCAGCACCGACTCGCACGCCGCTATGCGGCGCAACTGCTCGGACACGTCCACCCAACCCCGGCCCTCGGCGTCTTCGGCGAGCCGGGCGACGTAGGGACCGAGCGGCCCGGCGGACGGGCGGGGCCGGACCTCGATGAGCGACGCGAGACGCGCCTGCCGGCCACCGGTCGGGTCCAGCGAGCCGCCGTCGATCAGGTGATGTCGGTAGAAGTCCCGCTCCTGCGCCGACAAGACCGGGCCGAACACGGCCGCCACAGCCGCGAGCCGTGAATTGTCGCGCAGGTCGAAGTTGTAGGACTGCTGCTTGAGTGCCCGGGTGAGGTGCTGGGCGTCGCGTCCCCACGCCGTAGCGAGTCGGGGCAGGTAGGTGTCATCGACGAACGCCGCCGCGTCGGGCGTGAGACGGGCCGGCGAGCCAGGGGCGACGAGCCCGGACGCTCTCGCCGGCGCGACGTAGTTGCCGAGCAGGCCGTCGGTCTTCTGGTTACTCAGGATCTGGTACGCGGGGTCGGCCGACAAACGCACCTTTCCGCCGTTGCTGCGGGCGGACTCGGCGCGGGCTGCGACGCGCTGGCGTCCGAAGAACCCGCGATCGCCGTACACGGCGTGCCGGACGTAGCCGACCATTTGCTCCCACACCAGGAACGCCGCCCACCGCTGCGCGTCATCCTCGCCCGGATCGATCTCGGCAAGCCGCAGACCGACCAGCAGTGTGGTGAATGCGGACAGGTCGGTGGTCACCGTCGTCAGATTGCCGATCAGCGGGCGTCCCATCGCCGACCAAACAGGCTGGGCGCCGAGCCCGTCCCGTGATCCCTTGATACGCGCGCGCGGGTCCAATTCGGTCAGGAAGACAGCCACGGCTCGATCCTGTCCAACTCCGTGGCGTCAAGCATCCGCTGTATCGCCATGCTTGCTGGCCGTTTCCCGGACCGCCGTCGCCGCACCGGCGCACGCCGACGTGGCTTCACCGACAGAGGCCGGCTGACGTGTCAGACTGCCCCTGACCCTGCCGAAAACGTCATCCGCCCTGGTGGAAGCCGGGGTACCGGTTGGTCGGCCCAGGTTACCGGTGCTGGCGCTGCACCCGGCCGGGTGATCACTGCGGCATGGTGGGCAGCCGTGCTGCGCCGACTGGCGTACTTGAGCGCGACGAAGGCGTTCGCGATGCTGCCGATGAGCAATCGGGACGAGGATGTGGAGATTCTTGCCCTGCGCCATCAGATCAGGCTGCCGCAGCGCCAACTGGGCAAGGAGAAGGGGCGGTCAGCGTGTCCGGCGCCGCGCAGGACCCCATCCCCGACAACCACCGGCGACCCAGGCCCCCGACGGCTCCGCGCGTGCCCTACCGCCCCTCGGCTTTCGTCATTGCCACGATGTGACTCGTGGTGCGCTCTCACCACGGTGGAGTCCACACTAATCAGTTCCAGCCCGACCAGCCCACGCGACGCGGCCTCGGAGATCAACGCGTTCATCAGGTCCTGGAACACCCCGGCCCTGGCCCAGCGGTTGAACCGGGAGTAGAGCGTGGGTCCGAAACCGCCACAGGATCCCGTTGAACTGGTCCCGCACCCGACGCGGCAACGGCCCCGTCGCCGCGACCGGCAACAACGGCCCGATCAACACCCACTCGGCATCCGTCACATCGAAACGCGCCACCACCGAGTTCTACCAGCCACGGCCAGCACACCACCCACCCCACCAAGATCCAAACTCCGAACGGCTCCTAGGGCGCGTTTCATAAAGCACGGTGGGCAGGTTGAGGTCACGGCGTGGCGGTGATCGATAGACAACGAGGTCTCCGGTACTTGGTACAACGACCAAGAAGCACCATGCACCGGAGACCTCGTGGCCACCCTAGCGGTGACGAGGCGGCACGACCTGACCGACGCGCAATGGGCGGCGCTTGCCCCGTTGCTACCCGCTGCGCCGGTTCGGGGTCGTCCGCCGAAGTGGACAAGAAGGCAGCTGATCGACGGGATTCGGTGGCGGATCCGGATCGGTTCACCCTGGCGTGACGTCCCGGCCGAGTACGCGCCCTGGCCCACCATCTACGGCCTGTTCCGCCGCTGGCAGCGCGACGGCACCTGGGAGAAGATCCTCGCCGGGCTACAGGCCAGCGCTGACGCGGCCGGCCGGATCGAGTGGGACGTCAGCATCGACTCGATGACCAGCCGCGCCCACCAACACGCTGCCGGTGCCCGCCGGGACGGGCATCTGCAGAGAGAACCACCCGGCGGCATCCACGACGAGCCCGTCGATCACGCGCTCGGGCGGTCGCGAGGCGGGCTGACCACCAAGACGCATCTGGCCTGTGAACAAGGTCAGAAACCCCTCGCCCTGATCCTCACGGCCGGTCAACGCGGCGACAGCCCGCAGTTCATCCCCGTCCTACGCAAGATCCGGGTGGGCCGGCCCGGCGGTGGGCATCCCCGGACCCGTCCGGACCTCGTCCTGGCCGACAAGGCCTACACCTCGAAAAGCAACCGAGCCCACCTGCGTTCCCGCGGGATCAAGGCCTGCATCCCGAGCAAAGCCGACCAGGACGCCCACCGCAAAGCCAAGGGATCGAAGGGCGGTCGCCCACCCCGCTTCGACCCGGTCGTCTACCGGCAACGCCACGCCGTCGAGTGCGGCATCAACCGCCTCAAACGCCACCGCGGCGTCGCGACCCGATACGACAAACTCGCCGTCCGCTACCAGGCCGTCCTGACCATCACCGCCATCGGAGAGTGGCTCCGACCGGACTTATAAAACGCGCCCTAGTCCCGGCTCACATGGACGGTTACGCGCACGACACCGGATTTCCGCTCAGCTTCGACGACCAACTCGTCTTCAACCGGCGGCTGGCCGCGCTGGCCCGTGACGCCGAACTCTCCCCCGGCCTGACCAACGACCTGGCGCAGGTGACCGCGCTGGAGCCGACGTTCGACTTCGCGGTCAACGAGGAGTGCTTCTCCCGGGGCGAGTGCGACAAGCTGCTGCCGTTCGTCGACTCCGGCAAACCGGTGTTCCAGGTCGAGTACGAGGGCCTGTCCGAGGAGCACTGCGCCACCGCGGCCGGCTACGGTTTCGCCGTCATCGGCAAGAACCGGGAACTGGACGCCTGGCGGGAGAACTGCCCCGGCCCCCAGCCACCGCGCTGACCGCGCTGACGTCGCGCACACCGGGCTGACCGTGCTCGTCACTGTCGGGCCGGCGACACCACCCCGGCGTGCTGCAATCGACGCCCCCGGGCCGGCGTGACCATCACATGCCGCCCCACCACGGGGCGGTGCTGGGAGGGAGACGAGATGGGGCAGCGACCGGCACCCGCCGGTGCGATCGACACGTCGTCGCCGCGGGGGACACCGCTCGGTGGCGATCCGGACAACTCACGCGGCTCGTCCGGTGGCCGGGACGGGTTCGAGGTCTTCTACGAGGCGACGTACCGCCGGCTGGCGGTGCAGTTGCACGCGTACCTCGGTGACCGGGCCGAGGCGGAGGACGTGGTCCAGGAGTCGTACATCCGAGCCTGGCAGCGCTGGTCGGCGATCAGCCGGTACGACGAACCGTTCGCCTGGGTCCGCCGGGTCGCCTGGAACCTGGCCACCAGCCGGCTACGTCGGCTCGCCCGGGCCGCCCGGCTGCTCCGCCAGCAGCGGCCGGTGACTGTCGCATCAGCACCAAGCCCCGACCACGTGGCCCTGGTGGCCGCGCTGCGCCGGCTGCCGGACCAGCAACGCCGCGCGGTGGTCCTGCACCACCTGGCCGATCTACCGGTGGCGAGCGTCGCGACCGAACTCGGCGTACCGAAGAACACGGTGCTCTCCTGGCTGCACCGCGGTCGGGCGCAGCTCGCCGCGTACCTGACCGAGACGGATTCGGCCAGCCGGCCGAACCGAGCCGCAGACGACAACCCGACGGGGCGGTGACGATCATGGCAAACTCGTTCTCCGACGACCAACTGGGCCAAGGGTCCCGGTTCGACGCGCTGCTGACCACCTACCGGGACAGCGCGCACGAGTCGGTCGAACCGCCCCCGGCGGAGTGGATCGCGGCCACCGGTCGGCAGCGCGCCCGACGCCGTACCGGGGTGGCGCTGGCCGCCGCCGTGCTCGCGGTGACCGGCGCCACCGGCCTGGTCCTGACCCAGAACGGTTCCGGCACCTCCGCGTCCGATCCGCTGGCCCCGGCCGCGACACCCGGCACCACCGGTCCGTCGCCGACCACACGGAGCCGGTCGGTCCCGCCCACCGGAAGCGGCAGCACCGGTGACCCACCGGCCCCGCTCGACCTGCGCGAGGTCGACTGGCGACGGGCCACCGTCCAGTTGCCGGCGGACCGCGCCGGCTCCGTCTGCCCCACCGGCCGGATCACCACCCGGGGCGAGGAGACGAAGGTCGGGTCGGTCACGGTCAAGGTCCGCGAGCGGGCACTCACGCTCGGCGATCTCGACCGGGACGGGCACCGGGACGCGGTGATCAACTTCCACTGCGAGCGGAACAGCGACCTCGACAGCAGTGACGGTTCGGGGCAGTTGCTCGTGGTCACCGAGCGGGACGGCCGCCTGGTCGGGCTCGGCTACGCCGGACCACAGGGGGAGAACTACGTCTCGGCCCGGGTCAACGGCGGCGTCCTGCTGGTGACGCTCGAACAGCGGTACGGCGACCAGACCCGGCAGGAACGCGGGTACCGCTGGAACGGCGATCGGTTCGTCCAGGTCAGCGGGCCGACCACGTTCCCGAACGGCTGACCCGTTCTCGACCCCGCACCCGGTCCCGGCCCCGCACCGGCGTCATCCGACGGCGGCGGTGCGGGGGCGGGGCTGGCAGCGCGGGCAGCTGTACGAGGAGCGGTTCATGAACGACTCGCGCCGAACCGGTGAGCCGCACTCGTGGCAGGGCTCGCCCTCGCGGCCGTAGACGTTCAGCGAACGGTCGAAGTAGCCGCTCTCCCCCTTGACGTTGACGTACAGCACGTCGAAGCTGGTGCCGCCGGCCCGCAACGCCGAGCGGCTGGGCTACTCGCCACCGACCTCTTCTACCTCGACACCATCGGCCTACGGCACCTCTACGTGCTGTTCGTCATGAAAGTCGCCACCCGCCGGGTCCTACTGGAAGGTCGCGGTGAATCCCGTGGTGGCGCTGTACTTCTGGTCGCCTACGTGGACTCGTGCCACCACGCGCTGCCGACCGTGCAGGCCGCTGGTGGAGGCGGGCCGCCCGTCCGCCTCACCTATGAAGATTCTTCGGTATGAAGGGGTGCATGTCGGACGACCAGAGTGCAGGACTCGAGGATTCTGTTGACCCGACGGTTGAGCGAGCAGTCGGAGGCGGGTACGCGGCCGCGTGCCCGCTGGCGGGGTGGTCTACGGTTCGCGTTCTACGGTCGGATGTCGACGGTCGAGTACCAGGACCCGGTCACGTCCCGGCAGTGGCAGCCGGACTGCGCGAACGAATTGATCGCCGCTCGCGGGACGATCGTCACCGAATACTTTGACGTCGGCTGCTCCCGCCGCCGTAGTTGGCGGCAGGAGCAGCCGACGTCCGCCGCCCTGCTGGCCGCGCTCAAGGACCCGCATCGCGGGTTCGACGCGATCGTGGTCGGTGAGTACGAGCGCGCGTTCTCCGGCAACCAACTGCTACACCTGGCACCACTGCTCGAACAGCACGGTGTGCAGTTGTGGCTACCCGAAACGGACGGGCCCGTCGACCACCGCGACCCGACCCACCAAGCGCTCATCATGCTGCTCGGCGCCCAGTCGAAACGCGAGGGGCAGCGTTCCCGGTTCCGGGTCATCAACGCCATGCGAGCCCAACCACGGGAACAGGGACGCTACCTCGGCGGCCGGCCGCCCTACGGCTACCGGCTCACCGACGCCGGCCCCCACCCCAAGCGGGCACACGCCCGATGGGGTCGCCGACTTACGCGTCTCGAACCCGACCCGGCCACCGCCGCACACGTGCGGTGGATGTTCACCCAACGCCTCACCGGCCAGAGCCTAGCCAGTCTGCTGGTGGCGGTGTGGGTCCTGGCCGCGTCGGGCAGGATCGCGACGGCGGCAAAGGCGCTCTGTTGGCCGCGTATGCGGCCACACCGATCCGGTGCGACGAGTTTTGGCACGGTGCAGGATCGCGTCCACTGCCGCCCCGGATACCGATGCAACCACGGACACACCACCACCCACCGACACTCACCCAAAACCAAAAATCCTCTACCTCCAGGAGGACCACCTTTGAGAACCGAAGGCAACGGATCTCAGTTACCGCAACTTGGATTCACACAACACACACTCAGGAAGCCAGGACGCTCTGGCGGTGAGCGCATCGCTCATCCCTATCAACTCGTTGAATAGCTCAGAGAGTCGAGTCCGGGAGGAGAGATAGCCTGTCGATTCATCAATTCGCATACGCATGAGGCGATGTTCGCGGTGCCCTTGAGGCTTCAACCTATCTTCATTAGCCACCAGCTCATGCCCGTACTCTATCTCTCGCTGCTTAACGACAGACCAAGCTTCCTCGATCTCCATCCACTTTGACTCACGCAACTCGGCATAGGCAATGAATTCATCCGAGGATGCCTTGTCCGAACCTTCACCACCGAGCCAAAGGTTGATCAGTGAGCCCTGTATCAAAAACCTCCCTACACCGACCAAGATCTTCTCGTCAGCCGCTTGACTCGCTAGAATTTCGACCATCAATCCGCGCTCATTCATCTCATTGCTCCCGAAACAAGCGAATCATCGCCTTAGATCCTTATAGGACCAACCGAAATGGGCGGCAAAATCTCGCACGCCAGCACTTTGCACCCCACCTTTCGCCGCCACGTTCATACAGTGTGTTACGCAACTGTTTGTAATGACGTCGTACGATCCGGCCCGTCCAGTCATTACAGCTCTCCGCTGGAAGTTAATCGCGGCAGCTGCGTTCGAAATCCTAATCGTTCTCGACTCGACCAACGTCATGCCAACCGAGTTGAAGTCTCTTACCGATGCGGGTGTACCAGTCCCACCGAGCAATTCCGTGTGACGAGTCCCCCCGCCGCTGTCGGCAACCACCTCGACACTGAAGTGCGGCACGCCGCCTGGCTCGTCGGCCGCCCACTTGTGGACCGTCAGGTTCCCGCCACAGTTGTGAACAAGGACCGGCGTGTTGCCGGCCACCACATAGTACGTGTGGATGTCCTCGACGGTGAGGTTGTATACGGTCGCAAGGGCGCCGTAGGCGGCGATGTCGATGACTCTGACACGAGCGCCATCTGGGGTTAGGACGTCGTCCCCCGGTTGCAAATCGGCGGCGTTGGTCCAGCGGGTGGTGTTGGCGACCCAGATGGGGTGGGCGTCGGTGGCGGTGAGGGTGGCACTCGCATCACCCGTCCCACCGTCAGTGTCTACGGTGATCTTGACAAGCCTCTTGTCGCCGGCGCCGACGATTTCTTTGGTCACGGTTCGCGTACCACTGTCCCCGGTTTCGGGGTCGGTAGCAGCGACTTCGTCACCGACGCGAACCTCTTCGATGGGTTTGCCGGTCCCATCAGCCATGAGTACCCGCGTGCCGGACACGAAGCTGTTGTTCTCGCAGAGCTCACCGGCGGCGGTCTCGATTTTGGCGAGTGCCTCGCGGAGTTCGGTGGCCTTCTGTTGGGCAAGGGCGATGGCTTCGTCCGCACGGGCGATGGCGTCGTCAGCGAGGCGAATTGCGTTCTGCCAGGATTTGTATGATGCGAAGGCGCGTTTTATGCCCTTGTAGAGCGATTTCCCGGCTTTAAATACTTTGCCCCACGGGATCATGCCGACCAGGGTATTGACGCAGGCACCGATGTCGCCCTTGGTGAAGCAGTTGATGATGTCGGTAATTCCGAAGAAGTCGAGGAGAAAAGCGAGGCCCTGTTCCTTGATGATGTCGAGGAAGGATTTCTTCTTGACCGCCTCAGCTCGCTCTTTATCAGCTTTGGCGTCCTCGACCACCTGATCGAGCTGCGCAGGAGTGGTGGTGTCCGTATCCGTGGTGGTGTCGGTGGTGGGTGCGGAGCCGCCCGAGCCGTTGCATGCGGCCTCGCTCGCGGCGGTCCCGTCTGCGCTACATGCGGGCTTGAGCCCGTCGGGGTCGGTGAGGGTGGTGGGTGCGTTGTTCGCGTAGGCGTACCCGTGCATTTGCTGGGGGTCGCCTGGGTCGATGATGGGGTCAACGGAGATGAATCGACCGGTTTGTGGGTCGTATTCGCGGGCCCCGAGGTGGGTGAGGCCGCTGTTGTCCTTGGATCCGCCGACGAAGCCCTTGTCGTCCGGCCAGGCGGTGGGTTGGGTGCCTCGGGTGCCACCGAAGGGTGTGCTGTAGCGGCGCTGGATGGCTTGGGTTGTTTCGTCGACGGTTAGGGAGTTGGTGCCGTGGTGGTCGGCGAGGAGCCAGGTGAGTTTGTTGTCGTTGGTGCGTACGGCGACGGGTTGTCCGGCGTGGGTGTAGTAGCGGATCGCGGTCTTGGTGACACCGCCGGTGGAGGTGAGTTCCATGCCGGGCAGGTAGATGGTGGTGGTGTTGCCGTCTTTGCGCTTGATCCGGTTCCCGGACGCGCCGTAGACGTAGGTGCTGGTCGTGGCGCCTTCCTGGATTGTTGCCAGGCGACCTTCGGGATCCCAGGTCAAGGTCTGGGTGCCGGTCCCGGTACCGGGTCGGGTGGTGGTGTTGCCGAGCGCGTCGTACCCGTAGTTGACGGTCTTGTTACCGGCAGGGCCCTGGGTCTGGACCTGGGTGAGGGTGTGTGGTTGGGGTTGCCCTGGGCTCGGGTACGTGTAGGTGGAGGTGGTGGTGCCGCTGATCGCCCGGCTGGTTTCGGACGTGCGGTTGCCAGCCTCGTCGAAGGTCCAGGAGGTCCAGTAGGTGGCGGGCCCTGCCAGGGCTGCGGTGGTGGGTGTGGCGTCGCAGTCGCCGTTGCCGGGCGTCCATGCCTGGGTGAGGCGGTTGAGGTAGTCGTAGTCGAAGCACTGATGGTCGGCCGTGCCGCTGACCGGTGTGTCGGAGATCTTCTGGAGGTTGCCGGCGTCGTCGTAGCTGTAGGCGGTGTTGCTGAGGAAGGCGGTGGCGCCGGCGGTACGGGTGCTGATGCGGCCGCCTTGTAGGCGGCGGGTCCCGGGCTCGTAGAAGAACTCCTGCTTGACCCACTTCGCGTCATTGGTGGTGCGGCCGATGACCGATAGTTCGGCAAATGAGGTGTAGGTGCTGGTGTTGACGTACGTCCGAGTGCCCGAAGAGGTCGTACCGGTCAGCGTCGTCGGCAGGCCGAAGGCGTTGTAGCCATACGTCAGGGTCTCCTCGGCAAGCCCGCCCGCGGCCGGCATCTTCACTGTGGCCGGACTGCCGTCGGGCAGGTAGGTCGCGTCGAAGCGGTAAGTGCCGGCCAGGCTGCCCTCGCTGGCGGGGACGACCACTTCACTGCCGGTGGGGCGGCCGGTGGTGTCGTCGTAGTCGACGACCCGGTTGGTCCACTGGTCGCTGCCGACGTACCGGGTCGAGGAGGTGGGCATGCCCTTGTGGATGGTGTCGTACACCCACCCGGCGCGCATCGTGCCGGTGACGTCGTCGTCGCGCAGGGAGGTGGTACGTCCGAGGATGTCGTAGACGTACGCAAGCGTGTCGCCTGCCTCGTTGGTGACGGTCTTCTTTTCCCCGTACGGCGTGTAGGTGATGGTGGTGGTGCCGCGGTCGGGGTCCTCAGTGCGGTCGAGTCGGCCGAGCATGTCGTAGAAGTACTGCCAGGTGTTGCCACCGTTCTGGGCCGCGTCGGTAACGGTGGCGAGTTGACCCTTGTTGGTGTAGGTGTATCGGGTTTCGTCGTACGCCCCGGTCGGTGACGGGCCCTTGTATTGGCGCAAAGTGGTGGTGGCGCCACGGGCGTCGGTGATCGTGGTGGAGGCGGTGCCGCCGGCCGGTGGATCGACGTCGATCCGGTTGAGGCCGGTGTAGGTAGTGGTGGTACGCCACCTTTCGGCGCCGTTGGCAATGGTGATCTCGTTTGTCGCGCGACCCGCGGTGTCGTAGACGGTCCGCACCTGGGACGCGACGGCGTCGTCGGAGATGGCCATGACTTCGAAGGCGGGGGCGGCGGCGTTGTAGTAGGGGCCGCGACGCTTGACGAGCAGTCCTCGGGAGTCGTGGATCATGTCCGAGATTGCCCGGCCACCGCCCGGAGCGGGCACCTGAGTTTGTCGTAGTCGGGCGAGGCCGTCGTAGAGCTCGTATTTGGTCTGGTATCCGCCGTCGGGCTGGAGGCGTTTGGTGGTGATCACGTCTGGTCCGTCGGTCCGGATGAGGTAGCTGAACTCGGCGTCGGGGTTATGCGTCCCCATGGTGCGGCCCGGCGACCAGACCTTGCTCAGCCGGCCGAGGGCGTCGAGTTTGAGGTCGGTGCGGAGTCCGTTCGCGTCTACGGAGCCGATCTGGGCCCCGAAGGCGGGATCGAGGAACGCCTGCGTGTCGTGCAGGAGTGGGTTGATGGTCTTCACCGCCGTGACCGGTCCGCCGGACTCGGGGGTGTATTCGGTCTCGGTCACACCGCCCTTGGCGTCGGTGGATGCGGTCATCCGGCCGTGGAGGTCGTCGTAGGTGGCCCGGGAGACGGTTCGGTAGATCGCGTGGGACTGGGCCGCGTTCCAGCCGTCGAACTCGTCGACCCGGGTGACCTGGCCCTCCGTGGGCTGAGCGCCGTGTGTCTCGATGCCGTCGTAGTAGCTGAGCGCGTCGGAGATCACGTCGGCGGGGCGGCTCGGCGGGGTCTCGCAGGCCTTGGTGACGGTCTCTACGCGTTTGGGCAGGTCGATGAGGTGAGCGGTGGTGTTCGACACGTACTCGTAGCGGGTGCATCGGTCGAACTCGGGCTTACCGGCCTGTGGTTTGGAGTTGATCGAGGTGACGGTGCCGTCAGCTTCGATCGTCTTCGTCGTTGAACTGTCTCGCCACCCACCCTCGACTGCTGCTCGGGTCAGCGACGCGGCGGTGTCGAGCAGGAATGAACGGGTCGTTCCCCAAGGCTTGGTGGAGGTGGCGGTGGCTGGGGAGATCCATGGGTCGGTGATGGTCCGGGACAGCATGGTGGTGTCGTCGACGAGCCAGGTGATGTTTTCTCGTACGGTGCCCGCGAGTCGTTCGTGGTCTTCCCATTCGAAACCGGCGCCGCGGGAGTCGGCCACCCACACGTTCTTCTGGCCGCCGGTGCCGTTGCGGTCGCCGTCCATGCCGCGGAAGTAGCGGGTCTCGGTGACGAGTTGTCCGTCGGTGGGGTTACCGGTGCGGGTCTTGACTCTGCCGTAGCCGCGCCACTGTCCCCACGTTTTTTCCTCGGCGGGGGTGAGGCCGTCGACCTCGTCGTAGTGCCAGGCCGCGCCGTCGAGATATTGGTAATGGGTTTCGACAGGTACGGTGCCGGCCAGTTCGTCGGACTGGCTGACCGAGCGGACGACGTACTTGTGGAACCAGTCGAGTCGCTCGGGCAGGGACGGGTCCGGCGACCAGCGCACCGGTTGGCAGCGCCTGGTGTTGGTTTCCGGGCTGGCCGGCATGCCGCCCGAGGCCACGCAGTCGGGATTTTCGTAGACGACGGCGATCTTGCCGCCGTTCTCGTCCTGGACCGCGGTCACGCGCCACCAGTTGTGTGGTGCGACGTAGTCGGCTGTCGCGGCGTCAACCCGGTTGTTGTACGGCTCGCCGGTGAACTTGACGTCGGGGAGAGTGATCTCCTGTCCGGCGGGTGCGACGTGGCCGGTGTGTGAGATGCGGTCGAGCCAGAGGCCGGCCCGGGTGAAGTCGCCGGGGTCGGCGAACAGGTGTGACAGGGTCCAGGAGTCGACGAGCCGGAAGGCGGAGGCGCCCTCACGGACCTTTGTGGTGATCTTTGCTAGCCGTTTTTGGGTCCAGAACGTCGGCGAGAAGTGGCCGTTGCACGGGGCGGCTGAGCAGTTCTGGTCGACGGGGGTGTCCGGCCAGCTGTTGGGGTGGGCGAAGTCGCAGGCGGTGTTGGGTGTGCATCGGTCGAGCGCTTCGAATTCGACCTGGGCGACCGGCTTGGTCGAGTAGATCTGGTTATCGCGCTGGCCGTAGTCGATGCGCTTCAGGTAGCCGCCGCGGGTGTAGGCGGCGGCTGAGTTGACGTCGCCGTTGCGGGCGTAGCGGTTGGTTTCGGTGCCGTAGAAGTACGACATGGTGTTGCCGTGGATGTCGACCACGTAGTCGAGGTTCCAGCGCCATGCCTGGTTACGTTCCGATGCGGCGAAGTTTCCGGTCGTGTAGCCGGGCTCGTTCGGGTGGTTGCCGTAGACGGGGACGGTCCAGGCGGAGTCGGTGGTTTCCTGACCGGAGGCGCCGGTGTAGCCGGGTAGCCGGTTGTAGCCGAAGTAGTAGCGGGTGCCGTCGGGCGTCGTCGCTACCCAGTACTCGCCGTCGGCGTCGCCGTTGCCGCGGCCGGTGTCGAGCAGCCGCTGGATCCGGGTGCCGTCATCGTTTTTCATCCGCCACGTGGTGCCCTGGGCGTCGACGGGGACCAGTTCGCCTGCCTTGCCGTTGAGCGAGATGGTGCCGTTGTTCGTGCCCCAGCACTGGTCGCCGGTGGGGCGAGTGGTGTTGTTCGGCAACTGGTTGTTCTGCTGGTCGGTGTCGAGGGCGCACGGCTTGTACTTCCGCTCGACGAGCCCTGGCCAGAATTCGAACCCCTCGCCCAGCCACGAGGGCTGGTTGTTGGTCGATACGGTGCGCCCGTCTACCGAGCCGGAGGAGTACGACAGGCTGATTTGAGGGGTGGGGCCGTTCACGCCCGGCGGCACGCGCAGCGGGTATGACCAGTTGAAATCGCCCGATGATCCACCGTGCGACCATGTGGACGCACTGGCGAGTGGGGTGGCCGAGTACGAGCCGGAGGCGCCGGAGTCGGCGGCCATGATCCCCAGGAGGGCCGGTGCGGTAGAGGTGAGATCAACGTCGGCGGCGAGGGTCGCGCTGCTGGTGTTGTTGGTGCTTGGCAGCGGGCGACCCTGGCAGTCCGCGTGGTCGGGTGTGATCAGGGCGCATTCTGGCAGCGCGACCATGTGGAGTCGGGCGGCCCAGTCGCCTCCGAAGGCGTGCCCGAACGAGCGGTAGTCGACCTGGACGGAGATGCGGCCGGCCGAACGCGCGGCATCGGCGGAGCGTAGGCGTACAAGGACGCCGTCGACCTTGGCCTTGGCTGTCGCGCCACGGTCGAGTACCTGCACACCCACCCGGCTCGGGCCGTTGGCGCTGGTACGCAGGCCTGTTTCCCGATTGGCCGGGGCACCGAGGGTGATAGGCGAATCGCCCGCCCGCACCCGACCCGAGGGCATCGCGCGAGCGCCGGTCGCGGCTGGCGCGAGGTCGACCTCGGCCACGGTGGCTGCGGGCCATTCGACCTTGCGTGGACCGCGTACGGCGGACTGTTCGGCGCGGTCGGGCGTCGAAGGTCGCATTCCCATTTTCGTGCCCGGGATCGACGGTTCCTTCGGCGCCGCCCACGACGGAGGCGTCTCGGCCGCGACCGCCGGGGGGACCATCAAGGCATTCGCCGTCAGGGCGGCCGCCAGCATCACGGCCAGTACCTGTGCCCGGCGCAGACGCGCCGGCAACCAGTGGCGGACCGACCAGCGGGCAGACCGGCGTCTGAGCCGAACGGGCATGGATCCTCCACTGGAGACGAGCTGGGTGACCGAGACGGAGTCGCGGGCCATCATCGTGGAGGATCTTCAGCAGGCATTCAAGATCTTGACGGTACGCATCCAGCCCCATACGATCCGCTGTCCAAGTTTCGGATCTTCACGGGGAGGCCCCGTCGTGTTCGTTTTCCAAGACGCGTCCAGAGGTTCACCACACTTTCGACGGCGGGTCTCCCTCACCAGCACAGCGCTGGTCCTGGCTGCCGGCGTCCTCGTCGCCGGTCCGGTGCCGCCTGGGCCCGCCGAGGCGGCGCCTGACGCCACGGCCTCTACGGAGGACATGCGGGATGAGATCACGATCCTTGCCGAGGCCTCAGCCGAGGCGGCGCGCGCTGGCCAGCCCGTCGAGGTAACGCGACGCAGGACCGAGGACAGTCGGCTGCTCGCGAATCCCTCGGGTTCGTTTTCGACCGAGAGCTTCGCCCATCCGATTCACGTCCAGCGGGCCGGTGACTGGGTCGACATCGATGCCACACTCCGGATGAACGCTGACGGCAGCATCAGCCCTACGGCGACCCCCGGCAGCCTGACGATCTCCGGCGGAGGCAGCGGGCCACTGCTCACCGTCGGCAAGGATGACAAGAACCTGTCGCTGACCTGGCCGACCCCCCTGCCGGCACCTAGCCTGCAGGGCAACACGGCCACCTACCCCAACGTCCTGCCCGAGGTGGACCTGCAAGTCACCGCAGAGCCGATGGGCGGCTACCGCGAGCAGCTCGTCGTCAAGAGTCCCACCGCCGCCGACAACCCGGCGCTGCACACCATCACCTTCGGGGTCCGGACCAACGGTCTGACACTGTCTACCCGGACCGACGGCGGTATCAACGCCCTAGATTCGGCGGGCGCGGCAGTGTTCGCCACCGACCCGCCGCTGATGTGGGACACCCCGAGCGAGCCGACGTTGAGCCGGATCGAGCGGATTGAGGGCAACGGACCCATCGACAGTGATCCGCAGTCTCGGCTCGTGGGCCCGATGGATGTGGTGCTCACACCCACCGCGATAACGGTCATCCCCGACCGGGACATCCTCGACAACCCGCAGGTCAACTGGCCGCTCTTCCTGGACCCGAACTCCACCCCCATCGGGCCCTCGGACTGGACCCACATCGCCAAGGAATTTCCGACCCAGTCGTACTGGAACTACGACCGCGACGACGGCGCCAAGGTCGGCGCCGCAAGCGGCGTGACGTACCGGTCCTACTTCCTGTTCGGCATCGGAAACATCCGCGGCAAGATCATCACAAGTGCCACCTTCGGCATCACCCTCGACCACTCATACCAGTGCAGCACCAACACCCCGGTCGACCTGTACCTCACCGACAACATCAGCCGCTCGGGCGCGGTCACCTGGAAAAACTCCGTCACCGACACCAACAAGTGGCGAAGCAATCTCGCCAGCGCCTCCGGACACGCCAACGAATCGTCCTGCGGCGAGCCGGACATGCCGATGGGTTTCGCGAGCACCGCGCTCACCAACGCCGTCTCGACTGCTGCCGCTGGCACCAGCAGCCAGATCACCTTCGGACTGCGTGCGCCGAACGAGGGCACGAACCAGCAGTGGAAGAAATTCCACCCCGGCACCGCCAAACTCACCGTCGAATGGAACACCGCACCAGCCGTCCCCACCGAGCTGACCACTTACCCGCCGATCCCCTGCGGGAGTTCGACCAATCCGACCCGGCTGTCGGAAAGCATGAAGAATCCCACCTTTACCGCCGGGCTGTCGGACGCCGACGCGAACAACCTCACCGCCTACCTGGAGATCAGAAGAGCGTCCGGCGACGTACTGGTCCACGGACCGGCCGCGTCCGCCACCATCCCCGCCGGCGGTGTGGTCACCTGGCCCACCGTCCCGGACGGCGTCGTGGTCAGCAACGAGACGGTCTACTACTACCAGGCCCGGGCCAAGGACACCGGCGGCGCCTTCGGCCCGTTCACGGCGCGGTGCTACTTCCTCGTTGACGGCAATGACCCCGGACAGCCGACGATCACCTCAACCGATTACCCCGCCGGCAGTGAGAACGTCAACGCCGGCTCCGTCGGCACCGTCACGATCAACCCAGCCGCCGGCGACATCGACATCGCCGGCTACCGCTACGGCTTCGACGACAACGTCAAGCTCTGGGCACCGGCCGACGCCACCGGCAAGGCCACCATCCCGATCACACTGTGGGGAGACCCCGACTTTCCCGGCACCGCCATCGCCGACCTGTGGATGAAAGCTGTCGACAAGGCCGGAAACGAACGGCTCGAGGTAACCGGCCCCCGCACCCTCGCAGCCGGCGGCACCGCGACCGTCGCCGACAAGCACAATGACATCAATGGGGACGGCAAGGCAGACGTCGCCACTGTGCTCGACATGGGCAACGGGCGCACCGCGGCCTGGACGATGATGTCCTCCGGTGGTGGCTTCCACCCCGCCACCATCGCCTGGGACAGTGGTGTCAACGGCGGCCACGCCATCGACAGGATCCAAACCGCCGGCGGAGACTTCGACAACGACGGCCGCACCGATATCGCCGTGTTCCGGCAGGACCCCGACGGTCATGTCCGCCTGTTCAACCTCCGCTCCGACACCAACCAGTACCAGACGGACTGGGCTAGCATCGACGTCGGCACATGGCTACTCGGTGATGCACGGGTCTTCGCCGACGACTTCACCGGCGACGGTATCGACGACGCCGCAGCGGTCGTCGACGACCGCGCCGGCGGATGGCGAGCCTACGTGTACCCCTCTACGGGAGCGGCATTCACCACCTCCGGCACCCCCTGGTACACCCAGAGCCCCGGCACCTACACCTGGATCAACACCAAAACCGTGGCCGGCGACTTCACCGGCGATGGAAAGGCCGATCTAGCCGTCGCTCAGGACACCACCGGCGCCCGCACCACCGTGCGCGTACACACCTCGAATGGGACCGGCTTCAGCGCCGGCACCAGCTGGTGGGACAGCGACACCGACACCGACCCGACCACCTTCACCGGAAACGCGGCCAAATACACCGCGATCAACGTCAGCGGCACCAGCGCCACCGATCTGGTGGCGCTCTACAACCACGGCGCCAAGACCACCATCAAGGTCCTGACGGCAAACGGCTCGACCTTCGCCGGCCCGGCGACGTGGTGGGACAGCGATGTCGACAGCGTCGACGGCTGGGACTGGCGACGCACCATCCAGGTCACCACCGGCGACTTCGACAACGACGGCGACAACGACCTCGCCGCCATCGTCGACTGCTGCGAGGCTGGCAACCGCGAGCTGTGGACGTTCCCCCACAACGGCACCTCGTTTGGACAGGTAACCAAGAAGGGCAACGCCACCGCAACCACCACCCGAACCGGCACCGCGCACTGGCGCTTCGACGACGGCAGCGGCACCACCCTCGCCGACGCGTACGGCAACTACCCGGCAACCGTCGCCGGCCCGACCTGGAACACCAACGGACACGTCATCGGTGACAAGGCACTCCACTTCGACGGAACCAACGACTACGTCACCACCGGACGGCCGGTCATCGACACCAGCCGCAGCTACACCGTGGCCGCCTGGGTCAAGCTCGACAACACCACCGCGTACCGCACCTTCATCAGCCAGACCGGCACTCATCGATCCGGCTTCTACCTCCAATACAACAAGCCCATGAACGCATGGACAATCATCGCCGCGTCGGCAGACACCACGGGATCCGTCAACTACTACGCAGCACGTGACTTCGCTCCACCGCGCCTCGGAGTCTGGACCCACCTCGTCGGCGTCTACGACGCCGACGCGAACCAGCTCAAGCTCTACATCAACGGCGCACTGCGCGGATCAAGCAGCCAGCCGTCCGCCTGGAACGCCACAAGGGCATTCCAGATCGGCAATGCCACCTCGGGGCAGGCAAGCGGAGACTGGGTCGCCGGAGACATCGACGACGTACGGGTCTACGACCTCGCCCTCACCTCACCCGAAATCGGCCAACTCGCCCGCGACACAGCGCTCGCCGGACATTGGAAATTCGACAACCCCACCGGCGCCACGACCGACAGCTCGGGCAACAACCGCAACCTCATCCTCAACAGCACCACCACCGGAACCACCGGCAAATACGGCCAGGCCATCACCCTCAACGGCACCACCAGCTACGCCAGCGCCGCCAGAAGCGTCGACACCCTCACCGGCTACACCGCCTGCGCCTGGGCGAAAATCGACAACGTCGCCGGCCTCGCCTACCGAGCCGTACTCAGCCAACAAGCCACCCGAAGCAGCGGCTTCTGGATCCGCACCAGCCCCACCAACCGATGGCAATTCGTCACCGCCTTCAGCGACAGCGGCTACAGCGCCGTCGAAGCCCCCACCACCGTCAGCGTCAACACCTGGACCCACCTCTGCGCCACCTGGGACCCGGGCACCTCACAAATGATCCTCTTCGTCGACGGCAAACTCGCAGCCGCCGCCACGATCAGCAGTCCACCTATCCAGGCAACAGGCCCCATCAACATCGGCAGCTACAAGTACCTCGACGTCCTCGGTGGCTACTTCCCCGGAGCAATCGACGACGTACGCATCTACTCCGGAGCGATCCTCGACACCAAACAAATCGAAGCAATCATGAACGACAAGTAAAGACGCCGGGCCGCTGGGCATCACCGCCCAGCGGCCCGGAAAGTCATCGAGTGCCCGGTCCAGAACTGGTTGCGATCCTCGCCCGGTCTGTCGACCGGGCACAGCAACTCACCACCCAGGGCCTCGACAGCGCCGTATAGCGCGGCCCCCGGCCGGTCCAGGAACCAGACACCACCGCTGACGAGCAGGGCCACGCCCGGTCGCCGTCAGGCAACCACGGCGTCGGAACTCCCGCAAGCCGGGCAGCACGCCACCGACGCGGTCCCGGCCCCTGCGGCCGGGAATCAGCCGACGCCGATTGGGTGTCCAGGGGTCTCCATAAGCTGACTCATAGGGCGTGGTGCTTCCCATCGCGTCGGTGGCCCGGTGGCCTGTTCCACGCATCGACACCTCCACTCGAAGATCGACACTCGGCTTATCATCTTTCATAGTCGCTGTCTCACGGCAAAGAGGGAGGGCCCGGGTGTACAGACGAAGCAGACGACACAAGCGCCACAACATCGTGTTCCCACTCCCAATCTGTCACGACCCCGCCTAAAACCCCGGATCGCGAAGTGTGCTCCCCACGCCCGTGGGGGTGGTCCGATGGGCCTACAGCTCGCGCAGGACGGATTTCCGTGCTCCCCACGCCCGTGGGGGTGGTCCGGGTCGGCAAATCTGCGCACGGTGTACGCACCGCGCTCCCCACACCCGCGGGGCCGGTTCGATCAGCCCGATGACCTGACGGCACTGGCGGCGCGGACCCTCGACCGGATCATGGCCGCAGACTCCGAGTGGCACGACCTGTGGCAGGGCGCCGCCGGGGACGTCAACCCAGCCTCCGTCGCCGTCTGCGGCCTACGCAGGGTCCTGACGGCATAGTGGGCAGCCGGTGCCGCGGCGGAGATACCCCGCGCCCTTCCCGCATCACCCTGCACAGCAACCCCCTGTGATCGGGGAGGTCAGGCCGACAACCGTGCAGGTGGCCGAGTCCTGCGGAGAGCTGCATCGTTGTCCATCCATATCGACGGCTGCGGCTGTTAGTGAAGCCTCGACATGGGGAGGGTCCTGATGCAGTACGCGCCGGAGTTGGACGGCCCTGACCTGCTCGGCTGGTGGCTCCGGCAGCCGGACCGGCGAGGCCGCCTGCGGACACGGCGCCCGCAGGCACCAGAGCCCGTGGGCATACGGTTCGCCTTCTACGGGCGGATGTCGACCCGAGAGTTCCAGGATCGGCTGTCGTCGGCGCGGTGGCAGCGCGACTTCGCCGAAGAGGTGATCGACGGGCGGGGCGTGATCGTGGCCGACTTCTTCGACGTCGGTTTCTCCCGGCAGGTGCCCTGGCCACGTCGCCCGCAAGCAGCGCGGTTGCTGGCGGCCCTGGCCGACCCCGACCGAGGGTTCGACGCGGTGGTCGTGGGAGAGTTCGAGCGGGCCTTCTACGGCAACCAATTCCGCGACCTCGCGCCGCTGTTCAAACTGTACGGCGTGCAGCTGTGGCTGCCCGAGCTCAACGGCCCGGTCGACGCCGGCACCGAGCTGCACCTGTCACTACTGGCCCTGCTCGGCGTGCACTCCATGCGGGAGGTCCAGCGTTCACGGTTTCGGGCGAAGGCGGCCATGTGCGCCCAGGTGATCGAGCAAGGCCGTCATCTCGGCGGCCGGCCGCCGTACGGGTACCGCCTCGTCGCGGCAGGACCGCACCCGAACCCGGCCCACGCCAAGTGGGGACGCGTGGCCCACCGACTGGAACCCGACCCATCCACCGCGCCGCACGTGCAGTGGATGTTCGCCCAACGCCTCACTGGGCGCAGCGTCGCCGGAATCGCCCGCGACCTCAACCAACGGCACGTCCCATGCCCGTCCAGCGTTGACCCCGGCCGCAACCCGCACCGCAGCGGCGCGGGATGGACCCTGCGCACGGTGGCGTCGATCCTGGCCAACCCTCGCTACACCGGCCGGCAAGTCTGGAACCGGCAGCACACCGACCGCGGCCCGCTCGACGCCGCCGATGATCTGCTCGGTCAATCGGAGGTACGCCGCTGGAACCTGATGCAACAGTGGGTCATCTCCCGGGACATCGCCCATCCGCCGCTGGTCAGCGAACACGACTTCGTCGCCGCCCAACACGCCAACGCCCAGCCCGTACCGGCCAACAACGAAAGCGGACGCTACCTGCTCACCGGACTGATCCGCTGCCAGGAATGCGACCGGATCCTCGACGCACACTGGGTCAACAAGCACGCCGCCTACCGCTGCCGCCACGGCCATCGCAACGCAGCGGCAGATGGCATGGCCCGGCCGCGCAACGTCTACATCCACGAAGCCAAAGCGATCAAACAAGTTGCCCAGTGGCTCGGCATCCCGGCAGGCGACCCCAACGCCGTCGTAGCCGCGCTACTCGAACATGATGTCCACGTCACCTGCGCCATCGGCGGAACGCTGACCATCACCAAGATCCCCACCCGGGCGGCGATACACCGACCGCCCGCGATCCCGCACCAGCGCCGAGCGGAAGAAATCTCCACCGAGCCACCCTCAGCGGCCGTGAAGACCACCCGTGGGGGTTAACGTGTCCGAGGCCCGAGTTGAACTCCAACTACATAATCCGAATTGCCGCCGACCTGCAATTAAGCTGACTGTTATCCGTCATTTCCGCAGCGTTGCCGATTGGAGCTAAGCTGACTCGCACGGCGTGGGTGCTTTCCGTCCCGTCGGTGGTCCGGTGGCCTCTTCCACGCATCGACACCTCCGCTCGAAGATCGACGCTCGGCTTATCATCTTTCATGGTCGCTGTCTCACGGCTAGAAGGCGGTCCAGGGTGTACAGACGAAGCAGGCGACACATGCGCGACAACATCGTGTTCCCACTCCCGATCTGTCACGACCCCGCCTAAAACCCCAGGTCGCGAAGTGTGCTCCCCACGCCCGTGGGGGTGGTCCGCCCCCAACCGTGACCGTCGTCGCGGAGGACCAGTGCTCCCCACGCCCGTGGGGGTGGTCCGGGTATCCCCCGGCCCTCGCCAACGGGTTGTAGGTGCTCCCCACGCCCGTGGGGGTGGTCCGCCACCTTCACGGCCTGCATGACGGCCGTCGCGGTGCTCCCCACGCCCGTGGGGGTGGTCCGCGGTGTGGACACTCGTACGGTCGATCAGTGACGTGCTCCCCACGCCCGTGGGGGTGGTCCGCGGTGCCGTGACCTGTTCGAGCGGCGCCGTGAGTGCTCCCCACGCCCGTGGGGGTGGTCCGGGCGGCATCGTGTCCAACCAGGTGCTGCTCACGTGCTCCCCACGCCCGTGGGGGTGGTCCGATGGCGGCGTCACGCAGAAGGCCGGTGTCGGCGTGCTCCCCACGCCCGTGGGGGTGGTCCGTCCAGACGGGACGCGACGGGCGCCCAGCACGCGTGCTCCCCACGCCCGTGGGGGGTGGTCCGTGGGGCAGGGCGGCGCAGCGCCTGGAACACCTGTGCTCCCCACGCCCGTGGGGGTGGTCCGTAGCCCGCGCGGCCGGTCAGGTGGCGAGCTGGGTGCTCCCCACGCCCGTGGGGGTGGTCCGGACGAGGCCGTAGCACCAATCGACGTCCTGGAGTGCTCCCCACGCCCGTGGGGGTGGTCCGGAACTGATCACCGCCGCCTACCAGACCCTGGCGTGCTCCCCACGCCCGTGGGGGTGGTCCGGAGTCGGCGAACACGTTCGGCCCGGTGACCGGGTGCTCCCCACGCCCGTGGGGGTGGTCCGTGGTTGGAGTCGGCCGAGGGCCAGCAGAAGGTGTGCTCCCCACGCCCGTGGGGGTGGTCCGCCGAAGTTGCGGCTGATCCCCGGCGGCGCCCAGTGCTCCCCACGCCCGTGGGGGTGGTCCGACCGTCCCGGAGAACATGATCTCCGCCCCGCCGTGCTCCCCACGCCCGTGGGGGTGGTCCGCGGCTGATCCGCCGGGCGACCACCCCGGCCGCGTGCTCCCCACGCCCGTGGGGGTGGTCCGCATGGATGACCTCGGCGCCGAGGATCTCGGCCGTGCTCCCCACGCCCGTGGGGGTGGTCCGACGCCGGGCGGCCACCGCCGGTTCTGGGCCTCGTGCTCCCCACGCCCGTGGGGGTGGTCCTTCATGGCTGGCACGGAGGTGGGCACAGCCTGGGTGCTCCCCACGCCCGTGGGGGTGGTCCGCCGGGGCACCGGGTGTGGCAGTCGACGGTGCGGTGCTCCCCACGCCCGTGGGGGTCGTCCGAACTGCGCCAAGACCGAACTGGCCGTCCGGGTGTGCTCCCCACGCCCGTGGGGGTGGTCCGACCGACCAGGCGGCGACCGTCGCCCCGGCCTCGTGCTCCCCACGCCCGTGGGGGTGGTCCGCGCCCCCACCCATCACGGGCAGGGGCGCTTCGGTGCTCCCCACGCCCGTGGGGGTGGTCCTCGGCATCAGCGGCCGCCCAACGCGCGCCGGTAGTGCTCCCCACGCCCGTGGGGGTGGTCCGCCGACTCCGCCGGAGCCGGCCGATGATGAGGAGTGCTCCCCACGCCCGTGGGGGTGGTCCGCTCCGCCGGGCCGAGGCCGAGCGGCTGGACCTGTGCTCCCCACGCCCGTGGGGGTGGTCCGAGCAGTGGCGCCAGGCAACCGCCGGGACGTCCGTGCTCCCCACGCCCGTGGGGGTGGTCCGTCCATCATCGGCATGCGGCAGGACATCACGTTGTGCTCCCCACGCCCGTGGGGGTGGTCCGAACGCTCAGGACCGCGGTGCCGTCGCCGCTGAGTGCTCCCCACGCCCGTGGGGGTGGTCCTGGGCGTCGCGTCCGCCCTGATGTCCCGACTGCGTGCTCCCCACGCCCGTGGGGGTGGTCCCCGCTCGCCGACGCCCGGAGGCCAGCGGACGCCGTGCTCCCCACGCCCGTGGGGGTGGTCCGCGGCACCGCTCAGATGAGATTCGCGTGGCAGAGTGCTCCCCACGCCCGTGGGGGTGGTCCGATGACGTAGTTGGTGGCCGGGTGCTTGATCGCGTGCTCCCCACGCCCGTGGGGGTGGTCCGCCGTCGAAGGCCAGACCGCAGGCGCAGGCGACGTGCTCCCCACGCCCGTGGGGGTGGTCCGCGTTCTGGGCCGGGGCAGCAACACCGAACGGGGTGCTCCCCACGCCCGTGGGGGTGGTCCGCCGAGTAGGGCCGTGCCGATTGCGACCACCGTGTGCTCCCCACGCCCGTGGGGGTGGTCCGGGGTCTGTACGGATCCCAGGGGTTTTTGATCAGTGCTCCCCACGCCCGTGGGGGTGGTCCGCGCATGGACCGCTGGATCTCGTCGGTGACCTGGTGCTCCCCACGCCCGTGGGGGTGGTCCAGGAGCACCGGGAGTCCGGGCGCACTGGCCCGCGTGCTCCCCACGCCCGTGGGGGTGGTCCGGTGATCAACTCTTTGTCGAGGTCGTTGACCGCGTGCTCCCCACGCCCGTGGGGGTGGTCCGATGATCGAAGCCGGCATCCGCATCACCCAGCTGTGCTCCCCACGCCCGTGGGGGTGGTCCGTCTCAGAGCGTCGCGGGACCGGCCACGGCTCAGTGCTCCCCACGCCCGTGGGGGTGGTCCGTAGCCGACCGAGTTGCGCGAGCGGTGCGGCGTGTGCTCCCCACGCCCGTGGGGGTGGTCCGTCGCAAGTCGGTCGTCTGGGTGTCCCCGCTTCGTGCTCCCCACGCCCGTGGGGGTGGTCCGCGCCCCGACTGGCCGGCGTTCATCCTGATTGTGTGCTCCCCACGCCCGTGGGGGTGGTCCGCCGACGGGGATCCTGTGCGACCCGGCCCGGTTGTGCTCCCCACGCCCGTGGGGGTGGTCCTTCTGTCGGTGGTGCGTGACGTGACGCTGGTCGGTGCTCCCCACGCCTGTGGGGGTGGTCCGCCGGCGATGCGCGGCACGGCGAACTACTGAGAGTGCTCCCCACGCCCGTGGGGGTGGTCCGGTAACCCGCTGGCCGAGTCGGGACTGGGCCGAGTGCTCCCCACGCCCGTGGGGGTGGTCCGCCCTTCTTCCAGAACGCGCAGTAGTACCGGTCGTGCTCCCCACGCCCGTGGGGGTGGTCCGGTCGCACCCAACGTGTTAGTGAACGGGATGACGTGCTCCCCACGCCCGTGGGGGTGGTCCGTACCACGGTTCGCCATCCGCGATTCCCCACGCGTGCTCCCCACGCCCGTGGGGGTGGTCCGTGGGCGGACGGTCTCCGGGCCCGCCGGGTGAAGTGCTCCCCACGCCCGTGGGGGTGGTCCGGCCGCGCTTGTCCACCAGCACGCGGGCGCGGAGTGCTCCCCACGCCCGTGGGGGTGGTCCGTGATTGATCTTCTCGGCCGTGCGCGGGGAGCCGTGCTCCCCACGCCCGTGGGGGTGGTCCTTGAACGGGACGATGCGCCCCGTTTCCGGGTTGGTGCTCCCCACGCCCGTGGGGGTGGTCCGTACGGCCTGCCGCTGCGACCGCTTCAGGAGCGGTGCTCCCCACGCCCGTGGGGGTGGTCCGCCGGTGCTCTATCCACTGAGCTACAAGGGCATGTGCTCCCCACGCCCGTGGGGGTGGTCCGCCGGTGCTCTATCCACTGAGCTACAAGGGCATGTGCTCCCCACGCCCGTGGGGGTGGTCCGGCAGATTTGATCTCGCCACGCCGCCGGACCGCGTGCTCCCCACGCCCGTGGGGGTGGTCCGGTCCGGGGCCAGCCAGGCGCCGTCCTGCGCCAGTGCTCCCCACGCCCGTGGGGGTGGTCCGCCGTCGAGTTGATCGAAGCTGCCGCGCTTGCCGCGCTCCCCACGCCCGTGGGGGTGGTCCGATGTGATCTTGTGCCGTCTGCTGCACCCCGATGTGCTCCCCACGCCTGTGGGGGTGGTCCGCCGTTCGTCCCTGCGACGGTCGACGCGATCTCGTGCTCCCCACGCCCGTGGGGGTGGTCCGTGGGTGGAGGAGTGATTCCAGGGCGGATCAGCGTGCTCCCCACGTCCGTGGGGGTGGTCCGATGTCCAACGCGACCCCGGAACAGCTCGCCGCGTGCTCCCCATGCCCGTGGGGGTGGTCCGGAGGCCAACGGAGGGGACCGGAACCTCGCCTCGTGCTCCCCACGCCCGTGGGGGTGGTCCGTTCGGCGAGGAACGCGCGGTATCGCTTGCCGCGTGCTCCCACGCCCGTGGGGGTGGTCCGTCGCCGGTCAAGAAGCCACGCGAGTGGCCCGGGTGCTCCCCACGCCCGTGGGGGTGGTCCGCCATTCGCGCCCGCACGAACGCCGCCACCCCCGTGCTCCCCACGCCCGTAGGGGTGGTCCGGTTCACGGCCGGGTTCCCGGCAGCGGCTCGTGCTCCCCACGCCCGGGAGTGGTCCGATCCTCGAAAGTCCAGTCGTTGGGTAGGTGGCGTGCTCCACACGCCCGTGGCGGTGGTCCGGCGTGGTCACCGTCATCCGCACCAACCGCAGGGTGCTCCCCACGCCCGTGGGGTGGTCCGATCGCGCGCACGTTCTCCTGGTCCGGTCGGGCGTGCTCCCCACGCCCGTGGGGGTGGTCCGGTGCTGGGACTGCCGGCTGGCCGAGCGCGACAGTGCTCCCCACGCCCGTGGGGGTGGTCCGCTGTGGCAGGCTGCCCCTCCCGTGCTCCCCACGCCCGTGGGGGTGGTCCGGTCCAGCACGAGCAGAAAGGCTGCTGCGCGGAGTGCTCCCCACGCCCGTGGGGGTGGTCCGCGCCGGCACGGACCCAGGGCGGGGTGGATCCGGTGCTCCCCACGCCCGTAGGGGTGGTCCGTTCGTCCAGGGCGACACGTGATCAGCCGCCCGTGCTCCCCACGCCCGTGGGGGTGGTCCGATCGGTTCGATACCGGCGTAGTCCGACCTGCCGTGCTCCCCACGCCCGTGGGGGTGGTCCGGGCCTCGTCGGTGACACCCGTGAGGCGATCGAGTGCTTCCCACGCCCGTGGGAGTGGTCCGGATCTGCTCGGTACGGGTCGGTGGGGCGAGCGGTGCTCCCCACGCCCGTGGGGGTGGTCCGGGTGGCACCCCGCTCGCGCTCGCCCGCGTCCAGTGCTCCCCACGCCCGTGGGGGTGGTCCGTAGTCGGTCATGATGTCCGACCCGTCGTAGTTGTGCTCCCCACGCCCGTGGGGGGTGGTCCGGCCATCGGCGTGACGGTGGGACAGATCGAGACGTGCTGTCGGCGTACAGGTTGGCGTGGCTAGTCAGGTACGCGTGAACGTGCCCAACTCGAACGTACCCACCGAGGACCTTCTTGATCAGGCCGAAGCCGTCACTGATCGCGCATGCCGCAGCGGTACGCCGCCCTGCTGGTGTGCTCCCCACGCCCTTGGGGTCGTCATCAGTCAGCATCCATGGGCTACGCCTGGCCGATGCCGTCGCGGAGGAGCCGTCGCAGCGGGTCGGGATTTTCGACCTGGAGTACGCCGTCGTACGCGGCGACGAGGATGACGGGGCGTTGGCCGCGCAGGCTGAAGGTGCGGGAACGGCACACGGTTATGCCGTCGTAAGGATCAGCGGCATCCAGATGCCGAGAATGAACTCAATCATGGAACGGTGGGTCCAGACCTGCCGCCTCGAACTACTGGACCGGACGTTGATCTGGAACCAGCGGCACCTGCTCCACGCCCTACGCGAGTTCGAACAGTTCTACAACGCACACCGTCCACACCAGGGCATCGCGAACGCACGCCCGCTACGCCCGTTGCCCACACAGATCACCGACCCGGACAAACTGGCCCGCCTCGACATACGAAGACGCGATCGCCTCGGCAGCATCCTCCACGAGTACCAGCATGCCGCCTGACCTGTGCGGATGGGGTTTTCGGCAAGGACAGGGCCGGGTTCACCGGGTTCTCTGAGCAGCAAACGAATATCCTGCTGCGCCACCTCGCCGACCTTGTGTAGGTATAGCCCGCTTCGCAGGTTGCATACTGAGGACTTGGCCCGCGATGATGATCTTGCGGAAACCTAGCGGTAAGGCTGGTCAGAGGACATGTTTGCTGATTCAGACCCCTGACATGCTCGCCGGTGACCGTCCACCCGCCGGTAGGGTCACCGACGGGTGGACGATGCAGGAATCCCCGGTCTGCCAGTACCAAACAATCACGAGCGCCATCTGCGCGACATCCGCGACCGGGCGGGGCGCATCGTGAAGCTCATCCCCGGATCGCAGGGTTTCAACTCTGCTCGAAGATCGCCTCCACCCGCTGCAGCAGCACTCGCCATTCGCGGTCGAGGAACGCGCCGAGCTGCTGTTCGAGCTCCTGCCGGGACGTCTCCTCGAACCATGTCCGGTTTCGCTGCAAGACGCGGTTGACGTAACCGGAGCCGCGGCCCCACTCGCTGGCGTTGTCGATCCAGAACTGCGCGGCGGTCCGGAGCTGGTCGCGGTACAAGCTCAGGCCGTTGAGTTGCATCTTGCGCAGCAGGTCCTCGTAGGCCGAGATCATCAGCCGGTTCGCCTGGAAGAGCAGCTCGCGCGCATCGGGCATCGACGCCGACAGCGTCTCGCACATGCCGGTGAACTCGGTGACCGAGTCTTGCAGGGCGAGGACGGCGAGCCTCCGAGCGCCGTGGCCGAGCTGGTGGGAGTAGCTCAGGGAACGCCACTCGCCGTTGCGGCGGATCGTCGCGTTGACCGTGCTCGAATGCGCGCGGCTGATCTCGTCGAGCAGCGCGTCGTGGATGTGGCCGCTGAGCGGCTTCGGCGACGGGTGGAGCTTTATCCAGCTCGCCATATGTTTACCGGCGTCGCGCTGGACCGCGCGCACCTGCTCAAGGGCGGCGTTGTCCAGCAGTGACTGGGTTCGGACGAGCACCTCGTCGAGCTGGTGGCGGAACTCGGCTCGCGTCCGGCGGACCTGGTCACGCAGGAAGTCCCGCAGCTGTTCGGCGTCGTCTTCGCGAGAGTTGAAGAACAGTGCGGGGACGTCGCCGAGGCCGTACGGCAGCAGCGCGGTGCTGACCTGCTCGCCCTTCAGCTCGTACCCTTCCTCGCTGGTCGAGACGCCGACGCCGGTCTCGTCCTTGACCGCCATCGCCTCGTCAGGCCGGGCTAGGATGAGCAGGCCGGCGTTGGTGTCGATCTGCGGGTTGTCGATGTCCCGGGCCCGCTTCAGCAGGTGCTGGACTGACTGCGACGGCGCGTCGTTGAAACCCGAGCAGAGGATCGACACTGTGTGCGGATCTTCGAGCAGCGTCTCGAGATCTGCCCGTGCCGGCGGCTGGTCGATGCCGCGAGTGTCGATGATCCCGACGTCGAGATCGTCGATGTCGATCAAAGCGGGGACGACGATGTCGATGCGGCTCGGCAGTGGAAACTCGGGATGCCGGCCGTTGTTGATCGCCTCGAACGTTTGACGCAGCCACTCCAGCGGTGTCGCCGAGGCCGATGCGGTGTGCCACGCGTCGCGCCGGTCGCGCCGGTGAAGGTTCATGCGCGCCAGCACCTCTACTGCGAGGTCGCGTCGCTCGGGGAACTCGGCGGCCAGTTCCTTCGCCGGGTCGGTCCGGACCGATTTGCCATCGGGTCCCTTCGAACGCTTCTGCGTCAGGCCGGCCATGTTGCGGATCGCCCGCTCCAGCTCACGGGGCACGGCTGCGGTGATGTCGTCCTCCTCGGCCGGTGCTTTGCCCTGCCGAATCTGGTCGACGAAGTCGTCGACGTCGGAGCGGATCTCGTCGAGCGGCCGGGGCTCGACCTTGATGCCGTAACCCGGTCCGCGGCTCAGCCGCACCTCGCACAGCGTGATCCCGCCGGCGCCCGTCTCCAGCACCGACACCGTTCGCCCCTGCGCGTTCGTGACTTCGAGGCCGGTCGACCGGCAGATCGCGGTCGACTTGCCGATGCCGATGCTGCCGATGAACGCGATCTGGTGCTCGCGGCGGAGGAGGAGCTGCGCCAGCCGCTCCACGTCCTTGACGTACTCCTGGAGGCGGGCAAGAAACGCGGGGTGCGCGTCGGCCTCCGAGCCGGCGGTGATCAGGCCGGCCACCATCTCCTCGGCACGCCAGAGTAGCTGCTGGTCCGGGTGGTCCAGCGGCGGTCGGGGCAGGTGCTGCCAGTTGCGCGCCAGAACGGCGGCAAGCTCGGTGGCCTCGTCGGTGCCGATCGCTGCGAGCAGCATCGACAGCTCGTCGTCGGACACGGCGCGGTCGCCGGTCTCGACCCGCGATAGGACGGCCGGGCTCCAAGTCACCTTCCGGGCCAGCTCGGCCTGCTTCAGTCCTACCTGCTCTCGCAGCTGCGCGAGGCGGTGCCCCACTTCGGCGTCGCCGACATCCTCGTTGCCCATCGCAATCCCCTCTCCGCCACCTCCACACAAGCTTGCAGCAACGTTTCTGATTTAGCAAGCATGAATTCGGTACGCTTGTGAATCGATTCGATCGCGCGCTTGGGGTAGCTACCCCTGGATGCGGAGCTAGAGATGCCGGTAGGAAACGTCTCACCAGCCGCCATCGGTGTTGATCACATCTGATCGACATAGCCAGCGGCGATGTCCTCGGGTGGGTTGGTGTAGCGGGCACCTCGTCGGCCCCGACTCCCCACGCCCGTAGGGTGGTCTGGTCGTGCATTGCCGCCACCTTGCTGATCGCGCGTGCTCCCCACGCCCGTGGGGGTGGTCCGCGATCCCCTACTCCGAGCCCGGTGCTCGACTCGTGCTCCCCACGCCCGTGGGGGTGGTCCGTGATGCACGTACGGCAGCTCCCTCTCCTCCTCGTGCTCCCCACGCCCGTGGGGGTGGTCCGCGTGCCTGCGGGGTACGTCACGTGTTGCTCGTGTACTCCCCACGCCCGTGGGGTGGTCCGCGCTCGCTACGGACACCCGGAATGGCCGGGGGGTGCTCCCCACGCCCGTGGGGGTGGTCTGCTGGGGTACGGTCCAGGTAGTCGGGTTCCGGGTGTTCCCCACGCCCGTGCCGGGTGGTCCGACGCTGGCGCTCACCGCGCCGGTCGCGGTCTCGTGCTCCCCACGCCCGTGGGGGGTGGCCCGTCGTCGTCCTCGTCGTCCGGCCACGCCCGTGGGGGTGGTCCGCTGCGCGCACACGGCCTGACCCGGACCCTTTCGTGCTCCCCACGCCCGTGGGAATGGTCCGTGGGAGAACGACTTCGTCGAGACCCTCGACGCGTGCTCCCCACGGCCGTGGGGGTGGTCCGTGGGAGAACGACTTCGTCGAGACCCTCGACGCGTGCTCCCCACGGCCGTGGGGGTGGTCCGACGATTTCGAACATCAGCCGCTTCTCGGCGTCGTGCTCCCCACGCCCGTGTCGCTCGTACCGCCGGTCGCGTGCTCCCCACGCCCGTGGGGTGGTCCGTTGCCGACTGGTACCTGATCGCGGCGCAGCTAGTGCTCCCCAGGCCCGTGGGGGTGGTCCGTCATCGAGCAGCGTGACCGTGACGGTTCCGCGGTGCTCCCCACGCCCGTGGGGGTGGTCCGTAGGTGCGTTCCGAGAGCGCCCTGCTGAGGGAGTGCTCCCCACGCCCGTGGGGGTGGTCCGACAGCCTCCTCGAACCACGCTGTACCGGGCTTGTGCTCCCACGCCCGTGGGGTGGTCCGACAGCCTCCTCGAACCACGCTGTACCGGGCTTGTGCTCCCACGCCCGTGGGGTGGTCCGGTCCGCGAGCTGTGCATCGGTCAGGCCCCGCAATGCTCCCCACGCCCGTGGGGGGTAGTCCGGCGCTCGTCGAGCAGCTGGTTCTCCCAGCCCGGTGCTCCCCACGCCCGTGGGGGTGGTCCGCTGACCGCCGATTCTGCGACTTGCGCGAGTTTGTGCTCCCCACGCCCGTGGGGGTGGTCCAATGTCCACCGCGACGGCGGAGCAGCTCGCCGCGTGCTCCCCACGCCCGTGGGGGTGGTCCGGACGCACACCACCAGCAAGCCCGACGCGACGTGCTGCCCGCGCCTGTGGGGGTGGTCCGGTGGCAGTACGAAAATGTCGGTCGAACGTGTGCTCCCCACGCCGGCGGGGGTGATCCCATGGTCATGGCCTACGCTCAGACGTACCGATGCGGCAGGTGCGGCAGCACCCGCAGGGTGTGGTGTTCCTGGACACGATCAGCGACAGGGCCAATATCGCGCTGGCGTCGCCGCGGGCCGACCTGCTGCAGGCTGCTACCCGCCCTGGGACTCAGGCGGCTCCGGGGAGCCGTCTGACCAGAAGCCGCGCACCACAGGCAGCCAGGCCATGCCTCCGCGACGGAAAGCCTGCTCTAGACAGACATCCGTACGGTCGACATAACGCTGCACGAGCAGGAATCGGAGGCACAAGTGACTTGGAGCTGGTTCATCGACCACACCGCGCTTCTCGCCCTGGTGGTCGCGGCCATCGCCGCCGGCCTCTCCTTGGCAAATACGTTGTTGAACCGGCGATACCGGCGGCAGGATGCATACTTGCGGATGCATGACCTACTCACCACGCCGGAAATAGCTGTTGGCGGAAGCAGCCGGAAAGTCGCGTCCGTCGGGCCGGACTCAGCCTGCTCTGGCGAGGGTGATTAGGCCGCAGCCGTACGCCTTGGCGTGCCCTATCCCCCGGGTCAAGGCTTGGCGGAAGGCGTTGGCGTCGGAGATTTGCAGGATGCCGTCGTAGGTCACCGTGGTCAGGGTTACCTGTGCCATGCCGCGTTTGAAGGTCTGCGTTTGGCGGTGGTGAAGTCGCAGGTTCGGGAGGCCGTCACGCTGCGTTATCAGAGTGAAACCGTGCCGGGCGACGCGGTTGGCCAGCCACGCGACCTGTTCCTGTTCCCGCAGGTAGCCGAAGCGCTGGGTCTCCTTGGCGTCGGCGGTTTTGCGTCCGTTGTGGCTCGGGTTTGCGGTGAGCCGGAAGGCCCAGTCCTGGCCGGCGTCCAGCGAGCTGAGCAGGCTGTCGTAGTCGCGGGTCACCCAGGTCTCGGTGGTGGGCCATCCGGCCTGCTCGACCAGGTGGGTCAGATCGGGTTTGCCAGGGCTGAGGAGGTAGAGGTGCACGGTCGCTGGGGTCGGGGCGTCGAGCCGCCAGAGTGTGCGGGTGCCCTCGCGTTCGTAGTCCTCCGGGGCGGCGAATGCGGCGCGGACTGCCGCGTGCATCGCCTGTGGCGAGGAGAGCACTTTGCGTGCGCCCCGACGCGCCGGGTTGATCTGGAACCGGGTGAGGAACATGCTCAGCCTCCCAGCAGGCTCAGTGGGTCGTGCTCGGTGACCCCGGCCCGTTCCGCGACGTCGTTGGTTACGTCGACGTGTCTGCGTAGTACCGATCGCCAGGTGTGTTGCCGGTGTGCTGGGTCGAAACTCACCGGCACGTCGTGCATGGTTTCCGTGACCGGCTCGCCAGGACGGACGTCTCGAATGATTTCCAGACGCACTTCCCGGGATGCCCGTCGGCGGTACCACTCTGCGGCGAGCCACGGCCACGAGGTCAGCGCGTCATCGATGGTGCCGTCGTGCACGCCAAGACTGATAGGGCCGGCCGGCGGGCAAGATCGGCGCCCGAGGTAGAGCGGGAATTTCGGCCGGTGCAGTGCCTCGGCCAGTCCGTATAGCATATTTTCGTCGCCGCTGACGGCGGCGAGAAACGCTGCGTCGGACAGGTAGTAGCGGTAGGTCAGGGGTGCGCTTTGCCGGCCGTCGAGGGATCGTGCCGTGTGAAAGTCCCGCAGGATCTGCCCGGGCTGGTCGAGCCGTACCCCGAACTGTAGGCCGAGCAGCTCGGTGAGTGGCTCCGTACGTCGGATCCCCCTGGCTGCGGCGAGCAGCCCGATCACCCCGCTCTTGGTCGGCGCGACGTCGGTGTTGCGGCGAGAGAAGCGGCTGGATGAGCCCCACGATTGCATCGGGCCGGCGAGGCGCAGCAGGAGCACGCTCATGCCGGCTGCCTGAGCGCCACGGCGACTTGCTCGCCCGCTTCAGTGACCAGTTCGCTGAAGCTGACCGTCTTACCGAGGTGGGCAAGCGCCGCCGTCTTGTCCCCGACTTGGGTGACCCAGCTGGCGACTGGTTGCTCGCCGTAAGCACTCTCGACGGCCACGGTGTAGTCGGCGAGCGCGGCTGCAGCCCGCTCGACCCTCCCGACATCGCGGGTTTCGCGGATCGGGGTCTCGAACGCTCCGACCAGGTTGATGGGTTGGGTGTCGCGCAGCCGCACGAGGACCGCGTCGGGCAGTGTTCGGTGGGCGAACGTGTTCTGTTTGCCGGTCGGTATGCTGCGTGCGAAGGCGACGAGGAACGCCTCGACCGCAGCACGGGTTGCGTCCGCATCGCCGAGGGTGCGATGTAAGGCGTCGACGTCGACATTGGCGTATCGGTAGAGCGTGGACGAGTTGAACTCGATGGTGCCGATCATGCCGGCGCCGGTTTCGGCGGCATCGGCTTTGCGGTCGTCAACGGCGGTGAAGTAGTCGAACTCGTTGTCGACCGCGTGCACGCTGATGGCGTGTGAGACCTGACAGGCGGCATCGACGTTGATGTCGGTCATGTCGGCGATCATTCGACCAAACATCGCGATGTCAACCGAGTGTTCGGTGTTGGCCAGCGTTTTGAACTGGGCCTTGTTTAGGGTGGTGCCGGCGGCTGAGGCTTCGAGCGCGGCGGCGGCGAGGTTATCCAACTGCTGGTGACTCAGGAACAGCAGGTAGCCGGACTCGACGTCGTGTGTCTCGCCCTTTTTCTTTTCGGCCTTGGCCAGGCCGCTGGCTGCGAAGACCTCGGCGGCCAGCGTGGACGCAGTCTCGGCGGAGACGCTGGGGTCGAGCACCCTGATCCGGGCCGCGAGAGACTCTCCAACGCGCTTGGATCGCTCGCCGAGTCGGGCGCGGTCGAGCAGATCGGCGAAGGCCAGGCGAATCGCACGCTTCCACGCCTGGCTGGATACCCGGGCACGACGGACGCCACCGTAGACGGCGGTTTTCGGTGAACCGGTGTCGTCGCGGTTGAGGTTGCTTGGGGGCACGGTCTGCAATGCGTAGACGTCGATAATGGTGCGGCTCATGACGGCTCCTCCTGGGTGCTGTCGGTAACGGGGGCATCAGCGCGGTTGCTGGGTCGGCTGCGGAAGAACTCTCGACCCCAGATCGCCTGAATTGTGGATCGACCGTCCGGGTGGCGGAGTGTTTGCAGGTCGTCGGCAAGCAGGCCGTAGTCGAGTGGGATCTGATGCTCGCGCAGCATCGTGATCAGGCTTCGCAAGTGGTGGATGCTCTCCTGGTAGGTACTGGCAGTGCCGAGCGCCGCGAACCGGCGACGTACCCCCTCCGGCCCGCCGGAGGCCCTGACGAGGTCGCCCAGCGCGCGCCCCAGGCCTCGCCCCTCCACGTGCATCCGCGCGCGGCGTGACTGCTGGTGCAGCGCGTACAGGGTGACCGCGTCGTGCACGGCCTGTTCCGCGTCGGACGCCTCGGCGTCATCGGCCGGCCGATAGCCCAGCAGATGGTCCGGCACCTGCAGGTACCGCTCGAGGGTGAAGTCGAAGCCCGGAGTTCGGCCAAGGCCACGCCGGAGCCGGGCCAGGGCACTGACCGCTTCCGGTTGGGGCATATCCCACAGCAGCCGTGTCTGGAGGGCCCCAATCCTCTTGGCGACATGTTCGCCGAGGTCGTCGCGACGCCGGACCCATGCCTTGGGCGCAGGCTCGGCGGGCGGATCTACTTGGACGGTCATGCTGCCTCCTCGTGCCTTTGGTGCGAGGACCCGGCCGCCATGGGCAGCGCCCTGGCCAGGCCGGTGTGAAACGCCACCTCGGCCTGTGATCTCGAGTAGTGCACCTGCCTGCCGCTGCGGTCGGTGCCCGTTCGGCCGATCCAGGCCGTCGGTCCGGCTGCGTCGACCATGTCTCGGCCGAGCCTGTAAACGGCCCGACGCACCAGACGCTGCCACTCGACACGCTCGGGCACTGGGTCGCTGTCGGGACTGAGTCCGGCCAGCCAGTCGCGGAAGGCGCGATCCAGCAGGGCGTACGCGCGTTCGGCCGCCCGTTCGGCCTCGCTGCTATCGATCTCCCGGCTGCCTGCCGCGCGGGCCAGGTTTTCGGCGAGCAGGCGCAGCGCCCGTATCGCCGCCTCGGCGTCGGCTGCGGCGTCGACGGCTGTCGTGCGCAGTGCGGAGTGCTCGATGAGCAGTAGCACGTTCATTGTCAGCGCGTCGGTGAACACCTCGTCGATGACCGCCTGCTGGTTGCCATAGGTGACACTGGTGGCCCGCGTCCGGACCTGAAAATCGGGCTCGACGACGCCGGTAACGGTCAGCTGGGCGAGCCGTCGTACCACCATCGGTGACAGCCGCTGCGCCGGCTCGGCGCCTGTCGGCGGTGCCGGCAGCAGGGACTGGAGCCCGCGCCACAGTGCCCGGGTGTGGTCGTGCGGCCGGGGCAGGTAGATCGGGGTCCGCTTTTGCTCGCGCTCGCGTGGCCCGCTGCGCCCCCAGACGCTCATCGGCTCGAGCAGGTGTCGATCCTGCCAGTCGAGCCGATCGCCGTTTGCGATCATGGCGCCGGTGATGCCGCCGATGCCGCCGAAGAGCCGGATCCGGCGCGGTTGCCAGGTGTAGAGGCTGAGGAGGCCGTAGGGTCCGCGCGTGGCGTCGGCCTCCTCAGCCGCCCCGTGTGGCTCGCGCTCCCACACGGGCATGTCTCGCTCGTCGGCCCGCTGCCAATCGGGCGCGACCGGCACCAGGTTGAGCAGCAGGGTCTCCAGCAGGGTCGCGCCTTCCAGGTGGACGCCGCCCAGCGCGCCGACGGTCGCAACGCCGATCGGATATCCCTTTCCGCCTTTGACCCGCGCATCGCCGGCCGCCCCGCTTTTGATGCCCGACGGGTCGTAGGCCTGGCAGTGAACCAGCCAACGGGCCGCCTCGGCGGGCGCGATCGACGCCAGCCCTGCTCCGGCGCGCGCGGTCAGGAACGGCAGGCCATTGGGTACGTCGGCAAAAAGGCGCTCCAGCCCGTACTTGCCGTCCTTCTGGGTGTGGAGGTCGGCGACCTGATAAAACGGGTACTTCGGATGCAGCAGGTAAAACCGGTCGCGAAGATTGCCGAGGTATTCGGCGGTGTCCGCGACAGGTAGCCGCCGGTCGCGCCACAGTGCCTGCCAGGCAGCCTCATCTGGCGGACCGCCGGTTGTCCGGTGCAGGATCGCCAACGCCAGTCGCAGGATCGCGAACGTCTGCGTCGGTAATTCACAGGCGATCATGCGTACGTCGCCGGCCTGCTCAAAGAGGCCGAACAACGAGATCTCTCGGCGCTCACCGGCAGCGTCCAGTACCGGAATCCATGGCTCGTCTATTAGGGAAAATTCCCGATTATCCGGGTGGCTTGTCAAGTCGACGTGCTCCTTCGAAGTGGCGATCGAACCAGGTTCAGTGGGTCGCTGCTCTGGCCGGAGGATCCTGAGGGGCGCTACTAGGCAGTCCGACGCACGTACCCGTAGGAGGGACTTCGGTTTCGCGTAAGGGCCGCCGCGCTGCATAGTCGCCCGCACCGTCTACGCAAGCGCGCCAGCCGATCGGCGGTACGTGGGGCTTGATGCCCTCGACGCTTTCCGTTGCTGAAGCTGGTCGGCCAGAAACTGTGCTCGGGGGTAGGGGGAGGCGTCGCGGCGGTCAGTTTGCCTCGGACCGGTTGGGCCGCAGCGCCGAGGTGACACCCCACTGGTGGTGTCGTAGGTGTTCATCGTGATTCCGGCAGTAGCGAACTGGGTGTGCCGCTGTGGGACAGGTAGAGCACATCGCGGGCGCGGGTCACGGCGACGAAGAGCAGGCATCGCTCGCGTTGCAGGTCCTGCTTGTGGGCATGCGGATCCTCCGCCGCCGAAGTAAGCGCGTATGGGGCGGGGAGTACCCCGGCCTCCAGCCCGACGACCGCGAGACACTGGAACTCGAGACCCTTCAATCGGTGCATCGTGGCGACGTGCACGCCGTCGACACCACGCTGATCGTCGGCGACAGTGATGCCTGCCTCGATCAGAATCTTGCTGATCGTCTTGACGAGCTGCCCCGTGCGCGCGGCCACGCCGATGGCGTGCGGCTCGACACCCTGCTTCAGCCAGGTTTTTACCCGCTCGCACAGGGCTTCGTGTTCGGCATTGCGGTTGCCATGCTTGAGAAGCACGGGCATCTCGCCGCGTGTGATCGAGCGGTATCCCCGCAGCGTGTCGTCCGCATCGTCCAAGCCGACGGCGGCGTCGCCGTTAAGGATCCGGACCGACAGGTCCAGGATTTCGTGAGTGGTGCGGTAGTTGACGGTGAGCCTTCGGGAGCGACCGCGTACCTCGATGCCGAGTTGGGTCAGCGACACGTGGCTGTCATAGATGCGCTGGTACGGGTCAGCGAGCAGGAACATGTCGTTCCGTCCGGGCGCGACGAGCGCGCGGAGCAGCCTCCACTGCGCCGGGTGCAGGTCTTGCCCTTCGTCGACGATGACGTGTCGGTACGTGGCCGGTGCCTGGCGCGCGATCGCGGCCGCGTCGTCGGCGAGCTGGGTGTGGGTGCGTAGCCGCCGCTTCGCCAGCTTCCGCTGAACAGCGTCGATCGCGGTCCAGACTTGCTCCCGCTGGACCGCTCGCAGGCGCTCGCCCCGGCCCTTGCGTGGGGCGTCGCGGTACGCGGCCAGGGTAGTCAACTGTTGGGCCAGCACGACCTGCTCCCACTCCCGGCGGAGAAAGGCACCGCTGAATCTGGTGACTTGGCCGACCCGGTTCAGGTAAGTGGGTGCGGTGGCAGCGGCTTCCTCCCACAGCGAGTCCACGACATCGTTTTCCGCCACAGTGGCCCTCTTACCGCCACGGGATACGACCTCGTAGGCAATCTTGTCAACGCTGATCACATCGATGCGGGACCGTACGGCCGGGTCGGTCGTGAGCCGGTGCAGTTGCCGGTCGAGAGCGTCAGCGAGCGCGCGGGTGAACGTGGTGAGTAGGACCTTTCCCTCACCGTCGGGCAGCCGCCCGGCGAGGAATACCGCGCGGTGCAGGCCGGTGACGGTCTTGCCGGTTCCCGCGCTACCGGTGACCAGGGCGGGACCACGGTAGGTCTCCCGATAGGCGACGTCGCGCTGGGTCGGGTGCAGGAAGGTGCGCCACTCGTCGAACGGGTAGGCCAGAATGGCCGCCAGCTCGACCGGGCCGGAGACGAAGCGGATCCGTTCCGGGGTGCGGCGCGCCGCGGCGAGGAGGTTGTCGGTGTCCACCCCCGACACGATCCGGTCAGTCAGCTCCGCGCGGAGTTCCTCCACCGACATGCCACTGGCGAGCCCATTCAGGATGTCGAGCTGGGTTTCGGGCAGCCGCCCGCCGAGGCTTTCCAGCTGTTGGTCGGTGCCGATGACGCGCAGCAGTGGCATCAGGTCCTCGTCCACCCCGAGGTGGGCGAAATCCGCCGCGGATACGTGGTCGAACAGCCCGCCGTCGCGTGGTTGCCCTGCCTCGGCACGAACATAATCCTCGATGCCTGTCTGGTCGCGTAGCTCCAGGACGCCGACTAGCTGGTTGACGGTAGCCCTGCGACGTGTCGCGAAGGCGACGGCGGCGTCGTGCGGCAGAACGTTGATCAGGGCGTATCTCTCCCCTCCCAGGAAGAGCACGACGCCATCGTGAGCCTGATCGATGCGCATGGTGCGGATGTGAGGGTCACGCGCTCCGGTCAGCTCTTCCAACAGCAGGTCCGGGTGGGTGTGCTCGACGAACCTGTCGATGGCAGCGATAACGGCGCGTTGCGCCCGGGGTTCCAGCCGGGCATAGGCGGCAAGGAATCCCCGTTCGAGGGCCAGCTCGGCCATACGTCTCTCCCCGTTCACGGCGTCTGGAGCGAACCAAGATGTCGTAGCCGGCGCTGCCGAGCGTTCGTGGTGGGGCGACAGCGTCGTCTTGTTCACGTTCGAGACCGGTGCAGCCACGCTGACCAGTTCCGGCAAACATTAGAGCATCTTGTGAACATCGCTTGCAAGCGTTAGTTTGTGATGCGGCTCCACTAAGTCTCGCACACCGCGGGATATCGGGCTATGAGGGGAGGGCGCAATGTTCAGCGTCGGAGCGTCGGGGGCGAACATCAAGGAGCGATACCGGCTCAACCGGTTCCCCTTGGCACACAAAGGGATGGGCGAAGTCTGGATGGCACAGGACACCCTGCTCGACCGCCCGGTGATCGTGAAGTTCGTCAGCGCCACGGGGATGGACACGGACTCAGCGCGCCGGTTCCGGCGCGAGGCGCTGTTGACAGCCCGGCTCGACCATCCCGGAGTACCCGCCGTCTACGACCTCGGCCAGCATGCTGGTCTGCCCTACGTCGTCTTGGAAAGGATCGACGGTGTCACACTGCGAGATCTGGTCGCGGAACACGGCCCGCTCCCCATTGAATGGGTCGCCGCCATTGGGGCGCAGGTCAGCAGCGTTCTCCTCGCCGCCCGACAGATTGGTCTGGTGCATCGGGACCTTAAGCCGAGCAACGTCATGCTCCACCCGAGCGGCGCCGTGAAGGTCCTTGACTTCGGGCTGGCCGTGCTGCGCGACGACGACCGTTACTCGCGGATCACCCAGTCCGGGGACAGCCTCGGCACGGTGGGCTACATGGCTCCGGAACAGATTTTCGGCGAGCCGACCGGTCATCACACCGACCTGTATGGCCTGGGGGCGACGCTCTACGACCTGCTCACCGGCCGCCCGCCATTCGATGATCCCAGCACCAGGACCACGGTGCGCAACCAGATGAACGCTCCCCCGCCGCGCCCTTCGCTGCTGCGGGCGGAGATCCCATCCGAGCTCGATGACCTGGTGTATACACTGTTGGCGATCGACCCACGGGACCGTCCCGACAGCGCCGCCGAGGCCTATGTCGCGCTGGCTCCCCTCGCCTGGGACCTGCCGCCGCTTCCCGGGGTCCTCGATGACCCTGCGGGGGCGGTGCGGACGTACACGGCGATCGTCGGGCGGGTGCCGCCGCAGGCCGGCCCCGCGGCGACACCGCCCGCCCCGCCCGCGAAGCCCGATGCGGAGTGGGCCGCGAACCAAGCAGAACAGTCGGAGGCCGCTGGCTCGTTCCGGGCCGCGGCGCGACAGTGGCGGCAGGTCGCCGAGCAGCACGCGCGGCTGCATGGCGACGACCATCCACTGGTGTTCGACGCGCGACGGCGTGCCGCCCTCGCTCACCTGCCACTCGGGGAGCCAAACCGCGCGTTGCGGCAGCTCAACGTGTTGTTGAACGACATGATTCGAGTGAACGGCCCCGAGTACGCCAAGGTGTTAGATCTACGGCGGGAGATCGAGCGGCTGAGCACTGCATAGGCCCCTTCACGTTAGCTACCCCGGTACCCACCAGCTTCGGATCGCTGAACGCCGGGGGCAACAGCACCGCTTTCTGCTGTGGGAACCGAGCGCCAGCGTAGTGAAAAATCTGGGCGCAGTTCTGTCCGCGCGTCTCGGTCGTCAAGGCGCGGCGCGCCAGCGGCGAGTACATGGTGCTGTGCTTCAACCACGCCGCCTCCTCGCCATGCTGGTCGAAGCCACGGCCGCTCGCCGCGTGTCCGAACACGTCGTGGACCGCGCGGAACATGTCGTTCTCACCGTCGCTGAGGTACGGGTGCGGGTTGGCGGTGGCTGCGCTGGCCCACACCCTCAGCCGACGCTGCAGCACATCGTCGATCATGGACTCGACGTCCGCGTACGGGTCCTCGTCGACGACCCGTACCGCCACGCCCAGGCCGCCGAACTCGACCCGGCCAACGAGGAGGTGGTACTGCTGCACGGTCTCGCGGCAGAACAGGGCATACGCGCCGTAGGCCCGCTCGTCCCGGACGGCTGCTGCCATGTAAGCGTCAGCGATGGCAGCACCGACAGCCGGATCAAGGCGTACCCCGGCGTACACCTCCGGGGCCGTCATGTCCAGGGAGGCCGAGTGATACCGGCGCGCGCCGGCACGCACGTACTCAACCGGTGGAAACGACGGGGACAGTGGCGGCGTAGGTACGCGCAAGGGTGTTCATGGTCCTCCTTCGATCGTCGGGGGGTGGGGCCTCACACAGGCAAGCGAGCGCTTCCCTGCAGGTCATGCACCTGCGAGCCCTCGGCAGGCGTTACGTGCTGCTCGCGACGGAGCAGCTCACCGAGCACGCGAATTTCGGACGCCCGGCGGTTCTGGTCGAGCTTTGCGAACTTTCCAACTGTGGTACTACGGCCACGACGGGGCATGGGAGCCTCCAATGACGGCTTGTGAATCGGAACACCAAGGAAGATAGCGCCCGTGAAGCCAGTACACAAGGATAGCAGACATGTTAGAGTTCACGGGTGACACGGAACCCCAGCATGACCCCCGGAGAGGTCACTCTGACCGCCAGCGACATCGCACGACTGGCCAACGTCGGTCGGGCGGCAGTGAGCAACTGGCGTCGCCGGTACGCCGACTTCCCGACACCCGTCGGCGGCACCCCGGCGAGCCCGTCCTTCGACGCGCGCGAGGTCGCGGACTGGCTCCGCCAACATGGCCGCCTACACCAGGCCAGCACCGAGCAGTGGGCATGGCGGCACATCGAGAGCCACCAGCCCGCAACCCAGATCAGTGACGTGCTCGGTATCTGCGGCGCATACCTACTCGTCCGCTCCGATCAGACCGACACCGCCGGCGACACCATGCTCAGCCCAGCGCAACTCGTCGACCACCTGCGCACGCTCGACCCTGGCCTCACCGCGTTGGTCGACACCGTGTTACCCCCGGTGTGGACAGCACAGCTCACCACGGTGCTGACCATGGTCGACCAACTCGGCGCCGAACAGGGCCACGAGACCGCATTTGAGTACCTACACAGCCGGTACGTAGCCTCGGCCAACTCGCTGTCCGGCCTCGCTGGCACGCCGGACAGCATCGCCGAAACGATGCTGACCCTCGCCGGCTCCGGAGCCCGAATGTTCGACTTCACCAGCGGCACCGGATCGATCCTGCGTATGGCCGCCGACCAAGCCCTGACCAACCGTGCCCCTACACGGTGCTACGCACAGGAAATCAAGCCACAGTACGCCCTGATCACGCTACTGCGGCTATGGTTCGTCCACCTGCGAGCCCGTCGCGCCGGCATCGAGGTGGAGCCACCCGTCGTCCACGTCGGCGATAGCCTGCTCGCCGACGCCATGCCCGACCTACGGGCCGACGTCGTCGTAGCGAACTTCCCCTTCGGCATCCACGACTGGGGTCACGACCGCCTCGCCTACGACCCTCGCTGGACCTACGGCCTACCCCCGCGCACCGAGCCCGAACTCGCCTGGGTGCAACACGCCCTGGCCCACCTCTCCCCCGACGGCGCCGTCGTCGTACTCATGCCACCGGCCGCAGCAGTACGTCCAGCCGGCCGCCGTGTCCGTGCCGAACTGGTCCGCCGCGGAGCGCTACGCGCGATCATCGCCCTCCCCGCCGGCTTGATGCCACCGACCGGCATCGGCCTGCACGTCTGGGTACTCGGCCAACCTGATCCAACTCAGCCGCGCGCCGGAGAACTGCTCGTCGTCGACACCACCGCCGCGCCGGCCGACCAGTCCCTGCCCGACATCGTCGGAACCGCGTGGCGCGCCTACCGGTCCGGTCGCTACGACGAAGTGCCAAGCATCCACCGCGCCATACCCGTCATCGAAGTGCTCGATGACCAGGTCGACCTGACACCGCAGCGCTACCTGGCAAAGGCCGGCGAACTCGCGCCTGACCCGGGCCAGACGATCGCTAGGATCGGCGAGTTCGAGCAACTCCTCGACCAAGTGCGCGGCACCCTACCCGCAGTACGACAGCTGAACTCTTCGGCGCTGCGCACAGCCCCCCAGGCTGACATTGCCGACCTGATCCGGTCCCGCAGCATATCCGTACAGCGCCCGCTCTCCCGTAGCCGATCAACCGGCACCACCGCCACCACCACGGTATTGACCGCCACCGACGCTCTGTCCGGCGGCCCGGCAACCGGCTCGGCACCCCGCAACACGAACAACGATCCAGCCTCTCGGGTACGCGCCAATGACATCCTCATCACCATCCTCGGCCGCAACATCACCGCCCAAGTCGCCACCCCCGATCAGGCTGGAGCCGAGCTAGGACCAGGCGTTCAACTGATGCGCGTCGACACGACCCGTTTCGACCCATGGTTCATCGCCGGTGTCATCTCCCGCACCGACAACCCGCACGGCGCCGACCGAACCACCAGCACCAGCAACGGCGCATTGCGCATCGAAATCAGGCGACTCACCATTCCGGTACTGCCCTTGGATCAACAGCGACCCTACGGACAAGCCTTCCGCCAACTCATCGAGTTCCGAAACCACCTCGACCGCGCAGGAACAACCGGAGCCGCGCTGGCTCGAGAAATCAGCGACGGCCTCACATTGGGCAGCCTCGGACCCTCGTCCTAACGTCCAGGGAAGTGCCCGCCATGCCCGCGACGTCTCCGCCGATGCTGAAAAACCCGGGTCCCGCGCTGGTGCTCCCCAGGCCCGTCGGGGTGGTCCGGTGAATACGGTGCCGGCGCCGTTGGCCGGGGCGTGCTCCCCACGCCCCGTGGGTAAGCAACTGAAGTGCTCCCCACGCCCGTGGGGGTGGTCCGTCGCGGCGGGCAGTCTCCGTGTCGACTTCTGTGTGCTCCCACGCCCGTGGGGGTGGTCCGCCCGCTCAACACGGCGGGCCCGGACGCGGAGTGTGCTCCCCACGCCCGTGGGGGTGGTCCGGCCGAGCTGGAGCGCCTGTCGGGCCGGGTCGAGTGCTCCCCACGCCCGTGGGGGTGGTCCGCCCGGCGGCAGCCCGTTCAGGACCGTCCGGACGTGCTCCCCACGCCCGTGGGGGTAGTCCGGGTTTCAGCGCCTCGCGCGCACTGTCCACACCGTGCTCCCCACGCCCGTGGGGGTGGTCCGGGGACGGTTCCGCCGTACGCGCTGGTCTACTTGTGCTCCCCACGCCGGTGGGGGTGGTCCGGGATTTGGCAAGAGCCCGCTACTGTCCGCCATGTGCTCCCCACGCCCGTGGGGGTGGTCCGTTCTGGGCCTGGGCGCGGGTGGCCTTGCCCGAGTGCTCCCCACGCCCGTGGGGGTGGTCCGTATCCCCGCCTGGTACCCCGACGAGAGTGACAGTGCTCCCCACGCCCGTGGGGGTGGTCCGGGCCATGGTGTTGCCGCGGGCCGCCGGTACCCGTGCTCCCCACGCCCGTGGGGGTGGTCCGCCCCCACCTGTGTCCGTTACAGCTCCGTGAACGTGCTCCCCACGCCCGTTGGGGGTGGTCCCGTACGACGTCAGGCCGACACACGGTCCGCACCGGTGCTCCCAACGCCCGTGGGGGTGGTCCGCCGAGGACCCTGGCCGCTTCGGTGCCACCGACGTGCTCCCCACGCCCGCGGGGGTGGTCCAACGGCCGACGGGTTCGCCGGGCTCGTGTCCGTGTGCTCCCCACGCCCGTGGGGGTGGTCCGGCCAGAGGCGACGACCCGGCGGTACTGCTCGCGTGCTCCCCACGCCCGTGGGGGTGGTCCGGCGCTGGCCCGGAAGGGTCTCGTGACCCTGAAGTGCTCCCCACGCCCGTGGGGGTGGTCCGTCGTTCGCGTACCCGTCCGCGCCGTAGTACGGATGCTCCCCACGCCCGTGGGGGTGGTCCGCCGCGAGGATCCGCTTCCGGGCGGACTGCAGAGTGCTCCCCACGCCCGTGGGGGTGGTCCGCCCCCGGCGGGATCGCACCCCGCCGGAGGCCAGTGCTCCCCACGCCCGTGGGGGTGGTCCGTCTGCCCCGGCACCAGGTACGCGCCGAGAGAGGTGCTTCCCACGCCCGTGGGGGTGGTTCGGCCCGGAAGCTTGCCCCGTGCTCCCCACGCCCGTGGGGGTGGTCCGTTCCCCGGCACGCCGGAGACCCGCCACTTCGCGTGCTCCCCACGCCCGTGGGGGTGGTCCGCTAGTGGATTCCTGGACCGATTGGGAATTCAGGTGCTCCCCACGCCGGTGGGGGTGGTCCGATCGGCCGGACCCGGTCGAGTTCCATGGTCGTGTGCTCCCCACGCCCGTCGGGGTGGTCCGGCGCCGTGAGCGCGGCCTGCCTCCTCGCCACCGTGCTCCGCACGCCCGTGGGGGTGGTCCGAACGCGCGGGACTCAATGACCAACACCGCACTGTGCTCCCCACGCCCGTGGGGGTGGTCCGGCGACCGATCGGCAGCGGGGGCTCGACAGGGAGTGCTCCCCACGCCCGTGGGGGTGGTCCGCCGCTCCGGGTTCGGACGACCGTCGACACGAGGTGCTCCCCACGCCCGTGGGGGTGGTCCGCCGACCGCCTGGGCGTCAAGCCATCCGGCCAAGTGCTCCCCACGCCCGTGGGGGTGGTCCGGTCCTCGCGAGGCTGGCCGCTGGTAACCGGCTGTGCTCCCCACGCCCGTGGGGGTGGTCCGGCATGCCGATGTGGCGGGCGCTGCGGTACTACGTGCTCCCCACGCCCGTGGGGGTGGTCCGATCACCGTCAACGATCACCGTGCACGTGTGGTGTGCTCCCCACGCCCGTGGGGGTGGTCCGGCTCGACCAGAGTCAACGCCGTGTCGATGATGGTGCTCTCCACGCCCGTGGGAGTGGTCCGACGGGCCCCACCCTCGGCCGAGGGTGGGGCCCGTGCTCCCCACGCCCGTGGGGGTGGTCCCGAGGCCGGCCTGCGGTTCATCGGCGGTCCGGGGTGCTCCCCACGCCCGTGGGGGTGGTCCCGCGTAGACCCGTGGCTCCTGGGTGCCACCCGCGTGCTCCCCACGCCCGTGGGGGTGGTCCGGCCGGGGAGGTGACGCGCCACCGCCAGTCCCGGTGCTCCCCACGCCCGTGGGGGTGGTCCGATGCTCCCACCAGGCTTGGCGAACATGCCGACGTGCTCCCCACGCCCGTGGGGGTGGTCCGGTGCACGCGGATGCACTCGATGGGATGGGCCCGTGCTCCCCACGCCCGTGGGGGTGGTCCGATGCAGTGCCCCTGCGCCGACCAGGACTGACCGTGCTCCCCACGCCCCTGGGGGTGGTCCGTAGGCAACCGCGCCCGGACGGTAGGTAGGTACCGTCTTGCTCCCCACGCCCGTGGGGGTGGTCCGCCCGCCAACGACCCGCAGCCGACCACGCCCCGGTGCTCCCCACACCCGTGGGGGTGGTCCGGCACAGCCAGTCCCCGGTGTCCATGCCGAGGTGTGCTCCCCACGCCCGTGGGGGTGGTCCCCGAGGGCGCAGCCGATCAGGAACCGGCGGTCGTGCTCCCCACGCCCGTGGGGGTGGTCCGGCCCGGCCCTCACCGTCACCATCGACCTCAGCGTGCTCCCAACGCCCTTGGGGGTGGTTCAGGAGGCGCTGGCCGAGCAGCCGTCGCTGGCCGGTGCTCCCCACGCCCGTGGGGGTGGTCCGCCCTGGAACGCGACCGTCAGCGGGAGGAGCGCGTGCTCCCCACGCCCGTGGGGGTGGTCCTGAGTTGATCTATGAGCCGTCCACAGAGGAGGTGTGCTCCCCACGCCCGTGGGGGTGGTCCGCTGCTTGATCAGATGTTCGCCCCGACCGTGGTGTGCTCCCCACGCCCGTGGGGGTGGTCCCTCAGCTGGCTCGGTGGACCCTCGGCCGTCGCGGTGCTCCCCACGCCCGTGGGGGTGGTCCGGCGAACCTGCGGGCGACCGAGATCGAGCTGGCGTGCGCCCCACGCCCGTGGGGGTGGTCCGTGTTAATGCCAGGCGTCAGCCCATTGAAGAGCGTGCTCCCCACGCCCGTGGGGGTGGTCTGCGGTGGCGCAAACTCGTACGGACCACGGAAGAGTGCTCCCCGCGCCCGTGGGGGTGGTCCGGGCTGGCTCGTGCCTCGGCACGAGGTTGACGCGTGCTCCCCACGTCCGTGGGGGTGGTCCGTTCCTGGTCGGCCTCGCGATCGGCTTCTTTGCGTGCTCCCCACGCCCGTGGGGGTGGTCCGACGGCCGGGCAGGACGCCGACGCGCGGTGCCGGTGCTCCCCACGCCCGTGGGGGTGGTCCGTGGGGCATGGGTCCGCACGACGTCATGCTCAAGTGCTCCCCACTCCCGTGGGGGTGATCCGCCGCCTCGTCCTCCGACGACGTGTGGGGCTCGTAAAGCCGGCTCGGCTACGCCGCCTGCGAATACTCGTTGATCAGCCCGTCCAGGATCGGTCGCCGGTGAACCCGGGCGGCGTTGAGGTCGACAACGTGCGGCGCAGGATTCGGTGGCTGCTGGCCGAGTGAACGATGTGGTCGGTGGCCGTTGTAATGGGCCGTGTACTCGGCGAGGACGGTCGCCAGGTGCCGTTCGTTGACGATGAGCAGCCGGTCGGTGCACTCCCGGCGTACGGTGCCCACCCATCGTTCGGCGAACGCGTTCGCCCGGGGTGCCTGCGGTGGGGTCATGATCACGTCGATGCCTTCGGCGGTGAACATCGCGTCGAAGGTGTTCGTGAACTTCTTGTCGCGGTCGCGGAGCAGGAACCGCAGCCCAGCTGTGCGCTGGTCGAGATCCATCAGTAGATTCCGTGCTTGCTGGGTCACCCAGGCGCCGGTCGGATGGGCGGTTACCCCAACCACGTGGACTTGGCGGGTGGCGATCTCGACGAAGAACAGCACGTAGATCCGCTTGAGCATCACGGTGTCGACGGTGAAGAAATCACAGGCCAGGATCGTGTGGGCCTGGGCGGTCAGGAACTGTTTCCAGGTCGGCCCGGACCGCCGGGGTGCTGGGTCGACCCCGGCCTCGTTGAGGATCTTCCACACGGTGCTGGCCGCGACTCGGTAGCCCAGGCCGAGCAGTTCACCGTGGATGCGGCGGTGCCCCCACGAAGGATTCTCCGCCGCGAGTCGCAGTACCAGGTCGCGGACCTGCTTGTCGACCGTTGGCCGGCCCGGCCGGGCATGCGGGTACGTCCACCGTCGGGCGACCAGGTCACGATGCCAGCGCAACAGCGTGGCCGGGGTGACGAAGAACACCGACCAGCGTGGGCGGGGCAGCAGCCGCGACAGCACCGCCAGCACCACCCGGTCGGCGGGCTCGAGATCGGGGCGGGTCACCTGGCGGCGCAGCACCGCCACCTGATGGCAGAGCACCAGGATCTCCACATCCTTGGCCCCCTCGTCGCGGGCGAGCTGGGACAACATCTGCAGGACCTGGCGAAGCAGCAGGTACACCAACGACGCGCTCATAGCCACGAGCATGACGGCTGCGCCGTGCTCGAGCTCGCACAGAACCGCACTTCAGACCGCCGAACCGAGTATTCGAGCCCCACACGGTGCGAGCAGGACGGTGCACCGACCGCCAACGGCGTCGACGAGCCTCAGCAGCCCTTCGCCGAGTAGGCGGGCCGATTCCCGATCGCGGATGCCGCTGTTCCGGTCTACCCAGTACCGAGCAATGGTCGCCAATGTCTGCCTCACCCAGGCGAGCCTAGAACGAAACTGCCGCTGATCACGTCAAGTGCGAGCTCGTTCCCGGCGTCGTGTCGGCTGCGGCGGAGGGCGTCGTCGATGGCCGGTAACTGCCTGCTTCATGGCCCGCGCGAGGTTGGCGCCGCATGCATGCTGGAGCGTCGCCACGCAGCGGACCGCTGACGACCTGCCCGCCTGCTCTGTCTGTCTGTCGCGGCGCGGTGGCGTTGCGGCGGTGACAATCGTCTTTGTTGGTCGGTGCTGGCCGCGCGGCGGCTTCAGCAGTTTCGGTGCGGCTGAGAGCGGCGGCGTTGTCAATTACCTGACAGCGGCTCAAAGGTGACCCAAGAATGTCAGACCCACCTCGTAGATTTCCGAGGCGCCCGGTCGCAGGAAGTGAGGGAAGCGCATGTCCACCGCTAACAAGAAGGTCGTGGTCCTGCTCAGCGGGGGTCTCGACTCCGCGACGGTGTTAGCCATGGCCCGCCATGAGGGCTATGACCTCCACGCGCTCAGCTTCCGGTACGGGCAGCGTCATGCCATCGAACTCGAGTCCGCGGCCCGTGTAGCGCGGTATCTCGGTGTCCGGCGGCATGTGATCGTCGACATCGACCTGCGGGCGTTCGGCGGTTCGGCGCTTACTGACGCCTCCATCGACGTTCCGCATCACGCGACCGCCGATGACATGGCAGCCGACATTCCGGTGACCTACGTGCCTGCCCGTAACACCATCTTCCTGTCCTTTGCGCTCGCTTGGGCTGAAACTCTAGCCGCGTCCGACGTGTTCATCGGGGTGAGCGCCCTTGACTACAGTGGATATCCCGACTGCCGACCCGAGTTTGTCGCGGCGTATGAGGAGATGGCGAACCTCGCCACCAAGGCGGGTGTGGAGGGGCGTCAACGGCTGCGTATCCACACCCCGCTGATCAACCTGTCGAAGGCGGAGACGATTCGCCGTGGTCTGGAACTCGGCGTCGACTACGGGTTGACCCATAGTTGCTACGACCCGGTGCAGGGTCGCGCCTGTGGAACCTGCGACTCTTGTCTGTTGCGGGCCCGGGGGTTCGCTGAACTCGGTCTCGGCGATCCGGCTCTGGCGACTGCCGGAGGATGAGCCGTGGGGTACCTGGTCAAGGAGATCTTCTACACCCTTCAGGGCGAAGGATCGCATACCGGCCGTCCCGCCGTGTTCTGCCGATTCGCGAGTTGCAACCTTTGGACCGGGCGGGAACGGGATCGGCATCGTGCCATCTGCCAGTTCTGCGATACGGACTTCGTCGGCGTCGACGGCCCGGGCGGCGGCCGGTTCGACAGTCCCTCGGAGCTGGCAGTGGCGGTTGCCCGAGCCTGGGACGGTCGACCGCACCAGCGTGCCAAGCCCTACGTCGTCTGCACCGGAGGCGAGCCGCTATTGCAACTCGATCAGGCTGCGGTGGACGCTCTGCACGCGGCCGGCTTCGAGGTTGCCATCGAAACCAACGGGACGCGCCACGCTCCGGCTGGCCTGGACTGGATTTGTGTCAGCCCCAAAGCCGGCGCTCCGGTCATCCTCGCCCGGGGCCATGACCTGAAACTTGTCTTCCCGCAGGTGGGTGCGGAGCCCGAGCGGTTCGAGGACCTGGACTTCGAGTGTTTCCTGCTACAGCCGATGGACGGCCCGGATAGGGCTGCGAACACCGCTGCCGCGGTCCGCTACTGCCTGGAGCACCCGCAGTGGCGGCTGAGCGTGCAAACCCACAAGTACATAGGAATTGCCTGATGGAGATCTTCCGCGAGTTCAGCTTCGAAGCCGCGCACCGGCTACCGCATGTGCCGGAGGGGCACAAATGTGCTCGGCTGCACGGCCATTCGTACAAGGTGCAGGTGCATGTGACTGGGGACGTCGACCCACACAGCGGCTGGGTGATCGACTTCGGCGACCTTAGCGAGGCGTTCCAGCCTCTGCATGCCCAGCTTGACCATTACTACCTGAACAAGGTGCCCGGTTTGGAGAATCCGACGAGTGAGGTGCTCGCTCGCTGGATCTGGGATCGGCTGGTCGACCATTTGTCGTTGGCCGCAGTGATGGTGCGGGAGACGTGCACCACCGGCTGCATTTACCGAGGAGAGCTGTAGTGCGGCGGACGGAACGGAATCGTCAGGGCACCTGGGGCGCGACTAGGTGAGATTCTTCTTTCCGGACAGCCAGGACCAGATCGATCCGGCCTTCGACTTCCTCTCCGAGGAGCGCGATCCGTTCCGCGTCCGGCAACGTGACGACTGCTACGCGCACGAGGCTCTCACAGGCGCGCCGTACGACGGTTTACTGATTTCGAAGGCTGCTGTCGATGGCAAGTACACCGTCGCCCAGCGGCACCGTCTCTACCGTGAAGGCGCACGCCGGTTCTTCCGGCTGGACCAGAGCCAGACCCAACTGAAGATCATGGGCGACTGCGGTGCGTTCTCGTACGTCGCCGAGGAGTACCCGCCGTACACGCCCGATGAGGTCATCGACTTCTACGAGAGCTCCGGCTTCGACTACGGCATCGCCGTCGACCACGTAATTTTTCAATACGATCCCGTCGCGACCCGAGATGACGCGATCACCCGGGGATGGGCTTACCGGCAGCACATCACCCTGGAGCTGGCCGACCTCTTCCTGCAGCGGTGCACAGCGCGGCGAGTGCGGTTCGAACCATACGGTGTCGCCCAGGGCTGGAGTCCGCAGTCTTACGCCGACTCGGTCAGCGTCCTCCAGCGGATCGGCTATCGACGGATCGCTTTGGGTGGAATGGTTCCCCTGAAGTCCCGCGACATCCTGGCCTGCCTCGCCGCCGTCGCCGACGTTCGGGACAAAGAGACCCAGCTGCATCTGCTCGGGATCAGTCGCTGCGACGACGTCCCGCACTTCGCCCGACTGGGTGTGTCCAGCTTCGACAGTAGCTCACCCTTCCGCCAAGCGTTCAAGGACGACCGGAACAACTACTACACCCCGACCCGCACCTACGTGGCACTCCGAGTTCCCCAAGTCGACGTAAACGCCAAGCTGAAGGGCCGGATTCGTGCCGGTGAGATCCGCCAGGAACAGGCAGCGAAACTGGAACGCAACGCGCTGCACCAACTCCGGCAGTTCGACTCGGACAAGATCGAAGTCGACGACGTAGTTGAAGCCCTCGTCCGCTACGGTGCCGTATGGGACGGCAAGACTGATCGCAGCGCCCAATACCGCCAAACTCTCGTCGACCGGCCATGGCGGCATTGTCCATGTGATCTCTGCAAAGCGCTCGGTATCGAGATCGCTGTCTTCCGCGGCTCGGAGCGCAACAAACGACGCGGCTTCCACAACCTCTATGTCTTTGAGCAGCAACTACGTACCCGGCAACAGCGGAAGGACGCTGCGTGAACGACAAATCGGAACTCCGGCTTCCCGCCTTGAAGATCGACCAGGGACGCGGGCGTGCCGTCTATACGTTTGCCATCGACGGCACGCTGTTGCCGAAGATCGCCACGGTTTCTCGTATCAAACGGCCGGATGGCCAGGTTAACGGCTATCAGCGACCGGAGAGTGGCACCCACGTCGCGGCGATCCGCCGCTATCTCGAAGATGACCCCAGCCCGCTCATGCCCAACGCCATCGTCGTCGCCTTCGATGAGCGGGTTCGCTTCGAAACGACGCCGACCGGCGAAGCCGTGCCTGAATACGTGCAAAGTGGATATCTGATCGTTCCGGCGACCGATGGTCCCGAGCATGAACGACCCGGCCTAATCGTCGACGGGCAACACCGCTGCGCGGCTATCAGGGACGCCCGCGTGGACGCGTTCCCCGTCGCCGTCAATGCCTTTCTCGCCGACGGGGTAGCCGATCAGAGGTCCCAGTTCATACTTCTCAACCGCACCCGACCGCTGCCTACGGGACTCGTCAACGAACTGCTACCCACAGCCGCAGGCACGCTACCGCCACTGTTGCACCTCCGCCAGTTACCGGCGACGCTCCTCGAACGATTGAATTCGGACGCAGTCAGATCCCCGCTATACCGAATGATCAAGACAACCACCAATCCGGGTGGCTACATCAACGACAGTAATGTCCTGCGAATGCTCCAGAACAGCCTCACCGACGGCGCGTTGTACCGGTTGCGCAATGACGAAGACATGGTTCGCCGCGGTGAAGCGCACACGCTGTTATGCAACTTCTGGAGCGCGGTTCGTGAAGTCTTTCCCGAAGCGTGGGGTAAGCCTGTTCGAAACTCGCGCCTGATGCACGGAACGGGAATCATCAGCATGGGATACCTCATGGATGCGATCGTCCACGTGCGGGCCGTGAACGATGGCATCGTCGCGACTGACCAGTTCGTTGCCGATCTAAAACTCGTCGCCGTGGACTGCCACTGGACCGAAGGGGCGTGGATTTTCAGCGGCGGCCAGGTACACAAGTGGAATGACATCGAAAATATTCCGCGCCACATTCAGCGGCTGACGGATTTTTTGCACAGCCGCTACACCCTCGGCCGCAGACAGCCGACTAGCCCGGAACGGGAATCACAACGATGACGGCGCTAGAGTGGAGCGACTGGAGTCCGCTAGATGACCGTGCCGCCCGCCTGCGGATACCCCAGTCACCCGGGCTGTACCGTGTCAGGACCTCAGGTGGGAGCGGTCTCGCCTACATCGGCCAGACGAGCGGACTACGCGGCCGGCTGAGCCAGCTCTGCGTCCTCTACGACGACGACATGCCCTACAACGACCCGCACACGGCTGCACCGTGCCTCTGGGTGATGCGCACTGAAGGCGAGGCAGCGTTCGAGTTCTCCGTGGCCGAGTTCGACGGCACGAAGGACGACCGGCTGGCGGCCGAGTGCGTGCTCCTTTCCGAGTGCCGGGCGAAGTACGGCCGGTCGCCCACGGCCAACTTCGGACGTATGCCCGACGGCTGGGTCAAGTCCACTGGCAATACCGCTGCGCTCGTGCGCTCCGGTCGGCGACGGCGCGGCTATCCAGATTCGGACGCGCGACGATCGGCCGACGAACCCGCCGTCCTCGATCTGCACGGCAATCCGACCGCGGCGGACTGGGCCACGTTGGCCTGGAGTCCGTGGAGCCCGATGCTGGCTGCTAGCCCGGTCACCGGCGTCTACCGGGTACGCCGTCTCGGCAATGAAGGACGCAGCACGGATACCGACGGCTTGGAAGGACTGGCGTACATCGGTCAAGGAATCGTCCGCGCCCGGTTGGCAAGTCATGCCGCCAAGGGGCGGCGCGATGATCACCGGCAGCACAGGGCATTCCGCGGGGACGTCCAGTGCTCGTGGGCTGATCTGGCCGGGCGTTCCAGGTCTCAGCGGCTAGAGGTCGAGTGCGACCTCATCGCCAGCCACATTCTCATGATGGGGCACGCACCATACGGCCAGTTTCGGGGCTGACCCGGCAAGGCTGGGGTTGAGTGAGTCCCCACCTCGACCAGCTCCTCGGCGCACAAAGGCATGTCCAACGCCCGGCCACTCGCCCCGGTATCCGGCCGATCGTCGATCCGGGAAGGATCGCTTACCTGACCATCCTCCGACGCGGCCCCTTCGGCAGTGTCGTGCGCGAGTGCGAGCACGGTGTTTGACCAGGTCGGCTGTAGGTGTCGGCATACGAGGCTCGTGTTCTCGTCCGGCTACGCGGGTTGACCAGGATCTCCTTTCAGCAAGGCACATACGTCCGCCGCGAGGAAGCCCCACCCAAGGGCCAGGTCGTCGATGCTCTCCGCCACCAGCCACCGACGGGCTGCGTGATCCGGCTCGAACGGGCCGACGATGCGTAGCCCTGTTTGCGTCCGGGAAACGTCGTTGTCAGAGCGGTCACCGAAGAACGATTACCCGACTGACGATGACCCAAAGCCGGGTGATTGTGATCCCGCCCATCACCCCGACCCGCCCCACTCCGATCGCTCCCAAACCTAGGCGGAAGCCCTCCGGTGCCGTACGGCGTCGTAGACACAGAACGCCGCGGCCCACAGAGCGATAGGCAACAACATGCTCGACCCCACGCGGCACCCATCGACAGCCCACGCGGGACGCGGCCAAGCCCCATCGATCGGGGACCAGATCCGCGCGGTCTGGCGAGAACGGACCGACCGGGGCCAGGAACAGCCATTGACATTCGGACTGTCCAAGCGCGCCCTCCCGAGAAGGCCAGCCGACCGGGATAGCCGGTCCAGGCGTTGAACACGCGCCGGAGACAAGACCAGCCGGCTGCGGACGACGAGGTGAGACACGACACGATGCGGCACCGCCCAGGACGAGGCGACACGTACGTTTCCACGGTCAAACGACGGTCAACCCGGCAGATACTCCATCCGCTGGCACGGATCCGGCCGGCGGAACAACGGCCGCAGCTGCTGCACCCGGTCACAGAAGACCGTCTTGCCCCGGGCCCACCCCACCCGCTCCATGATCACCGTCGAGGGCATCTCCGGGAACTCCGCCAACAACGCCCTGATCCTCGGCTCGACCGCATCCACGATCGACCCCTTCGCCGCCCGCCGATACCGGGGCGGCTCATCACCGGCCAAGGCCTTCTTCACGGTGTTACGAGACATCCTCAAACGCCGTGCGATCGCCTGGATCGCCATGCCCTCCGACCGCCGCAGCCGCCGGATCTCTGCCCAATCCTCCACGCTCAGCACCTCCCGATGCTTCAGGAGGTGGTCCCGATTCAGCCGGAACCACATGGTCAGTTTTCAGGCGGAGCCGACAGACGAGACAGAGCGTGCAGCGAGGCGGGCTGAGGCAGGGACAGGCCCGCTGCTAGCTGACATCTAGGTTGACGGGGGCGAAGGACCCGAGGACGGGAATCTGGCAGAGGGTTAGGTGCTTCGCCGCACCCGACCATCGGCTCATGCCTGGCGTCAGGGAGTCGCCTTCCGCGGCCGTGGTTTCATCGGCTGGACTCGTTGGGACTTGATCCGGCGGGTCAGGTGCGCCGCCACCCGGGACAGGTTAGCTGCGAGGGTCACGTCGCCGTGTTCGAGCCAGTCGATGACCTGGTCCGACGTTGGGCGGTCCTGCAGCTCAATTTCGATATCGCGGAGAGTGCTCGCGGCTTCCGAAGCTTCGACGGCGGCATACCCTGCACTGTCCTCCACCTCCTTCAGTGCCGACATGATGGCCTCTGACGTGGCTTCGACGTTCCCACGGAGCGTTTCGACAGTCCCGGTCAGGCCTGCGGCGATCGCACTAAACCGCTGCCGGAATGCCTCGGCCTCCCGCACCAGGTACAAGTCGATGAGCTCCTCGTCGGTGATTGCGCGCGTTGAGGCGCCATACCTGGTGACACGAAGCCCATCTCGGGTGTAGTGCGGCGCGCGGGTTGGCCCGACCTCGAGCCGAAGAAACGGCGCGGACGTATCAACCCCTTCTTCGATGATGCGCAGGTTGACTGGCACGGGAAGCGTCTCACTCGCTCGACTCTGGATCTTCTGCCTAGCCTTCTCGAGCGATGAACGGCGAGCCCGCTCGTCGTTCATCTTGACCAGTCCCACGACCTCGCCGCGAACGACGCCAGTCTGCTCGTCGGCTACCTCCTTGACTCCAACCAGGATCGTTACAAAACCCTCGGTTATCTGGTCAACCAGCACAGCGTTGGCAGCCGCAGTTAGGACGCGCGCGTCAACGGCCTCGGCTGTCTCCTTAAACTCGAATCGATGTGACTCGCCCTCCTGTGACAAGATCTGTCTCGCCTCTACGCTGGTCTCCCGGTAGCGGAGACGCTTCGACGATGGCGCGGAATCGCTTCGCATGGCGAGCATTGTGCCCGATTCGATGGGAATCCTTCCAGGTCAGCCGTCACGGCAGTTGGAGGATCAGGTAGGCGCAGCCATCGGGCCACGCGTCCTAGTACTGCAACGGCACTGACCGAGTCGAGTCCTGTTCACGTTCGTTGGGTATAGCGTGACGGATGTCGATGTTGATCGGTGGCATGCGGAGTTGGACCACCTTCACGATCGGATAGGTGCCCGGTTTCGTCGGGCGGAGCCGCGGCGGCGGGCTCGTCAGTACCTGTGTGGGCTGGTGACGAGCCTGGACCGGAAGAACGGGTGGACCCTCGCGGAGCAGGCCGGGGACGTGTCTCCGGACGGGATGCAGCGGTTGCTGCGGTGGGCTGACTGGGACGTCGACGTGGTCCGTGACGATGTGCGGGACTACGTGGTCGAGCATCTCGGTGACCCGCGGGGCGTGTTGATCGTGGATGACACCGGGTTCCTGAAGAAGGGTGTCCGGTCGGCCGGGGTGCAACGCCAGTACTCCGGGACCGCCGGCAGGACGGAGAACTGCCAGGTCGGAGTGTTCCTGGCCTACCGCTCCAGCAAGGGCCACGCGTTGATCGACCGGCAGCTCTACCTACCGACGTCCTGGACCGATGACCGGGACCGGTGCCGGGCCGCCGGCATCCCGGACGAGGTCGAGTTCGCCACGAAGGTCCAGATGGCCCGCACCATGCTCGGCCGCGCCCTGGACGCGGGGGTGCCGGTCGGGTGGGTGACGATGGACGAGGCCTACGGGCAGTCGAAGTCGTTGCGGGTCTGGTTGGAACAACGGGATGTCGCTTATGTGGTCGCGACCCGCCGCAACGACGACATGATCACCACCAGCATGGGCACGGCCCGAGCCGACGACCTCATCGCCGACCTACCTGAGCAGGCGTGGTGCCGCCTGTCTGCCGGTGCCGGGGCGCACGGCCCGAGGGAGTACTGGTGGGCGCGGGTGCCGATCAGGGTGTTCTGGCAGCCGGGTCGCGGCCATTGGCTCCTCGCCCGCCGCAATATGACCACCGGGGAGATTGCCTACTACGTCTGCTACGGACCCCGTCGGACCCGGCTGGTCGACCTGGCCCGGGTCGCCGGGTCCCGGTGGGCGGTCGAGGAGTGCTTCCAGCAGGCCAAGAACGAGGCCGGGCTGGACCAGTACCAGGTCCGCGACTGGCGGGCCTGGTACGCCCACATCACCTTGTCGATGGCCGCCCACGCGTGGCTCTCGGTGGCCAGATCCCTTGCGGTAAAAGGGGAACCGACCACGGCGAACACCTGATGATCGGCTACACCGTACCGGAGATCCGCAGACTCCTCACCGCACTGGCCGTGCGACAAACCCACCCACCAGAACACATCTGGGCCTGGTCCCGCTGGCGACGACGCCGCCAACACCAAGCCCGAACCTGCCACTACCGACGACACGGCTACCCCTAACCAACTGCCGTTGCAGTACTAGCCCGCGGGCGGGAGGAGAGGGACCGAAGTTGCTGTTTGTTGGCGATGACTGGGCCGAGGAACACCATGACGTCGAGCTGCAGGACGAGACCGGCCGACGGCTGGGAAAGGTGAAGCTGCCTGAGGGCATCGCCGGCGTCACGCGACTGCACGCCATGATCGGCGAACACCTGGCAGAGGATGATGGCGCAGCTCAGGTGGTTGTTGGCATCGAGACCGACCGTGGCCCGTGGGTCCAGGCGTTGATCGCGGCCGGTTATCAGGTGTACGCGATCAACCCGCTGCAGGTCGCGCGCTATCGGGAACGACGCTCGGTATCCGGGGGCAAGAGTGACACCGCCGACGCTCACACACTGGCCGACATGGTCCGCGCGGCCCGGCACCAACTGCGGCCGGTAGCCGGCGACAGCGACCAATCTGAGGCGATCAAGGTCGTCACCCGCGCTCACAAGACGCTGATCTGGGAGCAGACCAGGCACATGCTGCGGCTTCGCAGCGCGCTGAGGGAGTGGGCCTGCCCCGTTTTGACGGACATCCGAGATCAGGGGACCTGGGGTCTCCGGGAGGATGTCCAGCATCATGGAGAGCATGGGAAAGAAGCGGCCGCGGCCTCGGCGTTCGTTCACGCCGGAGTTCAAGGCCGAGATCGTCGAGTTGTGTCAGCGTGGTGACCGCACGCTCCGGCAGGTCAGCCAGGACTTCGACCTGACCGAGACGGCAGTGCGTGAGTGGGTCAAGCAGGCCGAACTCGACACCGGCGTCCGCGCCGATGGGCTGACCACCGACGAACGGGCCGAACTCGCACAGCTGCGCAAAGAGAACCGCAGGCTGCGCGAAGACGTCGATGTGCTCAAACGGGCAACGGCTTTCTTCGCGAAGGAGACCCGGTGAACGTCTTCCCGTTCATCGCCGCGGAGCAGGCCGGCAAGCACAACGTTAAACGTGCCTGCGAACTGCTCGAGGTCTCCCGATCCGCCTACTACCAGCAGAAAACCGGCACCCAGTCGCAGCGCGAGCGGGTCGATGCCCGGCTCACCGACAAGATCACCGTGCTGCACGAACGGTCCAAGGGCACCTACGGGGCGCCGCGGATCCACGCTGACCTCACCGAACAGGGGCTACGGCACGGCCGCAAACGCGTCGCCCGGCTGATGCGCATCGCCGGACTCGCCGGCAAGAGCCCACGCCGCTGGCGCACGACCACAATCCCGGATCCGGCCGCCGGGCTCCGACCTGACCTGGTCGGCCGCGATTTCCGTGTTGATCCTGGCGTAATCGATACCCGCTGGTGCGGCGACATCACCTACATCAACACGTGGCAGGGCTGGCTCTACCTGGCCACTGTCATCGATCTCGCATCACGCCGGGTCGTCGGCTGGGCCGTGGCCGACAACCTCAAGACCGACCTGGTCGACGCCGCCCTCGCCGACGCTGTCGCACGCCGCCGACCCGAGCCCGGGCTGGTGTTTCATTCCGACCGTGGCACGCAATACGTCAGCGCCCAGCACACCCGCCTGGCACACCGTCACGACATCCGCCTGTCCGTCGGCCGGCGCGGACAGTGCTGGGACAACGCAGTCGCCGAGTCGTTCTTCGCCACCATCAAAACCGAACTCCTGCACCGCCAGGCCTGGCCCACCCACCAAGCCGCCCGCCAGGCCATATTCGAATACATCGAGGGCTGGTACAACACCCGCCGCCGACACTCAACCCTCGGCTACCTCAGCCCTGCGGCCTTCGAGACCACCAGCTCACAACCGCTACCGATCGACCGAGCCGCCTAACTAAGATCAACACAACGACCCTGTCCGTCGAAACGGGTCAAGCCCAGAGTACTTCCCCGCCGCTTTGGCCGCGTTCGCTGACCTGACCGCGCCGGAAGCGCTGGAGCTCCTGGCCAAAGCGCCCGAGCCGGCATCGGCCGCCTGGCTGCCCTTGACGCGGATCGTCGCCGCGGTCAAGCGGGCACGGCGTCATCACGCCACGGTCAAGGCCGAGGCGATCCGAGATGCCCTACGAGCCAACCACCTGGGGCAGCCGCCCGTTGTGACCACCGCGTACGCCGCTATGGTCCGCGCCCAGGTTGCCATCCTGACCACCCTCAACACCGAGATTAAGACTTTGGAAGAGCAGTTGAGGGCCCATTTTGGCCAGCACCCTGACGCTGACATCTACGTCAGCCAGCCTGGGTTGAGTGCCGTGCTCGGCGCCCGGGTGCTCGCCGAGTTCGGAGACGACAAGACCCGTTACGCCAGCGCCAAGGCGCGCAAGAACTACGCCGGCACCAGCCCGATCACCCGTCAGTCCGGCAAGAAGAAGGTCGTGCTGGCCCGTCACGTGCACAACGACCGGCTCGTCGACGCGGTCGGCCTGCAGGCACTCACGATCGGCGTCCGAAAGCTGCTCAGACCCGAAGTACTCCGCGATGTCGATAACCTGCTCACCCGCGACAATCCCGTCGGCGCCAGTGAACTCTGCCTCCGACACCCCTTCGATCGCCACGGCGGCCAGCGAAGCCATAGGCGGCAGGAGCGCCAAACACCGACGCGCTGCCCAGTGGTAATGGAACTGGTCGCCATCGCGGCTCGTACGCAGCAGGTCCGTCTTCCCCATGGTCGCCCCAGCCTAGGCCAGACCACCGACACAACCGCCAACCGCCCATAACCAAGCCTCAAGGAGTGGGGACCAGACCGAACTGCGCGGCTTCGCCGCCGGCCTGATCAGCGACCGCGACGCCGTCGTCGCCGGCCTCACCCAACCCTGGAGCTCAGGTCCCGTCGAAGGCCACGTCAACCGCATCAAAACCATCAAACGGCAGATGTACGGCCGCGCGAACCTCGACCTCCTCCGCAAACGCGTCCTCGCCACACGCGAGCCGCCACCAAGATCACTCACAAAATGAGCGCCAGAGCCCAGCGGGGACCAGGATCAGAAACCGTGAGCTGCGTTCGACCAGGGTCGCCACCGCGGTCTTGCCGTTCTTACCGATCACCAGGTCCCCTTCCCAATGCCCGGGCACGGCCCGGCCCTCGACCTCGGGCGGTCGTTCGTCGAGGTAGCGGGGCTCGCGGATCCGCGGTGCGGGCTCGGGACGCGGCCCGGATCGGCGGGCCGGACGGCCGGCCCGCAGAGCGATCAGCTCGCGGGCGAGGGTGGAGACGGGCTGGGCGTAGACCCGTTGGTAGATGGCTTCGTGCGACACCCGCACAGCGTCGTCGCCGGGCACCAGCTCGGGCAAGCGACCCGCGATCGAGGCCGGTGACCAACCCGCCCGCAACCGCTGGATGACCACCGACCGTAGTCGTGGTGACCGGTCGACCGCCAACAACTTCGGCCGCCGGCGGGCTGCCGTGGCGGTGCTGTCGGCGGCCACCGCCCGGTAGCCTGCCCGGCCACCGTGCCGGGCTACTTCCCGCGACACGATCGACGGGTTCCGGCCGATCCGGACGCCGATTTCCTTGTACAGCAAGCCTTCCGCGAGTCCGTGGGAGATTTCTTCATGGTCGGTCAATGTCAGTGGTGCACGCACGGCGGGCATCCTGTCCCACCCAACCACCAAGATCAAATGCTACGACCGTCTGAACTCGCCTTGCGCTTCGCGCCGTATTGCCGTCCACATAGGACTGATGTCGAGAATTCGACGCTCATTGATGTTGGTGAGATGATTGTTAACGGCCTACTGTGGCACCATGACCAAGTTGCGGGGGCATAGAGGTCAAGAAAACGACGACGAGCCGACTGCCACGGAAGAGGCTTCCCAGGCGGTCGCGATCGGGCCACGGCACCGGAGACCGGCGCGGGCGCTTATGATTGCAGCGGGCGGCATCGCGCTGCCGCCCTTGCTCGCCGCCCTGTCGCCCAGTCCCGGCACCGCCCTGCTCGGCGACGCGCACCCGCGGCTGTTGCTGCTGCCCGGGGTCGTGCTGATCCCGGTGCTGGCGTTCCTGTTCGTGGCCGGCCACCGCGCCCGGCGGCGGTGCACGCCGACGCTCACCGCGATTCTGTCGGCCAGCCTGGTGCTCGGGCTCGTGGGCGCCGCGCTGGTGCTGCTGGCCGCGGTCGTAGCCGCGGCGTTCGTATCCTCGGCCGTGCTGGTGGTCATGATGCTCTGCTGGGCGGTGACCACCGCTGTGCTGGGCCGCGCGGTCTACCGGGTGGCAGCCAACCTGTCCCGGTCCCGGCGCCGCCGCACCGTCGAGACGATCCGGCGGCTGCACGCCCGGCTCCGCCGGCGGGTCGTCGCCGCCCGCACCGAGGAACGCGAGCGCCTCCGGCGCGACCTGCACGACGGGCTCGGGCCGACGCTGAGCGGCCTCCGGTTGCGGCTGGACACCGCGGCCGCGCACGTGGCCGACGACTCGCCGGCCCGGCAGCTGCTCACCGATGCGGCGACCGAGCTGACCCGGGTCACCGAGGAGGTGCGCCGGGCGATCGACGGGCTGCGGCCCGCCGACCTCGACGACGGCGACCTGCCCGTCGCGCTGCAACGACTCGCCGCCCGGCTGGCGCACGACGGCCTGACAGTCCGGGCCGAAGTGCCCGAGGACGCCCCGCCGCTGTCCGACGCGGTGCAGGTGGCGGCGTACCTGATCGCTGGCGAGGGCGTGACCAACTCGCTGCGCCACGCCGGAGCCGGCACGGTGACCGTCCGCCTCGCGGTGGACTCCCGCCACGTGCTGCTCGACGTGGCCGACGACGGCAACGGCCGGTTGGCGGCCGGGCCGGGCGACGGCGTCGGCCTCGGCTCGATGCGGCGGCGCGCCGAGGAACTTCAGGGCAGATTCCTGGTGCTCAACCATGAGACGGGCGCGGTGGTGCGAGCGATCCTGCCGAGGAGCGGGCAGTGATCGCCCGCATCTTCATCGTCGAGGACCACCCGATCTTCCGCGACGGCCTCCGCATGGCGCTCTCCACTCATGACACCATCGAGATCGTCGGGGAGGCCGCCACCGGTGCGGAGGCGATCGCGGCGCTGGCCGAGGTGTGCGGCCGGGTCGACGTGGTCCTGCTCGACCTGCAGCTGCCCGACCGCACCGGCATCGAGGTGGCCCGCGCGATCACCCAGATCAACGCGACCGCCCAGGCCGCGATGAAGATGCTGGCCATCTCCATGTCCGAGGAGGACGACACGGTGGTGGCCGTACTGCGGGCCGGCGTGCTCGGCTACCTGGCCAAGACGTCCTCGCGCGACGAGCTGGTGCGGGCCATCCACACGGTGGCGGCGGGGGGTGCGGTCTTCAGCCCGTCGGTGGCGGACCGGCTCACCACCTACTTCTCCGAGGTGTACCAGGTGCCGAGCCGGGCGGCCTTCCCCGAGCTGACCGAGCGCGAACGGCAGGTGCTCGACCTGATCGCCCGGGGCTACACGAACCGCCAGATCGCCCGTGACCTGGTGCTCTCCGAGAAGACCGTGCGCAACCACATCACTCACACGTTCATCAAGCTCCAGGTCACCGATCGTACGGCCGCGGCCGTACGAGCTCGGGACGCCGGCCTGGGTCACTGATCAGCGCACTGGGAAGGGCGGGCCGGCAGACTCCCGGGGCCAGCGCAGGGTCCCGTCGAGGACGGCCCGGTGGGTGGCGCTCAGCAGCGGGCCGGGCTCGACGCCGATCTCGCTGGTCAGCAGCTCCCGCCCGGCCCGGTAGGCGGCCAGCGCGTCGGCCCGGCGCTCGCAACGGTAGAGCGCGGTCATCCACTGAGCGCGGAGCCGCTCCCGCAGCGGGTAGCGGGTGACCAGCCCGGTCAGCTCCGGCACCAGTCGCTGATGCTCCCCCAGGGCCAGCTCCGCGTCGATCCGGCTCTCCAGCGCCGCCATCCGGGCCTCGTCGAGCTGCGGCAGCTCGGCGTCGCGCAGGTACCTGGTCACACCGTCGAGTCCCGGGCCACGCCACAGCGACAGGGCCGCCCGCAGGGCCCGCGCGCCGGTCTCCGGGTGGCCGGCGCGCAGCTCGGCGTGGCCGGCCGCGGACAGCCGGGTGAAGTCGTCGACGTCGAGGCTCCCGTCGACGATCCGCAGCCGGTAGCCGTGGTTCAGCCGGTCGAAGCGGACCGCGGTGCCCAGCCGGCTGCGGAGCCGGGAGACGTAGGTGTACAGCTGGGCGCTGACCGTACGCGGCGCCTGCCATCCCCAGAGCAGGCCGGCGAGGCGGCCGTCGGGAACCGTCCGGCCGTGGGTGAGCAGCAGGCACGCCAGCAGGGTGCGCTGCATCGCCCCCGGGATGGGCACCTCGGACCCGTCGCGCGACACGCAGACCGGTCCCAGAATCGCGAATTTCATCTTCCTGGCTCCCCCGTGTGGATGCTGTCCCGCCGAGGGGGCGCCGCACGAACCGCTAGCATGTCGCGCAGGGCTCCGATCTCGGCACGTTGCGAGTTCCGCATCGCCTCCGCCAGCCACCGCACCTCCGGCGGCGTGCCGGGGACGCCCGGGCGGAGCAGGCCGTCGGTCATGTGCACGCCACCGAGGTGATGCGCAATCAACAGCCGCAGGTACATGACGTCCGCCGTCCCGGGTCCGGCCCGCTCCAGCGCGGCGACCTGCTCCCGGGTGGCCATGCCGGGCATTGGCGGTCCCGCAGGTGACCCGGGCATCGCCATCCACGCCATCGGCGGACGCGCGGCGGACGCGCTGTAGCCCCACGAGGTCAGCCAGCCGAGCATCATCCCGCGCTGCGCGGCCTGCGTGGTGAGCACGTCGTACGCGAGCCGCCGCACGTCGTCGTCGGTGCTGCGGTCGCGCACCACGAGCGACAGCTCCACCGCCTGCTGATGGTGAACGGCCATGTCCCGGCAGAACCCGACCGCGGCCGAGCCTTCCCCCGGCGGGCCCACCGGCCGGGGGCCCATCCGCTCGCCGATCAGCAGGCCGACGGCCAGCACGGCGAGGGTGGCGGTTATCCGGAGCAGGCGTGTCACGGTGCCGCCCGGCCGCCGGTCACCGGCGCGCCGGGCTCAGGCGCCTGCGGACCCTGCGTGTAGGCGGTGAGGAACTCGTCGATGCGGGCGTCGCCGGCCGAGTCGACGGACAGCTGATGACCCCAGGCCGTCAGCATGATGGGCGCCGGCTGCTGCGGGAGCGGGCTCATCATCCGGTACGGCACGCCCTCGACCTTCGCCCGCAGGCTGTCCCAGTCGGATCGGGACACGTCGCCGCGGTACGTGACCCACACCGCGCCGTGTTCCAGTGAGTGAACCGCATGCTCGGCACGTATCGGTTGCTCGTACACATCGCCGTTCGCGTTCTGCCAGGTGCCGTCGTGCGGACCGCCCACCGGCGGCACAGGTGTCGCGGCGTAGTCGACCGGCCCGGTGACGTGGTTGCGCGCCAGGTCGCGGTAGACGACCTCGCCTGCCACGTTGGCCCGGCCCGGATCGATGCCGCGGCGAACCTCGTCGGCGGACGACCACGCCTGGACGGCCAGCACCGCCACGACGGTCGCCAGTACCAGCGCGGCGACCACCGACAACGCGAGGACGCGACGCCGCTTGCGCACGGCCTGGCGCGCTTCCTCCGCGCGACGCGAGGCCAGCCGATCGCTCTGTCGCGTCTGCTGCGTCATACGCCCTCCCTCACCGCTCGTTGCCATGAAGGTAGGCGGACCGGTACCCCGGGCACATGGGAACGGTGTCCCGGTCCTGTCCCGGGCCGGCGTCCCGGAGAGAGCCGGCTGTGCCCGCGTCTCGTCCCGGTTGGTGACGGGACCAGAGCGGGACAGCGCTCTCACGCGCCCGGGACACCCGGCTTCCTAGCTTCGACAGGACAGCGAGGGCGACCGACCGCGGCCGCTCTCATCTCACCCACCTGAAAGGGATGGTGACCGGATGTCCGAAAAGCAGGTGTACCTGCCGCCGACGCTCATCGAGGTCGGCGACTTCGCCGAGCTCACCCTGGGCCTCGACACGGACGAGCCCTGTGAGGACTGGTTCTGGGGAGAGCCGCTCTGGTGCTAATCACGGCCCCGAGCGCCGCCGGTAACTGAATCGACGCTCGGCGGGGCCGGCGGTGAGGAGTTTCGCCGCCGGCCCCGCCGCTATGTCCGTGCGCTGAGCCTCCACCCCGAGAAGGAGACATGAGTTTTCTGATCCTCCCGGATTCACCGGATGCGGCCGGCGTGGCGGAACGGGCCGGCGGACCCGGAACCCGCGTCATCCGGCACGCCTCCGGGCGGCCCTGGCTGGTCGGCGACTGGCGGAGCGGCGTATGCGCGATCGTCACGGCGGGCGGTCACCGGCTCGCCGTCTTCGGCCGGACCGACTTCGACCGCGGCGAGGCGCAACGACGGCTGGCCGACGCCCGGACCGGCCCGGATTTGGACGCACTTGCCCGTCGACTGCCGGGTGCTGTGCACCTGGCCACCTCGCTGGACGGGCTGACCCGGACGCAAGGCACGATCTCCACGGCCCGCCAGGTGTTCTACGCCGACGTCAACGGCGTCACGGTGGCCGCCGACGATCCAGGAACGCTGGTCCAGCTCACCGGCGCGGCACCGGACGAGGACGCCCTGGCCCTGCGGCTGGTGAGCCCGATCGCGCCGTGGCCGCTGTTGCTCCGTCCGATCTGGAACGGGGTGCGGCAGCTCGCCGTCGGCCACTGGCTGGAGATGGACACGGCGGGACGGCACCGCGAGGTCGAGTGGTGGCGCCCGCCGCCCGCGACCGAACCCCTCCCCACGGCTGCGACCGCGGTGCGGGACGCCCTCGTGGGAAGCCTCGGCGCCCGGGTCGCCACCGATCCCGCGGTCAGCGCCGACCTCTCCGGCGGGCTGGACTCCACCAGTCTCTGCTTCCTCGCCGACCACGCCGGTGCCGACCTGGTCACCCAGCACTGGATCCCGGTGGACCGGGCCAACGACGACACCGCCTGGGCCCGCCGTGCCGCCGAGATGCTGCCCCGGGCGCGGCACCGGTTCGTCGAACCCGCCGACGCACCCACCTGGTTCGCCGCGGGTCCCGGCGACGGCCACCTCGACGCCGAGGGGCCGCTCAACTGGACCCGCAACCGTAACCACCACGAACACCAGAGCCGTCTCCTGGCCGCCGAGGACATCCACCTGCACCTGATCGGCGTCGGCGGCGACGAGCTCTTCGGGCTCCAGTCCACCTACTTCTGGTCGCTGCTGCGGCGCCACCCGTTGCGCGCGCTGCCCCGCGTCCGCCGCGCGCAGCTGGTCAATCGCTGGAGCCTCGGTTCCACGGTGCGCGGGCTGCTGGACCGTACGACGTACGCGCGTTCACTGGCGGTCATGGCCGACGGACTGGCCACCGAGGCCCCGCGGGCGGCCCGCCAGGCGCCGCAGCGGTGGGGGAATGACATCCGGCTGCCACCGTGGGCCAGCGCCGCCGCGATCGACGCCATCCGCCGGCAACTGCGGGACGCGGCCGACGCCGGCACTGCCCCGCTCAGCCCCGACCGGCTCCAGCACCAGACCCTGCAGAGCGTGGTCCGCAGCGGTGTGGCGCTGCGTCAGCTCAACTCGGTGCTGCGCGCGCACGGTGTCGACTGGGAGGCGCCGATGCTCGACGACCGGGTGCTGGAGGCGGCGCTCGCTGTCCGGGTCGAGGACCGGGTCAGTCCCGGCCGCTACAAGCCGGTGCTCACCGCCGCGCTGCGGGGCGTCGTACCGGAGCCGGTCCTCGCTCGGCGGAACAAGGGCGAGTTCAGCGCCGAGATGTACGCGGGTGTGCAACGCAACCTGCGCGCGCTGCTCGACGTCACCGACGACCTGCGCCTGGCCCGGCTCGGGCTCGTCGATGCCGACCTGATGCGGGCGGAGCTGCTGCGGCCGCAGCCCGACCTGAGCCGCCTGCGGTTCCTCGAGGCGACGCTGGCGTACGAGAACTGGCTCCGGGCGGCCGAGGGCACCCGGGTTCATCCACTGACGGCAGGAGACCGCTCATGACGATCGCACTCGCGCCGGATCTCACCACGACCGACACCGAGGACGGCATGGTGCTGCTCAACGAGCGGACCGGACGCTACTGGATGCTCAATACCACCGGCGCCAGCACGCTGCGGCTCGCCCTCGCCGGCCGGTCGGCCGAGGAGGTGGCCGCCGAGCTGACCGCCGGTTCGCCGCAGGACGCGTCCCGTGCGCTCGACGACGTCCGTACGCTCATGGGCTCGCTGGTCCGCGCCCGGCTGGTGGTGGCGTCATGACGATGCCGGTGACCGCCGAGGAAGGCGTCCGGCTGCGGTGGCGCCGGTCGATGACCGCACGCTGCGCGGCGGCCGCCGCGTTCGCCCTGGTACGGCTCAAACCGAAGCGGCTCCGATCGGTGTTGTCCCTGCTGTCGAAGGGTGCCGCGCCGGCCACCGCCGCCCAGGCGCTGGCCGCCCGCCAAGCGGTGGTGACAGTCAGCGCCCGGTGCGCCGGGCAGGGCTGCCTGCAGCGGTCCGTGGCCACGGCGCTGCTCTGCCGGTTGGGCGGGCGGTGGCCCGACTGGTGCACCGGCGTCCGGCTCCAGCCGTTCCGGGCACATGCCTGGGTGGAGGCGGACGGTGCCGCCGTCGGCGAGTCCGGCGACATGGCGCTGTATCACACGATGCTCTCGGTGCGTGCCCCTCGAGCCGGCGACGGCCGATCGTGAACGCGGTAGTCGCGGAGGGCCTGCGCAAGATCTACGGCGAGGTCGAGGCGGTGGTGGATCTCGACCTGACGGTGCCCGCCGGGGTGACCTTCGGTTTCCTCGGGCCGAACGGCGCGGGAAAGAGCACCACCATCGGCATGCTGTGCACCGTCCTGCGCCCGACAGCCGGGCAGGCCGTGGTTGCCGGGTACGACGTGACCCGGCAACCGGATGAGGTGCGCCGGCGGATCGGCCTGATCTTCCAGGAGTCCACTCTGGAGAAGGAGCTGACGGCGGCGGAGAACCTGCGCTTCTACGCCGACCTCTTCGGCGTTCCCCGCCGCCGCTCCCGCAGCGCGATCCCGGAGATGCTCGACCTCGTCGGCCTGACCGACCGTGCGAAGACACCGGTCCGGATGTTCTCCGGTGGCATGCGGCGGCGGCTGGAGCTGGCCCGGGGCCTGCTGCACGCGCCGCGGGTGCTCTTCCTCGACGAACCCACCACCGGCCTCGACCCGCAGACCCGCGTGGCCATCTGGGAACACCTGCATCGGCTGCGACGGGAGAAGGACGTCACCATCTTCCTGACCACCCATCACCTCGAAGAGGCCGAGAACTGCGACCGGATCGCCATCATCGATCACGGTGAACTGGTCGTGGAAGGGACGCCGCCGGGCCTCAAGGCGGTCGTCGCGGACGACCTGGTGACCCTGCGGACCGATGACGACGAAGAGGCGGCCCGCGCCGTCCGGTCCCGGTTCGGCATCGAAGCGACCACCGGAGCGAGCGGTGTCCAGGTGCGCGTGCCGGACGGCGCGGCGCTGGTGCCGAGGCTCTGCGCCGAGCTGACCGTGCCGGTGCACGCGGTATCCGTCACGCCGCCGACCCTCGACGACGTGTTCCTGCACTACACGGGCCGCACCATCCGGGACGCGGGCGGGCGCCCCACCGTGGCGGCCATCGCAGCGAGGGGACGACGATGACGCGAACGGACCTGGCCATGCCCGAAACGGAAGCCCCGGACACCACCGGCTCCGGCCTCAAGACCGGTAGCAGCCTCCAGCGTGACCTGCGGACGCTTCGCCTGCTCTGGCAGCGGGAGATGCTGAGGTTCGCCCGTAACCGGCTGCGGCTGGCCATGGGCCTGGTGACACCGCTGGTGTTCCTGCTGATTCTCGGCACCGGCCTGTCCTCGCTCGGCGACGGGCAGGAGTCGCTGCGGGACTACACCACGTACCTCTTTCCCGGGGTGCTGCTGATGACCGTGCAGGCGCCGTCGCTGGCGGTGGGCGTCGCCATCGTCTGGGACCGTCAGGCCGGGGTGCTGCGGCAGATGATGGTCGCGCCGGTGCGTCGCGGCTTCCTGTTGGCCGGCATCTGTCTCGGCGGCGCGAGCACCGGGATGGCGTACGGCGGCATGGTGCTCCTCGTGGCCGGCGCCGCGAACGTGCCCTACCACCCTCAACTGCTGCTCGTGCTGCTGGAGCTCGGAGTGATCGCGTTCGCCTTCACCTCGGTCGGCGTGCTGGCGGCGGTCTGCATCCGCCGGATCGAGTCGTTCCAGGTGGTGATGAGCCTCCTGATGATGCCGATGCTCTTCCTGTCCGGCGCGATGTTCCCGGCGCGCGGGTTGCCCGGATGGCTGGGCGTCGCCGTGCTGGGCAACCCCCTGACGTACGGCGTCGACGCGCTGCGCCGCACCATGCCGGGCGACGGCGCCGACCTGGGCGGGCGGGTGCTCAGCCCGCAGCTGTGGGGCTGGACTCCCCCGGTGGTGCTGGAGATCGCGGTGATCGGCCTGGCCGCTCTGCTGGTGCTGGGCATCGCCACCCGTCGCTTCTCACGGGTGGAGTGAGACGGCCACCGGCATCGGCCGGCAATCCCGGCGCCCACCGGAGTGGGCGCCGGGATCCGCGACGCATCGGACGTCAGCTCATCCCCACCGGATAGGGGAACGACAGGAAGTCCTCGTCGAGCTGGTCGAAGCTCTTCGGCAACCACAGCCGGGTCAGCTGCCGGACCGTCTCGCGGGGCAGCGGAGGGCTCACCACCCTGGTGGACGGCTTGGCGACCGTCTGAATCGCCCAGGCCAGCCCGTTCAGCGAGGCGATCCGGCGCCAGCGTCCGCGGTCGATGCCGAGCAGCATCATGGCGCGGATGAAGGCGTGCCAGGTGTGGTAGCCCACCGGCGGTTTGCCGTTCATCGTGTGCACCTCTTGCTCGTGCTCGGCGAGGCGGGGATCGAAGAGCACGCCCTGGCCGAAGTCGACGAACGCGGTCACCAGCCGGGGGTCGTGCCGGTGGTAGAGCTCGTCGAAGGCGATCAGCTGGGCCCGGGACATGACCTCGAGCTGCGGCCGGATCGGCGTCACGACGTCGAGGAAAGCGGCGGGGTACGTGCCGGCCGCGTTCGTGTCCCGCCAGGCGAAGTAGATGTCGCGCTCGAAGCGGTCGAACAGGGACCGGAGCACCTCGTACGCCGCGGCCAGTTCGGCGCTGGGGGCGAACGCCGTGTACTGATCGAAGCGGTACCAGAACTCGTTGGCCAGCCGGTCGCCGAGCATGCCCGGCACCTCCGGCAGCGGCTCGGTCCGCGGCGGGGCGGGCGCCGCCACGGCGCTCTCGGAGCCGAGTACTGCTGTGGTTCCCGCCAGTGCGGCCATGACCAGCGAACCGCGCAGCAGTCCGCGCCGGTCAACTCCAGATGAAGGCATCCCTTTTCCGATCCGGTCAGGGCACCACCCGGGCGCGCCGCGCGGCACCTCGTTGTTGTCGGGCCGGCCGCCGGCCGGACCGCAGAACCGCACGCTACTGCGACGGTCTATACCGGACCTATATCCGCCGACCGGCGGATATAGGTCCGCGCCGGATCAGCGGTCAGGCGTCCCGGCGCCCGATCAGGTGGGTGGCGGTCCCGATCGCCACCACCACGTACGCGACCAGCACGCCGACCGCCGCAGCCGGCGTCAGCACGGCATCCGGCACGTCGCCGCCGATCTGGAGGGCGAGGCTTCTCATCGACAGCGCGTCGATCTTCGGCCCGACCGGCTCGGGGATGTTGCCCGCGGCGATCGGGAACACGTACACCAGCAGGGCGATGCCGGCTATCGCGGCGACCGCCGAGCGGAAGATCGCCGCGAGGCCGAGGCCGACGAGCGCCACCACCACGGCCGTCAGGCCCATCGCGAACAACGTAGCGGCGCGGTCGTCGACGCCCGTCCGGTAGTCGGGGATCGCGCGGTCGCCGACCACCAGCCGGCTGAGGAAGAACGTGCCGAAGATGACGGCCTGGGCGGCGACGAGGACCACGAACCCCACAACCGCGCTCTTGGCGAGGAACACCACCCGGCGCGACGGCATCGCGATGAAGCTGGTGCGGATCATGCCGCTGGTGTACTCCGAGCTGATCACCAGCACACCCAGGACGCCCAGACACAGGTGGGCCACCAGCATGGTGATCTCCTCCATCGGCGTGCCGGAGAAGGTGGCGCGGCCGGCCGCGTCCCGGCCGTCGTACGAGGACACCATGCCGAACGTGAGCAGCGTGCTCAGCACCACGCTGCCGAGCGCCACGCCCAGGCAGTACAGGGTCGTCGCGGTCGTCCGGATCTTGATCCATTCGGCGGCGAGCGCGTCGATCATCGGAATACCGTCCTGTTCTCGGAGGCACCGAACTGGACGGTGCCGGCGGTGAGTGACAGATAGGCGTCCTCGAGGGAGGCGCTGCGGACCGCGGCCTCGTAGATCGGGATGCCGTTCTCGGCGGCCAGGTTGCCGATCCGCTGCTGGTCGAGCCCGCGTACGGTCAGGCCGCCGTTGGCCGCGGTGGTGATCTCACCGCCGGCCGCGCGGAGCACACCGGCCAGCTCCTCCGGTCGCGCCGAGCGGACCAGCACGCCCTCGGTGAACTGTTCGGCCAGCTCGCGCACCGAGGTGTCGGCGATCAGCCGGCCGCGTCCGATGATCAGCAACTGGTCGGCGGTCAGCTGCATCTCGCTCATCAGGTGGCTGGAGAGCAGGACCGTCCCGCCTTCGGCCGCGTAGGACCGCAGCATGTCCCGGATCCAGCGCACGCCGTCCGGGTCCAGACCGTTGACCGGCTCGTCCAGCACCAGCACGTCGGGCTCACCGAGCAGCGCCGCGGCGATGCCGAGCCGCTGGCGCATGCCGAGTGAGAAGCCGCCGACAGCCTTGCGGGCCACCCCGGCCAGGCCGACCTCCTCTAGCACCCGCGTCACCCGGGCCGGCTCGATCCGGTTGCTCCGGGCCAGCCAGCGCAGGTGGTTGAGGGCGCTGCGGTTGCCCTGGACCGCGTTCGCGTCCAGCAGGGTACCGACGCGCCGCATCGGATGGCGCAGCTTGGCGTACGGGTGGCCGTGGATGGTGGCCGTGCCGGCGGTAGGAGTGTCCAGCCCGAGCAGCAGCCGCATGGTGGTCGACTTGCCGGCGCCGTTCGGGCCGAGGAAGCCGGTGACAGTGCCCGGCCGCACTGTGAACGACAGCCCGTCGACGGCCACTGTGCCGCCGTACCGTTTGGTCAGTTCTCGCACCTCGATCATGGCGACAACCCTTCCGCAGGAGCACCCGCGACACATCTCTCCCCCGTCTCGACTTTCCCTCTGCTGCCGGGTGGACCGATCCGCCGTGCACCGCGCGGGGTATGCCTCCAGACATACGCCCCGGGACGGTCGACGCAGCGCGCCGCCCGGCGATACGGTCTGCTGATGAAGGACTCCGCTAGTGGACGGTGAGGTGACCTCGGCGCGCACCCGGCTGATCACCGGCCGCCCGCGCCGGCGTGACCTGATCGTGGTGGACGCACTCGCCGCGGCCGGATATACCGCGGTGATGGTGACCTCCACGCTGGGCGCGTCACCCGGTCACGGCGTACCGGCCTGGGGCCGCCTCCTCCTCATCGCCGCCATGGGACTGCCACTCGCGGCCCGGCGGGTCTGGCCCGTGCCCGTCTTCGCGATCGTGCTCGCCGCCTCCGTGGTGGCCGCGGCCACCGATGTCGCGGGCAGCCTCTTCGTCGCTGCGGCCTTCGGGCTGTATCCGGTGGCGCTCACCCAGCCGCCGCGCCCGTGGATACCCACCCGCGTGATCGGCGTGCTGACCTGCCTCACGCTGGTGATCGGCTCGGTGGCCGGACTTCCGGTCTGGGCCCGGGACACGGCCGGCGGCGTGCTTCTGAGCGGCGTGCTGCTCGGCGGCGCGTGGACGCTGGGCCGGGCCGCGCGCGAGCGCCACGCCTACGCGGAACGCTCCGCCGCCCAGCTCACCGAGCGCGCGGTGGCCGGTGAACGGCTGCGGATCGCCCGGGAGCTGCACGACATCGTCGCGCACAGCATGGGCGTAATCGCGGTCAAGGCCGGCGTCGCCCACCACGTCATGGACGAGCATCCGGAAGTGGCGCGGGAGGCGCTGGGCGCGATCGAGACGACGAGCCGTTCGGCGCTCACCGAGCTGCGCCAGATGCTGGGCGTGCTGCGTTCGGACTCCGCGGACGACTTGGCTGACGCGTACGCCCCGCCCCAGGGCCTGGCCGGCCTGCCGGCCCTGGCCGAGCGCGCCGCGCGGGCCGGCGTCCGCGTCGACCTGCAACTGGCCGACCTGGGCCCGGTGCCAGAGGGCGTCGAGCTGTGCGTCTACCGCATCGTGCAGGAATCGCTGACGAACGTGGTCAAGCACGCCGCGCCGGCATCCTGCGAGGTCCGCGTCGGCCGGGACGGCGGCATGATCGCGGTCGAGGTCACGGACGACGGTCCCGGCCGGCGCCAGTTCCCGGACGACGGCACGCAAGGCCACGGGTTGATCGGCATGCGGGAACGGGTGACCCTCTACGACGGCACGCTGGAGGCCGGCCCGCGTCCCGGGCAGGGCTTCCGGGTATCGGCCCGCCTCCCGTTCCAGGCGGCGGCGAAGGTCACCGCGTGAGCGACGCCGTACGGGTGCTCGTCGTGGACGACCAGGCGCTGCTGCGTGGCAGCTTCCGGGTCCTGGTCGACACGGCTCCCGGCCTGACGGTGGTCGGCGAGGCGGCCACCGGCCTGGAGGCGGTCGAGCTCGCCCGCCGGGAACGCCCGGACGTGGTGCTGATGGACATCCGCATGCCGGACCTGGACGGCGTGGAAGCAACCCGGCAGATCTGCGCGGCGCCGGAGACGGCGCACGTACGGGTGCTGATCCTGACGATGTTCGACCTGGACGCGTACGTCTACGCGGCACTGCGCGCGGGAGCCAGCGGTTTCCTGCTCAAGGACACCCCACCAGCCGACCTCCTGACGGCGATCAGGGTGATCGCGGCGGGCGACGCGTTGCTGGCGCCCGGGGTGACCCGTCGCCTGATCGCGGAGTTCGCCCGGCGCCCGGAACAGGCCGGTCTTCCCGCGACGAACCTGGCCGGCGTGACCGATCGCGAGCGTGAGGTGCTGGTGCTGGTCGCGCGGGGGCTGTCCAACGGCGAGATCGCCGCGCATTTGCGGCTGGGTGTTGGCACAGTGAAGACCCATGTGTCTCGGCTGTTGGCGAAGCTGGGGGCTCGCGATCGGGCGCAGTTGGTTGCAGCCGCCTATGAGAGCGGGCTGGTGACGGCTGCGCCGCGCCGCTGAGCTGAGGCCCGCCAGCACGTATAGGCAGAGATGAGGCCCTGGCCGGCGTTTCCGCTGGTCAGGGCCTCGGCGACATGCCCCCGGTAGTGTCCTGGTTCAGGACATAGGAAACCCCTGTCTCAAGTCATCGGAAACTGGTGTGTCGGGACATAGGAAACCCTGGATGACCGTGATCGTCGCGGGGTGTCCAAAGCCCGTCTTGTGATCACGGCTGTTGTTCTCGAGGGTCGTAGCCAGGCCGAGACCGTGTACCGTGCCAAAACCTGTCGCACAGGCTGTGAGCTGGGAGTTCTTGGCTCGGTCTGATGATCGCCGGTATGGTCGTGCGGTTGCTGTACCTGGGAATGATCCACCTGTTCAATGGTCTGGGGTTGCTGATCCGCAGCGACAGAGCGTTGCTGGTCGAGATCCTCGCGCTGCGGCACGAGACAGCGGTGCTACGCCGCCACATTCACGGCCGGCCGCGGCTGTCCTGGCCGGACCGGGCGATCCTGTCCGCCCTCGCCCGCCTGCTGCCCCGCCGGATACGGGCACACCGGATCGTCACCCCGGCCACGTTGCTGAACTGGCATCGACGGCTGGTGCGACACCGCTGGACCTAACTGGCCGCCCACCGGTCAGCGACGAAATCCGTGACCTGGTGCTGCGGCTGGCCCGCGAGAACCCACGCTGGGGACACCGCCGGATCCAAGGCGAACTACAGCAGCTCGGCCACCGCATCGGGGCAGGAACCATCCGCCGAATCCTGGCCCGCCAACGTGTCGGCCCGCCGCCCCGCCAACAGGACACCAACTGGCGCACCTTCCTGCGCAATCAGGCCAGCGGGCTACTGGCAATCGACTTCTTCCACCTCGACACCAACCTGGTACGGCGCCTGTACGCGCTGATGGTTATGGAAGTAGCCACCCGACGGGTCCATCTCCTCGGCATCACCGCCCATCCCACCGGGCAATGGGTGACCCAGCAGGCCCGTAACCTCCTCATGGACCTGGGCGAGCATGCCAACCGGTTCAGGTTCCTGATCCGCGACCGCGACGCCAAGTACACCGCCGCGTTCGACGGGGTGTTCGCCGCCGAGGGCATCACGGTGGTCAAGATCCCGCCCCGCACCCCACGGGCCAACTGCTTCATCGAACGCTGGGGCCGCAGCCTCCGGGGAGAATGCACCGACCACATGTTGCTCTACAACGAGCGGCACGCGCAGGCCGTGGTCGGCGAGTACGTCAAACATTTCAACAACCACCGGCCCCACCAAGGACGACAGCAGCGCCCGCCCAACCACGACCCAGCCGTCATCATCCCCATGGACAAGCCCGTACGGCGCCGACGACGACTCGACGGAGTGATCAACGAATACCACCGAGCAGCCTAACCCGATCTCCAAAACACCAGGTCACCGCCTTGAAACGAGTTTTGGCACGGTACAGGACCTCCTGGCCACAGTTCGTGCCGTTCCTCGACTACGACCACGAGGTCCGCAAAGTCCTCTACACCACCAACATCATCGAGTCCCTCAACGCCCGGTTCCGGCAAGCCGCCGGCCGACGCGGGCACTTCCCGACCGAGCAGGCCGCGATGAAAGTCCTGTACCTCGTCGTCCAGCAAAAAACGCCGAGGTGGCGGGAGTTTCACCGGCCGGGTCTACGGTTGGGCCAAGGCCCTCAACGCCCTGATCCTCGCCTACGGCGACCGGATCACCATCTAACAACCTCGATCACACCACAGGCCCAAACACGGAAATCGAACACTCGGGGGCTGTCTCGCCAACGGCTCTGTCTCACATTCGGTGGTGACTGAACGTGGTCGATGTCGTTGAGATCATGTGTGCAAGATCGGTGATCTTACGAAGATGGTCTTCTCGGGGCTGCTGCCGCTGGTGATCGACGACGTGACGGACGAGGGGGAACGGATCCTGGTGCGGGCTCGGACTCCGCAGCAACCGGTGGCCTGTCCGGGTTGCGCGGCCGTGACGGGCCGGGTGCACGGGTATCACCAGCGGAGCCTGGCGGATGTGCCGGTCGACGCCCGACCGGTGGTGGTCCACGTGCGCATACGTCGTCTGGTGTGCCCGACTCGGGGCTGCCGTCGTACGTTCCGGGAACAACTGCCTGGGGTCCTGAACCGCTACCAGCGCCGCACATCTCGGCTGATTTCCCAGGTCGGTGCGGTCGTGCGGCAGTTGGCCGGCCGCGCTGGCGCGCGGATGTTGTCGGCGTTGGCGGTGGTCGTGTCTCGGCACACCGCCCTGCGGGCGCTGCTGCGCCTGCCGTTGCCCGAGCGGCCTGTGCCCCGGGTGCTCGGGGTGGACGACTTCGCGTTGCGGCGACGTCAGCGATACGCCACCGTCCTGATCGACGCGGTCACGCGTGAGCGCATCGATGTGCTGCCCGACCGCAAGGCCAACACGTTGGAAACGTGGCTGCGTGAGCATCCCGGTGTCGAGGTGGTGTGTCGGGACTCCTCCGGCGCCTACGCCGAAGCGGTCCGCCGCGCCCTGCCCGAGGCGTTGCAGGTCACGGACCGCTGGCATCTGTGGCACAACCTCGCCGAGGCCGCCCGCAAAGAGGTCACCGCGCACAGCTCATGCTGGGCCGCAGCCGGGCTGCCGCCACAGGAGGGCAAGCGGGCTGTGACCACCCGGCAGCGGTGGCAGCAGGTCCACGACCTGCTCGACAAGGGCGTTGGCCTCCTGGAATGTGCCCGCCGGCTCAACCTCGGCCTCAACACCGTCAAACGGTACGCCCGGATCAGTGAACCCGAACGCCTGGTCCGCGCACCGCAGTACCGGCCCACCCTCGTCGACCCCTACCGCGACCACCTGCGTCGCCGGCGGGAACAAGACCCCGCCGTCGGCGCCACCCAACTCCTGGCGGAGATCAGGGAACTGGGCTACACCGGCAGCCTCAACCTGCTCTATCGCTATATCACCCAAGGCCGGGTCGAAGCCGACCGCCCGGCTCTATCTCCCAGGCGTCTGACCCGCTACCTCCTGACCGCGCCCGACCGGCTCAAGGAACATCAGCGGACGCTCATTGACGCTCTCACCGCGGCCTGTCCACAGATGACTGCGCTGGCCGGCCTCATCGGCTCGTTCGCCGCGCTACTCACGCCCGCCGACGGCAACGGTGACCGTCTCACCGCGTGGATCACCGAGGTCATGGCCACCGACCTGCCCCACCTACACACGTTCACCCGCGGCCTCGGCCTTGACCGCGACGCCGTCAACGCCGCCCTGACATACCCCTTCCACAACGGCGGCACCGAAGGCGTCAACACCAAAACCAAACTGATCAAGCGACAGATGTACGGACGCGCGGGCTTCACTCTCCTGCGCCATCGAATCCTGCTCGGCTAACCAGCACCCTCCGTCACCACCGAATGTGAGACAGAGCCCTTAAATCCACAGACCCTCAGGCGCCGACAGAAGGATGGTGTTGGATCGCCTCATGGAGGGTCAGGAAGAGTGATGAACTGTCATCTGGTGTCGACGGTCGTGGTCTTGGTCCTCGCCATGCTCGTCGGCGGTTCTATTGCCGCGTTGCTATGGATGGAACAAAGCCGCCCATCCAGCATCGTCATGGGTGCAGGTGGCGCTGTTCTCGGCTTCATGACACTGGCCGTCACGATCCTCGATCGCCTTGGGGGGTAGCATCGGCCCAGGGACGGCTGCCCCCTCAGCCGATGGGTGGTCGGGCGGGCTTTACGACCACCTGCTGAGTAGTGGTGCACTCCCACTTCTCCTGGGCTCTTCCCGGTACTACCGCTCGCCGACCCACCTCGACCCGATCGGTGGCGGAGGCAGATCTGGGCGTTGCTATCCAGTACCCGTTGGACCTGCGGGATCAGCGGTGTTGGGCCCTTGCGTCGTCGGGCGGCGTGGCAGCCCTCGCCTTGATCAGGCGGGCCGTCACGCCGCCCGACGACGTTCGGCAAAGTGCCGCGACGGCACCGCGGTTCCGCGGGGGATCGTGGCGGTGGCCCCGATGCCGGGTCTGTTCCAGGTCGGGTGTGAGTCGGCCGGTCGCCGGCTGCGCGGCGAGGCTCGGACGTCGGGCGATGCCCCTCGAAATGGCAGTAGGCGTCTCCATCCCGCACGATGCGGGCGTGGCCTTTCTTTCAGATCAGGATCCGGCCGATGGTCCCATCCACGCTATCGACGCAGCGCCTCGACCGGCTCGAAGCGCATCGCCCTTATAGCGGGGTAGACGCCGGCGAGGATCCCGATGACGAGTCCAGTCACCGGCCCGCCGAGAAGCAACCACGGATCGACGACCGGGGTCCATTCGCGAATCAAAGCCGTTGCCACTACCACGACAATACCGATTGTGGCGCCAAGCAGGCCACCGAATGTTCCAACGACACCACTCTCCGCGAGAAACTGGGCAGCGATATGTCGACGTCTTCCACCCAACGCCCTTCTCAGACCAATCTCAGCCACTCGCTCAAGAACTGATACTAGCGTCGTGTTAGCAATTCCGAAGGCTCCGACCAGCAGACACACCACTGCAAGAACGAGAAACAATACGTTGAGGTCTCCTGCCACGTCATTGCGAAGTTCGCGAGGATCTGCCGGCGGTAGGACTTTGAACAGTCCCGGCGCGTCGGGCCGGAGGGCCAACGCGACCTGGCGGCCGATCAACGAGGCCGCACCAAGCTGTGTGTCTATCCACATCGATGCTCGCTGGTCTGTGTGAGGATCGCCCCAGAGCTTCTGGGCGGTCACAACTGGAACCATTGCCGCAAACAGGAGGTCGGAGTGACGATCCGCCTCGTCAATGATACCCAGGACGGTAAACGCCGTCCCGTCAATGAACACCGCAGGCTGGGCGTCAAGGCGGCTCACTCCTAGGCGCCGCGCGGCTACCGCCCCGAGAACCACGACTCGTTCCGCGCGTTGATTGTGGAACTTCTCGTAAATCCGCCCCTTGCTCAATCTTGGATGTGTCGCCTGCAGTGCTCCGGGTGAAAGCGCGACGACATCCACGCTGTTGACTGTGGCAGCGCCGAGCATGGGCGTTGCCGTAACCTCGAACTGCTCAGGTAAAGACCACATCACCCCTGCATGCCGCACTCCATTCAGCGACTCGACCAGGTCGCCGGAATCAGCCGGAAAGGACATTGGTGCGGATACGCCTTCCTCCCCTCCAGTGTCCTCTACGACAACCTCGGTCGCGACCAGCGCGTTGAAACGGGCGCCGATCTGTGCGCTAGCTGTTGTCGTCAACCCCAGTATCGCGATAAGCGACGCCACGCCGAGCACCGTTCCGCTTGCGGTCAGAAATGTCCGCCCGGGCCGTTGGAGAACACCGGCAAGGGTCTCGGCAAAAAGGTCACGAAGAGCAAGACGTGACGGCTCAATAAAAGTGTCGCCAACGTCTGGCGTGTCCGAACGGCCACGTTTTCGACTTAGCATGCCGACCGCATCGGGTTAAGTATGTCCGATATGATTCGGCCGTCAACGATCTCCAACCTTCGCTGGCCCCGGTTCGCTACTGTCGGATCGTGGGTAACGACCACCAACGTCATGCCCCCGGCCCAGAGCTTGTCAAACAGTCCGAGGATGGCTTCTGCATTGGCCGAGTCGAGGTTGCCTGTCGGCTCGTCGCACAGGAGCAGGCTCGGCTCTGTGACCAGGCCACGCGCGATCGCCACCCGCTGTCGCTCGCCACCTGAGAGACGCGAGGGTAAGTAGCCGAGTCGGTGGCTCAACCCGACCTTGTCCAGCGCTTGAATTGCGCGTCGGCGACGGGAACTGGATGGGACGCCTTTATACACCATCGCCATCGCGACGTTCTCCACCGCCGTACGGTGCGGCAAAAGCTGAAATGCTTGAAAGACGAACCCAATTCGATGGCCCCGAAGGGCGGTACGGTCACTCTCCGCAAGCAACTCGGTGTGAATGCCATCAAGTTCGTACGTTCCGGTCGTCGGTCGATCTAGCAGCGCCAGTATGTTCAGCAGCGTCGACTTCCCCGATCCCGATGGACCAACGACCGTGACATACTGCCCGGCCTCGACAAAAAGCTCGCAGGGTTTCAACGCCTCATACGATGGTGACCCGGGATAGACCAGGCCGGCCTGCCGGAGCGCAATCACCGGCGGCCGGGGGCTTGTCGACACGTGAGCTCAGCCTCCAATTACCACGTTGTCACCCGGAGACAGGCTGCCAGACACGGCCGTAACGGCTACGAAGCCCGCGCCGGAGGCACCGGCGGTCACGATGACATGCTCATCTTGACCGTCAGGCATCCTCCGCATCACTATCGTCTGCCCCGTGGACGTCGTGGTTATCGCGGCGAGCGGGACAACGAGAACCTCGTCATCGGTTCGCGCGCGCTCCACTTCGAGTCGCACGTCAGTCCCGATGAACTTTTTGTCGAGACCAGTACTGGTCTCGACGGTCAGCGGATACCCCCGCCCCTTCGTATCGTCCTGAATCAACTCGCCAATCGTTTTGATGGTTCCGTCGCTCTCGAGTCCCGCAAGCTCGGCGGACACCTTTACCGACATTCCAGGGTCTACGAGTTCGCGCTGGCCCGGACTGAGGAACGATGTGATCGATAGGGCACCGCTCGATAGCCTGACCAGGGGCGAGGTAACGACCTCACCCACTCCAACCGGCAACTTCTCGACCCGTCCAGGCATTGTTGGTAGGAACGCTAACTCCGAGAGTGGCACCATCGCACCCGTTCGTTGACGAAGGGTCGTAAGTTCGTCCCGTCTGGCAGCCAGTTCAGACTTCGCCCGGCCAACGGCAATCTCTGCCGTGACGACCTCGCCTGTCTGGGCCGGCCCGGGATCGTGAGCAGCGGCTAACCTCGCCTGCTCCAGAGCGCGATTCGCGTCCTCAAGTACCCATTCAGCCTGTGTCACCGAGCGAGCACCGGCAGATAGCCTCTGCTCGTCGTCCTCACCGGCGGTCAAGGCTACGTAACCCCTGTCCGAATAGAACTTGACAACCGCACGCTTCGTCGCCTCACCGAAGGTACCCCGCTTGTCCGAGTTGGCATACCCTAGCGTCCGTAGTCCCCGTTGAAGCTGTTCTACGTCCGGCCCCTCCGTTCCAGGACGCAGGTCTCGATAAGCTGGAATGGCACCCTCAAGAACGATGAGCGGGCGACCGGAGACCTCCACTATGACCTGGCCCGCGAGAACTGGCTCGCCGATCTTGGCACGCAGCGAGGTCACGACCGGCTTCCCGCCATCTCGGGCCGTCGAGGGCGTCAAATCCAGAGACAACTGCGGCGTCACTGTCCCCCGCAATACAACCGTGTCAACGAGCACTCTGCGTTCCACGGCTGCAGTGAGCACTGTCGCGCTAGGCTCGCCGGCCTCGGCAGCCATCTGCTGCGGTGACTTGATCACGAGAGATGCAAAGAGACCCGACGTTGAGAGGATAGCAGCGGCAATGGCGACCACGACCACCCAGCGGCGACGCCGCACCAGCGGCGACGACAAGCCTCGATCGCTTACGTCGATCACATCTTCCATTTCCACCGACACCGTATTCGAAGGATCACTGAACTGAGATCGCGCTCTAAGCCCCCGCGAGAATCTTGGCCGCATTCTTCAAGCGCGTCTCGAAGCTATTTTTAGCCGCAGAGAGATCCGCCGCATGATTCTCCATCTCACGATTCTGATAGGCAACCTCGACAGCAAGCCAGATTTCCACGAGTCGGGTCGATTGTCGGCATTCGACGTCGGCCGTGGCCGTGGCTATCTCCTCAGATGTTACCTGACGACCCCAGTTCTTGTCGTTGGGCTCCCAGGGGTTGCTGAATTCATATCCCGCCTCCTTCATGCAAGCCGACCACGCACCGAACGCAGCTACGACCCTGCTGTCTTTCTCCGCGCTCTGGTGCGCTCCGCTGGAAAGCCTGCTGGGCAACTCCATGAGGTCAGGCGCCGTTGCCGATCCACCCTCACCCAGCTGTCGCATCGCCTCCCCTGCACAACCTCCATCCGGAACGGGAACACTGTTGATCTTTTTGCCCGTCTTGGATTGTCCGGTGTACCTGTCGACTCCTCGCACGACGATGAATTCGTCATCCGACGGGTTCCATCCCCCAGTAGCCGACTTTGTATTCGAGGGACCTGTAGCCCCGGGCGGCGCCTCCATTCCTGGTACGCGATAGCCATGGCTCGCGGCTTCCTCCGCGTTCACTATTCCGAACAGCCGCGCGTGCTTGACGTCTGGCGTACTCACAGACTCGGGCATGTTCACGTCGAAGCTGAACCGTTGCGCACACTTCTGAACCAGGAGCTGGTGGGCCTCGATTATCGTCCGCTGCTGCTCCGGCGTCGGTTCGTAGGCGTCTAGCGGTGTAACGATGTCGCTTGCAGTACGAACCTCAAGAATCGACCCCAGCTCGGGCTCGGGCTCGGGCGACGCAGCGCTGCCGCAAGCTGTGGCCGTCAGGGTCATTGTCAACAATGTGCAAACCAGCACGATCCGAGCGCTCACCTTATAGCCTCCGCGAGGATGTTCCGTCGGACACCACTGAAGCGCGGAACCGGTTCCGGCCCCGCGCTTCAATGCTAAAGCTCCTATGTCCATTCAATCGATTCAGTATTGTCGTTGTACGTTGCTCCCACATTCGGAGTTCCGTAGCTCAACCCCGTGTTCGCCCCACTGAAGAACGTACCCATCCAGTGTCTGGCTGCGCACGTACTGAAGGTCCGGTAAGACGTGACCTCATTGCTCCAGGTTGCTGGCATGTTGCCCAACCCAAAGTCACGGTCGGTACCTATGCCGCTGCACGTGAAGGGCAGATTGACGTAGAGATAAGCACCGCCATAATTGTTGTGCTCAAAGTCCTCGCCAACACGATAGGCCGAGGAGGGATTTATCGCGGTATTAGTGACGGCCATGGCCGGAGCCTGAGCCACGAAAGGCGCGGCCAACACCATGACTAACGCGACGGCCACGACTCGAAGAGGACTGCGACGCGCCCTCCTGCTTGCGACGGATCCATCGAGTTTGGGTCGTTGTTGCTCCACGAAACCTCCAGATTGAAACGCCATCGATTTCTTCTGGCCTGCCCGAGAGATGCGCGCGCCACATAAAGCTATCATGGTGAATGTTTCATGACAAGCGGATCTTTGCCTCGACCGCGTGCCGCACGGAAGCCCCTTGTTCTGGATGGGAGATATGGTTTTGTGTGGCCCAATCAATTGGTAGCGAGGCATGGAGGCAGGCATGTTCCTATCCTTCGGATACCTAAATCCTGTGTCAGATCCTGCGGCTAGTAGCCGCCACCGCCCGCCCGACGAAACCGGCCACCCAGCCGGCTGTGAAGCTGATCCGGCTCTCCATGCCACCGACCAACATCGGCGTCCATCGGGCGACACTCAACGAACGTGAACAGGACGCGACTCCTCCAGTACCGTCGCAGTACTAGCCCGACCAACGAAGCCCCAGGCCACGAACCCGGCACGGGTTTTGGCACCGCACAGGCCATGGGCCGGTCAGAACTACTCACGACGCATGTCCTCGGCCCTGATGTTCTTGCCGATTACGATCAGGGCTGCGCCCAGCGCCGCGACGATGCCGATTCCGGCTAGCGGCAACATGGCCGTGAGCGTGCCGCTGTACCAGCCGTGGTAGCGCCCATTCAGCTGCAGCCACGCGTTGCCGGCAACATGCCCCACCCCGAGCGCGAGCGCGATGACCGCGAGTAGCGGAAGGATGATCTGGAACAGTTGGCTTGCACGCACCGCCCGCATCGGCATGCCGAGGACGAGGAGGGACACCACGTCGCGGCGCCGCTCGATCGCCCGGTCCACCGCCGAGATGAGGAACGCCACCGCGCCCAGCAGGAACCCGATGAGCACTCCGATGCTGATCGTACCGCGGTGTGCCCGGTACGCCTCCATCGCCGCGATGTTGCGCAGATGCACGGTGACCTCAGAGGTCGGATCAGCAGCGAGCACCGCCGACTTGAACGCCTCGACGTTGGACTCCGGCTCCGCCACCACGAAGTGCATCCTCACGTTCCGAGCCCAGCCAAACAGAGGTCGCTCGGCGGCCACCAGCACGGCGCTGCTCAGGTGAAGGGGCGACTGCTCCAGGTCATCCACAGCCAAACCGGCCTCCGGCGTGCGGTACGACGCCTCCCCGCCGGAGTCGTCCTCGAACTGGACCGTGACGCCGGGCGGCACGTCGTTGACGGTGTTGACGAGCTCGGCGTCGACGATCCGGTATTCGCCGCCCGCTCGACACGTCGGCAGGGCCGCCTTGACCAGCACCCGTATCTCGGCGCAGGACGCCGTCACCATGGCGAGGCCGAACATGGCGACTCGGTCCGCGGCGGACTCCGGCTGACCGAGCCCCGCTGGTGGGCTGGCCTCGGAGTACTGCTCCGTCCACTTGTGTTGCGAGGGTGTCGCCGCGATCCGGGCCCGGGCGTCGGAGGATGCGCTTCGGCGGGCGTCGACCGTCACCGTGAAGGCGTCGACCTCAGGCCCGGCAGCGAGTTCGTCGTCTCGAAGCACACCAGCGCTCACCCCGCCGACCAACACGAGCACGGCGAGGCCGGACAGCAACCGCAGGGTGCTCGCCGGTGCGCAGCTCAGTCGCCGGCCGGCGAGCCGCAGCGGTAGCGGAGCGGCCGGATGGGCGGCCGCCCACGCGGTCGACGCGACGATGGGCCGTGTAGCCAGCAAGACGCCGATGGATGCGAGGACCATGCCGGCGAGGACCAGGGCGACCTGCGTGTCGGAGTAGACGACCCGAGAGCCCTGCGGCGCGGTGAGCGGCCGAAGGATAACCGGGAGCATCAGGCCGAGACCCAGCAGGAGTGGCAGCAACAGCCACCAGCGGGCACGGGGCTCCTCCACCGATGCCCGGGTGGCCAGCGGCCGGGACAGGCTCTGCCGCAGGCCGAGGGCTCCGACGGCGGCTGACAGGGCTGCGGTGAGCAGCACGACGGCGGCCGTGCCGAGCGGGCCGATCGTGCTGACGGCCGGGAACCAGGTGAAGCCCAGCGCACCGCTGCGAGCCAGCAGCGGGCTCAGCTGCGAGTAGAGGAGTACGCCGAGCAACCCGCCCAGCCCGCCTGCGATCGTCGACTCCGTGGCCGCGATGCGCAGGATCGAACCGCGCCGCAGACCTACCAGGCGCAGTGCCGCGTAGCGGCGGGCGCGGGTCGCCGCCGCGAGCCGGCCGCACACCATCAGATAGATCGCTGCCGGAGCGAGGACGAGGACCGCGAGCTCCCGGGCCACGCCGTCGAACAGTTCGCGGACCATGTCGTCCTGGAAGCCCACGCCGAAGCCGGACGCTTCGCTGCCTTCCTTCAACTGCTCGGGTGGTATACCGATGTAGGCGAACACCTCGTCGGGGTCGAGTAGCCCTGCCGGAGAGATCTCAGCCACCACCCGTCCAGGCGCGCGGGCGGCCAGCTCGGGCTCGGTGGCGAGCAGCCAGGCGGCCCTCGGGGACGCCATGATCTCGCCGGCGGCGGGAAAGCGCTCCAGGCCCGGCGGCGGCTCGGCCGCGGGGTCGACCCGGGCGAGGAGCACCCGGCTGAAGCGCGCGCCCTGCCAGGAGTCGTCGACGAGGGCGAACAGGAAACTGGTGGGCCGTCTGCTCTCGGCCTCGGCGGGGGCAGGCAGGCGTGCCGAAGAAGCGTCCGCGCGATGGTCGAGGATCGACGGGAGCATTACGACTAGCGTGCTTACCGCGACGCCCACCGCCATGCCGACGACCATGAGGGCAAGCCGGACGATCCCCGCTACCCCGCCCCCGCGCACCAGGCGTACGGCAAGAAGGACGTTCCCGCTCATCAAAGCTGCGCCATCCCGTCGTGCATGCGTACGGTCCGGTGCGCGCGGCCGGCCACCTGTGGATCGTGGGTCACGAGCACGACGGCGGTGTCGTCCACAGAGGCAAGCTTGAGTAGGGCATCGAGCACCACCACGCCGTTCTGGCTGTCTAGGGCGCCGGTCGGTTCGTCGGCGAAGAGGACGCGGGGCCGGTGCGCCATGGCCCGCGCCACGGCAGCACGCTGTGCCTGTCCACCGGACACCTTCGCCGGTCGCCGGTCGGCCTGCTCCTCAATGCCCAACTGCTGCAGTAACTCCTCAACGCGAGCGCGGCGGTCCCGCCGCCCGACGCCATTGAGCTCCAGCGGAAGCATTATGTTCTCGCGCAGGGAAAGCTCCGGCACCAACTCGGCGAACTGGAACACGAATCCGAAGTCGCGCCGCCGCAGATCAGACCGTGAAGGATCGTCGAGTTTAGTCAGGTCGACGCCGTCGAAAGAGACCTTACCGCCATCGGGATGAAGTAATCCCGCCATGCAGTAAAGCATTGTCGACTTGCCGGAACCGCTCGGACCGACAAAGGCCACCACCTCGCCACGGTGCACGGTGGCACTCGCATTTGCGAGCGCCACCGTGCTTCCGTAGCTCAGCGTCAAATTTTCCGCTGAGAGCACAGAGATGTTCTTCCTTGGTTGATGGCGGAGCTTGCTTCGGTAATTACCGGTTCAGGCGTGCCGAAGTAGCGCAGGTGTCCGACCCCAGATCGTCTGTGCAGACCTGGTACCAGCCGTAGCTGGAGTACACGGTCGCACTGTCGTAGAACTCGCGGTTCTCCGACCCACAGCCCGCAGCCGACCCGTTGCCGTCGCCGACGTTACTCGACCAGCCGTAGCCGTGGACCCTGCCCTCGCCGTAGACACCGTTGCCGTCGTTACTGTCGTCACAGACGCTGCCCCAGACGTGCAGCCCGCCATGCCCGGTGCCCTGAGGGTAGAATTCCCAGCTCCCCGAGAAATGACCAGTGCCGTTGTTGAGGTTCAGGGGGCCGCCCAGCGCCTGCGCCGTGGATGCGAAACCCAGTACGAATGCTGCGGCCAATCCCGAAGTCGCGAGCAGCTTTTTAGTCCTTGACAAAGGCCCAATCCTCCCCGTCCGGTGCCCAACTACGATGTCGGACATAGATATGGCTGGGCGCCCACAGAGAGCATAGTTGTCCCCATCGATGTAACGCAACCTGCTTCACGGACTCAGCATCGCAGAATGGGTAGTCGCGGAACATAGAAGCAGGACACGCTGAGGTTCCTCCGCCAGAGGAGATGTCGGATGTCGATCGCTGTCTGGGCTGCGAGCCAGCCCGCACCGTCGCCGCTCATCCGAGCGGCCACAGCCGTGTGACGACACGGCCGGTGACATCGCCGTCGGAGACGGGTCCGTACGTTCGCGAGTCCCGCGATATCGCGCGATCGTCGCCCATCACGTAAACCGCACCCTCGGGCACCGTCACGGGCTCGCAGTCGGTGACCACCTCGGCGCCGGCCCGCAGATACTGCTCCTCCGCCGGGACACCATTGCGGTGCAGGCGCCCACCAGCACAGGAGAGCAGGTCCCCGGGCAGCCCCACCACCCGCTGCAGCGACGTCGCGTCGCCGGGCTGCCGGAACAGCACCACGTCGCCACGGTTGAGGTGGGACAGGCGGAAACCGAGACGGTCGACCAGGACGCGGTCACTGACCCGCAGGCTCGGCTCCATCGAGGTGGACGCGACCGGCGCCAAGCCGAGGACGAACTGATTGATGAGCACTCCGGCCACGGTCACCGTCAGCGCCGTCACGATCATCCGCCGGGACAGCCGGGTGCGGCGAGTCAACGGTCGCCGTGCCCGCTGGCCACGCCCGCGTCGTTCCCGCAGCGCCACGCGCAGCCCACTCGCTGTCCAGCGCACCGCCTCCTGCGCTCCGCAGGTTTCGGGGAACTCGCGGAGCATCGCCTCGCCCCATTCCGCGCCACGCTCGTCGCGGCCACGGACCGCTCTACTCAGCAGAGCGAGCGAGGCGCCCCTGATCCGACGCTCGGCCCACGCGGCGCTCATGAGGTGGCACCCAGGAACAGCGCGAAGTACGCCTCTTTTGCCTGGCGGATCCGGTTGCCGGCGCGTGCCCGCGCCGGTGCCGCGTCTCGCGCGGCCACGCGCTGGGCGGCGATGACGGCGCCGTCCGCGGTCAGCTGGTAGGTGTGCCGTGGCGGAAGCCCCGGTCGGCTCGCCGGCTCCCACCTCGTCTCGAGTAGCTGGCGTTCGGCCAGCCGCATAAGGATCGGGTACAGCGTCCCCGAGGCCAGACCGGTCTCCTTGCTCAGGTCGTACCCGTAACGCCAGGCATTCGGGTTGCTCAACAGGGCCTCGAAGACGCGCAGCGTCTGGGGCGAGGTATCCGGGGTCCGCGGCATGAGGAAACTCTACATACTCTGCCCATCTTGTGTCCACAATAGCGCTGTATCTATCTTCCCTGGCAGCGGTCGCCCTTCACCTGCGTCCGGTGCCTCACCTATCCGATCGGGCCGTCCAGACTGTCGGTGCGCCACCACGACCAATCTGCGGCACCTGCCCGGAGCCAGGGGCCGGTTTCACCTGTACGCGCAACAACTCGTCACACAGGCTGGCGACGCCGTGGAACATCGCCCCGTCGAACCAGACGTCCGGGGCAGACCACTGCCGACTGTGACGGCGGGCTCCGGGCGACGCCGAGCAGCAGGGTGTACAGACGAAGCAGACGACTCAAGCGCGACAACATCGTGTTCTCACTCCCGACCTGTCACAACCCCGCCTGAAACCCCAGGTCGCGAAGTGTGCTCCCCACGCCCGTGGGGGTGGTCCGCTCGGCCGCTACCTGTACCCACGACGCGAACAGTGCTCCCCACGCCCGTGGGGGTGGTCCGGAGGTTTCCTTGGCCGTCACGGGTTTGCCGGCGTGCTCCCCACGCCCGTGGGGGTGGTCCGTTGCCTCATGTACGCGACCATTTGGCGCTCTTGTGCTCCCCACGCCCGTGGGGGTGGGTCCGCCGCCGATGGCGCCGAGCAGGATGCCGCCGAGGGGTGCTGTTGCGTTGCCGGATCGATGAACGCGTTGTACCTGGATGGGGGCCGAGGTTCAGATCGCCTGGGCGAGCTCAGCGAACGCCGTCGACACCCGCATTGCCGGCGGGGTGTGGACGGCGAGTTCGTAGTGGCCGCGTCGGAGGTTCTGCATGAAGGCGTGTCCGGCGATGATCACCCGCGTTGTTTTGTCGGTTCGTAGGCCGCACATCGGTCTCAACCGGCGTTTGAGCTGGCTATGATCGGCCTCGATGGGGTTGTTCGCGTATCGCTCGACGTGGTGCCGTGCCTGCGGGATCAGCTCGTCGAGGACTCTGGGGTAGACCGGCGCGGCGTCGGTGACGACTTCGCTCGGTGTCACCTTCAGCATTGACAGCGCCCGACGGAAGAACCGCCTAGCCGCCTCGGCGTCCCTGCGGGCGGAGACGAGCACGTCGATGACCTGCCCGTATTGGTCGACCGCCCGGTACACGTACCGCCACACACCGTTGACCTTCACGTACGTCTCGTCCACGAACCAACGGTCACCCGGCGAGTGGCGGCAGAATCGGGCGGCGTCGGCGAGCAGCGGCGTGAACCGCTGCACCCACCGGAACACGGTGACGTGGTCGACCTCAACACCGCGCTCAACGAGAAGCTCCTCCACGTCCCGGTAGGAGAGGTTGTAACGCAGGTACCAGCGGATCGCGACGACGATCACCTCGGCCGGGAAACGAAACCCAGCGAACGCCGACTTCGGCGGCGACCAGGAACGACGACGCGATAGCTTCACCGGTCAAGCCTGCCTCGCCCCCTGGCCGCAGGCAACGCAACAGCCCCATCCTGGCCAACCCTCGCTACACCGGCCGGCAAGTCTGGAACCGGCAGCACACCGACCGTGGCCCGCTCGACACCGCCGATGATCTGCTCGGTCAATCGGAGGTACGCCGCTGGAACCTGATGCAACAGTGGGTCATCTCCCGAGACATCGCACATCCGCCGCTGGTCAGCGAGCACGATTTCGTCGCCGCCCAACACGCCAACGCCCGGCCTACACCGGCCGACAACGAAAGCGGACGCTACCTGCTGACCGGACTGATCCGCTGCCAGGAATGCGACCGGATCCTCGACGCACACTGGGTCAACAAGCACCCCGCCTACCGCTGCCGCCACGGCCATCGCAACGCAACGGCAGATGGGACGGCCCGGCCGCGCAACGTCTACATCCACGAAGCCAAAGCGATCAAACAAGTTGCCCAGTGGCTCGGCATCCCGGCCGCCGACCCCGACACCGTCGTAGCCGCGCTACTCGAACACAATGTCCACGTCACCTGCGCCATCGGCGGAACGCTGACCATCACCGAGAACCTCACCCGGGCGGCGACACACCGACCACCCGCGATCCCCCACCAACGCCGAGCGGAAGAAACCCCCGCCGAGTCACCCTCAGCGGCCGTGAAGACCACCCGTGGGGGTTAACGTGTCCGAACCCCAACTACACAATCAGAATCGCCACCGACCTTCAATTAAGCTGACTGTTATTTGTCATTCCCGCAGCGTCGCCGATTAAGGCAACCTCGGCAGCAGATTCGGGCTCTGTCTCACACTTGGTGGTAACTGAAGGTGCTCGATGCCGTTAAGATCGTGTGCAAGATCGATGATCTTTCACGCAGTGTGACTTATGTGTTCATGGCGTTTCACCCTGGCCTTTCGCGTGTGGTACCAACTCGCCGCTCGAAATCTATCGGTTTGACGGCGACGGTGACGGCAACCTGGGAAGACATCCACGCCCTTCGGTGGGCAGGGCATCGATGGGGGGCGTTATCTGAGGTAGGGGGTGTCGCGGTGCTCGGCGTGGTGATGGAGGCGGACGGAGCATCAAACCAGCCACGGCGCGGCAACAGGCCGTGACGATCCCTCAGTGGATCAGCACCGCAGCGGGTTCCGGGGATCGACGCCACGACGCTACGCGCCGCACGCGACAGAGTGGCGCCAACACCCAAGGTAGTGGCACCACTCCGTCGCGAAACACCTATCCATATTCCAAACGCAACCGTTGAATAGTCGGATTGATGGACAGTTCAGGAACTTCCGCCACTAGGCGCGAGAAACATTCGCTCAGGAATCGAACAGCTTCCCCCAGAAACTTCTCATCCCGTCGGTGGTCCGGTGGCCTCTTCCACGCATCGACACCTCCGCTCGAAGATCGACGCTCGGCTTATCATCTTTCATGGTCGCTGTCTCACGGCTAGAAGGCGGTCCAGGGTGTACAGACGAAGCAGGCGACACATGCGCGACAACATCGTGTTCCCACTCCCGATCTGTCGCGACCCCCGCCTAAAACCCCAGGTCGCGAAGTGTGCTCCCCACGCCCGTGGGGGTCGTCCGACCGAACGCGCCCGCGTCGCCGCCGACCAACGGTGCTCCCCACGCCCGTGGGGGTGGTCCGCCGCACGACGACAATTTGTGGTTGGTGCCAGCGTGCTCCCACGCCCGTGGGGGTGGTCCGGTGATCGGCCCGATCGGTGACCGGTCTGGTCCGTGCTCCCCACGCCCGTGGGGGTGGTCCGGACGCGGCGAACATGGCGACCGCCCCGCCGAGGTGCTCCCCACGCCCGTGGGGGTGGTCCGGGCTGGCCGATGTGCACCGCCCGGTGCGGATGGTGCTCCCCACGCCCGTGGGGGTGGTCCGGCCGGGTTACTGCTCGGGTTGACCGGAGCAGGGTGCTCCCCACGCCCGTGGGGGTGGTCCGGGAAGGGCTCGGCGGACAGGTCGGCTTGAGGTGTGCTCCCCACGCCCGTGGGGGTGGTCCGTCGGAAAGGGGCCCACCCCAGTGCAGGACACCGTGCTCCCCACGCCCGTGGGGGTGGTCCGCAGCGTTCGAGGCGCTGTTGACGGTGCGCGCCGTGCTCCCCACGCCCGTGGGGGTGGTCCGTTCCGTCATGTATGACGATCCGGCGTCATCATGTGCTCCCCACGCCCGTGGGGGTGGTCCAGTTGAATTCCGTAGCCAGGCGATTGGACGAATGTGCTCCCCACGCCCGTGGGGGTGGTCCGACATCGGGCTACGCCACGTAAACGACGGCACCGTGCTCCCCACGCCCGTGGGGGTGGTCCGTCGACGTCCTCGTACTTGATGTGCGGGTGCTCGTGCTCCCCACGCCCGTGGGGGTGGTCCGCAGATCGCGACCGACAGCTGGAACGGTGTCACGTGCTCCCCACGCCCGTGGGGGTGGTCCTGGTCGGGCGGCGTCCTTGAGCGAGGCGCCGATGTGCTCCCCACGCCCGTGGGGGTGGTCCGACGACGGCCCGTAGCAGGGGATGAGGTCAACCGTGCTCCCCACGCCCGTGGGGGTGGTCCGCCACTGGCTGGCCCGTCCCCGAGGTGCTGGCCGTGCTCCCCACGCCCGTGGGGGTGGTCCTCTGAGTGGCGCCGCGTAGGCGTGCCTCTCGGCGTGCTCCCCACGCCCGTGGGGGTGGTCCGGACGGGCAGCAGGACGTCCAGTCCGTTGTCGCGTGCTCCCCACGCCCGTGGGGGTGGTCCGGCGTACTCGGTGCCGCCCTGCCGACAGGGCTCGTGCTCCCCACGCCCGTGGGGGTAGTCCGCGGCAGTCGACAACCTCGCTGATTCGGTGACGGTGCTCCCCACGCCCGTGGGGGTGGTCCGACGGCAGCGGGAACAAGGTCTGGGCACTGACCGTGCTCCCCACGCCCGTGGGGGTGGTCCGTTGGCGAGGAAGGCCGTGCGCCGTTCCTCGGAGTGCTCCCCACGCCCGTGGGGGTGATCCGGCGCGAGCAACGTCGGTTGCGCCGATTTTCTCGTGCTCCCCACGCCCGTGGGGGTGGTCCGGATCCGATCGTGGTGCGGAGATCCCGCAGTAAGTGCTCCCCACCCCCGTGGGGGTGGTCCGGAGTTTGTGAGCACGGTCGTGGGCTGGGTGCAGTGCTCCCCACGCCCGTGGGGGTGGTCCGATGGCTGAGCAGGTCGGGCTGATGATCCAGATGTGCTCCCCACGCCCGTGGGGGTGGTCCTCGGCGGACGTCTCCGTCTGCATCCTGAAGATCGTGCTCCCCACGCCCGTGGGGGTGGTCCGGCATGCTGTGCCTGGGTGCCGCAACTTGTGAAGTGCTCCCCACGCCCGTGGCGGTGGTCCGCCTGGCTCCGCCCGGAAGACCACCGCCCGGAAGTGCTCCCCACGCCCGTGGGGGTGGTCCGGTGACCTACAACCTGACGCCGGACGCCGTACGGTGCTCCCCACGCCCGTGGGGGTGGTCCGCCGATGACGCCCGGCGTCGCCGCAGGCATCGTTGCTCCCCACGCTCGTGGGGGTGGTCCGGAGGCACCGTGCCGCACTGGATCCGGGTCCGCGTGCTCCCCACGCCCGTGGGGGTGGTCCGCGTGGCCCAGCGATAGAACCTCACCATGTGCTGTGCTCCCCACGCCCGTGGGGGTGATCCGCAGATCAACTGGAACGACTACCCGGCTGGGGCGTGCTCCCCACGCCCGTGGGGGTGGTCCGTCCATACCGACATCGATCGCGGCCGCCCACAAGTGCTCCCCACGCCCGTGGGGGTGGTCCGCACGTGCACCTGTCCGGAGACCCGGCCAGCGAGTGCTCCCCACGCCCCTGGGGGTGGTCCGTGCCGGGTCGTGGGGTGAACCGCGGTGGTGGCGTGCTCCCCACGCCCGTGGGGGTGGTCCGCAGCGTGGACCTCGGGCAGGTCGATGACCTGGGTGCTCCCCACGCCCGTGGGGGTGGTCCGGCATCGCAGCCGTCATCCGCACCAACCGTCGCGTGCTCCCCACGCCCGTGGGGGTGGTCCGGTGTTGTAGGCCCGGCGGATCTCGGTGGCGGCGTGCTCCCCACGCCCGTGGGGGTGGTCCGCTGATCGGCTCGGACGAGGAATTCCCCATGCCGTGCTCCCCACGCCCGTGGGGGTGGTCCGCTGGCGTTCGCGGCGTCCAGGCCGGCCCGGTCGTGCTCCCCACGCCCGTGGGGTGGTCCGCCGACCAGAGGTAGGCCCCTTGCGGGCACCGCGTGCTCCCCACGCCCGTGGGGGTGGTCCCAGGCTGGGCCTGGCCGCGTTGCCCGCGGACGAGTGCTCCCCACGCCCGTGGGGGTGGTCCGGTCTGGGACATCGGGCACGCCGCGCACAAGGTGTGCTCCCCACGCCCGTGGGGGTGGTCCGCCGGGCTGGCGGGGTGTCGTCATGGTGTCGTCGTGCTCCCCACGCCCGTGGGGGTGGTCCGGTGGCGACGTACACGCCGACGCTGGGTGAGGTGTGCTCCCCACGCCCGTGGGGGTGGTCCGCGCGGCGCGAAGGGCACGGGCAAGGACCCGTTGTGCTCGCCACGCCCGTGGGGGTGGTCCGCAGGACCCGATGTTCCGCCCGGCGACGCTGCCGTGCTCCCCACGCCCGTGGGGGTGGTCCGCTCGGCTACACCCTGCCGGACGACCTCCCGACGTGCTCCCCACGCCCGTGGGGGTGGTCCGGACGTCGGGGATTCCGCGGACAAGGCGGCCGAGTGCTCCCCATGCCCGTGGGGGTGGTCCGTTGTACGTGGTGAAGCGCGGGACATTCGGTACGTGCTCCCCACGCCCGTGGGGGTGGTCCGGCCGCAGCGACGGTCGGCGGCTCGATCCTCCGGTGCTCCCCACGCCCGTGGGGGTGGTCCGACGGCGATCGCCGTGGTGCTGAGCGTGCTTCAGTGCTCCCCACGCCCGTGGGGGTGGTCCGGTCACCTCGAACGGTTGCCGCCCGGGGGTGATGTGCTCCCCACGCCCGTGGGGGTGGTCCGACGCTCACGGCCTCGAATCAGGGTTGCCGCCCGTGCTCCCCATGCCCGTGGGGGTGGTCCGTCCATGGGTGGGTGTCTGCCTTCCGGTTGATTGTGCTCCCCACGCCCGTGGGGGTGGTCCGCACAGCATCGAGCTGGCCGTCATGGGTGACGCGTGCTCCCCACGCCCGTGAGGGTGGTCCGGAGGGCGGGAAGGCGTCGGCGCCGTGGGAGAAGTGCTCCCCACGCCCGTGGGGGTGGTCCGCCGGATGCGCTCCGTAACCGAATCCGGGAGATGTGCTCCCCACGCCCGTGGGGGTGGTCCGGACTGGAACGGCGCCCTCGGCGCCCTCTACTCGTGCTCCCCACGCCCGTGGGGGTGGTCCGCCCGCCTACGACCGGGTCGCTCGGATCGGCACGTGCTCCCCACACCCGTGGGGGTGGTCCGACCGTCCAACGGGCCCTGGCCGAGTTGGTGAAGTGCTCCCCACGCCCGTGGGGGTGGTTCGAGGATATGCGGCGCGCATGCCCGACACTACGGGTGCTCCCCACGCCCGTGGGGGTGGTCCGGCCGAGCGGGGTGAGGTGAGCCCGGATGCCGCGTGCTCCCCACGCCCGTGGGGATGGTCCGGTCTGCGTGTTCGGTGAGCTGGACTGGTCACCGTGCTCCCCACGCCCGTGGGGGTGGTCCGCCGTTGACCCAACCGAGCTGGAGCAAGCCGGCGTGCTCCCCACGCCCGTGGGGGTGGTCCGCTGTAGAGGGGGCGCCGTGCCGCACTCCGCGTGTGCTCCCCACGCCCGTGGGGTGGTCCGGAGTTTCACCGCATGACGACTCGTACCGCGCAGGTGTCCCCCACGCCCGTGGGGGTGGTCCGTCACGGGATCCTCGCCCTCACCGACGAGCAGTGTGCTCCCCACGCCTGTGGGGGTGGTCCGGCGTTCAACGAGCTGCGCCGCAACGTGACCACGTGCTGCCCCACGCCCCGTGAGGATGGTCCGTGGTACTGGCACAGGTACGGGGCTCACGCCAGTGCTCCCCACGCCCGTGGGGTGGTTCGGCCATCGGTGTGACGGTGGGACAGATCGAGACGTGCTGTCGGCGTACAGGTTGGCGTGGCTAGTCAGGTACGCGTGAGCGTGCCCAACTCGGACGTACCCACCGAGGGCCTTCTTGATCAGGCCGAAGCGGTCACTGATCGCGCATGCCGCAGCGGTACGCCGCCCTGTTGGTGTGCTCCCCACGCCCTTGGGGTCGTCATGAGTCAGCATCCGTGGGCTGCGCCTGGCCGATGCCGTCGCGGAGGAGCCGTCACAGCGGGTCGGGATTTTCGACCTGGAGTACGCCGTCGTACGCGGCGACGAGGATGGCGGGACGTTGGGCGCGCACGGGTGAAGGTGCGGGAACGGCACACGGTTTTGCGGTTGTAAGGATCGCTCTCGTCGTGGGATGTCGACGTAGATCAACTTCGTTGAGGTGGGGCGAGACTGATAAGGCCACATCCGTATGCCTTGCCGTGGCCAATTCCCTTCTGTAGCGCATCTAGGAAGGCTACGGCGTCGGTGATGATCAGGTGGCCTTCGAACCGTACGGGCTCGAGCGTGATGTGGCCCTTATCGTTGGGCCGTTTCTGGCCGGTGAAGGTGAGGCACGGTGATGGCGAGACGTCGGGCTGCCCGTTGTGGGCTGACGGGATGACGAAGCCGTGTTGTTCGCCCTTGCGGATGAGCCACTCGAGTTGTTCTTCCGGCTTTCGTCGGGCTACGCGCTGGCTGTTGGTTCGTCGCCTGGGCTCGGGGCTTTTTGGGTTGCCGGCGCGAGGGATAGTGCGGGTGGGGTTTCCGATGAGTCGGAATGCGAAACGCCGTCCGGGTGCTATTGCGTCGAGCACGGGTTGCAGGCTGCGTACCTGGGGGGCTTCGGTGAGGTAGTTCTCTGGTAGCCGGCTCCAGTCTGGTTTTGAGCTGCTTTGCACGTACGCCACGAAGCCCCGGTGGACGCCGTCGAGGCGCCACAGCACAGCCTGGGACTGGCGGGCGGGGGTCTCCTTGGGAAGGTCGGGGAAGCCTGACATGACCGAGCGGTGCATTTCCCGGATGTCGGCGTGGTCGCGGCGGAACTCGCGGGAGTATGTGTTGGCTTGCAGTTTGCTCAGGTACACGAGGTTGCCTCCGCCGTGATCAGGTGGTCGGTCAGCGGCACGTGGCCGGTCCGCACAGCTCGTGTGCTGAATTGGCGGTCGGACTGTGCGAAGGAGATGGGCAGGTCGAGGCGGGTTTCGGCGGCTGGGTCACTGGGGGCGCAGTCGGCCACCGTACGTAGCGGGCTGCGGTCGTTGCGCTGGCGTTCGGCGGCGCGTATCTCGGCGCGATCTTCGAGCCAGGGGTGGTTCGCGAGGACCCAGTCGATGGGTTGCTTGAGCAGTCCCAGCCCGGTTCGCGGCTCGTTGGGTTGTCCGCTGGTCGTTAGGGGTCGGGCTGGGGGGAAGGCGCGGCGGCCGAGGAAGAGCGGCCAGACCGGCTTTTGTAGTGCCGCCAGGATGCGGTCGAGTTTTTCCTGTTCTTCGCCTTCGAGTACGACGAGGAAGAGGGCGTCGGCCAGGTAGTAGCGGTGGCTGACGGCCGTGCGGTGTCCGGTGCCGGTGGTGGTCGGCACGTTCTGCACGGTGTGGTAGTCCCGTTCGAGGATGCCTTCCCGGTCGACCCGCACTGCCATGCGCAGCTGGGCCAGTCTGGCGATCGCTTCACGGTTGTCGCGGGGTATTCCCAGCGCGGCGCCGAGCACGCCGATGACGCCTGATTTGCTCGGCTCCTTGCCTGCGTCGCGGATGATCCCGCGCGACCGGGTGCCCCAGGACTGCATTGGTGCGTCGAAGCAGAGCGCGAGTGAGTATGCCGGCACGGGTCAGGCTTTCGCGGTGGCGGCGAGAGTGCGAGCGATCAGATCGTCTCGGGTTTCCGCTACCTCGTGTGCCGGGAGCCCGTCGAGGTCGGCGGTGACGGAGGCCGCGACCACGGTGCGAAGGTCCTCGTTGCCGTAGAAGTGCCGCAGCCGGCCGAAGTGTCCTAGTAGGGCTCGGGTGGAGCCGACCATCAGATCCGTGTCCTGGACCGGGCGTAGGAACGCGTTGGCGAGGTTCCAGGCGCCGCGGTCGCGGACGACCACGAGCAGAGTCTCCGGCGGGGTGAGTGCTGCCATCGAGTTCTGTTTGCCGCTGGGTACGGCGTCGATGAACGCGTTCAGCCAGGCGCTCGTCGCCCGGTCGATCAGGTCGGTGTCACCGTCGAGGTTTTTGGCGAGTTGGTCCAGGTGGAGGTTGGCGTAGCGGTAGTAGCAGGCGGCGTTGAAGTCGACGGTGCCGATCATGTCCGCGCCGGACTCGTCCTGCGGCTTCAGGTCGTCGACCGCGGTGTAGTAGTCGTACTCGTTGACCACCGCGTGGGTCGAGATCGCGTGCGCGACCTGGGATGCGGCATCGACGTTGAAGTCTTTGTTGTCGGCGATCATGCGGCCGAAGAGGGCGACGTCGACTACCCGGCGTGCGTCGAGGATCCGGGCCGCCTCGGTGAGGGTTTGCTTGTCGGGTTTCGCCTTGGAGGGCTTTTCCTCCTGCTGCCGCTCGCCCTTGAGGGTGGTGGAGTTCTTCGTGGCGGCCTTGGCTCGGGCGGCGGCGTCGGCGGAGAGTCGGTCCCAGTCTCGCTCGCAGTAGGCGGCGAGCAGCTCGGCGGCACTGTTGCCGACGAACAGCAGGTATTGCGTCAACTGTTTCTTGTCGTCGATGCCGAAGCCGAGCGCCCGCAACCCGGCTTGGGCGACGGCGACGGCCTCCGCTTCGTCGCGGCCGTTGTCGACAAGAACCCTGGTCGCGCTCGACACCAGCCGCTTTGTCCGGACACCGGTCTCGCCAGCTTGAAGGCCGCGATCGGTGAAGAGGACACGGGCCGACCGTTTGAGCGACTGGCTGGAGATCCGTCCTCGCAGTTGCCCGCCGAAGGTCGCGGTTTTGGGCTGGCCCACGTCGTCGCGGTTGAGGTTGCTGACCGGGAAGGATTGGAGCAGGTGCAGTTCGATGATCACGGGTTCTCCTGGTTAGGCGTCGACAGGTTCGACGTCGGCTTCTTCGGTCAGTTCCGGTTCGGTGGTCTCGGTGTTCTGGCTGGTGGGCTGGCGATTCGGCCGGTGGTAGTCGCGGGCCCACCGCAACCTCACCCGGTGAGCCTCCTCGCGCGAGGAGTGCATTTTGACCAGGTCGGCGAGGAGGAGTTGATAGTCGACCGAGATCCCGTCTGAGCGAAGTAGCTGGATGGTCTGCCGGAGGTAGTGCGGCATCGCGGCCGGGTCGACGGACAGCAGTTGTGTGAAGCGACGCGCGGCCGACGGCCGGTCGGCTACGAGCAGCCGCATCGCTCCGCCGATCGAACGCCTTCTGGCGTTGTCGGCGTGCGGATGCAGCGCGAAGAGGCCGGCGACCAGCAGCCACAGTTCCTGCTCTTCGACCGGTGGGTCGTGAGGGAAGACGACGTCATACGCCTCTGCCTCCTGCTGCCTGCCGGCAAAGGCCCGCCGGAGCCGGGCGAGGGTACGGCGCGCCTCGGCGGAACGCTGAGGGTTGCCAGAGCCGAGGGCTTGGTGCAGCCCGTAGAGGTGGCGCACCAGGGCCTGCCTCCGGCCGTCGATGGTGACGATGGGATCCAAGGCTGTTGACTCCTAGTCGATGTACCCGGCGAGATGCCCGTGGTAGCGGTGCACGAAGTGGTCTAGCTGCCCGAGGAACCTTCCCTGGTAGGCGCCGACCGCTTCGACGTTTCGTCCCAGGCGGGGAGAACCCTCGGCCCAGCGGTCTGTGACCTGTCCAGCGATTTGTCGTATTTTTTTGGCCCAGACCTTGGCCGCCGGCGATGGAGTCTGATCAGCTTTCAGGGCTAGGGCGAGGGCCAGGAGGAACCGGTCGAACGGCTGTGGCAGGCGAGGCCAGTAGTCCAGCTCAAGGGACGCCGACGGGAGCCCGCGGAACTCCGCACAGTAGTCACGTTCCATCTGGTTCAACGCACCGCCGACCAGGTTGGCTAGTTCGATGCTGTGCCCGATGACCGGTCCCGCGACCTGATACTCGGCTTTGAGTAGGGCTACCGGGGCGGCGACGGACTCTTCCAGCGCCTGATGCACGACCGCCGACTTGCTGTCGAGTTGCTGTCCGAAGACCCGCAGCGTGTACACGGCGTCATCCGGGATCGCCTCGCGTCCCACCATTCTCGCGACGTGGTCGAGTGTTGCCGGCCGTTGCTGGCGTCGCTCTTCCACGCCGGTCGGTGCGAGGAAGAGTTCCTGGCTGTGCCGCCAGACGCCCCGGTGCTCCTGAAGCCTGATCGGATACCAAGGCCCATATGTCGGCTTACTCGTCCCGCCTTTCGCCTGCCCTGCCTTCCTGACCTCGGGTCGGCGGTAGGCGGCCATCCACTCGTTGTCTTCCCGAGCAGCATCGAGCCGGTCGCCGGGAGTGATAACGACCCGGTCTACTACCGTCCTGTCCCCCGCTTGACGGTGGCCCAGCCACACTCGCCGCGAAGGCCAGGTCAACAGGTCGGTCCAACCCTTCGGACGTCGCGCGTCCGGCTCCGGGTCAGGCGGTTCGGCTTCCCACACTGGGCGGTCGGTCAACGAGGTGCTGCGTGGCTGCTCATCGTCCGGGTTGTACGGCATCAGGTTGAGTAGCAGCGTCTCTAGAAGGTTGTTCCCCTCCAACAGCACCAACCCAAACGAGTTGGCCGGCGCGGCCTGCGACGACTTCTCCTTGGTGTATGGCGTCTTCAGTCCGCCTGGGTCGTACGCCTGCAGCGTGACCAGCCATCGAGCCGCTTCCGCCGGCGTCAGCGTCACCTCGTCCTTCGATGTGGTGTGGTCGAACAGCGTGGTGTTGTTTCCCACCGACCGGTATGGCACCAATTTCGCCGCGCTCGATGCGGCAACGGTCGCCAGGGCCGGGCACTGAAAGAACGGCCGCGTCTCGTCGAAGAGGTCGAAACGCCCCGGGTGTTTGACTAGGTATTTCGTGAGTTCCTGGGGCGGTAACTGCTTGTCCTTCCAGAACTTCTCCCAGCGCACGCTGCCCAGCGGCTTGTAGACGCTGTGGGCGAGGGCCAGTACCAGCCGGTGAAGGGCGGCGGTCATCGGCGGGGTCTGCCCGATGATCCGGCGAATCTGCTGTGCTTCGTGGAGCAGCGTTGCGAGGCCAACGTCGTCGGTCTGCCCGTTGAGGTACACGACAGGAAGCCAGCGCTCCTCGATCAGGTCGAAAGGCACGGATCACCCATTCCCGTCATCGCCATCGCTGTCATCAGGCTCCGGCTGTTGTTGTGGGTAAAGAATCTGGAGGCCCCGATCGGCGCTGTACCGGACCGGAAGGTCCCCGATCTGGCCCGTGCCGTCGTCCTGCACGAGGATCGGACGGCTGTCGGCGAGCCAGGGCGAGGCGCGGAAGGCTGGCGGCACGGCAATGCCCTCCAGCACCGCCAGCACGTCGTACGGAATGCCTTCGGCGGTCGTGACCCGTACGGTCGAGCCCAGAAGCTCGGACAGCAACTGCGCTGATGGTTCCTCGCTGCGGTCCAGGTCGAACGTGGTCTTTCCTTCCACCGGCACGGCGTGATCGGCGGGGGCTCGCAGAACCACCACGTGGATGCCTGAGCCGGGCAGGTAGTCCAGTAGACCGTCAGTCATTGCGGCGGCCTCGCGGGTCAGGCTTGCGGGTCTGAGAGATGTTCTTCGGATGGCGGGTCAAGTCCAGGAGCGCGTCCTCGCGTGTCGGGGGTGGCAGGAACAGGTCCCGCGCCATTGCCTGATCGGCGTCCTGTGTGCGTCGCATCTTCGCGATCGCGCCGACCCAACGCTTTTCCCAGCCCGCCGGGCAACCCGCGAGGTTGTCTGTTCCCGGATATGTGGCGTCCACCAGCGTCGGGATGTCGTCCGGCAGTCGGAGTTCCGTTCGGTCACGCAGCAACGCCCAGGTGCGCAGCAGCACCAGGTCCTGGTAGATGTTCGTCGTGTATGCCGGCCACTTCGGCCCGGTCTTCTGTTCTGTCACACCGAGGATGGCGAACGTGGGTGGGGTGCGGGGATCCGTCGGACGGAACCGGTGCAGCCGCCCGGCCCGCTGGATCAGGCTGTCGGCCGGGGCGGGATCGCTCGCCATGACATCGAAGTCCAGATCCAGGCTTTGTTCGAGCACCTGCGTCCCCACGACGATGTACCCGGTTTCGGGAGCGCGCTTGCCGTTGCGGCCAAACAGCGACTTCAGTTTTGCCTCGATCTTGGCCCGTTGCGCGTGGGCGAGCTGGCCAGTGATTTCGACGACTTTGGGACGCTTCGCCTCCGGGAGTGCCCCGACCGCCTCTCGCAACGCGGTCAGCGTGTTCGTGATGCGGCTGTGGATGTTGTGGATGATGGCGACGCCCTGGCCTCGGGCGGCATGCCGCAGCGCCCACTCGACCAGCACATGGTCGCCAAGGTGCGCCAGTGCGACCCGTCGGTTCGAGTTCGTTTCCGACGCCACGGCCTCCACCAGCTCAGGCGCACCCCGCCCGTCGATCCAGAGCGCCCGAGGGTAGCCCGCAGGAGGGAGAACAAGCTCGACCTCATGCGGCCGGCAGCGTCCGATCCCGGCGTACCACGAGTGCACCAACTGCTTCCGCCGGACCGCCGGCAGCGTCGCCGACAGCAGGATCACCGGGACCTCGAACCAGCCCAGCCACCACAACAGGCGGTCCAGGATCGTCGACATGTAAACCTCGTAGCCGTGCACCTCATCGAGTACGAGGACTCGGTTGGAGAGGCCGACCAAAGGTACAGGTGCCCAGCGCGACCGAATCCCGCCCTGTAGGACGCGGTCGATCGTGCCGACGGCAAGTGGTGCGAGCAGCGCCTTCGCCCGGGTGAACCACTCGCGTACCGCCTCATCCTGAGCACCGTCGGACCCGTCACCGCCGACGTCCTCCGGACGGATCACCTCGGCCCGCGCCGCCTGCGCCCGCCGGTCGGCCAGGTACTCGGCCGCCGTGCCGTGCAGGAGTTTCGCGGTCACGGTGCTGTCAAGTCGCCGCAGCAACTCCTCGACCTCGTCAAACATCTGGTTGCTCGTGGCCCGGGTCGGCATGGCCACGAAGAACCCGGCCAAGCCAAGCTGGCGGATCAGACTGACGACACACTGTAAGGCGCCCTTCGTCTTGCCCTCACCGGTCGGTGCCTCGATGACAAGAATGCCGGGGCGGTTCTTCGACCCGACCAGTCGCTCAGTCGCCACCTGCAGCGGCCGGGGCTGCTCGGCGAAAAGACACGCGAAGCTGACGTCGCCCGACGGTGACCAGGCGGACCATCCCAATCGGTCGACCACCTGTTCCCGCGCACGTTCACGAGATAGCTCGACATACTTGAACAGATCGACGTCGGCGCCCGCATGCGTGCTCTTGTCGATGGAACCTGAGGCGATCCAGTCACTCACCGTGGCGAGACCAGCGAGCGCCACCGCAGCGCCCGTCCCGATCCGTACCGCGGACCAGGGCAGTGTCCGGGGATCAGGCAGCCCGAGCAGCTCGGCGGTTTGGCAGACCAATGCCTCAGCCCACCCGGCCCACCTCTCGCCGCCGTTGTCGAACTTGGCCGCGCCGCCATTTTGAATCAGCGTGTCAGCGAAGAAGCTGCCGTGATGCCCGCCGAGCACCTGCGCCAGCACGAGCGCCGTCTCCGTGGAGGCACCCCAGTCCTTCAACAGTCTTCTGAAGTGGTACGCCGTCAAGATGCCATGGAACGTGTCCGTACGACCTCCGAGCGTCCGCCTACCGGCCAGGCTTTCAACCTCCGCCGACGCCATCTCCGGCAGCAGCGACACTGCCACATCGGCCCGTAGCGCCTGGAAAGCCGGGGAGAGTTTGCCCAGGTCATGTAAGCCGCATAGGAGCGCCACCCAGCTGCGGACATCGCCGCCGAGAGACGTGAACGTCTCGGTCAGTTGCGCCCGGCAGGCAGACCCGAGCAGCGTCGTGTAGAGGATCTCCGCGACCGCGGCCGTGTCAACGGTGTGACAGATGAGCGGATGCGGGACGGTCTCCTCGCCCGCTTTCGCCCGGCCAGCCTTGCCCCAAAAAACTCGTACGTCGACCTGGTCTTGCTCTGGCACAGCACCTACTAACCTCAGCTTCGTTGCTTCGGGGGCCGGGTACGGCGCGGCAGCAGGTGACACGATCAAGATGACACAGTGTCCGCCGCCCATTACGGACGCCCGAGGATCGCTCAAGTCACCCGGTCCACCCAAGGGCTTTGTCGAATACATGACAAACCGTTAGGTGTCCCCGGATCCTGGGGGTGGCCCCATGGCTAACAGGTCCTAGGTCGACTTGACGGCCCTACTCCCCACGCTCGTGGGGGTGGTCCCCTGGAGTAGCTGTGGCCGTTGAGGGTTTCGAGGTGCTCCTCACGCCCGTGGGGGTGGTCCGCGGATGAGCTGCTCGGCCACCTGCCGGCCGGCGTGCTCCCCACGCTCGTGGGGGTGGTCCGGTGTCGCCGATGGTGTCGCCGACCTGGGCGATGTGCTCCCCACGCCCGTGGGGGTGGCCCGAACGCGGTGCAGCTCGTCGCGACCAAGGCGCTGTGCTCCCCACGCCCATGGGGGTGGTCCGACCTCGCCGGGTGGCACGACGACGTGCTCGTGGTGCTCCCCACGCCCGTGGGGGTGGTCCGGGGAGCGAGGAGTACAGCCAATGTGGGACCGGGTGCTCCCCACGCTCGTGGGGGTGGTCCGCCGTGGAATCGTCCGCGAAAGCCCTTACGGCAGTGCTCCCCACGCCCGTGGGGGTGGTCCGTACCGTCAGCCGGTGCTGGATGTGCTGCCTGAGTGCTCCCCACGCCCGTGGGGGTGGTCCGGCGGCTGGATCCCGCACCACCCGGCCGGGCTCGTGCTCCCCACGCCCGTGGGGGGTGGTCCGGTGTCGGCGGCGGGGTTGACCCCCCCTCCGGTAGTGCTCCCCACGCCCGTGGGGGTGGTCCGCCGCTGCGGTACCACTCGTCCGTGCCCAGGGGGTGCTCCCCACGCCCGTGGGGGTGGTCCGTCGCCGACGATGACCGCGCCGAGAATCGCCAGGTGTTCCCCACGCCCGTGGGGGTGGTCCGCAGCGGGTCGACCAGCGGATCCGGGTCGGCGGGTGCTCCCCACGCCCGTGGGGGTGGTCCGGAACGCGCGCTCCGGAACTACCGGGCGCAACTGTGCTCCCCACGCCCGTGGGGGTGGTCCGATGCCTGCTCTGAGAGTACGACCCAGGCCGGCGTGCTCCCCACGCCCGTGGGGGTGGTCCGTCGATCGACATCCGCGAGATGGGTGCGATCACGTGCTCCCCACGCCCGTGGGGGTGGTCCCCGTAATGAGTGAATCATCAGGAGTCCCGGTTCGTGCTCCCCACGCCCGTGGGGGTGGTCCGCTCAAGGGCTCGGACATGCGGTACCTGTGCTGGTGCTCCCCACGCCCGTGGGGGTGGTCCGCGGGCCCGCCGCACCCACGAGGACTGATTCTTAGGAGGCCGCTTCGTAACAGCGCTCGCGTTCCTGTTCCCCTCGTCGTCGCTCAGCAAGGGATACTCGGGCCGCATCTTCCGGGCCAAGCCGCAGAAGCCCGAATTCGGTCGGTCGGTGCTACGGGACACGACCACCACGCTCTACATCGGCTCACCCTTGTCGAACGCTCGACGGGAGACCTCGTCGAGCGGCTGGCTCAGAAAGTCCGGCCTGGTGTCCACCCGATAGCCAATCAGTCCCTTCGCTGTAGCGGCGCCCAAAAGAATATCCGCGATACGGTTTACGCGGTCGACCTCGAACGTCTCAGACATCCCAATCACGGCAGAGCAGGTCTGGCCTTGACGGTTCAGCTGATCCGCGACACTTGTGGCTATCCAGGTCCTTCGGAGCTTCCTCATCTGCCACGATCCGCGCTCATTCCTCCGCCCTTCGGTGACCCAACATAGCTAGATTAGGCAGCCGTGCTGGTGGTCGACGGCGGCCCTCGATGCACCCGACGTCGATCCGTCGGCTTGTGGATCTATGGAGCTCATCGAGCTCTGTCGCTGATCATGTGGCGACATCTTCAGTCATGGGTTGAGGACGCTCGCCGAGAGAGCGGAGCTGACCCGAGGGTCGGAGCAATTTCGCTTGACCAGCTTGGTTTGGCGTTCTGGCCTTTCGACCTGGAGGAATTCCATGGGAGCTAGGGGCCGTCACAAGATCAGCGCCAGAGCCGCTCATCGTGTACCTGGCACTGCACTCCAAGCCGTACCCCGACGGCGGGTGCAGTGGCGTTGCTCTGGCCCGGCAAAATGGCTTCCGTGCATTGGCTAATGATTCAACGTGGCGACGAGGTGTCGCGACACCAGCGGCATCGGTGGACCCGCGTCACCGCCGACCGGCGTCCCGCGTCACCGCGATTCGAGAGTAGCTCTCCTGCAAGTAGACCAGGCGATACCAGCCTTGCCGGCGGTGACCGGTGAGCCGCCGCCACCCGGCGTCCGGACCGCTGCCAGCCGGTGAGGTCGGCTACTGCGGCAGCGACGACAAAGTCCTGCGCGGTGCCCTCTTCGACGTGTGGAACACCGTCTGCAGCTCCTGCGAGCAGCCCCAGGTCTTCACCGAGACGCAGATCGAGCACCTGATCCCGCGCACCGTCGACCCGGATATGCTGCAGGACCTGATCGAGTATCACGGCCTGGCCCCAGACTTCCACGTCGACCGGCCCGCGAACCTGAGCGTGATCTGCGTGCCCTGCAACGGCAGGAAGCGCGACCGGATCCTGCACACCCTGGGTATGACCACCATCCTGCACATCGCCGAAGAGCGCAGCCGTGAGGTGATCCGGCGGGTCCACGGGCACGCCAGCGCCCGCCAGGTGGCCCGCAGCCTGATGACTGCGGCACGCGCCGACCTGAGCGACCCGAGGGCCCGCACTGAATTCCTGGAGCATGCCCCTGCGGTCGTACAGACCCTGGCACTGCTGGACGAGGATCGGGTCGACTTCCTCGTGCCCCACCAGATCGGCCTGCATGTCGGCAGGCTCGTGTGGGTGGCGTTCACCCTCGACGCCCGAGGCCGCCTGATGTTGGGATGGATCGAGCAGATCTGCGGCCGCCCCTTCGACAGGGTCATCCGAGACGGCATTTGCGAAATCGTTAGTCACGCAGCAGCCCAGATCGAGCAGGCAGTCCGCAGCGCCTGCGGCGGCGACACCGGCAGCGTCGAATCCACCAGCGCCGACGAACTGACCGTCGCCATACACCTCGACGATCTCCAGCGCGACGGCAGCCGGATCACCTGTCAGGTGAGCGGGCGACTCGACGGTGAATACAGCGCCGTCGTGCACGACGCCGAATACTGGGGCACCGAGTACGAGATCATCTACAAACAGCTGGACGCGCAACTGGCCACCCAGTTCCTGCTCACGATCTCCTGGGACCTCACCGCAGACCCCACCTACCCGCCCGACACCGCCGTAACCATCACCGGCTTCGACATCGACGCCGGAACCAACCGGGTAGGGACATGACCGACCGGGGCAATCCGCCGAGCGCCTTCACACGAGCACCGCACATGTGCACCGCCACGAACCGCGACTCGCGCTGGCTGCTGCGGATTGTGGTCAGCACCGGCACGGTCCTCAACACTATTCGCCCGGGTCGAGGTGCAGATCGGCTGGTGGAGCCCCGGTGAGGAGATAGTGGTGGACGGCTCGCCGGGCGGTGGCCGGAGTGAGTCTGGTCCGTGCCGGTACGTAGGTGGTGGCCTGGCCGCCCTGGTCGTAGTCGATCGGCTCAAGCCAGGTCGAAAGGTCAGGTTCGTAGGCGTAGCCGCCTTCGACGCCGAAGACGAGCAGGACCGCGCGGGCGGGGTGACCGACGCCGATCTGGAGGCCGAGGTCGTCGTTGTCGTCGGGCACGACGTCAACGATCTGCGGGCCGGCGGCGGCGATCTGGTCGAGCACGGCGTCCAGGTCGTGGGGTGTGGGCGCCTGGGCGGTGTTGTCCGTCCCCCAGTGAAGCGAGTAGCCGGTGCTCATACGACTCCTCCGCCGTTGCCATGGTAGTCCGCCCACCAGGTGGTGGTGCCGTCGTCACCGGCAACGTACACCCGGAGCGTCGTGCCTTCGGGAAGCATCTCGGCCAGTCGCCGGTGACAGCCCTTCGGTCCGCCGCACGGTGGGGCGGACACCACGAGCACCGCCCGTTTCGGCGCGTTCGGCTCTCGCAGTACTGCGGCGGTGTGGCCTTCGACGTGCTGGGTGGCCGCAGCCATCTGGTGCCAGCGCAGCGGGGAGTCGCGGCGCAGTCCCGGCGCACCGTGTCCAGGGCCGTCCTCGCCGCTCCAGATCGGCTTGCTCCGCGTACGGCCATCCGGGCTGACCAGCATGCCGACCGTCTTCGTTCCCCGTGGCAGCATCGCCCGCAGGCTCGCCCCGATCTCCGACAGGTGCGGCGGAGGGTCGACAGGGGCCGTTGTGCCCAATGCAGGTGGCGGGTCGCCGCCGGACACGGGTATGCCGATCGTGATCATGTACGTCTCGACCGCGGCGGCGCTCTTCGTGGCTGCCGCTGCAGCCTCGGATGCGCGCACGGCCGCGCGGAACAGTGTGGCGATGAGCAGCGTGGTCGAGGGCGCGTCCGCGCCGCGCAGGTGTTCCCGCAGACGGTGGGTGGCCTCGGACAGTTGCGTCGACGCCTGCTTCGAGAGCGCCACGGCGGTGCGGAGGGTGGTGACGGCGGCGCGTAGACGTGCGCCGACCTGCGCCAGCGTCGTCACCGTGCCTCCACCCCGTGACAATGCCACGATCCCGGATTGCGACCTGCTGATGGTGGTGCGGTTGGCATTCGCATGGAAGCAGGGTGCGGGCGCATTCGAGGGTCTGGGAAGACCGAGACCTCAACCTGTGGACAACACGCCAGTTATCCACAACCACCGTGCGTAACTGCCCAGACCAGGCCGCTCCCGCAGCCCCATCACTCGGGAGCGTTCGCCGGATCGGCGCGTTGCAGAAGGAGTCGTGGTACGGCTACCCCACGAGCGTCGTCGAGATCGACGGCGAGAGCGCGGAGCACCGGTCGCAGCGCCTGCGGCAACGGTGGATTCGCACCTGCTGTGAGATGGAAAGGACTTGTCCCCGTTGGCTGCGTCGCCCACGCGCAGTGTCACCATTCGAATGGTGACACTGCGCGTGGGCGACGCAGCGATCTCCCCTAACCTTGGCTGGTCATCGGTCACTGGTCACTGGGGAAGGGGAAAACGTGCGCTGGTGGAAACGACGACAGGCTGGGCGGGTCGGCCCGTCGAGGTCTACCGACGGTGATGTCGCGCTGCTTCCGCTGACGCCGCAATTTCAGCCGGAACAGCATGAGGAGTACGTCGTACGGCTGACCGCCGCCCTGCAAGACTCGGACGTCCGCAACATCGCGCTGACTGGTCGCTACGGCGCGGGCAAGTCGAGCATCCTGAAGGCGTTCACCGACCAACACACAGGACGAGTTCTCAACCTCTCCCTGTCGACCCTCGGGCCTCCCGAGGAAGAGAAGTCGATCACCAACCGGATCGAAAAGGAGCTCGTTAAACAACTGCTGCACAGCCAGCCGCAGCGGGCGCTGCCCCGCTCGCACTTCCGGCGCATCGACAAGCCGGACCTCCGCCGAGCCGTCGCATCCGCCACGACGCAGGTCGCGGTGGTCGCGCTGACCCTGTTCCTCCTCGGCCGCTTCCCGCGCCTGGCCGGCGCCACCAAGGACCATCCTTGGCCGGTGCGGGCCGGGGCGGTCCTGCTGTTCGGGCTGCTGATGGTGGCCGTGCTGACCTGGATCCGGCAGGTCGTCCACAACCGGGAGGTCTCTTCGGTTTCCGCCGCCGGGGCCACCGTCGCGCTCGGGGCAAAAGAGGTCAGCTACTTCGACAAGTACCTCGACGAGATCGTCTACTTCTTCGAGTCGACGAAGTTCGACGTCGTCGTCTTCGAGGACCTCGACCGGTTCGACGACCCGCACATCTTCGAGGCGTTGCGCGAGCTGAACACCCTGCTCAACACCTCGCACGCGGCGCGAGGCCGGACGATCCGGTTCGTCTACGCGCTCAAGGACAGCATCTTCGAGCGGCTGGGCAACGACACCATGCATCTGGACGACGGCGCCTCCGCCGAGTCGGTGCGGGCGAACCGCACGAAGTTCTTCGACCTCGTCGTGCCGGTGGTTCCGTTCATCACCCACCGCACGTCACGTGACCTGCTCTCCAAGCTGCTGGCCGGCCCGGCGCTCGTCCCGGTGACACCCGACCTGGTCGACCTGATCGCGCGGCACATCAGCGACATGCGACTGCTGAAGAACATCCGCAACGAGTACGCCGTGTTCGCCGCCCGCCTGATCACTGCGAAGCACGGTGTGCCCCATCTGCGCGCCGATTCGGTCTTCGCCATGATGGTCTACAAGAACGTCCACTTGGCCGACTTCGAGCAGGTCTCGCTGGGCCGCAGCGACCTCGACAAGCTCTACAAACTCAGCCGCGACCTGGTGAATCAGTCCATCGCGAGGCGGCGCGACCGCCTCAGCGAGCTCGCCGACTCCGAGGCACTGGCCGACGTTCTGCGGGACAAGCCCGAGCGCTTCGCCGAGCGTTTGAACTGGCATGCCGAAGTCATCCGGCGCTCCGGCAACACTCCTCGCTACACCCTTACGGGCTACACAATCGGCGCCGAAACCTTCACTCCTGCAGAGGCTGGGACCGCCCGATTCTGGCGGATGCTCATCGCCGACGGAAACGGACCGACCGCGAGCTTCACCCACCACTACAACTCGCCCTTGACCGTTGGCATCCCGATCGGCGACATCCGCGAACTGTTCCGGGCCGAACTCGACCTGGACGACTGGGACTCCCGCGAACGTGAGGCGTTGGAGGCCGAACGTGGGACGGCGATCGCCGACATCGAGGCGCTGCGGAAGGCCGACTTCGCCGACCTCGCCGCGAACCCCGCCTTCACCCTCGCCCGCGACACCGCGGAGATCACCTTCGAGACGCTCCTCGGTGAGACGATCCGCTCCGAGGTCGCCCGCGACCTGATCCGCCGCGGCTTCGTCGACCAGAACTTCGCCCTTTACGTCGCCCAGTACTACGGCGAGCGCGTCTCCATCCGCGCCATGAACTTCATCGTGCAGCACGTGCAGCCCAACATCCCCGACACGTACTACGCCTTCAACGGACCGGACGACATCGCCGGCGTCCTGCGGGAGACCAAGGCGGACTTCCTCGACCTGAACAGCGCCTACAACCTCGAGATACTGGACTACCTGCTGGCGAATCAGCACCCCGGCGCCCGGGCTGTCCTCGACCGCCTCGCCGAGATCGACGGCCCGGCCGAGCGTGCCTTCTTCGAGGCCTACCTGAGCGGTGGAGCACAGGCCGTGGAGGCGGTCCGGCGGCTGTCCGGCACCTGGCCGCCGGTCCTGAGCCGGATCCTGCAGGTTCCGGACCTGCAGCCGGAACGCCGGCTCAACCTGGTCGACGAGGGAGTCGCGCACGCCGGCCCGAACCTCGATCGGCAGATCGAGGAGCAGGTGACGACCTACCTCCAGGACAACTACGCACGCCTGACCTGCCTGACCCGGCCCATCGACGAGCTGCCGGCACGCAACGTGGTCGCGCTGCTGCGGCAGGCTCGGGTAGTGATCGACGATCTAACCGTTCTCGATCAGGGCATACGTGCCCTGATCGTCGCCGACAGCATGTACACCCTCACCGCGGGGAACCTGCGCAGCGCGCTGCACAACCCGCCAGTCCTGAGCCTGGACACCATCCAAACGATCGACCCCACCGTCTACGGCTACTGCGTCGCCAATCCCGCCGCCTACCTCGCCGCGGTCGAAAACGACGGGCCCACCACGATGACGGTCACGGATCCCGGTACCTTCGCGGACATCGTCACGGACATCGCCGGTTGGGAGACCAGCCTGGCGGAGCGGGCCTGCCGCGCCGCAGCGGCGGAGTGCCGGATCGAGCGTCTCGCCGAGGTACCCGCAAAGGTCTGGCCCGCGCTGGCACGCTCACGACAGATCCCAGTGACGGTGACCAACACCGCCGCATACATCGAGCAGACCGGCGGGGTCGACGCCGATCTAGCCGGCCTGCTCGTTGACGCGGGCGCGATCACCGCTCCCCCGGGAGAGCCGGATCGGCTCGCCGAGCAGAAGACGCAAGTCGCCGTGACTATCCTTCGCAGCCGAGAGACGATCCCCGCCCCCGAGACCCGTGCCACTCTGGTCGCCACGCTCGCCCTGACCGAGTCGATCACTGCCAGCCGCGTCGAGCCGGAGAACGGCCCCCTGCTCGGCGAGGTGCTCCGCCACCAGATCTGCGACGACACCGCCGAACTGTTCCAGCGATTCGCCACCGCCGACTGGGAGACACTGCGGCACGGCATCGAATGCTCAGCGAAGTTCGCCGACTTCGTCACGCCCGCCCTGCTCGACGAGGACATGACGGCCCGGTTGCTGGGCAGCGCCTCGATCAGCCAGACGGTCCGGCAGACCGTCCTGTCCCGCCTGGACGAGTTCGTCCCGACAGACCATCGCGACGCGCTGCGGGCCGCCGGGCGCTTCGCCGCGACGGCCCAGGTGCCGCTGAGCTACGCCCAACTGGAGCGGATCGCCCGGGTGACCCGCGACGCGGCGCTGGTGGTCCCGCTGGTTGACCAGCTCGGGAACGCCATCTCAACCGACCAGATCATCGCCGTCCTCGCGAACCTCGGGAGCCCGTACGTTGATCTGGCCACCCCTGCCGCATCGCCGACCTTCCCGAATGACACCCATCACCTCCGGGTCCTCACCCGGCTCAAGCAGGAGGGACGGCTGTCGAACTTGTCCCGGCGCCGCACCAAGCCCCAGATCAGCGTCACGGTCGCCTGAACATCGGCCCTACAGAGGTTGTAGCCACCGGAGACCTCGAGGTCCTAGTAGTGCTTTGTCATGGGCGACTGTGACCGGGCGGATCGGACTTGTGGCCTTGTCAGTAGGCCCCACCCGCGTCACGCGGCACCAAGACCAGCGTCAAGCCGCACTCGTCGCTCAACGCGCTCACCGCGCCCCAGGCGGTCATCCGTCGTGAGAACGCGGGACCACCCCCGCGTGCGCGGGGAGCACCTCTACGGCCGGTGGGGTGACGGGTTCCGTGAGGGACCACCCCCGCGTGCGCGGGGAGCACTCGTCCTGACGTAGCGAGCTGGGGTCCGGCCAGGGGACACCCCCCCCGCGTGCGCGGGGAGCACGAGTGGCGATGGGGCCGGCTGTGGGCGGTCACGGGACCACCCCCGCGTGCGCGGGGAGCACGCCATCTCCCGGCCGAGCCGGTGTGCCCGGTCGGGACCACCCCCGCGTGCGCGGGGAGCACCGGCTCCAGGGCGAGGCCGATCTCCCGGACCCGGGACCACCCCCGCGTGCGCGCGGAGGAGCACGACCAGGGCGAGCGCGGTCACCTCTGGCCCCGGGACCACCCCCGTCTGCGCGGGGAGCACCCTGAGTAACACGCTGGTCGTGACGAAATCTCGGGACCACCCCCGCGTGCGCGGGGAGCACCGCACTTGCGCCCGGCTATATCGACCGACCCCGGGACCACCCCCGCGTGCGCGGGGAGCACGCACGGGACTCCGCCTCCGTTGGCGGGGTGGCGGGACCACCCCCGCGTGCGCGGGGAGCACGACACAAACGTCGGGCCGGACCACCACCGTTTCCAACCGCAGCCCAACCAGATGCGGCAGCAACGCCATGATGATCTCCATCCCGGCACCCAACCCGAACTACCCGCGAGCACAACTCACAAAATGTGTGCCTGAGCCCGTTCGAGGGCGTGCTCCCCACGCCCGTGGGGATGGTCCGTGAGTCGACGACTTCGAGTACCTCATTCATGAGTGCTCCTCACGCGTGGGGGTGGTCCGGTGGCCATCGGCTGCGCGTCACCGGCGTCCGGGTGCTCCCCACGCCCGTGGGGGGTGGTCCGCTCGCGCGCAGCACGAACGCGGCGGAGACCGCGTGATCCCTACGCCCGTGGGGGTGGTCCGTTCCACGGAGCGTACGGACGGGCGCTTTCCCAGTGCTCCCCATGCCCGTGGGGATGGTTGCGGGCCGAGTCGATCGCGGTGCAGTGGTGCTCCCCATGCCCGTGGGGGTGGTCCGGGGCACAGACGGCGGCCGCCGTGACCGGTGTCGTGCTCCCCACGCCCGCGGGGGTGGTCCGGAGACGAACGACTGCCGCTCACGCGCTTGGGCGTGCTCGCCCGTGGGGGTGGTCCCTAGTCCGACCATTTAAAGGGGCGGGACTATATGTGCTCCCCACGCCCGTGGGGGTGGTCCGTCGTCCAGGTCCGGGACGTCGTTCGCTTTGGCGTGCTCCCCACGCCCGTGGGGGTGGTCCGGCGAACGGCCGCGAGGCGATCCTGTTCAAGGCGTGCTCCCCACGCCCGTGGGGGTGGTCCGATGTTCTTGCCGTACACGGCCGACTCGCGCTCGTGCTCCCCACGCCTGTGGAGGTGGTCCATGAAGCCGCTGACCGAGGGCGTGTTCTTCGAGTGCTCCCCACGCCCGTGGGGGTGGTCCGGTCCTACGGCGCAACCCGTTCCCTAACCTGATGTGCTCCCCACGCCCGTGGGGGTGGTCCGTCGAGGTCAGGTGCCGTCGCGGGTGATCGAGCGTGCTCCCCACGCCCGTGGGGGTGGTCCATTTGTTGGGTTGCCAGCCACTGGGTGATGCGTAGTGCTCCCCACGCCCGTGGGGGTGGTCCGCAGCGGTATCTGACCGACGACATGGTCACCGCGTGCTCCCCACGCCCGTGGGGGTGGTCCCTCCTCCCCGCCCTGGACCCCGCCCACGTCGCGGTGCTCCCCACGCCCGTGGGGGTGGTCCGGTCCGGATGCGAGGGATCATCCAGTCGGCCGAGTGCTCCCCACACCCGTGGGGGTGGTCCGTCCTCACCAGCCGGCGGTGTGGCTGCTGGCGTGTGCTCCCCACGCCCGTGGGGGTGGTCCGCGCGCCGCCGAGAGAGCCGCGCGGGACGCGCGGTGCTCCCCACGCCCGTGGGGGTGGTCCTCCCGGGGATGGGCTGGCCCGACATCATCCGCAGTGCTCCCCACGCCCGTGGGGGTGGTCCGTCCGACGCGATCGACCAGCCTTGACCGCATCTTGTGCTCCCCACGCCCGTGGCGTGGTCCGGAGTTGCACGCAACGGCTGAGGTAGCTCTGCCGTGCTCCCCACGCCCGTGGGGATGGTCCGTCGGAGCGCCCGCGTAACAGCCTCGTCGCGATGTGCTCCCCACGCCCGTGGGGGTGGTCCGGCGAACGACATCCGCGAGATGGGTGCGATCACGTGCTTCCCACGCCCGTGGGGGTGGTCCGACTTGGTTGAGTGACACGTCGAGGCCCGAGGCGTGCTCCCCACGCCCGTGGGGGTGGTCCGGTGACGCGGCAGTGGCCCCCGCCGCCGGCACCGTGCTCCCCACGCCCGTGGGGGTGGTCCGTCGGCGGTGCAGGTGGCCGTGCCCCGTACGGTGTGCTCCCCGCGCCCGTGGGGGTGGTCCGTTCGGTGACCACTGGGCACGTCCACAGTGGCGGTGCTCCCCACGCCCGTGGGGGTGGTCCGCACTAGGTGTTGCATTTGCATCACCTGACAACGTGCTCCCCACGCCCGTGGGGGTGGTTGTCGACGACGCCGAGCACCGGGGCTTCGTCGTGTGCTCCCCACGCCCGTGGGGGTGGTCCGAGAACGTGCGGGTTCGCATCCTTCCGGTTGACGTGCTCCCCACGCCCGTGGGGGTGGTCCGGCGGGTGACGTCAGCGCGGGCGGCGTCCCGTTGTGCTCCCCACGCCCGTGGGGGTGGTCCGCACCCCGGATGGGTTGATGGTTACCCCCTCTGGTGCTCCCACGCCCGTGGGGTGGTCCGCCCTCCGACAGCTAGGTTGTCCCCAGTCTGTCGTGCTCCCCACGCCCGTGGGGGTGGTCCGGCGTCCGGCCCGGTCGCGACGGAGATCGCGCAGTGCTCCCCACGCCCGTGGGGGTGGTCCGCGCCCGGCAGCCGGCCAGCGGTCTACCGGCCGGTGCTCCCCACGCCCGTAGGGGTGGTCCGAAGGGCAAGAGCCCGCTCACGGCGGCGCACATGTGCTCCCCACGCCCGTGGGGGTGGTCCGCTCACGCGGGCGGCGTACTCGCTGTGGACGCTGTGCTCCCCACGCCCGTGGGGGTGGTCCGACGGGCGCGACGGTCATGCCGCTGCTGCGCGAGTGCTCCCCACGCCCGTGGGGGTGGTCCGTCGTCGACGGTTTGCGGGTCCGAGGCCGTGCTGTGCTCCCCACGCCCGTGAGGGTGGTCCCGACCTGTGGCGCGAGGTCCGAACGGACGCGAAGTGCTCCCCACGCCCGTGGGGGTGGTCCGTCGGCCCGGGAACCGGCGCAACAGGTGCTCGCGTGCTCCCCACGCCCGTGGGGGTGGTCCGTGGTGGGTGTGGTGAGTTCGAGCAGATGCCGCGTGCTCCCCACGCCCGTGGGGGCGGTCCGATGGCGGCGAAGTCGGCGGCGGGGGTCTGTTGGTGCTCCCCACGCCCGTGGGGGTGGTCCGCGGGAGATCGTCACCGAGCACCTCGACTGGCTGTGCTCCCCACGCCCGTGGGGGTGGTCCGAACAGCTGGTCGGCGGACCAGACTATGAACGGGTGCTCCCCACGCCCGTGGGGGTGGTCCGTCGGCCGGGTCGGTCGTCCAGGTCCCGTTCGTGTGCTCCCCACGCTCGTGGGGGTGGTCCCTATGTCGGCTTTCGCAACGTGGCTCCCCCCGAAGTGCTCCCCACGCCCGTGGGGGTGGTCCGTCAAGGCGCCGCATCCTCCGCGAGTCGAACACGTGCTCCCCACGCCCGCGGGGGTGGTCCGTCCCTGTTGAACGGCAGGGCGAATACGCCCGCGTGCTCCCCACGCCCATGGGGGTGGTCCGCTGGCTACCGAGGAACCAGCACCGACGCTCTGGTGCTCCCCCACGCCCGTGGGGGTGGTCCGCTGATCGCGACGGCGGCGAGAGCCAGGCCGACGTGCTCCCCACGCCCGTGGGGGTGGTCCGTCGAACGGCTCCCGCGCAGCCAGCGCGAACGGGTGCTCCCCACGCCCGTGGGGGTGGTCCGGCCACATCACGTGGGGAGGCCGAGTGCAAGGAGTGCTCCACACGCCCGTGGGGGTGGTCCGCGGATCCTGCTCAACCCGGACGGGAAGAGGTCATGCTCCCCACGCCCGTGGGGTGGTCCGGCGACATGGACGCTATTCGGGCGTGCTCCCCACGCCCGTGGGGGTGGTCCGTCGCTCGATAACCGCCATCGTGGCTTTCCGCCGTGCTCCCACGCCCGTGGGGGTGGTCCCACGACCGCCCGGAAGACCCGGGGCCTGCTCGCGTGCTCCCCACGCCCGTGGGGGTGGTCCGATCGCGCGCACGTTCTCCGGGTCCGGTCGGGCGTGCTCCCCACGCCCGTGGGTGTGGTCCGCGGTGCCCCTGCGGATGCTCCAGGCCCCCACCGTGCTCCCCACGCCCGTGGGGGTGGTCCGTCGACCATCACGGCGTCGCCGTGACTTTGTGCGTGCTCCCCACGCCCTTGGGGGTGGTCCTCCCATCACGCCCCCATTCCGACGTGATGGCACGTGCTCCCCACGCCCTTGGGGGTGGTCCGGTGTAGACCCGGCCGGCGTGACGGAGGCTGAAGTGCTCCCCACGCCCGTGGGGGTGGTCCGCCCATGACCGTCGCCGCCCACCGGAAGTGCCCGTGCTCCCCACGCCCGTGGGGGTGGTCCGTAGTAAACGGGGTAGATGTCGATGTGATCGGCGTGCTCCCCACGCCCGTGGGGGTGGTCCGCTGGAAGGATGATCCGCGGTGATCCCAATCGAGGCTGACCACAGCCAGCTTAAACACCGACTGAGCCCGATGCGCGAACTACGGACGGGACACGACGACACAGGTGATCATGCGGCACTCGGACACCGTCTCCGACGGCCGCACCACCCACCGCCGTGACGCCGCCGGCAACTCCGTCATCCGGGCACGGGTGCCGCACGTGCACGACCACATCGAGTTCGAGGTCGAGGCGATCGTCGAACGGACCGGACCGGTTTCCGACGTGTTGTTGCCGGCCTCGGCGCTCACCGGCCCCCGGCTGCTCGGCGCGACCCGGCTGACCGCCGCCGACCCCGCGATCCGGGACCTGGCCGCGACGATGGACGGGAAGGACCGGCTGGCCGTCGCGGAACGGTTCTGCGACCACGTCCACCACGCGATCACCTACAGGTTCGGCGTCACCTCGGTCGCGACCACGGCCGCCGAGGCGCTCGCCGGCGGCCATGGCGTCTGCCAGGACAGTGCCCACCTGATGATCGCGCTCTGCCGGGCCGTCGGCCTACCGGCCAGGTACGTCTCGGGACACCTGCTCGGCGAGGGCGGCACCCACGCCTGGGTGGAGGTCGTGGTCGCCGACGCGGGCCGGGCGCGGGCGGTGGCGTTCGACCCGTGCAACGGCCGCCGCGCCGGCCGCGACTACACCGACGTCGCCCCGACCTCCGGCTCGTACTTCGGCACCGCACGCGGCACCCTGACCGCCACCAAACGGGTCGACGTCACCCTTCGCCTAGGTGCGCTTCCATGGCACCTAGCGCGCCTTGTACGCCTCGACGATCGCCGCTGGGATGCGTCCGCGCTCCGAAACCTCGTGACCGTTACTGGCGGCCCACTCGCGAATCGCCTTGTTCTCCTCGCGGTCGCTCCGGGTAGGCGCGGCGCTCGCTATCGAACGGCGTGGGCTGATCCCGCCGCGGCCGACACGGGTGCCTGCCGTGATGTAGGGGTCGAGCAGCTTCCGAAGGCTGCCCGCATTCCCCTCGGACAAATCGATCGTGTAGTTGGTCCCGTCCAGAGCAAATTCCACAGTCCGATCGGCGTCTCCACCGTCGAGGTCATCGGTCAGCACGGTGATGATTTGCTTTGCCATTGAGTCACTCCTCGTGATCACACGATGCGGTTACAGCAGTCGGTGAGGTTGCGTAGGCCGAGTTCTGCTTTGGACGCCCACGTTAGTGGATCAAAATCTTTTCTGCCACGCCGAGGTGCTTCGTTGTGATCCTGGAGTGTCATCGCATGCTCCGGATGCCGAACCGGAGAACGTCTTGCCGCACCGTGAAGGCGTTGCTCACAGCCAACCCAGGTTTGGTTCCCCTTTCTTGTCGCGGTCTCGGGATCGACCACCACGCCACCGTGACTACTCTCGCCCGCTTGGGGGTCCTGCTCGCTCAGGGTGGGTGACGCGACTGGCTCGACCAGCATTTCAAGCTACCGGTGGTGTCACCCGGCTCGCCGGCTCTGGTGGCTGGGCCTTGCCAAGCGTCTTGCGGTGCTGCGGAGACGGTCGACTACGGCGCGGTTTTCTGGATGGTCCGTGTTTTGCAGCGTTTGCAGGGCTTCCCGGCACCGTGCCTCCGCTGCGGAAGTGTCTCCGGTGTCTGCAAGGGTGTCGGCAAGGACTGCTACCGCTCGCGCGTTGCGGAGCGCGTCGGCGATGTTTGCACTGATGTTGATCGCGGCGGTGGCGTCGGCCATAGCCTCGTCATATCTATCGAGCTGGCGTCTTGCATCGGCTGCGGTTATGAGTGCGTCGCAGTGGATGGCGTCGCCGGTGACCCGGGGGTGAAGGTCGAGGGCTGCTCTGCACCAGGTGAGGGCCTGTTGAGGGTGTCCCGTTTCTAGTTTCAGTTCAGCGAGCCGGACTAGGTCTCGGCTGCGCCATCGCGGCGACCCGATCCGGTCCCAGACGGGAAGCGCGGCCTGGTAGCACTGTTCGGCTTGCCTGTACTGCTTGAGTTGGCGGTGAGCGTCTCCGAGGCTGTGTAGGGTGAATGCTTCGCCCGTTGGGTTGTCGCTGTTGCGGCAGGTGGTGAGGACCTGCTCGAGGATGGGGATGGCCTCAGTCGTTGCCCCGGTTCTGATGTGGACGTCGGCCAGGTTGTGCATGCAGATCACCTGGGCGTCGATGAGTTCGATGCTCTGGGCGAGCCGCAGTGCGTCTTCGAAGGCGTCGGCTGCTCGGCGGTAGTCGTGTGTGGCGAAGTAGGTTGCGCCGAGGTTGATAAAGGTTCCTATCCGGCCGACGTCGTGACCGTCGGCCGCTGCGGCTTCGACCGCAACGTGCAGTGCGTCCAGTACATCGTTTTGTGGACCGTATCGGTCGAAGATTTCGTGGGTGACGCCGGGTATCTGCCAGGCGTGGCGGTGGAATCCCGCTGTTGCCGCTGCGCGGACTGCGGCGTGTAGGTTCGTCCGTTCCAACTCCGACCACCGCATCGCGTCGGTGTCTGAGGCGAATTGCTCTGGGGTGACCGTCACGGTTGTGGGGTCTGGTAAGTCGGGGACCGGGGGACGCTCGGGTTCCAACAGCTTGATCGCGTTGTTGGCCGTGAGGAGGTACCAGTCCAAAATCCGGTGGATCGCGGCTCGCCGTTGCTCGAGGGTCTCATCTTCGATGCTGCGGTCCGTGGCGTAGAGCCTTAGGAGGTCGTGCATGCGGTATCGGCCGAGGGTGTCGTGGTTGACCAGGTGTGCTCTGGCGAGGGTGTTCAGGGCGGCTTCCGCGTGAGGGTGGTCGACCTTGAGGAGTGCCGCTGCGGCCCCGGCGCTTATGGTTGTTCCCGGGAAAACGCCAAGTCGTAGGAACAGCAGGGCGGCCGCGGGGGTGAGGGCGTTGACGGACCAACCGAAGACGGTGCGCAGGGTGGCGTCGTCGGTCTCGTCCCCCTCGCAGTCGAGGAGTCTGCTGGTCAGTTCGTGCGCGAGGTCGTCTATTCGCGTGTGTGGGCGGGATACGACGTGTTCGCCGATGACGCGCAGGGCTAGCGGTAGTCCTCCGGACAGGTTCCCGAGCTTGTTCAACGCTTGGGGCTGAACATCGACACGTTCCGGGCCGAAGATGTTGCTGAGTAGGTGTCGCCGTTCTGGCTCCGGCAGCGGCGGTACGGTCAGGCTGCGGATTCCCTCGCGAATGGTCAGTCCTTTGAGTCGGTTGCGGCTGGTGATGATTGTCAGGCAGGTGTCGGACCTGGGGAGTAGTTGGCGTGCTTGGTTCGAGTCCAGGACGTTGTCGAGTACGACGAGCACACGCCGGCCGGCGACGAGTTGCAGGTAGAGCGTTCGCCGCTGTTCGTGTTCGACTGGTATGCGCTCCGCTGGGACTCCGAGCGCGCTGAGGAAGCTGCTGAGGGCGTTCTCGGGGCGGACCGGTGGGACGGGGCCGTGCGCCTCGGCGTTCAAGTAGAGTTGTCCGTCGGGAAACCATTCGCGCCGGCGCTGTCCCCAGTGTGTTGCCAGGGTTGTCTTTCCCACTCCGGGCATTCCGGTTAGGACGATTACTTTGGCGGTGGCGTCGTCGGAGGCGAATTTGTCGAGGTCTGCCAATAGCTGGGCGTGTCCGGTGAAGTCGGAGACGTCGTTTGGCAGCTGTTGCGGCACCCAGACTGTGGTGATGTTTTTCCGTCGTTGTGGCAGGTTCGCGTCGCCCGATGTCGTGGTCGTCTGTGTCACGACATCTTGTATGTTTTCGTGGTCGAGGACGGGATCGGCTCGCATCTTTCTTCGGTAGCTCTGTCGGAAGGTGGTGATGAAGGCCCGGGTGTCGTGTGTACGGCCGGACGCGTGTAGTGCGGCGGCCCACAGGCTCGCGAGGCGCTCGTCGAACTCGTTTTCGCGCATCAACGGTTCGAGTCGTGTCAGTACGGTGTGGTGATGCCCCATGTGCAGTTCGTGCTCGGCTAGTAGTTTGTATGCGTCGAGCAGTTTGCCTTGCATGTCGCGGCGTAGGTGTTCGGCCTGCGCCCCGCGTAGGTCGGCGAGTGGGTCGTCCCGCCACAGGCTTACGGCGGTGGCCAGCAGGGCGGTGCTGCGGTCGTAGCGCTGTCGGCTGGCGGCTAGGCGGGCTTCGGCGGCCAGGTGCAGGAAGCGGTGGTAGTCGACGGTGTTGCGGTCGACGTCAAGTCTGTAGGCCCCGGTGCTCGCGACGCGAACCAGGGCTTCGGGTAGGCCGGCTCCTCGCAGGATGGCTCGTAGGCGGCTGGCCAAGGAATACAGAAGGGGACGGCATGGGTCGACCGGGCGGCCTGGCCATAGAAGTTCCACGACTGAGTCGGTTCGTACTGGATTTCCGGCACGGTAGAGAAGCAGGGCGAGTAGGCCGCGTTGCTTTGCCGGGCCGAGCGGAACTATCCGGTCATCAACCCTGAGCTCGGTTGGACCGAGAATGCTGAACTCTACCCGCATTGTCCCTCCGCTGGCCCCCCGGCACCGCGTTTGTCCCCGATTCTCTTCCTCTGTCGCCTAACACTCCAAGAGTACGTACCCACAGTCGAAAATGCGACATACCGCTGCCCAGTCCGCTGCAAGCTTGTCACCTGCTACTTGGCAACATGATCCATAGGCGGGGCACCGACTCTCATCCCAGTCCTGAATATTCACTGGGGGAGCCGAAATGACGTCATGTGAATGGCAAGTTGCACCTGTGGGCATCGACGCTGGACGTTGGGTTACCAGATCCGGTTGTCGGTCGGTGTTGGTCGTGGCGCACACAATCGCCAGCTGTCACCGGTTGCTTGACGTGATCGACTACGTGGAGGGTGACCCGCGGGTGCAGGTGGTGTTCACCGTAGGGCCTGACACGTTCAACCACCAGGTGGCCCGCTACCTGGAGCGACACGGCGCGCTGGTCCTGCCGTGGCAGCAGGCTGTCCGGGAGCGATTCGACCTGGCGCTCGCCGCGTCCTACGGTGGCCTGCCGCAGATCCACGCACCTCTGATGCTGATGGCGCATGGTGCGGGGCACGGCAAGAGAGTCCGGCCCGGTCCGTACGGTGGCCCCGCGCTGGTGGATCCCCCGGTATACGGCTTGGATGCCCAACGGCTGGTCCACGGCGGCCGGGTCTTAGCCTCGGCCCTCGCACTGTCGCATGACAGCGATCTTGAGGTTCTACGACGGCAGTGTCCGGAGGCCGTCGAGTCCGCCGTCGTGGTGGGTGATCCCTGCTTTGATCGCCTTGTCGCAAGCGTCCCCCTGCGGGAGCGGTACCGCAGCGCCTTGCAGGTCGACGATTCTCAGGAACTTGTCGTGGTCAGCTCCACGTGGGGACGTGACGGGCTCTTCGGGCAGTGGCCCGACCTGCTGCCCACGGTCATGAGTCAGTTGCCGGGACACGGGTTCCGGGTCGCCGCGCTGCTGCACCCCGCGGTCTGGGACGCGCACGGTCACCGCCAGGTCCGGGCCTGGCTGCGGGACTGCCGCGAAGCCGGTTTGATCCTGCCGGATCCGACCGAGGACTGGCGGGCGGCCGTCGTCGCGGCCGACCACGTGATCGGCGACCACGGTTCGGTCACGGCCTATTCGGCGGCGATCGGACGGCGGGTGCTGCTGCTGCCGGGTATGCGGGCGGTGCGTACGAGCAGGTCGCCGCAGAACCTGGTCGCCGCGAGTGCCCCCGTCCTGAACCCCCGGCAGGCACTACTCCCCCAGTTGCGGAACGCGCAGGTCGTTCACCCGGATGCGGTTACCGCTGCGTTGACCGCTCGCCCCGGTGACGCGGCCGTGCTGCTCCGCCAAACGATGTACCGCCTGCTCCGACTGGTCGAACCCGGCAGGCACCGGCAGGTCGATCCGGTACCAGTTCCGCAGCCACGACGATGGGAGCTCGGCCGTGTGGTGTCCTGACTCTCCGGTTGTCGTGCCGCTTCTTCCGTCCGAGCCGGTACCGCGGCCAGCAAGGCTGGCCGATGTACTGGTTGTTGTCACGGACCATCCGCGGGCCGCAGATCTGGCGACCGAGTTGCTCGACCGCTATCCCGGCGCGGCGATCACGGTGGTGGGCGGATCGACCGGCGTGGTCATCATCGGCGTACGACTGGGGACGTCGCTCGTCCGATACGGCGTTTGGTCCTCACTGCGGCCGAGCGTCCCGCTCCTCTCCAGCATCGGTCGTTCTTTCTACGCTGTCTGGGCCGTCGGCAGCAGGGACAGCCACGGATCCGCCTTGCGCAGGCTGCTCCCCTCCCCCGGCCCGGTCCAGATCGGCGAGACGCTGCACCAGTTCCCGACCTCGACCCGAACCGAGTGCGTCGAAGATGCGCATCGCCTCCCGGTAGTGCCGCCGCGCGGCGTGTGCCGCCCCGCGCCGCCGCGCGGCATGCCCGAGCACCACCAATGCTTCTGCGCGCTCGTGGTCCGAGCCGAGCTCGGTCATCCGCCCGGCGGCCTCGGTCGCGGCTTGTTCGGCACCGTCGATGTCGCCAATGCCCAGGTAGGCGCCGGCCAGACCGATGAGCGCACGTGCCCCGTTATAGGGGTCGACGTCGGCGAGGCCTCCGAAGATCTCCTTGGCCTCGACAAAGAGTGGTAGTGCCTCGGCCGGACGTCCTGTGTGAGTGAGGAGGGTGCCAAGATTGAAGCAGGTCAGGCCGACGTTCCGGGCGCGGCCGAGCTGTCTGTTTTCGGCGAGGATCCGGATGAGCAGCCGCTCCGCCTGCTCCACACGGCCCGTGTCGCGGTAGATGCCGGCCAGGCCCTCGCGGGCGTCGAGGCTCCCTGGGACGTCGCCGGCTTCCCGGTACCGGTCGACCGCACCGACACCGTGGCGCTCCGCGGACTCGTAGTCACCGACCCGGGCGCAGACCCCACTGAGACGCTTGAGCATGTCAGCTTCAGCCCACACATTCCCCCAGGCCCGCGCCGCCTGCACCCCCCGCTCATCGATCTCCAGACGATCCCGGTAGTTCTTCACGTAGAGAAGCAGGGGCCACATCACATCGCAGAGCTGCCAGGCCAGCTCCGGGTAGTCGTGCGCCAGCGCGGCTCGACCGGCATGGATGAGATTGGCTCGCTCTCGCGACAACCAGGCGAGAGCGTCGGTTCTGGTGAGGAACTCGGGCAGCGCACCGTCGGTCCGCTGGAACGCGTACGGTATCCGGCGCCGGTAGGGCGTGAGGACCATGTCGGCATGGCGTGCCGCGGCCAGGTAGAACTCGAGCGTGCCTCGCAGCGCGGCCTGCTGGTCCAGCACGGAGTCATACATGTCAGACATCTCGCGGGCATGCAGCCGCAGCAGGTCGTGAAACCGGAACCGGTCCTCGGCGACCTCGTCCAACAGGGACGCGTCCAGCAACTCGTCGAGGGCATCCAGCGCACCGGACCGATCGCCACCGTCTGCCACGACCATGGTCGTGGCCAGACTCGCCCCAAGCTCCGGACCCGGGTGCAGGCTCAGCGCCCGATACAGCCTGGCCGCGTCCCTGCTCAGCGCACGGTAGGACACGTCGAACATGGCCCGTACCGAGGAGCCCTCCAGCGTCGAGAGACGAGAAAGCCGTCCCGCCTCGTCGGCGAGTTCGGTGACGATACCCTGCACGGACAGCTTCGGCCGGGCGACCAAACGGCCGGCGGCGACGTTGAGCGCGAGTGGCAGGCCGCCGCAGATCCCAGCCAGTTCCTCGGCCAGGTCGTACTCCCGGGAAATTCGTTCACCTCCGACAGCCCGGGTCAGCAGCTCAACCGATTCACGGGCCGACAACGGGGCGATCTCCAGCAACCGCGCCCCGTCGGGCACCAGACCAACGAGACGGCGCCGGCTGGTAACCAGCACCCCTGACCCGGCAGCCGGCAACAACGGCCTCACCTGCCCGGCGGAGTACGCGTCATCCAGAACGACAAGCAGAGAACGGCTCGCCGTAACTGTCCGATACATGGCGGTCTGCTCAGCTAACGATATCGGGACGCGCTCCGGGGCAACTCCGAGTGCTCGCAGGAAGGCAGCCAACACTTCACCGGGGTCGAGTGGCTCGTCGCCGCCGAAGCCACGAAGGTCGGCGTAGAGCTGCCCATGGGCGAATCTGCCCGTCGCCTCATTCGCCCACCACCTCGCCAGCGCCGATTTTCCGACACCGCCCGGACCGCATAGCACCGCCACAGCACGTGCGTCCTGCCCGAACAGATCATCTAGAGCCGAGATCTCCACCAATCTGTTGACGAAATAGCTGGGCGCTGGTGGCAATTGGCGAGGTACCAGCGTCTGTTGACCCGCGCCAGCATGAAAATGCACACCACCGTGAATCACACCGGACTGGACATTCGGCCCGAATACCGTCCCGCCTAGATCATTTAACGTGTCGCCCCGCGCCACGGAACCACTGCCGCTTTCTTCGATCTCCACCGGCGGCCCCGAGACTCGTGTTGGAAGCGGTCAGTCGATACTAGAAACGGACATCGCCGTGAATATCGCGAGCCTGCACGACCACATCCGCCTGGCCGGCGAATCGGTTGGAAACGTCACCCTGAGTCGCGAACATGGCCGTCTCGACGAGTTGCCACTGGGCTCGGACCGCGGCGTCGAATTCGGGATCTTCAGACATCGTCCGGGCCAAGGCGGAGGCTAGTTCCATCTGGCGCGCACGGTCGTCGGGACAGGTGACCACCGCGGTCAGGGCGGCCGACTCGTCCGTATCTTTGCCGAAACGCGTGCGGATGAGCCGAAGCAGGGCACCGACGGCGGTCCTGCCGCCGGACACGAGCGCCTCGGCACCCTTGGTCGCCAACACGGTTGCGACAGCGAGGACGAGTTGATCCGACATGGCGACCCCACTCCACCAGCGGCATCCACCAAAGATCGACAACGGTCGGCGATCTTCGAACGGGCAAACAAAATTCTACCGTCACTCATCAACCTCCGGCACGTTAAGACCTGGAGGTTCGAAGATCAGCGACCGCCGAACTATCGACAGAGGTCATGGTCGCCAGGCGCGTCATGCCAATTATGACGTAAGCCTTGATAAATCGGACACATCGGAATGATGGAAACTCTCCCCAAAGGTCATGACCTGCGTGTTTGTGCGCCATCTTATACGGCGCTATGATTTCGGCACCCCCGAAACACCGGTCGTCGACGCCATCGCAGCCGACGACGAGGCCTAGGCCAATTCCAACTACCCACAAGCGTCAGAGAGCAGCAATTTGACTACCTGCTGGATGAGCTGGACCTCGCTCCTCATCTACATCGCGTAACCGATCCAACAACCAAAGTCGGGTAAGAACGACCCCACCGTGGGGTGCCGAACTCATCTACAGGCACCCCACGGCATACTCACCGAACAACTGGCGCACCCATAAGCGCGTGGTAAGAGGCAGATTGCAATACACAGACGGGTCGGGCACGCGTCGACGTGGATCGGCAAGAGCATTTCCTCAGCGGCTAAGCTGTACCCGGTCTTACTTCCTGGCGTAATCCAGTTGCGCGCCTTCCGGTGTACGGGCGGAGAGCAGCCCAGCTTGTTCTCGGGAAACGCGCCGAGCCCCTAAAGGAGGGGAAATCGGTGCTGCCCGAAATCGGAACGCCGCTCGCCATTGTTCTCGGCATGGCGGCAGCTGGCAGGTCAGCGTTCTGGCTCTACATCGTCCACCGCGCACGTCATGAGGATCTGCCGAGGATTGCCGAGTCGTTCTCCGGGTCGTCCCGGCGGACCCTCCGTCGCCGCTGACCCACCTCACCCTAGGGCGGCGGTGGGGTTTGCCCTCGCCGCCGCCCCGCCCCTGCCCCGCCGCACCTCCAGCTCATCCCGTCGGCCTCCATCCGCGCGCCTCGGGAGCAGATGAGTCCAGCCTGGTCAAGGCCGGAACATGCGGCTACCTCGCATACCCGAGGCCGACTCTTGCATCCTCACCGTTGACAACCAACTCGTCGCGCGGTTCGAACTCGGAGATGGGTGCTCGTGCCACTACTGGCCCCACGGACTCCGGATAGGCGAGGCGCTGGCGCCGCGTCGTCGTCACCTGAATGTCACAGACGGGCGGACGCTCATCGCAGGTTGTGAGCGAGCTACCCCCGGGGGAAGGGCGGTCATCGACACCCCATGAACCATCCGAGCTGAGTCGCCGACTCGCACGCAGGACTCGTCGCCGCTCGCCGGCTCGGACACGTCAAACCGATGCCACCACCCGCCACCCCGCACGGGCAATCCATCAGCGGGACGCTGAGGTAGCCAACTAACCTGGACAAAGTAGTCGGAGTTCCCGCGTGCCGGATCGACGTACGTCCCATGACCGTCTTCGCGATCGGCCTACGCCGACCAGGCGCGGAAAAGGTCCAGGAGTCCCTGACCGCCCTCCTCACCGGCCCCTCACCTGACGCGGTACGGGAGGCGCTACTCAGCATCGCCCAACTCCCCGGCGGTGCCACCTACCGCCACGACGCCTGGTACACGGTGCTAAGCGCCCTGCGTACGGCGGACGCTGGCAGTCAGCTCGTCGCCGAGTCGGTGATCCAACATCGCAATCGCACCCGAGCGACAGGACGGCGAGCCAGCAGGTACACACTCTCCCGACCCACCCTGATCAAGGGCCTGGAATACGACCATGCCGTAGTGCTCGACGCCGACCAACACGAACCCACTAACCTCTACGTGGCGCTCACCCGCGCACGCAAGACACTCACCGTGATCAGCGCAAGACCCGAGCTCCGCACAGCTCCGCGTAAATCGGCTAGGGCGGCACGAAAACCCAACCAGGTACGCCCACCCGGAGTCGACCAAGAGCAGCTCACCCTGCTTTGATCCCAGGCAGAGGTGGGTCTGATTGGCGCCCCGGACGCAGGCCGCCGCCCCCTTCATAGCCGCACTGGCGGGCTCCGACGCTGTGCACCTGGTGGCGCAACGCTGGGATGCCCCCTGGCCTGGGGTCTTGGCCTAGTCCCCCTGGAGCGCCCCACCCGAAAGCAGGGCTGTGTCGACGTCGGGAGGTCCGTAGCACCCTTTCCACGGACCGATGCACCCTACGGCGACGCCGATAGCGACTAGAGTTACTTGTCCCCACAGGAGATACTCCTCTAGTGACTGAGACTAAAAAAGGGCCAAGGTTTGGGGAGCGTGTTTTGTCCTGGCAGACCGTCTGGAACGAGCTCTATCCGGACACAGCCTACGATCCGCACGATGATTTCCAGGCACGAGACATGCATAGGTTGCGCGGCCTGGTGATGGCTCAGGGCGCGGAGACAGAGGCTGCGCTGGGGGCAATCGCGAGGCACCTGGATCCCCTGACCGATCTCAAGAAGGCAACCGGAGGTCAACTAGCACAGATGATCCGTAGGCGACTAGCTCGAGAAAGCGTGGGCGACTGGACTGAAACGTTGGACTTAATCGATCTCGCCGTTACCCGCCGCAACCACGCCGTTCACACCACCGTTCAAATCGGATCAGTTTGGCGCGAATATGCAACCGGCGATGGTGGTTGGGCTTGACCCGTTTCGACGGACAGGGTCGTTGTGTTGATCTTAGTTAGGCGGCTCGGTCGATCGGTAGCGGTTGTGAGCTGGTGGTCTCGAAGGCCGCAGGGCTGAGGTAGCCGAGGGTTGAGTGTCGGCGGCGGGTGTTGTACCAGCCCTCGATGTATTCGAATATGGCCTGGCGGGCGGCTTGGTGGGTGGGCCAGGCCTGGCGGTGCAGGAGTTCGGTTTTGATGGTGGCGAAGAACGACTCGGCGACTGCGTTGTCCCAGCACTGTCCGCGCCGGCCGACGGACAGGCGGATGTCGTGACGGTGTGCCAGGCGGGTGTGCTGGGCGCTGACGTATTGCGTGCCACGGTCGGAATGAAACACCAGCCCGGGCTCGGGTCGGCGGCGTGCGACAGCGTCGGCGAGGGCGGCGTCGACCAGGTCGGTCTTGAGGTTGTCGGCCACGGCCCAGCCGACGACCCGGCGTGATGCGAGATCGATGACAGTGGCCAGGTAGAGCCAGCCCTGCCACGTGTTGATGTAGGTGATGTCGCCGCACCAGCGGGTATCGATTACGCCAGGATCAACACGGAAATCGCGGCCGACCAGGTCAGGTCGGAGCCCGGCGGCCGGATCCGGGATTGTGGTCGTGCGCCAGCGGCGTGGGCTCTTGCCGGCGAGTCCGGCGATGCGCATCAGCCGGGCGACGCGTTTGCGGCCGTGCCGTAGCCCCTGTTCGGTGAGGTCAGCGTGGATCCGCGGCGCCCCGTAGGTGCCCTTGGACCGTTCGTGCAGCACGGTGATCTTGTCGGTGAGCCGGGCATCGACCCGCTCGCGCTGCGACTGGGTGCCGGTTTTCTGCTGGTAGTAGGCGGATCGGGAGACCTCGAGCAGTTCGCAGGCACGTTTAACGTTGTGCTTGCCGGCCTGCTCCGCGGCGATGAACGGGAAGACGTTCACCGGGTCTCCTTCGCGAAGAAAGCCGTTGCCCGTTTGAGCACATCGACGTCTTCGCGCAGCCTGCGGTTCTCTTTGCGCAGCTGTGCGAGTTCGGCCCGTTCGTCGGTGGTCAGCCCATCGGCGCGGACGCCGGTGTCGAGTTCGGCCTGCTTGACCCACTCACGCACTGCCGTCTCGGTCAGGTCGAAGTCCTGGCTGACCTGCCGGAGCGTGCGGTCACCACGCTGACACAACTCGACGATCTCGGCCTTGAACTCCGGCGTGAACGAACGCCGAGGCCGCGGCCGCTTCTTTCCCATGCTCTCCATGATGCTGGACATCCTCCCGGAGACCCCAGGTCCCCTGATCTCGGATGTCCGTCAAAACGGGGCAGGCCCAGGTGATTGGGTTCCCGTGATCAGCACGATGGGCGACAACGCATACGATGAGAGCGATCTCCGCAGCGACCTGACAGCCCAGCAGGACGCGACCACAGCAGCCGTCATCATGCTGCACTCCCTGCGTCATCCAAAAACCCAGCCTTGAGCTAGCCGCCTGGGACTGCGTAGATTTCCGTGTTTGACCTGGGTGTGGTCCGTTGGACAGGACGTCGATCCTGTCCGGGAAGGACCACGTCATGGCAGACAAGAAGACAGCTATTCAGGTTCCGCAGGCGACACCGGCGGAGTTGGAGTGCGCCCAGCAGTTGGTCGAGCGGGCCAAGGCCGACGGAGTGTCGTTGGTCGGTCCGGGCGGGCTACTGGCCGGGATCACCCGCACCGTGCTCGAGTCGGCCCTGGACGCCGAACTCGACGCCCATCTCGACGAGGCTGGTGTCGATGAGGAGTCCGGTCGGCGGGTCAACATCCGTAACGGTCATGGAGCAAAGACGGTGCAGACCGAGGTCGGGCCGGTGCGTATTCAGGTTCCTCGGGATCGGGCGGGGTCGTTCACCCCGCGGATCGTCCCGAAGCACGCCCGGCGGTTGGATGGGTTCAACGAGGCGATCCCCGTCAGACGTTCCGGGAACAGCTTCCGGGAGTTCTGGAGCGTTATCAGCGTCGGACATCCCGGTTGATCGGTCACGTCGCCGCGGTCGTGCGTCAGCTGGCCGGCCGCGCGGGCGCTCGGTTGTTGTCGGCCCTGGCGGCGGTCGTCATGTCCCGGCACACCGCCCTGCGGACACTGCTGCGTATACCGTTGCCCGAGCAGCGTGTGCCCCGCGTGCTCGGGGTTGACGACTTCGCGTTGCGCCGACGTCAGCGTTACGCCACCGTCCTGATCGACGCGGTCACTCGCGAGCGCATCGATGTGCTGCCCGACCGCAAGGCCAACACGTTGGAAACGTGGCTGCGTGAGCATCCCGGCGTCGAGGTGGTATGCCGGGACTCCTCCGGCGCCTACGCCGAAGCGGTCCGCCGCGCCCTGCCCGGCGCGTTGCACGTCGCGGACCGCTGGCACCTATGGCACAACCTCGCCGAGGCCGTCCGCAAAGAGGTCACCGCGCACAGCTCGTGCTGGGCCAAAGCAGGCCCGCCGCTGCAGGAGGGCAAACGGGCCGTGACCACCCGGCAGCGGTGGCAACAGGTCCACGACCTGCTCAACAAAGGCGTCGGCCTGCTGGAATGCGCCCGCCGTCTCAACCTCGGCCTCAACACCGTCAAACGCTACGCCCGAATCAGCGAACCCGAACGCCTCATCCGCGCACCGCAGTACCGGCCCACCCTCGTCGACCCCTACCGCGTCCACCTACGCCGCCGCCGGGAACAAGACCCCGCCGTTGGCGCCACCCAACTCCTCGCCGAAATCAGGGAACTGGGTTACACCGGCACCCTCAACCTGCTCTACCGCTACATCACCCAAGGCCGCGTCGAAGCCGACCGCCCGGCGCTGTCACCCCGGCGCCTGACCCGCTACCTCCTGACCCCACCCGAACAGCTCAAAGACCCTCAACGGACACTCGTCGACACCCTCACCGCTACCTGCCCCCAGATGACCGCACTGACCGGCTTCATCAGCTCCTTCGCCGCGCTCCTCACTCCCGCGCAAGGCAATGACGACCGTCTCGAATCGTGGATCACCGAGGTCAAGACCATCGACCTGCCCCACCTACACACCTTCACCCGCGGCCTCAACCTCGACCGCCACGCCGTCAACGCCGCACTGACCTACCCCTTCCACAACGGCGACACCGAAGGCGTCAACACCAAAACCAAACTCATCAAGCGGCAAATGTATGGACGAGCGGGCTTCGCCCTCCTACGACACCGCATCCTGCTCGGCTGACCAGCACCCTCCGCCACCACCGAATGCGAGACAGAGCCGAAATCGACACACTCCCCCTCCCGATGCTTCAGGAGGTGGTCCCGATTCAGCCGGAACCACATGGTCAGTTTTCAGGCGGAGCCGACACCCGGTAGCCGGCAGGTGTCAATCAGCTCCTGCCGGAGGCAATTGAGGGGACCAAACCACTGGCGTCGCTGTCGGCCGACGTCACGCTCACGCCACAACCTACGCCAAGGCAGTGTTTGCCGGCGTCGCTCGCCGAGCATCTCTCCGCCCGATTCAGCCACGCGGACGGGTGGAGATGCCGGGGCGTGGGCATCTTGTCCCCGGGCTCGGCCTCCACAACCGCTGTTCGTCACCCGGGTGTCGCAGGTTCGAGCCCTGGGCAGGATTCGAACCTGCGACGCTGGTAGCCAGGTAACGATCAGTCAGAGGATCGGTTTGACCCCGGCAAGGCATCTGAACCCGTCCGGGGAGGCGGCTAACGTGGATCAGGCTTTGCTGCGACGCGCATGTGCGCAACTTGACTTCGATCCAGATGACGACGAGCGGGTCAATGCTCTGGCTGCCATCGCAGTGACCCGCATGGCGTGGCGCGACGGTCCAGTCGAGGACTGGCATTCGGTCCGATTTCGGCGCATTGCTGACGGAGACATGATGCGCGCGAACGCAGCGGCCACTCGACTAGTCCGTAGCGTCCTAGTCGACCACTCGCGCGCACAAGGGGACCTCTTCAGCCAAGTCTCCCAAGTCCTGACGGATCCTGACCGCGTGCTTCCGGACGGGCGCAGGTTGCTCGACCTCGCTCCCAACAAGCAGGAACTCTCCAAGTATCAGGCCCACGTCGAGGCATGTTGCAAGGGCTGGACCGACACGGTGGCAAGAAACGGTGCGGCCGACGTCCTCACCCTCCTTGCCTGTCGCGGTTCGACCTTCAACTGGCGTTGGTGGTTAGCGAACGGGTGGCCACAGGTGGTGAGGACGTTCATCCAGCGCATCGACGATCCTGCCCTGTGGCAGAACGCTCGGGAGATGGATAATCGCCGTAGGATCGGCGACCCACCCGACGGTCTGACCAGTACCGACCTGAGTCGACTGCTTCTCACCGGGCCGGACCATTTGAGTGCGGCGGCAGCAACCTACTGCCTGCGCGCGGGCTTGTCCGCGCTGCTCCCCCAGGACTGCGGTCTGCCACCGGTCCAACGGCACCTGCTCCCACCCGACTACCTCCGTCTTGTCGAACAGCCCGCCTTCGATCCGAGGCTGATCATCCTGAGCTGAAGCGCAAACCCGGCTACCGACAGTTGGGGAGCTGGGTCTCCCCCACCCTCCGGGGGAGACCCAACTCCCCATACCGCCCGGCATGTGCCGCCCTGTTGGGTACCTGTTGGGTTGCCTTTCGGGCCCTGGCGACGCGCCGCAGCCGTCTGTTGGGCATTTGGTTGATGCGAACACGGCCCGCGACGGCGCGGGAGCCACCCACCGATGCCCGAATCCCATCTCAACCCGGCTACGAGCCGCGACGACTCAACCAACACCGCCCACCCGAAACGCGACGGACTCGACGACACCCACGTCGGTGAGGCCTACCACCGGAAGCAGTCGCACGGCGCGCATCGCACTGATCACGACGCGCAACTATCCACCGAAGACACAAAGACATCGGCCTTGCCGTCGCCGGGTGAGTCAAACTACGCTGCCGCGGCTTCGTACCCGCCACAAAGACGTGAACTCCGGGTCGAGCTACCCGATCACGACCCCGTGATCACACCAGGCACAGCCGCGGCACTGCTTCGACTGATCCTCAACGCCGCACGCCACCAGGCCGGCGGCCAGCAACCCCCACCATCCAGGAGCACAGGATGAAATTTGCCTTCTACGGACGCGTGTCCACCGAGGACAATCAGGACCCCGAAGCATCCCGCAACTGGCAAATCGCCCGCGCCCGCAGCCTCATTGAAGCTGCCGGGCACACGATCATCACGGAATACTTCGACATTGGCACCTCCCGGTCCCTGCCATGGAAACGACGACCACGGGCGGCGGACCTACTTACCGCGCTGCGCAATCCGCGTCGGGGCTTCGACGGCGTCGTTATCGGCGAGCCACAGCGCGCCTTCTACGGCAACCAGTTCGGACTTACCTTCCCGCTGTTCGAACACTTCGGCGTCCAGCTGTGGATTCCCGAAGTCGGCGGCGCGGTCGACCCGGGCAGCGACGCCCACGACCTAGTTATGTCGCTCTACGGCGGAATGAGCAAAGGCGAACGGAACCGGATCAAGATCCGAGTCCGCTCGGCGATGGCCGCCCAGGCCGCCACCGAGGGTAGATTCCTCGGCGGTCGTCCCCCATATGGTTATCGGCTCGCTGACGCTGGACCGCACCCGAACCCGAGCAAGGCGGCCGACGGCCGACGACTGCACCGCCTCGAGCCCGACCCGCTCACCGCACCTGTCGTCGCCCGGATCTACCGCGAGTTCCTCGCCGGCTCGGGCATCTACGCCATCGCCGAAGGACTCACCCGCGACGGCATCCCGTCCCCGTCTGCGGCCGACCCGCGACGCAACCCCCACCGACACGGCAACGCCTGGGCCAAGAGCGCCGTACGCGTGATCCTGCTAAACCGCCGGTACACCGGCCGGCAGGTATGGAACCGGCAACGTAAAGCCGAGATCCTCATCGACATCGAAGACGTCGCCCTCGGCCACGAAACGAAGATGCGCTGGAACCCCGCCCGCGAATGGATCTACTCCGCCGCACTCGTGCACGATCCCCTCATCGACGACGACACGTTTGAGCAGGTCCAGGCCCAGATCGCGGCGGGAGCACGCCGGCCGGGCGTCAAGTCCAAGCCACGTGCGAGCAAGCGTGGCTACGCCCTGTCCGGCCTGTTGTTCTGCGGGCTGTGCGAACGACGGATGGTCGGCAGCTTCAACAACAACCGCAACCACTACCGGTGCACCTACGCCGCCGAATACACCGACGCCAACAGCATCGCCCACCCCCGCAGCCTCTACGTCCGCGAGGACAAAATCATCGAACAGATCGACCCGTGGATCAGTCGGGCATTCAGACCAGCCAACCTCCAGGTCACCCTGCAAGCCATCGCCGACGCCCAGCACAACGACGCCGACCAGCAGCGCATCGCCGCCGCCCGCGAAAAGATCACCATCTGCCAGACCAAGCTCGACCGCTACCGAGCCGCACTGGAAGCAGGCACCGACCCCACACTCGTCCAGCAATGGACCACCCAAGTCCAGGCAGAAAAGGCCACCGTCGAGGCCGAGCTACGCCAACTCACCGGCCGCCGCACCATGACCCCCGACGAGATCGACACCATGGTCGAGGCACTCTCCGGCATCGCCAACATCCTGCGCACCGCCGACCGCGCCGACAAGGCCCAGGTCTACCAGCAACTCGGACTCAAGCTCACATACAAACCAGGCCTCCGCATCATCGAAGCGGAGGCCAACCCTGATGGATCATGTACTAGTTTGTGTCCGAGGGGGGACTTGAACCCCCACGCCCTATACGGGCACTAGCACCTCAAGCTAGCGCGTCTGCCATTCCGCCACCCGGACTTACATACGTTTCCCGCCGTTGACCTTGGAACGGTCAGACCGTCCGTGAGCTGCCTGGCGGGCCGCACGGTGGATTACTGTACACGGCAGGCGTGGATCATGCACAACGCCTCTCGCCCACCCTGCTGACCAGGCCAAACATCCGATCAAGCAAAAATTCCGTGGCCCCCGGCACCACTCCCGCGCACCATGGCGCGATGACGATCACGCGTACGAACCCGGTGGGGTTGCACGGGACTCCGGGGTACCACCACGTGACCGTGGTGTCCGCTGGGCGTACGGCCTATCTCGCCGGGCAGTGCCCGCTCGATTCGACCGGGGCGTTGGTGGGTCCGGGAGACGTCGGTGCCCAGGTCGACCAGGTGGTGGCGAACACGATGGCCGTACTGGCCTCGATCGGTGCCGGACCCGAGGATGTCGTACGGACGGTGATTTACGTGGTCAGTGACGATCGCTCGGTGCTCGGTGGAGTCTGGTCGCGTCTGCGGGAGTCGCCGCTGGCCGCCGCGTTCGCCAGCGCCAGCACCCTGCTCGGGGTGGCCCAGCTGGGCTTCACGGACCAACTGGTGGAACTCGACGTCACCGCCGCACTGCCCTAGGGTCCCCGACCGCCTGGTCCGCCACCCGGACCCGAGAACTTGCCGGAGCCCGGCAGGTTTTCCGAAAGCCGGCAGGATGTCCGAAAGCCGGCAGGATGTCCAGAACCCGACACCCTAGAAGTGCCCTGATCGACCGGATCGGGGCGGAACCGGACCGGGCCGGGTGGCGTGCCGACGGGTCCGACGGGCACGATGACGAACGTGTCCCAGCCGCCTCCCCTGCCCGCCGTCCGACGCAACGCGCAGGCGCTCGCCGACGCCGGTGACTCCCCCGGCGCCCGCCGACTGCTCGCCCAGGCGATCGAGGCGGGCCGGCCGGCGTACGGGGAGGATGACCGGGAGGTGCTGGCGACCGGACATCTGCTGGCCCGGCTGCACGTACAGGCCGATGATCCGGCTGCTGCCCGGCGGGTGCTGGAGGAGGCGCTCGCCGCCGGTCTGCGGCGTTGGGGCGACGGCGATCCGCTGCTCCTGGCGATCTCCTTCGATCTTGGCACGGTCGCCGAGGAACTGGGCAACCGGCACGAGGCCCGCCGCAACTTCACCCGGGTTGCCACCGCCGGGCCCGCGGCGCTCGGTGTCGACCACTGGACGGTACGGGCAGCGCGCGAGTACCTCGGCGAGTCGCCCTCGCCCGGTGGCACCGGCGCGGTTCCGGAACCGGCCACCGTCACCTTCCCCGCGAGCAGGACCGGGACAGCGGCAGGTCCCTCGACCTTCGCCGCGAGCGGGACCGGGACAGCGGCAGGTCCGTCGACCTTCGCCTCGAGCGGGACCGGGGCAGCGGCAACTCCGTCAGCGGTCGGCGGCGCCGGGGGCACCGTGCCGAACGCACCGGTGCCCGTGCCGCCACCGGTCGACGGGACCACCACCCCGCACCCTCCTGTAGCGGCATGGCCGACCTCGGCCGCCCCATCACAGGCAGCCCCGCCACAGGCAGCCCCGCCACAGGCAGCCCCGCCACAGGCAACACCGCGGTTCACCTCGTCCCCGTCCCGGACCGCGCCGGACCTGCCGGGGCAGCGGGTGGAGCCGGCACCGATCCAGCCGAAGCCGGTACAACCGCGGCCGGTACAACCGACACCAACACAACCGACACCAACACAACCGACACCAACACAATCGACGCCGACACAACCGACGGCGACACAACGGATACCGGCACAGCCGGTACCGACGCGGCCGGACCCGTCCACCGGCGGGCCCGCGCTCCAGGTGACGTACACCGATGTCGTTGACGGGGCTCCGACCCGGGCCGTACCGGTGCAACGGGGGTGGCCGGTATCGGACCCGGAGGCAACCCGCTCGGTGTCGGCGCCGCAGCTGCCGCCGTACCAGGTGATCACGACATCGACACCGGCGGCGCCGGCGCCGGGCCCGGCGAGCCGGGGTCACGGCGCGGTGATCGCGGCCGGGATCGCGGCGGCCGTGGCGGTGCTGGCCGCGATCGTGGTGGTGGTCGTCACCCTGCTGAACGCGCCGGCTACGAACAACGGGCCGCCGGCCGGGCCGGACGCCGAACAGAGTGCGGGGGCCGACCCGGATTCGGGTGCCGGCGGAAGTCCGCCGACGGACCTTGCCCTGCGCGACGAGGGTACGGCGATCACGATCACCTGGGTCGACTCGAGCGGCGGTACGGTGTCCTTCATCGTGGCGGGCGCCCGGAGCGGGCAGCAGCTCGGTCCGATGGCGACCCTCAAGCCCGGCAGTACGAAGCACACGGTCAATGGGTTGAGCGCGACGGTCGACTACTGCTTCACCGTGGTCGCCGTCTACTCGACCGAGGTTGTTGCCACCTCTCAGCAGGTGTGCACCAAGCGCGGTTAGGTCCGCCGGTGGGGTCCACTGTCGGCACCGGCTGTGTCCACAGACCTACCCGGCGGGTTCCCACCCGGATTGACCAGGCCATATGATGGCACCCGGTTTCTGGGAGGCGCGCGGTCGGATCCGGCCGCGATCAGGTGAGAGGCGGCCGGCTGTGGTCACCACAGACAACGGCACCATGAGCACCAACGAGCCCGGCGGCAGCGACCCGTCGATGTCCGGCCCGGCGCCGGTCCGGCGGTCCCGGATGCGCGGTGGCCTCGTCACCATCGGCGTCGTGGGGGCACTGGTCGCGGCGATGGGGTTGACCGTGCTCGGGCTCGGCGCGGCGGACAACGCGGTCGCCAGCTACGACGCCAGTTCCTGGTTGTGGAGCACGGCGCGCAGCGAGTTGGCCCGGGTCAACGGGATCACCGCGCGGGTGGACACCCGGATGCAGTTGCCGCAGGGGCGCAGCCACCCGATGCAGGTGACCCAGACCGACCGGATGCTGGTGCTGCGCGATCTCACCACCGGTCAGATCAGCTCTCTCGATCTTGCGACGCTCCAGGTTGTCGCCCGGACGCAGACCACCTCCGGGCTCGGGGTCAACGTCGCGCTGCACGAGGACTCGGCGTTCGTGGTGGACGCGGTCCAGGGCATCGTGCGCCAACTCGACCCCCGGTCGCTGGCGCCGATCGGCGAGCAGCTGCGTTTCCTGCCGGGAATCACCGGGGGTGCCTTCGACGGCAAGGGCCGGCTCTGGATCGGGGTGCCGAGCGAGGGCACGATCTCGGCGATCACGCCGGCTGCGGTGCCGTCGGCGGGGGCCTCCCCCGGTGGTGGGGACGGTGCCGGGTTGAGCCCGAAGGAGGTACGGAGCCTCACGGTCGCCGAACCGAGTCACGATCTTGCCCTTTCCACCCTGGACGACGGGGTGGCCGTACTGGACCGGACGGCGGGTGTGCTGACCACGGTGCGGGGCGAGGAGCAGCCGCGTACGGTCAAGCTCGACACGAGCGGGCCGGGCCTGCTGCCGGTGCGGTCGACCGGTGACCGGGTGGCGGTGACGGTCCCGGACGACCGGAACGTCTACGTCGTCGGTGACAACGCGGTGCAGCAGCACTTCGCGGTTCCCGGTGCGGGTCCGCTGACCCCGGCGGTCGCCTGGGCGGGCCGGTTCTACTGCGCCGACGCCCAGACCGGGACGGTCTACTCGTTCGACTCGGCCGGCAAGATCGTCGACACGATCAAGGTCGCCGAGGCGACCGGGCCGTTGGAGCTGGAGGTTCGGGAGAACCACCTGTTCATCAACGCGCCGAGTTCGGCGTACGCGCAGGTGGTCGACGACAAGAACGCGACCCGACCGGTGAACAAGTACGCGAACGACATTCTCGGTGGGGATCCGCCGCCGGTCGCCCCGCCGCCCGCCCCGCCGGTGAAGCCGCTGGTCGGTAAGCCGGGTGCGCCGAGGAACGTGACCGCCGCGGCCGGGAACGCGCAGGCCCGGGTCAGTTGGCGGGCGGCGCCGGCCAACGGTTCGGCGATCACCCGGTACGTGGTGGAGGGTGCGGGCAAGGAGTTCGAGGTCGGTGCGAACCAGCGCTCGTTGGAGGTCACCGGCCTGACCAACGGGGAGTCGTACCGGTTCTCGGTCCGGGCGGTGAACGCGAAGGGCACCGGGCCGGCGAAGACCAGTAACGCCGTGGTGCCGACGTCCGAGGTGCCGGATCCGCCGGCGGGGGTGACCGCGCAGGAACGTCCGGACGGGACGGTCCTGGTGTCGTGGCCGGCGGCGAACGGCCAGGGTTACAAGATCGGGCGGTACGCGGTGACCGCGATCTCCGCCGGCGCCACCTCCCTGGCCGGTGAGTCGACCAAGACCGAGCTGGTCATCCCGGCCGGTGAACTCGACTACGGCACCCAGTACGCGTTCCAGGTCGTCGCGGTCAACGAGAAGGGGGCGGGTTCGACCCCGTCGCCGGTGAGCAACTCGGTGGTTCCGTTCGCCAAGCCGGACGCCCCGACGAATCTCGCCGCGACCACGGTGGCCGGCGAGGCCGGTGCGATCTCGGTGGTCTGGGCCGACGCCCGCGACAACGGCCGACCGGTGACGAAGTACGTGGTCACGGCCGGCGGCAAGACCACCGAGGTGACCGAGCCCAGGGTGAAGTTGACCGGGCTCGGCGACGCCCAGACGATCACCATCAAGGTGCACGCGGTGAACGAGGCCGGTGCCGGCGCCGACGCGACTGACACGGCCCGTACGGTGGCGCCGCCACGGGTGACGGTGACCGGCAGCACCGCCGACGTCACCTCGGTCACGGTCAACTTCACCGTGGACGCCGGTGGTGGTCAGGCCACCTGCTCGGTGACGCTGACCGGGCGGCCGGCGGTCGCCGGTGCCTGCTCCAGCATCCGGGTCACCGGGCTGATGCCCGGCACGGACTACGACTTCACCGTCACCGCGAACAACGCCGCGGGTCCCGGCACGGCCACCGGCTCACGAAAGACCAACGACCAGTTCGGGATCGCGACCTGCAACAACGGGCAGAACGGCGACACCGCGACCTACTGTGACCGGGAGCGGGACGGCCGCAACGGCAACGAGATCTTCCGGGTGCCCCGGCAGGAGAACGCGCAGCAGGCCGGGTGGGCGGAGCCCGGCACCCGGCTGCAGGCGTACTGCAAGGTGCAGGGCGAGGACGTCGACTCGTACATCTACAACAGCCGCAAGCGCAGCACCTGGTGGGTGCAGGTGAATTACGAGGGGCGCAACTACATCCCGTGGGCATGGCTGAACCTGGAGGGCGGCGACAACATCAACGTGCTGCCGAACTGCTGAACGGCCAACCGGCCGCCGAAGATCCGACCGCCACCGAACCGGACCGACCGCGCGAGGAGCACCGTCCGCCGATGAACAGCCACGAGCCGCTCAGCCCGCAGCACGTCCAGGGCTTCGCCGCGTTGGCCGCCCGGCTCGCCGACGCCGTCAGTTCGGTGGTGCTCGGCAAACCGGAGGTGGTCCGGCTGGCCCTGACCGCGCTCTTCGCGCAGGGTCACGTGCTGCTGGAGGACGTACCGGGGGTGGGTAAGACGACCCTGGCCCGGGCGATCGCGGCGACCGTACGGGGGCAGTGGCGGCGGATCCAGTTCACCCCGGACCTGCTCCCGTCCGACGTGTCCGGGGTGACGATCTTCAACCAGGCCACCCGTGGTTTCGAGTTCCATCCCGGACCGGTGTTCGCGAACATCGTCATCGCCGACGAGATCAACCGGGCGTCGCCGAAGACCCAGTCGGCGCTGCTGGAGGTGATGGAGGAGCGGACCGTCACCGTCGACGGCGTACGGCACCCGGTTCCGCAGCCGTTCCTCGTCGTGGCGACCCAGAACCCGGTCGAGATGGACGGCACCTACCGGCTGCCGGAGGCGCAGCTCGACCGGTTCCTGGTGAAGCTGACGATCGGGTACCCGGACGAGGCGGTGGAGATCGAGGTCCTGCGCGGCGCGACGGTCCGCTCCCCGGAGGCGCTCGAACCGGTCACCGACACCGCCACCGTCGGCGAGATGGTGCGGATGGCGCAACGGGTGCACATCGCCGACCCGCTCTACGCGTACGCGGTCCGGTTGGCCGCCGCGACGCGCAGCCACGCGCAGGTCCGGGTCGGGGTGAGCCCGCGTGGGGTGATCGCGCTGACCCGCGCGGCGTGCGCGTACGCGCTCATCGACGGCCGGGCCTGGATCCAACCGGAGGACCTGAAAGCGCTGGTCGAACCGGTCTTCGCACACCGGATCCTGCTCTCCCCCGACGCCCAGGTGCGCGGGGTGACCGCCGCCGACGTGCTGCGCCAGGCGGTGGCGTCGGTCCCGGTCCCGCTCCCCTCCGGTCAGCTCGCCCGGACCGGAGCCTGATCCGGGCACGCCATGACGATCACCTCCCGGGGCATCGGCCTGCTCGTCGGTGCCTGCCTCCTCCTGCTGCTCGGATTCCGGTTCGGTTACCCCGAGCTGACCCTGCTGGGCACCGCCGCCGCGATCGCGGTCGGGTGTGCGGTCGGTGCCGCCGCCTGGCGTCCCCGCCTGAACGTGGACCGGGTCGCCGACCCGGACCGGGTCGGTCGAGGCGAACCGGCGACGATGACGCTGACGATCCGCAACGGTGGCCGGGTCCGTTCGGCGAACCTGATCGCCGAGGACCGGTGCGGCAACCGCCCGGTGCCGGTGCCCCTGCTGCGGCTGCGACCAGGTCGGGACACCACGGTCAGCTACCCGGTGCCGACCCACCGCCGGGGCGTGGTCCCGGTCGGCCCGCTGCGGGTCACCGGCCGCGACGCCCTGGGGCTGGTGGTGGTCGCCCGCGCCCACGGCGACGTGGCCCGGGTGTGGGTGCACCCACGGATCCACCCGCTGACCGCCGTACCGGCGGGGGTGGCGCGGAGCATGGACGGTCGGGTGGACCGGGTGCCGCACGGCTCGATCACCTTCGACTCACTGCGGGAGTACGTGGTCGGTGACGAACTGCGCCGGGTGCACTGGCGTACCAGTGCCCGGATCGGTGAGCTGATGGTCCGGGAGAGCCTCGACACCAGCCTGCCGCAGCTCGTGGTGCTGCTCGACGACCGGGCCACGGCCCACCCGGTGGTGGTCGACGGGGTCGCGGAGAGCTTCGAGTCGGCCTGCGAGGCGGCCGCCTCGGTGGTGGCCGCCGCCCGCCGGGAGGAACTGCCGGTCACCCTGGTCCTGGTCGCCGATTCGGGGACGGGGGACGACTTCCTCGACCGGCTCGCCGCCGCCGAGCTGCGTACGACGTCCCGGATCACCAGCGAGGACCGGGAGCTGGCCGACGGGGGCGGTGAGCCGCTGCGTGCCGTACTCAACCGGCTGCGCGAGCAGCGGCTCGGCGACACCCTGATCTTCCTCACCGGGCCGGGTGGCCGTGACGACCTGGGGCAGCTCGGGACGCTGCGGGCGGCGTACCCGTCGGTGCTGGCCGCCGTCTTCGGTGACCCGGCGCGGACGCCGGCCGAACCGGCCGGGGTACGGGTCCTCGACGTGGCCGACGGGGTCGAGTTCGCCGCCGAGTGGGACGGGGTACGCCGGTGGTGAGCCGACCGAAGATGCCCTCGGTGCTGCGGGCGGTCCCGGTCCCGCTGGCCCTGATCGCCATGATCGGCCTGGCCGGTGCCGTTCTCGGCCGGGTCTACGCCGGACCGCTACTGGGCCAACTGCTGCTCGGCGCGGCGGTCGGTTCGGTCGGGGTGAGCGTCGCCGCCCGGCGCCTGCCGTCCTGGCTGGTCGCCCCGGTGTCGGTGCTGGCCATGGTCGGTTACGTCGGGTTCGCCCTGCGGTTGGCGGCGCAGCGGGCGCAACTGCCCGGCGACTTCGCCGACCTGGTCGCCGAGGCCGGTCGGAACGGCATTCCCCGGCTGCTCACCGCGATGATCCCGGTCGAGCCGGTCCCGGACACCGTGATCGTGCCGCTGGTCGCGACCTGGCTGGCCGGGCTGGCCGGGGCGGAGGTGGCGCTGCGGGCCGGCCGGGTCCTGCTCGGCTACACCCCGCCGGCCCTGCTCTACGCCGGTGCCCTGTATGTGGTGGGTCCGAACGCCGAGCCGGCGATCTGGTGGACGGTGGCGTTCGCCGCCGCCGCCGCGATCGGGCTGGCCGTGCCGGCGGTGGCAGCGGTACCCCCGGCACCGGCCGGCGACGAGACGACAATTCCCCCGGCGGTACGGGCCGCGATCCGGGTACGGATGCTCGCCGGGACCGCCGCCGGGGTGGTGCTGGTGGTCGGACTCGCCGCGTTGCTGGCACCGGTGGTCGCCGGTCGGGTCGGCAGCACCCCGGTCGACCCGCGCCGCTACGTGCAACCGCCCCAGGTGGACAGTCTGGACGAGAACCCGCTGATCCGGATCTCCGGTTGGGCGCTGAACCCCGACCAGAAGCTGCTCGACCTGCACACCACCGGTGGTGCGGTGCCGGCCGACGACGCCGTCCCGCCCGCCGGGGACCCCGGTACCCCGCCCGAGCAGCCCGGTGACGGAGAGCAGGACACCGGAGGCCGGGTCGGTGATCCGGACCCGGCCGCGTCGTCCCCCCTCGACCGGGGGATCCGGCTGCGGCTCGCCGTCCTCAGCGACTACGACGGGGTCACCTGGCGGGTCGGTGCCACGTACCGCAACGCCGGGCGGATCCTGCCCGCGGTGCAACCGCCGAGCAACGTCGAGGTGAACCGGGTCCAGCAGGAGGTCACCGTCGGTGAGCTGGCCGGACGGCTGCTGCCGGCGGTGCCGACCCCCCGGGAGGTCGCCGGGGCGCGGGTCGCGTACGACCAGGGCAGCGGGACCCTGATCCGGCCGGAGGGGCTGACGCCGGGGCTGCGGTACACGGTCACCTCCGCCCGCGAGGACCCCGACGTGAACCTGCTCCCCTCGGCGAACGTACCGGCGGGTGAGCAGGTGGCCCGGGTGCTGCGGGTCGCCGAAGGGGTGCCCGATCCGGTTCGGCGCCTCGCCGACCAGTTGGCCACCGACAACGGGGCGCCGTACTCGCGGGCGGTGGCGATCCAGGACTTCCTCGCCGAGCACTACCGCCTGGTGGCGGACGCACCGAGCGGGCACGCGTACCCGAACCTGAACTTCTTCCTGTTCGGACCCCGTGAGGGCGGTGGTCAGCGGGGCACGTCGGAGCAGTTCGCGGCCACGTTCGCGGTCCTCGGCCGGCTGATGGGTCTGCCGACCCGGGTGGTGGTCGGGTTCCACTCGGCGACCGGCGAGGGTCCGGTCACCGGCGGCGACGCGTACGCCTGGCCGGAGGTGCTCTTCGACGAACTCGGTTGGGTGGCGTTCGACCCGCTGCCACGCCCGGACACCGTTCCCCGGCCGGTCGAGGAGGACTTCACCCCGAAGCCGCAGGAACCGCCGCCGGCACCCGACGAACCGGCGCCGACCGTCGAGCCGACCCCGCCGGCCACCCCCGGACCGGCCGCCGCCCCGGCCGGGGGTTCCGGCCCGTCGCTGCCCGTGCTGGCCGGTGGCGGTTCGGGGGCGCTGTTGCTGGTCCTGGGCGCGTTCGTGGCAGCGGTAACGATCATGCGGCGGGGGCTGCGGCGGCGCCGGCTCGACCAGGGCAGCCCGGCGGAACGGATCGCCGGGGCGTGGCGGGAGGTGACCGACGCGCTGCGGCTGGCCGGTCATCCGGTCGCGGCGCACCTGGACGCGACGGAGGTCGCGGCGTACGCGGCCCGGGTGGCGGTGGATCCCGCCGTACCGCCGACGTCCGCACCGCCGCCGAGGAGGCGCCCGTCGCCGGGGCCACGACCCACTCCACCACCCGCGCCGGAGCAGCCCCGAACGGCGGTGCCACCGATCGACGAGTTGGCCACCCTGGTCAACGTGGCCACGTTCGCGCCCGGCACCGCCGACGACGAGCAGGCCCGGCGGGCCGGCACTCTCGCGGTCGCGTACGCCACCGCGCTGCGGGCGGTCCGACCCTGGTGGCGGCGCGCGCTCTGGTCGCTGCACCCCGGCCCGCTACGGTGGCGCCGCTGACCCGCGTCCGTCGGCAACGTTACACGGAAAGGCGACGTTGCACGGAAAGGCGACGTTGCACGGAGAGGGGCGCCGAGATGGGTGGGGATCCGGGGACCCTCAACTCCTCGGGCGGCCCAGGCGCTGTTCGAAGCCGTCGAGCATGGCTTGCAGGGTGATCTCGTACTGGCCGTCGGGGTCGTAGCCACCGGCGATGGCCGTGGCCAGGTTGGGGTAGGGCGCGATGAGTGCGGCGGCCTCGTCCGGGTCGGCTGTCGGGCCGCCGACGGGCTGGCCGACCTCGACGAGGAGCTGCCCGATCGTGTACGAGCGCAGCGCGCTGATCATGACGAGCAGGTCGTGTGCGGTGATTCCGGCGTCGCTTAGCAGCCCGATCGTGCGGTCACCGAAGGCCATCAGCGACGGTGTGTACGCCGGCCGGGTCGCCAGGATCAGCAACACGTTGGGGTGCTGGCGCAGCACCGTACGGAACTGTCGCATGAGGGCGGCAAGTTGCTCCCGCCAGGTGTCTTCCCGGTTCAGGGTGTCCAGGCCGACGGCAACCTCGCCGAACACTGCCTCGACAACCCCGTCGAAGAGCGCGGCCTTGTTCGGCAGGTGGTGGTAGAACGCCATCGGGTTGACGCCCAGCTCGGCCCCGAGTTTGCGCATCGAGAGCCCGTCGACGCCGTCGCGGTCGAGCACCGCCAGCGCCGTACGGATGATGTGGTCGCGGGTCAGCGCCCGGCGGACCGGCCGACCCTCGGCGTCGGTGCCGAGTGGGCTTCCGCTGTTGGCGCGCCGCGTCATGCCGTCGAGACTAACGTCCCGGCACGCCCGTGATGCTGTACAGCGTGGCACGCAGCGCCTCGGTCCACAGGCGTGACAGGTCGAAGTACGACATGTGATGCCCGGGGAAGACGACCAGCGGTACGTCGAGACGCTCGGCGAGAATCGCGGCCGGTCGACCGTAGTACCGGTTGGTGCCCTGGGTGGTCGCGCCGACCGCCGGGATGATGGGCACGTTGCCGGCCCGGAGCGCCGCGAGGTCGGGCACGTAGTCGACGAACTCCTGCATCTCGTGTTCGACGAAGTAGGACTGGCTCTCGGCGGTGCGTGCGCTGAAGTCGGCCGGGATGCTGCCGTAGGCGGTGAAGGGGAGACCCACCGGCAGGGAGAACATGAACATGCCGGCCTCGGGACCGAGGATGCGCGAGGTCCGACCGACGGCGTCGAAGAATGCGAGCGACCTGCGGTCCGGCTCCAGGGCGATCATCGGCGGTTCGTGGGCTATGACGGCGGTTACCGCGTCGGGATAGTGGGTGGCCAGCTCGAGGGCGATGATCGCGCCCGCGCTGTTACCGAAGACGGTGGCCGTGTCGTGGCCGGCGGCCCGGAGTACGGCCAGGGCGTCGCGGGCCTGCTGGGTGATGTCGAAGTCCGTCACGTTGCGGGTGCTGCGGGAGTGGCCTCGCCGGTCGTAGGTGATGACCTGGAACTGGTCGGCGAGCAGCGCCGCCGGGTAGGTGTAGAAGCCGGCGTCGCCCTGGGCTCCGCCGATCATCAGCAGCGGCGGGCCTGATCCTCGTACCTCGAAGTAGAGGTCGTCGCCTTCGGCGGTGACCCTTCCCGTCCGGACCGGGACCCGGTCGGCCTGGCTCCGGGCCTCGGCCACGTCTTCGGCGGCGTACCCGGTGACGGTGCTGGTGGTCGCGGCAGCGACTCCGAGGGCCACCACCAGGACGGACGCCGTGCCGATTCCGATCGCCACCCGGGCAGGGCGTCCCCGCGGGCGGTCACGGTGGTGCAGCACCACGATCACCGCGAGCACGGCGGCGGCGGGGACGAGCGGGGCGGCCAGCACGGCGGCGGTGATCCGCTTGTGCGGGACGGCGGCGAAGTAGAGGTTCAGCACGGCAGCGAGCGCGGCGCCTTTCGCCGGCACGACCAGCCACGGGTGGCGTGGCTCCCGTGCGCGGACCAGCCCTGGCAGCGTCCAGCCGCAGACCGCCACGGCGGGCAGCACTGTCAGCGCGACGTGCAGCCACCGCTTGTCGCGGTCGAGAAACCAGGCGAGGTCGCCGAGCACGGCCACCAGGAACACGGCGTCGACGGCGAGCGCCACCGCGCACGACCATCGTCCCGGTCGGACGCCGACGATCCACCACAGCAGGGGCATGAGCAGCAGGGCTGGGCCGTCAAGTCCGTACATGATCGACTCTCCCGACCTGATACGGGGTAGCTATACGCCGTATATCTACGCTACACCGTATAGGAGATTGAGGGAAGGCGATCCCGCCGTGCCGCCCTCAGCCGCCGTCCACGGCCAACGCCGTGCCGATCGCCACCTCCGCGGGACTCTGCACCTGCCCGGAAATGGCCGCCGTCCCCTGCGCCGGAGACTGCACCGGACCGAGTTGGGAGATCAGGGTGGCGAGCGGGGCGAGGCCACCGGTGGCGAGTTCGGGAGTGGGCAGCAACGCGATGACCGGTACGTCCACTCCGGCCTCGGCATAGCTGCCGACCTGCGCCCGACACTCCTCCGGCGGCCCGTGCAGGACCAGCGCGTCGATCAGCTCGTCCGGCACCGCCGCACTGGCCGCTCGGCGGTCCCCCGCCTCCCACGCCTGCCAGACCGGGCCGAGGACGGACTCCCGACCGAGCCAGCGGTGGAACTCCGCGTACGCCGGCACGGTCAGATAGCTCGTGATCATCCGCCGGCCCAGGTTGCGGGCGTACGCGGCGTCCTCGGTCGGGCAGACGAAGATCCGCGCGGCGACCTCGAACCCTTCCCGCCGATCGCCCAGTTCGGCGAGGACCCGGGGCACGTCCGTGGCGGCCAGCCAGTTGAGGATGACCCCGTCCGCCTCGGCGCTGGCCAGCCGCAGCATCCGGGGGCGCAGGGCGGCGAGCAGGATCGGCGGCGGCACGGCCGGCGGTCGTTCCAGCCGGAACCGGCGTACGGCGAAGGTGTCGTAGACCTCGTCGACCGCCTCGCCCCGCAGGGCCGCCCGCAGGAACCGCAGCATGTCCCGGGTACGCCGGTACGGGTCGACGAAGTCGACCGCGTTCCAGTCCCCCACCACCACCGGCGACGAGGCGCCGATACCGAGCGCGAAGCGCCCCGGTGCGGCTTCGGCCAGCGCCGCCGCGGTCATCGCCAGCAGCCCGGGGCCACGGGTGAAGACCGGCGCGATCGCCGTACCGAGGCGCAGGTCGGGACGCCAGGCGGCGGCCAGGGCGAGCGGGGTGAACGCGTCCACCCCGTTCACCTCCGCCGACCACAGGTCGGTGAAGCCGGCCTCGGCGAGCGCGGTGTAGACCGCGGCGTGATCGGCCAGCGGGACCCCGCTGAACGGCACCGTCATACCCCAACGTTTCGTCACCGGTCGATCGTGCCCGGTAGTCGGGGGTACGGGCAATATCTCCCCGGTGTCCATCCCGGCCGGTCCCGACACGGCAGGTCCTCGACGGTCCCCGTCGGGTTGTAGCCTCACCGGGTGACCTTCTCGATCGTGGCGCGCTCGGATGACGGGCGGCTGCACGGCGTCGCCGTGGCCAGCAAGTTCCTCGCCGCCGGTGCGGTGGTGCCGGCCGCCGAGGCCGAGGTCGGCGCGCTGGCCACCCAGGCGCACGCCAACCTGGCGTACGGGCCGCAGGGGCTGGCCCTGCTGCGTACCGGGCTCGGGGCGGCGGACGTGATCGCCGGTCTGGTCGCCGCCGACTCCGGTCGCGCCTCCCGGCAGCTCGGTGTTGTCGACGCCGACGGCGGTGCCGCCACCTACACCGGGGACGACTGTCACGACTGGGCCGGTGGGCAGGCCGGCGACGGGTGGGCCGCGCAGGGCAACATCCTGGTCGGCCCGGAGGTGGTCGACGCGATCCGGGACGCCTGGCTGGGCGGCGACACCGGGCGGCGGTTCGCGCAACGGCTGGTCGACGCGTTGCACGCCGGTGACCGGGCCGGCGGTGACCGGCGTGGTCGGCAGAGCGCCGGGCTGCTGGTGGTGGCGAAACGCGGCGGGTACGGGGGCAGTAGCGACGTCGTGGTGGACCTGCGGGTGGACGACCATCCGGATCCGGTGGCGGAGCTGGCCCGGCTGCTCGACGTACACATCATGCTCTTCGAGAAGCCGGACCCGCAGACGCTGCTCGACCTGACCGGTGAGCTGGCCGCCGAGGTCGCGGCCCTGCTCACGGCGGCCGGGCACGCCCCGGCGGACACCGGCGACGCCGCGGTCGACGCCGCCCTGACGGACTGGGCCGGGGTGGAGAACCTGGAGGAGCGGATGGTGTCCGGCCGGATCGACCCGGTGGTCCTGGCCCACCTGCGCGGTCGCCGCTGACCGCCGCCCGACCGGGCCGCCGCCCGGGTCAGACCTCCCGGTGCAGATCGGCGCGCAGCAGGCCGTAGACGACGCCGTCGTGCCATCGACCGTCGCGGAAGCCGGTGCCGCGCAGGACGCCCTCGCGGGTGAAGCCGGCCTTCTCCGCGGCCCGTTGCTCGGCCAGGTTGCCGATCTCGGTGGTGGCCTCGACCCGGTTCACCGTCGTGTGGGCAAACAGGTATTCGGCGAGCAGCCGCTGGGCCCGGGTGCCGTGGCCCCGGCCTCTCGCCTCGGGGGCGAGCAGGACGCCGATGTTCCAGTAGTAGGCGTTCCTGGTGGTCAGGATCTTGCGCCAGGAGACCAGGCCCAGCCGGTCGTCCTCGGCGGTGACGATGAGGACACCGCCGTCGTCGCCCAGCAACCCGTTCTCGTCCCAGCGTCTGCGGTAGAGGTGCGGGTCGTGGAAGCCGTACCACTGGTGCTCGCCGGTCGCGGCCGGATCACTGATCAGGTGGTGCAGAAACGACAGGTCGGCTTCGAGTACGGGTCGCAGCGCTGTTCCCTCTCCCACCGCCCCGACGTTACCGGCGTACGCCGACGCCGGCTGCCCCCGCGACCTTCCGTCCACATCGGACCGGGACACGACCGCTCTTAACAACCTTTACTGAATCCTTGACATCGACCCCCTCTTATCGACAGACTCCGATCAAGAGAGCGCTCTCTTTCCTCTTGACTCTCCCAGTCAGCACGGTCGTCCCCGTCACCGCAGTCCCCGGAGACGGGCCGTCGACCTGCACGGAAGGACTCTTATGTTCCGTACGGTCAAGGCGCTCGGGATCGCCGCGGTGGCACTCACCGTAGCCACCCTCGCCCCGCCCGCGAGCAACGCCTCGGACACCCCCGCACCCGGCGCACCCGCCGCCACCACCCGGTTCGACATGGCCCCCGGCATGGTCGCGGCGATGCGCCGGGACCTCGGGCTCACCGACGACCGGATCGCCGCCCGGCTGGCGACCGAGGCGGCGGCACCGGCGGTCGAGAAACGGCTGCGCGACCGGCTCGGCGCGACCTTCGCCGGCGCCTGGATCCCGACCGGCGCAGATCGGTTGACGGTCGCGGTCACCGACCCGGCCGCGGCCACGGCGGTACGCGCGGCCGGTGCGGACGTGCGGATCGTCGCGCGCAGCGCGGCCGACCTCGACGCCGCGCACGCCAAGCTCGACCGGAACGCGGCGAGACTGCGCGGCGGCCCGGTCCACGGCTGGTACGTCGACACCGCGAACAACCGCGTCGTGGTCACGGCCGGACCCGGCGGCGCGGCGGCGGCCAGGGCGTACGCCGAGGCCAGCGGCGCGGGCGCGGTCACCGTCGTCGAAACCGCCGAGGCGCCCCGGCCGATGTACGACATCCGCGGCGGCGACCAGTACGTCATCAACGGCAACACGCTCTGCTCGGTCGGCTTCGCCGTCGCCGGTGGATTCGTCAGCGCCGGACACTGCGGCGGCACGGGCAGCCCGACCCTCGGCTACAACAACGTCTCGCAGGGCAACTTCGCCGGCTCGTCGTTCCCCGGCAACGACTACGCGTGGATCCGGACGAACGCCTCCTGGACACCGCAGCCGTGGGTGAACAACTACTCCGGCGGCAACGTCGTCGTGGCCGGCTCCCAGGACGCGGCGATCGGCAGTTCGGTCTGCCGGTCCGGGCGTACGACGGGGTGGCGCTGCGGCACCATCCTCGGCCGCAACGAGACCATCGTCTACGCCCAGGGGGCCGTCTCCGGCCTGTCCCGCAGCAACGCCTGCGCCGAACCCGGCGACTCCGGCGGCTCGTGGATCTCCGGCAACCAGGCCCAGGGCGTCACCTCCGGCGGTACGGGCAACTGTTCGTCCGGCGGCACCATGTGGTTCCAGCCGGTCAACGAGATCCTCGGCGTGTACGGCCTCTCGCTGACCACCTCCGGCGGCGGCGGGGGCAGCACCAGTGCGCTGGTCAGCAACTGGAACAACCGGTGCATCGACGTACCGAACTCGAACTTCTCCGACGGGGTCCTGCTGCAGATGTGGGGGTGCAACTCCACCAACGCGCAGCGGTGGACGTTCGTCAACGGGATGCTGCAGACCTCGAACAACAAGTGCATGGATGTCGCCTGGGGCTCGACCGCGAACGGCGCGGCGATCCAGATCGTCACGTGCAGCGGCAACCCGGCCCAGCAGTTCGTCCTCTCCGCCGCCGGTGACCTGGTCAACCCGCAGGCGAACAGGTGCATCGACATCAAGGACTGGAACTCGGGCGACGGGGCGCAGTTGCAACTCTGGGACTGTGCCGGCACCGCCAACCAGAAGTGGCGACGCGGCTGACGTCGTAGTGTCGCCCGCCGGTCGGGACTCCCGGCCGGCGGGCGACCTCCGTACGCGACGGTCGAGCTAGCGCCCAGCCCGGCTCGGGGCCGGTCAGCCGTTGTGCCTGGGCACCACCCGGTGCACGCTGACCAGCAGCAACGTCATCATCAGGCTGGCCGCACCGGCGATCGCCGCGGCACCGCCCAGGTACGCGTCGAACAGCCTCGGCCGGTTCAGCTCGTCGACCGGGATGGCCAGCACCTCGTCGGTCGAGTAGAGCGCGTACCCGGCGACGGCCAGCAGGGCCAACCCGGCCAACCCGAACAGGGTCACCGCCCGCCAGTGCGCGTCCCCCGGCTCCACCTGGGCCTGCTCCCGCTGGAAGAGCAGCAGCAGGATGCCGGCCACGGCGGCCCACGCACCGACGATGAGCAGCGAGGCGACCGCGTCACTGGGCCGGTGCCAACCCGCCGACAGGGTCGCGACCCCCGCCAGCGCGGTGTACGCGACGGCGAGCAGCGCGCCCCAGGCGCGGACCCGGGGCGGCAGCACCAGGACCAGCGCCACGGCGACCGCGGCGGCGATCGTGGTGTGCCCGCTGGGCAGGCTGTTGCCGGCGGCGGCCCGTTCCGGGTCGACGCCGAAGTCCGGTCGGTGGATGACGTACTTGGCGACCTGGGTGGTGACGTTGGCCCCGACGACGAGCAGGGTCGCGACCACGGCCAGCGCGACCCGGCCCCGGATCAACGCGATGAAGCCGATCACCAGGGTGGCGGCGAGCAGGGAGACCACCGACATCGCGTTGAGTACGGTGCCGACCAGCCCGTCGATCCGGTCCTGGCCGATCTTGTTCCCGGTGAGTGCGATGGTGTCGAGTAGTTGACCGTGCTCGGTGCGTACGGCGAACCGCCAGAGCAGCACAAACGCGGCCACCTGGACAACGGTCAGCAGAACCAGCCAAGTCACCGTCAACGCCGTTCTGCGCCCATGCATCCGGTCACCGTAACGAACTCCCGGAGCACGGCAACTCGGCGGTCGAATCGCCCGCGCGCGGGCGTGACCGCAAGATCGGAGGGGGTCTCCGGGCCGCCATAAGTTAGGCTCCCCTAAGACTTGCGGAGGTGGTCGATGGCAACCGTCCGGGACCGGCCGGAATCCCTCGCCGACCTGCTCGGCGGGCGGCGCGGCGGCTGGGACGCCACCGTACCGCCGGTCGCCTTCGGCGCCGGCTGGCTGCTCTCCGGCGGCTCGGTCTGGTACGGCACCCTCGCCGCGCTGGTCGTCGGGGTCGCGGTCGCCGGGTGGCGGCTGCGTCGCGGCGACCGGCCCGCCTCGGTCCTCGTCGGCCTGCTCGCCGTCTGCCTCGCCGCCCTCGTTGTCCTGCGTACGGGGCGGGCCAGCGACTTCTTCCTGCTCCAACTCGTGTCGAACGGGGCCAGCGCACTCGCCTGGCTGGTCAGCATCGTGTTGCGCTGGCCGCTGCTCGGGGTGGTGGTCGGCACCCTGCTCGGCCAACGTGGACGTTGGCGGCGCGACCCGGACCTGCTGCGCGCGTACGGCCGGGGCAGTTGGGTGTGGGTCTGCCAGTACCTGATCCGGCTGGCGGTCTTCGTCCCGCTCTACGCCGCCGACCAGGTGGTGGCGCTGGTCGGCGCCCGGGTGGTGCTGACCTGGCCGCTGGTCGCGGCCTGCGTCGCGGTGAGCTGGTGGGTGATCCGGCGGACCCTGCCGGCCGGTCATCCGGGGCTGCGGCACCCGGTCGAGCCGGCGGAGATCACGGCGGACCGGTAGCTCGCCGGACGGCAGCACGGATCGGGCGGAGATAGACGGAGAGGCCGCCACGGGGGGAGCGGCCTCTCCGTGAAGAAACGGTACATCGCAGCGGAGCCATGCGCGAGCCGGGAAAGCGCTGACCGCCAATCATTCATCCGTACGGTAGGTGGAACCGGGCGAGTGACACCGTGGTGCCACCCGCCCGGGGGCCGTGTCCCGGCGGTTGCGCCGGGGGTGGTGAGCCGGCCGGTTCGCTGCGTTGGCCAAGCCGGCCGGCTCACCACTGATTGGCCTGACCGTGGGAATCAGGCCGCTCAGGGAGGGTCAGCCGTTCGGGAAGAGGCTGCCGAAGTCGGCGAACGCCATCGCGATGTCGGACTGGGCCCAGAATCGGTGGTAGTTGAACGAGGGTGCCGCACCTCCGTTGAGGTACGCCTGGACCTTCGGCCAGTCCGGGTCGTTGCGGTAGAACGACCGGATGTCCACGAAGCTCTTGCCCGCGGCGATCGCGTCACCGTTGGGCATGTCGCCGGTCCAGTTCGGCGGCAGGTAGAGGCCCTGCCCGGTGGAGGCGTTGTACACGTCGTCGAACCGCTGGTAGTCGGCCCGGGTCTCGGTGGTCGAGATCCCCTTCGACTCGGCGTGCGCGTACATCGCGTCGAGCAGCCCCTTGGCGGTGGTCTTGGCCGCCGTGTTGCCGGACTTCGCCGCGTACCACATCAGGGTCCGGGCGTACGCCGCACCGACACCGACGTCGGTGCCCTTCGCGGTCACCGTGACGTGCAGGTTGGTGTTCGCCGCCGGGCTCGTGGGGTTCCACGTCGCCGGGGCACCGGTCCACGACATGTCGGACGGGATCTGGAAGTTCCCGCCGGTGCCGATGGTGGTGTTGGCGATCGCCCAGGGCACCCACTTGTCCAGGATGGCCTTGGCCTTGGCGTTGCCGGTCACGTAGTACAGCTCGGCGACCCGGTGCAGCGACCAGACCTGCATGCCGAACCAACCGTTGCTGCCCGGGTCCTCGTAGACCGGGTGGTCGTCGTAGAACATGCCGTAGAAGGTCGGCTTGCCGGCCGGCGGCTGGGCGTACGCGCCGTCCCAGCTGTTCGTCGCGCCACCGGCGATGGCGCCCTCGGACGACTGCAGCCACTGGTAGAACTCCAGTTGCCGGTTCATGCTGTTGGTCCAGTCCGTCACGGCGGTCGCCGATCGCGGCCGCAGTTCCGGGACGTTGGTCAACGCCCAGGCGGTGAACGGGTTCTGGTAACCGAAGTGGTTGTGGCTGGAACCGATCCGCCACGACCAGCCGGCGGCCGGGTCGGTGGCGCCGCCCCAGGCGTAGTACCAGGACATCAGGTAGTGCGCGGAGTCCTTGCCGGTACCGGCCGGGCAGGCGGTCGCCCCGACGCAGTTGCCGATCCGCTTGAAGTACTTGTCGTACATGGCGTAGCGCAGGTAGTCGCCCATCTTGGCCGCCTTGGCCACGGTGGCCGCCACGTCGGCCTGCTTGTTCTGCTCCTTCGCCCAGGTCAACGCCCAGTACGCGGCCTGGATGGCACGCGCGTCGGCGTCCGGGGCGTTGGTGTACTTCCACTGCTTCGCCGGCGCACCCGAGTCGGCGATGGAGATGTCCAGGTAGCCGTTCGGGCCGCCGTGGACGAACGTGTCGCAGGACGGCTGCGGCACGGTCTCCCAGACCGACTCCTGCGGACCCCGCTGGAAGGTGTTGATGTACGCCGGCCGGGTGGTCCCGTCGCCGCACCGGCCGAACCCGTACGTGTTGTCGACGTCGAGCAGCCAGTGCATGCCGTAGATGTCACCGGTGCCGTACGTCGACTGGAGTTCGTTGCGCAGCGGGTCGACGCCGACCGGCACCGACGGCTGCAACTGCGACGGGTACTGGCTGGGCAGGTTGTACTCGGCCGCGTACTGCGGGGTGCCTGCCACGCCGGCGGTCGGCTGGTCGTTGTGCGACGGGATGATGTAACGCTCCATCACCGTCCAGGCGTTGTTGAACGGGGCCCAGTTCTGGGTGGCCCGCCCGTACTGCGCCTCGAGCCAGATCCAGAAGCTGAACGCCTCGGAGGTGGTCTCGTGCCCGTGGTCGGGCGCCTCGACGATCAGCGTCTCGATCGAGTGGTACGGCACACCCTCCGGGCTGAAGTAGCCGGAGTTCTTGATTTTGCCGTACTGCTCGAGGAACCGGGCGGTGTAGACGTTGTCGCCGCCGCCGGGTGTGTCGTTGTCGATCTCGGTGGCGACGATCGCCAGCGGCGCGTACCCGCTGGCCGAGGCGGTGATGGTGGCGGTACCACCGGCGGTGTCGGTGTCCTCGGCCGCGGCGACGGTGAGGTTGACCCCGGTGTTCCAGTTCGCCGTGGTCAGCGTCGTCGAGGTGGGCGTCACGGTGACGTCGGTGTCACCGGTACGGGCCAGGGTGACCGCCACGTTGCCGGTCGGCGCGGCACTGAGCTTCAGGTTCACCGACGCGCTGCTGCCCTCGGTGACGTTCACCGAGGTCGGGGTGGCCACCAGGACCGGACCCGAGCCCGGGGTGACGGTGAATGCCTGTTCGGCCGTCGCGGTCAGGTTCGCGTTGTCGTACGCGCGGGCCTGGACGGTGTAGCTGCCGGCCGGCTGGTCCTCCAGCAGATAGCTGTACGGCGCCGTGGTGTCGGTGTTGACCAGCAGCCCGTTGCGATAGAACTCGACCTTCGCGATGGTGCCGTCGGGGTCGCTCGCGGTGGCGGTCAGCGGTACGTCGGCCGGGGCCACGAACGGTCCGGCCGGGACGCTGAGGGTCACCGTGGGCGGTTGCGGTGTGGTGGTGCCACCACAGGTGACCCCGTTGACCGAGAACGACGTGGGCTTGGCGTTGGTGCCGGAGTAGGAACCGTTGAAGCCGATGCTGGTGGAGGCGCCGGTGGCCAGGTTGCCGTTCCAGGACATGCTGGTGGCGGTGACCTGGGTGCCGGACTGGGTCCAGTTTGCCGACCAGCCCTGGGTGACCCGCTGGTTGCCGGGGAAGGCGAAGCGCAGGGTCCAGCCGTTGATCGGGTCGCCGGTGTTGCGGATGGTGACGTTGGCGCTGAACCCGTTGTTCCAGTCGTTGGTCGCGTAGACCACGTCGCAGGCCGGTGCCGCTTGGGCGACGCCGGGGACGACGACCACGCCTAGCGCTGCCAGCACGCCGGTGGCGAGGATCGCCACCCGGCGTCTACTTGCGATGAGCTTCATGTGCTGACTTCTCCTCGCGGACCTGGCCGGGGCGTTGTCGCCTCGGCAGGGCGCCTCCGTGCGCGGGGTGGGGTGGTGAGTGTGCGCATGGGGTGGGAGGCGCCGGGGAAGGTGGTCGACCCGTCCCGGACCGGGGTCGGCGATCGACGGCAGGGCGCGCCGGACGTGGCGGCTCTGGTCGGTGCTGGGCGCCGTACCGAAAAAAGTGTCGGATGCCCTCGGCGGCCCGCGGTCGGCGTGGCTCCCGCTCCGCGATAATTCGACAGTCTTGCATGGGAGCGCTCCCGCAGCAAGCCGGAGGCCGGGGCGGTCCATCCGGGACAGCCAGCCGAAGGGTATTGGCCTGCACCGATGGCTGATCAAGGCAAGCACATCGGGGTTTCATCGACGTTGGTCAGATGTTTCGATCTTATTTTGGGTCTTTCACAAACCCGTGACGCGGGATACAGTCCAATCACGTCGATGGGAGCGCTTCCATCGATAGCGATGTAAGTGCTTAGAACCTGCAGCACCTACGGGAAGCATGGGGCGAACCAGCATCGCGATGCCCCTGACCTCCCGATCGGGCGCTACCCGGTGCCCCCGGGACAGCGCTGACCGCTCAGCCGTGGGGCTGACGACGGGCCAGCCCGGACTCCGCCGTCAGCCGACTCACCACCGTCGAGAGGAGGTGGAACCAGAGCCACTCGCGTGGCCCGGCTCCCGCGCGACACGCACGACCTGGACGCCAATTCCGTTCGTGCGTGTGTGTAACTGATGGTGGGGACGGGGGTTGCCCTCCCCGTCCCCACGCTATACCCCCTTCGGCAAGGGGGAAATAGGTCGACAGGACAGGCGCACCGCGCCCACCCGGTCGACCTGTTGCGTGCCCGGCGCCGAAAGAGTCAGTGCGCCCCCGGCCGCGAGGGGCCCCGACGGCGTGGTCACCGGTACGTGGGCGCGGGCGATGGACGAGGCCCAGCCCGAAGCCTTTCGCCAGCCGAACAACCCATACGCAAACCACCTGGGCAGCCGCTACCTTGTGATGGGAGCGCTCCCGGACGCGCCATTCGCGGATGGGCCCCACACACGAGGAGACAAGCCATATGTCCGTACTGACCCGGCGCCACCTGCTGCGCCGCGCCGCGCTCTCCGCCAGCGCCGCCGGCGCGGCCCGCGTGAGCGCGGGCGCGTCGACGACGGCCGCCGTCGCGGCGAGCGCCGCCGTCACCGCCGCCTGCGACGCCGACACCGACTCCGACCGGGACCGCAGCCCGAGTCCGGAGACCCGGCTCGGCCTCCGCTTCCCGGACGGCTTCGGCTGGGGCGCGGCCACCTCGGCGTACCAGATCGAGGGGGCGGCCAAGGACGACGGCAGGGGCGAGTCCGTCTGGGACACCTTCAGCCACACCCCGGGAAAGGTCCGGGGCGGGGACACCGGCGACGTCGCCGCCGACCACTACCACCGGTACGAGGCCGATCTCGACCTGATGCGGGACCTGGGACTCAGGACGTACCGGTTCTCCATCTCCTGGTCCCGGATCCAGGCCGACGGTACCGGCGCGCCCAACCAGCGCGGACTCGATTTCTACCGACGGTTGGTGGACGGGCTGCTGGCCCGCGACATCGCCCCGATGGCCACCCTCTTCCACTGGGACCTCCCCCAGTCGCTGCAGGACGCCGGCGGCTGGGAGAACCGCGACGTCGCGTACCGGTTCGCCGACTACGCCGACCACGTGTTCCGGGCCCTCGGCGAGAAGGTGCCGGTCTGGCTGACCGTCAACGAACCCAAGACGGTGGTGCAGAACGGCTACCTGCACGGGCACCACGCCCCCGGCCACCGCGACCCGGAGGCCGCCTACCTGGTCGCCCACCACCTGCAACTCGCGCACGGGCTCGCCGTCGCGGCACTGCGCGCCACCTCGGGCACGAGCCGGATCGGGCCGGCGCTCAACCTGCACCCCTGCTACCCCGCCGTCGAGGGCGCCGAGGCGGAGGCGGCAACCCGGCTCTACGACGGGTACGAGAACCGGCTCTACCTGGACCCGATCTTCAAGGGGAGCTACCCCGCCGACGTCCTCGACGACCTCGGCCCGGACAGCCGCATGGTCCGGGCGATCCGCGACGGCGACCTGAAGATCATCTCCGCGCCGGTCGACCTGCTCGCGGTGCAGTACTACACCCCGATCTACGTCACCCCGGGCGGCGGCACCGTACAGAAGTGGCCCACCACGGAGGCCGAGTGGCAGCAGATCTATCCCGACGGGATGTACGACATGCTGACCCGGGTACGCCGCGACTACGGTGACGTGGCGCTCACCGTCACCGAGAACGGCCTGCCCACCCCGGACACGCTCGACGGCGACCGGGTCGACGACCCGGGCCGGATCGGCTTCCTGCGCGACCACCTCGCCGCCGCCCACCGGGCCATCGCCGACGGGGTACGGCTGGAGAGCTACCACGTCTGGTCGCTGATGGACAACTTCGAGTGGGACCAGGGGTACGAGCAGCGCTGGGGCCTGATCTACGTCGACTACCCCACCCAGCGGCGCATCCTCAAGCGCAGCGCGCACTGGTACCGGCAAGTGATCAAGGACAACCAGGTCTGAGCCTCCCGGCCGCACGGGGGCGTGTTCCGGCGACGGGATGCGCCCCCGCGCGGCCGGTGTCGCGTTGGAATACTGGATCGACCGACTGCGGTGCACCGTGGCGGGCCGGCCGATCCTGGGGAGAGCATGGGTTCAGACTTCGAGGCGAGCAGTCGCCTCACCGCCTTCGGCAACCAGTTGATCGAAGTGCACATCTGGCTACGGGAACAACTCGAAGACCTGCGGGACAACGTCGACGCGTACTTCGCGGGCGAGGGTCTGCCGCCGCGCGACCTGCGGGCGTACTGCCTCGGCTTCTGCTCCGTGCTGACCCGGCACCACACGGGCGAGGACGGCGGGGCGTTCCCGGTGATCGCGCGGGAGTTCCCCGAACTGCGCCAGGTGATCACCGAGCTGAAGACCGACCACAACCGGATCGACTGGATCCTGGGCAGCCTCCAGCGGCTCCTGGGCGACCTGCCCACCGATCCGGACCCGGCCACGGCCACCCGGGTACGGGAGGAACTGGAGGGTCTGGCAGCGATCATGGAGACGCACTTCATCTACGAGGAGAAGAAGTTGATCTCCGTACTGAACTCGATGGACGTGCCGGAGTGGCGTACGGATCGGCCGGCCTTCCTGCTCGCCGGGGACGGCGACGCCCGGGACACGTACCCGGCGTAGCCGCCCGCCGGCGACCAGTATAGATGAGATTGCTCATCTATACTGGTGGAGGAGGTGCATCATGGGGCGGGTATCGCAGGCCCAGGCACAGGAGAACCGCAGGCAGGTGGTTGCCGCGGCGGCGCGACTGTTCCGCGAACGGGGCGTACAGGCGGTGAGTGTCGCCGATCTCATGGCCGAGGTCGGGCTCACCCACGGGGGCTTCTACCGGCAGTTCACCTCGAAGGAGGCGCTGCTCACCGAGGCGACCGTACTTGCGTTCGCCGATCTTGCCGCGCAGTTGGGGGGATTCGACGACCAGCGTCCGGGCGACCATGATGCGGCCCGCCAGGATCTGATCGACTACTACCTGTCGACGGAACACCGGGACGATCTCGGCCAGGGCTGCCCCACCACCGGCCTGAGTTCGGACATCGCGAACGAGGACGTCGACGGCACCGCCCGACCGGCCTACGCCGAAGGCGTGGGACTGTTCGCCCGCTGGCTCTCCACGGACGGCAACGAGGATCTCGCCACCCTCTCGATGCTCGTCGGCGCACTCACGCTCGCCCGCGCCACCGCCGGATCCGACCTGTCGGAGCGGATCCTGGCCGCCGCCCACGAGGCGCTGCCCGGCGTGGCCGCCCCCCGGGAGACGCCACCTCGCCCGGAAGACTGAATCGACCCGCAGCACGAAGGGCGCCCGCCGGATCACCTGGTGGGCGCCCTTTTGTACCGCTTCGCCCCATGATGACCGCTCCGGCGACCCCGCTTGCGACTTTTAGATGACAGGGATAATCTAAACGGAGCAACGCGGCGCCCATCGGGCAGCCGCTTTCCGATCCCGAAGGAAATCGCCTCCATGTCTGACACGAACACGCAGGGTATTGCCGTGGTCACCGGAGCCTCCACCGGCATGGGCGCCGTGTACGCCGATCGGCTCGCCCGCCGCGGTTACGACCTGCTGCTGGTCGCCCGCGACAAGAGCCGGCTCGACACCGTCGCGTCGAAGATCACCGCGAACACCGGACGGACGGTCGAGGTACTCACCGCGGATCTCACCAACCCCGGTCAACTCGCCACGGTCGAGGACCGCCTACGCTCCGACGAGTCGATCTCGCTGCTGGTGAACAACGCCGGCGGCACCACCTTCGGTCCACTCGCCCAGGCCGATCCGTCCCAGCTCGAAGACCTCGTCACGCTGAACGTGACCGCGCTGACCCGGCTGACCACCGCCGTACTCGCGGGATTCACCCGGCGGGGCAGCGGCACGATCGTCAACCTGTCATCCGCGCTGGCATTCAACGTCCTGCCGGTCAGCGCCGTCTACAGCGGAACGAAGAGCTACGTGGTGGCGTTCACCCAGGCCCTGCAACAGGAACTCGCCGGATCCGGCATCCGGGTACAGGCGGTTTTCCCCGGCGGGGTCCGTACCGAGTTCTGGGACGGCTCCGGCATCGAGATCTCGGCGTTCCCGGAGGAGGCGGTCATGTCCGCCGACGCCGCGGTCGACGCCGCGCTCGCGGGCCTGGACGCGGGCGAACCCATGACCCTGCTCTCCCTGCCGGACATCGCCGACTGGGACAGGTTCGACGCCGCCCGTCAGGCCATGATCCCGAACCTGTCCCGGTCGGTCCCGGCCGACCGCTACCGGAACTGAACCACCCCGTCCGCTCAGGTCGAGGCCGGCGACGAGGGCGCGTCACTCGTCCTCGTCGCCCTCGTCCTCGTCCTCTTCCTCGTCGTCCCCGGTGTGCCTGGTCGGCGGCTTCTTCGGCTCGGGCTTCGGGTTGTCCTTGCCCTTCACGGCGGGACCCGGGGGCTGCGGGGCAACCTGGTGGGGCTGGGGGGCAACCGGATTGCCTCCCCCGGATGCCGGTACGGTCGCGGCCGCTCCGGCGGAGCTGCCACCTGCCGGTGCGCTCGTGCCGGCAACCCCGGACACCTGCACATCGCAGACCGACTCCCCCAGTTGGAAACGCACCGGCAACGGATTCGCGCCCGCGTACGTGCCGGTGATCCGGACCGCCACGGAGGCGCCCGGACCCAGGTCGGCAGCGCCGTCCGCCGGGCGGAGCAGCACGTCACGGCCCTGCTGCTGCCACTGGGCCGGCTCGGTTCCAGTGATCGCCTGGTCGGCCGGAAAGGCGAAGGCCAGTTGCCAGTCACGGACCGGCTGGTCACCGGTGTTCTTCACGGTCAGCTCCGCGTCGAACGCCCGCCCCGAGTCGGTACGCAGGGCGTACCCGGCCTGGCAGGTCGGCGGCTTCGGTTCGGCCGTACCGGCGGCGGCCCGTACGGGAGCGCCACCGCCACCGGACGAAGTGGACGCGGCGGCGGCCCAGATCGCACCGGTCAACGCGAGCAGACCCACCCCGGCCACGGCAACCCTGATCCGGCGACGACCCACCGGGTTCCGTACCAGAGGGTTGCGGCGAACGGTGCCCGGTTCACGGGTCGGTGCGGCGGACCAGAGCGCGCCGGTCGTGGTCGACCAGGGCAGGATCGTGGTGCCGGCGGCGGCCAGCTCGGCCGACTCGTGATCCGGTCCCGTCACCCCGGACGGCTGCGACGAGACCGGCAGGGCCACCGGTCGACCGGCCACGGCGGCGAGCGTACCGGCCACCTCCGCGCTGCTCGGCCGGTCCTCGGGCGCCTTCGCCAGGCACCGGGAGCAGAGCGCGACCACCTGTTCGGGCAGACCCTCGACCGGCGGCATCGGTGCCGGGTCGGCATAGAGGTGGGCCCGCAGCATCTCCGTGGTGGTGCTCGCCTGCCACGGGAGCCGGCCGGTCAGCGTCCGGTAGAGCAGCAGGCCGACCGCGTACACGTCGGTCGCCGCGGAGACCTGCCCCTCGTCCAGGCGTTCCGGGGCGAGGTACGCGGGCGTACCGAAGATCTGGCCGTCGGGGCCGGCCTCGCTCTCACCGACCAGCGCCGAGATGCCGAAGTCCACCACCTTCACCCCGGAGCCGGTGAGCATCACATTGCCCGGGGTCACATCCCGGTGGACGACCCCGCGCGCGTGGGCGGCGGCGAGCGCCGCCGCGACCTCGGCGACCGTCCCGGCCGCCTCCCGCCACGGAAGCTGACGGTCCCGGCCCAGTCGGGCGGCGAGAGAGCCGCCGTCGACGAGCTCCATCACCACGTACGGGACGGTCAGCCCGCCCTCGACGGACTCGCCGTAGTCGTAGACGTTGGTGATGTTCGGGTGGACCAGCCGTGCCGCGGCCTGGGCCTCCATCCGCAGCCGGTGCCGGAAGGCGCGGTCGCTGGCCAGCCGTGAGGCGAGCACCTTCACCGCGACCTGGCGGCCGAGCACCTCGTCGAAACCCCGCCAGACCACCGACATCCCACCGGCGCCGAGCCGCTCGACCAGCCGGTAACGGCCGCCGAGCAGTTCCGTACCGTAGTTCCCCACACCCGCCATGACCTGATCTCTTGCCCAGATGCCACGGCGGCTAACCCCGCGCGTCCGCTACATCGGAGCGCAGGGCCGCCGGGCGCTCTCGGCCGCCGCGTGAAGGATCTGGTCGAGCCGTTCCCGGGTGTCGATCAGGTCGTTGATCTGGCCGTCGATGCGTTCCCGTTGCGCCGCCAACCGGTCGAGCAGCTCCGGTGACGCCACACCGGTCACGACGCACGGGAGCAGCTCGACGATCGATCTGCTCGCCAGGCCGGCGGCGTAGAGCTGCTGGATCAGCCGGACCCGGTCGACCGCGATCTCCGGGTACGTCCGCTGCCCGCTGCGGCTGCGCTCGGAGGCGAGCAGGTGCTGCTCCTCGTAGTACCGCAGGGCCCGCGTACTCACGCCGGTCCGGTCGGCGAGTTCACCGATGCGCATCAGCTTCTCCTCGTGTGCCGTGGGTCACACCACTTGCCTTTGACGTCAACGTCAAGTTTTAGCGTAGTCCGCGTACCGCTGCGCAGCACAGTCCTCGATATCCACCCGAGAAGGTAGCGATGAAGATCTCTGGTTCCACTGCCCTGGTGACCGGCGCCAACCGCGGCATCGGCCGGCAATTCGCCCGCCAACTCCTGGAACGGGGCGCGAAGAAGGTCTACGCGACGGCACGCCGCCCCGAACTCGTCGACCTGCCGGGAGTGGAGGTGCTGCAACTCGACATCACCGACCCGACCTCGGTACGGGCCGCAGCCTCGGCGGCACCCGACGTCACCCTCCTGGTCAACAACGCCGGCATCTCCACCGGCACCAACCTGGTCACCGGCGACCTCGACACCATCCGCCGCGAGATGGACACCAACTACTACGGCACCCTCCACATGGTCCGCGCCTTCGCCCCCGTACTGGCGGCGAGCGGTGGCGCGATCCTCAACGTCCTGTCGGCGATGTCGTGGTTCGCCTACGACGGGGCCAACGCCTACGGGGCGGCCAAGGCCGCGCAGTGGAACCTGACCAACGGGATCCGACTCGAACTCGCCGCCCAGGGGACCCTGGTCACCGGGCTGCACCTCGGCGCCGCCGACACCGACATGATGGCCGACTACAACGGCCCGAAGGTCGACCCCGCCGAGGTCGTACGCGCCGGGCTCGACGGCATCGAGGCGGGCAGGTTCGAGGTGATCGTCGACGAGTGGAGTGCACACATCAAGGCGTCCCTGGCCGCCGACCCGAGCCTGTTCTACACCCAGGTCCCGTCGGCCTCCTGACGATCCTCCTGCGGGTGACCGCCGCTGGCACATCGACGCCAGCGGTGGCCCGCATTCCGGACCCCGCCGCTGACCCGTACCCACACCCACCCCCGGGGTCGCTACCGTACGGAGACGCGCGTTTCGGCTGGGACGGGGCGGCTGCGGTGGAGGGGCAACGTGGAGAGTCTGACGAAGCTGCGGGTCACCGAGGCCGAACTCGGGGCGCTGGTTCGCCGGGGCTTCGGCCCCTCGGCGCGGATCGAACGGTGGCACGAGCTGACCGAGGGGCACTACAACGTCGCCTACGCGATCCGGCTGGCCGACGGTGCCGACCTGATCCTCAAGATCGCGCCACCCCCGGCGTTGAAGCTGCTCAGCCACGAGGTCGACCTGATGCGTACCGAGGTGGAGTTCTTCCGCCGGGCCGGAGCCGCGGGCGTCGCCGTACCCGAAGTGGTCTTCGCGGACGTCGACCGGGACCTGGTCGGCAGCGACTTCGTGTTCCTCGCCCGGATCGACGGGGTGGCCCTGAACACCGTGCGCGACGACCTGACCCCGGCGGGTCTGGCCGCCGTGCGCGCGCAGGCCGCCGCCCAGACGGCCCGCCTGCACACGATCACCGGCCCGGCGTACGGGTACCCGCTGCGCAACAGCCGCACCTGGCAGCCGACGTGGCGGGCGGCGTTCGGGGCGATGGTGCAGGACATCCTGGACGACGCCCTGCGCCTGGGCACCTCGCTGCCGATCAGCGCGGACGAGATCGGCGACCGGCTGCACCGGCACCTCGACGTGCTGGACGAGGTCGACCGGCCGGCGCTGGTCCACTTCGACCTGTGGGACGGCAACGTCTTCGTCCTGCCCGACGGCACCGGCGGCGCCACGCTGACCGGGCTGATCGACGGCGAGCGGGCCTTCTACGGCGACCCGGTGGCCGAGTTCGTGGCGATGACCCTGTTCCGGGACCCGGCCGAACTCCCGGACCTGCTCGCCGCCTACAACACCGCCGGCCACCACCGGATCGACCCGACCCCGGATGTACGGCGACGGCTGACGCTCTACACCTGCTACCTCTACCTGATCATGTTGGTGGAGGGCGCCACCCGGGGGTGGCAGGGGCCGGAACGGGAGAAGTTCGAGCGGTGGCTGGCCGAGCTGCTGGTCGCCCAGCTCGGCCAGCTCCGCTGATCACGCCGGCCACGGAATCGTTCCCGGTCAGCGGGGCAGGGCCTGCTGCAACTCGGCGCGCAGCGCCGGGGTCAGCATCTCACCCGCCTGCTTGGCCAGCCGGGCCATCTCGTAGCCGACCACGCCGATGTCGGCGTCGGTGGCGGCGAGGGTCGCCAGGATCGAACCGTCGCGTACCTGCATGACGAGGAAGTAGCCCCGGCCCATCTCGACCACGGTCTGCTTGACGATGTCACCGTCGAACATCTGGGCCGCACCGGCGGTGATGCTCATCAGCCCCGAGGTGACCGCGGCCAGCTTGTCGGCGTGGTCGCGCGGCAGGTGGTCGGAGACCGCGACGAGCAGCCCGTCGGCGGAGACCACGATCGCGTGCGCCACTCCGGGCACGCGCTCGGCAAAACCACTGACCAGCCAGTTCAGGTCTCGTGCCGCTTGACTCAGCGTCGTCACTGTTGCTCCTCTTCCTTGCCCGCGCCGGCCGGCGCCATGGTTATCTCGGTGGTCTCCTCGGCTTCGGCCCGCCGTACGCCGCCGTAGAACTTGGACAGCATGCCACCCACCGCGTCCGGATCCGGTTCGTACCGTTGCACCGGTACGACCTGCGGCGTCGGCTCGTTGGCCGAGGGCAACTGCGCCATCGGCACCCGTACCGGCAGGCCGTTCGCGTTCACCGCCACGGTGACCTGGGTGACCGGTTCCGCGCGCACCGGTGCGGCAGCGGCGGCCGGCGTCGCCCTGCCGGACGACGATCCGCCGGCCTTGCCCTGCCGGGACCACCAGGTACTGTTCGCCGCCGTTACGCCGGCCGCCGGGGCCAGCACGTCCTCGGCGCGGGTCGGCACGCTGCGGGCGGGTCGACGGGAGGTGCCGCGACCGGGCGGGCGGCCGGCGACCGGCAGCTCGTCGGGGTTCGGCAGCCCCCTGGTCGCCCCGGAGCCGTTGCGCGGCGTGTTGGTCGGCAGCCCGGCCAGGATCCGCCGGTTCGGTGCCTGGTCCAACTCCGCCTGCGACGGCTGGGCGGCCATCAGTGCCGGCGGCAGCAGCACCGAGGCCATCACACCGTGCTCGGTCGCCGACAGTCGTACCTCGACGTGCTGGCGGGCCGCCAGGTGGCTGACCACGAACAGGCCCATCCGCTCCGACGCGGCGACGTCGGCCGCCGGTGGTACGGCAAGCAGCGCGTTCGCCTCGTCGATGGCGCTCGGGCTCATCCCCAGCCCCTCGTCGACGATCTCGATCAGACCCGCGCCCGGCGCCTGTGCACGCCCGGAGATGCGTACCACCGTCTCCGGTGGGGAGAAGGTCGCGGCGTTCTCCAACAGCTCGGCGAGGAGGTGGACCAGGTCCGCGACCGCGTGCCCGACGAGGTAGAGCTGGTCCGCGCTCTCGTGCCGGACCCGCTGGTACTGCTCCACCTCGGCGACCGCGGCGAGCATCACCGCGGACAGCGGCACCGGCCGGTTCCAGCGCCGGGTCGACTCGGTGCCGGCGAGCACCAGCAGGCTGTCGTCGTTACGCCGCATCCTGGCGGCGAGGTGGTCGAGCTTGAACAGGTTGTCGAGCTGGTCCGGGTCGCCCTCCTCCCGTTCCAGTTCGTCGAGGAGTTCGAGCTGGCGTTCGACCAGCAGTTGGCTGCGGCGGGCGAGGTTGACGAACATGGCGTTGACGTTGCGCCGCATCACGGCCTGCTCGACGGCGACCGTGACCGCGCTGCGGTGTACGGCCACGAACGCCTCGGCCACCTCCCCGATCTCGTCCATCGACCGGACGATCGCGGGTGGTACCTCGATGTGCGGGACGCCCGATTCGACCGTACGGAGCCGCTCCAGGGCCTCCGGAAGATCGATCTGGGCCACCTGGAGGGCCTGACCCCGCAGCATCCGCAGCGAGCGGTTGAGCGACCGGCCGATGATGATCGAGGTGGCGAGACCGATCAGGAGTACGGCCAGCACCCCGCCGGCAACGAGCAGGGTCCGGCGCAACTGGTCGGAGCTGCGGTCCTCCGCGACGCGTACGGCGTCCCCGAGCACCGCGGCCTCGACCTGACGGAGCAGTTCCTGCCGCTGCTGGCTGACCCGCCACCAGGTGTCGGCGACGAGCACCTGCGGCCCGCTGGCGCCGACCGTGATGGTGTCCTCCTCCATCTCGATCGCCGTCTTGAACCCGGGATCGGCCGACGCCTGCTGGTAGAGCTGGATCTGCGGGGTGGTCGCCGCGACCCGGAAGTCACCGAGCGCGGTGAGCTGCTGGGCCCGCAGGTCGGTCAGCTCCACCGCGTCGTCGAGGTCGTACTGACCGGCGCGGGCGGCACTGTAGAGCGTGCCCCGGATCCGGGAGCTGATCTCCTTGACCCGGGCGATCTGGACGTAACGCAGCACCCGGTCGGTCAGGTCCTGCTCGTCGTCACCGGGTGACGGCTCGGCGAGCAGGGCCAGCAGCGCGTCGACGGCCCGGTTGTACGTGCCCAGCACCGTGTTGACGCTGAGTACGCCGGCCGGGACCGCAGACCGCACGTCGGGCAGTTGGCGCAGCGCGTCCAGTGCCCTGGAGTAGGAGATCCGCCACGAGGCGTCCGCGTCGGCGAGCGGCGCCGCCGCCTCCTGCAACCGGGTCGTCGCCAGGTTGGCGGCGTCGTAGGTCGACTTGAGGGCGGCCTGGATCTGGCCCGGGTCGCCGCGACCGCTGGCCGAGGCCGCCGCACCGGCCAGTTCACCGGCGGTCCGGTCCCGTTCCTGCTGCAGCTCGTGCACCAGGGCGGTGATCTGCCGGCCGATGGTGACCTCCTGGGAGAACTCACCCAGGACGTTGGCCTGCCCGAGCAGGGTTCCGGTCTGCACGGTCGCCAGCACCAGGAACGCCACCGACGGGATGATCAGCACGGCGCCGAGTTTGACCCGCAGTCGCCAGTCCCGCAGGCGCAGCGGAGACCGCCGTCGATGCGGTACGACCCGCACGTCAAGCCGGCGGCGACGGTGGTTGGGCACCCCGCTGCCCGAGGGGTCAAGAGCAGCAGCCACCACGCCTCCTACTTTCCTCGATGCCGGGCACGTCGAGGAGCGGGGTTCATCTCAACCAGGTAGGAGAGCCCTGTCAACCATCCGAACAGCAGCGCGGCACAGGAAGGATACTGCGGCCCAGCCCCTGGTGTCGGAGTCGCCTATCGGCCCTCATCCGTCCGGCTGATGCGTTCGAGACCGACCCCGTCGTGGAAGCGACCGATCGCGATCAATGCCGCTCCGGTCGCACCGATCTCCGGATTGCGTACGTGGCTGACCTGGCGGGGGGCCAGCGCGGCCACGAAAGCCTGCCGCCACCACTGTGACGCGGCCACCGCACCACCGCCGAGCACCACCTCGACCGGGTAGTCCACGGTGGATTCGATCTCGGCGAGGTCGGCCGCCACCTGCCGGCACAGGGCCTCCATCAGGCCGGCGAAGATGTCCACCGCCCGGGTGCCGAAACTCAGGCCATACACCTTGCCGGAGCCGGCCGGGGCGAGACCCGGCGGCCGGTCCCCACCCAGCCGGGGGTCGGCGACCAGACCGCCGCCGGGTTCGATCGCGGCCAGGGCCTCTTCCAGTTCCGCACCCGACGGCAGCAGGAGGACCTTCTTCGCCCAGGCGAAGAGGTTGCCGCCGGCCGAGTAGGCGGTGCCGGTGACCACGTGCCGGTGGTCCACCCGGTACCGCCAGAGCCCCTCCGGCAACGGCGGCAGGATGGCACCGGCGGGCGCCGCCTGGACCAACCGGACGGCCGCCGACGTGCCGACGGTGACCGCCGCCCGGTACGGGTCGACGCAGCCGGACCCCACGTTGGACGCCGCCCCGTCGCCGGTCGGAGCGGCCCACGGTACGTCACGCAGCCCCGGCCAGCGGCGGCCGTAGTCGGCGCGCAGCCGTCCGGTCCAGTCCACCGCCGCCAGCTCCGGCAACTCGGTGCGACCCGCCTCGGCCAGGGCGCACGCCTCGGCGTCCCAGTCCAGGGTGCGCAGGTCGAGCAGGCCGGTGCCGGAGGCCTGGGAGACCGACATCGGGGCGTGTTCGAGCAGGGCGCCGAAGGCGTACTCGACCAGTCCGACAAAACGCGCCGGGCGAAGTCCCAGCGACTCGCGCAGCCAGGGCAGCCGTACGGTCCAGTAGAACCGGTGCCACCAGGTCCCCGTACGGTGGTGGAAGTCCGCCGGGTCCGCCGGGCCGGGCTGGGTTGCCGGTGGTGACGAGCGACTGTCGAGCCAGGTCAGCACCGGGCCGAGCGGGTTTCCGTGCTGGTCGAGCGGGAGCACCGAGTGCCACTGGGCGGCGGTGGCGACCAGGCCGATGTGGTCGAGGTGCCCGGCCTCGTTCAGCTCGTCGAGGCAGGCTTCGAGCGCGGCCAGGTAGTCGGCGGCGTCCAGGGTCGCGGCACCGTCGTCGCCGATGGTGATGGCCATCTTCCGGCGCGCCAGGGCACCGGGCAGCGGGACGGCGTCACTGTCGAGGACCAGCCCCCGTACCGACGAGGTGCCCAGGTCGAGCGCGAGAATGTTCATCGCCGGCCACCGTACCCAACGGGTGTCGCCGGTACGCCCACGGCGCCGGCCGCCGGCACCCGACCGGTACCCCGAACATGCGTACCGCATCGATCCCCGACGATCGGCTGGCCGATTCCGGTCCACCTGGTGGACGTCGGGCGGGCCGGTCGCGAGCGCTGGTTGGGGCGGGTCGTAGCGTCCGGAACATGCTCGCGCGATCCGAATTCTGGTGGCCCGCCAACCCGGCGGCCGACCTCCGCGCGTAGTTCTTCCACGCGGCCGCCCAGCGCGGCGGCCGCCAGCGTTCCCCTCACTCCCCGGCCGCCGCGCCGGACGGCCCCCGGCCCGAGGAGACGCCCATGGACCTGCTCCCGCACCTGCTCGCCACGATCGCCGCCGGTACCGACCCCGGCCCGTTCGCGATCATCCGGCGCGCCGACGCCCCGGAGCTGGAGGTGTTCACCGGGGAGCTGCGTACGGTCGACCGGCTCGCCGACATCCCCCTGCCCGGCGGCCCGGCCGGTGCCCGGACCCTGGCGCTGGTTCCGTACCGGCAGATCGCCGAGCGCGGGTTCGCCTGCGTCGACGACGGTGCCCCGCTGGAGTGCCTGACCATCGGCGCGCACCAGCGGGTTCCGTTGGACCGCGCCCTGGCGGCCCTGCCGGACCAGCCGGTACGCACCGAGGGCGGCGCCTTCGACCTCCCCGACGAGGAGTACGCGGAGATCACCCGGCAGGTCCTGCGGGAGGAGATCGGCCGGGGCGAGGGCGCCAACTTCGTGATCCACCGCAGTTATCGGGCGAACCTGGTCGGACCGCCACTGACCGCCGCCCTGGCCGCGCTGCGCCGGCTGCTGACCGCCGAACGCGGCGCCTACTGGACCTTCGTGGTGCACACCGGCACCCGGATCCTGGTAGGGGCGAGCCCGGAGCGGCACGTCAGCGTCGAGGACGGGCTGGCGATGATGAACCCGATCAGCGGCACCTTCCGGCACCCGGACGGACCGGCGGACCGGGACGCGCTGCTGCGTTTCCTCGCCGACCCGAAGGAGACCGACGAGCTGTACATGGTGCTCGACGAGGAACTGAAGATGATGGCGACGGTGGCCGAGCAGGGCGGTCAGGTGGTGGGGCCGTACCTGAAGGAGATGTCGCATCTGGTCCACACCGAGTACCTGCTCGCCGGCCGTGGCTCGCTGGACGTACGCGACGTGCTGCGCGAGACGATGTTCGCCCCGACGGTGACCGGCTCCCCGATGGAGAACGCCTGCCGGGTGATCGCCCGGCGGGAGCAGGGACGGGGACGGGCCTACTACGCCGGGGTGCTGGCCCTGCTCGGGGTGGACGACGAGGGACGGCAGACCCTCGACGCACCGATCCTGATCCGTACCGCGGAGATCTCCCCGGCCGGGGCGCTGCGGGTGTCGGTCGGGGCGACCCTGGTCCGCCACTCGACGCCCGAGGGGGAGGTGGCCGAGACCCACGCCAAGGCGGCCGGGGTGCTCGCCGCGCTCGGGTTGCGCCCGGCCGCCCCGGTCCGGGCCGCGGGGCTGCCGGACCGGCTGGCCGACGACCCGGCCGTACGGGCCGCGCTGGCCGCCCGCAACGACCGGCTCGCCCGGTTCTGGCTGGAGCAGCGCGCCCCCGGCGCCGCCCTGGTGCCGGCGCTGGCCGGCCGGCGGGTGCTGATCGTCGACGGGGAGGACACCTTCACCGGCATGCTGGCCCACCAGTTGCGGGCCCTCGGCCTCGCCGTCGAGCTGCGCCCCTGGCACGACGCCGGTGACGCGGTGGGGGCGGACCGGGCCGACCTGGTCGTGGTGGGACCCGGTCCGGGTGACCCGAACCAGCTCGACGACCCGAAGATGGCGTCCCTGCGGGGCCTGCTCACCGGGTTGCTGGAGCAGGGTCGGCCCACACTCGCCATCTGCCTCGGTCACCAGTTGCTGTCCGGGCTGCTCGGGCTGCGCCTGCACCGGCGGGACGCGCCGTACCAGGGGCTGCAACGTGAGGTCGACCTGTTCGGGACCGTACGGCGGGTCGGATTCTACTCCACCTTCACCGCCCTGGCCGGGGCCGACGAGCTGGTCACCGCGTACGGGCCGGTCCGGGTCGCCCGCGACGGCGGGGACGGGGCGGTGCACGCCCTGCGCGGTCCGACCTTCGCCGGGGTGCAGTTCCATCCCGAGTCCGTGCTCAGCCAGGACGGCCTGGCGGTCCTGGGCGAGTTGCTCGGCGAGTTGCTGCCGACCCCGGCGGCACCGGCACGGTGAACGATCCGGTTCGGCATATCTGCCCGGATGTTGGGTAGGGCTTCTGTGGGCCGGTGGTTCGAGCGGGTTGAGAGCCCTCGCTCGGGCCACCGGTTCACGTTCCGTGGTCAGGCGCCGTCCGCCGGCCCGCGCCACGACACCCCAGCCTCCGCCACCGTCGCCGGCCCGGTCCCGGACCGGTTCCCGGCAGGCCGACGGTGGCCGGCGCGCAGATTCGGCGCGGCGCTGGTCCGGCTCGCCATCAGGTAACTCCCCTCGCCCGCCCTGCCCCTCGCCCGCTTTGTCCTGACTGCGACCTACCCGCTGATTTCGCGAAGAAACATCGACTCATACCGGCCGGAGTACGGCGGCACCACCCGGAGGAAGCGTCGGCGCCGCCCGGCCGGCAGGATCGAACCAGCCGGGCGCCCCCTCACCCCCGTCCTGGCCAGCGAAATCGATCATTCAGCCGGTCCACAGTGGTATTCCCGGTGGCCGGCCGGTCGGATACCGTGGTCGAAAGCTCTCCGATCACAGCGGGTCGCCGCCGACGCCGGCCAGCTCACCCGGATCCCGGCGCACCCGGATCCACCAACCAGCAGGACCCGGATCCGACCCGCTCTCGGCACGCCGCCCGGACCAAGCCCTCCGGCTCGCGCGCCCGATCGGCGAAACGCGCCCCGTACCGACGATCCATTCGGCAGGATCGTCATCAACGAGGAGGTGCCGCTGTGCAGGACACTCGGACCGCTGTGGTCACGGCGGTGAACCCGCCCGCGATCAGCAGAGACACTTCGACCCGTACGCTGTCTTTCCAGGTCAGCGGGCTGCCCCCGGTGAGGACCGAGGCACTGTCGATCTTCTCGGCCGGGCACCGCCAGGCCAACCGGGTGCGGGCACTGCTCGAGGCCGCCTGCGCCGCCGCCCAGGACAGCGGCTGGACACCACTGACCGAGGCGATCGAACTGGACCTGGTCCTGCACTGCCCACCCGGGCACCACGGCACCGACGCGGCAACCCTGCTCGGCGGGGTCGGCGCCGTACTCCAGGACAAGCGACACGCGGTCAACATCGGTCTGGCCCACCTGGGCGCCCTGGTCGACGTCAAGCTGTACCTCGACAACCGGCAGATCCGCCGGTTGTCGTTCCGGGAGGAGCCGGCGGAGACGACGTCGTACGAGGTTCGAGTCGCCGCGATACCGGCGGCAGGTTGAGCGGCGCCCGCGACTGGGTACCGCGGACCCGACGAAGGGAGCACCGATGTCGGAGCCACACATCACGCTGGACCCGAGCGGGCTGAGCCCGGCTCTGGAGAGCCTGCGCGAACCGCTGGAGGATCAGCTCAACTCGGCCCTGCGGGTGGCCAGCGAACGGGTCCGCGCCGGGTATGACGGCGAGCCGGTCGAGGAGGTCTGCCGGCGGCTGCTCGACGAGACCCGGGCCGGTCTGCACCCGGACATCGCGGCCGGCTTCGCGCCGGACATGGACGAGCTCTGCCGGGTGGCGATCGCGATCGTACGGCGGGAGGCGCACCACTGAACCGCGCCGTCTGATCCGGGTCCCGCCCGCCACGGCGGGACACCGGTGGCGGGCTGATCGGCCGCGGTCGGTCAGCCCCGGCGCACGTCGACGGCGACGACCCGGGTGCCGTCCGGGCGGGTGAGTTCCAGGGCCCGGACCGGTAACGCCTGGTCGCTGCCGGGCGCCACCTGAAGGCCCAGGCCGTGGGTGACGTGCCCCTCGAAGTCGCCCGCGAGGGCGTACCCGCGCAGGGTGGGATAGTCCAGCCGTGGTCCGGGCGACTCGCTCACCGAGACGCGACCGTGCTCGTCGTGCGCCTGCGCCGGGTCGAACTGGATCCGCAGGAAGGCGTTGCCCGCCAGTGACACCGGATCGCCGGTGCCGTCGGCCACCACCCCGGGCACGTAGGCCAGCGTGTAGGAGGGCGGACCGCCCCGGAAGGCGAAGGTGATCCGGGTCAGGTTCTCCTCCGGATGGTCACCGACCCGTACCTCCACGAGCAGCGGCAGCGGCGGGCCCGGCGCCGGCACGACCGGCAGCCGGACCTGGTGGCTGATCCGTGCCTCCCGGGTCGGCACCCCCCAGCCGTAGGTGACCCGGTAGTCGGTGGCGGACGGATCGGAGCCGGTCGGACCGGTCGGGGTGTCCGGCGTTTCCCCGGGGTCGGCGGGCGGCGACGACGGTCCGACCGCCGGCGTGCCGCCGGTCGGCTGCGGGGTGGCCGGGCCGCCCCGGCCGGCCGTCGTGCAGCCGGCGGCGAGCACGACGACCACAAATGCGAGAAACGGTACGCGCTGGCGTGTCATGCACCTTTGACGCATAGCCCCCGCCCGGGGTTTACCTCGCCACCGACCTGGAAGTTTCGCCATCTGGCACCGTGCACCCACTCCCCGCCGCCGTGGGCCCGTCCTGATCCCCGCAGATCAACAGAGGCGCCCTCTCATACCAGATCATCTGACATAAGAGGATATTGAAATCGACATATCTGAATGTTTAAGATCCTGGCACCCCTCGGCAAGCATTGGAGAGTGAGCTATGACCTCACGAAGAGTCAGCCGGCTCCTGGTCGCAATCGTGACGACGGCAGGTGCCATGATCGGCGCCACGGTCGCCAGCCCGCCGGCATCGGCGGACGTGTCGATCCAGGCGACGGTCTGCTACAACACCAGCCAGGCCGGCAGTTATGCCGGGATCGCCAACCAGGCCGCCACGATCTGGAACAACGCGACCGTCAACCTCACCCTCTCCTCGGGCTGCGGGTCCAACCTGCGGATCTACCAGATCACCGGCGGCGGCTCGTACGCCGTGCGGACCAGCCTGGGCAACGGCCGGGTCTACATCGACACCCAGCAGGCCGCGCAGTACAGCCCGCTGCGGATCATGACGCACGAGATCGGCCACATCCTCGGCCTGCCCGACAACTACAACGGCAACTGCTCCCTGCTGATGTCCGGCGGCAGCGCCGGTACGAGTTGCACCAACCCGTACCCGAGCACCGCCGAGGCGAACCGGGTGAGCAACCTCTTCGCCGGTACCCGGATCAGCGGCGACACCGGCAGCCAGGTGTTCCAGGACAGCTGGCCGGCCTCGGTCGTCAAGGTCGGCTGAGCCCGGTCCCCACCCTGTCCTCCGCCCCTCCCCGCGGCGGACGAAGGTAGGAAAGCGGAGGGCCGACCGAACAGTCGGCCCTCCGCTTCGTACCGGACCGCTCAACGACGCCGCTGCTCGTCGATGCGCAGGTAGGCGGCGACGGTCAACATCTGCCACAGACCGGGCTCCAGCGGGTAGGCCGGCGGCAGCCCGTAGAAGCGCCGGGTGCCGTACTCCCAGTCCTGGCCGTCGTCGATCACCTCCTGCGCAGCCGAGCGCACCGCGCCGATCCGGGTCGACGCCAGTTTCGTACCGGACAGCGTCAGATCGCGCAGCACCTGCCCCAGGTTGGCCTTGTCGCCGAGTTCCTGGTCCGGCCCACCCCGGTACGACCGCACCGACCAGCCCGTCACCTGGTCCGGGTGGTGCGGATGGTACGTCGGCACGAGCCGTTCGTTGGCCAGCGCGATCGCGGTCGCCCGGAGCAGATCGGCTTTGCGGCACAACAGCAGCGCCCGACCGGTCAGCGGGCCGAACTTTTCCCGGATCACCCCCTCCCCGTACAGCTCATCCGCCTTCGCCTCCAACGCCGCCGCGGTCTTCTCCTCCGCCAGGACGTGCGGCGAGGGGTAGCCGCCGCGCCGCTGGTGGTAGGACCGACGCAGGTCGGAGAAGCCGGCGAAGGCACCCAGACGCAGCGAGTGCCGGGACGCGAAAAGCATGATCTTGTCGGTCGCGGGACGCTCCTCGGACTCGTTCGACGGCACGATGTCGTTGAGATCCACCCGCTGCTCGCCGAGGAAGGTCCACAGGCTCCGGCTCAGCGCGGCGCCCGGCGCCCCGCTCGCCGGCAGCGCGGCGAAGGCGTACACCTGCTGCTGCGCCTCGCCGTCGTCGTCCTGGTCGAGGTTGACCAGCCGGCGGTGCTCCTCGTCGTCGTAGCTGACCAACCAGTCGCTACCGTCGAGCAGCTCCCGGCCGAGCGCCTCACCGGACTCCCCCGAGTGCTCCAGGATCTCGAACACCGACCGCTCCCGCAGCGGGGCGAAAACCGGCCGGGCCCGGCTACGGAGACCGTCGACCAGCGCGTCCACGAGACCCGGACCGGCGACCCGGGTGCCGCCCCGCAGGGCCAGCACCGGCCGGCCGCCCTCGGTCGACACCCGCCAGCGCAGCGCCTCCGCGACCGGAGCCAGTCCGGACCGGCCGCGCTCCGGGTCGGGCACACCCGCGTAGTGGGTGTACAGCCACTCCTCGGTGTCGCGGTCGCCGACCCGGGGCACGATCCGCCGCAACGGGAACCCCTCGGCCGCACGGCGCTCCTTGTCGACCGCCTCGACCGCACCGACGAGCTGCCGGTTGGCCTCCTTGACCGCCAACCGCCACGCCTCGACCTCCGTACGGACCTCGGCCGCGACCTGGGCGAGCCGCTTCAGGGTCCGCTGGGTCCGGTCGTAGCAGTCCTCCTGGATCAGGGCGAGCAACAGGTTCCGCTCCGCGCCCAGGTAGTTGAGCTGATGCTTGCCCCGACGCAGACCCTTGTCCTCACGTACCCGCTCCTCGGCCTGGTCCAGCGCGGCCCGGGCGCGAGCCGGATCCGCCCGGTGGCACAACTCGGCCCGCTGGCCGAACAGTTCCAGACGCTGGGTGACCAGGTCGACGAAGGCCAGCCCGGCCAGCGGCCCGCCGTCCCGGCGGGACATCACCTGCGCCACCACGAGCCGCAGCGCCACCTCCCACTGGCGCCGGATCTCCCGCTCGTGATCCTCGGCGACCGGGTACCACTGATGCTCGTTGTTCGGCGCCAACCGCACCCCGCTCTCGCCCCAGAAGGCACGGATCCTCGCCCTGGTCTGGTCGATCACGAACTGACCACGGTGGTCCGTACGGAACTGGGTGATGTCCTCGAACGGGGCGAACAGGCTCGGCGGGTCCGGCAGCTCGGTGTTCCTGCCCGCGGCGAGCAGCCAGCCGGACGTCGGCGAGAGCAGCCCCTCCCGGGCCGCCTCACTGTCCAGGTCCTTGAACACCGGCGGCGGTTGCGCCCCGTCGGCCTCCGGATCGGTGCCGGTGAGGAACTTGCCCACCTCGGCACCGAGGTCGGTCACCCGGTCCGGCAACTGCGCGAGTACGTCCACCCCGGCCCGGCTGACGAAGCCCCGCAGCACCGACTCCCAGTGGTACTCCACCAGGTAGGCGCCGAAGGTGGAGTAGATGTCGGTGCTGTTGCGGGTGTACGGACGCGCGTTCACCCGGTAGCTGCTGAACGCGGTCCCGACGGTCGGCAGCAGGTGTGCGTAGATCGCGTCGGCAACGGCGACCGGGCAGACCGTAGCCGCGTCGAAGCCCTCCAGTCGACGCGGGGCGGACCGGCCGCGCCGCCCGTCCACGAGGTACGTGTACTGCACCGGCGCGGCGGTCATCTCGTGGCTGTGCCGGGGCGCCCAGCGGAACTCGGCCGGATTGTTCCGCTCGACGTTCATCACCCGGTCCAGCTCGCGCAGCAGCGCGTACCCGTTGGCCTCGCTCCTGATCCGCTGCGGCCCCTCGAGCGTCCGCCCGAACGCACCGGACAGTACGCAGAACAGCGTCACCGAGAAGCCACCGCCCTGCACCAGACGCATCTGTTGCAGGTACGCCAACACGTCGAGGAGGATCCCGGAACCGGTGCCGCCCGCGGTCGAGCTGACCACGTAGATGTTCGGCGTGGTGTCGGCGTCGGTCCGGGTGAGCTGGTCCAACGCGTGCTCGATCCGGCGCATCGCCGGTGTCGCACCGAGTACGTCGGCGAAGAACGACATCCGGCCGAAGGACCTGATCTGTCCCGCGCCCTCGACCATGAAGGCGAGCGCCTCGTCCTCCCGGATCTGCTCCGCGTCGCGGGGGCCGAACCACGGGGCGACGGTCGGGTAGAACTCCTCCGCGACCTCGGGGCCCTGCCGGATCTTGTCGATCATCCCGCCGACGGCGCTGTTGAGGTAGAGATCCTCGACGTCCACGTCCAGCGTGAGCCCGTCCACGTTGGGACGGTTCTTGCGGTCCACGTCGACCGCGCGCAGCAGCACCGGCCAGTCGTAGCGGTTGCCGTTGCTCCGCTCGACGGCCGCCGGGTCCTGCTGGAGGTCCCGCCACCGCTGCTCGATCGCGAGACGGTGCTTCAGATGTGCCACGGCATCGCTTCCGGTGCCGCCGAGTCCGATCACCAGTGCGGGAAGCACGATGAACCTCCTGTCCGCCGTCCTAGGGCCCGGGTCGTCATGGTTGGTAGGTGAACGTGGTGCCGTCGCGCAGTGACTCGGTCTGCCGGGGCCGGCAGGTCACCCGGTGCCGCTTCCCGTCCCGTCGGTAGTCGACGTACAGCACGAGTTCCCGGCCCGAACCGGTCTCGCGGCGCAGGCGGCGGGCGCGTACGGTGCCGCTGCCCGACAGCCCGCCGCGCCTGACCAGCGGGCTCGGGAACCGGACCGTCCGACCGCTGAGCGGTTGGCGGTAGGGACCCTTCTGCTCGGGCTCGCTGATCGACAGCGAGCCGCTGCCCATCGCCTTCCACCGCCGCGCCGGCAGGTAGAAGGCCAGCCCGACGGCGATCACAAGAAGCACGAGCACCAGCACCAGGAGCCAGATCGGGAAGCCGGTGGTGGTGTGCCGGGCCGGAGCCGTCGCGCTCGCCGGGGCCGGGGTGAACGCCAGTTCGAGATCGCGGGTGATGACGTCGCGCCACGGCGAGTCGACCGTCCCGGTCACCCGGAGTTCGCCGTCGCGCGTACGCTCACCGCCGATCCGGCGTTCGGTGGTCGTCACCGGCTCCACCCGGATCCGTACCTCCTGCTCCGGCTCGGCGGGGGTGAGCAGCACCTCGGGCCGTTCCGGCACCGCACGCAGCTCGACGCCGTCGATCTCGACCCGCAGGTCGCCGACCGTGATCGGGACCCGGGTCGCGGAGCTGCGGAACCGGGCGACGATCTCGACCGGCTCGGCGCCGACGGTGAGCCCGCCCGGCGGCAGCGCGGCGGTGGCGGTGAGCTGGTCCCGGGCCACGTACGCGGCCGCCTTCTGTACCGCCACCCGGCCCCGGATCCGGTCGAGATAGCTGCCGACCTGGTCCGGTGGCAGGTCCATCAGGATCGTGTTCTCGAAGACCTCATCGAGGAGCTGCACGTCGGTCCGACCGGCGAGCGGTACGCCGTACGCGCGGACGTTGCGTCGCTGCTCGACCCTGCGGGCCCGCTCGGTGAGCCGGGCGAAGGCCGGAGACGCGTTGCCGGCGTACCGGGAGTTGACCGGCGGATCGTGTCGGCCGTCGGTCAGCAGGATCACGGTCGCGGGATCGGTGTTGCCGGCCTCCTCGACGATGTCGAGCGCCGCTTCGATGGCCGCGCCGATGTCGGTGGCGGTGCCGTCCGCCGTACCCGGCATCCGGTCGAGCGCCCCGGCGCCGACACCGCCGACCGCCCCGCTGAACTTCGGGTCGGGACGGTTGGCGAAGGCGAACAGGTGCAGCCGGTCGACCGGGTCGAGTTCGGCGAGCAACGGGCGCAACGCGTCCTTGGCCGCCCGGTAGAGGTCGGCGCCGTCCTGCATGGAGGAGGAGACGTCGACCAGCACGACGTAGTCCGCCGGCAGCCGGTCGACCCGGAGGTCGCGCAGCACCTCGGCCAGACCGGCCTGGGCGGGCGCGAACCGTGCCGGAACGGCCGGTGCCGCCGGTACGGACAGCACGTTGACGGCGACCGCCAGCGTCGCCGCGAACAGCGGCAACAGCTTCCGGTACGCCCGGTCGAGGTGTGTCATCTCGTCATCCCCCTCATGCCTCGTCGGCGTACATGACCACGCCCGGTCTGGTCCCGGTCTCACCGAGGACCAGGCGGGGGCGCAGGCAGTCGAGCACCTCGCCGGTCCTGGCCGTGGGGGGCGCCGGCAGGCGTACGTCCAGAGTCCGCTCGGTGTGCTGCTGCTGGATCAGGTCGCGGTACCACCCCTTGAGGTGCGTGGCCTCGAATCGCTGGTCGAACTGCCGCTCGGGCTCCCGGCCGAACTGCCGATCGAGCTGCTGGACGGTGTCGTCGACCAGGCCGGACACCTCCCTGCGGAAGCTCCCCCACCAGCTGTCCGGCGCGACGAGTGGCTGGTGCACCACCGAACGCAGCACCTCGGCGAGCCCGGCCGCGCGGATCAGCCGCTGTGCCGGGTCACCGTTCCCGGTGGAGGTGTTCGGTTGCCCGGCGTACGACTGGAGGGCGTCGTGGAGCCGCTTGCGGTACCGCCGCTGTTCCTCCTTGTCACGCAGCGGCTCCAGCTTGGCGTCGCGTACGTGCAGGGCGGTGAGGTCGTTGGCCACCAGCCACTCGACCTGGGTGGCGTACGAGGTGACCCGGAAGTGTTCCTCGAAGGCGGAGCCGGACGCGGCGAGGACCCCCGGCGAGACGCCGCCCTGCGGGTCCAGGCACACCCCCGGCTCGCCACCCCAGCCGGGGATGATCACCCGGTGCAGGTAGACGTGCTGGAGCATGGTCCACCGCTCGTCCGCGACGTACCAGATCCTCGGCACCACCCGGGCCGCATCGTCGGCCCACTCCCGGGCGACGGACGCCGGTAGCCGCAGCAGGCCGAGATGGAAACTGCGCCAACGGGCGGCCAGGGTGCCACCGGGAGCCGGGGTGTTGCCGAGCCACACCCGTACCCGGTCGTCGGCGACGAATCTGGCCAGGACCTCCTCGACCTGCCCCGCGATCAGAGCCAGCCCGACCTCCTGCCGGGTTCCTCCGGTCCGGTCGTACGCCTCGGTCCCGGCCGTCACCCGCTCGGTACGAACCGGGGTCCCCACCGACGCCGTCCCGCCGGTAGGGTCCGGCGTCCCCCGCCGATCCATCCCACCCGGCCCGGCAGCACCCGGCCGCCCAGCAGCCGCCGGCCCGGCGGCACCCGACCCAGCAGCGTCCTGATCGAAGACGTCCGGCTCGAAGGCGTCCACCACGGCATCGCCGGGCTCAACGGCGTCCGTCACGGCATCGCCGGACTCGAAAACGTCCGTCACCGCATCGCCGGACTCGAAGGCATCCGACTCGACGGCGGCCGGCTTCGCGGGGGCCGACTCTACGGCAGCCGGCTCGGTGAACTGCCAGAGCCGGGCGCCCAGTTCATGGATCCGACGCCACGGATCGGCGCGATCGGCCGGGTCGTCGAGGTTGCCGGCGGCGGCGAGGCGTTCGATCCGTTCGGTCAGCATCGCGGCGTAGACGGCACCGGCGACCCGGGGCAGGTGGGCACGGAGTGCGTCCGCCGCCGGGCCGGCGTCCCGGAGCACCTCGCCGAGCAGGTCCTCGAAGCCGTGCCGGGTGGACTCGGTCTGGTTGTCCATCAGTGTGTCCCGTCAAAAGGGCTGTCATGGTCGTCGAAGTCGGACTGCGGGGTGCCCAGCGGCAGCCGGAAGACCAGGCCGCGCTCGTGTTCGATGTCCAGGACGGTCGAGGTGGTCCACAGTGGCGGTGCGCCCGCGTGCACCCGGACCGCCCCACGGGCGTCCAGGCTGACCACGTACGTCGCCTCGGTGTCGAACGCCGCGTCGAGCGTCCCGATCGGCCGCTCACCGCCGTCGTCCGTACGGAGCAGGAAGGTCCAGCCCCCGGAGTCGTCGGGGGGCGGCAGGGGAAGGTGTCCGAGTACGCCCGGCCGGCTCTCGCCCAACTCGTCGACGAAGGTCTCGCGGGTGAAGGCCCGGTTGCCGGTGCCGCTTCCGAAAGCCGGTCGGGGCGGCTGCCCGTCGGGCGGTTCGACCAGGATCCGGTCGGCCAGCCGCAACACGTCCGCCGGTGCGCCGGACGGCCCCGCCGGCACCTGCACCGCCGCCTGTGACTCGTCGATCCGCAGGTACGGCCGGCTGCCCTGCCAGAGCAGCAACTCCAGGCTCAGGCTGCCGTCGACCTCGATCCCGGCACTGATCCTGGCCGGCCAGAGCTTGCGGTCCAGGGACAGTCCCGGATCCTCGGCCCGGATCCGGGCGTCGAGGTCCCGCCACTGGAACGAACCCCAGGGCAGCGGATGGCCCCCGTCGACCTGACGCTCGATCACACACCGGTCACCGAGGACACCGAGCCGGGCGAAGGCCCGCAGCCGGCCGTCGGCGAACTCCTCGAACGGTGTCCCGGCCGGCAGCACCACCCGGTTCCGGTCGGCCCGGCTGCGTACCGCCAGCGCGCAGGGCAGCTCCAGGAGCAGGTTGTCGACCTCCACGGCAACCTCGGTCACGCCCTGCCGGAGCAGTTCGATGTCCGCGTCCGGGGCACCCAGCGAGCTGATCGACGCGGCCCAGGCCGCACCGATCGAGGCGGCGTTCTTCGGGTACGTCCGCTCGACGACAACCTCGACGGCCGGCTCGCCACGCGGACGGCGGGCGGCGAACTCCCGGGCGACCACCTCGGCCGCGAGGGCGAGTTGGCTGGCCTTGCCGGTGAGGATGATCCGGTCCAACCGCTCGGTGGCGTCGAGCCGGCTCGCGGCAAGCCCCGCCGCGAGCTTGCTGATCTCGACCAGCATCGGCGTGGCGGCGCCGGTGAACGACCCGTACCCGAGTTCCACCGGGCCCTGGCCGATCTCCGTCGGCTGGTCGGTGGGGACGCTGTCGAGCGTCCGTACGATGTCCTGCACGTGATCGGTGGCGAGCCGGTACGGCGTACCCGGGGCGATCTGCTTCTTCGCCTCCTCGGCCCGCCGCCAGATCGCCCAGAAGGTCTGCTCGCGGACCTGGTTCGAGCCGGGTCCGATCCGGTGCGGGTCGAACCGGGTGCCGACCACCCGTTCGACGTTGTCCCGGACCCGCTGCGCCGCGTCGCTGTCCGGCACGTCGGTGTCCCGGCGCAGCGCCTCCAGGGTCCGCTCGACCAGGCTGCCCGGAACGTACCGGCCGTTGTCGTCCTGGTAGGACCGTTCCAGGTTCGCGGTCACCCCGTCCTGCCACTGCCGCCACGACTCCCGGCTCTCGCCGAACCCGGTCTGCTCGGGCCAGGCGATGGTCAGCAGGTGGTCGGCGATGACCGCCTTCAGCCAGTGGAAGACCTGGAGGGTGAGGAAGTCGCCGCCGCGCCGGTTCCGACCACTGGTGCCGCGCAGTTGCGGGACCACCCTGTAGTACCGCCCGGCGGTGCCGGGCTCGACGTCGGGCAGTTCCGGGGTCCCGTCGTGCAGGTGGACCGTGACCAGGGCGATGTCGGTGGTGCCACCGCCGATGTCGATGACGAGCATGTTCTCGGTCCAGTGCCGTTCCTCCCCCGGCACCGGCCGGAAGCGCGCCCGGAGCGCCTCGATGCCCAGTTCGTAGTCGGTGCCGAGGTCGCGCATCAGGAAGAACAGCGCCGCCGAGATCGCCTCGTCGTAGCTGAGGTCGACGTCGCCGACGCCGAGTACGGAACCGATCACCTCGTCCAGGCGGCGTCGAGCCGACGGCGGAGCCATCGTCGGGTAGGTCGCCACCACGTGGTCGACCGGTGCCCCGTCGAGCCGGTCCGGGTTCGCCCCGGTGAACCGGTCGGTCTCCTGGAGGAGGAACCCGACCGCCGCGCCGAGCAACGCGTCGAAACCGACCCGGCGCGGATCGTCGCGCAGCGGCAACGCGTAGTCGGGATCGTTGAGGTGGTGCTTGAGACCGAGCACGGTTCCGTACGAGGCGCCGTGCGCGAGCGGGATCCCCAGCCGTACGCGCAGGTACGGGTCGATGTCGGTGACGTCCAGCCGGCTCGACACCTCGTCGAGTTCCGTCGCGCTGTCCAGGCGTACCGGGTAGAGCGAGTGGTGCGCCAACGCGGGGGTGCTGAACGCGGTGTCGTAGCAGTGGTGCAGCCGGGCGGCGAGCCAGGCGCCGAGTTGGGGCGTACACCCGATCTGGGCGTTGTCCAGGGCGAGCAGCACGTCGTAGAGCAGCGGCCCGTTCGTCGACTCGTCGACGGCGACCAGGTCGGCCAGCGCCTGCGGGTCCACCTGGGCCAGGTCGGCCGCGATCCGGGTACGCAGCACCGACCACTCCGCCCGGCACTGCGCCTGCCGGGGCTCGGTGAGCTCCTCGGCACGGGGTTCACGGCGCAACAGGTCGGCCGTCTGCCGACGCAGGGCCGCCCGCTGGTCGACCGGCAACGGCAGCGACGGCCGGGGGCGGCTGGGATCGTAGAGGGTGACGGTCGAGTTGGTGGTGCCGAAGTCCACCGCGGCGAACCCGCCGTGGCGGTCGGGGCAGTAACGCGGGTACGGCAGGATCGGACGATCCGTCGTGTCGGTGCTGTCGCTCATCAGCGCTCCTCGGAGAGCGTGGGCCAGTCGTCGTCGTGGTCGAGTGCCGTCTCCAGCCGCCGCGCCACGGTGGCCGGTGGCTCCGGCGGAAGGTGTGCGTCCGGCCCGTCGACCAGGGCCCGCAGCTCGCCGTCCGTACGCGGCAGCCGCTGTTGCAGTGCGCGCAGGCTGCGGTGGATCGCCTCGGCCCGCCGGGGCAGCTCGACCGCGAGCCGGGCCAGCGCGAGCCGCCGGGTGGCCTCGACCAGCTCGCGGCGCAGCCGCATCACCGCCACCTGGTGGTTCCCGTGCGGGGACGGGGTGCGAAGCCCACCGTCGGCCGCCCAGGGCAGCGGCCGTACCGGGTCGAGCGGGAACGCCTGCCGCAACGCCTGCCGCTCCGCCGCCGTACGCGGCACCCCCGCCGCCGCGCTTCCCGTCGGGTTGTCGTCCTCGGGCCGGACCTGCGCCAACCAGTCGAGCTGCACGGCCCGTCGCAGGTCGGGCAGGACCGGTTCCCCGGTCGGGCGCACCAACCGGCCCCGGACCGGTTCGACCCGCGCCAGCAGGGCCGCCTTCAACTCGACCACCCTGGCCGCCCGGCGGGTCAACCAGTTCGCCACCACCGCGTCCACGACCTGTTCCACGGTGGCCGCGCTCTCCCCGACGGCGGCACGGAACCGGGCCTCGAAGACGTCCGGTGTGTCGGGCAGTTCGTCGCGACCGAACCCGGTGCCGCGTTTCACGGTCTGCTGGCTCAGGGCGGCGAGCAGGACCGACCACTGGGGCCAGGCGTGGACCTGGGCGGTGACGGCCTGACGTACCGCGTCCTGCGGGGTCATTCCGGTGGCCAGGCGGGCGCGGGAGCCGGTGATTCCCTCCTCGACGTCGTCGATCAGGGCGGCGGTCTCCTGCGCGATCCGTCCCAGCACCTCCCGCAGGTCGTCCTCGGGCCGGGCCGTCGGCGCGGGCTGTTCGGCGGGTGCCCGGTCCAGGGCGACGACCACCTCCCGGATCGCTCCGCGTAGGCCCAGGTGGGCGAGGCGGGCCCGTTCGGCGCGGACGGCCAGGGCGGCGGCCCGCCCGGTGCCGGTCACGGCGGCGCGCAGTTGCTCGTACCGGTCCGGTGGCACCCGCCCGGCGAGCACCGACCGGCTCTCCGGCCCGTCGAGCACGGTCGACGGGGCGGCGCCGTTGAGGGTCGCGGTGAACCGGGGCACGGCGGCGTCGGGGCCGGGCAGGACCACCACCGCGCCGGCCCGGACGAGTTCGTTCTCGATCAGGTGCCGTTCCCGGCCGGCGGGTCGGTGCGGGTGCAGCATCGGCAGGTCGACCAGGTCCAACGTCTCGGCGTCGAGGTCCCAGAGCGACGCCGGCACCTGCACCGGAACCACCACCCGTGCGACGGCCGGCAGGATCCGGTGCAGGACGCCGTCGGTCAGGCCGGTCTCGGCGGGCAGGGCGACGGCCGGTGGGTCGAGTTCGGCGAAGGGTTGGCGCAGCGCCGCGTCGGGGCGGGCGAACGGCATCGCCGCGTGGTGCACGGTGGCCAGCCGGACCGGCCGGTCCGTCGTACCGAGGAGGTGCTCGGCGAAGCTTTCCGCCCGGTAGAGGTCGTAGAGTTCGCGCAGCCACCCGCGACTGTCCGAGTCCGTGGCCGGCCCGAGCCGTCGGGCCTGGGCGACCACCTCGGGCCAGCCCGCGTCGGCGGGCAGGGAACCCCAGCCGCCGGAGTCGAGCCGCGCGAGCAGGTCCCGGCGGCACCGGGCCAGGGCGTCCCGGTCCAGGATGTCGACGGTGGCCGGGCCGAGCGTCACCGCCGGCCTGTCGACGGGTTGCAGCCGTACGACGGTGACGTAGCCGGTGATCGTCCGTTCGGGACTGATCCGGACCTCCTGGTCGCCGAGGATCTGCCCCCAGAGGTTGTGGCTGACCACCCGGTCGTCGCCGGCCGACTCGGCCAGCACCGCCACGGACAGCGGGGCGTCCACGGCGTCGCGTACGGCCGCGCCGGCCAGGTGTACGGGTTCGAGCAGCCCGGCGGTGGGAGAACCAGGCGGGGCTGCGGTGTCGACCTGTCGGAGGAGTTGCTCGGCCCGTGCCCGGAACTGGGCTGCCGAGTCTGGTGATCTGGCCACGGGCTGTTCCTGACTGCTCGTACGGTGTTCCGCGACGCCGCCGCCGACACGTTGGTGGCGTCACGGTTCACCCGGAGGGGAAGGGCGGAGGAATGCGGGGGCCCACCGACGAAATGCGGATGTCAGCAAGCTGACAATTCAGCGGACGGAATCAGCAAAAAACGCCGTACGGACCTTCCGAATCAACCGAAAGGACCGACGGCGTACGCGTGAGAATGAGCTTCGAGGCTGCCATACCGCTATTGCACCGGATCGCGCGATCGCGCTCGCCATCATCAGATGGGATTGGACTGTCGAGCGCGGGACACCACACAGGACGGTCGGTCCGGGTCACCACACCGGATTTGTCCGTCTGGTCGGCGTCCCCGAATGCGGCGGACGGACCCGACGGTTCAGTGCACCAGCGGCACCATGTTCCGGGTGATCTTGCCGTCCGGGTTGTAGACCACACACATGATGTCCCGGTCGCCGTCGGCCCAGGTCTCGGCGGTCGGCAGGATCGGGAAGAAGTTCAGCCCGGACTCCTCCGGGGTGCCCCACCGGCGCTGGAAGTCCTTGCCGCACTCCGCCCACCCGTACGCGGCGACCGCCGGGCGGTTCCACTCACCGTCGGCGACGTGCACGAACCCGTACGACTCGTTGTCGGCCCGCTCCTCACACTCCTTGTAGATCACCACCACGTCGTTCGACCGCTTCGAATAGGCGGGATCGGAGAAGCACTCGCCCCCCTCGATATTGAGAATGCCGGTGGTCGCCGCGGAGATGAAGTCGTCACCCTTGACCGCGATCGGCTGCGCCGGCTCGGCCTTCGGAAAAACCGCGATCAGCGCGACGGCGGCCACCGCGGCCCAGCGGCGACGGCGCTGAAGCAGTGCGTTCGGCAGGGCGAGAGTCATCGACGCGGCCTGTTCTGGACGGGTGGTACGGGCAACCGGACGGGCCCCGCCGCATGGTAGGCGGGCGTTGATGAACCAACGGGAGACGTGAGCCGTCCGCCCGACGACCGCCGGATGACGCCCGGCGTGTGCTTCGCCGTAGTGATCATCAGTTCACCTGGTGGCAAGCCAACCGTCGAGTGGAGGTCGGCCTGCTCCGACTCAATGCGGAGGTCCGCCGCGCTCCCGCTGGTGGACGATCCACTTCTCTTGAGGGGTGACCCCTACCTTGGACGACAACAAGCGACCGTGGAACACGGGCTCGCGGCGGGCGAAACTCGCCGCCGTGGGCGCCGCCGCGCTCATCGTCGGCGGCTTCGCGTTCGGCCCGTCGGCGTTCGGTGACGCCGCGCCGACCAAGTTTCCGGCGGCCGAGATCTACAAGCCCTCCCCGATGCCCGACCGCGTCATCCTGACGCCGACCGCCACGCCGGCCACCTCCCAGAAGGTGACCTGGCGGGCCGAGGCGTCCGCCGAGTGGGCCCAGGCCCAGATTCTCGAGGCGCCCAAGGCACTCGGCGAGGTCGCGCCGGCGGCCGGCGCGGTGACCACCGTCAAGGCGAGCGCCAACTCGGCGGTGAACACCTCGCTCGGCTACGCCTCGACCTACCACACGGTCGAGTTCACCGAGCTCAAGCCGAACACCCGTTACACCTACCGGGTCGGCGACGGCACCAACTGGGGCGAGTGGTCCGACTTCACCACCGCGGGCGAGGGCTTCTCGCCGTTCTCCTTCATCTACTACGGTGACGCGCAGAACTACCTCGACTCGGCGCTGCCGCGGGTGTTCCGGCAGGCGTTCGCCGACCGGCCCGAGGCCAAGATGGTCGTCAACGCCGGTGACCTCATCGACAGCGCGAACAGCGAGGAACAGTGGGGCCAGTGGCACGACGCCGACGGCTTCATCAACAGCCAGGTCAACAACATCGCGATCCCCGGTAACCACGAGTACAGCGGCTCGTCGCTGTCCTCGTTCTGGGCACCGCAGTTCCCGTTCCCGGCCAACGGCCCGCAGTGGCCGGCCGGGATGGAGTCGGCCCTGGACAAGACCGCGTACTACACCGACTACCAGGGTGTGCGGTTCATCGGGCTGAACAGCAACGTGCAGAGCATCCCCGAGGTCATGGCCGCGCAGACCGCGTGGCTGGAGAGCGTCCTCAAGGACAACCCGAACAAGTGGACCGTGGTCACCTTCCACCACCCGGTCTACTCGAACACCGGCTCCCGCAACAACCCGCAGGTCCGCGACCAGTGGGGCCCGCTGCTGGAGAAGTACGGCGTGGACCTGGTCCTCCAGGGCCACGACCACTCGTACGCCCGGGGCAACGTCGCGACGAACCGCAAGTCGAGCACCGTGCACAACGGTGTCGTCTACGTGGTCTCCGTCTCCGGCGGAAAGATGTACGAGCTCAACGGTGGCGAGAACTGGACCGGTAACGGCGCGGAGCTCTCTGACCGGGACGAGAACGTCCAGCTCTACCAGATGATCGACGTCGAGAAGGACTCGATCCGGTTCGAGGCGCGTACCGCCAACGGCCAGTACGAGGACGGTTTCCTCATCCGCAAGAACGACGCGGGTGCCCGTACCGTCAACGAGTTCCGCACCCCGGAGAACACCACCGGCGAGCGGGCCCTGACCGCCCAGAAGACCGTCGCCGTCGGCGAGAAGGTCCAGGTCAAGGCGTACAACTACGACCCGAACGAGACGGTGAGCGTGTACCTGCGCAGCACCACCCTCGGCGAGGGCAAGCCCGGCGTCCTGATCGCCTCGAAGAAGGCCGACGAGCTGGGCCAGTTCAACTACACCTTCGCCGTGCCGGAGGGCACCAAGAAGGGCAGCACCCAGGTTGTCTACCTGGTCAGCGAGAACCAGAAGATCACCACCCCGGTGATCACCATCAGCAAGTAGCCGGTTCCGGGTGCGGGCCCGCCGGCCCGCACCCGGTCCGCCCCGGACAGGAGCCTCTGTGAGCATCCGTACGCGCGCGCTGGCCGGCACGCTGCTGGGCGCCCTGGCCGCGCTGGTCGCGGTCACCGGGCCGGCCAGCCCGGCCTCCGCCCACCCGTTCGGCCCACCGGCCACGGCCAGGATCAGCGCCGACGGTACGCGGGTGACCATCAACTGGCTCGCCGCCGAGGACGACTGGGTGGCCCTCGGCCAGTCCCTCGGCGCGTTCGAGGATCCCGCGACGGGCAGGGTCGACACCGGGCTCACCGGCGAACAGAAGCTGCAACGCTCCCCCGCCGTACGCGACTACCTGTTGAAGCGGATCACGGTCAGCCAGACCGGGACGCCCTGCGCGAGCCGCCTCGACACCCTGGAACAGCTGGTCAAGAAGGGTGCCCGGCTCACCTTCGACTGCCCGCAGCCGGTGACCGACCTCGACGTGACGGTCAGCGCGCTCACCGACCTGAACACCGCGTACCGGACTGCGCTCACCTCGGACGTGCCGATGACCCCGACGGAGGCGCTCTTCACCGCCACCGAGGGCAGCCACCAGGTCCGCCTGACCGCGGGTGAGGGCGGCTCCGGTCGCCCGGCCGCCGTGGGCACGGTCGCCGCCGGTACGGGCATCGCCGCGGTCGCCATCCTCGCCGGGATGCTGGTGAACCGGCGGCGTCGGACGAGGAGGACGGCATGACCGGGATCAACGGGCTGGACAACCACCTGATCGCGCTCTTCGACAGTGGGGCGGTGTTCTGGCTGGCCCTGCTGGTGGCGCTCGGCGTCGGCGCCGCGCACGCGGTGGCACCCGGACACGGCAAGAGCGTGACGGCCGCGTACCTGGTCGGCACCCGGGGACGGTATCGGGACGCGGTACGGCTCGGCGCCATCGTCGCGCTGATGCACACGTTCTCCGTACTCATTCTCTCCCTGGTCTGGGTGGGTCTGACCGGCGCCGCCGGTCTCGGCACCAAGTCGGTCACCGCCTGGCTCCAGGTCCTCGCCGGGCTCGTGGTGATCGGCGTCGGTGTCCACCTCACCTACCGCCACCTGCGCGGCCACGGCCACTCCCACGACCACGGCCACGGGCACTCGCACTCCCCCGGTCACTCGCACGAGCCGGTGCCTGCGACCGGGCCCTCGCACTCGCACCGGCCGGAGCCGACGGCCGGGCTCTCACACGCGCACGAGCCGGAGCCGGTAACCGGGCACTCGCATGACCACGCGGTCGACGGGGCGCACGCGGCGACCGCCACCGCGACGCTCACCGCCGACCCGGTCACCGCTACCGAGCCGGGGCATCATCATCACCATCACGACGCGCCCGAGATGACCGACCCGTGGTCGCGTCGCGGGCTGCTCGCTCTCGGACTCTCCGGTGGACTGCTTCCCTCACCGTCGGCGTTCCTGGTGCTGGTCAGCGGTCTGCTCACCGGACGCGCGCTGGACGCGGTGATCCTGGTGATCGTGTTCGGGATCGGCATGGCGGTCACCCTGACCGGGGTCGGCGTGCTGACCATCCGCGGGTACGCCCTGCTCGCAGGCCGAGCCCGTTCCTGGTCGCCGCTCGCGAAGGTGATCGGCTGGGTCCCCGCCGCCGCCGGAGTCGTCGTCGCCATCGGCGGCTGCCTCTACCTCCTGGCCGCCATCACCGTCCTCACCTGACTCCTCCGCCTTTTCGTGATCAGGGAGAGTTCGGCTCGCCATACCCGGCCGAACTCTCGGGGATCACGAAAACCGTGGTGCGAGAAGGGCTGGGGGTCGGGGAGCATGTTGTTGTGGATGTTCCCGCTCGGCAGGTCCGGGCTTTGTACACGGCCGAGACCATCACCGTTTATCAGGCGTACCGGGCGGAGATCGCCGAGGCGGCGTTGGCAGCCGGGCGGTTCGTGGGTCCGTTCAAACGGGAGCGGATGACCTGGATCAAGCCGTCGTTCCTGTGGATGATGTACCGCTGCGGATGGGCCGAAAAGCCTGGTCAGGAGCGGGTGCTCGCGATCGAGATCACCCGTGCCGGGTTCGAGTGGGCGCTGGCGCACGCGTGCCTGAGTCACTTCGACCGGACCGAGCACACCGACCGGGCCGAATGGTCCCGACAGTTGAAGACCAGCCCGGTACGCGTCCAGTGGGATCCCGAGCGGTCGTTACGGCTGCAACCCCTGCCGTACCGCTCCCTACAGGTCGGGCTGTCCGGCGAGGCCGTCCACCACTACGTCGACGACTGGACCGTCACGATCACCGACAAGACCCCGGTCGTACGCGAGATCAGGTCGCTCCTGCGCGCCGGTGACGAACGCCGCGCGACGGAACTGCTGCCGGACGAGCGCCCGTACCCGCTGGACGAAACCGCGGCACACCCCTAGCAAACCGGACCCGTCAATCCCGGCACGCCGCTACCCAGCCCCTAGCGCGACGATCTTGCACTTGTGGTGGCACGCAAATCCGGACAAGCGCCCTGATCCGGGGCGCCACAACTGCAAGATCGTCGAGGGAATCGGGGGTGGGGACGGGGGGCGGGGGGTTGGGGGTGGGGGTTAGGTCCAGGGGGTTGTGGTGCCGTCGAATTCCTCGAAGACCAGCCAGGTACGGGTGGAGAGCACCCCGGCGATGCCCTGCACCCGGTTGAGCACCACGTCCCGCAGGGCGGCGTTGTCCGGCGCCCGGACCAGTGCCAGTACGTCGTGGTCCCCGCCGAGCAGGGCCGCGTGTTCGATGTAACGCACCCGGCCCAGTTCCACCGACACCTCCCGCCAACTGTTCTGCTCGATCTTCAGCGCGATGTACGCCGACGTGCCGAGCCCGGCCCGCTCCGGCACCACCTGAGCCCGGAACCCGGTGATCACCCCGTCCTGCACCAGCCGCTCCACCCGCGCGTACGCGTTGGTCCGGGAGATGTGGATGCGCTCGGCGAGGGTACGGATCGAGGTCCGGCCGTCACGGACGAGTTCGTCGAGGATCCGCCGGTCGACCTCGTCGAGGGGTCGGGCCGATCGTCCCGCGTCGGCGGCGAACGGGCCCTGCTCCCGGTCCTCCTGGTCCATCTCCGTACGCCTCCGTTGCCATTCGTCCCGCGTTTCCTGAGGATCTTGAGTCAATCATCCGTGGGCGTGAGCATAGGCGCACCACACGTCCAGGAGGTCCCCGCCGTGACAACCACACCCCAGGCGGTCCGCAGGGCATCCCCGCGTACCCGTCGGGCGGTCACCCCGCCCGACCCGGCCCGCGCCCTGCTGCCCAGTCCCGAACCGGTCCGGATGATCGACGAACAGGGCAACCGGCTGCCCGAGCGCTCCGACTACCCCGAGCCACCCGTCGACGCGCTGCGCGAGCTGTACCGGCGCATGGTCATCGGCCGGCGGTTCGACCTCCAGGCCACCACCCTTACCAAGCAGGGTCGGCTGGCGGTCTACCCGTCCTCGCGCGGTCAGGAGGCCTGCCAGGTCGGGGCAATGCTCGCGGTCCGCCCGACCGACTGGGTGTTCCCCACCTACCGGGAGTCGATGGCCCTGGTGTCCCGGGACATCGACCCGGTCGAGGTGCTGACCCTGCTGCGCGGCGACTGGCACTGCGGGTACGACCCGGCCGCCCGGCGTACCGCCCCGCAGTGCACCCCGCTGGCCACCCAGACCGTGCACGCGGCCGGGGTCGCCTACGGCGAGGCGTACCAGGGGCGGGACACGGTGGCGCTGGCGTTCATCGGTGACGGGGCGACCAGCGAGGGCGACTTCCACGAGGGGGTCAACTTCGCCGCCGTGTTCAAGGCGCCGGTGGTCTTCTTCGTGCAGAACAACCGGTACGCGATCAGTGTGCCGCTGTCCCGGCAGACCGCCGCGCCGTCGCTGGCGTATAAGGGTGTCGGGTACGGGGTGCCCAGCGAGCAGGTCGACGGGAACGACCCGGTCGCCGTACTGGCGGTCCTGAACCGGGCCGTCGCCCACGCGCGGGCCGGCAACGGGCCGTTCCTGGTCGAGGCGCACACGTACCGGATGGAGCCGCACACCAACGCGGACGACGCCACCCGCTACCGCGACGGCGCCGAGGTCGACGCCTGGCGCGACCGGGACCCGATCGCCCGGCTGTCCGCCTACCTGCGGCATCTCGGTGTGCTGGACGACGGGGCCGAGGCGGGTATCGCGGCCGAGGCGGAGGCGTACGCGGCCGACCTGCGGGCCCGGATGAACGTGCAGCCGACCGTCGACCCGCTCACCCTCTTCGACCACGTCTTCGCCGAGCCCACCCCGCAACTGCGGGAGCAGCGCGAACAGATCCGCGCCGAGCTGGCCGCCGACGCCGAGCAGGCCGCCGACGAGCGGGACGCACACGACGAACGGGGAGCACGCTGATGGCCGGCACCACGATGGCGAAGGCGCTGAACGCCGCGCTGGCCGACGCGATGGCCGCCGACGACCGGGTGGTGGTCTTCGGTGAGGACGTCGGCCAACTCGGCGGCGTCTTCCGGATCACCGACGGGCTGCTGGCCCGCTTCGGTGACCAACGCTGCTTCGACACCCCGCTGGCCGAGGCCGGGATCGTCGGGTTCGCGGTCGGGATGGCGATGTCCGGGCTTCGGCCCGTGGTCGAGATGCAGTTCGACGCGTTCGCCTACCCGGCGTTCGAACAGATCGCCTCGCACGTGGCGAAGCTGCGCAACCGGACCCGGGGCGCGCTGAGCGTGCCGATCGTGATCCGGGTGCCGTACGCCGGGGGGATCGGCGGGGTCGAGCACCACTGCGACTCCAGCGAGGCGTACTACGCGCACACCCCGGGACTGAAGGTCGTCACCCCGGCCACCGTCGAGGACGCGTACTCGCTGCTGCGGGAGGCGATCGCCGATCCGGACCCGGTGGTCTTCATGGAGCCGAAGAAGCTCTACTTCGCAAGTGACGAGGTCAGCCTGCCGGTGACCGCCGAGCCGTTCGGCCGGGCCGTGGTCCGCCGCCCCGGACGGGACGCCACCCTCATCGCGTACGGGCCGTCGGTCCCGGTCGCGCTGGAGGCCGCCGAGGCCGCCCGCGAGGAGGGCTGGGACCTCGAGGTGATCGACTGCCGCACCATCGTGCCGTTCGACGACGAGACGATCAGCGCCTCGGTACGCCGTACCGGGCGGTGTGTGGTGATCCAGGAGGCACAGAGCTTCGCGGGGGTGGGCGCCGAGATCGCCGCCCGGGTCCAGGAACGGTGCTTCCATTCGCTGCACGCACCGGTGCTGCGGGTCAGCGGGCTGGACATCCCGTACCCGGCGCCGATGCTGGAGCACACCCACCTGCCGAGCGTCGACCGGGTGCTCGACGCGGTCGCCCGGCTCCAGTGGGACGACCAGCCCGACCGGCGCTGGCTGCCGGCACTCGCCGGCAGCACCGCACTCGCGGGCAGCACCGCGTGAGTGCCGTGGCCGCCCCGCAGGTCTTCCTGCTGCCCGATCTGGGCGAGGGGCTGACCGAGGCGGAGATCGTCGGGTGGCGGGTCGCGGTCGGTGACGTGGTGACCGTGGACCAGAGCGTGGTGGAGGTGGAGACCGCCAAGGCGGTGGTCGACGTGCCCTGCCCGTACGCGGGTCGGGTGGTCGCCCTGCACGGCGCGGTCGGTGAGGTGCGCCCGGTGGGCCAGCCCCTGATCTCCGTGGCGGCACTGGACGCCGGCCCGGACGCCCCGGCCGAACCTGCCGCGCACACCACCTACCGGGAGGAGGAGCGGGCCGGCTCCGGCAACGTCCTCATCGGGTACGGCACCGGGCACGGCGGCTCCGGCCGTCGCCGCCGCCGTCCCCGCCCGGCACCGGAGCAGCCCGTTGCGGCATCCGAACAGCAGAGCCGCGCCGACGCCGGCCGGCAGCCGGTGGCCCCCGTCGCGACTGCCACGCCCGCCCCGGCAACCACGGTCACGCCGGTCACCGAGGCGGTGCGGATGGCGGGCGGGGCGCCGCTGGTCCTGTCCCCGATCGTGCGGCGGCTGGCCCGGGAACACGGGCTGGAGTTGGCCGAGGTGCGCGGCACCGGACCCGGTGGCGTGATCCGGCGGGCCGACGTCGAGGCCGCGATCGCCGCCGCGGCGCAACCCGCACCGCAGCCCGAGGCGACGGCACTTCCGGGTACGCCCCGACCCGTCGACGGCCCGGCCGGCGCGGACGTGATCATCCCGCTGACCGGGGTCCGGAAGGTCATCGCGGACAAGCTCTCCCGCAGCCGGCGGGAGATCCCCGAGGTCACCATCTGGGTCGACGTGGACGCCACCGCGCTGCTGGAGACCCGGACGGCGATCAACGCCGCTCGTCCCGAGCAACCGGTGAGCATCCTCGCGCTGCTGGCCCGGATCTGCCTCAGCGGGCTGCGCCGGTACCCGCAGCTCAACTCGCGGGTCGACACCGAGGGCCAGCGGATCATCCAGTCCGCCGCCGTGCACCTGGGCATCGCCGCGCAGACCGACCGGGGCCTGCTCGTACCGGTGCTCCGGGACGCGTCCGCGCTCACCACCACCGAACTCGCGACCGCGCTCGCGGAGACGACGGCGGCGGCCCGCGCCGGTACGCTGCCGCCGGCCCGGCTGACCGGGGGCACCTTCACCCTGAACAACTACGGCGTGTTCGGTGTCGACGGGTCCACCCCGATCATCAACCACCCGGAGGCGGCGCTGCTCGGCATCGGGCGCATCGTCGACAAGCCGTGGGTGGTCGACGGCCAACTCGCGGTGCGCAAGGTGACCCAGCTCAGCCTCACCTTCGACCACCGGGTCTGTGACGGTGGCGTCGCGGGCGGCTTCCTGCGGCACGTGGCCGACTGTGTCGAGCAGCCGGCGATGCTGATCGCCCACTCCTGACCGGAGAATCGGACGCGCCGGCCCCGCTCCGGGGCCGGCGCGACGATCAGCGGGGCGTACGGATCGGATAGCTGCCCTGGTAGGCGAGGCGCCCGTCGGCGTCGGCCGCCAACCGGTCGAGGATGTCGTCCAGGTCCAGGAACGCCTGCCACCGCTGCACCCCGACGGTGTCGGCGATCCGGTCGAGGACGAGGGTTTCCAGGTCGGTGACCCGCTTCGCCTTCCAGATCTTGTCCGCGAGGCTGACGAGCAGGTCCTCGACGGTGATTCCGGTCCGGGTCCAACTGCCGTGGCTGCCGGCGAAGCGGGCCAGCCGGGCGGGCACACCCTCGGCCAGCAGCAGTGCCTCACCGGCGGGTTCGTGTGCCGTACCGGGGCCGGAGAGTTCGTCGATGTGGATGACCTTGCCGATGTCATGGGTCGCCGCCCCGTACAGCACCGCCGGACGGTCGACCGCAAGCTCCGGAAAACGGCCCGTGACCAGGTCGGTGAGCTGGTCCGCGACGTCGTGTACGGCACGCAGGTGCGCGGCCAGCCGCGGTGGGGCGTCCAGGCGCCGGAGGAGGTCGACCACCTCGTCCGGCAGCGGACGCAGCGACATGCCGGTGTCGGTGAGCGCGTTGTCGAGCACCGTGTTCGTCACCGGGGCCAGGGTACCGACGGCGACCTACAACAACTTCTCGATGGTGATCGGTAGCGACCGGATCCGCCGGCCGGTGGCGTGGTGGACCGCGTTGGCGATGGCGGCGGCGACCCCGACGATGCCGATCTCACCGATGCCCTTGATCCCGACCGGGCTGAACCGGTCCGGCTCGCCGACGAACACGACGTCGAGATCGGGTACGTCGGCGTTCACCGGGATCAGGTAGTCGCCGAGGGTCGCGTTGGCCACCCTGCCCGTACCGGGGTCGAACTCGGTCTGTTCCAGCAGGGACATCCCGATCCCCATCACGGTCGCCCCGAGGACCTGGCTCCGGGCCGTCTTCTCGTTCAGGACCCGGCCGGCGTCGATGGCGGTCACCACCCGGGCGACCCGCAGCACGCCGAGGTCCTCGTCCACCCGTACCTCGACGAACCGGGCGGCGAACCCGCCGGCCGGCATCATCCCCGCCCCCTCCGCCTTCGGTTCCACCGCCCCGTCGGCGGTCAGCTCGTCGAGCCCGTGCCGGTCCAGGATGTCGGTGTAGGTCTCCCCGACCGACGGATCGTCCACCAGGTGCAGGCGCCCGCCGGTGGCGGTGACGTCGTCGGGTCCCCTGCCCCGCAGCGGTGACCCGGCGTCGTCGGCGACCGCGTCCAGGAAGGCACCCACCAGGTTGCCGGCGGCCTGGTGCAGCGCCCCGCTCAGGGACATCGCCAGCCCCGAGCCGCCGGACTGCGGGGCGAGCGGCAGGTCGCTGTCACCGAGGTCGAAGCGGACCCGGTCGAGGTCGAGGCCGAGCAACTGCGCGGTCAGTTGGGTCGCGATCGTGTACGTGCCGGTGCCGAGATCGGTCGCGGCGCTGCGGGCGTACGCGGTGCCGTCCCGGCGGATCGAGATCCTGGCCCGGCACGGGGCCTGGTACCAGTCGAAGGTGACCCCGGCCATCCCGTACCCGATCAACCAGTCGCCGTCGCGCATCGACCGGACCTCGGGATTACGGTCCGCCCAGCCGAACCGCTCGGCGCCGACCCGGTAACACTCCCGCAGCGCCTTGCTCGACCAGGGCAGCCCGGTGCCCGGCTGGACCTCGGCGTAGTTGCGCAGCCGGAGCGCTATCGGGTCGCACCGCAGCCGGTACGCCACCTCGTCCAGGGCCGACTCCATGGCGAAGTTGCCCTGGGTGGTGCCGGGGCCGCGCATCGCGCCGGGGTTGGGGATGTTGAGCCGTACCTGGCGTTCGTGGGTGGCGACGTTGTCGCAGTCGTACGAGTTGGGGGTGGGCATGGTGACGGGTTCGAGGTTGGTCTCCTCGATCCCGATGGTCGAGGTGGCCTCGTGGTCGATGGCCAGCAACCGGCCGTCGCGGGCGACGCCGAGCCGCAGCCGCTGCCTCGTCTCGGGCCGGTGGCCGATGGAGGTGAACATCTGCGGCCGGGTCAGCACCAGCTTGACCGGGCGGTCGAGCATCCGGGCGGCGAGCACGGTCAGGATCGCGTGCGGCGGGAAGCGGAGTCCGGCGCCGAACCCGCCACCGATGAACGGTACGAACACCCGGACGTCCTGCTCGGCCAGCTCGAACACGGTCGCCAGGGTCTGCCGGGCCATGATCGGCCACTGGGTCGACTCGTGCACGACGAGCCGTCCGGCTTCCCATCGGGCCACGGTGGCGAACAGGCCGAGCGGGTTGTTGGTCTCGGGGGAGATGGTGAAGGTCTCGTCGTAGGTCACCTCGGCCGAGGCGAGCGCGCCTTCGACGTCGCCCCGCGCCGTGTCGAGCCCCCACGCGTTCTGCTCGACCGGCGCGTCCGGGTTGGTGAAACCGAGGACCGGGGTCGTCGGCTCGTAGCCGACCTTCACCAGCCGGGCCGCCGCCACCGCCTGCTCGGACGTTTCCGCGACCACCATCGCCACGTGCTGGCCGTAGTGCACGATCCGGTTGTCCTTGAACGGGAAGCGGGCCGAGGGTCCGAGGATCGTCATCGGCCCGTCCGGGAGGGCGGGCGTGTTCTCGTACGTGATCACGGTCAGGACGCCCGGTACGGCCCGTGCCGCGGCGGCGTCGATCGCGCTGATCGTGCCGGCGCCGATGGTCGACTGCGCCAGTGCGGCGTACGCCATTTCCGGATAGGAGACGTCCGACGGGTAGGGGGCCGCCCCGGAGACCTTGAGCGGGCCGTCGACCCGGTCTACCGGATCGCCGAGGAGCTTGGTGTCCACGGTCACCGGGCTCACGACCGCACCCCGGACACGTCACGCAGGGTCCGGACGATGGTCCGCTTGGCCAGTTCGACCTTGAACTCGGTGCCGGGCACGGTGAACGGGTCCCGGATCTCCGCCTCCGCCGCCGCGCGGAAGGTGTCGACGTTCGCGGGCGCCCCGGTGAGGACCGCCTCGGCCGCGCGGGCCCGCCAGGGGATCGTCCCGACGCCACCGAGCGCCAACCGGGCGGACGTGATCACGCCGTTGTCGACCACGAGCGCCGCGGCGGCCGAGGTGAGCGCGAACTCGTACGAGGCCCGGTCGCGTACCTTCAGGTAGCCCGAGCGGGTGCCGGGCGCCGGCAGCGGCAGATCCACCCGTGTGATCAATTCACCGTGCCGGAGCACGGTCTCGATCTCCGGGCTCTCCCCCGCGGGCAGGTAGAACTCGGTCAGCGGCACGGTCCGCTCCCCGTCGGTGCCCCGGAGGTGCACCTGCACGTCGAGCGCCACCAGCGGTACGCAGAGGTCGGAGGCGTGCAGCGCGATGCAGCGTTCGCTCGCCCCGAGGATCGCGTGCATCCGCGCCACCCCGGTCACCGCGGCACACCCCGAACCCGGTACGCGTTTGTTGCAGGCCGCCACCGCCGAGTCCCGGAAGTACCGGCAGCGCGTACGTTGCAGGAGGTTGCCGCCGATCGTCGCCATGTTGCGCAACTGCGGCGAGGCACCCGCCAGCAGCGCCTCCCGGACGAACGGCACCCGTTGCGCCACCACCGGGTCGGCGGCCAGGGCATCCATCGTGGTCAACGCGCCCACCCGGAGGGTGTCCCCGTCGCGGGTGATTCCCCGCAGCGGCAGCCGGCCGATGTCGACGAGGCGGTCCGACCGGATCACACCGTCCTTGAGCAGCAGGTCGAGCTGGGTGGTGCCACCGGCCAGGTAGGCGGCACCCGGATCGGCGCTGACTAGGTCGACCGCGCCGGTCACGTCGTCGGGGCGTACGTACTCGAAGAGGGTCATGACCGGTCACCGCCCGCCGTGGCCCGACCGGCTCCGACGACCTCGACCTGGTCACCCTGCGCGGCGACGTCCCGGATCGCCGCCACGATGTTCGGGTACGCCCCGCACCGGCACAGGTTGCCGCTCATGAACTCGCGGATCTCGTCGTCGGAACCCGCCCGCCCCGCCCGGAGCAGCGCGATCGCCGACATGATCTGCCCCGGTGTGCAGTACCCGCACTGGAACCCGTCGTGGCGGACGAACGCCTGCTGCACCGGGTGCAGCCGCCCGTCGGAGGAGAGGCCCTCGACGGTGGTCACCTCCCGGCCGTCGCACTGGACCGCGAGGACCAGGCAGGACACCACCGACTCACCGTCGAGCAGGACCGTACAGGCACCGCAGGCGCCCTGGTCGCAGCCCTTTTTCGTACCGGTCAGGCCGAGGTGTTCGCGCAGCGCGTCGAGCAGGGTGACCCGGCTCTCCAGGCGCAACGGCCGCGCCTGCCCGTTGACCCGCAACGTCACCTCGACGCCCGGGGAATGTCCGGCTGTCATGGATACGACCCCTCCGCGTGCTGCTCGGGGGGTGGTGTCCACGAGGCGCACGGACGACGAACGCCCTGCCGGGAATGTACCGGTGCCGGCCGCCGAGGACGGGCCGAACCGCTCAGGAAGGGCACCTTCCGGTGCGGAAGGTGCCCTTCGCCGCCGACGGCGTCCTTCGCTACCGGCGGGTGGTGAGGATGAGGTCGGCGACCAGGGCGGTCCACCCGGTCTGGTGCCAGGCGCCCAGGCCGGCGCCGTTGTCACCGTGGAAGTACTCCGGGAACGCGATCAGGTCCTTCCAGTCCGGGTGGCGCTGGAACAGGTCGCAGGCCCCGTACATCGGCCGCCGCCCCCAGTCGTCGGGTACGAACAGCGAGATCAGCCGGTTGGAGAGGTCGTCGGCGATCTCGCTCAGGGTGCGCTTGGTCCCGGACCGGGTCGGGTACTCGATCAACAGGTCGTCGCCGAAAAACGCCGCGTAGTCGCGCAGAGCGTGGATCAGCAGGTAGTTGGTCGGCATCCAGATCGGGCCGCGCCAGTTGGAGTTGCCGCCGAACAGCCCGCTGGTCGACTCGGCCGGTTCGTAACCGACGGTGAAGTCCTGCCCGCCCAGCGACACCGTGAACGGCTTGTCCAGGTGCTGTCGGGACAGCGTGCGCAGCCCGTACGGGGAGAGGAACTCCTCCTCGTCGAGCATCCGGCCGAGCAGGCGTACCACCTGGTCCGGGCCGACCATGGACAGCAGCCGCTGCTGGCGGCCGTCCGGGGCGAGCCGGCGGGCGCCGAGCACGTCGGCGTACTCGGGTTTGTGGGTGAGGAACCAGCGCAGCCGGGCGGCCAGTTCGGGGAGTCGGTGCAGGGTCTTCGCGGTCAGCCGGGTGGTCGCGGCGAGCGGGAGCAGCCCGACCACGGAGCGGACCTTCAACGGCACCTTGCTGCCGTCGGGGAGCCGGAGCTGGTCGTAGAAGAAGGAGTCCTCGTCGTCCCAGAGCCCCTGCTTGTACGCCGCCCCCGCGATGTACGCGAAGTGCTCGAAGAACTTGGTCGCGATGTCGGCGTACGTGGGGTCGTGCTGGGCCAGGGCGAGCGCCATGTCGAGCAGGTTGAGCGCGTACATGGCCATCCAGCCGGTGCCGTCGGACTGCTCCAGCACCCCGGCCACCGGCAGCGCCGCCGACCGGTCGAACGGCCCCACGTTGTCCAGCCCGAGGAAGCCGCCCTCGAACACGTTGTTGCCGTTGATGTCCTTGCGGTTCACCCACCAGGTGAAGTTGAGCAGGAGCTTGTGCATCACCCGGGCGAGGAAGTCGTGGTCCCGCCCGCCGTCGATCTCGAACACCCGCAGCGCCGCCCAGGCGTGCACCGGCGGGTTGACGTCGGCGAACGCCCACTCGTACGCCGGGATCTGCCCGTTGGGGTGCAGGTACCACTCGCGGAGCAGGAGGACGAGCTGGGCCTTGGCGAAACCCGGGTCGACCCGGGCGATGGTGACGCAGTGGAAGGCCAGGTCCCAGGCCGCGTACCAGGGGTATTCCCAGGGGTCGGGCATGGAGATGACGTCGAAGCTGTTCATGTGCCACCAGGCGCTGTTGCGCCCGTGCCGGCGGCCGGGTGGCGGCGGCAGCGACGCGGGGTCGCCGTCGAGCCACTGCTGCACGTCGAAGTGGTAGAACTGCTTGCCCCACATCAGCCCGGCGATGGCCTGCCGGGCCACGTCCGCCTCGTGGGCCGGGACCTCTGCCGGGATGATCCGGGCGAAGAAGTCGTCCGCCTCGGCCCGCCGGGCGGCCAGGGTGGTGGTGAAGTCCTGCCCGAGGTCGAGTTCCGGGGCCGGGGCGGTGCCCGGTGGCGGGGCGGTCAGGGTGAGCCGGACCCGGATCTCCGCCTGCCCACCGGCGGGTACGTCGAGCACGTAGTGCAGCGCGCCCTTGGTCCCCTCCCCGGCCGGGTTGACCGTGGCCGCGCCGGAGACCACGTGGTCGTTGATCCCGTCCTTCGGGTAGAGGCTGCGTCCGGGCAGGTCCCAGAGCCGTTCGGCGTTGGTCTCGTTGTCGCAGAGCAGGGCCGTCGGGTCCCCGTCGCCCTGGAGGACGATCTGGCCGAGGATGCCGTGCTGGCCGACCAGCCGGGCGTCCGCCCCGGTGATCGTCGGTACGGCGTCACGGCCGGGCAGTCCCCAGGCCCAGGTGTTGCGGAACCACAGGGTGGGTAACACGTGCAGCCGGGCCGCCTGGTCACCCCGGTTCGCCACGGTGATCAGGACGCACATGTCGGTCGGCGACGCCTTGGCGTAGTCGACCGTCACCGCCCAGTAGCGGTCGTCGTCGAAGATGCCGGTGTCGACCAGTTCGTACTCGGTTTCGTCCCGGCCCCGCAGGCCGTTGACCGAGACCAGGTCGTCGTACGGGTACCGCGCCTGCGGGTAGTGGTAGCGCCAGCGCATGAAGGAGTGGGTCGGTGTGGAGTCCTGGTACCACCAGTACTCCTTGACGTCCTCGCCGTGGTTCCCGCCGTCACTGCCGAGCCCGAACATCCGCTCCTTGAGGATAGGATCGGCGCCGTTCCACAGCGCGAGGGCGAAGCAGAACGTCTGCCGATCGTCGCAGACGCCGGCCATGCCGTCCTCGTTCCACCGGTAGGCACGGGAGCGCGCATGATCGTGCGGGAAGTAGTCCCAGGCCGTACCGTGCTCGCTGTAATCCTCGCGTACCGTTCCCCAGGCCCGCTCCGACAGATAGGGACCCCATTGTCGCCAGGCCTGCTCCCCCGAGTCGGCCTGGGCCAACCGGGCCCGCTCCGCGTCGTTGCCCGGTGCTGCGGCGGCCGGCACGTCGCTGATCACCTCCACCTTCTCGATCTTCCGTTGGAAGATCCCTCGCACGAACTTGACCACACTCGCCATTGTTCCTGGGGCGTGTTACAGACACCCTCGTGGGGCGTGCATCGGGAGGAAGATTGATCGAGATCGGCTTCGGTCCGCAGGTCTGTGGCCAACTGAGCGCGGGTGCCAGCCGCGAATGGCTGGTACCGGACGGTCGGGGCGGATACGCCATGGGCACGGTCAGCGGGTTGCGTACCCGCCGCTACCACGGGCTGCTGGTGGTCGCCGGGGACACCCCGGCCGTCCGGCGGCTCGGCCTGGCCAGCCTGGACGCGGCGATCACCCTTCCGACCGGCACCCAGGTCCGGCTGGCCACCCACGAGTGGCACTCCGGGGTGGTCGACCCGCGCGGCTTCGAGCTGCTCGAACGCTTCGACCTGGTCGACGGGCTGCCGCGCTGGCGGTGGCGGATCGGCGACCTGGTGATCGAACGCGAGCTGGCCATGGCGTACGGGCGGTCCTGCGTCGCCGTCGTGCACCGGCTGATCTCCGGTGGGCCGGTACGGCTGAACCTGGCCGCCGCCTGCACCTGGCGCGACGCGCACGGCGAACGGCGGGCGGACGGGCCGGCGCCCCGGGTCGAGCAGGTCGCCGACGGGGCGGTCGTCGAGGGGGCGTACCGGCTGTCCGGGCCGGGCTGGCAGCCGACCGGTCAGTGGTGGCACGGGGTGCACCACCGCGAGGAGGCCGTCCGGGGACTGCACCCGGAGGAGGACCTGTGGCACGCCGGGACCTTCTCCGCCGAGCTGTTCGGCCCCGGCGACACGGTGTCGGTGCTGGCCTGGGCCGACGACCTGGGCGAGCAGCCGCCACCGGCGGTGGAGATCGTCGCGCAGGCGCGGGCGCGCAACCGTCGGGTGGTGGCGGCGGCCAAGCCGGCCGACCCGGTCGACGCGACCCTGGCCCTGGCCGCCGACGCGTTCGTGGTGCAGACCCGTACCGGGCCGGACGTGGTGGCCGGTTACCCGTGGTTCGGTGCCTGGTCGCGGGACACGATGACCTCGTACGAGGGGCTGTTCCTGCACACCGGGCGGGCCGACGAGGGGCGCGACCTGCTGCGGTCGTACGCGGCGACCCTGTCCGAGGGCATGTTGGCGAACACCGCCGACACCGGTCGGGTGGAGTACAACACCGCCGACGCCACGCTCTGGTTCCTGCACGCGGTGGCCCGGCACGTGGAACTGACCTCGGACACCGATCTCGCCGACGAGCTGCTGCCTGCCCTGCGCGCGGTGGTCGACGGTCACCTCGCCGGCACCCGGTACGGGATCGGCGCCGACCCGGTCGACGGTCTGCTCACCCAGGGCGCCCCCGGTGAGGCACTGACCTGGATGGACGCCCGGGTGTACGGGATCCCGGTGACGCCCAGGGCGGGCAAGCCGGTCGAGGTGAACGCCCTCTGGGTCAACGGGCTGGCCGCGGTCACCGAGCTGGCGAACCTGGTGGGGCAGGATCCGGGTGCCGCGCCCCAGGCCCACGAGCGGGCGCTGGCCTCGTTCCGGGAGCGGTTCCCGACCCCGGCGGGCTGGCTCTACGACGTGGTCGACGCACCCGCACCGACCTACCCGCTGGGCGGGGCCGTCCTGCACGACGACGACCTGGTCCGCCCCAACCAACTCCTGGCCTGGTCGCTGCCGTACGCGCCGCTCGACCCGGACCCGGCGACCGTACGGCTGCTCGGGGCGGCGCTGCTGACCCCGCTCGGCCCGCGCAGCCTGGCCCCGGACGGTCCCGGCTTCCTCGGGCGGCACCGGGGCGGCCCGGCCGAGCGGGACGGGGCGTACCACCAGGGCACGGTCTGGCCCTGGCTGATCGGCCCGTACGTGGACGCCGCCCGCCGGGCGGGTATGCCAACCGGCGATACGTTGATCGGCATAGATTCACATTTGCCCGAATTTGGCCTAGGCTCGGTCAGTGAGACGGCGGACGGCCTCCCGCCGCACACCGCCACCGGCTGCCCGTTCCAGGCCTGGTCGGTGGCCGAGGTGCTGCGGGTCCGCCGGCACTGACGCGAACGGCCGGCAAATTCACACCCGCGTCATCCGATCGCCACGCCCACGACTTCCGGTTCACGCGCATCTTCCACGTTCCGACGCACATATTTCATACCGTCGAGCAAAACCTCATTGGCCCGCTGGACAAAACTGACCGATCGCCGTTACATGACCGCAACGGCCGCGTCTTCGCTGGTTATCTCCGTACCGGCAGGATTGGGCCAACCCAAAAGGACGCGCCACGGCACCCGCTCAGGTGTCCGCTGGAGCCTGCGCCGAAACAGACTTGGAGGGCCGGTCCATGTCACCGAACGCCGAGGTAATAGACATCCGGTCGGCTCGTAAGCAGCGGATTCTGATGCTGTCCTGGGAATACCCACCCGTCCTCGTCGGCGGACTCGGCCGACACGTCCACGCCCTCTCCGTCGCCCTCGCCGCCGCCGGCCACGACGTCACCGTCATCACCCGCCACGCCGACAACGCCCCCTACGAGGAATACGCCGACGGCGTCCGCATCATCCGCGCCCCCGAAGACCCCGTCACCTTCCCCCTCGCCACCGACTCCCTCCTCGCCTGGACCATGGCCTTCAACCACACCCTCACCCGCGCCGCCCTCCGCGCCAACAACACCAGCACCGGCTACGACGTCATCCACGCCCACGACTGGCTCGTCGCCCACACCGCCATCAACCTCAAAGAACACCTCGACATCCCCCTCGTCACCACCATCCACGCCACCGAAGCCGGCCGACACCAAGGCTGGCTCCCCGGCGACATGAACAAATCCATCCACTCCATGGAATGGTGGCTCAGCCACGAATCCAGCCGCGTCATCACCTGCTCCGGCTACATGCGCGACCAGGTCAACAACCTCTTCAACCTCCCCACCACCCAGATCGACGTCGTACCCAACGGGGTCGACGACCGGGCCTGGCACGCCAAGCCGAGGGCGGTCGCCTCGGCCAGGGCCAAGTTCGCCGGGGACGGTCCGCTGATCGCCTTCGCCGGCCGCCTGGTCTACGAGAAGGGCGTCCAGCACCTGGTCCACGCCATCCCCCGGCTGCGCGACCGGCACCCCGGACTGCGCCTGGTCATCGCCGGCGACGGTCCGTACCGCAACGAGCTGCAGCACGAGGCGGACCGGCTCCGGCTCGACCAGACCGTCAACTTCCTCGGCTTCATGAACGAGAGCCAGTTGCCGGCGGTCCTCGGCGCCACCGACGCGACCGTGGTGCCCAGCCTCTACGAGCCGTTCGGCATGGTCGCGCTGGAGGCCGCCGCGGCCGGCGCCCCGCTCGCCGTCGCCGCCACCGGCGGGCTCGCCGAGATCGTCGAACAGGGCGTGACCGGGGTGACCTTCCCGCACAGCGACCCGGAGGCGCTCGCCGGTGCCGTCGACACCCTGCTCGCCGACGGGGTCTTCGCCCGCCGGGTGGCCCGCCGGGCCAGGACCATGGTCACCGAACGGTACGGCTGGTCCGCGATCGCGGCCCGCACCGCGGCCACCTACACCAGCGCCGTACGCGAGGCCGGTGCCACCGGCAACCGGCTGACGGCCGGGCGCCCGCAGCGGATGGTGGTGCCGGAGGGGAACCTGCTCGCCCTCGACTCCGCCGCCTGCTGACCCCGAACGCACCCCGTTCCACCAGCGACAATCCCCCGACGGACGACCGGTTCACTGATCCGGAGGATGTCCAACCACCCCGAGGCTGGCTATCGTTTACGGCGGGTGGCGGATGGGGGATCAGACGTGCAGCAGGTGCTTCTCGCTGGGCGCTACCGCCTGCTGCACACCGTCGGCCGGGGCGGGATGGGCCGGGTCTGGCTCGCCCGCGACGAGATGCTGCACCGGGACGTGGCGGTCAAGGAGGTCGTGCCTCCCGAGTGGATGACCGAATCCGAACGCGACGACCTGCGGTTGCGTACGCTCCGGGAGGCACGTACGGCCGCCCGGCTGAACCACCCCAACGTCGTACGCGTCTACGACGTGATCCACACCGGCGACACCCCCTGGATCGTGATGGAGTACGTCCCGTCCCGGTCGGTACAGGAGGTGCTGCAGACCGACGGCCCGTTCTCTCCGCTGCGTACCGCCCAGATCGGCCGGGACGTGCTGGCCGCGTTGCGCGCCGCACACCAGGCCGGGGTCCTGCACCGCGACGTCAAGCCGCACAACGTGCTCATCTCCGACGAGGGCCGGGTGGTGCTCACCGACTTCGGACTGGCCACCGTCGACGGTGGTGACGGCGCGATGACCCGGGCCGGCATCGTGCTCGGCTCCCCCCAGTACGTCGCACCGGAGCGCGCCGCCGAGGGCACCTCCAGCGTCGAGGCCGACCTCTGGTCCCTGGGCGCCACCCTCTACGCCGCGGTGGAGGGACGCTCGCCCTACGCCCGGTCGACCGCGATGGCGACCCTGACCGCGCTGGCGGTGGCGCCACCGGACCGAACCCGGCTGGCCGGTCCACTGCGCCCGGTGCTCAACGGACTGCTCCGCCGCGACCCCCGGCAGCGGCTCAGCGCACCGGAGGTCGACCGGCTGCTGCGCCGGATCACCGACGCCGGTCCGAAGTCGCCGCGGCACACCTTCACCCGCCCCCGCCGGCCCGAAGCCGCGCCCGCGCCCGTGCCGGCACCCGTACCGCCGGTGGACGCACCCGCCGGGACCGCCACCAGCATCGCCTTCACCACCCTGTCCGACGCCCGCCGCCGGATCGGTTGGCGGGCGGGTACCTCGGTCGCGGTCGGCCTGGTCCTGCTCGCCGCGCTGGGTACCGCGCTGACCGTGCACGCCCAGCGGGACACGGACCGGGCCGGTGCCGCCGCGCCGGGTACGGACCCGACACCCCGACCGCCGGCACCGCCACCGGCACCGGCGTTCCCCTGTTCCGCCCGCTCCGACGCCACCACCCGGGTCGTCGAGGCCCCGCCACCGGCCGGTGAACGGTACGCGCTGGTGCCGGGCTGGACCTGGTACAGCGACCCGACCGGGTTCCGGATCGCCGCCCCGATCGGCTGGCGGGTCTTCACCGACGGAGCGGCGGTCTGCTTCCAGGATCCGGACAGCCCACGGGTGCTCAGTGTGGATCCGTCCACGAATCCGACGCCCGACGCGCAGGCGTACTGGCGGGCGGAGGAGGCGCGGCTCACCGACCGGGGCGCACTGCCCGGTTACAGCCTGGTCACCATCGGGCCGCTCGACCTGCACGAGGGCGGTGCCGAGTGGGAGTGCCGCTGGACCAACGCGGCCGGCAGGCAGGTGCACACCAACCGGATGCTCTTCCACACCTCGGCAACGCGGGCGTACACCGTCGCCTGGCTGACGTCCGAGTTCGACTGGCAGGTCAACCGGGTCTACCTGCCGATGCTGCGGTTCAGTTTCCGCCCGGCCCGATAGCCGGTTGCGGCCCCGCCGGTCAAGTCGGACCCGGTCCGGGTCCGCATCCCGACGCATCTCCGGAATGGAGGGTCCCGGTGATTGCCTGGAGGCGTCGCGTTTGGCAAAGTGATCGCGCTACGTGGGGTGATCCTGGGGAGGACGCACAACATGATGGGACCGTCCCATGCACTGTCCGGCGCTGCCGTCTGGCTCGCCGGTTCCTGGGGGTTGTACCAGTTCGCCGGCTACGAGCAGTCGCCGCTGGCGATCGCGGTCGGTACCGCGGTCTGTGCCGGCGGGGCGCTCTTCCCGGACCTCGACATGTCCGGCAAGGTCACCCGCAATCAGGGTGGCGCGACCGTGGCCCGTACCTTCGGGGTGGTCTCGCTCTTCTTCGCCGAGGTGATGGAGAAGATCTCACTCGGCGTCTACCACGCGACGAAGCTGAGCAAGGACCCCGATCGCAAGAACGGGCACCGCACGCTGACCCACACCCTGCCCTTCACCTTCCTGATCGGCTGGGGCACCACCGCGCTGTGCACCGCGTACGGCAAGTGGGCGGTCATCGGGATCCTGTTCTTCATGATCGGGCTGGCGCTGCGCGGCCTGTTCGACGAGTGGGCCAAGAAGGCCGGCTGGGTGATCGTGACCCTGGTGTCGGCGGGGGCGGCGTACTTCACCTTCCTGCACCTGCCCGGTGACCGTGGTTATCCCATGCTCGGGCTGGCGGTCGGGGTCGGCTGTTTCGTCCACATCATGGGCGACTTCATCACCAGCGCGGGCGTGCCGATTCTCTGGCCGATCCCGATCAAGCGTCGGATGTGGTGGATGATCGGCCTCCCGAACAAGATCGCGGTGGAGGTCGGCGGCAAGGTCGAGACGAAGGTGCTGCGGATCGCGTTCACCGTGGTCTCGCTGCTGGCCGCGGCGGGTCTGGTGGCACCGGGAGTGCTGTCCCGGTTCAACATCGAGATCTGACCCGACCGACTCGGGAACGGCTACACCAACGGGCGGTCCTGATCGGACCGCCCGTTGATGTTCACGCTCAGACCGCGACCCGCTGGGCCGGCACCGGTACGGTCAGCCCCCAGTGCGCCATCAGCTCGGGTGAGTCCACCCTGCTCCCGTCGGCGATCGCGTCGCAGGCGATGTCGACGATCTGGTGCTTGTGTGCGAGCAGGTACGGCCGGGCGCCGACGTCGGCGTTGGCCAGCGTCGCGATCCCGGCCCAGTGTCGCCGGCCGAACAGCATCGGATAGCCGCGCAGCCCGCTGTAGGTGGCGCAGACCAGCACGTCCGGGTACGGCAACGCGGTCACCCGGCGGATCGCCGCGCTGGTCAGGCCGGGCATGTCCACCGGCACCACCACCACGGCCTCGATGTCCGGGTCGCTGAGGGCGTCCAGCCCCATCCGCATGGAGGAGCCGATCCCGGTCCCCCACGACCGGTTCACCACGACCGTCGCCTCGGACAGGTCGGCGGTTGCCCGTACCTGCTCGGCTGCGGCCCCGAGTACGACCACGACCGGGTCGCAACCGGCGTCCCGCACGCTGTCGAACACCTGATTCACCAGTGGCCGCTCACCCTGGTGCAGCAACGCCTCCGGGCCACCGATCCGGCGTCCCCCGCCCGCGGCAATGATCATTCCTGCGATCCGACTCAGCTGCGTCACCTTCCACGCCGGCATACGACGGCGTCGTACGCACACCGGGCCCAACGACCCGGTCAGGCTGAGGTATCGGCACCAAAAGGGCAAATTCGGAACTACGCCGCGTCAGCGTAGCAATCAACCACGGATACGTCGACCGGGAACCGGACCGGGGTGGCTCCGAAGAGCAACCGTCCGGCCCGGTCGGACGCCGTCCGGACCAGCTCGGCCACCTCGCCCGCCTGCTCCTGCGGACAGTGCACCAGCACCTCGTCGTGCTGGAAGAAGACCAGTTGGGCGGCGGTCCCGGCGAGCGCCCCGCGCAGGACGGCGAGCAGGGTCAGCGCCCACTCGGCGGCGGTCGCCTGGATGACGAAGTTGCGGGTGAACCGGCCCCGGGAGCGGGCCAGGGCACGGGCCCGGGGGCCGAACGGGTCGACCTCGGCCCGCACCTCGAAGTCCGCACCCTCACCGTCCTCGCGTACGCCGACCGACGACGGCGGGCAGGTCCGGCCGAGCCACGACCGCACCAGCCCACCCGCCTCCCCGGTACGGGCCGCGCTCTCCACGTATTCGAAGGCGGTCGGGTAGCTTCGCCGCAGTACGGCCAGCGCCGGGATCGCGGAGCCGCCGGTCTGGCCGTACATGGCGCCGAGCAGGGCCAGCTTCGCCCTGGCCCGGTCACCGTCGAACGAGTCCCGGGCCAGGGCGGCGTAGAGGTCACCGGCGCCACCGGCGGCGGCCAACCGGGCGTCACCGGAGACCGCGGCCAGCACCCGGGGCTCCAACTGGCCGGCGTCGGCGACCACGAACCGCCAGCCCGGATCGGACCGTACCGCCCGCCGGACCACCTTGGGGATCTGCAACGCTCCCCCACCACGGGTGGCCCACCGGCCGGAGACGACCCCGGCCGGCACGTACTCCGGGCGGAACCGCCCGTCGTGCACCCAGGTGTCCCGCCAGGCCCAGCCGTGCGCGGTCCAGATCCGGTACAGCTCCTTGTACTCCAGCAGCAGCGGCACGGCCGGGTGGTCGACCCCGCGCAGCACCCACGCCCGGGTGCTGGGCAGTTCTATCCCGGCGCGGGCGAAGGCACGCAGCACCTCGGCCGGCGACTCGGGGTGCAGTTGCCTGACCCCGAACGCCGCCGCGATCCCGGCGGACAGCTCGACCAGCCGGCGCGGCGGCCCGACCGGCGACGGCTCACCGAGCAGGTCGTGCAGCAGGTCGTCGTGTACGTCGCCGCGCCACGGCAGCCCGTCGGCGGCCATCTCGACCGCGATCAGCGCCCCGGCGGACTCGGCCGCGACCAGCAGTCGGAACCGCCCCGGTTCGCCGGTCGCCTCGATCCGGGCGTGCTGATCGGCGTAGACCCCGACCAGTGCGTCCAGACCCAGCGCCGGGGACTCGGAAACCGGCTCGAAGAGGGCGGCCTGCGCGTTGCCCGGCGGGATGGCCGCGCGGGGTGCGGGGTCGGCCGGCACCGGTGTCCCGCTCAACCGGGCCCAGGCGGCGGCGAGTGAGCGCGGCTCGCCCCACCGGCCGGCGTGGCCGAGCAGCAGGGCCTCGGTCAGCTCGACGTCATGGCAGCGGTCGACGCGTACGCCGGCCCGGCGCAGGGCCGGATAGGTCGACGCGGTGGCCGGCCAGATCCAACGCGGCCGGTCCCGCGCCTCACGCTCGGCGATCGCGGCGACCAGGTCGGTCACCGGCTCGGCCGCCCCGGCCGGGCGGCCGTCCGGATGCAGGGGCTGCCACTCTCCCCCGCCGCCCTCGTCGGGCATCACCGCCACCAGCACGGTGGCGATTCTGCCCGGCCCCTCCGACATGTTCGGTCGGGTGGGCCGGGCAGTGCGACGCGGATTACCGGTGCGGGTGTCGGTCCGGTGGGACTACTTGCCCGCTCCGGCGGTCAGGCCGGACTGGATCTGGCGCTGGAAGATCGCGTACACGATGATCATCGGGAGGATCGCGATGGTGAGCGCGGCGAACAGGCCGGACCAGTCCGCCTCGTACCCGGCATTCACCGAGATGTCGGCGATGCCCTGGGTGAGCACCCACTTGTCCTTGGCACTGGAGACCAGCACCAGCGGTAGCTGGTACTGGGCCCACTGGCCGATGATGTTGAAGATCGTCACGCTGATCATGCCGGGTTTCGCCATCGGCAGCATGACCTGGAAGAACAGCCGGGTGTGCGACGCCCCGTCGATCATCGCCGCCTCGGCCACCGAGTTCGGCAGCGTACGGAAGAAGGCGACCAGGAAGAAGACGGTGAACGGCAGCGAGTACGCCGTGTAGACCAACACCAGCCCGGTGTACGTGTCCAGCAGGCCCAGGTTGCGCACCACGAAGAAGAGCGGCACCAGGGCCAGGAAGACCGGAAAGGCCAACCCGGAGACGAACAGGTAGTAGATGAACCGGTTGCCCCAGAACTTGTACCGGGCCAGCACGTACGCGGCCATCGAACCGAGCAGCATCGTGAGGAACGTGCCGCAGCTGACCACGAGGACGCTGTTGAGGAAGTAGCGGCCGACGTTGGCCTTGGTCCAGGCCCGCCCCCAGTTCTCCCAGCGCAGTTCCGCCGGCAGGGTCCAGGGGCTACTGAAGATCTCCGTGGTGTTCTTGAACGAGGCGAGGAAGACCCAGATGATCGGCACCACGACGATCACTGCCCAGAAGAACAGCGCCAGGTGCCCCACGCCGTTGAGCAGGCTCACCTCGCCCCGGTCGGCGCGCTTGCGACGTCGGGGTTTCTCCACCGGCGGGAGGGGTCGGGGGCCGGGACCGTCCGGCTGGTCGGTCCTGGTCGTGGTCAGCTGTGTGCCCATCAGTACTCGACGCTTTCCCGCTTGGTTACCCGCAGCGTGAACACTGCGAAGGTGATGGTCAGGAAGAACAGCGCCACACCCATCGCCGAGGCGTACCCGTACTTGGAGTAGGTGAAGGCGTTGCGGTAGATCTCCAGCGCCAGGACGGTGGTCGCCCCGTCCGGACCGCCGTTGTCGACCGAGAGCACCGCCACCACCGCGAACGCGTCGAACGCGGCGATGCCCAGGTAGACCCAGGCGACCTGGAGGGTGTCCCAGAGCAGCGGCAGGGTCACCCGGAAGAACAGCGTGACCCGGGTCGCGCCGTCCATCTCGGCGGCCTCGTAGATCTCACCGGGAATCGAGGCGATGCCGGCCGAGAAGAGCACCACGTAGAAGCCGACCGCCTGCCAGACCAGCACCCCGAGGATCGACCAGAGCGCGATGTTCGGGTTGACCAGGAACAGGATCGGATCCAGGCCGATCTTCATCAACACGCCGTTGATCAGGCCGGACTCGTTCGGTCGGTAGACCGTCTGGAACAGCACCGCGATGATCGCCACGGCGAGGACCTGGGGAAAGAAGAACACCACCCGGTAGAACCCCGAGCCCCAGACCCCCGACCGCTTGCCCCCGCTGCTCTTGCCCGCCACGTTGAGCATGAACGAGAAGAACAGGGCGATGGCGATGGTGATCAGCGGCAGGGCGAGCAGCAGTACCAGGTGATGCTGGATCGCCTGCCAGAAGCGGTGGTCCTCGACCAACTGTCGATAGTTGTCGAAGCCCACCCACTTCGGGGCGGACAATCCCCTCCAGTTGGTCATCGAGATCTGGAACGCCTGGGCGTACGGGGCGATCACGAAGACCGAGTACAACAGCACCGGAGCGGCCAGGAAGCCGATCACGAAGGGATACTTGCCGTGCCGCATGACCTACGCTCCGATCAGCGCTTGAACTTGGTGACGGACGCGTCCTTCTTGATCGCATCCGCCTTCTTCTGGATCCGCTCGCAGAACGCGTCGGCCTTGATCCGGCCGAACATCAGCTCGTTGGTCGCGGTGCGGGCCTCGGTGTCCAGCTCCTTGTACCAGCCGTCGAAGAAGAGGTTCACCACGTTCTGACCGGCGGCGGCGAGCGCGGCCTGCGAGCTGGCCACACCGGGCGGGAACGCGTAACCGGTCGAGCCGGAGGTCACGACCGTAGCGGACTTGACCACCTCGGTGAAGCCCTTGGCACCGGCGGTGGAGAGCATCTGGCGCATGTACTCCATCGCGCCGCGCGGGTTCGCGCTCTTGGCCGAGACGAAGTAGCCCTCGGCCGCGGTGGCGCGGACCGTACCGGCCGGCAGCTTGTCCGACGCGGTCAGGCTCGGCAGGGGCATCATCTGGTACTCGAAGCCGGGCGGGGTGTCCTTGGCCTGCTCGTTCTCCAGCCAGTCACCGCTGGGGTAGAAGCCGACCTTGTACTGGTTCTGCAGGAGCTGTACGTCGGTGTGCTTGAGCCCCTCGAAGCTCTTGTCCAGGTACTTGGCACCGATCTCGGCCCACGCGGTAGCGGCCTGCTTGACCGGCTCGGCGGTCCAGGCGCCGTCCTCGAGGTTGTCGATGTTCTTCAGTACGTCCGGTCCGCCGATCTTGGCGGCCTGGGTGAGGATCACGTTCCAGACGTAGTACGGCGCGTTCGCACCGGCGTAACCGAACGGGGTGATGCCCTTGGCCTTGATCTTGTCGAGCAGCGCGGTGAACTCCTCCCAGGTCTTGGCGGGAGCCCAACCGTTTTCCTTGAACTGCTTGCCGGAGTACCAGAGGCCGAACACGGTGGAGACGTAGTTGAGCACGTACGGCTTGCCGTTGAACGTACCGACGTCGACGGTGCCGGGAACGACGGTGTCCCGGACCTTCTTCGACGGGTCGTCCACCGACGGGGCGTCCCACAGCTCGGTCAGGTCCTGGAGCTGACCGTCGGCGACCAGGGCGCCGAAGTCCAGCGACTTCTCGCCGGAGTTGTTGACGAACTCCGGCGGGTTGCCGGCGGCGAACCGGGGCTGGAGCACGGTGGAGATGGCCTGGCTGGCCTCGTGCTTGATGGTCGCCTTCGGGAACTTCGCCTTGTAGAGCGGCTCGTGCACGTCGGTGGCGTACTTGTCGCCGTAGCCACCGTTGAAGATGACCACCTCGAGCGCGGCGTCCTCCTTGACGCCGAACGGGTTCTCGGCGCTCTTGGTGCCCTCGCTCTGCTCCTGCGTGTCGCCGTCACCGCCGGTGGCGCAGGCGCTGAGCAGACCGGCCGCCGGAACGGCGAGCAGGCCGGCAGCCGCCGCCCGCTGCAGAACGATGCGGCGGCTGAGATCCGACGGCTTGTCGGGGGTTACGGACATCTTCGTCTCCTCGGTTAGGTTTCGTCGTCGCCACAAAATGTCAGGGTCAGGCGGTACGCCGGATACGCCCGGCATACCGCGACTCCAGGGCGGTGTTGTGCTCGTCCCCGCCGGGGACGTTCGCGGATCGGTAAATTGGGGGTACCTCTCCCACGACGTGGAACCGTCGTACGACCTCCGCGGTCAGCAGCTGCGCCAGCAGCGCGGTGGTGACCGAGGAGACCGCACAGACCGCGCCGCCGCCGTCCAGCGGCAGCAGTGCGTCACCGTACGGCGCGCCATTGTCCAGCACGACGTCGGCAATGTCGGCGAGCCGTTGACCGGACGGGTGCCGTGGGGCGACCCGTGCCGTGTGCTCGACCGAGGTGACCGCGATCAGGTCGTGACCGCGTTCTTTCACCAGCCTCGCCAGCTCGACAACCGAGCCGTTGATGCCGGACTGGGACGCCACCACGAACACGTCGCGCGGCTGGGGGGCCGCGAGCGCGTAGATCTGGTGGGCGATGGTGGGGTCGCGTTCGAGTTTGGGATCGCCGAGTACGTCCGGCGACGCGTCGCCGTACAGCACCAGGTCCCAGAGCGAAAGCTGGTTGGTCGGTACCAGTCCGCCGGCACGGGCGACCAGCTCGGCCGCGAACGCCTCGGAGTGGCCGGCACCGAACGCCTGGAGCACGCCGTCGCCGCGCAGGCTGTCGGCGATCAGGTCGGCCGCCCGGCCCACCCCGTCGACCTGGGTGTCCAGCAGCCGGTCGAGCACCGGGCGGACCGCGTCGGCGTACCCCTGCATGCTGATCATTTGTTCGCCCCGATCCGTACGGTGGGGTGGCCCTGGTCGCTCATCCCCGTACCTCCTTCGCCGCCTTGTGCCCGCCGACGGCCCGCGCGGTCCGCTGGAACGCCGAGTGGGCACGGTCGTGGGTCCGCTGGGCGACCGCGATGTAGAGCAGGTCGAGGACGACCAGTTGCGGGTGCCGGGCGGAGAGCGCGTCCGGGCGGAAGGTGGTGGCCTGGCTGGCGGTGAGCAGCACGATGTCGGCCAGCTCCGCCAGGGGCGAGCGGGGGAAGCTGGTCAGGGCGACGGTGGTGGCGCCGTGGCTGCCCGCCTCGGCCAGCATCTCGATCGTCTCGCGGGTCTCGCCGGTGTGCGAGATGCCGAGCGCCACGTCTCCGTCGCGCAGCAGGGCGGCGCTGGCCAGCCCCTCGTGGACGTCGTGCCAGGACCAGGCGGGTACGCCGATGCGGTGCAGGCTGAACTGCATCTCGGCGCCGACCAGGGCGCTGCCGCTGGCACCGAAGATGTTGACCCGGCTGGCGGCGGCGATCGCCTCCGCGGCCCGTTCGACCTCCCGCAGGTCGAGCAGTGTCGCGGTGTCGTGCATCGCCTGGGTGTCCGCCGCCATGATCTGGCCGAGCACCCGCTCCAGCGGATCGCCGGGCTGGATCTCCCGGCCGATGTCGACCGTCCAGCCGGCCGAGCGCGCCCGTCCGGTCTCGGCGGCGATGCCCAGCCGCAGGTCGGCGTAGCCCTCGAAGCCCATCGCCCGGCAGAACCGGGTGACCGTGGCCGGTGAGGTGCCGCTGCGTTCGGCCAGTTCGACGATGGTGGCGCGGGCGGCGGCCTCCGGGTCGGCGAGCACCTGTTCGGCGACGCGTTGCAGGGCGCCGGTGAACTCCGGGAGCCGGGCGCGTACCCGAACCAGGACGCTGTCGCTCGGAGAGAGTCCGGCGGCTAGTCGCCGGTCGAACGCCTCGGCGTCGACCACCGCGGTTCGCGCGGCGGTGTCCACCTCGTGATCGACCATGTGAACGCCTTCCGGAAAGAGTGTTAACTGTTAGTGGTAAAAGTTCTTACTAACACCCCCTCCGTGTCAAGACTGTGGGCGAAGTTTTCAAACCGTTACCTGCCCCGACGGGTCGACGGGCGACCCGCCCACCATCCCCGTCAAGCACCCTGAGCAGCCGGAACACGATCGCACCCGGCCCCGTCGACGAGCAACGGGGCGACGGCGGCACCGTCCGGGCCGAGGACCCGGCGTCGCGGGTTTGCCGGTTCCCCCCGGACGATCAGCCCTAGCCTGTTCACATGCGGCGTCGGCTGGGGCAGCTCGCCCGGGAGACGCCCGCCGAGCGGGAGCGCTACCTCGACCTGCTGCGCGCCCTGGCGATCGCGGCCGTGGTGATCGGCCACTGGCTGATCATCGTGATCGACCACGACCGGTCCGGCCGGCTCACCGGGCGCTCCGCCCTGGTCGAACTCTCCGCCGCCCGGCCCGGCACCTGGCTGTTCCAGGTCATGCCGATCTTCTTCCTGGTCGGCGGGTACGCCAACGCAGCCTCCCTGAGCAGCCACCGGCGCCGGGGCGGTCGGGCCGTCGACTGGCTGCTGGACCGGTGCGCCCGGCTGCTGCGGCCGACCACGGCACTGATCGTCGTCCTGGCCGGCGCGGCGCTGGGCGCCCAACTCGTCGGGGCCGACGCCGAGCAGGTACGCCCGGTGGTCTGGTTCGCCACCATCCCGCTCTGGTTCCTGGCCGCGTACCTGGCGGTGGTGGCCCTGACCCCGGTGACGTACGCGCTGCACCGGCGCTTCGGGCTCGCCGTACCGGTGGCGCTGCTGGCGCTGGTGGTGGGGGGCGACCTGGCCCGGCTGGTCGGGCCCGAGTCGTACGCCAGCGGGAACTTCCTGTTCGGTTGGCTCGCCGTGCACCAGTTCGGTTACGCCTGGCGGGACAGCCGGACCGGCACCGGCCGCAGCGGTGGCGGGCTGTTGCGCACCCAGTTGCCGATGGCGCCGACGGTCGGTGTCGGGCTGCTGTTCGGCGGGTTCGCCGCGCTGCTGGCGCTGACGCTGGCCGGACCGTACCCGGTCAGCATGGTCAACATCCCGGGCGAGCGGCTGCACAACATGTCACCGCCGAGCCTCGCCCTGCTCGCCAACGCGACCTGGCAGCTCGGGGTGATCCTGCTGCTGCGCGGCCCGGCGGAACGTTGGCTGCACCGGCCCCGCCCCTGGCTGGTGGTGATCGCGGCGAACGCGGTCGTGCTGACGATCTTCCTCTGGCACATCACCGCCGCGGTGCTGCTGGTCGGCGCGCTGGACGCACTGGACGCGCTGCCCACCCCGGCCGTGGGCAGCGGCGCCTGGTGGCTGTGGCGGCTGCCCTGGCTGGTCACCCTGACGGTGGTGCTGGCGGTGCTGGTGGCCGTGTTCAGCCCGATCGAGACCGGGGCCGGACGCCGGTCACGTTTCCTGCCCCTCGGGCCGATCCGGTCGCTGCGGCCCACCGGGCGCCCGCTTCACCGCCTCCGCCGGGGCCGATCCGGGGCGGGGCCGCCGGCCCGGCTCGTGGGAAGGCCCGAGCGGACGGTGCCGAGGGCGGTGCTGACCGGGGTCGGGATCGCGGCCGTGGTGGCCGCGCTGCTCGACAACAGCCTGACCTCGAAAGACTCGCCGGAACCGGTCGGACTGCCCACGGCGGCCCTGGTCAGCTACCTGACCGGGGCCGCCGTACTCCGCTGGCTCAGATCACGCCCGGACCGGCGTGAGGCACCACCAGCGCCGACGGACACCTGATCGATATCGGTCAGCGCGCGGCGACGGTGGCGATCGCGGTACGGATGATGTCCAGCCCCTCCCGGGCCTCCGCCTCGGTGAGCGTCAGCGGCGGACCCATCCGCAGTACGTTGCCGTACAGGCCGCCCTTGCCGACCAGCAACCCGCCCCGGCGGCACTCCTCGAAGACCCGTACGGCGTTCGCCGGGTCCGGCTCCCGGCTGCCCGGACGGACGAACTCGACGGCCAGCATCAGCCCCTTGCCGCGTACCTCGCCGACGATGTCGTGCTCCCGGACCGCCTCGTCCAGGCCCTGGCGCAGGATCGCGCCGACCCGGTGGGCGTTGCCCTGCAGGTCGTGGTCGAGCAGGTAGTCCAGTACGGCGTTGCCGGCGGCGGTCGAGATCGGGTTGCCGCCGAAGGTGGAGAAGCTGATCGCCTTGACCTCCTCCAGCACCGGCGCCCGCCCGACCACCCCGGCCAGGGCGAAACCGTTGCCGATCCCCTTGGCGAAGGTGAGCAGGTCGGGCACCACGTCGTGCGCCTGGTAACCCCAGAAGTGCTCCCCGGTCCGCCCCCACCCGGTCTGCACCTCGTCGGAGATGAGCAGGATCCCGGACTCGTCGAGCACCTTCTTGTACGCCCCCAGCAGCCCGTCCGGCGGGTGGACGAAACCCCCCACGCCCTGGATCGGCTCGGCGATCAGGCAGGCCACGTCCCCGCTGGTCTGGGTCGCCAGGACCTCGCGCAGGTCGTCCACGGCCGCGTCGACCTGCTCCTCCGGGTCGAGCCGGGAGAGCAGTCCCCGCATCCGGTCGCTCGAGTGCAGCCAGCTCACCTGCAACGGGTTCAGCGAACTAGCCGACCAGCTCCGGTGCCCGGTGATGCCCATCGTCGCGTACGACCGGCCGTGGTAGCTGTTGCGTACGGCGAGGATCTGGTGCGACCGGCGGTAGTTGGTGGCGACCAGCAGCGCGGCCTCGTTCGCCTCGGTGCCGGAGTTGGTGAAGAAGACCCGCGCGTCCGGGATACCGGAGAGCCGGGCGATCTTCTCGGCCAGTTCGACCTGCTGCCGGATCAGGTAGAGGGTGGAGCTGTGCACCACTCCGGTGGCGAGCTGGCGGGCGACCGCGTCACGAACTTCGGCGATGTCATAACCGATCATGTTGGTCAGGACACCGCCGAAGAAGTCCAGGTAGCTGCGTCCGGTCGAGTCGGTGACCCGGCGCCCCGAGCCGGAGACCAGCTCGATCGGCTCCTCGTAGTAGAGCGGCATCCAGGACGGCAGCACGGCTCGGTGCCGCGCCAGCAGGTCGTCGGTGGCCATCGTCATCACACCCTTCACCCCGGGTACGCGGATGACTGCACGCTTTCATCGATCCGCCGCCCCCGGCAACTGCCACCCTGTAGCCGGTGCGGGCCCCGGCACTGACACACCGTCAGCCCCGCCCGGTTCCGGTGCGGATCCGTCGGCTCCGCCGCGTCCTCGTCCGGTGTGGAACCGGCGCGGCAGCCGGAGCATTCGCGGCAACCGGAGCAGGAGCGCGGTGACCGCCCACCCGGCCCATCCCCCGGCCAGCGCCACCGGCAGCGGGCCTGACTCCAGCCAGTGGTACCCGGCGAGGAAGCCGACCAGGGCGAGGCTGTTGCCGACGAAGTGGCGGCTGAACTCGGCCAGGTCGCGCCGGCTCTCGATGGCCACCAGCACCCCGGAGTACGGGAACGTCACCACCATCCCGCGCAGTTGCTGACCGAGCAGCACGGCCACGGTCGAACCGGCGAGAATGACCGGTAGCCGGAGCAGCGCCGGCAGCGGGTGCCGCTGCGGAGCCGGTGGCAGCGGTCCGGCCCACCGGGGCAGGAGCAGCATCACCACCGACCACAGCCCGAGTACGCCGACCAGGACCGGCACGAACGGCAGCGGTGCGACCTGCAGGAGTGCCGCGCTCAGCCCCAGGTAGACCGCCAGCCCGAGCAGGTCGGCCAGCAGGATCGGCACCTTGAACCGGTGGTACGCCACGGTGACGGTGAGGAAGAAGAGGTTCAGCGCGACCACGCCGAGCACCTGGGTGCCGTCCACCGGGAAGCCGGTGCCGGCGAGCGCGACGGTCATCGGCAGCGGCAGGCTGTAGACGAACGCGCGCCACCGTACCGACCTGATCAGGCTGACCGACCACACCACGGCGGCGACGAGCAGCACCGTGGTCCAGCTCATGACCGGGCCACCGGCGAGGACTGGTCCGGCATCAGTCGGTGAAGGTCGCGACCCGCGCACAGGTCTGGTAGGCGGTACGCAGCCGGTCCAGGTCGTCGGGGTTGACTGAGAAGACGTTCTCGCCGATCTCTCCGTGCGGGGTCATCCGCCCCTCCCAGGCACTCGTACCGTCCCAGACGGCCAGGTTCAGATCCAGGCTCCGGTCCACCGACCGCCAGGGCAGCAGGCCGACCCGTACGCCGGCCCGGCGCTGGTCGTCGACCAGCTCGCGCAGTTGGTCGGTGAGCTGGTGGTAGCCGAAGATCCGGGTGATCGTGACCCCCCGGGCGAGCGCCTGGAGGTTGAGGGTCCAGTAGTACCGGCCGACGTCGCTGCCCCACCAGTTCGGCTCGCCCCCGGTCCACGGCAGGACGTTCGTGATCGCGTCGAGCCGGCCGACGCAGTCCCTGGTCGCCTCGATCAGGTCCCGGTGGTCCGTACCCGGACGGATGATCCGGCCGGCGCGCAGGTGCCCGGTCTCGACCCGGAGCCGGTCGAAGCGCCGGCGTGCCTCGGCCGCGACCCGGGTGTCCGGATAGTGCTCGACCGCCTCCCTGGTCCCGGTCATGATCGGTACGAGGGCCTCGGTCAGCCAGGGTTCCCCGGCCACCAGTGTCCGCAGCTCGAACCGGCGCTCGGCACGGGCGATCGAGTCGACCAGCAGCGAGATCGTGGTGCCGAGCAGGCCGGCGAACAGCGACTCGACGCCGGAGGCAGCACCGGTCAGGTCGAGGGCGACGGACAGGGCCACCGACAGCCCGATCCCGGCCAGTGCGACCGGGTCGGTGTGCGCGACCAGCCGGGTCAGCCGCCGCCGCGCCCGCTCCGGCCGCCCCGGAACGCGTGCCCGGACACTTCGCTCCGCCCGGTCCGGTATCCGGTATCCCGTCATCGGCCACCACCCTCCGGGTCGCCGGCTCCGGTGCCGTCCCGCCGCACGTCGTGGCCGTTGGCGGGGAGGACCGGTCCGTGGCAGAAAGCGCCCTTCGTCACATCACGGCCGAGGGTAGGAGGCGTCGACAACACCCGCCGCTCCGACCGGGGGACGGATCGCCCGGCTACGATCCGCGGCCGTACCGGGCGGGACTACTATGGCCTGTGCGCAACGGACAACTCAGGCAGATGACCGACTTCTCGTTCCCGTCGTACTCGGTCGACCTCGCCACCGGTACCGCATCGTTCGACTACCTCCTGTCCGGCCCGGACGGCGAGCAGCGGTTCACCGAGGTGATCACCTTCCCGGTGCCGGCGATCCCGCCCACCGCGGCCACCGAGGCGACCTTCCGCCGGGTGCTGGACCTGCTGCACCTGGTCGCCGGGGTGAGCTACTACAAGGCCGCCGCCCCGCCCCGGCTGCTGGCGCCGGCGCCGCTGGGCGAGGCCGCCGTCGCGCTGGTCACCGCCATCTACACCAAGGGCCTGGCGGAGTACGCGTACCGCAACGACCTCCCGTACGTGCTGGACCTGGTGCCGACGGTCCCGGTCGGGCAGGTGCCGGAGCCGGCCCTGCTGGACAACTCCGACGGCCGTCCGCTCTGCGCGGTCGGTGGGGGCAAGGACTCGATCGTGAGCCTGGAGGCCCTGCGCCGGGCCGGCCTCGATCCGGTCCCGTTCTCGGTCAACCCCAACCCGGTGATCGTCTCGGTGAACCAGGCGTCCGGGCTCACCGCCCTGGCCGCCCGCCGTCGGATCGATCCGGTGCTGTTCGAGCTCAACGCCGAGGGGGCCCGCAACGGGCACATCCCGGTGACCGCGATCAACTCGCTGATCGCGGTGGCGACCGCGGTCCTGCACGGGCTCGGTCCGGTGGTGATGTCCAACGAGCGTTCCGCGTCCGACCCGAACCTGATCTGGAACGGTCACGAGATCAACCACCAGTGGTCCAAGGGCGTCGAGGCCGAGGGGCTGCTCCGGGGTGCCCTGGCCGGTCACGCCGGCCTGACCGAGCCGTACTTCTCGCTGCTGCGCCCGCTGTCGGAGCTGCACATCGCCAGGCTGTTCGCCCAGTTCGACCGGTACGACGACGTCGTGACGAGCTGCAACAAGGCGTTCAAGCTGCACGACCCGACCGTACGGTGGTGCGGCGACTGCCCCAAGTGCCGGTTCGTGTTCCTGGCGCTGTCCCCGTTCATGTCCCGCGACCGGCTGGTCCACATCTTCGGGGTGGATCTGCTCGCCGACTCGTTGCAGGTGCCGGGTTACCTGGAACTGCTCGGGATCGACGCGCACAAGCCGTTCGAGTGCGTCGGTGAGGTCGAGGAGTCGGTGGTGGCGCTCGGGTTGATCGCCGAGCAGGAGCAGTGGCGGGACGCGGAGGTCGTACGGTCGCTGGTCCAGATCGTGCCGTCGGCCGCGTGGGCGACGGCGGCGAACTCGGAGGTGTTCACCCCCGGCGGCCCGCACTTCGTCCCCCCGGCGTACGCGAAGGCCCGCGCCGACCTGGAATGACCCGCCCGGCTTCAGCGGTGGCGGGTCAGACGTCCCGGACCGCGTCGAGGGCGAGCAGGGCGACGTGCAGCGACAGGCAGTCGTCGACCGCGTCGAGATCGGCGTCGAGGATCCGGGCGATCCTGGCCAGCCGCTCGTAGAACGCCGGCCGGGACAGGTGCGCCGCGGTGGCCGCCGCCGACTTGTTCCGCCCGTGGTCCAGGTACGCCCGCAGCGTGCCGAGCAGCCGTTCCTTCGGGTGCTCGGCATCGTGGGCCAGCAGCGGACCGAGTTCCCGCTCGACGAAGGTCTGCAGCCGTGGCTCGTCCCGCAGCAGGTGCAGCAGTCCGGCGAGCCCGACGTGCGGCAACCGGAACACGGCCAGGTCGTGCCGCCCGCGACGGGCCGCGTCGGCGATCTGCCGGGCCTCCACCAGCGAGCGACGCGCCTCGCGGAGCGAGTCGACGCCGGAACCCGCCGCCACGATCACCGCGTCCGGGGCGGTCCCACCCGGTCCGGGCGGAGCGGCGTCCCGGCGTACCCGGTGCAACGCGGCGGCGAACGCGGCCAGTGACCGGTCCTCGGCCGCCGGGTCGCGCAGCGCCAACAGCGCGCCCACGGCCTGGTCGTCCAGGGCGCTGGCCAGCCCGGTCAGCTCGGCCTCGCGCAGCGCCTGCCCGACCGCGTCGGCCAGGTCCCGCAGCCGGGCCTGGGCCGTCGGCGTGCCGGCCTCGTCGGCCCGGTGCCGGACCACCACCCCGACCAGGTGCCGGCGCTCCAGCGTCACCCCGAGGGCCCGTGCCCGCAACGCCACCTCGTCCACCGGTCGGGCGTGGTCGAGCAGGGCGGTGAGCAGGTTGCGGTGGATCTGGCGTTCCAGGCCCTCGGCGTCGCGCCGGATCAGCCGACCCAGCGCCAACGTCGACGCGGCCCGCTCGATCAGGATGGTCAGCCGGGTCGGCGGGGCGGCCGGGGTCGCCGCGCCGGGTGCCAGGTCGGCACCGGGCCAACGCAGCAGCAGCCGCCCCCAGTCCTGGCCACGGGCCCCGACGGTGGTCACCAACCACCCGGCGTCCGGGTCGTACGCGGTCCGCCCGGCCGGCTGGATCCGCCGCGACTGCTGCTCCCAGCTCCCGAGCAGCAGCTCGGCCCGCTCCCCCGCCGTGTCGTACGCGAGCACCTGCCGGGACAGGTTCTCCAGCACCACCGGGCACCCGGCGAGGCGGGCCGCCTGGTGCACCACCTCGGCCGGTTCGGCACCCTCGACCGACAGGTCGGTGAACCGCTGGTGGATCTCCTCGGTGGCGCGCAGCTCGGTGAGCTGGGCGTCGACGATCAGGGCATGCACCGCCTCGGTGATCCGGACAAACGGCGTCACCCTGCGTAGTTCCACCAGTGGCAGCCCGCGCCGTTCCGCCGCCGCGATCATGACCCTGGGCACGCTGGTCGGGTACCGCCGGCCCAGCTCGACCAGCAACCCGGACACCCCGACGTCGGCCAGCTCACCGATGAACGCCCGCAGCCCGGCATCGTCCGAGGGCAGGCCGATCCCGGTGGTGAGCACCAACTCACCACCGTTGAGCAGGGCGGCGATGTCGGGCACCTCGGCCGCGTGCACCCAGCGGACGAGCCGGTCCAGACCGTCCTGCCCGGCCACCAGCCGGGGTCCGCCGTGTCGCACCGGGTCGAGGGCGAGCACCTCACGGACGGTAGGGAACACGCTGGTCACCGTACCGTCCGGGGGCTCGGAGCGACCACATCCGGCACGGGCGTGACCCGACCCTCAAGATCAGTGATCGAAAACCGGGTACCGGTCTGCCGTGGAATGGCCGTCCGGCAGGTCGGATCCGTGGAAGACAGCGGCGTCCAGGCTGAGCCACTCGCCGTCATCCCGGTCCTCCACCCACCGGGGCGCCCACTCGATCCGGAACGCGTGCCCGAGTTGTACGGCCACGGCGCGGGCGACCTCGGGGATGTCCTCAAGCTCGATCGTCTCGCCCCGCATGGCGAGTTGCGCGTGCAGTTCGCACGCGATGGCGTTCCGCAGGCGGGCGACGTCCGGTGAATCGTCGTCGCTCGCGTCGGGGATCGGCTGAATATTCACAGCAACACGGTCGACCCACTGTCGGCGTGTCGTCAATCCCGCGTTGTTTATCCCACAGGCACGCCAATCACCTTTCCGATCTTGGACCGGTCATCCAGCTCCGGCCGTCATCGCGGAATATTCGCGCGCTCCACCAATTCACCACCATTCCACTAGTGACAGTCCACTCACCATTCGCCTATGCTCACCCAGTCAAACCGCTCCCCACCAGCACCTTCTCACCGCACAATCCCTATTTGTCCACCGCGTGTCCGCTGCTTGTCCGTCAATTGTCCGGAGGTTGTCCATGAGCCACTCGCCCGTTCTCGAACTGTTCGCCGAGGAACTGAAGATCTTCCGCACCGCCGCCGGCATGACGCAGACGGAACTCGCCGAGGAGATCTCCTATTCGGGTGCCCTCGTCGGCAAGATCGAAAGTTGCGACCGGCGGCCCAGCGCCGACTTCGCCCGCCGCTGCGACAAGGTGTTCAACACCGGCGGCATCCTGGCCCGGATCCAGCGCAAGCTCGGCCGGGACTCGCTCGTGGCCTGGTTCCGCGAGTGGGCCGAACTCGAACAGGAGGCCGAGGCGCTGCGATGGTTTGAGCCGCTGTTCGTGCCGGGCCTGCTCCAGACCGAGGCGTACGCCCGCACGGTCCTGTCCGGCAGCGGCCTGCACCGAGCCGAGGCGCTGGAACAGCAGGTGACGGCCCGGATGGAACGGCAGGAACTGCTCACCCACGGCCAATCCCCACTGCTGACGGTGGTGATGGACGCGTCCGTCCTGCACCGACCGGTGGGCAGCCCCGAGGTGATGCGCGAACAACTGCGGCACCTGACCAAACTCGGCAGTTCCCTCCCCCGCCTGCGGATCCACGTCGTCCCCGAGACGGCCGGGGCCTACGCCGGCCTGAACGGCCCGTTCGTGATGGCCACACCGCCCACCGGCGAGGACATCGTCTACATTGAAGGACAGCTCAACGGGCAGACCTACGACCGGGCCGAGGACGTGAAACGCACCGTCCAGGTGTGGGAGTCGATCCGGGGCGAGGCACTGCCGCACCAGCAGTCGCTGGAGTTGATATCGGAGGTGGCGGAGACATGGACCTGACCGGCGCCAAGTGGCGCAAGAGCACCCGCAGCAACGGCAACGGCGGCGCATGCGTCGAGGTCGCTGACAACCTGCCCCACACGATCGGCGTACGCGACAGCAAAGACCAACACGGCCCCACCCTCACCTTCACCCCCACCGCTTGGCGCGCCTTCCTCGGCACCATCACCCACAACTGACCAAGCACCGATCAGCCTCGCAGGCACACGTCGAAATCGTCGTACCGCATCGGACGGCGCCTCTCGTCGCACAGCCGTGTCGAGACGCAGGACCGCAAGTGACTGACGACGGAGTTCATATCGGAGGTAGCCGCGACATGGACCTGACCGGCGCCGAGTGGCGCAAGAGCACCCGTAGCAACGGCAACGGCGGTGACTGCGTCGAGGTCGCCGACAACCTGCCCCACACCATCGGCGTACGCGACAGCAAGGACCGGCAGGGCCCAGCCCTCACCTTCACCCCCACCGCCTGGCGCGCCTTCCTCCACACCATCACCCACAACTGACCGATCACCGACCGGGCTCCCGGGTACGCGCCGCAGTCGTCCTGCCGCACCGAGCGGCGACTCCCGTCGCACCGCCCGGTCGAGACGCAGGAACGCAGTGACGACGAAGTTCACATCGGAGGTGGCCGAAGCATGGACCTGACCGGCGCCGAGTGGCGCAAGAGCACCCGCAGCAACGGCAACGGCGGAAACTGCGTCGAAATCGCCGACAACCTGCCCCACACCATCGGCGTACGCGACAGCAAGGACCGGCACGGCCCTGCCCTCACCTTCACCCCCACCGCCTGGCGCGCGTTCCTCCACACCATCACCCGCGACTGATCCGGCCAGGGTCCGGCGGACGTCACCCGAGCACCCCCGCCAGGCCGGACAGGTCCGCGACCTCGTAGGCCACCGGCACGTCCGGCGGCCGGGCCTGCCCGCGACGGTTGATCCAGGCCGCCCGGATCCCGGCCGCATGAGCCCCGCGTACGTCGGCCCGCAGCGAGTCCCCGACGTGCAGCACCTCGTCCGCGCCCAGCCCCAGCGCGTCGAGCGCCCGGCGGAACATGGCCCCGTCCGGCTTGTACGCCCCCACGTCCTCGCTGGTGACAACGGCGTCGAAGGTCAGCCCGTGAAACGCCATCGCCGCCCGTAGGTCCGCGCTGTCGACGTCGGACACCACGCACACCGGCACCGTGACCCGGGACAGGAACTCGCGGGTGCCCGGTCGCAACGGTGGCGTCCGCCAGTACGCGAACTGCGGCGCGCATAACTCAGCCTGGTCGCCCGGGTAGCCGACCTCGGTCAGCACCGTCCCGAGGCTGCGCAGCACGCAGTCCCGCAACGACCGGAACGGCGTACTGTCGGCGACCCTCTCGTACTCCTGGTTCCAGGCCGCGCCCACCTCCCGTGCGGTGACCGGTGTGGCGGCGCCCGCCGCCACCCGGTCCGCGATCTCCGCCACGATCATGTCGTCGTCCTCCACGACCGTGCCGTAGAAGTCGAGCAGCAGTCCCCTGATCACGACCGGATCCTCTCACCCGGAACCGGTCAGTACGCGGTGCCGACGAGTTCCTTCGGGTCCTCGGCCTCGGCCTCGGCCTCGGACGGAGCCTCGTCGAAGCGGCCTCCCACCCGGGCGTGGAACCGACGCAGCGGCCCCGGCGCCCACCAGTTGTACCGGCCCAGCATCATCATTGTCGCCGGGACCAGGAGCATCCGTACGATCGTCGCGTCGAGCAGCACCGCCAGCACCAGCCCGAGTCCGATCGCCCGGATCGGGGTGAACCCGCCGACCAGGAAGCCCGCGAAGACGACGGCGAGGAGCAGCGCCGCAGCCGTCACGATGCGACCGGTCAACTGGATGCCCTCGGCGACCGCCTCGTCCGGTGCCGCACCCGCACGCCACCGCTCCCGGATCCTGGAGAGCAGGAACACCTCATAGTCGACGGAGAGGCCGAACGCGATCGCCGCGACCAGCACCGGGACCGACAGGTTGGTGCCGCCGAGGTCGGGCTGGCCGAGGTTGCCGTTCTGGAACACCCACACCACCGCGCCGAGCGCCGCGCCGATGCTCAGCAGGTTGGTGAGCACCGCCTTGATCGGCAGGAGGACCGAGCCGGTGAAGAGGAACAGCAGGACCAGGGTGCCGAGCGCGACGAGCCCGGCCGCCCAGGGCAGCCGTTCGCCGAGCATCTGCCGGTAGTCCATCAGGGATGCCGCGTCCCCGGCGACGAGTACCTCGACCGGGGAGGCCAGGTCCCGTGCCGCGCGGGCAACCGCTTCCTGGTTCTCCTCGTCGACGTCGGCGTTCAACAGGGTCAGGTCGCCGACCGGGACGACCTCCACCTCACGTACGCCATCCATTCCGACGATCGACTCCCGCAGCCTGCCGACCTCGACACTGTCCGGAGCCGCGTCGACCATCGTCGACACCGGGTCGGGACGTACCTGGTCGGGATAGTGGCGGGCCGTCTCCTCGTACAGGGCCCTGGTCTGGGTGCTCGCCGGCAGCAGTCGGGGATCGCCCAGCGACAGCCGCAGGTCGAGCACCGGAAGCGCGATGACCACCATCACGGCGAGCACGGAGAGCGCGACCGCCGCCGGGCGGCGCTGCACGAAGCGGGCCACCAGCGCGAAGAAGCCCTTGCCTGCCGGCTGCGCCGCGCGCGGGGTGATCCGTCGGCCCAGCAGCGCCAGCAGGGCCGGCAGCAGGGTCAGCGCGGCGAGCATGTCGATCACGACGACGGCCACGCCGGCCAGGCCCATCGAACGCAGGAACGGATCCGGGAACACGGTCAGCCCGGCCAGCGCGACCGCGACCGTCAGCCCGGAGAACAACACGGTACGACCGGCGGTGCCTGCGGTACGCAGCACGGCACCGGCGACCTCGGCATCGACGGAGCGCTCCTCGCGGAACCGGTTGACGATCAGCAGCGCGTAGTCGACGGCGAGGCCGACCGCCAACATCGTCACCACCTGGATCGCGTACACCGACACGTCGCTGACCTCGCTGAACGCGAACAACACGCCGAACGTGCCGCCAACTCCGGCAACCGCGACGAGCAGCGGCAGACCGGCCGCGAGCAAACCCCCGAAAACCAGCAGAAGCAGCAGGAGTACGACCGGCGTGCTGAGAATCTCGGCCCGTGCGACGTCACGGGCCGCCTGGCTGCTGAACTCGTTCGCGGTGAGCGAGCCACCGGCGACGGTGACGGTGCTGCCCGGAAGGTCACCGTCGAGTGCGTGGATGCGGTCGGCGGCCTGTTCGGCGACCGCGTCGGCGGGGTCGTCGACGTCCGGCGTGCCGGGCTGCGTCGTACCGGGCGCGAGCGTGATGCTGAAGATCAGCGCCTGCCCCGTTTCCGGTGACGGCACCGCCGGGGCCACCGAGTCGACGCCGGGCATCGCCCGTACGTCGGCGGCGGCCCGGTCGACGGCGGCCCGCACGTCGGGACTGTTCGCGTCGACACCGGTCACGATCGCGGTCAGGCGCTGCGGCTCCGGGGCCACGGTTTCGCGCAGTTCCAGGACCCGGTCGGATTCGCTGCCCGGTACGACACCGACGGTGCCGACGAGACGTTCGAAGACGCCGGTGCCGACAGTGAAGCCGGCGGCGACGACGGCCAGCCAGATCACCAACACGATGACCGGGCGGCGTACGGAGAAGCGGGCGAGTGAGCTCGTCATGCCGTCGATCCTTCGCGGACGGCGGGGAAAGCGGATCGCCGTACGGAGTGGATCCGTCCTCACTCCCCGGAGCGAGGAACGACCAGGCCCGACTCATACGCGAGGACGACCGCCTGCACCCGGTCGCGCAGGTTGAGCTTGCTCAGCACATTGCTGACGTGGGTCTTGACGGTGTGTTCGGTGACGTGGAACTCGGCCGCGATCTCCGCGTTGGACAGCCCCCGGGCGACGGCCCGCAGCATCTCCGACTCGCGTACGGTCAGCGTGGCCAGCCGTCCGGCGCCCGGTGGCGGGCCGACGGGGGCGGAGCGCGCGACCACGTCGGCGATGAGTCGCCGGGTGACCGACGGAGCGAGCAGCGCCTCACCCGTCGCCACGACCCGCACCGCGTTGACGAGTTCGTCGCGGCGCATGTCCTTGAGCAGGAAGCCGCTCGCGCCCGCGCGCAGCGCGTCGTAGACGTACTCGTCCAGGTCGAAGGTGGTCAGCACGAGGACCTTGGCGTCCGAGGCCGCACAGATCCTGGCCGTGGCGGCGATACCGTCCAGGCGGGGCATCCGTACGTCCATCAGCACCACGTCCGGGGCCAACGCGGCGGTGGCCTCGACCGCCTCGACTCCGTCGGCCGCCTCCCCGACGACGGTGATGTCCGGCTGGGCGTCGAGGATGAGGGCGAATCCGCCCCGTACGAGTTCCTGGTCGTCTACGACCAGGACCCGGATCTGGTCAGCCATCGACGTTCGCGGCGGTCGCTGCCTGCTCCGTGAGGGGCAGCCTGGCGGCGACCCGGAACCCGTTCCCGTCGTCGGCAGGCCCGGCCGAGAGAGTGCCGCCACAGGCCGCAACCCGTTCCCGCATGCCGATCAGGCCGTGGCCGCCGGAGGGCATCCGACCGGGGCCGCCGCGCCCGCCGCGGCCCCGCCCGTCGTCGCGGATCTCCAGGTCGAGGCCGTCCTCCTCCCACCGCAGTCGCACGTCGATCCGGCTCGCGTGGGCATGCTTGACCGCGTTGGTCAGCGACTCCTGCACCACCCGGTAGACGGCCACGGCAACATCCGGGGCGATCGGCCGGCGGTGTCCCCGCTCGGTCAACGTCGTCGGCATTCCCGTACCCCGCGCCTGAGCCACCAGTGACTCCAGCCCGTCGAGCCCCGGTTGTGGTGTGCGGGAGGCGGGTTCGGAGCGCAGCACCCCCAACGTGCGCCGGAGTTGGGTGAGCGCGTCGCGGCCCGCGTCGGCGATCGCGTCGAAGATCGTCACCGCCCGCGCCGGGTTGCTGCGCACCACCACCGGCCCGGCCTCGGCCTGGACCACCATGAGGTTGACCGAGTGGGCAAGGATGTCGTGCATGTCCCGGGCGATGCGCTCCCGCTCCCGCGACGCGGCCTCGGCATAGTCGGCGGCGAGCGTCCGGGCCCGCGCCTCCAGGGTCTCGATCAACCCCCGGCGCGACCGGGCGATCGCGCCGAGCGCGTAAGCCCCGCCGAAGATGAGAATGGTGCTCCCGATCGGCAGGACGTTCGTCTTCTCGGCGAGCGCGAACGCGATCCCGGCGACCGTCCCGGCGATGGCCACGGCACGCACGATCGGCCCGCTCAGTGAGGCGACCGTGTAGGTCGCCACGAGCTGCCCGTAGGGAACCTCGTGGACCATTCCCAGCCGGGTGATCGCGATGGTGGCGAGCCCGGTGACGATCAGAACGAGGAGCGGCGAGCGCCGACGCCACACCAGTGGCAGTGACGCGAGCGAGGCAAGGCTGTAGGAGGTGATGTCGCCGTCGTGCGAATTCGGCCCGGCGATCGCCGCCAGATAGCAGCCCAGTGCGATGAACGTGTCGATCGCCAGGGTGGGTAGGGCTTGCACGGCAGCGACACCCCGGTTGGCCAGATCCCTCCACACGCCGCCAGTATCCGCCGCCGGCCGCTCTCGGCGCCTCCCTCTCAGGAGCGATCCCTACCTGGTCGAGGCGATCATGCCGTCCCTTTGACCAGCTCTGCGCGGCGCTGTCCTTCCGGTAGGGCGGGCGCGGGTCGGATGAGTCGTTCGCCGAACGCCAGCACCAGGGCGACGACGCCGAGGAGGGCGCCGAGCAGCACCGTACTGCGGATGCCGTGGCCCGGCAGAGCGAGGCCGCCGACGAAGGCGCCAGCGGTGATGCCGACGTTGACCGCGGCGGAGACCGTGGCGGCGGCGAGGTCGGAGCGCCCGGGCGCCACCTGCAGCACGAGACCGCCGAGGGCCGCGGTGAACGCGGCGAACGCCAGTCCGGCCAGCGCGATCAGGCCGACGGAGACGGACGGCCGGTGGCCGAAGGCGTACAGGCCGAGCAGTGCCGCCGATTGCAGCGCGACGGTCGCGACCAGGGCGAGCCACGGGTTGCGGTCCAGTACCGCGCCGATGGCGAGGATGCCGAGCACGCTGGCGATGCCACGCGCCAACAGGATGGCCCCGACCGACGAGGCAGGGAATCCGCTGACCTCGGTGACGAAGAGGGCGACATAGGTGTACGCGGCGATGGCGCCGGCGGTCGCCAGGACGGCCACCGCCACCAGCAGCCAGAAGCGGCGGACGTCGGGCGTCGCGCCCCGGGCGGCATGTCCCTCCTCCGGCCTCGTCGAGGGCAGCAGGGTGGCCACCGCGACGAGCACGACCGCGCCGAGCCCGGCCACCGCCAGGAACGAGGCCCGCCACCCGGTGCGCTCGCCCAGCCAGGTGCCCGCGGGCACCCCCAGGGCCAACGCGACGGTGCCGCCGGCGAAGACGACCGCGACCACCCGCCCGCGCAGTGCGGGTCGGAACAGCTCGGCCGCGGCCGGCACCACCACCGCCCAGAACAGCGCGTGGGTCACCGCAGTGACCATCCTGGCCGCCAGTAGCAACGTGAAGGTGCTCGCGAGGACCGTGATGGCGTTGCTGACGACGAAACCGACCAGGAGCGCCGACAGCAACCGTCGGCGCGGGACCCGGCGGACCAGCGCCGTCAACGGGACCGAGGCGACCATCACCACCGCGCCGTACGCGGTGACGAGCATGCCCACCTGCGACGGTGGGACGGCCAGGTCCACCGCCATCGGAAGCAGCAGCCCGATCGGCAGCGCCTCGGCGGTGGTGTAGAGGAACGTCCCCCCGGACAAGCCGATCAGCGCTCCCACTGCCCGCCCGCGTCCCATGAGGCTCTCCCGTCGTTACCAGCTAAATTACTTATGATGGAAACATGCTAGCGACGCGCTTCGATACAGGTCAACTGGTAAAGTCGGTTTCGATGGAAACACTTGCGGGCGTGACGCGGATGCGCCTGGTCGGCGGCAACCTCGCCCTGGACTTCGTCAACACCCGTACCGGCCCGCCCGTCGGGCCCCCGGACGACGACGTATTGACCGGCTACCCCGAACTGGTCGCCTGGGGCGCGTACGCGGGCGCACTCACCGACCCGGAGGCGGAGACGCTGCGCCGGCTGTCCAACAACGACCCCGGTGGCGCTCACGCCGCCTTCACGCGATCACTGCGCAGCCGCGACGATCTCGACGAGGTGTTCCGGGCGGTGGCCGCCGGCCGAAGCCCGAGCACGGCCGTACTCGCCCGGCTGCGAGACGACGAGGCGGACGCGCTCGGTCACGCCCGGCTCGATCGAGGAAACACGTACGGATGGACCTGGCGGGACGACCGGACGCTTGCCCGGCCGCTGCGGCCGGTGGTGCACGCGGCGGTCCAGTTGCTCACCACGGGCGCACTGGACCGGATCAAGGGATGCGGAGGCTGTCGCTTCCTCTTCAACGACGAGAGCAAGAACCGCAGTCGCCGCTGGTGCAGCATGGACGACTGTGGAACCTCCGAGAAGATCCGCCGGTACGTCGCCGCGCGACGTACCCGCTCGACGGGCTGAGCAGAGCCCTTCCTCTCCGGCTCCGCGGTCTCGCAAGCTGGAGTGCTAGCCGGCGAGCAGACGGTCCAGTGGCCGGGGGATGTCATCCGGTTCGAGGGCGTTGACGAGCGCCCTGCCATAGCGGGCCTTGCGACCACTGGTCGTGCCCATGAAGCGGCGCAGTTGCCGTTCGATCGTCCGCTCGCGCTGCGCGGGCTGGTTCTGGAAGAGCCGGAATCTGGCCAGATCGTGTTCGGCCTCGAAAACACGCTCGACGCCTTCGGTGCCGAGTGCCCGGATCAGCTCCTCCTCCAGGTCGGCCACGCAGACGTAGAAGCCGAGTGATTCCATAGTGGACCGATCCAGGACGGTGCCGTAGCCGGCCTGTTCCAGCCCGCGCCGGTAGTAGCCCTCCTCGGCCTCGTCGCAGAGCCCGCGTACGTCGATGTCGAGCCCCAGCGCGGCGAAGATCCGCAGGAACCGGCCGACGCTCATCGCGCCACCCATCGACAGCACGCAGATGCCCTCGGCGGCCAGGTCGCGGTTGCGTCGGGCGGCCAGCGCCTCCACCGCGCTCCGGTCGCTGACCCCTTCGACGAGTACCACCGTGGCGAGGCCGTCGCCGGCCAGTTCGCGGGCGGTCGTGGCGGCGGCTGCGGAGTCCGTACCGCCGGCCGCCCAGGTGGCGACGGCGGCCCGAAAACGCTCCCACTCCCGCACGGATCAGAGTGTCGCAACGGCAGGTTCGGACCGGCAACCGGATTGTCGACGGGGTGGCCCCGTGCCGGTCGTCGTCACCCCCAGATGGCGAAGGCCGCGACCAGGACCAGCACGGCGAGCACCATGAACGCCCGCAGGGCGAAGGTCGTGTCCCGGGCGTCGTCGGCCGCGACCTCCTGCGGCGTACGCAGTCGCCCCGCGGCTGCCGGGATGGTCGGCGCGAGATATTCCAGAAGAACCTCCTGGTCGCCCGTCACGCTCACCTCCTGATCCACCTCCCCGAAGCGGGACGTCTCGAACGGGACGTACACCTGCACCCGGTGGGTGCCCGACGGCAGGGGCATCACGAACTCCGTCCAGCCGTCGACCGGCTGTTCCTCCCCGTCGACGAACAGTCGGGGTGTGATGTCCTGGTACAGGCTTCTGATGGCGGTGGGCGGATACCCGAACACGAGCCGCAGCACCGTACCGGCGTGCTCGGCGTACGCGTTCGGGTCGGACTCCTCGGCGGCGGGTGGTCGCGGGTCGGCGGGGTCGTCGCGGTTCACCACTCGACCCTCCCACATGGTGTCAAGGTAGGTTGACAGGGCGGGGCGTGTCAACCTACCTTGACAACGTGGACGACAACCAGGGACTCACCAAGGCGGCCGGCGCCGCCGACCCCGCCACCGGCCTGCGGGCCGTCGCCGCACTCCGGAAGCTGGTCGAGCAACTGGAGACGCTCCAGGTGCGCAACGCCCGGACGCACGGTTGGGCCTGGCAGGCGATCGCCGACGCGCTCGGCGTCACCCGGCAGGCCGTCCACCAGAAGCACGCACATCGGACGCGGGACGAGGAGCGTTAGCCATGTTCGAACGGTTCAGCAGGAACGCGCGCCGGGTCATCACCGGCGGTGTCGAGATCGCCGCCGAAGACGGCACGGCCAAGGCCGGACCGGAGCACCTGCTGCTCGGGCTGGCCACCGACGAGCAGAGCCTCGGAGCCCGCGTCCTGGCCGAGTACGGCGTCACCGCCGCCGTACTGCGGGCCGCCGCCACGGCGCCACCCGGCCGGGCCGGTCTCACCGACGCCGAGATCACCGCCCTACGTGCCGTCGGGGTCGACGCCGAGGAGGTGTTCCGCCTGGTCGAGGAGGCGTTCGGCCCGGACGCGTGGGACGGGGCGGACCAACCGCAGCCGCCCCGCCGCCGGGGTCACTTCGGCGCACCCGTCAACCAGCAGGCCAAGAAGGTGATCGAGCTGGGTCTGCGGGAGGCGGTCGCCCTACGGCACCGCGAGATCAACTCCGGTCACCTGCTCCTGGCGCTGTTGCGGCACGGTGTGACCGGGCCGATGTCCACGGTGCTCACCGAGCACGGCGTGACGTACGACGACGCCAGGCGACGCGTACTCCTCGCGCAGTACGAGGCGGCGTAACGAAGGGACGGGACGCTACGGACGCGGCGGGAGGCGGTACACCGAGACGTGGGAACGCGACTCGTCGGTGAACTCGCCGCCGGCCCAGTCCCCGTGCCGGGTCTCCAGCTCGAGCCCGGCCAGCTCGGCCATCAGGTCGAGTTCCGACGGCCAGATGTAGCGGTGCGGCGAGCGGGTCAGCCGCGCCCGTCGACTGTCGTCGAACGTGAAGTGGTGCGACACCACCTGCTGACGCAGAACGTCGTACGTGTCCAGGCCGATGTAGCCGGGCTCGGAGTGCCAGACCATCGCCGGTGCACCCGGTGGGAGTTTGCGCAGCTCGGGCACCCAGAGCTCGATCACGAACCGGCCGCCGGGGCTGAGGTGCCGGGCGGCGTTGCGGAAACAGGCGACCTGTTCGGCCTGGGTGAGCAGGTTGGAGATGGTGTTGTAGACCAGGTAGACGAGGGTGTACCTCCCCGGCGCGACGGTGGTCGCCATGTCGCCGACGATCACCGGGATCGCCGCCTCGTCCGCCTTCGTCCGCAGTTGCTCGATCATCGGGGATGACAGTTCGATCCCGGTGACGGACACTCCCCGCTCCGCGAGCGGTACGGCCACCCGCCCGGTTCCGATGGCGAACTCCAGCGCCTTTCCGTCGCCGGCCAGCTCGGCCAGGCGGTCCACGGTCGGCCCCAGGACGTGGGGTGCGAACATGCCGGTGCCCGGTGTGTCATAACGACCGGCGGCTTCGACGTCCCAGATCTCGTCCTGGCGCATGCCACCAACAATCGCGACGGATCCACCGGGTGTCCAACCATTTTGCGATGGTGGGCAGTGGCGGACTGCCCATTCCCGCTTACGACGCGGCCTCGTGGGCCTCCGGTACCTCGTACCGCTCAGCCAATCGGCCGGCGATCGCTATCAGTACAAACGCGAAGCCAGCCAGCGCATCAGCCCAGGGAAGCAGGAGTCTGCGGTCAGACGCGGTCGTGAATACCGCGAACCACGTCGCCGCCCCACCGACAAGAAGAACCGTATCGGTCACCGCCACCCAGCGGGGCACGTCGTCGCGCCACCGTCGCATTGGCTGCTCCAGCCGACGTCGCCGGCTCCGGCGCTCCCACCACAGCACGAACATCACGGTCAATGCCCCGATCATCCACGCCAACGCGAATCTGACCAGGCCGAACGCCTGCTTCGGCTCCTCATCGAAAAGCAGGATCATCAGGAGTACCAGTACGTGCATGGTGCCGGCGGCGACGACCGCCCCGAGCGGTAGGGCCCACCAGGCGAAGCGCCTACTCGGCCGCCTCATCGATGTTGGGTCGCGGCCGTCGGAGCCGCCCTCCGGGGAGATCATGGAGGGCAGTCTATGAAGGTGCGTCAACGTCAAACGGGGTCTTCCCGGCCCAACTCCCAGAAGGCGACGGCGGCCGCCGCAGCCACGTTCAACGAGTCCACCCCACGGCGCATCGGGATGGACACCTTCACGTCGCTGGCGGCCTGGGCCGCCGCCGTGAGGCCGGGGCCCTCCGCGCCCAGCAGCAACGCCGCCCGCTCCCGCTGCGCCGAGGTGAGGCGTTGCATCGGTACGGCGTCCGCGGCCGGCGTCATCGCGAGCACGGTGAAGCCCGCCTCCCGTACCTGGTCCAGGCCCTCCGGCCAGCGCTCGAACTTGGCGTACGGCACGGCGAAGACCTCGCCCATGCTGACCCGTACGCTCCGCCGGTAGAGCGGGTCGGCACAGGTCGGTGACAGGAGTACGGCGTCGATCCCGAGGGCCGCCGCTCCCCGGTAGATGGCACCCAGGTTGGTGTGGTTGTTGACGTCCTCCAGGACCACCACCCGGCGGGCCGCGGCGAGGACCTCGGCCGGGGTCGGCAGCACCCGCCGGTGGAACGAGGCGAGTACGCCCCGGTGCACGTGGAACCCGGTCGCCCGTTCCAGCACGTCCGGGGTGGCGGCGTAGACCGGTGCGTCCCCGGTGTCCAGATCCCCGAGCTGGTCCACCCGCTTCGCGTCGACCAGGAACGAGCGCGGCGGGTAGCCGGCCCGCAGCGCCCGGCGCAGGACCAGTTCACCTTCGGCGATGAAAAGCCCGTGCGGCGGTTCCCACCGGGTGCGCAACTCGACATCGGTGAGCGCCCGGTAGTCGGCGATCCGCTCGTCGTCGGGGTTGGTGATCTCGTGGACAGGCACGCGCCGATTCTCGCCGTACCCATGGGTCGGTCTCCTGGCGGGGTGCGGGCGGGCCGACCGCGACGGTGACCGACCGCGGCCGGGCCGGGCGACCGGCGACCCGCCGGTCAGGGGGCGATCCTCAACCGGTCGATCAGGTCGTCACGCAGGCCGAACCGGAACCCTAGGTCGACCACGTTGCCCGGGAAGTTGCCTTCGAGTCGGGCGGTGACCAGGTATTCGTCCACCCCGGCCGGCTCGGCACCGAGGATCTCGACGGTGTACTCGTACGCGGTGGCGACCTCGTCGCGCCACTGCCGGATCTCGGCCAGCCCCCGCCAGGTCCTGCCCTCGTCGACCACGACGGCGTCCTCGGTGAAGCAGGCCACCAGCGCGTCCTTCTCACCGCTGTCGGTGGCCTCGAAGTACCTGGCGACCACGCCGGGAACGGGTACGGACATGCGCTCACTCCTCACGATCGACGGCGCCTGCTCGGCGCTGACGCTATACGCGCTATACCAACCACTATAGCGGCGATTCGCGGGGTTGCCGGTCAGCGTGGCGAACCGGCGCCCACCGGTTCTTCGGCCGCCCGCTCGCGGGGAGCGCCGAGGGTGCGGTCGAACAGGGCGAGCAGGGCGGCGACGCCGGTCGCGCCGACGATCAGCCAACCGATCGCGTGGATGCCGCCGTCGGACGGCCGCTCGCCGAAGGTGAGACCGATGACCCCGGAGGAGACGATCGCCCCGAGATAGATCGCGGTACGCGACAGCCCGGACGCGACCCCGAGCTGGTCCGACGGCGCCTGCCGGTAGAGCGCGGCCTGGTTCGCCACCGAGGCCAACCCCTGGGGTACGCCGAACAGCGCGGCGACGAAAAGCAGCAGCCAGACCGGTGAGTTCGAGGTGAGGGTGACGAGGAGCAGCCCGCCCAGGCACGGCAGCAGGCCGGCGAGGATGAGCGGGCGGCGCAGTGCGGTGGACCGGGCGATCGTGATCGAGGCGAGACCGGCGAGGAACGCGGTGGGCAGTTGCAGGAACCCGGCGACGTCGCTGCCGAACCCGGCGGAGCCCTGGAGCCACTGGCTGAAGCCGTACGTCATCGAGTAGGCGGAGAAATAGACCAGGAACAGCCGGGCGTAGGTCCGGCTCAACGGCCCGTTGCGGGCGAGCATCCGCAGGTCGAGGAACGGCTTCGGCCGGCGCAGTTCCCAGTACGCGAGCAGCCCGGCGAACACGACCGCGACGGCGAACAGCCACCAGTGGCCCGAGGCGAGGTCGAGCAGGAAGACGAGCAGGGCGGCGATGGTGGTGGCGAACAGCAGGATGCCGACCGGGTCGATCGCGGTCAGCGGTGATCCGGCCCGGGGCACCGTGGGACGGGTCCGGTCCGACGGCAGCCAGAACACGGTCATGGCCATGGCCAGGAGCGTCAGCGGCACGTTGACCAGGAAGATCGCCCGCCAGTCGAGGACCTCGATCAGCACCCCGCCGAGGACCGGACCGACCGCGCCGGTGGTCAGGCTCGCGATGGAGATCGCCGAGAGCAGTGCCGGCGGGGTTTCCACCCCGAGCCGTTCGGACCGGTCCCGGATGAGCGACATCGCCGACGGGTACGCCGCGGAGGTCCCGATGCCGATCAGCACCCGGGCGGTCAGGACCCCGGCGAAGTGCGCGTCGAGGATCGGCAGCACCCCGCCGGCCAGGACGAACACCAGACCGATCAGGTAGATCTTCCTGGGGCCGAACAGGTCGGCGAGCTTGCCCATGGTCGGCTGGGCGATGGCGCTGGCCAGGTAGAGACCGGCGACGAGCCAGATCACCACCGACGAGGTGATGCCGAGGTCACGGGCGATCGGCACCAGCGCCACCGCGATCATGGTGGTGTTGATCGGGTTGAGTACCGGCCCGATCAGGACCGGGGCGATGAACCGGGGGCTGAAGCCCGCCTGGCGCAGGTTCACCCGGACTGCCCCGCGACCCGCTCCAGCAGGACGAGTGATTCGAGTACGACCAGCCGCTCCGGCTCGGTGAGCTGGGACTCGATCAACGCGGCGAGGTCCCGGTCGCGTTGCTCGGCGATGCTGGCGAGGGTGCGTACCCCGGCGTCGGTGAGGGAGACGAGTTCCCGCCGGCCGTCGGTGGGATCGGGGCTCTTCGTCACCAGACCGCCGACGAGCAGTTCCGCGACCGTGGTGCCCATGGACTGGGGCCGGATCTGCTCCCACCGGGCCAGCTCGGCGGTGCTGAGCGGCCCCTTGCGCCGTAGCCAGCTCAGTACGGACTCGTGCCGGCGCGGCATCCCGTCGAGGGTACGACGATTGCGCACCGTACGCCGCAGCCGGTCGATGTTGAGCCGCAACTCCTGGGCGAGCCACAGGGGGTCGGGTGCCTCGGTGGTGGTCACCTGACCAAGATAGTAAGTTTTCCTTGCAAGTTAACCTTCTGAGATCTTCCCCTCACCAGGAACCGGACACCCGGGTACGAGGGCAGGTGTGAAACGGGGCCGGGCGGGTAGGCCGCGCCTACCGCATCGGCCCAGTCGAGGTGACCATGAACTTGTCCCATCTCCCGCTGCGCGTCGCTCTCGGCGCGTACATCCTGAACTCCGGGGTGTCCAAGTGGACCCTGGAGGGCCAGGCGGCCGAGGGCCTGCACGGCATGGCGGTCGGTGCCGTGCCCCCGCTCAAGCGGTTCAACCCAGGCGCCTTCGCCCGACTGCTCGCCGGCACCGAGATCACCCTCGGCGCCGCCCTGCTGCTGCCGGTCATCCCCTCCGCGCTGGTGGGTGCGGGGCTGGTCGGGCTCGGCGGCGGCCTGATGCGGCTCTACTGGGTGACCCCCGGTCTGCGCCGACCGAACGACTTCCGACCGACCGAACAGGGCACCGGGATCGCCAAGGACTCCTGGCTGCTCGGTGCCGGCCTGACCATGATCCTCGACGACGTGGTCCACCGCGGGCACCGGATGCGCCGCCGGCGACGGTGAACCGGCCGGACAGCCGTGCCCCCGGGAGACCGGGGGCACGGCTTGCGCTTTCCGCTGTCGGTGCGGTCCCCGTCGCCGCAGCCGAGGAAGATCCCGCCGACCATCGAGCTAGGGGACGATGTCCGCCCCGCTCACCCCGGCGCCCGCCGACGGTGGGCTGGAGGACGCGGATCCGGCCGAGTAGCTGTACGGCGGCGGCGCGACACTGCCGTCGGCGCGCAGCCAGTCCTCGATCGTCTTGCCACTGTCGTTGGCCCGGGTGATCGTGGCCGGGTCGTAGAAGTTGCTGCTGGTCCAGGTGAGCCGGGCGTTGCCGAAGTCCTGCGTGATGGTCTTCGCACCGACGACGTAGTTGCTCTCGGCGTAGATCCGGCCCTCGACACCGAGACCGATGAAGTAGTCGTCGACGCTGACGTAGTTGGCGTACACGTGGGCGTAGCCGAACCGGACCCTCGGATGGCGGGTGTTGGATCCGTCGAACCAGTTGTGGTGGTAGGTGACACGCAGGTAGCCGGTGTCCTGGGCGCCGTTGCTGTCGCTGTGCCCGAGCAGCATTGACTTGTCCGTGCCGACGTACCGGTTGTAGGAGACGGTGGTGAGGTCCGACCCGCGCTTGACGTCCACCGAGCCGTCGTTGGCCGGGTAGAAGGTGTTGTGGTCGATCCACACGTGGTGCGAGTAGCACTGCACGTTCACCGAGTCGTCGGCGGAGTTCCGGAAGGACAGGTTCCGGATGATCACGTTCTGTACGCGGATGAAGCTGTCCTTCTCCGCCGGGTCGCAGAGGTCACCGCCCCACGCCACCTCCTCCGGTCCCCAGCCGTTGACGTCGAGCCCGAAACCGCTGATCGTGGCGGTCGACCCGATCCCGATGATGGTCTTGTTCGAGCCGACATCGAGCATCGCGTCACCGTTGCCGGTGATCGTGCCGGAGACCCGTACGATCCTCGGCACGTCGTCGGCCACGGCAGCCGCCAACTGGGCGTAGTTGCCGACCGTCACCGTGGCACCGCCGGTCCCGCCGTTCGTCCCGGTACGCCCGTACCCGCTCATGGTGGCGAAGCCGACCAGGCCGTTCGCGTTGCCCGGAGGGCCGGTGGGCGGCGTTGTCGGGGTCGTGGTGGGTGTGGGCGTGGGCGTGCCCGGACCGGTCGGTGTGGCGGTCGGCCGGGTGGGCGTGGGGGTCGGGGTGGTCGGTGGAGTGGTGCCACCGGTGGTGACCAGCACGTCGTCGAAGGACGCGGACGCGTACGAGGTCTGCAGGCCGATCCGACCGGCCGCCGACACGGAACTGGAGCCCGAGGCGAACTGCGCCCCGTCGATCGACCCGGTGACGGTCGAGCCGGTGGTGGTGATCGACAGTGTGTACCAGGTCCCGTTCGAGACGGCACGCGACGAACTGCCGAGCACACCGACCGAGCTTCCCTGGACCGCCTGCAACTCGACCCGGCCGGGCAGCAGGGCCAGCCGGTAGAAGACGGTGGCACCGGCGGCCCGCGACAGCAGGCCGACGTAGCCGTTCGAGCCGAGGCTGACCGGCTTGACCCTGGCCTGGACGGTGTAGTCGGTCAGCGTGGTGGGGGCGTTGAACAGTCGGGCGTTCTCCGTGTCGGTCTTGGACTGGCGGGCGACCCGCGAGCCGTCGTCGACCACCGCCCAGGTACCGCCGGACTTGGACCAGCCGCCGATGCCGCCGTCCTCGAATCCCGCACTGAAGACGGTCGCGGCGCTGGCCACCGGCGCGAAGAGCACCGCACCGGCGGTGATCACCGCGACCGCGCCGGCTATGAGTGGCCAGGTGGAACGTAACTTCGGGCGCGTGGGGACGCGTACGCCCATGATGGACCTCCCTGAGGGGTACCGGGCTCCGTACGCAGGGGTGTGGGGGCGGAGTGCCGGTAGGCGGAGAAGGGAGGAAAGCGCTTTCCTGATCAGGATAGTAACGATGCCGCTCAAGCACGTCAATGTCTTCGCGCCCGCGTCGGCCGTGCGTCGACCGGCCGCCCATGATCAGTGTTGGGATCGAGATCCGGTTCCGGAAAAAGGTGATAAAAGTAGCGGATGGGTATCGTCTCGCCGGGCTTTCAGGGTCGGCCTCGGTCGTCGGAGCCGGCGTTGCCGCCGGGGCAGTATCTGACCGAGGATTTTCCGGTGTTGTCGGCGGGTCCGACGCCGAGGGTGTCGTTGGATGCGTGGGAGTTCGCGGTGACGACGGAGGCGGGTGCGGAGCGTCGGTGGTCGTGGGCGGAGTTGTTGGCGTTGCCGCAGGAGTCGCCGACGGTGGATATCCACTGTGTGACGCGGTGGTCGAAGTTGGGGACGAGTTGGCGTGGGGTGTCGTTGGACACCTTGTTGGCGGAGGTGGAGACGGCGGCGGATTTCGCGTTGGTTCATTCGTACGGGGGTTATACGACGAACCTGCCGTTGGAGGATCTGCTGGATGGTCGGGCGTGGGTGGTTCATGAGTTCGAGGGTGGTGGGTTGGCGGCGGAGCATGGTGGTCCGGCGCGGTTGTTGGTGCCGCATCTGTATTTCTGGAAGTCGGCGAAGTGGGTGCGGGGTATTCAGTTGTTGTTGACCGACGAGCCGGGTTTCTGGGAGACGGCCGGATATCACGACTACGGTGACCCGTGGCGCGAGCAGCGGTACCAGGGCGACTGAGATGGCGACGTGGCGCCTCGCCCACCTGGTCGAACACCGGGAGGAAACCTCCACCGCCAGCACCCTGGTGCTGAAGGTGGACGACTGGCCCGGACACGTACCCGGTCAGCACGTCGACGTGCGCCTCACCGCCGCCGACGGCTACCAGGCGGAACGTTCCTACTCGATCTCGTCCGCCCCGGACCGGAACCTGATCGAGCTGACCGTACAGCGGGTGCCCGACGGTGAGGTCTCGCCGTACCTGATCGATGTTTTCGCCGTCGGCGACCCGGTGGAGATCCGCGGACCGGTCGGTGGCTGGTTCGTCTGGCGTGACACGGACACCGCGCCGGTCCTCCTGGTCGCCGGTGGCTCCGGCATCGCGCCACTGATGGCGATGGTACGAGCGCGACGAGCCGCCGGCAGCCGGGTTCCGTTTCGCCTCATCTACTCGGTACGGACCGAGCATGACGTCTACTTCGCCGACGAACTGCGCCGACGGGTCCGCGACGACCAGGGGCTGGATGTCAGTTACGTCTACACCCGGCAGGCGCCCGACGGCTGGCCGGGATCGCCCCATCGACTCGGCGTCGCCGACGTCAACAACCACGGCTGGCCACCGGACCTCGAACCGCAGTGTTTCGTCTGCGGCCCGACCGGGCTGGTGGAGGCCGTCGCCGACATCCTCGTGGCCGTCGGTCACGACGCCCAGCGGGTCAAGACCGAGAGGTTCGGCCCAACCGGAGGTTGAGATGACCGACCAGCAGCAGTACGTCGACGGGAACATGCTCGCCGGCCCGATGCGGGAGATCTTCGCCGTCGACCTCACCGCCGCCATGCAGCGGTGCGCCAACTGCGGCTCGACCAAACCACTCGCCACGGTGCGGGTCTACTCGCACGCACCCGGCCTGGTCGGCCGCTGCCCGAGCTGCGAAGAGGTGGTGATGCGACTGGTACGCACACCGACGAGCGCCTGGCTGGACCTGCGCGGGGCGGTCTACCTACAGGTGCCGATGCCACCTCCCACCCTGTGACGGCGCGCTGTCACGGGGAATTGTCGAAAAGACCGATCCCGGCCGCCAGGGCGACCTCACGGTATGCGTCGGCCAGTCCGGCGAGGGTGGCGTGGGCGTTCAGGCCGCTCGGATTCGGCACCACCCAGAGCTGCGCCCCACCGATCTCGTACGGCTGGCGGCCGACCAGCGCCTTCGGACGTTCGAACGCGATCCGGTACGCGGTGATGCCGAGCACCGCCACCACCCTCGGACCGATCCGGGCGACCCGCTCCGCCAACGCCCGAGCCCCCGAGGTCAGCTCCCGCACGCTGAGTTCGTCCGCCCGAGCCGTTGCCGCCGCGACCAGGCTGGTGATGCCGATCCCCCGCGCACTCAGGTGCGCCCGGTCGTCCGGTAGGAATCCGGCGGAGGCGTCGATGAGCCGGTCCACGATCCCGGCCCGGAACAGCGCCGGATAGAACCGGTTGCCCCGCCTGCCGAAATGGGCCTGTACGGCAACCGTACGCAGGCCGGGATTGACGCCGACGAAGAGCAGCCGCACCCCCGGCTCGACGAGGTCCGGCAGCGTCCCGCCCCGGAAAGCCGCCAACTCGGCGCGGCTGAATCTCACCACCAACACTCTAGGATATTCATCCCTAACCGGACATCGCGGGGACACCCGGGATCGGGAATCGGTGCCGGCAGGTGGGACAACCCGGGACCGCCCACCGTCGACCGCCGGCACTACGTACCGTGACATCCATGGCGATTGGTGAGGCCCGAGTTGGCCTGTCCGGGCAGGTGACGACCGAGGCCGATCTCGGGCTGGACGAATGGCGGGGGCTGCCGCGTGCCCATACGCCGCCGTGGCCGGACAGCGCCGCTGTGGACGACGCCACCAAGACGCTGACCAGCGTCGCGCCGATCGTCGCCCCACACGAGGTCGACGACCTGCACGCCCAGCTCGCACGGGTGTGCGCGGGCGAGGCTTTCCTGCTCCAGGGTGGTGACTGCGCGGAGACGTTCGCCGACAACACCGAAAGCCACCTGCTGGCGAACGCGCGGACGATGCTGCAGATGGCGGTGGTGCTGACGTACGGGGCCTCGCTCCCGGTCGTCAAGGTAGCCAGGGTCGCCGGTCAGTACACCAAGCCCCGCTCGGCGGACACCGACTCCCTCGGGCTCCCCGTCTACCGCGGCGACATGATCAACTCCCTGGAACCCAGCGCGGAAGCCAGGGTCGCCGACCCGTACCGGATGATCCGCGCGTACGCCAACTCCGCCGCCTCGATGAACATGCTCCGCGCCCACCTCGGCGGTGGACTCGCCGACCTGCACTCGGTCCACGAGTGGAACAAGACCTTCGTCCGCCACTCCCCCGCCGGCCAGCGCTACGAACGCCATCGCCCGGGAGATCGACCGGGCGATGGCGTTCGTCAGGGCGTGCGGGATAGGCAGCGACCGGACCCTGCGGACCACCACCCTGTACGCCTCCCACGAAACCCTCGCGCTGGAGTACGACCGGGCGCTGACCCGCATCGTCGGCACCACGGCGTACGCGCTGTCCGGGCACATGCTGTGGGTGGGCGAGCGCACCAAGCAACTCGACGGCGCGCACGTCGACTTCGTCTCCCGCATCGCCAACCCGATCGGTGTGAAGATCAGCGCGGCGAACAGCCCGGAGCAGGTCGTGGCCCTGTGTGAACGGCTCAACCCCGACAACCGGCCGGGACGGCTCACCCTCGTCGCGCGGATGAGCAACCACCACGTACGGGACGCGCTCCCCCCGATCGTGCGGGCGGTCACCGCCGCCGGACACCGGGTCGTCTGGCAGTGCGACCCCATGCACGGCAACACCCACGAGTCGTCCAACGGCTACAAGACCCGCCACTTCGACCGCATCATGGACGAGGTCCTCGGCTACTTCGAGGTGCACCGCCGCCTCGGCACCCATCCCGGCGGCCTGCACATCGAGTTCACCGGGGAGAACGTCACCGAATGCCTCGGTGCTGCCCAGGACCTGAACGACGCCGACCTGGCGGGGCGGTACGAGACCGCGTGCGACCCGCGGCTGAACACCCAGCAGTCGCTGGAGTTGGCGCTGGCCGTCGCGGAGATGCTGCGCGGCTGAGAACGCCGCCCGCCTCGACCGCTGCCGCATTCGGCCGCGTTACGGTCACCGGCGCCGCATTACGGTCACCGGTCGCGAAGGATCCGGAATCCGAGGTCGTCGTTGCGTACGAAGCACTGGCCGCGTCCCCGGTAGGCGGCCCGAGCCCGCAGTTGGTGGTGGCGCCACGACCCGCCGCGACAGACCCGTACCGCGCCGGGGTCGTCGGGACCGGGCCGCCCGTGCGGATGCGGGTACGGGGTCGCCGGGCTGGCGGTCCACTCGAAGACGTTGCCCGACAGGTCGTCACAGCCCGCGACGGATCGACCCTGCGGGAACACCCCGACCGGTGTGGTCGTCCGCACGTGCGACTCGAAGGTGTTCCCGGCCCACGGATCGAACGAGTTCCCGTACGGGAAGACCTGCGCGTCGGAACTCGCCGCCGCCTCCCACTCGTACTCGGAGGGTAGGCGGATGGTGGTTCCCGTGACGTGGGAGAGCCAGGCGCAGTACGCCTCCGCCTCGTAGACGCTGACCCCGACCACCGGCTGACCGCCCTGGTTGAGCCGACTGTCCTCCCAGTACGCCGGCGCCCTGGGAGGTTCGGATCCGTAGATCGCGGTCAGCGCTTCGACGATCTCGACGTCGGACATGGCGGTGAGTTTGACCATGCTGACGGCCTGTTGCAGGGTCGCGGCACCGGTTCGGAGCATGTTGACCGGCAGTTGGGGCCGACGACGGAGGTTGTCGCGCTTCTTGACCCACTCCCCGGCGATGAGGGCGGTGAGCCCGTCGCCCCGACGCCAACGACGGGCCGCCTCGGTCCGCCACCAACGGTCGTCCAGGTAGCCGCCGGCCGCGATGAAGCAGCCGTACTCGGCATTGGTGACGGGAGTACGGGCGAGTTCGAAACGGGGCAGGGAAACCTCGTGCACCGGGCGTTCCAGCGGATACGGGCTGTCCTCCGTACCGATCCGCCAGGCCCGTGCCGGGATGGTCACGAACACGGGCAGCAGCGCGATGCCGCCGTCGTGGTCGATCCGGGTCAGCCTGGGGTCGCCGAGCGCGGTGAGGGCGTGAGCCGTCTCGATCCGGGCCCGCAGGTCCTGCTCCGGGTCTTCGATCGCGGTGACGAGCACGTCCGCGACGTGCCGCTTGAGTGCCGGCGTGGCGGCGACATCGCCGGCGGCGGCACACCGGCCGGCGAGCGCGGGATTGACCGCGAGGATCGTACGGATGTAAGCGTCGGGGTCGCGGGTGAGCGCCGCGGCCATGGTCGCGGTCTCCTCCCAACCCGTGGTGGGCAGCGGCGGTAGCGGCTCCCCCGGAGCCAGTTCCGCGATCGCCTCCGGCAGCGAGGGACTCACCTGGTCGACCCGGGTCGGTACCGCCACCAGGCCCGGTTGGAGTCCCTGGGCCAGTTGGCGAGCGGCGAAGAACTCCTGCAGAAGCTGGTGGAAGAACCGGATCGACTGGTCGCGTTCGTCGAGGATGCCGGTGTCGAGGCCGACCCGCAGGGACGACTCGGCCAGTCGGGCCAGCCCGTTGAGCAGGTCGACGGCCGTGTCGTAGTCGACCACCACCACACCCTTGTCCGCCCCGCTCTTGGCCCGCTGCATCTGGTACGCCAACCGGGTGAGGGCGGGAATGAGCTGACCCCGCTCCGGTAGCCAGCGCGGATCGCCACCGTGCTCGCGCAGTTGGCGCTGCTCCCGGTCGGTGAGCATCGCGGGATCGGTGAGGCGCTGGTTGCCGGCGAGAATCTCCCGGCGGAGCAGTTCGCGGACCATGCTCTGGAAGGCGTCGGCGCGGCCGACTGGGACGGTGCCGACCGCGCGAACCTGGCCGACGAGCAGGCGCAACATGTACGGGGTGCGGTAGAACGACAGGATCCGCTGGTCCCGGGTGAGGACGCCGGTCACCAGGGCGGCGTGCTCGGGCAGGTTGACCCGGACGTACTCGATGACCTGGGCGGGGCTCATCGGTTCGAGGCGGATGTGCGGCACCCCGACGTCCTTGCTGGAGAGCATGGCCCCGTAGTCGAGGGTGCGGCAACTGAAGACGGCACGGTTGCCGGGGATGTCGCGGATGTGCTCGTAGAGGAAGGCCCGCCAGGCGGCAACCCGGCGGCGCAGGTCGGCCTGGTCGGTGTGCGCGAGTTCGTTGAGCCCGTCGAGCAGCAGCAACAGGCGCCCGCCGGCCAGGTGCTCGCGTAGCGGTGGCAGGTGCGGGTTGCGGGTCGCCCACCGTTGCTCCAGCCACTGCAGGGGCGGGGGTGGTGCGTCGTCGCTGCCGTAGCCGTACTCGGCCAGGGACACACCGAACGGGATCACCGGGTCACTCGGGTCCACCAGCCCGTCGCGGGCGATGTCCATCTCCAGCCGGCGCAGCAGCGTGGTCTTGCCCGCGCCCGGAGCGCCGAGCAGCACGTACGCGAAGGACTCGGCATCGGTGATCAGCTCGCGCAGGTCGGTGCTCTCCCTGGTGCTGGGAGCGGTCGCCCACCGGTCCGCGATGTTGGTGCCCTCGTCGTACACCAGGGTCAACCGGATGAACCGCCGATCGAGCTGGTGGGCGGGTCCGCACCAACGGGCGTACCGGGTGAGGAGGTATTCCCGTACGGAACGCGCCAGGTGCTGGTTGATCTCCTGGAGTTGCTGGTCGCTGAGGGCGACCGGACGTTGCGGGTGTCGCACCGCCTGTTCGAGTGCGACCAGCGCGCCGGGCAGGGACCGGGTCGGCGCGAAGGGCGTGGTGACCACGGGCGCGACATCGTCGGTCGGCCACGTGTAGGTGCCACGCAACTGGCCGACGAGTTCGTCGAGCCGGTCGTGCCACGGTGGTCCGAGCGGATCGGACCAGTCGAGTCGTTGGAACGGCAGGAGTTGGTAGTGCGGCTCGCAGTCGTCGAGGCGGATCAGGTGAAGGGGCTTGTGGTGCTGGTAGAAGTAGAACCACTCGTTGAACACCTCGACCGCGGCGACCGCCCGGTGCGTGAGCAGGACGATCATCCGATCCGCGGCGGCGAGGGCCCGCTGGATGGTTACCGGCCACCGATCGCTGAGCCGGATCTGCTCGGTGTCCAACCAGACGTCGAACCCCTGGTTGATGAGGTCGGCGCGCAGCCGCAACGCGACGGACGCGGACTCCCGCTGGTACGAGACGAAGATGTTGTTGCCCGGCGGTGCCACGTTTTCTTCCCCCTCGGACGCGCGGCGAACCCTCCTGGAGCGGGGCGTTCGACTCAGCCGCGCCCGAGCGTGAACCCGGCGTCGGCGGTCAGGATCGTCCCGGTGACGTACGGCGCCTCGGCGAGGTACACGTACGCTGCGGCGATCTGGTCCGGGTCGATGAACTTCCGCAGCGGGATGTTCTCCAGCCAGGTCCGCTTCATCGTCTCGTCGACGCGATCGAGATAGGAGGTCGCGACGAACCCGGGCGCGACGGCGTTGACCCGGATCCCGGGGGCCAACTCCTTGGCCAGCGTACGGGTGAAGTTGTTCAACGCCGCCTTGGCCGCGGAGTAGGCCATCACGCCCTCGCGCCCGTTGGCGTCGAAGCCGCGGATCGACGACGTGTTGATGATCGCGCCACCACCCCGACCGATCATGCTCTTGGCCGCGCGGAGGGAACAGAGGACCGCGGACATGAGATTGACGTTGAGCATCTGGGTCCAGTGCTCCTGGGTCGATTCGAGAATCGGGACGGCGTCGGTACGCCCGGCGTTGTTGACCAGGACATCCACCGGACCGTAGAGCTGTTCGGTGGTCGCGAACAGGCGTTCCACCTCGGCGCGATCGGTCACGTCGGCCTGGATGAAGCTGGCGGCTCCGCCACGATCACGTATCTCCCGAGCGGCGGTCTCGCCGGTCGCCGTGTCCGAACGGGAATTCAGCACCACGGTGGCGCCCCGGCTGGCGAACGCATCCGCCACCGACCTGCCGATTCCCCGGGACGACCCGGTCACCACGGCTATCTTTCCGGCGAGCGCCACGCCATTCCTCCAGGTCCGGCAAAACATGCGTGTGACTTATAGTAATCGACGGGTGACGGGTTTTTGATCCCCGCGGGCCGACATCGTATTGATCGTCACCAGAACTCCCGCCACGATCACCAGGGCGGCCCCGAGCACCGTGGCGGGGGTCAGCTCCTCGGCCAGGAACACGGCACCGGCGACCAGCGCGGACACCGGTTCGAGGTAGAGCAGCGTGCCGGAGGTGGTCGCCGACAGCGACCGCAGACCCCAGAGATAAACGAGCTGCGCGGCGGCGCTGTACACCACCCCCAGGGCACCGAGCAGGAACAGGTCCCCGGCGGTCAACGCGACCGGATCGAGCAACGCGGCCGGCGCGAGCAGGACACCGACCAGACCGAGCTGGATCGCGGTCACCGTGAGCGGCGGGGTTCCGGCGAGCGCACGCTTGCTGGCCAGGATCGACCCGGCGTACGCCAGCGCGGAGAATCCGATCAGCGTCGCCCCGGACCAGCCGCCGGTCTGCTGTGGCCGGAGGATGAGCACGCTGCCCGCGAGTGCGATCCCCAGTGCCACCACCTGCCGGGTGGTGACCCGCTCACCGAGTGCCGGGCGGGCGGCTGCGGCGATGACGAGCGGGGCGAGGTAGATCCCGAGCAGGACGGTGCCGATCGGAATCCGTTGCAGCGCCAGGATGAACGTCCACCAGTGCACGGCCAGCAGCACCCCGGAGACCGTCAACGCCGGCCACCCCACCGGCCGCCCCCACGACGCCCGGCCGAACGGCGTCAGCAGCCAGGCCGCCAGGGCGAGGGCACCGATCGACGCCCGGGCGCAGGCGATCTGGGCGGCGGTGAGGTCCAGGTATCGGACCAGTACCCCACTCGTGCCCCAGAGCGTCGCGACGGTCACGGTGCCGGCCACCGGGGCGAGTCCGTACCACCGCCCGATCGGGCTCATGCCGACACGAGGTCCATCGGGTCGCGCTGGTCGCGGACCACCAGGCACAACTTGCGGACAAAACCGGTGACATCCGTACGGTGATAGGTCTGTCGACCGAAGCACACGCCCGCCGCACCGGCCGACATCGCCCCGTACGCGTTGTCGAGCGCCTGCCGGACGGACGTGCGCGGGCCTCCGGCGATGACCACCGGTACGCCCAGCGACACCTCCACCACGGTCGCGAAGCTCTCCGGGTCGCCGGTGTACTGCGTCTTGACGATGTCGGCGCCGAGTTCGACGGCGATCCGGACGGCGTGCCGGACGAGCCGCGCGTAGCCGTCCCGGTTGGTGGCCTTGAGTTCCAGGTAGTTGTCGTCGGTGCCGTCGCGGTGCACCCGGCGCGGATACATGATCGCCAGCAACGGCATGTTCCACTGCTGGCAGGCGTCGCTGACGGCGCCCAGCGTGCCGAGCATCTCCCCCTCGCGCCCGTCGGTGACGTTGACATGTACGGCCACACCGTCGCAGCCGGCGCGAACCGCCGCCTCCACCGACCCGACCACCGTTTTCCTGGTGTGCGAGGAAAGCACCGTGCTGGCGGTCAGGTTGAGGACGAACGGCACGAACAGCCCGCGTGCCGAACAGCGGTCATGCAGGGCACGGAACCCCATTATCGCGTTGGCACCACCGTCGGCGACCTCGCCCGCTCGGACGACCGTGTCGACGAGGCCACCGTACGGGCCGCTGATCAGTGCGTCGTCGAACGGCACCAGCACCGAACGTCGGTCAGGAATGAGTCGGGACAATCGGATCAGTCTGCCGGCACTGGTCATCCGTCCTCCTCTCGACGGCGTCACGATGGAAAAGTGTATAGTGATCGCCATCACTGGACATCCATGTTTCGAGAGACGCGATGATCCCCGATCAAGGACGCACGGACTGGGTACGCCGGCTTCAGGACGGCACCCTGCCAGCGGAAATCGACCCGCTCACCGAACTACGTACCCTTGCCGCCGACCTTGATCCGGCGGACAGTTTGGCGGTCTTCGCGAATGTTGACGTACCGGAAATCGACGTCACGGGCGACGAGTCGTGACCGTCAGCGGACCACGTTCGCCTGCAGGTAGTTCCGACGCCCGAAACGGGGCTCGTCGAGCAACGTCAGATCGTCGACCACGAACCGGTACAGCCCCGCTCGTCCCTCGCCGAGCAGGAAGGTCTGCTGCGCCTCCCTGGTCGGGGCGAAGTCGGTGAACCGCCGCCGGTAGATCGACAGGGCGGTGGACCGGTGCTCGGGCCGCACCTCAGCCGCCGAGCCGTGCAGTTGCACCCCGCGCAGCTGCTCGCCGTACACCGGCGGCTCGACGAACACCGCGCCCGAGATCCGGTCATCGGTGGCGAGCCCACCCGTGTGCCGGGTGGTCCGTTCGCCGACGAAGTAGAGCGTCAGGTCGTCGGCGGCGAAGAACACCGGACTGGCATGCGGGCCCCGTGGGCCGGCCGTGGCGAGGGTGATGAGTCGAGCCTCCGCCAGAATCTCCTCGACGGCGACACGGACGTCGGTCGCCGACACGGCACCCCCGGCGATTTCCAGGTCGTAGGTCACTGCGCCCCCATTCCGGTCGACAGGATTCCTTAGCGCGGCCCCACTCGACAGCCTATGCCAAAGACCGCCGACTGCCATCCGACGAAAAGCCTCCGCGAGAGAGCACATGAGGCCGGATATCGCCGGACCGCCAATCGGAGCGGTCGGCCCATTGAATTCCCGGATGACACGCCCGAGCCATCGGAACCACCTCGACAACAACAGAACAGAAACGGACCCGCCTCAGCGGTCGAAGCCGGCGACGACCACCTTGCCGATTGTCGCGGAGCTTTCCACCAGTTCGTGTGCCCGGCGCAGGTTGGCCGCGTCGATCGGACCGAGCTGAGTGGTCAGCGTCGTCCGGATCCGGCCCTCGTCGACCAGCCGTGCGGTGGTCGTACCACCGGTAACCTGAACGTCAACCTGCAACGCCTGGACACCACCAGCGGCGTCGTGCAGAACAACCAGGTGCGGGTGCTCACACAGCGCATCCCGTACAACGGCGGCGGTGCGGTGCAGGGCCCGGTCACGGTCTCGAACAGCCGGCCGCCGAGGCCACCGCCGTGGCACCGACGCCGCTGGCCACCATCGAGCCGGGGCAGAGCACCCGAATCGTGGGCACGGCGTCCGGTCGCTGCCTCGAAGTTCCCAACTCCAGCACCGTCAACGGCGCCCAGACCCAGCTGTGGGACTGCCATGGCAGCGCCAACCAGACCTGGACCTGGACGTCGAGCAAACAGCTCATGGTGTACGGCAACAGGTGCCTGGACGCGTACGGCCTGGGCTCCACCGACGGCACAGCGGCGGTGATCTGGGACTGCAACGGCCAGACCAACCAGCAGTGGAACGTCAACGCCAACGGCACCATCACCGGGGTCCACTCCGGGCTGTGCCTCGACGCCAGCGGGTACGGCACCGCGAACGGCACCAGAATCCACCTCTGGACCTGCCACGGCGGCGCCAACCAGCAATGGACCTCACCAACCACTCCCCCACCGACCGGCACGCGTCCGTGTGACCTCTACGCCTCCGGCGGCACCCCATGCGTGGCGGCGCACAGCACGACGCGGGCGCTCTATGCCGCGTACGCCGGCTACGTGTACCAGGTCCGGCGCTCCTCGGACAACACCACCCGGAACATCGGCCCGTCGAGCGCGGGCGGCACCGCCAACGCCGCGACGCAGGACTCGTTCTGCGCCGGCACGACGTGCGTGGTGACGGTGGTCTTCGACCAGTCCGGGCGGGGTAACGACCTCTGGTACCAGGGATCGACCGTGGTTCCGGGCTCGCCACAGAGCAAGCCGGCGATTGCCACCTCGGAGTCGCTGACGGTGGGGGGTGCCAAGGCGTACTCGCTGTACATCAACCCCGGCAACAGCTACTGGCGGGACGGGCACCTGACCGGGGTGCCGACGGGTGCCGCCCCCGAGGGCATGTACATGGTGACCAGCGGCACGCACGTGAACAACGGCTGCTGCTTCGACTACGGCAACAGCGAGACGACGAGGAAGGCCGACGCCGCCGGGGCGATGGATGCCATCAACTTCGGTACGCAGTGTTGGTTCGGCGGCTGCTCCGGCACCGGCCCTTGGGTGCAGGCGGACATCGAAAACTGCCTTTCTGGGTTCGGCACGCGGGATCAGATGGTCGGGATGAGGCCGCCGTCGATGACGATGTCGGCACCGGTGACATTCCTGGCTCGCCCGCCAGCGAGCAGCAACACCAGGTCCGCGACCTCCTCGGGCCGGGTGAACCGCCCGGTTGCCGTGCCGCTGACCGCGCCTCTGGCAACCTCGGCGGGGAGAAGGTTGTTCGCCCCACCGACCGTTTCGGCGACCCCGCCCGCCCCCAGCCAGAGATCGGTCTCCACCGGCCCGGGACTGATCGTGTTGACCCGCACCCCGCGCGGCCCGACCTCCTTCGACAACGACTTGGAGAAGTTCGCCAGCGCCGCCTTCGCGGCGCTGTAGTCGATGACCAGCGGATCCGGCAACGAGGAGTTGACGGAGTTGACCGTCACGATCGACCCGCCGCTCTCGACCAGGGCAGGCAGCGCGGCCCTCGTCGTGCGAACCGCGGCCAAAAAGTTGATCGTCAGCGTTTCCAGCCAGTCATCGTCGGTCACCGAGAGGAAGCCGCCCACACGTGGACGCACGCCTCCGACGTTGTTGACGAGAATGTCCAGCCGGCCGCCGAGCACCGCCGTCCCCGCCTCGACCAGGGTGCCGGGCCCGTCCGGGGTGCCCAGGTCGACGTTGACCGGGTGTACGCGTCCGGCGTCGGCGAGGGCGGCAAGCTCCGGCGTGGTCGTACGGGCGCCCGCGACGACGGTGATGCCCTCCGCGACGAGCGCCCGCACGATCGCCAGCCCGATGCCCTTGCTGGCCCCGGTGACGAGTGCGGTCTTGCCCGAGAGGTGTAGATCCATGTCCTATCCCTTCGTCGGACCGGGGTGCCGGGTCTGACGACCCGGCACCCCGACCATCTACCGCAAGAAGGCGAGCAGGCGCTCGGTCATCTCTTCCGGATGCTCTTCGTAGATCCAGTGACCGGAGTTCTCGATGACCGCACCGGTGACGTTCGTGGCGTATCCCGCGACCTGGGTCTCGATCTTGGACCCGAGGCTGTTGCTGGCGCCGATCGCGAGCACCGGCATCGGCAACGCCGTCTTCTTGTTCACCTCGTTGTCGGCGATGTCACGCGGAAAGGCGCGGAACCATTCGAAGCTGGCCCGCAGGTGCGCGTCGTCCTTCAGGTACCTGGCGAAGACTCTGACGTCGGTGTCGTCGACGCCGTCCTTGACCACCTCGATGTGGTCCGTGAAGCCCTGCACCCACTGCTCTTCCCGGCCGTCGACGACCTGCTCGGGCAGCCCATTGCTCAGCAGGAAGAAACCGAACTGCCACGGTCCGGGACCGTCGGCCGACAGCGCCGGGAAGGAGTAGATGCCCTCGTCGGGAATCGGCGCCTCGCTCAGCACCAGCTTCCTGACCTCTGTCGGGTGTGCCGCGGCGTACGCGTAGGCGACCATCGTGCCGATGTCGTGGCCGACCAGCCGGATGTCCCTGTGCAGTCCGAGCTTCTTCAGCAGGCCGTAGATGTCCGCGGCCATCGTCTTCTTGTCGTAGCCGCCGGCCGGAGCGTCGCTCTTGCCCGCGCCGCGCAGGTCCGGGGCGATGACCGTGTACTGCTTCGCGAGTGCCGGCATGATCTCGTGCCACTCGTACCAGGTCTCGGGGTACCCGTGCAGGAGGACCAACGTCGGACCGTGGCCGCCGCGCACGTAGTTGATACCGACCTCTCCGACGCGGACCTTCTGCTCGGTGAAGCCGTTCGGGAGCCGGCTGTCCGCGTACGCGGAGTGTGGTCTGTCGTTGCCGTTGCCGTTGTCGTGGGCCGTCGCGAGGGTGGCGGGGGCGACCAGGGCCCCGGCGACGAGCACCACGGCCGCACCGGTCACCGCCCAATTCCGTCGAGTGAGGGCGATTTTCACAGGTGCTGCTCCTTCAGCCAGGTCAACGACGTCTCCGCGACCTCGCGCCACCCTGAGTCAATCGTCAGAGAGTGGGCCTTGTGCGGGAAGTCGATGATGTCGGTTACAGCGTGTGAGTGGCGGTACTGCTTGAGGGTGGCGCGCACGACCGCCTCCGGCACGGTGTGGTCCCGCCCACCCGCGATCAGCAACAGCGGGCCACGTGACTCGTTGGCGGTGTCCACCTTCGCCGGTGAGTGCGGGTTGAAGTTCGCGGCGGCGGCCTCGAACAGCGGCCTGCCGGGAGCTGGAATCGACCAGCGATCGAACAGGGCCCGCGATTCCTCCTCCGGGATAGCGTTCCCGAAGGCGTAACGGAACTGTTCGACCGTCAGCGAAACGGCCTTGCTCTTGTTGGCGGGGTTACCGAGCACCGGGAAGCCGGCGCGCAACGCGGACAGTGGCAGCGGCAGCACGCCCTTGATCTGGGCGGCGTCGATGGCGATGGCCGCGGCACCGAGATCGAGCCCGAGCAGCTTCTGCGCGATCATGCCGCCGAACGAGTGCCCGACGAGGATCGGCTTGGCCGGCAGCCCTTCGATGATGGCCGCGTAGTGCGCCACGACGTCGTCAATCCCGTGCCCGGCGAGGGCGTCAGGGTTTGCGCGGGTGGCCTCGACGGTTTCCCCGTCGCCCGGCCAGCCGGGAGCGGAGGCCGGATAGCCGTTGGCGGTGAAAAGCTCGATCCACGGCTGCCAGGAGCTGCCGTGCAACCAGAGCCCGTGTATGAAGATGACCGGTGTCGACATATGTGCCCTTATCCGTTCAGTGCTCGTGGGAGAGTGGTGACTGTTCGACCCCATGGGCTGATTGGGCGCAGAACAGTACGAACGAGCGATTCGAAACTGTCCGCGAATGTGCTGGGGGCAACTCCGCCGATGGAGGCCGGAAGTACCGTACGGCCACCGCGCGGCTGGCCCGGCAAGAAAGATAGGCCGTCGCTTGTTGATGATCAGTTGGCAGAAACTTGCTGCCGACTGAGGGGCTGGCGGTCGGAGCTGCCAGCGGCGATGTGCGCCGACGATCAGGTCGGGCCCGCAACGACCCGCATACTCCGGGTAGTCGCCGGCCGCCCGCCATACCTTCACGAGATATGGGTGGAATACGCTACCGCCGGACCGTGACCTGCGTGTGCCAGTAGTGCGGGAGGGAGGGCGGTCACCTGTCCAGGGAGCGTTTGTGGTTCACCGTGCTCGGTCCGGTACGAGTACGGCACGACCGTCAGGAAATCGATCCGGGTGGCCCGCAGCAACGGACGATGCTGGCGCTACTCATGGCGCGAGCCGGCGAACCGGTCAGCCTGCCCGAGATCGTGGATACGATGTGGGGTCAGGAGCCGCCGGATACGGCGGTCAACGCGGTGCACCGCAACGTGGGCATGCTCCGCCGCGCCCTTGAGCCACAACTGGCCGCCCGCTCCCCCGGCCAGTGGCTGATCCGTTCCGCCGGCGGCTACCGACTCGACGTCGACGCCGACACGCTCGACCTGCTGCGATTCCGGCAGTTGGTCCGGCAGGCCCGGACCGCCGCTGCGGACGGCCAGGCCACCGAGATGGTGCGGCTGTTCACCGAAGCCCTGGAGCTGTGGCAGGGCAATGGTCCCGGCGGTATCGACCCACGGGTCCGCCACCATCCCACGTTCACCGCCATCGACCGTGAGTACCTCGCAGCCGCGCGGGAGGCCGGGGACGTCGCCCTCACCACGGTCGCCTCCGATCGACTGCTGGCGGAGGTGCGGCGGGCAGCCGATCAGGCACCCTTCGACGAACCGCTACAGGCCCGGCTGCTGCTCGCACTGGCCACGGCGGGACACCAGGCCGATGCCCTCGACATCTATCAGAAGATGCGCAGCCGTCTGGCCGAGGAACTCGGCCTGGACCCCGGCCCCGAACTCACTGCGGCACACGAGGCCGCGCTCCAGCAGACACTCCATGTCGGCAAACCTCGGACACCCTCCGGCCACACCCAGCCCGCCAAGAAACCCACCCGCGACGCGCCCGGGCAACTGACCGCGCAGCTCGCGACGCATCCCACCCAGCTTCCGGCTGACCTGCCCACGTTCACGGGTCGGCGCGCCGAACTCGCCCAGGCGCTGGCCCTGCAACTGGATGCGACGTCACCCGGGACGGTGGTGATCAGCGCCATCGGAGGCATGGCCGGCATCGGTAAGACCACCTTCGCGGTGCATTGGGCCCACCAGGTTGCCCACCGCTTTCCCGACGGTCAGCTGTATGTCAATCTGCGCGGGTTCGAGCCGAGCGGCGAGGTGATGGGCCCCGGCGAGGCGCTCCAGCACATGGTCGGTGCGCTGGGCGTACCCCGCCAGGAGATCCCCACCGGTCTGGACGCGCAGGCCGCCCTCTACCGCAGCCGGATCGCCGGTCGGCGCATGCTCATCCTGCTGGACAACGCCCGCGATGCCGAGCAGGTTCGCCCGCTGCTCCCCGGGTCGCCCGGCTGCCTGGTGATCGTCACCAGCCGCAACGACCTCGCGGGCCTGGTCGCCACCAGCGGGGCACACCCCCTGCCCCTGGGGATGTTGTCGGCACCGGAAGCGCGCGACTTCCTCTCCCGGCGGATCGGCGCCTCCCGCGTCGCGGCGGAACCCGACGCCGTTGACGAGATCATCGCGTCGTGCGCGGGCCTCCCACTGGCGCTGGCCATCGTGACCGCCCGCATCGCCACCCACCCCGGATTCGCGCTGGGTGCCGTCGCGGCGGAACTCCGTGAAACGTACGGGACCCTGGACGCGTTCGTCGGCACGGAAGCGGTCACCAACGTCCGTACCGTCTTCTCCTGGTCGTACCGGGCTCTGCCGCCGGCAGCGGCCAGGCTCTTCCGGCTGCTGGGCCTGCACCCCGGCCCGGACATCACCGCTCCCGCCGCGGCCAGCCTCGCCGGCCTGTCGGTCCGGCACGTCCGGCCCCTGCTCGCCGAACTCACCCACGCCCACCTGCTCACCGAACAGGTCCCCGGCCGCTACACCTGTCACGATCTACTTCGCGTGTACGCCGCCGAACTCACCGAAGACGACCTTGACGCCCGTCAGGGCTCGTTGCACCGAATCCTCGACCACTACCTGCACACCGCGCACAAGGGCGACGCACTGTTGACCCCCAACCGGGACCCGATCCTGCTGACCGATCCGCAGGACGGAGTCATCCCCGAGCCGCTCGCGGACCTGCCGCATGCGTTCGCCTGGTTCGCCGCAGAGGAGCAGGTCATCCTCGCGGCGGTCGGGCAGGCCGTCGCGCACGGGTTCGATCGTCACGCCTGGCAACTGGCGTGGGCGGCCAACTCGTACCTGCAACGACGATCGTCCCCGGACAGCATGCTCGCCCTGCAGACCACGGCGACGCAGGCCGCGCTCCGGGACGGGAACGCGGCGGCGTACGCGCGGAATCTCAACGGTCTGGCCATCGCCTGCGCCCAGGCCGGCCAGCTCGACCAGGCGTACGAGCATCTCCTCCAGGCGCTGAAGCTGTTCGTCGAGCTCGGTGACGTACGTGGCCAGACCCGGACCCGTCAGAACCTGACCCACACCGTCATCCGCCAGGGTAAGCCGCAGGAGGCGCTGCACCACGCCCGGAAGGCGCTCGCACTCTGCAGGACGTCCGGCGACCGGATGGGACAGGCTCGGGCCCTCGGGGCGATGGGCTGGGCCCTCACCCGGCTGGGTGAGCATCGGGAGGCACTGCGCTACTGCCGGCAGGCGCGACCCGTACTGGCGGAGTTCGGCGACGCGACCGGCGAAGCCGCGGCTGCCCACAGCGCCGGTCACGCACACCATCACCTGGGTGAGTACGCCGAAGCTGTGGACCACTACCAACAGGCCATCACACTTTCGCGGCGGTCGGGTGACCACAACTACGAGGCGATGGTGCTCGACCATCTCGGGGACACCCAGCAGGCCGCGGGCGATCCCAACGCGGCCCGCGCCACCTGGGAGCTGGCTCTGACCACCATCCGAGATCCCGACCATCCGACCGCACAATCCGTCCGCGCGAAGCTGGACGACGTACCGCGACCGGACGGGCTCTCCTCGGCGACGTGACCTGTCGGCAGACATGAGCGGGGGGCACGCCCCCGTCAACGCACCCTCCGCTCATGCGTACCGTTCCGCCCCTTCCGTGCCAGGCGCTCACCGCACGGCGTTCACCGGACGGTGTTTTCCGCCGCGTCGACAATCACCTTCGACACCCTGTCCGGGCTGGCGATCATCGCCGCGTGCGAGGTCCGCACCTCCGTGACGTTGCCACCGGCCCGCCGCGCCATGAAGCGTTGCGCCGCTACCGGGATCGCCCTGTCGTCGCGCGAGACGACGAACCAGGACGGGATGTCCTGCCACGCCGGTGCACCGGACGGCTCGCCCAGCGTGCGCGCGTCCGCCGGCCGCTGGGAGATCGCCATCAGGGTGCTGCGCGAGCGCGGCACGTCGGCGGCGAACACCGCCCGAAACGAGTCGACCTTGATATAGGCGTCGACGCTCGCCGTGCCGTCCGGCAGGGAGTAGGGACGAAAGTCGAGCGTGGTCTCGTTGAGCTGGCTGCCCGGGAACTGCCCCTGCAGCAGACCCACCGGCTCTCCCTGGTCCGGCGCGAACGCCGCCACGTACACGAGGGCCGTCACCGCCGGGTTACCGGTCGCGGCGTTCGTGATCACCGCACCACCGTAGGAGTGCCCGACCAGCACGATCGGCCCCGCGATCGTGGCCAGGACGCTCCTCAGGTAAGCGGCGTCGCCGCTCAACGTGCGCAACGGGTTGGCCGGCGCGAGCACGGGGTAGCCGGCCCTCTGCAGGTCCTCCACCACCTCGGCCCAGCCCGACGCGTCGGCGAACGCGCCGTGCACCAGCACCACTGTCGGCTTCGGGCCGCGCCCGGAGGTGGCGGATGCCGTCGGTGCGCCCGACACGGCTCCCACCACGCTCGCGGTGGCCACCAGTGCGCTGGCCGCCAGCACCGTCCGCCGGCTTCCCTTGACGACTTCCAGGCCCATGATGATCTTCCCTTCGACAGCAGGCTCGCGAACCGGCCCCGACGCCCATGCACGCTGCTGGTCGGAGGACCGGTGGCGACAGCGTAAGAACGACCTTGTGCGCGTTCTGTTGACGTGCTGTTTGCGTTCTCTGCGCGCACAGTGCTGGTTCGGACATGGAGACCGGGTGGGCAGCGCCGCCGCGACGCTGTTGGTGGCGAGCACGTCGGATGCGGCCTTGAACACCTGTCCCCCGCCGCCGCCTGACCGGCCTGTTTCAGGGTGCCGCCGGTGGCAGTGTGCAGGGCCTGGCCGACCGCGTACCCCGGAAGACTCGCCCTTCTCCCACCTGTACACGCGGCGCCTCACGGAGCGGCACCACCGCACCCACTCCACCGAGAGCCGGCCGCGCTCCACGAGGTCGGTCAACGCCAACAAACCCGAATGGTCGGGCTCGACGAGAAAGCCCGTCACCCGAACACCGGCGGCCACACCCCGACGGACATCTTGGCCGCAGACTCCCCGAGGTCACCCGCATCCTGGCCGGCGTCGGTCCGGCCACCACTGCTGGCTGGGGAGATCCCCTGATCGACGATCACGGTATGCCGCCCGAGATACGGTGCTCACCGGCGGGCCGGGTAGAGCGCGCGATCGCCGAGTTCTTCCTCGATCCGAATGAGCTGGTTGTATTTCGCGGTCCGGTCCGAGCGGGACAGCGAACCTGTTTTGATCTGACCGCAGCCGACGCCCACCGCCAGGTCCGCGATCGTGGTGTCCTCGGTTTCGCCGGAGCGGTGCGACATCACCACCCGGTAGCCTGCCTTGTGGGCGGCGTCCACCGTCGCCAGGGTCTCGGTGAGGGTGCCGATCTGGTTGACCTTGACCAGGATCGCGTTGGCGTAACCGCCTTCGATGCCGTCGCGCAGCCGGTTGACGTCAGTGCAGAAGACGTCGTCGCCGACCAGTTGGACCCGCTCACCGGCCAGGGCCGTGAGCCGCTTCCAGCCGGTGAAGTCGTCCTCGGCCATCGGGTCCTCGATCGAGCTGATCGGGTACCGGGAGACCAGATCGAGAAGGTAATCGACGTGCTCTTCCACGGTGCGGTCGCGGCCCTCGCCCACGTAGCGGTAGACGCCGTCGCGGAAGAACTCCGAGCTGGCCGGGTCCAGGCAGATCGTGATGTCCTTGCCGGGCTCGTAACCGGTGTCCTCGATCGCGCGCAGCACGACCTGCAGCGCCTCCTCGGCGGTCGCGAAGTTCGGCGCGAAGCCGCCCTCGTCGCCGACGTTGGTGCTGTGCCCGGCCGCCGCCAGGGATCGGCGCAGGGTGTGGAACACCTCGGACCCCATCCGTACGGCCTCGAAGAAGCTCGGCGCGCCGACCGGGGCGATCATGAACTCCTGGAAGTCGAGCGGGTTGTCGGCGTGCGCGCCGCCGTTGACAATGTTCATCATCGGCACCGGTAGCAGGCGGGCACCGACCCCGCCCACGTAGCGGTGGAGCGGTTGGCGGTGGGCGAGCGCCGCGGCCTTTACCGTGGCGAGGGACACCCCCAGGATCGCGTTCGCGCCGAGGCGGCCCTTGTCCTTCGTGCCGTCCAGCTCGATCATCGTCTCGTCCACCAGCGCCTGGTCCTCCGCGTCGAGGCCGAGCACCGCCTCGGCGATCTCGCCGGTGACCGCGGCGACGGCCTTGCTGACGCCTTTGCCGTGAAAGCGCGTGGGGTCGCTGTCGCGCAGTTCGACCGCCTCATTCGCCCCGGTCGATGCGCCGGACGGCACGGCGGCCCGGCCGGTCGAGCCGTCCGCGAGGACCACGTCGACCTCGACGGTCGGGTTGCCGCGGCTGTCGAGGACCTGCCGGCCGACCACTCGGCTGATAGCCGTCATCACGTACTCCCTGCTCTCGTGGTGTCTGTGGGGTCAGACTGGCAGAGAACGGCGGTCGTGCCACCGCGACGATGAACACCTTGACCCGTACCCTGGGGTGCGGGTTTAGGGTGGCCGGATGCGGGTGGGTGAGCTGGCACGCCGGACCGGGACGACCGTGCGGGCCCTGCGATATTACGAGTCGGCTGGGCTGGTCGTGCCGCGGCGGCTCGGCAACGGCTACCGCGAGTACGACCCGATCGCGGTACGTCTGGTCGCACAGATCCGCGAGCTGATGGCGCTGGGCCTCAGCGTCGAGGAGACCCGCCCGTTCGTCGAGTCGATCGCCGACGGATCCGACGACGCCGATGTGTGCGCGGCGGCGCTGGCGACGTACCGGAGCACCGTCGCCGCCCTACAGGAACGCATCGGGAAGTTGACCGCCCAGCGCGGCGCCCTCGACGCGCGCCTCGACGCGGCCGCGAGCCATCTGGTGACCGGTGTCCCTGCCGTCGGCGCAGACCCCGCAGACCTGGTCGGCAAGCCGTTACCGCCGCTCGGCTTCTACGCCACCGACGGGCGGCCGGTCGATCTCGGCGCGCTCGGTCCCGGCCGGAGCGTCATATTCGTCTACCCGCTCACCGGCCGACCGGGCGTCGACCTGCCCAACGGGCTGCTGGAGATCCACGGCGCGCGTGGCAGTACCGAACAGGCCACCTGGCTCCGCGACCACCACGCGGAGATTCTCACCGCCGGGGCAGCACGCGTCTACGGGTTGTCCGCGCAGTCGACCGGCTATCAGCGCGAACTCGTGCACCGGCTGCGGCTGCCGTACCCACTGATACCCGACCCGCGGCTGACCCTGGCCGCCGCACTCGGGCTGCCCACCTTCACGGCCGGCGACATGACACTCTACGAACGGCTGACCCTCATCGTCACCGACGACGTGGTGGAACACGTTTTCCACCCGATCCCGGAGCCCGCGTCACACGCACTGGACCTCATGCGATGGCTCACCAAACGACGCCAAACCACCCGATAGTCCGCCCGACGCCCAGTGAGTGAACGAAACGCCCTGGTGGGATGGTTGGTCCACAGCCAGGGCGTTTCGCTTCGGAGCGGCTGTCTGTCAGGTGCCGCCGACCACCACGACCGCGTCCGTTGCCGCCTCGACGCGGTGGATCGGCACGAACCACGAGGCGTTCACCGAATTGCCGCAGGCGTGGCTGCCCACTGCCACGAGATCGGTCGTGTCCGAGGTGCCCGTGTTCCATCGGGTAACGGGGGCCCCGGAATCACCACCGAGGGTGGCACCGTCGTTGGGGTGCCCGGTGTCGGTGTCGATGACGACCATCTGCTCGCCGCCGCAGGTACCGCTGGTTGACGTCACCAGGCCGTAGACCAGTCCGCCGTTGGAGCCGGAGACATAAACCGCCGAACCGACAGCGGGCCAGGTGGTGTTCTTCCCGGAAACCGGGTTTGCGGTCGTGGCGTCCCTGCCGCCGAACCACGAGTAACGGCTGAAGTATCGATCGCCGATCGGAGCCAGCATCGCGACGTCGGTGCCGGAGGATTCGTAGTTCGAGCTGACACGGACCGCGTTACCACCCGGGTGCCAGAACTGTGTTCCGTTGGCGCCACAGTGGCCAGCGGTGGTCACCCAGTTGCTGTTGGTCCCACCCCGGGTCATCCGGAAGCCGGTGGTGCAGTACGCGTTCGCAGTGGCCGGGCTGCCCGTGCTGCCCGCCCAGATCGCCAGGCCGCCGTAGTAGGGAGCCGTGTCCGACCGGCGGCTCTGATCAGCCGGACCGGTCGGCGAGACGACGACCCGCGGGGTGAATCCCGTGGCCTTCGCCGCCGCCGCTGTCAGCGCTTCCGCCGCACCAGCAGCCTCGATGACGATGCGGTCGGCGAGTTCGTCGAGACGCACCTGATGCACCATCGCGGCCTGCGGACCGGCCCAGCCGCGGTCGTCGTTCAGGCTCCTGGTCGCCTGCTCCAAGCGGTGCAGCGAGATGGTGGTCGCCTCGTACCGCACCGGGACATCACCGGCCTGGGCACGCAAGGCGTTGCCTGTCGCTCGCAGCGCGGCGCCGTCCTCGTTGTCCACGTACCTCACGACGAGTTGGCCGGTGGCCTCGTCGAAGTACGTGCTCCCCGCGCCGTCCGGGTGAGCGGCACCCATCGCCTTGAGGCGGTGGAACTGCCGGGTCATCGCCTCGGTGTCGACGGCCGCCGCGAAGCCGACGGTCGACATGTTCTCGGCTGCGGCGGTGGGGACTTGCGCCTGGACGGCCGACGACGTGCCCGTGACCGCTACGAGTACGCAGCTCACGAACGCGATTCGTCTACGCATGAGACCTCCTGTTTCAAGAAGCGCATGGACGTTACGAACGCCTGTACCTTCGCGTCGCGCGCTTGCAAACCGCTTGCACCCCGGCCTAATGCACTCACCTCCGTCGATGGAACAGGGCATAATGAACGAACGGATGCCAATCGGGGGGTAGCCGATGAAGTTCCAGATCCTGGGCAGCGTCGAGGCATGGGCAGGCAGGAAACAGATCAACCTCGGCTCACGCAAGCAGCGTCTCGTGCTCGCGGTGCTGCTACTGGAGGCCAACCGCCTGGTGTCGATGGACCGCCTGGTCGACCTCGTCTGGGAGCACAACGTGCCCGCTTCCGCGCGGGCCTCGATCCAGACGTTGGTATCGCGCCTGCGTGCGGCGTTTCGGCAGGCAGGCGCCGCTGGGCCGGAGATCGTCAACCAGGGAGCCGGATACGTTGCCCACATCGACCCGCTGGCGATCGACGCGCACCGGTTCACCGGCCTGGTCGGTGCGGCGGGCGCCGCGGACGACGAGCGCGCCGTCGATCTGCTCGACGAGGCACTCGCCCTGTGGCACGGCGAGCCGCTCGCCGGCGTGGCATCCCCGGACGTCGCGGAGCGGTTGTGCAGCCATCTGCGTGAAGGTCGCTGGGTCGCGTTGGAGGACCGCATGGATGCCCATCTGCGGCTGGGCAGCGGCCGACGCCTGCTCGCCGAGCTCACCGGCCTCGTGGCCGAACATCCCCTCCGGCAACGGCTGGTGGGCCAACTCATGCTGGCCCTCTACCGCGATGGCCGCAGCTCCACGGCACTCGATGTCTATCGCACGCTGCGGACGCGGCTTGCCGGAGAGCTCGGCCTCGACCCGGCACCCGAGCTGGTGCAGCTGGAGTCCGCGATCCTGCGTGCGGACGCGTCGCTGGCCCCGGTCACCCGGATCGAGGAAGCGGCCGATCCCCGGCTGATCCCGACGGACGTGGGTGACCGGGCCGCCCTGCTCCGCTCGCTCCTGGCAGATGAAAGCGTCCTGCTGATGCTGAGTGGCACACGTGACATCGACCGGGTGACCGCAGTGATCCCGCGGGCGGGCGCGGCCTAGCCGAACAGGTTCATCGCGATCCCGTGGCTGAGCGCGTTCGTGCTCTGCAGACCGTCGATCTTCACCGGCTGGCCCGAGACGTGCGTGACGACGATCCGCATGATGAACGTCCGGGTCCCGCAGGTCGGGTCGATCGTCACCCGGGGCAGGCTGAAGTAGGCCGCGTAGTGGTGGGCGTCGTCGCGGATCGTGTGCCGGGTCGTGGCGGTCGCCGTGTTGCGGCAGGTGTGCGCCGTCGGGTCGAGTTGGATCAGCTCCAGCCGGGCGTCGATGACCGCGTTAGTACCACGGGCCTTCTGGTACGGCGCGACGCTCGGCCGCTGGCAGGAGGCCGTATTCAGGTAGCAGGTGGTGACGGTCATGTTGGCCAGTGCCTGCACCGCGGTCGCGCCCGGATCCGCGGCCCACTTGTAGACCGGCGTCCCGTCGTTGTAGAAGACGTGCACGGTCGAGGTGCCGGCGCCGATGTAGCTGCACGTCGTCGACGTGCCGGTGCTGTTGCAGACCGGGTTCTGCCACCAGCGTGAGCCGGCCTGGTCGGTGTCGCTCATCTCCAGCCAGGTGCTGCCGGGCACCGCCGTCAGATGGTACGAGCTGCTGGCGCTGGACGCGGTGTAGCCGTACACACCACAGGTGTAGGTCCCCGCGGCCGGCGCGGTGAACAGCAGATCGGCGTAGAGGGGCAGGTGCCCGTCTATCGCGTACGACGTGGTGTCGGATCCCTCGTGGTTGCGCGAGGTGACGCCCTGCACGCCAACCTGCGCGCCGCCGGAGTCGAGACAACGCACATGGTCGTTCATGGCGGCAATCGAGGTCATGCTGCTGGTCGCCTCGAACCGGCCCGTGACATGTCGGGACTCACCGGCGGCCAGCGTGACGGTGCGGCTGACGAGCAGAGTCATCACACCAGGGTTGACATTGCGCGCGCTGCCCAGCGTCACCCGGGTCACCGACCCCTGGTCGGCCTGCGCCACCACGGGCCAGACGGACAGCAGCCCCGCGGCAACCGCGGTCGCCATCGTGGCTCGCAGAAATCGGCGCACAGCCCCTCCAAAGATGTTCACCTGCGGCAGCCATGGAAGGGTACCGATCCGCGTCCGTTCACGTGGACCCCGCCCAGTCCGTCGGTCGATGGGGAACGGGCGGCTCGATGTCCGGATCAGAGGTGCTCTCAGTGTTCTTATTCGTTATACCCCTTTTGTTCTACGTCCCGGATATTCTGGCCCTCGTGTGCCGGTCGGGCCAGGACCGGTCAGCTCCTCGCCGCCCGGACGACCAAGCGGAGGAAAAGCGGGATGACCAAACCCACGACGGCCACCGTCGACCGGGAGTACGGCGGGTCCCCGGCGGACCCGACCGACCCGACGGCGTGGCCCGGGCCAGTCACCGTGGTCGACCTGACGGTGAACGGGGAGGCACGGCGGGTCCTCGTCGACGTCCGCAGCACCCTGCTCGACCTCGTCCGCGAACAACTCGACCTGACCGGCTCGAAGAAGGGCTGCGACCACGGCCAGTGCGGTGCCTGCACGATGCGCGTCGGCGGCAGCACGGTCCTGTCCTGCCTCACCCTGGCGGTCGCCGTACGCGAGCCGGTCGAGACGATCGAGTCCCTCGCCGCACCGGACGGAACCCTGCACCCGATGCAGCAGGCGTTCATCGACCAGGACGCCTTCCAGTGCGGCTACTGCACACCCGGCCAGATCATGTCCGCCATCGCCTGCGTCGAGGACGGCAAAGCGGACTCCGACCACGAGATCCGGGACCACATGAGCGGCAACCTGTGCCGGTGCGGCGCGTACCCGCACATCGTCGCCGCCGTGCGGCAGGTCCGGGACGCGACATCGGTACCGGGCAAGACGCCGGCCACCCACCGCACCGCGACCGGGCGGGGCTGAACGTTGCGCCCATTCGTGTACACCAGGGTCGACACCGCCGAGCAGGCCGTCGCCCGCGCCGCGGCGGTCGACGGTGCGCTCGGCCCGACCAACTCCCCGATCCAGTTCCTGGCCGGCGGCACCAACATCGTCGACTATCTCAAGCTGTCCTGCTGGACCGCCGACGAGCTGGTCGACATCAACGGGCTCCGGGACGTGCACGGCTCGGTCGAGGTGACCGCGGAGGGGATCCGGTTCGGCTCGCTCGTCCGCCTGCACCAGGCCGCCGACCACCCGGTGGTCGGCCGGGACTACCCGGTCATCGCCGAGACGTTGCAGCGGGCCGCCAGTCAGCAGATCCGCAACATGGCCACGCTCGGCGGCAACCTGCTGCAACGCACCCGGTGCAGCTACTTCCGGGACGTCGACTACGACGAGTGCAACAAGCGCCGGCCCGGCTCGGGCTGCGCCGCGATCGGCGGGAAGAACCGGATGCACGCGGTGCTCGGGGTGAGCGACCGGTGCATCGCCAGTTATCCCGGTGACCTGGCCCAGGCACTCGTCGCACTGGACACCCGGGTGGAGACCCTCGGCCGGGACGGCGTACGAACCTTCCCGCTGCGGGACCTGCACACGGGTGCGGACCGGCCGGAGGTCGAGACCATCCTCGCGCCGGGCGAACTGATCACCGCGCTGTTCGTACCGTCGGGTCCGCACACCCGGCGCTCGACGTACCTCAAGGTACGCGACCGGGAAAGCTACGAGTTCGCGATCGCCAGCGCGGCGGTCGCGCTCGACCTCGCGGGCGACGGAACCGTCACCGACGTGCGGATCGCCCCCGGCGGACTGGCCTACCGGCCCTGGCGGGCGGACGCGGCGGAGGCGTTCCTGCGCGGCCGGGCGTTGACCACCGACAACGCGGCGCAGACCGGACGCGTCGCCCTCGCCGGGGCCGTCACCCACGGCGACAACAACCACTCCCCCGAACTCGGCGCCCGCACGGTCGCCCGAGCCCTGATGCAGGCAGCGGAAATGTAGGTGTGACGTGACGGCCCCACCAGACGGCAGGCCCACCCGCATCGGCACGCCCACCTCGCGGGTGGACGGCCGGCTGCGGGTCACCGGCGCGGTCAGGTACGGCTCCGACTTCGCCGTCCCGCACCAGGCGTACGCGTACCTGCGGACCAGCGCGATCGCCCGGGGCCGGATCACCGGCATCGACGAGACCGAGGCACGGAACCTGCCCGGAGTGCTGGAGATTCTCACCTACCGCAACGTCGGTGACGCGATCAAGCCCGGTCGGGACTTCCAGCGGCAGGGGGTGATGGACTCCACCATCGCCCCGCTCGCCTCCGACCAGGTGTGGTACGCCGGCCAGATCGTCGCGATGGTGATCGCCGAGTCGTTCGAGCAGGCCCGCGACGCCGCCGGCAGGCTCGGGATCGACTACGCGGCGGAAACCCCGAAGTCCACCTTCACCGACGACGACTTCGTGGCCGCCGAACAACCGGGCGGGGCAGACCCGGACCAGCGCTCGGGTACGGCCGACCCGGCCGAGACCGACGGCGTCGGTGACCCGGACCGTGCGCAGGCCGACGCCCCGGTGACCGTCGACACGTGGTACCGGACCCCGACCCAGCACCACAACCCGATCGAACTGTTCACCACCACCTGCACCTGGACCGGCGACAAGCTGACCGTCTGGGAGTCGTCCCGGAACGTGACCGGGTTCCGCAACGGGCTGGCCGAGCAACTGAGCATCGACCCCGCCGACATACGCGTGCTCTCGCCCTACATCGGGGGAGCGTTCGGGGCCCGGGGTTTCGTCAACCAGCGGACCGCGATCGTGGCGCTGGCCGCCCGGCGACTCAAACGCCCGGTCCGGCTGGTGGTCACCCGCTCGCAGATGTTCACCATCGCCACGTACCGGGCCGAGACCCGCCAGCACGTCCGGCTGGGCGCGGACCGGGACGGCCGGCTGCTGGCCCTGAGCCACAAGGGCTGGGAGATCAGTAGCCGGGCGGACAACTTCAAGGTCGCCGGTACGGAATCCTCGATCCGGCTGTACGAGTGCCCGAACGTGGGCTCCGCGGTCACCGTCGTGCACGCCGACCGCAACACACCGGGCTTCATGCGCAGCCCGCCCGAGGTGCCGTACCTGTTCGCGATCGAGTCCGCGATGGACGAGCTGAGTTACGCCCTCGGCATGGACCCGGTCGAGCTGCGCCGAGTCAACGACACCATGGTCGAGCCGGTCAACGGCCGCCGCTACACCTCCCGGAACCTGGTCGCGTGCCTCGACGCCGCCTCCGACGCCTTCGGCTGGGCCGACCGCGACCCGCGACCGGCCAGCATGGTCGACGGGGACTGGCAGGTCGGGTACGGCTGCGCCGGCCTGTCACTCATCACACTCGCCGGACCGGCCAGCGCGCGGATCACGGTGTCGTCGCAGGGTTGGGTGCGGGTGCAGACCGGCGGGCACGATGTCGGTGGTGGCCTCGGCACCGCGATCGCGATCATCGTCTCGGACCTGCTGGAGGTGCCGCTGGACCGGATCACGGTCGACCTCGGTGACAGCGACCTGCCGCCGGCTTCGCTCGCTGGCGGCTCGATGTCCACCGCGAGCGTGTGCAGCGCGGTAGCGAAGGCGTGCGAACAGCTCCGGGCCCGCCGGGCCGAGAGGGCGCAGGGTGACGGCGACGGCGCCGTCGAGGAGTACGCGGAGTTCCTGCCGCACGGGGCGCCGCACAACGGGATGCAGTTGCTGTACCAGGGCCGTCGCGTGGCGACCGGTGGTTACCTGATGCCGGACCGGGCCGAGTGCTCGTTCGGAGCCGTTTTCGTGGAGGCGCGCATCCACCGACAGACCCGCGAACTGCGCCTGCCCCGGATCGTCGGCGCGTACGCGGCCGGACGGATCATCAACCCGAAGGCGGCCGAGAGTCAACTGCTGGGTGCACAGATTTTCGGGGCGGCCATGGCCCTGTACGAGGCGACCGAAATCGACGACCGGTACGCCCGCTACACGAACACCAACCTCGCCGACTACCACATCCCGGTGAACGCCGACATCCTCCACCATCAGGCGATCATCATCCCGGAGACCGACGACTCGCTCAACGAACTCGGCGTCAAGGGCATCGGCGAACTCGCCACCAGCGGCGTGAACGCCGCCATCGCCAACGCCGTGCACCACGCCACCGGAATCCGGATCAGGGAACTGCCGATCCGGCTCGAGAAACTGCTCCCCACACACGCCTGACCGCGAGGACGCGGAGGTCATTTCAGTGGCAGCGAGGTGGTAGCTGTGGGCGCGACTCCAAGCTTGACTGGTTTCGGTGCCTTCGAGCGGACTCGTCCGCCCGCTCCAACGACCCGAACACGTCCCCGCCGAAAGCAGTCAGGTCATCCCGAAGGCGGCGTACCTCGACCTTGTTCGCAGCGGTGTCAACGAGGCTGATTCACCTATCCCCAAGCCCTGCCCAAAACGGCGAGAAAGCGCTATCAGGCGGCCGCGGTAATGCGATCCGGTGTTTGGGGGACGGCCGCTCGACCTCGGCGGTGCACCGGGTCAGCCTGCCGCCAGCGTGCTCGACCGGAGCATGGTCACGAGGGTATCGGGAATCAGAGAGCCGCCAGCAGGTTCCCTGACGGAGGAGACGTCATGACGGACGCTACGCCCACGGGATCGAGTTGTGCCCGTCCGGTGGATTCGCCGGCGGAAGTGGGGGGCGCCTGGGCATCAGACCCCGGCTTCGCCATCGTCGAGATGTTCACCTCGCAGGGGTGCTCGAGTTGTCCTCCGGCGGAGGAGGTGCTGAGCGAAATCGAACGCCATGCCCGGGAGCGGGGACAGCGTGTCTTCGCGCTCGGATTCCACGTGGACTACTGGGATTACCTCGGCTGGGCCGACCCGTTCGCCGACGAGGCGTACACCGCCCGGCAGCAGGCATACGCGCGTGCCTTCGGCGCCGGGCAGGTGTACACCCCACAGATGGTGGTCAACGGCACCGTCGAGTTCGTCGGCTCCGATCGTCAACAGGCGGCGACCGCGATCGCGTCCGGCTTGACAGCGGTAGCCGCCACCCCGCTGTCAATGTCGATCGCCCCCAACACCGGCGGCACGGGCAACGGGAACCGAGTAAGCGTGGACTACCAGATCGAGCGGGCGCCGAACCGGACGGTGCTGAACATAGCCGTCGTGGAGCGTGGCCTGGAAAGCGAGGTCACCCGAGGCGAAAATGCCGGGCGGACCCTGCGGCAGGACAACGTGGTACGCGCCTTCACGACAATGGACCTGAACGCCAAGACTGGACGGGTGAAGCTTGAGGTGCCGCCAGATCTCGATTCTCGGCAAGCCTCCGTGGTTGGGTACGTGCAGCATCACGGTGACAAGGCCATCGTCACCGCTGCAGCCGTCGACGTGTCCTCGACGGCCGCATAAGAGCCGCTGCCGCCTCACGATGGGGCGGCCGCGGGCAGGCAGCCGCCAGTTGACCACATCATGCAGGCCCTCCGGCGCCCACCACCCGCAGGTTCGATACCGGGAACCGGCCTTCGCCGTCAGGGACCTCATCGCTGAGCGTTGTCCCCGGGACAGAATGCAGGTCACCATCCGGCCCGACCGGGTCACGATCATCGATGACGTCTACAACGCCAGCCCCGACGCGATAAGCGCACGGTCTGCTGACCCGTGTCGCCTGGTGGCGTCTCGTGGGCCCGGACTGTGCCCGGAATAGAGGTCAAGAGCCCGCCCCCCTGAAATTCGGGGGCGGGCTCTTGACTGGTGTTCCGTTTGTAGCGGGGACAGGATTTGAACCTGCGACCTCTGGGTTATGAGCCCAGCGAGCTACCGAGCTGCTCCACCCCGCGTCGCTGGACTGAACACTAGCGCATCCGTGCCGTTAACCCCGCATCGGGCCTGCCGTTACCCAGCCTCAATGGACCCCGAGGGTCCACCCGCGAGCGGTCCGGACGACGGTTGTACGGTCCCGGGATGCCCGACGTCGAGCGCCTGACATTGATAACCACCACACCGTGGCTCGCCGATCTCCTGGCCAGCCTCTGCGACCTGGACTTTTCCCGTACGGAGCACGGGCCGGTGGAGCCGGTCCGGCTGGCGGGCGGGGAACCGTTGGAGATGTTCGCCGGGGACGCGTCCGGTGGCGCGTTCCTGTTCGCCGGGAGTGGCGGCGAGGAGCGGCCGGTGGTGTACGCCGGGTCGGAGGGCGAGGGTGGGCTGATCGCGATCGGGTTGGCCGACGCACTGGCCGCCGTGATCGAACTGCCGAGCCTGCACGACGCTCTGTCACTGCCGTACGGCACCGATGGCGGCGCCGCCCTGCGGGAGCGGCTCGACGAGGCCGAGCGGGAGATCCGGGAGGACTGGCCGGACCTCGACGCGCAACGGGCACGGTTGCGCGACGCCCTGCACCTACCACCGCCGGACGGCGTGCTGGAGCGGCTGCACGCGGCTGCCGCCGATCACGCCTACCTCCCGGTCAGCGAGCACGGCACGTACGAGCCGATGCTGGTTACGGCCTAGTTGTCACGAGGCCAGTCGCAAGGCCGGCGCTGGCGACCCTCCCGACAGTTCGGGTCCGGCCACGATGGAGGGACCGTGACCCACGCCACGGACAGGAATTGAGTCGGGTCGACTCAAGTTGTACCGGGTGCCGGTCGAAGAGGGACCGGCCCAGTGGCACCCGAGGAGAAACCGATGAGCACTCTCTCGCTGTGGACCCGGCGCGACCCGTTCGCGGAGTTCGACGCCCTGGTCCGTAACGCCTTCGGCCCGGTCGTGACGCGACCCGCCAACCAGCCCGCACGTTTCACGCCGGCCGCGGAAATCAGCCGGGACGGGGACGACGCACTGGTCCGGGTCGAGTTGCCCGGACTGGACATCGCCAACGACGTCTCGGTCGAGGTCGACCGCGGTCTGCTGGTCGTCAGCGGTGAGCGCCGCGACGAGCGGACCGGGGAGCAGGGCGGCCGGAGCCTGCGCGAGCTGCGCTACGGCTCGTTCCGCCGATCCTTCACCCTGCCCACGCACGTGACGGCCGACGCGGTCAGCGCTTCGTACGACGCGGGTGTGCTGAGCGTCCGGGTGACCGGCGCGTACGCCGGGACCGGACCGCAGCGGATCACGGTCACCGCCGCCACCCCGGCCGTCGGGTCCACCGAGGCGCCGGCCGACCAGCCCGGAGTCTGAACCGGGACGCCGGTGACGTAACGCCGGCAGGGCGGGAAACCGGGCCCGGTCACCAGTTGGTGGCCGGGCCCGTTCGTCTGTCCAGGGTGGCCGGACCGGGCCGGGGCCCGCAGCAGCGGCATCGCCGCCGGACCCCGGGCGAGCCCGACCATCCGCGAGACCGGAAGTGCCGCCTCTTCGCTGCCGAGCCGGACCGCCGACCGCCCGCGCCCGGTTACGGGCCGGCGAGTTGGCTGCCGGACGCGACCTTCGCCGCGACCGCCTCGGCCCCGTCTGCCATCGCCTCCACGAGTCGGGGCCGACCCACCGGGGGCAGCAACCGGCCGGCCCGCCAGGCGATCCCGATTCCGGCGGCCAGCACCAGCAACGCGCCGAGCGTCTGGAGCAGACCGATCGCCATGCCGCCGACGCCGACCATCGGCGCGGCGAACATCAGCAACCAGCCGTCGGAGTAACTGAACACCCCCGAGTGCAGCACCGCCCAGCCGGACAGCACCCAGCCCAGGGTGTAGAGGCTGGCGCCCGCCAGGGCCAGCGCGCGTCCGGCGCCGCCGTACAGCGTGGTTTCTTCGGGCAGTCCGGCGAAGGGCAGCATCAGCATCGCGCCGGCGAGGGCCACCAGCAGGCCGGCGGTCGCGGTGCCCCGGCTGCGGGCGGTCACCAGCAGCCCCGTGATCGCCATCAGTCCCAGCAGGCTCAGCAGGGTCGCGATGACCCACAGGACCAGCGGGAACGAGTGGCCGTCGGCCGAGGCTGGTGTGGCACCGTCCCCGACGAGGGTGACGATGCCGTACAGGACGGCGGATCCGGGCAGGATCCAGACCGCGCTGCGGGCGAACCTGCGCAACGACCAGGCCCAGGTGGTGTCGGTGGCGGGTTGGGGCTCGGCGCCCTCCTCGAAGAAGGGAAGCAGGTCGAACCCGCCGCCCGGCCTGGTCGGGCGAGCCGGTGACCGGCGTACGGACGACGGCCCCGTCACCGATCGCTTGGGCTTCATCGGGTGGCTCATGCGTCACCTCGCTCCACTGGCCGTGACTGTCGCGCCGGGAATCGATCCGACTCCGGCGACCCGAACCCGTCGCCGCCCCCGGCTCCAGCCCGATCGTGACAAACCCCGACGTAGCGGCGCGCGGCTTCGCCGTTTTCCGCCCCACTCGTTTCCCGGACCGTGCCGGGTTCGTACCACGGTGGGCATAAACCGAACCGCCCCGGTCGGGTGACCGGGGCGGTGCTGTCCTGCGGCGAGCGGTCAGGCCCGTTCGTTGGGCTCCTGGCTGGCGGTCGTGTCACCGAGCAGGCTGGCCGGCGGGACCGGCTCCGGGGCGGGCAGCCCCTGCGGCTGGGCGGCCGGTCGGGAACTCACCTGCGCCTCGGCTGCGCGTACCTGGTCGTGCACCTCCTGGGCGGCTGCGGCGGCGGCCCGTGCCGCCTCGGCGGCCTCGCGCTCGACGGCGCTCGCGTCGCTCTCCGCCTCCGGTGTGGGCACGTCATGCGCGGCCCCGGCCAGCCCGCCGAGCGCGCCGCCGAGTCCTTCGAGCGCCTTGGTCAGCTCGGCCGGTACGACCCAGATCTTGCTGGCCTGCCCGTTGGCGATCTGCGGCAACGCTTGAAGGTATTGGTAGGCGAGCACCTTCTGGCTCGGGTTCGACTGGTGGATCGCCGAGAAGACGGTACGGATGGCCTTCGCCTGCCCCTCGGCCTGGAGGATCTGGGCCTGCCGGTTACCGTCGGCGCGCAGTACGGCGGCCTGCTTCTCACCCTCGGCGGTGAGGATCTGGGACTGCTTCTGCCCCTCGGCGTTCAGGATCGCGGCCCGGCGGTCCCGCTCGGCGCGCATCTGCTTCTCCATCGAGTCCCGGATGCTGGCCGGCGGCTCGATCGCCTTGATCTCCACCCGGGTGACCTTGATGCCCCACCGGCCGGTGGTCTCGTCGAGCACCCCGGACAGGTGCCGGTTGATCTCCTCGCGGCTGGTCAGCGCCCGCTCCAGGTCGAGCGAGCCGATGACGTTACGCAGGGTGGTGACGGTGAGCTGCTCGATCGCCTGGAGGAAGTTGGAGATCTCGTAGGTCGCCCGGACCGAGTCGACCACCTTGAAGTAGAGCACCGTGTCGATCGAGACGACCAGGTTGTCCGAGGTGATCACCGGCTGGGGCGGGAAGCTGACCACCTGCTCGCGCATGTCGACCTTGGTGCGTACCGCGTCGATGAACGGCACCAGCAGGTTCAGCCCCGGGTTCAGGGTGCGCTTGTATTTTCCGAGCCGTTCGACCACATCCTGCCGCTGCTGCGGCACGATCCGTACCGCCTTGGCGAACGTGATCACGACGAGCAGAGCCACGGCGGCGAACAGCACCGCTATCGCCACATCCATACCGCTCACCTTTTCGTATCTGGTAGTGCGTCGGTAGATGAATCATCCCGCCAGACCATGGCGGTGACACCTTTGAGCTCGATCACCCGGACCCGTTCTCCGGGCTGGAACACCTGGGTGACGTCGTAGGAGCGGGCGGTCCAGATCTCACCGTCGATCCTGACCACGCCGTGGTGGGTGTCCACCTGCTCCAGCACCAGGGCATCCGACCCCTCGATCGCCTCGACCCCGAACGGCGTCTCGCCGCTCTCCAGCGCCGATCGTCGGTGCCGCCGGATCACCGGCCGGACCGCGACCACGCTCAGCGCCGACACCACGGCGAAGACGAGCACCTGCACCGCGACCGGTGCACCGAGGGCGGCGACGCCGGCGGTGGCGAGCGCGGCGATGCCGAACATGAGGAGGAAGAGCGTCGTGGTGAAGATCTCGGCCACCAGCAACCCGACGCCCAGGATGATCCACAGCAGGGGTTCCACCATTGAATCCTGTCACGGCCGCGCACGTCGTGCCGACCGCCGAAGATCGTCCGGGTCGGTAGGATCACCGCTTGCCGTACCCGGTCGCCGTCCGGCGTCGACCCAGGGAGCCGATGATCATGGCACTGCTGCTCGAGACCACCCGACGCCTCGACAACCTGGTGATCCGTACCCAGGCGGACGCGGCGGTGCCGACGCTCGTCGCCGGGGTGGTCCGCGACGGGGTGCTCACCCACGTGAGCAGCGCCGGTGAACCACCCCAGGACCCGACCACCCAGTTCCGGATCGGCTCGATCACCAAGACCATGACCGCCGTCCTGGTGCTCCGGCTGCGGGACGAGGGGCGGGTGGACCTGGAAGATCCGCTCGACCGGCACCTGCCCGGCACCCCCGTCGGCCGGGTCACCCTCCGGCAACTGCTCGGGCACGCCAGCGGCCTGCAACGCGAACCCGACGGGGACGGCTGGTGGGAACGGTCCGAGGGCGTGGACCTGGCCACCCTGCTCGCCGGACTCACCCCGGCCAAGCTCGCCCACCCGCCGCACCGCACCTACCACTACTCGAACCTGGCGTACGGGCTGCTCGGCGGCGCGCTGGAGCGGCTCACCGGGCAGTCGTGGTGGGAGTTGATCCGGGAACGCCTGCTCGGCCCGCTGGGGATGACCCGCACGTCGTACCAGGCGCAGGAGCCGTTCGCCCGTGGTTACCTGGTCCATCCGTGGCACGGGACGCTGCGCGAGGAACCCCGTACGGACACCGGTGCGATGGCGCCGGCCGGGCAGCTCTGGGCCAGCGTGCCCGACCTCGCCCGGTGGGCGGCGTTCCTGGCCGACCCGGACCCGGCCGTGATCGCACCGGAGACGGTGACCGAGATGTGCGTTCCGGTGGCGATCGGCGACCCGGAGTCGTGGACCTCCGGGCACGGGCTCGGGCTGGAGCTGTACCGCACCGGCGAACGGGTCTACGTGGGGCACGGGGGTTCGATGCCCGGCTACGTCGCCGGTCTGGCGGTGCACCGGCGGTCGCGGACCGGGGTGGTCACCTTCGCCAACGCGTACGGCTTCCGCAGCGGCTCGATCGGCGCCACCACCCGTCACCTGCTGACCGAGGTGCTCGACCACGAACCCGAACCGGTCAAGCCGTGGCGTCCCGCCGCCGGACCGCCCGAGCCTGCGGTGGCCGAGCTGACCGGCCGGTGGTGGTGGATGGGTCGGGAGTTCGAGGCGTCCTGGGACGGAGAGGCGGAGGAACTGGTGTTCTCCCTGCTCCGCCCGGCCGGGGCGGCGCCGTGGCGGTTCGGCCGGGTCGACGCCGACCACTGGCGGGGCAGGTCCGGGATGAACGACGGCGAGATCCTGGCCGTACGCCGGGACCCGGCCGGCGCGGTACGGACGCTCGACATCGCGACCTTCGTCCTCACCCGCGACCCGGACCGGCTCGACTGACCCCGGCTCGGCTCGGCGCGCCCGGCCGCGACCGCTCGGCTCAGCCGATCGGGGCCGGGTCCGGTTCGCGGGCGGACTGGTCGACCGCCGGGTGCCGGTGCAGCAGTCGGATGGCCACCGCACCCAGGCCGATCGGGATCGCGCCGAGCGCGGCGATCTCCAGCGTCTCCCGGTTGGTGACCGTGACCAGGTCCCAGTCCGGGCCGGCGAGCTGCGCGCAGGTCTGGAACAGCAGGTGGAAGCCGATCGGGGCCCACAGGCTGCCGGTCACCATCCGGATCAGGCCGAGGACGAACCCGAACCCGAGGAAGATCACCGCCCGCCCGACGTCGGCACCGAGTGCCAGGCCGAAGAGGCTGAACAGGACCGCCTGGGCACACACCGCCAGCCACGCCGGCACCGCGGTCACCAGGTTTCGGTAGAGGTACCCCCGGAAGATCAGCTCCTCGGGCAGCGCCTCGTAGAGGAGGACGAGCAGCAGCAGCCCGGCGGCGGACAGGACCACCTCCCCAACGGAGGCGTGCACGCTCAGCGTCGCCCAGCCGAGCCCCAGGACCACGGCCAGGCCGATCGGGAGCGGGACGAGGTACGCGGCGGCACCGACCAGCAACGGCCGCCAGCCCTGCGACGGCGGGGCGAGTCGCAGGCCGGCCCACGGGCGCCGGTCCAGGAACCGGCGGGCCAGCACCACCATCGGTACGACCAGCGCGGTGATCGCGACCGCCCGGAACACGTGACCGGCGCGGTCGTACCCCGAGCCGAAGATCCACTCGGCGACCCCGTAGACCGATCGCCAGATCACCACCCCGGCGACCAACACGATCAGCACCCGCCACCCGAGGCCGAGTCTTCGCTCCCCGCCGCCGTTACCCACTTCCCCCGTATGCATGGCCATCAGTCTCGGCCAACGGGTCAAGGAAACGACGACCCCGAATCAGTCCTGCGGGACGGTGACGAAGTCGATCAACCGCTCGACCGCGTTGATCAACGGGGTCTCGACGTCGTGGAAGCTCGACACCCGCGACAGGATCAACCGCCACATCTCCGCCGGCTCGGCCACCCCGAGCGCCGCACAGACGCCCTCCTTCCACGGCTGCCCCGGCGGCACCACCGGCCACGCCCGGATGCCCAGCTTCGCCGGCTTCACCGCCTGCCACACGTCGACGTACGGATGCCCGGTCACCAGCACGTGCGGGGAGGTCACCCCGGCCACGATCCGGCTCTCCTTCGAACCCGCCACCAGATGGTCGACCAGCACCCCGAGCCGACGCTGCGGGGAGGGCCCGAAGTCGCGTACGTGCGCGGCCAGCTCGTCGATGCCGTCGAGAGGCTCCACCACCACACCCTCGATCCGCAGGTCGTCGCCCCAGATCCGCTCCACCAACGCGGCGTCGTGGATCCCCTCGACCCAGATCCGGCTGGCCTTGGCCACCTGGGCGCGTACGCCGGCCACGGCGACCGAACCGGAAGCGGTGCGTTGGCGCCCGCCCGGAGGCTTGGCCGGCGCTGGCCGGCGCAACGTGACCGGGGAACCGTCGAGCAGGAACGCCGCCGGCAGCAACGGGAAGTTGCGTCGCCGACCCCGCCGGTCCTCCAGCACCACCGCACCCGACTCGAACCCGACCACGGCGCCACAGAACCCCGAGTCGGCGTCCTCCACCACCAGGTCCGGCTCGGCGTCCACCTCCGGCACCGTCCGGCGTCGCCGCCAGTCACCGGCGAGCACATCCTTGCCGTACATCCTCCCCATGTCGGGGACGCTAACCCGATTCGGGTGATCGGTGACGCAGACGCGCCGCCGGGCCGGGGGCCGAGACAGGGCCGCGGTGAACACGTACCCTTGCCTGCATGTCCCCCGCAACGGGCGCGGCGACCCTTGCGCCGCGCCGGTCGAGCCGGTTCGTGGCCTGGGTACGCGCATGGCGCGCCGGGCTGGTGCCGTATGACGAGGTCGCCGACGAGGTGGCCGGTGACGAGGAACATCTCGTCGCCGACGCTCCCGGCACCTGGACCGACGTGCCGCTCGCCGACGCCCTGCCCACCCTGTCGAAGCTCTCCCCGGACGAGATCCGGCTGGTGCTGCCCGCACCCGGCGATCCGCGCGGCCTGCCCGGCCCCGGACCGTTCGCGGGTGCGGCGCTGGTCGCGGGCGAGGCGGTGGTCGCCGGCACGCTGGGGCTGATCCCCGAGGTGCGGAATCACACCTCCGGCTCCGGGGTGACCTTCGAAACCGTGCTGTGGCGGGTCTACCCGCTGCCGGAGACCGCGCCCGCCGCGGCACTCGGCAGTCCCGGTCCGGCCGAGGCCGAGGCCGACCTGTCCACCGCCCTCGCCGAGGCGACCGCGGCGCTGACCCGACTCGACGTGGCCCACTGGCGGCCCGAGCTGGCCGGCGCCCTGGCCGCGCTGCGCCGGCCGGACGGCGGGACCGACCTGCCGCCGGGCTTCGACCCGCGGGCCCGCCGGCTGTTCGCCCGGGCCAGCGTGCTCGACCAGGTGCTGGCACTGGCCGAACACGTCGCACCGGGCGGTGCGGTCAACGGGTACGAGGCACAGCAGCGCGACGCCGCCCTGCGTCCGCTGACGGTGGCCTGCCGGCGTGCCCTGGTGGCCGCCTGCAACGCCCCGCTGGCCGCCTGACCCGACCACCCGCGCTCGGGTCAGATCTCGTCCATCAGGTCGACCACCGAGTTGATGATCCGCGACGGCCGGTACGGGTAACGCTCCGCCTCGATCTTGGTGCTGATCCCGGTGAGCACCAGGATGGTTTCCAGCCCGGCCTCCAGTCCACAGAGGATGTCGGTGTCCATCCGGTCGCCGATCATCGCGGTGGACTCGGAATGCGCGTTGATGGTGTTCAGCGCCGACCGCATCATCATCGGATTGGGCTTGCCGACGAAGTACGGCTCCACCCCGGTCGCCTTCGAGATCATCGCCGCGACCGAACCCGCGGCCGGCAGCAGACCCTCGTTCGACGGCCCGGTCACGTCCGGGTTGGTGCAGATGAAACGGGCCCCGGCCTCGATCAGCCGGACCGCCTTGGTGATCGCCTCGAAGCTGTACGTCCGGGTCTCCCCCAGCACCACGTAGTCCGGGGCGAAGTCGGTGAGGATGTAACCGACGGCGTGCATGGCCGTGGTCAAACCCGCCTCGCCGATCACGTACGCGGTGCCGCCGGGGCGCTGGTCGGCGAGGAACTGCGCGGTGGCCAGCGCCGCCGTCCAGATCGCCTGCTCGGGCACCTCGAAGCCCATCCGGGCCAACCGGGCCTGGAGGTCCCGTGGGGTGTAGATGGAGTTGTTGGTCAGCACCAGGAACGGCTTGCCGGACGAGCGCAGCCGGTTGATGAACTCGGGCGCCCCCGGTACCGGCTGTCCCTCGTGCACCAGCACGCCGTCCATGTCGGTGAGCCAGCTCTGCACGGGCTTCCGATCCCTCATGCCGTCCCCTCGCTACGCCTCGTCCCGCCCGCGGTCCCGACCCGGTGGTCAGGGGCGCCGGGCCGGCACACAGCAACCCGCCGGGCAGGTGTCCCAGACCGGGAGCGTACCCAGGCGACGTCGCGGCGACGTATCCGGCGGGTTAACCCGCTCGATGACCAGCTCCCGCACCATGGCGACGAACCGGGGATCGGTGCCGGGGGTGGCGGCGCGGGCGTAGTCCAGCCCGAGCTGCTTCGCCGTGGCGGCAGCCTCGGTGTCCAGGTCCCACACCACCTCCAGGTGGTCGGAGACGAACCCGATCGGGCTGACCACCACCGAGCTGACCCCGTCGGCGGCCAGCACCGCGAGGTGGTCGTTGATGTCCGGCTCCAGCCACGGGACGTGCGGCGGGCCGGACCGGCTCTGCCACACCAGGTCGTACGGCAGGTCGGGGGCGGCCGCGGCGGCGACCAGGGCGGCGGTCTCGCGTAGCTGTGCCACGTACCGTCCGCCCTGGGGTCCGGCGGCGGCGGCCATCGCGGTGGGCACCGAGTGGGCGGTGAAGACCAGCCGGGTGCTGGCCCGGCGGGCCGGGTCGAGCGTGGCCAGCGCGGCCCGGACCGCGTCGGCGTGCGGCTCGACGAAGCCGGGGTGGTCCCAGAACTGGCGCAGCTTGTCGATCATCGGCGCCTCCGGCCCGACCGCCGAGCGGGCGGCGACCAGGTCCTCCTGGTACTGCCGGCAGGAGGAGTAGCCGCCGTACGCGCTGGTGACGAAGGCGAGGGCGGTGCCGATCCCGTCGGCGCGCATCTCGGCCACGGTGTCGGCGAGCAGCGGGTGCCAGTTCCGGTTGCCCCAGTAGAGCGGAAGGTCGACGCCGTTCGCGGCGAAGTCGGCCCGGATCGCCGCGAGCAGGTCACGGTTCTGCTGGTTGATCGGGGAGACGCCACCGAAGTGCTGGTAGTGCTCGGCGACCTGGGCCAGCCGCTCGGGGGGCACGCCACGGCCTCGGGTCACGTTCGCCAGGAACGGCAACACGTCGTCGGGCCGTTCCGGGCCGCCGAATCCGACCAGCAGCAGTGCCTCGTACGCCATGGAACGTATTCTCGCGCGGCCACGCGCGCGGCGTGGCAGGACCCCGGGCCGGAGCGAGCGCGGTTACCCCGGGGCCCTACCGGACGCGTCAGGCGCCGAGGGCGTGGTATCCGCCGTCGACGTGCACGATCTCACCCGTGGTGGCCGGGAACCAGTCGGAGAGCAGCGCCAGGCAGGCCCGCGCGGCCGGTTCCTGGTCGGTCAGGTCCCAGCCCAGCGGGGCGCGCTCGGCCCAGGCGTTCTCGAACTGCTCGAAGCCGGGGATCGACTTGGCCGCCATGGTGCGCAGCGGACCGGCCGAGACCAGGTTGCTGCGGATCCCCTTCTTGCCCAGGTGCAGCGCCAGGTAGCGGGAGGCGGACTCCAGCCCGGCCTTGGCCACGCCCATCCAGTCGTAGACCGGCCACGCCTTGGTGGCGTCGAAGGTGAGCCCGACCACCGAGCCGCCGGACGACATCAGCGGCAGCGCCGCCATCGCCAGCGACTTGTACGAGTACGTGGAGACGTGCAGCGCGGTGGCCACGTCCTCCCACGGGGCGTCGAGGAAGCCCCCACCGAGGCAGCTCGCCGGCGCGAACCCGACCGAGTGCACCACCCCGTCGAGGCCGTCGACGTGCTCGCGTACCCGGTCGGCGAGCCCGGCCAACTGCTCGGCGTTCGTCACGTCCAGCTCGATCACCGGCGCGGGCGCGGGCAGCCGCTTGGCGATCCGCTCGACCAGCGAGAGCCGCCCGAACCCGGTGAGGACGACGGTCGCGCCGTTCTCCTGGGCGAGCTTCGCCACCGAGAAGGCGATCGACTGGTCGGTGATGACACCGGTGACGAGCAGCCGCTTACCGGCCAGGAGTCCAGACACGTGTAGCTCCTCCAAAGGTTGGGTGCGTGTTGTCGAGCGCGTGCGGGTGGTCCCGTCCGGCTCAGTGGCCCATGCCGAGGCCGCCGTCGACCGGGATGACGGCGCCGGTGACGTACCCGGCGGCGTCGCTGGCCAGCCAGGTGACGACGCCGGCGACCTCGTCCGGTGAGGCGAAGCGACCGGCCGGGACCGACTTGCGGTACGCCGCCCTGAGTTCGTCCGACAGCTCGGCGGTCATGTCGGTGTCGACGAAACCGGGGGCGACGACATTGGCGGTGATGTTACGGGTGCCCAGTTCGCGGGTGATGGAACGGGCGACGCCGACCAGCCCGGCCTTGCTCGCCGCGTAGTTGACCTGTCCGGGGTTGCCGGAGAGGGCGGTGACCGACGAAATGAAGATCATCCGACCCCAGCGGGCCCGGACCATCTTGGTGGCCGCCCGCTTCGCGACCCGGAACGCGCCGGTCAGGTTGGTGTCGACCACGTCGGTGAACTGCTCCTCGGACATCCGCATCAGCAGCGTGTCCTTGGTGATGCCGGCGTTCGCGACCAGTACCTCGACCGGGCCGAACTCGGCCTCCACCGCGGTGAAGGCGGCGTCCACGGCGGCGGCGTCGGTGACGTCGCACTGGACGCCGAAGAAGTCGGCCGGAGGCGTGCCCCGGTAGGTGACGGCCACCCGGTCGCCCTGCTTGGCGAACGCCTGCGCGATGGCCAAACCGATGCCGCGGTTGCCCCCGGTCACCAGCACGGTGCGGGCCATGGTCTCTCCCCCTTGCTCTGCGTACGGAACTGCTCTACGTACGGGTGGTGCACGATCTTGCTTCCGGTACGGGTGGTGCGGGTTGGAGATTAGGCGCTACCGGTAGGTAAGCAGTAACGCGGGCCAGGTCAGAACGGGCCGCGCCACACCGACCCGGCAACTGGTCCGGTCCGGCGACCGACCCGAACCGGTCCGTCATACCTGGGTACGACGAGCAGGATCGCACCCGAGCGTGACGACCGGTCGGAGCCCGCGCCGTAGCGTTCGGGGGATGGAGCAACCCGACGACCCGGTTCGCGCCGCACTGGGGGACCTGCGCCGGCTGTTCGTCGGCCCGGACGAGCGGCACCGGCCGGGGAAACCGACGCGCCGGTGGGGACGCCTGCGGCGGGTGCTGATCCCGGTCGCCGTGCTGGCGCTGACCGGCCTCACCTTCGTCGCCATCGGGTACCTGATCGACCTCCGCGATCTGCCCGGCCCGTACGCGATCGGGCTGGCGATCGGCTCGACGCTGCCGGTGGCGCTGGCGCCCCGCCGACCACTCTGGGCCTGGCGGATCGCCTACCCCCTGCTCTTCCTCGGCACCGTCGACGCCACCCCGGACGAGCCCTGGCCGTGGAACCCGGTCCAGATCGTCGGCTTCCTCTTCGTCCTCGTCGTGCTCGCCTCCCGGGTGCCAACCGGGGTCGCCGCCTGGGCCGGTCTGCTCACCCTGGTCCCGGTCTTCGCGACCGTCCCGGAACGCGGAAACGCGTACGGGGTGGTGGTCCTCGTGGTCGCCGTACTCGTCGTCGGCGACCAGGTCCGGCGGCGCCGGATGAGCCAGCAGGCCCTGGCGGAGCAGGCCGAACTCAGCGAGCTGGCCCAAGCCCGGCGGGCGGTGCTGGAGGAACGCACCAGGATCGCCCGGGAGATGCACGACGTGGTCGCCCACCACATGTCGATGATCGCGGTGCAGGCGGAGACGGCGCCGTACCGGCTCGACGCGCTGCCGGAGCCGGCGCGGGCCGAGTTCACCGCGATCGCCGCCTCGGCGCGCAGCGCGCTGACCGACATGCGGCGGCTGCTCGGCGTGCTGCGCAGCGAGTCCGGCACCCCGCAGACCGCACCGCAGCCGGGACTCGCCGACCTACCGGAGCTGGTCGACACCGCCGGGCGGGCCGGGATGACGGTGACCCTGGAGCAGGGCACCCCGCCGGCCGGGGCACCGGAGCCGCCGGAGGCGGTCGGGCTGGCCGCGTACCGGATCGTCCAGGAGGCGCTGGCCAACGCCGCCCGGCACGCCCCGGGCGCGCCGGTCCGGGTCACCCTGCGACCGGGTGAACAGGATCTCGGCGTACGCGTCGACAACCTCGGCGGTACGCCCGGCCCGACCGAGCCACCGGCCGGGCACGGGCTGATCGGGATGCGCGAACGGGCCCGACTGCTCGGCGGTACGTTCACCGCCGGGCCGACCGTGGACGGCTTCACCGTGACCGCCGTGCTGCCGTACCGGACCACCGAGGGGGAAGCGCGATGATCCGGGTGCTGATCGCCGACGACCAGGCGATGGTCCGGCAGGGCTTCGGCGCCCTGCTCGCCGCCCAGCCCGACCTGCTGGTGGTCGGCGACGCCGCCAACGGTGCCGAGGCGGTCAGCGCCGCCCGCCGGCTCGACCCGGACGTGGTGCTGATGGACGTACGGATGCCGGTCCTCGACGGATTGGCCGCGACCCGGCAACTGCTCGGCGACCGGGCCGCCGACCGCCCCCGGGTGCTGATCCTGACCACGTTCGACCTGGACGACTACGTCTTCGAGGCGCTCCGGGCCGGAGCCAGCGGCTTCCTGCTCAAGGACGCGCCCGCCGCCGAGCTGGTGCACGCGGTCCGGGTGGTCGCCGCCGGTGACGCCCTGCTCGCCCCGGCGGTGACCCGCCGGCTGATCGCCGAGTTCGCCGCCCGCCCCGCCCCGGACCGGCCCCGGCCGACCTCGTTGGCCGCGCTCACCGCGCGGGAGACCGAGGTGCTCCGGCTGATCGCGCGCGGCCGCTCGAACGGGGAGATCGCCACCGACCTGGTGGTGGCGGAGCAGACGGTCAAGACCCACGTCGGCCGGATCCTGGCCAAGCTGGGCCTGCGCGACCGCGCCCAGGCGGTTGTCGTCGCGTACGAGTCGGGCCTGGTCGCCGCCGGCGAGTAGCACCGGGTAGCACCGTGGAGGTACGCCGGGAACGGCTCTCCGGAGTGACGCGCAGGCGGTGGCCGAGTCCGCATTCTTCCGGTCCACGCCGACCGATCCGGGTCGGTGACGACCGGACGGGGATTCGCGATGACGCGACGGGCGACGATACGGCGACTACCGCTGCGCGGGTCGGTGGTGCTGCTGCTCGGGCTGGGACTGCTCGGCTCACCGCCGGCACTGCTGCGCCCACCACCGGCCGCGGCAGCCGGGACGCCGGCGGTGGTCGGCGGGTTCGTCGGGGCGTACCCGGTGGTCGCGTCGGCGATGCGGGCGGCGGGTGCGCCGTACGCGGGGTGGGTTGACGCCGGACGCCGGTTCCTGGCCTTCGACCCGCGTGGCGACGGGCTCGCGGTCGAGGTCCTCGGCGACCTGGCCACCGCCGACCGGATAGTGGTCCTGGTGCCGGGGGTGGACACCACGCTGCGCGACTTCGACCGGGGGTTGGGCGGTGTCGCCCGCCGCGCCCCGGCGACGCAGGCCCGTCACCTGTACGACCAACTGCGCGCCGACGACCCCCGCGCTCGCGTGGCGGTGCTCGCCTGGCTCGGTTACGACCCGCCGGACGGGCTCGGCTGGGCCGCCGTCCGGGAGAGCAGTGCACGGTCCGGTGCGGCGAGGCTGACCTCGCTGACCGAGTCGCTGGCGGCGCACCGGCCGGCGGCGACGATCACGCTGATCGGACACAGCTACGGGGCGGTGGTGGTCGGCCTGGCCGCGCCCGGCCTGCCGGCCCAGGTGACCGACCTGGTGACCGTGGGTGGCATCGGTATGGGTGCCGATCGGGTGGGTGACCTGCACAGCACGGCCCGGGTGTGGGCGGCCGAGGCACCGGCCGACTGGATCCGCCGCATCCCGCAGGTACGGCTGCTCGGCCTCGGGCACGGCACCAGACCGGCCGATCCGGCGTTCGGGGCCCTGACCCTGCCGACGGACGGGGTGACCGGACATGACGGTTACCTCGTCCCCGGCACCGGTGCCCTGAGCGCGATCGCCCGGGTCGCGCTCGGCCGTGGGGCGGAGGTGTCCCGGTGAGCCGGGACCGGGGCATCGACGGGCTGCGGGCGTACGCGATCGGCGGGGTGGTGCTCGGCCACTGGCTGGTGACCGCGCTGGTGCTCACACCGGCGGGAACGCTCACCCAGGCCAGCCCGCTCGCCTCGATGCCGGCACTGGTGCCGGTCACCTGGCTGCTCCAGACCCTCGGCCTGTTCTTCTTCACCGGTGGTTACGCCTCGGCCCGCTCCCTCGACTCGTCCCGCCCCGACAACGACGCGAGGGGCGGTTACCGGCTCTGGTACGGGCGACGGCTGGGGCGGCTGGTCGGGCCGGTCGGCGTACTGCTCGGCTGCTGGGGTGGCGTACTGGCGGTGGCGGTGGTGGGGGGTGTTCCGGTGGGGACCCTGCGGACCGTGGCGACGCTGGTGGTCAGCCCGCTCTGGTTCCTGCTGCCGTTCGTCGCGCTGGCGCTGCTCACCCGACCACTGCGCGGGGCACTGCGGCGGGTGGGCGTGCTCGGCGTGGTGCTGCCGGCGGTCGTACTGGTCGCGGTGGTCGACCTGACCGGGCGGGTGCGCCCCGGTGGCGTACCGGGCTGGGTGGTGCCGCTGGGCGTGGTCGCCGCCTGGCTGGTCCCGTACGCGATCGGGGTGGCGCTGGCCGGCGGGGAGCCGCGCGATCGGCGGACCGGAACCCGGTTGGTCGTCGGTGGGGTTGCCGGGATGGCCGCGCTGGTCCTGGTGGCCGGCTACCCGGCGAGCGCGGTCGGTGTGCCGGGTGCCGGCCGGTCCAACCTCGACCCGCCGTCGCTGTTCACGGTCTGTCTCGCGCTCGCCCAGGTCGGCTGCGCACTGCTGCTCCGGCCGGGACTGGCCCGGCTGCTGGAACGGCCCCGGTGGTCGACGCCGGTCCTGGCCGTCAACGGCGCGGCGATGTCGGTGTACCTGTGGCACCAGACGGCGCTGGTGACGGTGACCGTGCTCGGTGCCCGGTTGTCCGGCGGCGCCGCCCTGACCGGCCTGCACACCGTCCCGGACCGTCCGCTCTGGGTGGTCGCCCGGCTGGCCTGGCTGCCGCTGTTCGCCACGGTTCTGGCGCTCCTGGTCAGCCGCCGCCCGGACCGCCCGGCACGGTCCCAGCGCCCGCGTGGGCAGGCCGTTCAGGGAGGGTACGGACCGGATGATCGGCGGAATTCGTCCCAGCGCGGGGCGGGTGTACGATCGTTGCGTTCCGGTCCGGTCCGACAGGTGGAGGTGATCGCTGTGCGAAGTAGCGATCCTCCTAGTCGTGGCCGGGCCGCTCGTCAGTCCCGCTGAGCCACGACTCGGCCGGTGAACTGACCCAGCCCCGCTTCTCGCACCAACCCGTCCACCCCGGCCCCGGCCGGCGGTGGACGCAGTGTGGTGTGAACCCCGCCGCCGGTCTGCGTCGGGGATGCGTGGAGCCGCCCGGTCACGACTTCGTGTGTGCGTCCTTTCCCTCAGGCCCCGCCGGCCAGGACTTGCCGGCGCCGGCCGTCTGAGCCGCCACCGGGGAGTCAAGCCATGCACCGTTTTGTTGCCCCACTGGGCTTCACCCTTGCCGCTATGTGGGTCTTGGTCCTGTTCGTCCTGGTCAGCGGAACCCCCTGACCGGCCAGCCGACCGTCAGGTCGGCCAGCCCGTCAGGGACATACCGTCGTCAGGGCAGCCGGGACGTCCACAGCAGACTCATCGCCGCCGCACAGAGCGCGAAGAGCAGGGCGAATCCGGCGTACCACTGGGTGACCTCGCGGGCTTCGGTCCGGAACCCGATCGACGAGCCCATGTCCTGGTAGACCTGCTTCAGCTCGGTCACCGACGCGGCCTCGTAGAAGAAACCCCGGGTGGTCTCCGCGAGCTGGGCCAGGGCCATCCGGTCCACCGGCACCCGCTGGACCTGCCCACCGATGTCGACCTGGCCCGAGTCGGTGCCGAAGGCGATGGTGGAAACCGGTACGTTCGCCGCCGCCGCCGCCGCGGCAGCCTCCTCCACCGACCGTCCCGAGGTCCGGAAACCGTCGGAGAGCAGCACGATCCGGGCCGGCGGAACCCCCTGCGCCCCGTCGGCCGGCACCGACCGGATCGCCTCCAGGGAGGTGAACACCGCCTCACCGGTCGCGGTCGCCTCGGCCAGCACCAGCCCGTCGATCGCCTGGGTCACCGCCGGCCGGTCCTTCGACGGCGGCACCAGCACGTTCGCCGACTTCGCGAACGCCACCAACCCCAGGTTGTACGACGGCGGCAGCTCGGCGACGAACTGCTTGGCCGCCTCCTGCGCCGCCTCCAACCGGTTCGGTGCCACGTCGTCCGCCTCCATCGACAGCGACACGTCGATGGCGAGCATGACGGTGGCCCGTTCGAGCGGCTCCTCGGTGTCGATCGACGGTCGGGCCATCGCGGTCGCCAGGATCGCCAGGCTGAGCAGGAACGCACTCGCCGCGGCGTGCCGGCGCCAACCCAGACCCTTCGGCGCCAGGGTGCGCAGCAGGTCCACATTGGTGAACCGGACGGCGTACTCGCGGCGGCGCAACTGCCGCCAGACGTACGCTCCGGCGACGGCGAGCACCGGCAGCAACGCCAGCAGCCACAACGGTTGCAAGAAACGGATCATCGAGTCGTCCCCCTGGTACGTGCGTGCCGCTGCGCGGCGACGAAACGCACCATGTCCAGCAGCCAGTCTGAGTCGGTCCGCAGCCGCAGGTGCGCCGCCCCGGCGGCGCGCAGCTGGTGGGCGATAGCCGCCCGTTGGGCCGACGCGGCTTCGGCGTACCGACGCCGCAGTCGGGGATCGGCCGTCTGCACCTCGTGCAGTTGGCCGGTTTCCGGGTCGACCAGCGCGAGCACCCCGACGTCGGGCAGCTCCAGTTCGCGCGGGTCCACCACCTCGATCGCCAGCACGTCGTGCCGGACGGCGAGCTTGCGTACCGGCCGGCCCCACTGTTCCGGCGGCGACAGGAAGTCGGAGATCACCACCGCCACCCCACGGCGGCGCGGGGGCCGGTTGAGCATGTCGACCAGGGCGCCGAGGTCACTGCGACCCGGTTTGATCTCGGTGTGCGCGATCGCCCGGAGCAGGCCCTGCGCCTCCTTGCGTCCCGGTCGGGCGGGCAGCCGGAGCACGTTCGGCGGGGTGGGGGTCCCGGTCCGGCCGGCGACCGGACGGGTGGTCCCGCCGAAGCCACCGGTGCCGACGACGGCGCCGATCCGGTTCCCACCCCGTACGGTCAGGTGCGCGACCGCGGCCACCGCCGCGACGACCAGGTCCCGTTTGAGCCACTGCCCGGTGCCGAAGTCGAGGCTGGCCGACAGGTCCACCGCCAGCCAGGTCTCCAGTTCCCGGTCGGCGACCGTACGCCGGACGTGCGGCAGGGTGGTCCGGGCCGTCACCGGCCAGTCCATCCGGCGTACGTCGTCACCCGGGCGGTACTCCCGGGACTCCCCCGCCTCACTGCCGGGCCCCGGCAGCAGGCCGACGTAGTCCCCCTGCAACAGGCCGTCGAGTTTGCGGGTGACCAGCAGTTGCAACCGGGAGAGCACCGCATCGGCCCGCGCCGAGGTGGCCGCCGAGGCCGCCGATCCCGCGCCCGACGTCGCCGGTCCGGCGGCGGCAGGCGTCACGGCAACCGTCCGGGCCAGGCACCGGCCGGTTGCGCGGGAGTGGGCGGCACCGGGGCGGCGTTCTGCCGGGGGGTGACCGAGGGCAGCGGGATCGTGGACATCACCCGGCCGACGATGTGGTCGGCCGGCACGTCGTCGGCGAGCGCGTCGTAACTGAGCACCAGCCGGTGGCGCAGGATGTCCGGGGCGATGTCCTGCACGTCCTGCGGCAGCGCGTAGTCCCGCCCGCGCAGCAGGGCCAGTGCCCGGGTCGCCCGGACGATGCCGAGCGAGGCGCGCGGGCTGGCGCCGTACTGGATGAGCTGCGCCACGTCGGGCATCCCGTGCTCCGCAGGCGTACGGGTGGCCAGCACCAGCCGTACGGTGTAGTCGACCAGCGCGTTGTGCACGAACACCTGGTCGGCCTTGCGTTGCAGGGCGATCAGTTCGGTCGGGCTGAACACGGCCACCGGTTCCGGCGGGCTGACCCCCATCCGGTAGACGATCTCGCGTTCCTCGGCGTCGGTCGGGTAGCCCACCAGGATCTTCATCAGGAACCGGTCGCGCTGCGCCTCGGGCAGGGGGTAGACCCCCTCCTGCTCGATCGGGTTCTGGGTGGCCATGACCAGGAACGGGTTCGGCACCTGGTGGGTCTGCCCGCCGATCGAGACCTGCTGCTCCGACATCACCTCCAGCAACGCCGACTGCACCTTGGCCGGGGCCCGGTTGATCTCGTCGGCGAGCAGGAAGTTGACGAACACCGGGCCGAGTTCGACGTCGAACTTCTCGCTCGACTGCCGGTAGATCCGGGTGCCGACGATGTCGGCCGGCACCAGGTCCGGGGTGAACTGGACCCGGGAGAAGGTGCCGCCGACGACCTTGGCGAGGGTCTCCACCGCCAGGGTCTTGGCCACCCCGGGCACCCCCTCCAGGAGGCAGTGCCCGCGGGCGAGCAGGGCGACGAACATCCGCTCCACCATCCGGTCCTGACCCACGATCACCCGCTTGACCTCGAACAACGCGCGTTCGAGCAGGGTCGCATCCTCCGCCGGGGTAGTGCCCTTGGCGGGGCCGCCGTTGGCGGATTCGGTCGGTGTCGGGGCATCGGGCGTGGTCGGCTGGGCCACCGGTCCTCCACAGCGGGGTCGCGTGATCGAAAAGTTCGGCGAGGGACTGCCGCACCAAGCCTCGCACGTCCGGCTGAGTGACCGGGTGGCGAGAAGACGTTTTATCGCGGGCCGGTCGCGGCGGAACCGGGGACCGCCGCGCCGCGGCGGTCCGCCGCCCACCGGCGGGACACGAAACGTCGGGCGCGGGTAGACAGGACGGGGCAGGTGACGTGTACGATTCAGCCGTCGCCGGGCGGCTCCCCCCGTGGTCGCCCGGCGATCTTATTGCCCGTGCCATGTCCGGGCCGCCTTCCTCGACGCACGCCGTCCCCTTCGACAGGCGCCGTCTTCTTCGACACACCCCGCCGCGACCGGCACTGCACGCCCCGACCCGTGCGCCGTGCCTCCGTACACTCGCCGGGTGACCGACTCCGAGCCGTCCCCGATGATCCCGGTCTGCTCGGCGAAGGGTTGCCGGGCGACGGCGATCTGGGCCCTGCGCTGGAACAACCCCCGGCTGCACGACGCGCAGCGACGCAAGACCTGGCTCGCCTGTGCCGACCATCGGCAGAGCCTCGGCGACTTCCTTGGCGCGCGCGGTTTCCTGCGTGAGGTGGCACCGGTGGACCCATCGCCTACGCTCGAACCGTGAGCGAGCAAAACGATCTCCTCCGGGGCCGTGCGACGGCCAGCGGCGGTCACCGGCACCGCCGGGTGACCCGGTGAGCCACCCGGGCGGACCCGGCCCGGCACCGCAACCGGCCGGACCGGACCAGCCGGGCCCGTCAGCCGGTCCGACCAGCCCGCTGGAGCCGTGGCCGGAGACCGTGCGGTGGCAGCCGGTCTCCGGTGACCTGATCTGGGTCGAGTTGCTGCGGCTGGCCGCCGGCATGGTGGTGGTGCTCGCCGCGCTCGGCGTCGGCTGGGCGTTGACCGGCCACTGGCTCTTCGGGCTCGCCCTGGGCCTGGCCGCGCTGCTCACCGGCTGGCGGGCCATTGCCATCGTCCGGGCCGTACGCGCCTGGGGGTACGCCGAGCGCGACCACGACCTGCTGGTCCGGCACGGCCTGCTGGTCCGCCGGTTGTCGATCGTGCCGTACGCCCGGATGCAGTTCGTCGACGTCAGCGCCGGTCCCCTGGAACGCGCCTTCGACCTGGCCACCGTGCAGTTGCACACCGCCGCCGCGGCGAGCGACGCCCGGGTGCCGGGGTTGCGTCCGGCCGAGGCGTCCCGCCTGCGCGACCGGCTCACCGCGCTCGGCGAAGACCGCGCGGAGGGCCTGTGACCGAGCCGCCGGTACCCGAACCGCCGCTCGCCCAGCCACCCGCGACCGCGCCACCCCGCACCGAGCCGTCGTTCACCGGCCCGCTCAGCAACGGGCAGACGCCGGGCACCGAGCAACCGCCGGTCGAGCCTCGGCAGCGGCTGCATCCACTGAGTCCGCTGCTGCACGGCGCGAACTCCCTGGTGGTGATCGTCGCCGCGCTCTCCTGGCAGACCCTCGGCCGGGTGGGACTGGGCTGGTACGCCGGGATGGTCACGGTGCTGCTGCTCGGCGCCGTCGTGCTCTCCCTGGTGAGCTGGTACAACACCGGTTATCACGTGGTCGGCCGGGAGCTGCGGATCCACGAGGGCCTGCTGTGGCGGCGTACCCGGGCGATCCCGCTGGAGCGGCTCCAGTCCGTCGAGGTGGTCCGTCCGCTGCTCGCACAGCTCACCGGCCTGGCCGAACTGCGGCTGGAGGTGGTCGGCGGAGGCAAGACGGAGGCACCGCTGGCGTACGTCGCGGTGGCGGACGCGGTCGCGCTGCGGGAACGGCTGCTCGGCCTCGCCGCCCGTACGCCCGCACCGGCCCGGCCGGGTGTCGAGCGGGTCGAGTCACCGGCGCCGGTCGAGATGCCCCGCCGGCACCTGCACTCGGTCGCCAACCGGGACCTGCTGATCAGCCAGTTGCTCACCCCGCAGGCGATGCTGCTCCCGTTCGGGGTGGCGTTCGTCGTGATCCAGTTCCTCAACGAGGGGTCCTGGTCGTTCATCGCGGTGGCCAGCACGCTGACCGCGATGGCCGGTGTGCTCCTGCAACCCCTGCGCCGGGTGCTCGCCGACTGGAGTTTCCAACTCGCCCGCGACGACGCCGGCGGCGGGGTCGGGGCCGATCGGGGTGGCGACGGTGCCGGGCGCCTGCGCGTACGGCACGGCCTGTTGGAGACCCGCGCGCAGACCGTACCGCTGGACCGGTTGCAGGCGGTCGGGGCGACCTGGCCGCTGCTCTGGCGGATGAAGGGTTGGCTGCGGCTGCGGCTGGAGGTGGCCGGGTTCTCCGTCGAGGCGGACGCGAACCAGCGCGCCGACCAGTTGCTGCCGGTGGGTGACCTGCGAACCGGGCAAATGATCATGGCGGAGGTGCTGCCCGGCGTCGATCTCGGCGTGCCGTTGCCGCCGCCGCCCCGGCGGGCCCGCTGGGTGCATCCGCTGGCCCAGCCGGTGCTCGGTGCCGGGCTGACCGACCGGGTGTTCGCGGTCCGCAGCGGGCTGTTGACCCGCCAGCTCGTCGTGGTGCCGTACGCGCGGATCCAGAGTGTCCGGGTGGTGCAGGGGCCGTTGCAGCGGCGGTTGCGGTTGGCGACCGTACACGCCGACACCGCCGGTGGGGCGGGTGCCGCCGCCCTGGACCGGGACCTGGCCGAGGCGTGGGCGCTCGCCGCCGAACTCACCGCCCGCGCACGGGCCGCCCGCAACGCCGGCTGACCGGCACCCGGGTCGCCGGGCCGAGCCGGTCATCCGGCGGCAGGACACGACCGGGCGCCGTTGCGACCGACGGTGGGACACGACCGGCTGTGCCGCTGCGACCGGCGACGGGACACGGCCGGCTGTGCCGCTGCGACCGGCGGCGGGACACGGCCGGCATGCCGATCATCCGGCGCCGGGTCACGGCCTAAGCTGCACCCATGGAACAACCGCCGGATCCCGGCTTCGCGCCCGGCCTGACCGCCCGGGTTGAACTCACCGTCACCGACACCGACACCGCCCTGGCGGTCGGCTCCGGTGACGTGCCGGTACTCGGCACCCCGAGGGTGCTGGCACTGGCCGAGGCGGCCACGGTGGCGGCCACCGCGACCCGGATGCTGCCCGGCATGACCACGGTGGGCCTGCGGGTGGAACTCGACCACACGGTGCCCACCCCGGTCGGCCGGACGGTTGTCGCCCAGGCCTGGCTGACCGAGGTGAGCGGCCGGCGGCTGCACTTCGACGTGAGCGTGACCGACGGCTCGGCGACCGTGGCGAAGGGCCGGGTGGAGCGGGCACTGGTCGACCGGCTCCGGTTCGTGGAAAGGGCGTCGCGCACACCATGACGATCGAATTCGAGGAGATCGGCGAGCGGGTCTACCTGCTGCGCCACCCCGCGCTCGCGGTCAACGTGACCCTGGTCGTCGGCGACGGCGAAGCCCTGCTGGTGGACACCCTGTCGAACGCGACCCAGGCCGGGGAGCTGGCGGCGGCGGCACGCACGATCACGCCGTACCCGTGGACCCTGGTCAACACCCACCACCACTTCGACCACTGCTTCGGCAACGCCACGCTGGCCGGCGAGCCGGCCCGGCCGATCTACGCCCACCAGGCCGCCGCGGCCCGGCTGCGGGACCATCCCGAGCTGGTGCGACAGCAGGCGTACGACGAGATGCGCGAAACCGAACCGGTGCTCGCCGCCGAGCTGTCCCGTACCACGATCCTGGCGCCCAGCCACCCGGTGCACCTGGAGTCCACCCTGGACATCGGCGGTCGTACGGTTGTCCTGCGGCACCTGGGGCGTGGGCACACCGACGGCGACCTGGTCGTGCACGTGCCCGACGCCGATCTGCTGGTCGCCGGTGACCTGGTCGAGGAGAGCGGCCCGCCGTCGTTCGACGACAGCTACCCGCTGGAGTGGCCGGAGACGGTCGCGGAACTGCTGCGCCTGGCGACCCGACGCACCATGGTCGTGCCGGGGCACGGCGGCATCCTCGGCATCGACGGCGTACGCGCACAACACGAGCAGCTCGCCACCCTGGCCTGGCTGATCCGTGACGGGCACGCCGACGGCGCTCCCGCCGAGCGGGTCGCCTCCCGGGCCCCGTTCACCCCGACGGTGACCCTGCCGGCGATCCGGCTCGGGTACGCGGAACTCTCCGGCGACACCTGATCGTCCCCGCCGACCGTCGCCGCTCCGGGTCACCCGGTCGGGAACCGGGCGGCCACCTGCTCCCGGTTCGGCATGGCGACCGCCCCGCCGGGCGCCTCGCAGACCAGCCCGGCGACCCGGAGCGCGTACGCGACCCGCGCCGGCCAGCCGCCCGGTGCGGGCGGGCCGCTCAGGAGCAGGTCGGCGACGAGGGCGGCCATCACCGAGTCACCGGCCCCGGTCGCGTCGACCGCGTCGACCACCGGCGCGGGCACCGCCACCGGCTCCGTGTCCGCCCCGGCGCAGACCAGCGCCCCCACCGGCCCACGGGTGAGCACCACCGCGCCGGCGCCGAGCGCCCGCAGCCGCGCCGTCACCCGGTCCACCGGCTCGCCGGGATAGAGCAGGTCGGCGTCGACCGCGCTGAGTTTCACCAGGTCGGCGGTGGTGGCGAACTCGGCCACCACGGCCCGGAAACCGTCCAACGCGCCCTCGTCCGGCATCAGCCGGGGGCGTACGTTCGGGTCGAAGACCCGCCGGCCGGTGGCGAGCGACCAGGCCCGCCGGGCGGCGGCCAGCACCGGCGTACGGAGCAGGGCGATCGAGCCGCAGTAGAGCACCGCCGCCTCCCGGATCAGGGTCGGGTCGAGCGCGTCGGCCGTCAGCAGCCCGTAGGAGGGCGGTTCGCCGTAGAAGCGGAAGTCGGGTTCGGCCCCGGCGAAGGTGGCGACGGCGAGGGTGGTCGACACCGGCACGGTCACCGTCCCGCGCTGCCCGACGCCGCGGTCGCGAAGGAAGTCCCGGATCCGCCCGGCGAGTACGTCGTCGCCGACCGACCCGACAAACTCCACCGGGGCACCGAGCCGGGCGACCCCGACGGCGACGTTCAGCGGGGCGCCGCCGATCGCCTGGCGGTAGACCGGTTGCCCGTCGGCCGCCCCGTCGAGGAGGTCGACCAGCGCTTCGCCGAGCACCACCGCGTACCCCATGGGTTCCTCCTCGTGTCGAGATCCTGCCCGGACAGCATGCCGGGTCGGGGTCGGGCCGGGTCAACGGCGTCCGGTGGACCGGATTCCGATCGATGCCCACCTATTGCATCGGGTACGGATCCGTGATGCACTGGCGCGTACCGGGACAGCGCGGGGGCTAACGCGCCGTGCCGGATGCCGCCAGGGGGCCGCGCGAGCAGCACACCCGTCCGTGATCGGACCGGGTCCCGTGTCGCCGCCTGCCCGCCGCGTCCTCTCCCATCATCACCACCACCGCGAGCGGCTCGCACGACACCACGACCAGCGGTCCGACCCGGGTGCCCGCACCCCGCGGGACCCGCTGGTTGTCCGCAGTACCGGCGTACCCACCCGCCTGCGGCTCTAGCCCGAAAGTTAAGGAGTACTCGGTGAAACCCTTCCGCAGAGTCGCGGTGTTCGCCGCCGCGGCCATGCTCACCGCCGGCATCGTCACGGTGGTGACGCCCAACGCGGCGTTCGCCCACGGTGCCGCGATGGCACCCGGCAGTCGTACCTTCCTGTGCTGGAAGGACGGGCTCAGCCCGCGCGGCGACATCCAGCCCAACAACCCGGCCTGCGCGGCCGCGGTCAACCAGAGCGGGGCCAACTCGCTCTACAACTGGTTCAGCGTGCTGCGTTCCGACGCGGGCGGCCGGACCACCGGCTTCGTCTCCGACGGACAGTTGTGCAGCGGCGGCAACGCCAGCTTCAGCGGTTACAACCTGGCCCGCAACGACTGGCCGCTGACCCACCTGACCGCCGGTGGCAACTTCAACTTCAAGTACAGCAACTGGGCCCACCACCCGGGCACCTTCTACTTCTATGTCACGAAGAACAGTTGGAGCCCCACCCGGGCGCTGGCCTGGAGTGACCTGGAGGAGCCGTTCCTGACGGTGACCAACCCGCCGCAGAGCGGCGGGGTCGGCACCAACGAGGGGCACTACTACTTCAGCGGGCAGCTGCCGACCGGCAAGAGCGGGCGGCACATCATCTACTCCCGCTGGGTGCGCTCGGACAGCCAGGAGAACTTCTTCGGCTGCTCGGACGTGGTCTTCGACGGCGGCAACGGCGAGGTCACCGGGGTCGGACCGGGCGGTTCGAACCCGCCGAACCCGACCACCCCGCCGCCGAACCCGACCACACCTCCGCCGAACCCGACCACCCCGCCGCCGAACCCCACGACGCCGCCGCCGAACCCGACCACCCCGCCGCCGGGCACCGCCGGCTGCTCGGCCACCTACCGGGTGACCGGGAGCTGGTCCGGGGGCTTCCAGGGCGAGGTGACGGTACGCAACACCGGCAGTTCGGCACTGAGTGGCTGGACCACCCGCTGGACCTGGGCGAGCGGTCAGACGATCGGCAGTCTCTGGAACGGGACCTACACCCAGAGCGGATCGGCTGTGACCGTACGTAACGCCGGGCACAACGGGAACCTGGCCGCGAACGGCACCGCCACGTTCGGTTTCACCGGCAGTACCGGGGCCACCAACACCTCACCGACGGTGAGTTGCAGCAGCCCGTAACTCCTCCCCACGGAGCGGCCGGGCCCGGCGCGAACTGCGCCGGGCCCGGTCCGTGTTCGTCACCGCGTGCCGTGAGGTCGCCCGTCACCGCCCGCCGTGGTGCTCCCCCCGCGGGGTCAGGCCACCATCGAGCCGACCACCGGCTTGGTGAGCAGGGCCGACTGGTTGCGCTGGATGCCCGGGTCGAGCGAGCGCTCCACGAAGATCGCGTGCCAGATGCAGAAGATCAGTACGGTCCACACCTTGCGCGAGTGGTCGGCCTCCTCGCGCTTGTGCTCCTCGAGCAGCCGCATCGCGTACGACAGGTCGAGCAGGTCGCCCGCACCGGAGGTGGACAGGATGTGCCGGGCCCACTCGTACATCTCGCCCCGCAGCCAGACCCGGGTCGGGGTCGGGAAGCCGAGCTTGCGCCGGTTGACGATGGCCGGCGGCACCACGTTGCGCAGGGCCTGGCGCATGGCGTACTTGGTGGCGTCGGAGCGGGGCGGCAGTTTCAGGTCGACCGGGATGCCGGCGGCGACCTCGAACACCTCCCGGTCCAGGAACGGCACCCGTACCTCCAGCGAGTGCGCCATCGAGATCCGGTCGGCCTTGACCAGGATGTCGCCGCGCAGCCAGGTGTAGAGGTCGATGTACTGCATCTTGGTCACGTCGTCGAGCTCGGTGGCCTCGGCGTAGATCGGGGCGGTCACGTCGGTGTAGCGCACGCTCGGGTCGTAGCGGCGCATCAGCTTCTGCTTCTCCTCCTCGGTGAACATCCGCGCGTTGCCGTAGTAGCGCTCCTCGATCGGGGTGGTGCCGCGCTCCAGGAAGCTCTTGCCCTTGACCCCCTGGGGGATCGCCTTGGAGACCGCCCGCAGGCCCTTCTGCATGCCGCCGGGCAGGCCGTTGACCGCGCCGAGCGAGAGCGGCTCGCGGTAGATCGTGTATCCGCCGAAGAACTCGTCCGCGCCCTCGCCGGAGAGCACCACCGTGACGTGCTCGGCGGCCTTCTTGGCGACGAAGTAGAGCGGGACCAGGGCCGGGTCGGCGACCGGGTCGTCCAGGTGCCAGATGATCTTCGGCAGGGCGTCGATCATGTCCTGCGGCCCGATCTTGGTCGGGATGGTGGTCACCTCGAGGTGCCGGGCCGACTCCTGGGCCACGTCGATCTCGGAGTAGCCGGGAACGTCGTAGCCGACGGTGAAGGTCAGGATGTTCGGGTTGAACTCCCGCGCCAGGGCGACCACCGCGGTCGAGTCGATCCCGCTGGACAGGAACGACCCGACCGGCACGTCGGCCCGCATGTGCATCCGTACGCTCTCGCGCAGCGTCTCCCGGATCTGGTCGTAGAGCCGCTGCTGGTCGTCGACCGGGGCGGGCCGGAACACCGGCCGGTACCACCGACGTACGTCGATCCGGCCCCCCGGCACCCAGGTCAGGTACTCCCCCGACCCGATCCGGCGGATCCCGTGGTGCAGGGTGCCCGGCTCGGGCACGTACTGCAGGGTCAGGTAGTGCGACAGGTTCGCCGCGTCCACCCCGGCGTCACCGGCGTGCGCCGCCGGCGCGAACGGGAGCAGCGCCTTCTTCTCCGAGGCGAGGTAGACCCCGTCGTTGGTCTCCAGGTAGTGCATCGGCTTGATGCCGAAGTAGTCCCGGGCGCCGAACGCCCGCCGCTCCTGCCGGTCCCAGATCACGAAGGCGAACATCCCCCGCAACCGGGTGAGCACCTGCTCGCCCCAGTAGTGGAAGCCGGCGACGATCACCTCGCCGTCGCCCTGGGTGGCGAACTGGGCGCCGAAGTCCCGGGCCAGCTCCTCGCGCAGCTCCAGGTAGTTGTAGATCTCGCCGTTGAAGGTCAGCAGGTAGCGGCCGTCGGCGTAGGGCAGCGGTTCGTGGCTGAGCGCCACGTCGATGATCGACAGCCGCTTGTGCGCGAAGACCGCGTCCGCCCGGGTACCGGACGGGTCGCCGATGACTTCCACCCCGGTCTCGTCCGGTCCCCGGTGGTGCAGGCATTCCAATGCGCCGGCAAGGGCGTCTCGGTGCGCGCTGGCGTCGCCGCGCGCGCTGAAAAAGGCCAGGAGTCCGCACATGGCGGTCATCTTTCCACGCGGCTCGGGCGCGCGTGCCGGCACCGCTGGGAGATCTGGACCGCGCTTGCGCGGTACCGTCTTGGAGATGGATCGGCCTGGGAGGAGCGGGACATGAGCGACGAGCGCACCGAGGACACGGCGGAGACCGCGCGGATCGAGTCGCACGATCCCGACTACCCGGAGAAGTTCCTCGCGTTCATGCGGGAGGGCTGGCGGGACTCCGCCCTGTCCGTGAGCCCCCGTCCCGAGGTGCCCAACCACGCCAAGCGCCGGGCCGCCCTGTCTGCCGCGTTCGCTGGCGAGACGCTGGTCATCCCGACCGGGACCGAGAAGGTACGGGCCAACGACACCGACCACCCGTTCCGGCCGGGCAGCGACTTCGCGTACCTGACCGGTGACCACGACCCGGACGACGTGCTGGTGCTGCGCCCGAACGGGTCCGGCCACGACGCGATCCTCTACACCCAGCCGCGCAACTCGAAGGAGACCGACGAGTTCTTCCGCAGCCGCAACGGCGAGCTGTGGGTGGGTCGCCGGCACACCCTGGCCGAGAAGTCGACCGAGCTGGGGGTCGAGACGGCACCGCTGACCGACCTGGCCGCCGCGCTGGCCGACTGCGCGCCGGGGCGTACCCGGGTGCTGCGTGGACTGGACGCCTCGGTCGATGCCGCCGTCCGCCCGTACGACCCGCCGTCGGCCACCGGCGACCAGGCGACGGCGCAACTCGGCCGGGACCGGGAACTGGCGGCGGTGATCGGTGAGCTGAAGCTGGTCAAGGACGAGTGGGAGATCGCCCAGCTCCAGGACGCCATCGACGCCACCGTACGCGGGTTCGAGGACGTCGCCCGGGTGCTGCCGGCGGACCGGCCGGTGACCGAACGGCTGCTGGAGGGGATCTTCGCGCTCCGGGCCCGGCACGACGGCAACGACGTGGGTTACAGCTCGATCGTCGGGTCGGCCGAGCACGCGACGATCCTGCACTGGGTCCGCAACACCGGCGTGACCCAGCCGGGCAAGCTGCTCCTGATGGACATGGGGGTGGAGGGGCGCAGCCTCTACACCGCCGACGTCACCCGGGTGCTGCCGGTCTCGGGCACCTTCACCCCGCTCCAGCGCCAGGTCTACGACATCGTGTACGCCTCCCAGCAGGCCGGGATCGAGTTCATCCGGCCCGGCGTGAGCTTCAAGGACGTACACCGCACCTGCATGCGGGTCCTCGCCGAGGGTCTGTCCGACCTGGGGCTGCTGCCGGTGAGCGTGGACGAGGCGATGGACGAGACCTCGACGGTCTACCGGCGCTGGACGCTGCACGGGTTCGGGCACATGCTCGGTATCGACGTGCACGACTGCTCGAACGCCCGCAAGCAGACGTACCGCGACGGGAACCTCGGCGAGGGCTACGTGCTGACCGTCGAGCCGGGCCTCTACTTCCAGCCCGAGGACGAACTGGTCCCGGCGGAGTTGCGCGGGATCGGCATCCGGATCGAGGACGACGTACTGGTGACCCCGGCCGGCGCGGTCAACCTGTCGGCCGGTCTGCCCCGGCGGGCCGACGAGGTGGAGTCCTGGCTGGCCGCCCAGCGCGAGGCGGGTCACCGGCTGCCCGGCTGACGGGTTCCCGCCGCTTGACGATCTTCCGTGGGGTCGAGCCGCAACGGTACGATGACGCTGCGTTCATGCCTGATCCCCCACGGGAGGCGTCGTGCCCGGCAGGAGCCTCGGCGAACCCCCGCGCGCCCCGACCATGGACGTGCTGCGGGTGCTCTTCGCCCTGATCGGGGTGGCCTCCTTCGTCTGCGGCTACCTGGGTCTACAGGAGTACTTCCTCAACCTCGAGCCGCCCGTACGCGCGCACCCGTCCGACCTGCTCTACTACGACCTGCAACTGTTCGTGCTCGGCTCACCGCCACTGGACGACGGCGGGCCGTTCCCACTGCTGCTGAACATCGCCCGGTTCAGTGCCCCCGCCGTCACCGTCTACGCGTTCATCGAGGCCGGCCGTCTGGTCTTCCAGACCGAACTGCGACGGCTGCGGGTCCGCCAGGCCCGCAACCACGTGATCGTCTGCGGTGACGGCCTGATCGCCAACACCCTCGCCCGGCGCCTGCGGGCGGGCGGCGACCGGGTGGTGTCGGTCCCCTCGGGTGCGGTGGCCGCCGAACCGGACACCCGCCGCATCGCGAGGGCGGCCCGGGACCCCGACGTGCTGGGGGCGGCCGGGGTCGGACGGGCCCGTGCCCTGTACGCCTGCACCGACGACAGCGCGGCCAACACCGCGATCGCGCTCGCCGCCGCCCGGCACGGGCGGTACGGCCGGCGCAGCCCGCTCTCCGTCTACGCGGAGGTCGCCGACCCGGAACTCTGCCTCGCCCTACAGGCCCGGCACCTCGGTCTGGCCGGGCAGCCCGGCGCCCGGGTGGACTTCTTCCACATCGACGACCTGGCCGCGCGCAAGCTGCTGAGCCAGGAGCCGCCGGTGCCGGTCAACGGTGAACCACCACGGGTGGTGGTCATCGGCGCGACCAACTTCGGCCGCTCCGTACTGGTCGAACTGGCTCGACGGTGGCGGCTGCGGGATCCGGGCGACGAGCGGCCGGTGCCGGTCGCCCTGGTCGACGAGGCGGCCGGTCGGGCACACGACCAGCTCGTCGAACGTTTTCCCTTCCTGTCCCGGATCTGCCGGATCACCGCGTACGACGGGGGGCTGACCGAACTCCTCGCCGCCGGAGGGTTCCCGATGCCACCCGACCGGGTGTTCATCTGCTACGACGACGAGCAACGGGCGCTCAAGACGGCGCTGACCGCGGAGCAGTTGTGGCACGGCGCACCCGGCTCGGTGGTGGTCCGGCTGGACCGGCTGGCCAGTCTCCGGGAGGCGTTCGGCGGTTCGGGTGAGCGGCTGCTCGACGACCTGTCCGGCACCCTGCGCCTGTACGGCGTGGTCCGGGCGGCGTGCGACCCGGAGCTGATCGGGGACGACCTCGCCCGGGTGATCCACGAGAGTTACGTCGCCGCGCGGCTGCGGCGCGGCGAGCGCCCCGAGAACACCCCGACGCTGGTGGCGTGGGAGTCGCTGACGGAGTCGCTGCGGATCGCCAACCGGGCCCAGGCGGAGGACTTCGGCAGCAAGCTGCGCGAGTTGGGCTGTGTCCTGTCGCCACGGGTCGGGCCGGGCGAGGAGTACACCCTGACCGAGCCGGACGTGATCCGGCTGGCGGTGCTGGAACACCGGCGCTGGATGGCGGAGCGGACCGCCGCCGGCTGGCGCTACGGTGAACCGCGCGACGACGACCGACGGCTGCATCCGGCGCTGGTCGCCTGGGAGAAGCTCAGTACGGAGATGCGCGAGCGCAATCACGACGTCATCCGGGCGATGCCCACGATCCTGGCCGACGCCGGGTTCCGGATCGTACGGCTGCGTGAGGCGTGACGACGAACGGACGGTGTGCCATGCCGCGGATCGGGGTCACCGGTCACGTGATCCTCGCCAACGGCACCGCCGAACTGGTCGCCGCGTGTCTCGCCGAGCATCTGCTGCCGTACGCCGGGCCGGGGTTGCACGGGATAACCTGCCTGGCCAACGGTGCCGACCAGCTCTTCGCTCGGGAGATCCTGGCGCTTCACGGGACCTACGAGGCGGTGATCCCGGCCGCCGACTACCGGCAGTGCGCGGTCGAGCGGGACAACCGGGCCACCTTCGACGAGCTGCTGGAACGGGCGGTACGGGTGGACTACATGCCGTACGACCGGTCGGACCGGCAGGCGTACATGGCCGCGAGCGTGGAGCTGCTGAACCGGTGCGAGCTGCTGTTCGCGGTCTGGGACGGCCGACCCTCGGTCCACGTCGGTGACACCGCCGACGTGGTACGCGCCGCCCGGGAACGCGGGCTGCCGGTGACCGTCCTCTGGCCCGACGGCGCCCGGCGCGGCTGACCGTTCCGCCCGAACAGATCCGGCGCCACGATTCCGCCGAACTATTGGACGAGACCTAATAGCGGACGCTACTATGTCTCGCATGGTAGTGAACGAGCAGGACACCGGGCAGGACAACGAGCGGCAGACCCAACTGCTGCGCGGCGCCCTGGACATGTGCCTGCTCGCCCTGCTCGCCAAGGAGCCGGCCCACGGCTACGAACTGGTCCGTCGGGTCGAGGCCGCCGGCTTCGACGCGGTCGGCTACGGCACGATCTACCCGCTGCTGACCCGGATGCGCCGTCTCGGCCTGGTCGCCGACGAGTTGCAGGCCAGCCCGAGCGGGCCACCACGCAAGGTGTACGCGCTCACCGACGCGGGCCGTACCAGGCTGCGTACCTGGAGTCGGCAGTGGACCAACTTCGTCGGCATCGTCAACGCGACCCTCACCGATTCCACCCCGTCCGGCCCGAGGAGCTGACCCCGTGGACCCCATCGACACCGCGCTCACGATCGCCGACAACGAATGGCGCCTCCTCGGCATCCAGCATCGCGACCGCGCCGCGCTCGTCGCCGACCTCCGGCTCGACCTGGAGGCGGCCGCCGCGGACGGCGTCACACCCGAGCAACTACTCGGGGGCGACATTCGCGGGTTCGCCCGGCGGCTCGCCGACGAGTCGGGCGTCGCCCGCGTCCCGCGTGAGTACCCGCGCCTGCTGCTCACCATGCTGACCGGTGCCGTGCTGGGTGCGACGCTCGGCTACCTCGTCATGTCCTCGGTCTACTCGACCTTCGTCTCCCTGTTCGACCTGCCGTCCGGCTTCGAGGTGCCGCTCGCCCTCGCGATCGGCGTCTACTACGGCGTACCGGCCGCGATAGTGGTCGGGGGCGCCCTGGTCGCCGTCCGCGTGCACCTTCGCGACGTACCGAGGATCGGGCGGACGATCGCGCTGATGGGCCTGCTGTTGCCGGTGGCTGGCGCGGCGGTCACCCCGATCACCATGGGGTTCGCCCGGCTCACCGACTACAGCTTCGCGCTGCCGGTCGTGGCGACCGAGATCGCACTGGTCGTGGCCGCGCTGGTCGGCGCCACCCTGCTGGCCCGCCGACTGTCGCTGCGGGACCACACCGTGCCGGCCGTCTCCTGACGGCAACCGCCGGATCGTCAGCGGGGCGGTATCTCGACGGTGATCTCCGTACCGAGCCGGGAGCCGTTGGCGAGGACGAGGTCGTCCCCACTCCAGAAACGGCCGGGGTCGTACCAGTTCGGCCGCCGGCCGGTCGGCAGCAGACCCATTTCCTCGTACGTCACGGCCACCACTTCGGCGCAGTAGGCGGTCTCCAGCTCACTTTCCCGGCGACGCGCCTCGGCCGGTCCGTCCGGCTCGATCGGCACGGGCGCCCCATCGCGCGCACCGGCACCGAACAGCCCGGTCCGGCGTACGTCCGGCACCCGGCCGCGCAGCCACCGCCAGGCCATCCGGGCGGTGGAGGGGAAGGGGGTGCCGTCGAGCCGGGCGATCGTACGCAGGACAGCGTCCTCCAGTTCGCGACCGGCGGGCGGCTCCAGTTGGCGCAGCCAGGCGCGTTGTCCGTACCGGTTCGCCCAGACGCAGACGGCGTCGCGGAGGTTGTGCAGTTGGACGCCGCGTTGGTGGGTGCCCGACCACATGTCCGGTAACGACCGGCCCAGCTCGGCGTGCCACATCAGCGGAGGCAGGTCGTCCAGCACGACGGCCATGCCGACGTGGTTGACGGGACTGTTCGTGGTGAGCTGGATGGCCCGGTCCGGCATGCTCCGTCCACGGAACACCCACAGATCCCCGGTACGGGTCACGTCGACGGCCTCATCGAGGCTGATGCTCGTATCGACCACTCGACTACCCTAGGCGGATGCGCTGGTGGAAGATAGTTGGCCTGGCAAGTGTCGTGGGTGTGGCGGCCACCGGGGTGGTGATCGCCCGGGCGGAGCGGCGTCGCCGGGCGTACACGCCGGACCAGATCCGTACCCGGCTGCGTGACCGGCACGCGGAGGCGAACGCCCTGGGAGCCAAGGAAGACTGAGCGGTATCCGACCCAATGTCGGGTATGTCCCAGACCCTCCCCGGCCCGGGACACGGATTGCTTGATCAACTGGCCGGGGCGGCCATCTCCCGGAATGCCGGGGCCCCCGGATCGGTTATACACACGTACGCCGGAGCACCCCGACCGGGTGATCTCCTGGACCGGCCCCCCGGTGGCCAGCCCCCGGGAATGATTGACGGGCCGGACCGGTTACATCCCCCTGAACACCGGAGCACCCCGAGCGGGTCGCCTCCGTGACCGGCCCCCGGGTGACGCATCCCCGGAATGCACGACGGGCCGGACCGGTTACATCCCCGAGCACGTCCGACCAGCCCCCACCGGCCGGGCGTGTGGCTCAGCCCCGTGCTTCTCCCCCAGCTACGGGACACCCCCACTGGAAGGCAACCATCATGACTACCTTTAGTCAGTGGCTACCGGCCATCGCAAAGACCTCCGCAGTTCGTAAGGGCGCACTGACCGCCGCAAGCCTCGCGTTCGTCGGCGGCGCCATCGCCGGCCCCCTGGGTGCCACCGCGCAAGCGGCTCCGGCCGCCCAGCCGGCCCCGGCCATGACCACCGTCGCCCACGTGACCTCGGACCGCGGTCACGACGACAACGGTCACGGCAAGGACGCCGACCGTGACAAGGACAAGGGTCACGGCAAGGACGCCGGTCGCACCATGTCGGCCAAGGAACTCAAGAACGACTACCAGGCGCAGCCGAACTTCTACTGGTGTGGTCCGGCCGCGACCCGGAACGCGCTGAGCGCCGACGGGCACCACCTGACCCAGGACGAGCTGGCCAAGAAGCTCGGTACCACCGTCGAGGGCACCCCCTCGGCCGAGGACACCACCCGGGTGCTGAACGAGGTTGTCGGCGGCGACAAGTACAAGACCACCGCGATCCCGGACAGCAAGGCCAAGCCGGAGCAGATGGACAAGCTCCAGGCTGACGTCAAGCGCGCGGTCGACGACAACCGTGCCGTGGTGGCCAACATCATCGGTACCGGGACCGACACCGACGGGGTCTCGCACTCCTACGAGGGCGGCCACTACCTGGCCGTGGTCGGTTACCGCGATGACGGTCGGGCCGTGAAGATCTCCGACTCGGCCAACCCGAACAACTCGTCGTACTGGATGAGCACCATCGACATGGCCAACTGGATCGCCACCCGCGGTTACTCGGCCTGACGAGGTGACAACCGAATAGCAGGACGGTAGGACCGAGGGGCCAGCTCATCGAGCTGGCCCCTCGGCGTGTCCGCTACGACGCGGGGGTGGCGTTCGGCGCTAGTAGCCGCCACCACCACCGCCACCGTCGCCACCGCCATAGCCGCCGCCGTCGCCGTCAGCGCCACCGACCGCAGGGTTGGCGGTGACGAGCCCGTCGCTCTCGGCACCGGGCTCGCGTACGGCGTCCGGGGCGCAGAGCACGGTGACCCGGTAGGAGAGGCCGACGTTGGACCAGATGTCGCCGTGCACCCACAGGCAGAGGCCCACACCGGTGCCGCCGTCCGGGTGCTCGTAGAACTCCACCACCGGGTCGGCGATCGCCCCGACCAGGCCCTGGGTGCCCTGGGCGGTGCCGGGGATCTGGAGCAGGCCGACGCTGAGCTGCACCTCGACGTCTTCGAGGGCGTCCAGGTCGTACCAGTGGGTGTCCGGCAGGAAGAGCCGGGAGTCGACCTGGCGGCGCTTGTACTCCGGCCCCATCAGCCCGGTGTCGGCGTCGGGCTGACCGCCGATCCAGGCGATGCCGGCGTAGTCACTGCGCAGTCGCCGGGCGTCGGTGAAGAATCCGGTCGCCACGGTGTCGATGCGTGGCTGGGCGGCGAGCTGGACGGTTGCGTCGGTCACTCGCGGCACCCTAGCACCGACGCCTGTACCGGGTCCGACCCTCCGCCGCCCTCCGGTGTCCGGAGCCCGCCACTCGGTACGGGCCGGCTTGCGTCAGTAGCAAGACGGACGTACGGTTTGAATAGCCGGAGGAGCCGGTTGGTAAGTGTTACCTAAGCCGCGCGTGGCGGTAACACATACGAAAGACTGCTCAGGACTATTCACGGTCGCCCTTCGGCCGGAAGGCATCGGCCGGAACGAACACAGCGTGAAGGAGTACGACGTGGCGAGCCTCGACACCTTCGGTGCGAAGAGCCAGCTACGCGTCGGAGACGCGAGCTACGAGATTTTCAAGATCAGCAAGGTGGCCGGTCAGGACCGCCTGCCGTACAGCCTGAAGATCCTGCTGGAGAACCTGCTCCGCACCGAGGACGGCGCGAACATCACCGCCGACCACATCCGTGAGCTGGGCGGATGGGACCCGGACGCGGACCCGAGCGTGGAGATCCAGTTCACCCCGTCCCGGGTGCTGATGCAGGACTTCACCGGGGTCCCCTGCGTCGTCGACCTGGCCACCATGCGCGAGGCCGTACGCGACCTCGGTGGCGACCCGACCCGGGTCAACCCGCTCGCCCCGGCCGAACTGGTCATCGACCACTCGGTCATCGCCGACCTGTTCGGCCGTGCGGACGCCTTCGCCCGCAACGTCGAGCTGGAGTACGAGCGCAACCGCGAGCGTTACCAGTTCCTGCGCTGGGGCCAGACCGCGTTCAACGAGTTCAAGGTCGTACCGCCGGGCACCGGCATCGTGCACCAGGTGAACATCGAGTACCTGGCCCGCACCATCATGGAGCGGAACGGCCAGGCCTACCCGGACACCGTGGTCGGCACCGACTCGCACACCACGATGGTCAACGGCCTCGGCGTGCTCGGCTGGGGCGTCGGCGGCATCGAGGCCGAGGCCGCCATGCTCGGCCAGCCGGTCAGCATGCTGATCCCCCGGGTCGTCGGCTTCAAGCTCTCCGGCGAGGCCCCGACCGGCACCACCGCCACCGACCTGGTGCTCACCATCACCGAGATGCTGCGCAAGCACGGTGTGGTCGGCAAGTTCGTCGAGTTCTACGGCCCCGGCGTCGGCGCGGTGCCGCTGGCCAACCGGGCCACCATCGGCAACATGTCGCCCGAGTACGGCTCCACCGTCGCCATCTTCCCGATCGACGCCGAGACCATCCGCTACCTGCAGCTCACCGGCCGCAGCGAGCAGCAGGTCGCGCTGGTCGAGGCGTACGCCAGGGAGCAGGGCCTCTGGCACGACCCGGCCGCCGAGCCGAACTACTCCGAGCGACTCGAACTCGACCTGTCGACCATCGAGCCGTCGCTGGCCGGACCGAAGCGCCCGCAGGACCGGGTGCCGCTGGGCAACGCCAAGACGATGTTCCGCTCGGCCCTGATCAACTACGTCGGCGACGACAACCCGGTCGCCCACGGCCCGGCCGACGAGGCGAGCGAGGAGTCGTTCCCGGCCAGCGACCCGCCGGCCAACGGGATCAACGACCCCGACGACGCGCCCCGCGACCTGATCTCGGCCGCGACCGGCGCGAAGGGACGGGCCAGCGCCCCGATCACGGTCACCGGCGACGACGGCACCGAGTTCGAACTCGACCACGGCGCGGTCGTGATCGCCGCGATCACCTCCTGCACCAACACCTCGAACCCGCAGGTGATGATCGGTGCGGCCCTGCTCGCCCGCAACGCCGTCGAGCGCGGTCTGAACCGCAAGCCGTGGGTGAAGACCACCCTCGCCCCGGGCTCCAAGGTGGTCATGGACTACTACGAGCGCGCCGGGCTCACCCCGTACCTGGAGAAGCTCGGCTTCCACCTGGTCGGATACGGCTGCACCACCTGCATCGGCAACTCCGGCCCGCTGCCCGAGGCGGTCTCCCACGCGGTCAACGAGCGTGACCTGTCGGTGGTCTCCGTGCTGTCCGGCAACCGGAACTTCGAGGGCCGGATCAACCCGGACATCAAGATGAACTACCTCGCCTCGCCGCCGCTGGTGGTGGCGTACGCGCTGGCCGGCACGATGGACATCGACCTGGCCAACGAGCCGATCGGGCTCGGCTCCGACGGTCAGCCGGTCTACCTGCGCGACATCTGGCCGAACTCGACCGAGATCGAGGAGGTCATCGCGAGCGCGGTGCGCAGCGAGATGTTCACCGCCGACTACGCCGACGTCTTCGCCGGTGACGAGCGCTGGCAGGGCCTGCCCACCCCGACCGGTGACACCTTCGCCTGGGCCGGTGACTCGACCTACGTACGCAAGCCCCCGTACTTCGAGGGCATGGCCCGCGAGCCGCAGCCGGTCGTGGACATCACCAACGCGCGGGTACTGGCCAAGCTCGGCGACTCGGTCACCACCGACCACATCTCGCCGGCCGGCTCGATCAAGGCCGACTCCCCGGCCGGTAGGTACCTGGCCGACCACGGCGTGGCCCGGCACGAGTTCAACTCGTACGGTTCCCGCCGGGGCAACCACGAGGTGATGATCCGGGGCACCTTCGCCAACATCCGGCTGCGCAACCAGCTCGTGCCGGGCGTCGAGGGCGGCTTCACGGTCAACCACCTGACCGGTGACCAGAGCTCGATCTTCGACGCCTCGGTCGCCTACCAGGAGGCGGGCGTACCGCTGGTCATCCTCTCCGGCAAGGAGTACGGCTCCGGCTCGTCGCGTGACTGGGCGGCGAAGGGCACCATGCTGCTCGGCGTACGGGCGGTCATCGCCGAGTCGTACGAGCGGATCCACCGGTCGAACCTGATCGGCATGGGCGTGCTCCCGTTGCAGTACCCGGTCGACGTGACCGCCGAGACCCTGGGGCTCACCGGCACCGAGACGTTCACCATCACCGGGGTGACCGCGCTCAACAGCGGCGAGGTCCCGCGTACGGTCCGGGTCAGCACCGACACCGGGGTCGAGTTCGACGCGGTGGTACGGATCGACACCCCGGGCGAGGCCGACTACTACCGCCACGGCGGCATCCTGCAGTACGTCCTGCGCCGGATGATCGCCAGCTAGCCGTACCGCAGGCGCGGCCGGTCCAGCCGGCGGCGTTCGAGGCACCGAGTGACCGGGCCCGCCCCATCCGTCGTGATGGGTGCGGGCCCGGTTCCGTAGGAACCGCCGGTCAGGGCAGGGTCACGCCGTACGCGGCGAGGATCTCGGCGATCGGCTGGTAGTAGGTGGTGCCGCCACTGGTGCAGTTGCCACTGCCGCCGGAGAGGATGCCGAGTACGTTTCCGTTGGCCGGGTCGTAGAGCGGCCCGCCGCTGTCGCCCGGCTCGGCGCAGATGTTGGTACGGATCAGCCCGTGGACCGAACCCTGGGAGTAGTTCACGGTCTGGTTGAGCGCGACCACCGTCCCGCACCGGACCCCGGTGGTGGAGCCGCTGCGGCAGACCCGCTGGCCGACGTAGGCGTTGGCGATCCCGTTCGACGGCAGCAGGCCGGGATAGGTGTAGACGGCGCTGGGGTGCGGGATCGCGCCGTTGGTGTACCGGACCAGGCCGTAGTCGTTGCCCGGGAAGCTGGTCCCGACCCGGGTGCCGAGTACGGGCGCCTGGTTTCCCTGGGCGTACCAGGTGCCGCCGAGGATGGTGCAGTGCCCGGCGGTGATGAAGAAGTGGGTGCTGCCGCTGCGCACGTTCGCACCCAGTGAGCACCGCCCCGCGCTGTTGACCTGGATGCCCTGCCCCCCGGCGATCAGGGTGGTCAACCGGCCCGGCTCGTGGCGTACCACCGCACCGGCGCGGTCGGCGGTCGCCCGGAGCGCGGCCACCCGCTCGGCGCCGACCGTGTCGTCGACGGTGAGGGTCATCCGGCCGGTGGCCGGATCGAGTCCCCAGACCGTGCCGGCGGTGCGTACGTCGGCGAGGATCGCCGCCGCCCGGGCCGGGTCGACGGCTTCGGGTGCGGCGGGTCGGGCCTGGGCGGCTGTCGGTGCGGCGAGCAGGAGCACCACCGCGAGCAGGACGAGGAACGGGGAACGGCGCATGCGGACCTCCGCTGATCGACATCGATAGACGCCGTTACAGCATCCACGGTGCTCGATCGAGTTTCAATCGCCCGGCCGTCCCGGCATCCTTCAGAAAGTGACCGGCAGGCTACGCAGACCACGGGTACGGAAGTTGGGCCGCCAGGCCAGTTCGGCCGGGTCGACCGCGAGTGCCAGCTTCGGGAAGCGCCGCAGCACGGCACCGACGGCGACCTGGAGTTCGAGCCGGGCGAGCGGAGCGCCGACGCAGTAGTGGATGCCGTGGCCCAGGGTCAACTGCCCGTTGTCGGGCCGGGACACGTCCAGCAGTTCCGGGTTGTCGAACCGGCGCGGATCGCGGTTCGCGGCGGCCACCCCGAGCAGCACAGTCGCCCCGGCCGGGATGGTCACCCCGCCGATCTCCACCTCGGTGACCGGGAACCGGCGCAGCGCCACCGGCGACGGCGGCTCGTACCGCAGCAGTTCCTCGACCACGGCGGCGGGCACCTCGGGTGCCTCGCGCAGGCCGTCGAGCTGCTTCGGGTGGCGCAGCAGGGCGAGGATGCCGGTGCCGATCAGGTGTACGGAGTTCTCGTAGCCGGCGAAGAGGACCAGGAAGGCGAGCGAGGTCAGCTCGTCCTCGCTGAGCCGGTCGGTGCCGCCGTCCGAACCGGTGTCCCGCGCGGCGATCATCGCGGAGAGCAGGTCGTCGCCGGGCTCACGGCGCTTCTCGGCGATCAGCCGGACCATGAACTCCTGCAACTGCACCACCACCCGGCCGGCGGCCCGGGGGTCGTCCGCCGGTGGAGTGAGCATCACGTCGGTCCACCCGCGCAGCGCGGCCCGGTCCTGCGCCGGCACCCCGAGCAGGTCGCAGATGACCGTCACCGGCAGCGGGCCGGCGTAGTCGGCAACCAGGTCGGCCCGGCCGTCGGCGGCGATCCGGTCGAGCAGTTCCTCCGCCGCCGCCTCCACCCTCGGGCGCAGGTCGGCGATCCGCTGCGGGCCGAAGGCCGCCCTGATCAGGCGGCGGATCCGGGTGTGGTTGGGCGGGTCCATGTTGAGCAGGTTCGCGTCCAGCGCCGGGGGCAGGGAGAAGCCGCGCCACGTACCGTCCGAGTTCGCCTTGTCCAGGGAGAGCGCCGGGTCGGCGAGCGCCGCGCGTACCTCCGCGTAGCGGGTCACCAGCCAGGCGGTCGTCCCGTCCGGCAGTGGGATCCGGTGCACCGGCCCGGCCTCCCGCAGCGCCGCGTAGGTCGGGTACGGGTCGGCGACGAAGGCCGCGGTGAACGGCGAGGACGGCGGGTTCGAGGTGGCTTGTCCGGTCACCGCACGAGGCTAACCCGCCGTACGGACCGACGCTGCCCGCGCCCGCCGGGCCGGAGACGTCCACCACCGGTGACTCCGGCTCCGGCGTACGGGGGGACCTCCCGTACGCCGGAGCCGGACCGGGTCAGCCGCTTATCCGCCCCACCCCCGCGCCCGCGGTGACCGAGGCCGGCACACCCGCCGCCGGACTCAACTGGTACGCGTAGAAGGTGCTCGGCTCGACCACCGTCCCGGACGTCTCCGGCACGCCGGAGTTGACGAAGATGTTGTTCCGTTGCACCGCACGACCGGGACCGCTGTCGGCGTAACCGCTGGCGGAGTAGATCGGGAAGGGCACGTTCTCGAAGTAGTTCCCCTCCACCAGCACACCCGCGTTCTCCGTCGACGCGACGGCGTACAGGTCGTTGCCGAGGAAGTAGTTGTTGTAGACGTGCACCGGTTCACCGAACCGGACCCGGGGGTGGCGCTGCCGGGAGTGGTCGAAGAAGTTGTGGTGGATGCTGACCTTCAGGTGCCCGATGTCGGTGGACCCGGCCCCGTCGGAGTGGCTGATCAGCATGCTCTTGTCGGAGTGGTCGAAGTGGTTCCAGGAGACGGTGACGTAGTCGGCTCCCCGGACGATGTCGACCGACCCGTCGACGGCACCGGCGAACCGGTTGTGGTCGATCCAGACGTGGTGCGACTCCTGCCCGACGTTGACCGCGTCGTCCTCGGCGTCGGTGAAGTTGATGTTGCGGATGATCACGTTGTACGACCGGTACATGTCCAGCCCACCGCCGGTGATCTCGGCGTTCCCGCCGACCCCGATGATCGTTTTGTTCGGGCGTACGCCCTGCTTGCTGCTGATCCGGATCACACCCTGGACCCGGATCACCAGCGGTCCGATGGTGTCGATGTAGTTCAGGAAGTCGGTGGCGTTGGTGGCCGTCACCACCGGGCCGCCCGCCCCACCGGTGGTGCCGTTCAGGCCGAGCGCGTTGACGCCGGCAAAACCGTCCGGCTGGCCCGGCACCGGGTTACCGGTCGGCGGCGGCGTGGTCGGCGCGGGAGTGGTGGGTACGGGAGTGGACGGGATCGGACCGGGCGTGGTCGGGGTCGGTCCGGCGGTGGTGGGCGTCGGCGTGGGGCCGGAGGCGGTCTCCACCAGCACGTCGTCGAAGTGGGCGCTGGCGTAGAAGGTGGCCACCCCGACCTGCCCGGTCGGGTACTGGTCGTCGGTGGCGGTCAGTGCCGGGCCGTTGTCCACCCGACCGGTCAGGGTCGAGCCGCTGACCTGGAGGCTCAGCGCGTACCAGGTGCCGGCCGTCACGGTGACCGAGGCGCTGGCCAGAGTGGTCGACGTACCGTTGCTGAGCTTCTTCAGTTCGAGCGTGTTGTTGCTGCGCAGGGCGAGGTAGTAGTAGCTGGTTGCGGACTGGGCCCGGGCGGTGAGCGCGACGAACCGGTTGGCCCCGTTGAAGGCGGTCGGCTTGACCCGGGCCCGGACGGTGTAGTCGGTCCAGTTCGTCGCACCGGCCCGGGACCGGGCGTCGGCGCTGGTGCCGGACTGGCGCAGCACCGGGCTGCCGTCGGTGGCCACGCTCCAGCTTCCGCCGGAGGCGGTCCACCCGGTCGAGTTGCCGTCGTCGAAGTTGTCGGTGAACAGGGTCGCCGCCCGCGCGGAGCCGGTGGTGACCGCGAGTGCGGTGACCACCAGCAGGAGGGCGAGCAGGGCGCCGCCCAGGGCGGTGGTGAGCGGTGTCGTCCGTCTGGTGCCGTGGTGGAGGTTCATCGGCTCAGCCCAGCTTTCCCACCCCGGCACCGGCCGGGACGATGGTCGGGATGTCGGCGGCGTTGTCCAGCCGATAGCTGTAGTACGTGCTCGGCTCGGTGACCGCGCCCCGGGTCTCGATCGGGTGGTTGCAGTCCACGAGGATGTTTCCGCGTTCGACGATCCGGCCGAGGTCGCCGCTGAACTCGACCCGGCCCGGGTTGTTCACGCTGTAGAAGTAGTTCCCCTCGACCAGCACCCCGGCGTCGTACGTGGACGCGACCCCGTAGCTGTTGTCGAAGTAGTAGTTGTTGTAGACGTGGGTGAGGTCGGAGAACCGCACCCGTGGATGCCGCTGGTCGGAGCGGTTGAAGTAGTTGTGGTGGTACGTGACGTGCAGCCGGCCGATGTCCTGCGCCCCGGCGTCCTCGTCGTGCGAGAGCAGCAGGGTCTTGTCGTGGTCGTGGAAGTTGTTCCAGGAGACCGTGACGAAGTCCGACCCGCGCTTGATGTCCACCGCGCCGTCGTCGCCGTTGGAGAACTCGTTGTGGTCGATCCAGATGTGGTGGCTGAACATCTGCACGTTGAGCAGGTCGTCGGTCGCCCCGGTGAGGTGCAGGTTGCGGATGATGACGTTGTGGACCGCGTCCGCCGGCGGGGAGGTGATGGTGTCGCTGACCGGCAGCCCGATGTTGAGCCCGCCGCCGGACAGGACCGCGTTGGCGCCCACCCCGACGATGGTCTTGTCCGAGGTGACGTCGTGCATGCCGTCGCTGGTGCCGGTGGGCAGGGTGATCGTGCCGACGACCTGGATCACGTACGGGCCGGGGCGGGCGATGTAGTCCAGGAACTGCGCGGTGGTGGAGGCGGTGACCACCGGACCACCGGCGCCACCGGTGGTGCCGTTCTGGCCGAGCGCGTTGACGCTGGCGAACCCGTCGGCCCGCCCGGTGACCGGGGCGGTCGGGGTACCGGTCGGTACCGGTGTGGTCGGCGCCGGGGTGGTGGGGGTCGGGGTGGTGGGTGTCGGTCCGGGGGTGGTCGGTGCGGGGGTGGACGGGGTCGGGCCCGGCGGGCCGGACTCGACGCTCACGTCGTCGAAGTTGGCTGCGGCGTACCGGCCGAACAGGCCGATCTGGCCGCTGGCGAACTGGGTGTCGGTGACGGTCAGCGGGCTGCCGCCGTTGACCCGCCCGGTCAGGGTGCTGCCGTTGACGGCCAGGCTCAGCGCGTACCAGGTGCCGACGGTGACCGGCAGCGGCGCGCTGGCCAGGGTCGTGTGGGTGCCGGCGGCGAGCTTGCCGAGGATGGCCGCACCGTCGGCGCGGACGCCGAGGTAGTAGTAGCTTCCGCTGCCCTGGGCGCGGGCCGCGACCCCGGCCAGCCGGTCGCCGGTGCCGAAGGCGGTGGGTTTGACCCGCGCGGTGACCGTGTAGTTGGTCCAGCTCGCGGTGCCGGCCCGGACCCGGGCGTCGGCGCCGGTGCTGGCCTGGCGCAGCGCGCCGGTGCCGTCGGTGATGACGCTCCAGGAGCCGCCGGAACTGCTCCAGCCGTTGTGGTTGCCGTCGTCGAAGTTGTCGCCGAACAGCGGTGCCGCCTGGGCGGTGCCGGTGGTGACGACCAGGGCGGTGGCGAGCGCGGCTGCCAGCCCGGCCGCGGCCAGGGCAGACCAGCGCGACGTTCGCCGCCGGGTGTTCGGGGTGGGGGTGGGTGCGGTCACGGTTCCGCCTTCCGGGTGGTGGACCGCCCGGCGACGGGCGCCAACCATCGGCCCGCCCGTGGACGCGGCCGTGGGGGCCGTCGGGCGCGCTGCACGGCAGGCCGGAGCCGGCCGCGGGGTCGGCGGCGGGTCCGCGCCGGGCGGGTCACGACTGATGCGGTACGGGCTGCGCGAGTGGCTGATCCGAGGAAAGATCCTTAGGAAAGCGCTTTCCTGTCGCCCACCATAGAAACAAATTTCCGCCGTGTCAACGAGAGATGTCGATACGACAACCGCCCCCACCGGCGAAGATCCACGTACCGGCCGTGGCGAGGCGTCCGCGCAGCCCGTCCGGCGGTGGACGTGGCACCACAGTAAGCTGCCCGGAGCGGGAGGCTCCGGGCAGCTCTGCCGACGATCGACGGGTCAGCGGTCGCGGCGCCCCGGGTTGCCGGGCTGGTTCGTGTCGGCCGGCGGGGTGTCGTTCCCGTTCGTGGTGGCGCCGTCCGGGTTCGGGTTCGGGTCCGGGTCCTGCTTCGGCGGCTGGTTCGGGCCGTCGCTGCCGTACGCGATCTCCCTGCTCGGCGCGGTGAAGTCCGTCTTCGGCTTGCCCTGCAACGCGGCGGCCATGGTCCGGGCGACCGCGTCGACAACCTTCGACTGGACCGCCGAACCCACGTGGTCGCCTGGGTCGTCGGGGTTGGCCGCGATCCCCGCCACCGCGAGCTGCGGGGTGAAGCCGACGAAGGTCTCCGTCGCGTTCTCCTCCGAGCTACCGGTCTTGCCGGCGACCGGACGGCCGCCCAGGATGTCGGAGACCTGGTTGGCGGTGCCACCGTCACAGGTGTTGAGGCTGGACTGGTCGCCGACCGGGCAACGGGCCGCGTCGGCCGCCGCCCGCGCCACGTCCGCGCTCACCACCCGGTTGCACGACGGCCCGATCCCGTCGACCTTGGCGCCGTCCGGGCCGGTGACCGAGTTGACCGGCAACGGCTTGCAGTAGACCCCGTCCGCACCGATCGTCGCGTACGCGTTGGCCAGGTCCAACGGGGTGGTGGAGGCGACGCCAAGGGTGAACGCGCCCCACCCGTCGGCACCGTCCTTGGCCAGGTCGGCGTCGGACTTGGCCCGGAACTGGATCCCGAGCCGCTGCGCCATCTCCACCGCCTTCTCCGCACCGACCTGCTGCTCCAGCCAGACGAAGTAGGTGTTCACCGACCGGCCGAAGCCGGTCCACATGTTGCGGTAACCGTCCATCCAGTCCGGGTTCGCGTTCTCCGGGCACCAGACGCCGTTACAGCTGTTCGGCCCGCCGTCCGGATACTTGCTGGGGAACTTCGCCGGGGAGACGAAACCGGTGTCGAGGCTCCGACCGGACTCGAGCGCGGCCAGCATGGTGAACATCTTGAACGTCGAACCGGCCTGGTAGCCCTCGATCGCACCGCCACCGGCGACGAGCTGGTTCACCGTGTTGGGATAGTTCTGCTGCCCGTTGGGGTTCGGGTCGAGGCTGTAGTGCCGGTTGACCGCCAGCGCCAGCACCCGTCCGGTGCCCGGCTGGACCGCCGCGATCGGGGTGGCCCGCTTGTTGCCGTAGCCGTAGACGGTCAGGGTCTGCTGCAACGCGGCGGCCTGGACCTTCGGGTCGAGCGACGTGACGATCGTGTAGCCACCGCGACGCAGCGCCTGCTGCCGCTCGTCGACCGTGGCACCGAACGCCGGCTGGGCGTTCCACCACTGCCGGAAGTAGTCGCAGAAGAAACCCCAGTCGTCGTGCCCGGCCGGCATGCCGCCGCAGTCGTTCGGCGCCTGGGTCGGGTGCAGGACCAGCTCCTCGGCGTCGGCGGTCTTCGCGTCGGCGTCCGTGATGACGTTCATCTTCGCCATCGCACCCAGGACGTACGACCGCCGGTCCAGCGCCGCCTGCTTGTCCCCGCTGATCGGGTTGTCCGAGTCCGGCGACTGCACCAGACCGGCCAGCAACGCCGACTCGGACAGCGTCAACGCCGAGGCGGCCTTGCCGAAGTAGCGCTGGCTCGCGGCGGCGATCCCGTACGCACCGGCGCCGAAGTAGGCGATGTTCAGGTAGCGGTCCAGGATCTCCTGCTTGGAGATCTTCTTCTCCAGGGCGACCGCGTACCGCATCTCCTGGATCTTGCGACCCTTGGTCTCGGCGGTGGCCGCCGCCCGCTGCTCCGGGGTCAGGTTCGGGTCGGACTTGAGCACGTTGCGGACGTACTGCATGGTCAGCGTGGAGGCGCCCTGCTCGACCTCACCGCTGTTCTGGTTCGCCACGAACGCCCGGACCACACCGCGCAGGTCGACGCCGCCGTGCTCGTAGAAGCGGGTGTCCTCGGCCGCGACGATCGCCTGCTGCATGCTCGTCGCGATCTCGGTGATCGGTACGTCGACCCGGTTCTCGTCGTAGAAGGTGGTCAGCAGCGTCTTGCCGTCGTTGGCGTAGAGGTACGAGCGCTGCGCGGTCGCCGGCACCTTCAGATCCGTCGGCAGATCCTCGTACGAGTCGCTGGCCGCCTTGAGCACCACACCGGCGAGCGCGCTGGCCGGCAGTGCCGACGCGGCAAGCACCGCACCGGCCAGTACGCCGTAGAACAGGAGCTTCGCTGCCTTGCCGAACCGGGTCTTCTCCGTCACCGGTCAACAGTGCCTGCGAGGTCACGAACCATCACCGACCGGGCCGGGATCGTTAGCAAAGTCACGGCCGGCGCCAAGGTTACGTACAGCGGGGAACCGGACGGCCCGCGCGGCCGGTGGCAAAGCACACCCGGGCCGGGGAATACGGACGCCGCCGCCGGGCCTGTGACAGGCTCTCCGCATGGACGACAGCACGATCCTGAGCCGGATCAACGAACTGGTCGACGAGGAGCACAAGCTCCGCAGCCAGGAACAGGCCAACCACAAGACCACCGACGAGGAGCGCGCACGGCTGCGTGCCCTGGAAGAGTCCCTCGACCAGTGCTGGGACCTGCTCCGTCGCCGGCGGGCCGCCCGCAGCGCCGGCAGCGACCCGGAGACGGTCGGCGACCGGAGCAAGAACGAGGTGGAGAGCTACCTCCAGTAACGGGCGGAGCGGCTACCGCCGGTAACCACTCCCCCGACGATCCGACGGCCGAGCGCCGGACCGGCCACCTGGCCGTCCGGCGCCGGGCCGGGACCGGTCACCGTATCCCCGCCTCCCCGAGCAACCGGGTGGTCAGGCCGACCGGGTCGATCAGGTCGCCGGGCAGCCCCCGCGACCCGAACCAGTTCGACACCACCCGCACATCGCGGGCCAGGAAGTCCCGGCCCTGCGGGTTCGCGACCACGTCCACGACCTGGGGCAGGTCGATCAGCACCAACCGGCCGTCGTGCACCAGCAGGTTGTACGCCGACAGGTCCCCGTGGGCCAGTCCCGCTCGGGCCAGCACCATGAGTGCGTCCAGGAGCTGCTCCCAGAGGCTGCGCAGTTCGGCCGGTTCCGGCCGGGTCTGGGCGAGCCGGGGTGCGGCCTGCCCCTCCTCGGCGTCGCCGACGAACTCCAGCATCAGCTCGGTGCCGAGCAACTGGACCGGGTACGGCACCGCGATGCTGCCCAACTCCTGGCTGACCTCCCAGAGCCGGACCAGCGCGCCGAACTCGGCGGCGGCCCACTGACCGGCGATCACCTGCCGACCGAACGCGGTCCGTCCCTCCATCGCCCGGTTCTCCCGGGAGCGGCGGACCCGGCGCCCCTCCAGGTAACCGGCGTCGCGGTGGAAGAGCCGGTGGTCGGCGTCCCGGTAGCGCTTGGCGGCCAGCAGGCAGGACCGGTCGGTGTCGGGTACGTACCGCCGTACGAGGTGTACGTCGGCTTCCTTGCCGGTCTTGAGTACGCCCAGCTCGCTGTCGACCGCGGCCAGCTCGGTGACCAGCCACTCCGGGTACGGCTCGGGGCCCTGTACCGCCTGGTCCCAGCTCGACCAGCGGTCACCGACCTCGGGTGTGTCGGTGTCGGTGTTGGTGTCGAAGCCGGCACCCGGCACTGGGTGCCGGGACCGCTTCAGGAACTGCGGTTCGTCGTCGTCGAAGCGACGGGTACGGCGCTCCCGCGCCGATGGGACATGGTCGTGCTCACGCAAGGTAGGAATCCCTTGATCGAGGTGAAAGAAGGCGGGTACGGGCGCGCCACAACGACAGCCATTACGCGACCTCCTTCTCTCCTCGACCCGGATCCACCGGGCACCTGCGGGCGTGACGGGAACATGTTCACCGGCGACCGAGCCTGCCGTCAAACGATTTAAATCCGGCTCGACCGGGAGGTGATCCGGTTCAGCCGGCGAGTACGGCGGAGACGGCGGGGATGAGGCCGTCGGCCGTACGGGTCGGCGCGAACCGGGACTCCATCCAGCTTCGGCCACGGTGCAGCCACACGCTGGGCAGGCCGACCGCCGCCGCCCCGCCGATGTCGGCCTCGGGACTGTCGCCGACCACCCAGGCGCCGCGCAGCTGCATCCGTACCCGCTGTGCGGCGAGCACGAAGATCCGGGGGTTCGGTTTGCTGACCCCGGCCTCCTCGGAGATGACCCAGTCCGCCACGTACCGGTCGAGTCCGGTCTTCCGGATGATCGCGTCCTGCTGGCGCACGCTGCCGTTGCTGACCACCACCGGGACCCAGCCCGCGTCGTCGGCGATCCGCAGCGCGCAGGCGATCAGCGGATCGAGCCGGATGTGCTCCACCACCCCGTCGTGCAGCGCCTCGACCAGGTCGATCGACGAGGTACGCAGCCGGTAGCGGTCCCGGATCGCGTCCGCCACGTCCCACCGGTCGGTCAGCCCGTCGGCGTCGATCGAGAGCAGCCAGTCGATGTCCGTGTCGGGTGCCCCGATCTCGGCCAGAAAACGCTGCCCCCAGGCACGGAACGGTCCTGCCCGGTCGAGCAGGGTGTTGTCCAGGTCGAGGAGCAGCAGTGGCACTCGCGCACCCTACGGGAATCGGGGTGTCCGACAACAGACCCCATGTGTTAACAGGTTTCCCGGTAGGTGACTGGTGAATCAGCCGATGAGCAGGGCACGTTCGCCGCCGAGTTCGGCCCGCCGGTCGGCGAGCATCCGGTGGGTGGACCGGACCCGGACCAACTCCGCCGGGTCGAACACACCGACGATCACCGCCTCCCCGTCGTCGGCGCCACGGCCGAGTACCCGACCCTCCGGGTCGTACAGGGCGGCACCGCCGTTGAACCGCCACGGCCGGTCGCCGCCGACGGAGTTGGCGAAGGCGACGTACATGGTGTTGTCCAGGGCGCGGGCGGCGTAGTAGAGGTCGCGGCGGTGGGCCGAACCGGTGACGTAACCGCTCGGGCAGAGGTAGCCGTGGGCCCGGTCACCGGCGGCGGCGCGGGCGTGCTCCGGGAAGCAGCCGTCGTAACAGACACCGAGGCCGAGCCGCCATCCGTCGACCGTCAGCGTGGCTCCGCGTCCGCCGGGGACGAACAACTCCCGCTCGTCGGGCCCCCACAGGTGCTGCTTGTCGTAGCCGGCGCGGGCCGTACCGGAGCGGTCGACGACCACGGACGCGCAGGTGCGACGGGTGTCGGCGTACCGGATGGCGGCGCCGACGACCACCACGGCCCGGCGGTCGCGGGCGGCTTCCCGGAGCGGGTCGAGCCGGGGGTCGTCGATCCGGCCGCCGTCGACCGCGGCCAGATCGGTTCCGGCCGGGTCGGCCCGCAGGGTCGGCGGATGGTACGCGGGGAGGAACAACTCAGGCAGTACGACCAACCCCGCGCCCTCGTCGGCGGCCCGGTGCACCAGTCGGGCGGCGGTCCCGGCGTTGCCGGCCAGGTCCCCGGGGACCGGTTGGGCCTGGATCGCGGCGACCGTCAGCGCGTCGGGTGGGGTCATGGGCGGCACCCTACCCCGAACCGCCGAAACCAAGCCGTACGTACGGTTTGCATCGCGCACCGCCACCTGACACGATCGACGGGTGCCCAGAGTGAGCCAGGACCAGCTCGACGCTCGCCGCCACGAGATCCTCGCGGCGGCGCGGGCCTGTTTCGCCCGGTACGGATACGAGGGTGCCACAGTCCGCCGGCTGGAAGAAGCGACCGGCCTCTCCCGCGGCGCGATCTTCCACCACTTCCGGGACAAGGACTCCCTCTTCCTCGCCGTCGCCGAGGACGACGCGGTGGCGATGGTCTCCACCGTCGCCCGCAACGGCCTGGTCCAGGTGATGCGGGACCTGCTCACCAGCGCCAGCTCCCCGGAGACCGCCGGCTGGCTCGGCAGCCAACTGGAGGTGTCCCGGCGGCTGCGTACCGACCCCGAGTTCGCCAAGCGGTGGGCCGAACGCTCGGCGGCGATCGCCGGAGCCACCCGGGACCGGCTGATCCGGCAGCGCGACGCCGGGGTGCTGCGCGACGACGTACCGATCGACGTCCTGGCCCAGTTCCTCGAACTCGCCTACGACGGGCTGGTGCTGCACCTGGCCATGGGACGCCCCGCCGGCGACCTCGGCCCGGTCCTCGACCTCGTCGAGGAGGCGGTACGTCGACCAGCGGGCGGCGGAGGCGCACACTGAGAGCCCTCACCTCCCCGGACGACGAGGAGTAGCTCACCGATGTGGCAAGTCCCCCTCTTCACCTGGTACTACCTCGCCGCGGCGGCGATCATCCTCGTCGGCGCGCTGCTGCACCGGCGCCGGGCCCTCAGCCAGCCTCCCGGCCTACGGCTGACCGACATCACCCCGGCCCAGGCCGCCTACCTCGACAGCGGGGAACGGCTGACGGTCTACTCCTCCCTGGCCGCGCTGCGCCGGTTGGACGCCGTCGGCGTGACCACGGACCGACGGCTGACCGTCACCGGCCCCCTCCCGCCCGACGCGAGCCGGCTGGACCGGGCGGTCTACGCGGCGGCCGGGAGCGGGTTGTCCCAGCAGTGGCTGCGGGCCGATCCGGAGGTGCTGGCCGCCGTCGCCGAGGTGAAACGCAGCCTGGAGCAGGCCAACCTGCTGCTCGGCCGCGACGTGCGACAATCCGCCCGCCGGGGCTCGTGGCTCCTGCTCGGGCTGCTCGCCCTCGGCGTCGCCCGGCTCGCCATCGGGCTCGTCCGGGACGTACCGGCCGACCATCTCTGGGTGGCGCTCCTCCTGGTCATGCTCGCGTACCTGCTGCTGGTCTCCCAGATCCCGCGCCGCAGCCGCGCCGCCGAGGCCATGCTCGTCCAGCTCCGGCGCGGCCACCGGCACCTCGTCACGTCGGCGAACCCGGACCTCGGCGGGCAGGACACCCACACGGTCGCGATGACCGTCGCACTGTTCGGCATGTCGGTCATGTCCACTCTGGACCCGGAGATGGCGCAGGAGGCGCAGGACGAGCACGGCTCGGCGTCCGCCGGTTCGACACCCCACGCACCGAGCGGTGCCATCGGCAGCGACGGCGGCGGATCCCCCGACTACGGATCCGGTGGCTCCGGGTCCGATGGTGGATGTGGGAGCGGCGGCGGCTGAACGGCTGTGGCGGCAGTGGCGGCCCTGTTCCACAATGACGCCATGCTGATCGACGCCGCGGCCCCGGCGGACACCTGGGGCATCTCCGGGCCCACCTTCCTGTTCCTGTACGTGGCCGCAGCCGGCCTGTTGATCCTCGCTGCCGTCGTACAACGCTCCATCGTCTTCGCCGGCCGGCAGGAACTGGCGACGAGCCAACTGATCCCGGAACAGGCCGCCTACCTCAACGGCGGGGAACGGCTCGCCGTGTACGCCTCGCTCGGCGGCCTGCGAGCCGCCGGCTCGGTCGACACCACCGCCCAGGGCCGCGCCCTCACCACCGCCGGTCCGATGCCGACCGGCGCCACCCAGCTCGACCAGGCCGTCTACAACGCGGCCGGGCGACGGATCCGGCCCCGCGACCTGGGCACCGACGATCGGGTACGGGCCGCCCTGCACGGCATCCGGCGACAGCTCGAACACACCGGACTCGCACCGACCACGGAACAGCGCCGGGCGGCACGTCTCTTCCCGCTGCTACTGCTCGGCCTGCTGGCGGTCGGGGTGGTCCGGTTCATCGCCGGGGTCACCGGAGGCAAGCCGGTGATCTTCCTGCTCATCGTGCTCGTCGCACTCGCGCTGACCACCCTGATCCTGCTCCGCTCGGTGCCGAGGCAGACCCGCGCCGCCCGCCGGGCCGTACGGACGATGAAGGGGCAGCACGAGCACCTGTCCCCCAGCTCCCACCCGTCGTACGACACCTACGGCTCGACCAGTGCCGCCATGGGTGTGGCGCTGTTCGGCGGTGCCGCGTTCTACGCCCTCGACCCGAGCTTCGCCGCCGAGGCGGAGGTCCAGCGCAACCTTGCCAGCGGCAGCGGCGGCAGCGGCTACTCCGGCGACGGGGGTAGCAGCAGCGGTGACGGCGGTGGCGGTAGCAGCTGCGGAGGTGGCGGAGGCTGCGGCGGAGGCGGGGGCTGCGGCGGATGAACCTGCCCGCGTACGGGGTCGGGATCGGGTGGCGACCGGAGATCTCCGGTTTTGTCGCCGAACTGCCCGGACTCCGTTTCGTCGAGGTGGTCGCCGAGAGCGTCGCCGCCGGTGGGCCACCACCGGCGGCACTGACCGCCCTGCGCGAGCGCGGGACCGTGGTCGTACCGCACGGGGTGCGGCTGTCGCTCGGCGGCGCCGAGCCGGTCGAGCCGGACCGGGTCACCCACCTGGCCCGAGTCGCCGAACTGCTGGACGCCCCGCTGGTCAGCGAGCACATCGCGTTCGTCCGGGCCGGCGGGGTCGAGGCCGGTCACCTGCTGCCGGTGCCGCGTACCCGCGACGCGGTCGACGCGCTGGTGGAGAACGTCACCCGGACCCAGGCGGAGTTGCCGGTCCCACTGGCGCTGGAGCCGATCGCCGCGCTCTTCGACTGGCCGGACGACGAGCTGGGCGAGGCGGAGTTCCTCACCGAGATCCTCGACCGGACCGGGGCGTTGCTCCTGCTCGACATCGCCAACGTGTACGGCAACGCACGCAACCGGGGCACCGATCCGGTCGACCTGCTCGACCGGCTGCCGCTGGACCGGGTCGCGTACGTGCACGTCGCCGGGGGCGCCGAGCACGACGGGATCTACCACGACACGCACACCGATCCGACCCCCGCGCCCGTACTCGAACTGGTCGGCGAGCTCTGCGCCCGGCACCGGCCACCGGCGCTGCTGCTCGAACGGGACGGGCGCTACCCACCGGCGCGGGCACTGCGCGACGAACTCGACGCGATCGCCGCCGCCGCCGGTTACCCGGCGATCACGTGAGCGAGGTCGAGCGCCCCGGCCGCGACCGGCTCGCCGCCCGACAGGCGGAGCTGGTCGCGGCCCTGGTGTCCGGTGCGCCGGTGCCCACTGGCTTCGACACCCGGCTGGTCGGGGCGGCCCGCGACGCCCTGCTGCGCAAGCGGGCTGGTGACGTCGGCCGGCACTGGCCGATGCTCGCCGCCGGGCTGGGCGCCGACTGGCTGCCCACGTTCCGGACGTTCGCCGGCACCCGACCGACCAACGGCTCGCTGCGCGACGGCTGGGACCTGGCCCGGGAGTTGGCGACCGGTGGTCGGCTGCCGGAGCCGGCGGCCGAGGAGCTGGCCGTACGGGAGGCCACCTGGCGCTACGACGGCGACTCCAACCCCCGGCCGCGGCGGGCTCCGGCGCTCGGTCGGGCCGGTCGCACCCTGGTGATCCGGGTCGCGGGCCGGGTACGGGTTCTGCGCGGCGGGCTCGGGTAGCACCCGCCTCCGGCGTACGGCAGGATCGTCGCATGGATCTGGGACTCGCAGACCGGGTGTACGTGCTGACCGGTGCCTCGAACGGGCTCGGCTTCGCCACCGCCGAACAACTGGTGGCCGAGGGTGCCCGGGTGGTGATCGCCGCCCGTGACCCCGGCCGGGTGGCGGCGGCGGTCGAGCGGCTGGGCGGTGCGGAACACGCGACCGGGCTGGCCACCACGCTGGGCGACCCTGACACCCCGCAGCGCCTGATCGACGCCGCCGGTGAGCACTTCGGTCGGCTCGACGGGGCACTCGTCTCGGTCGGCGGACCACCCGTCGCCCCGGCCGGACAGGTGACCGACGAGCAGTGGCGGGAGTCGTTCGAAACCGTCTTCCTCGGCACCATCCGAGCCATCCGTACGCTCGCCGGGGTGCTGCCCGAGGGCGGTGCGATCGGCCTGGTCCTGTCCAGCTCGGTCCGGGTACCGATCCCCAACCTCGGCATCTCGAACGGTCTGCGCCCCGGCATGGCCGCGGTGGCCAAGGAACTGTCCGACGAGTACGGCCCGCGCGGCGTACGGTTCGTCAGCCTGCTCCCCGGGCGGATCATGACCGACCGCAACCGCCAGATCTTCGCCGCCAGCGGCGACCCGGAGCGGACCCGCCTCGACGTGGAGGCGGCGATCCCGATGCGCCGCCTCGGTGACCCGGCCGAGTTCGGGCGGGTGGCGGCGTTCGTGCTCTCCCCCGCCGCGAGCTACCTGACCGGGATCACCCTCCCGGTCGACGGCGGCGCGCTGCGGGGCATCTGACCGTGCCGAGTCCCGGGAACGGCACGCCGTCGGGCAGGGTCGCCCGGCCGAGCCGGGAGGAGCTGGCGGCGGCGTACGGGCGGACGATCCCCGACCTGGTCGCACCCGGACTCGACGTGCTGTTCTGCGGCATCAACCCGGGGCTCTACTCGGCGGCGATCGGCCGGCACTTCGGCCGACCCGGCAACCGGTTCTGGCCGGCGCTGCACCGCGGTGGGTTCACCCCCCGGCTGCTCGGCCCGACCGACCAGGAGGAGCTGCTCGGCTGCGGCCTCGGCATCACCGACCTGGTGGAGCGGGCCACCGCCCGCGCCGACGAACTCGACCCGGCCGAACTCGCGCTCGGCGGGCGCCGGTTGGCGGAGAAGGTACGGCGGTACCGGCCGGCGTGGGTGGCGGTGGTCGGGGTGACCGCGTACCGGGTGGCGTTCGGTCGGCGCGGGGCGGCACTCGGGCACCAACCGGAGGGGCTCGCCGGGGCGGGACTCTGGGTGCTGCCGAACCCGAGCGGGCTCAACGCGCACTACACCCCGGACCGGCTGGCCGGCACCTTCGCCGAGCTACGGGCGGCGGTACGGGACGGCCGGTCCGCCCCGGATCACTCCGGGTCGTACTCGCGTCGGGCGACGGTGGTCACCGGCTCGGGGCCGACCGCGTCGGTGTAGGGCTTCGGGGAGTCGGCCACCGAGAACTGGGTCCGGTACAGCTCGGCGTACAGGCCGCCGACCGCGACCAGCTCCTCGTGCCGGCCCCGCTCGACGATCTTGCCGTGGTCGAGCACCAGGATCTGGTCGGCGTCCCGGACGGTGGAGAACCGGTGCGCGATGACCAGCGCGGTACGCCCGGTCAGGGCCACCGCCAGGGCCCGCTGTACGGCCGCCTCGGACTCCGAGTCGAGGTGTGCGGTCGCCTCGTCGAGGATGACGATGGACGGCGCCTTGAGCAGCAGGCGGGCGATCGCGATCCGTTGCTTCTCCCCGCCGGAGAACCGGTAGCCGCGTTCCCCGACCATGGTTTCGAGCCCCTCGGGCAGCGCCCGGACGAGTTCCTCGACCTGGGCACCGCGCAGCGCCGCCCAGAGTTCGTCGTCGGTCGCGTCCGGCTTGGCGTACCGGAGGTTCTCGGCGATGGTCTCGTGGAACAGGTGGGAGTCCTGGGTGACCACTCCGATCTCGTCCCGCAGGGAGTCGAAGGTGGCGTCGCGGACGTCGACCCCGCCGACGCGTACCTCGCCGTCGGTCACGTCGTAGACCCGGGAGACCAGCATCGAGGTGGTCGACTTGCCGGCACCGGACGGGCCGACCAGGGCGACCATCTGTCCGGGTTCGACGGTGAAGGAGACCCCGCGCAGCACCGGTTCGGAGACGGTCCGGTCGAGCGCGGCGACGTCCTCCAGCGAGGCGAGCGACACCTCGGACGCGCTCGGGTAACGGAACCGCACGTCACGGAACTCCAGCCGGCCCTGACCGCGTGGGATGGTGACGGCGTCCGGCTTCTCCGCGATCGACGGCTTCAGGTCGAGCACCTCGAAGACCCGGTCGAAGGAGACCAGGGCGCTCATCACGTCGACCCGGACGTTGGACAGCGCGGTCAGCGGCCCGTACAGCCGGGTGAGCAGCAGGGCGAGGGTGACGACCGTACCGGCGCTGACGGAGCCGTTGACGGCGAGCCAGCCACCGAGGCCGTACGTGAGCGCCTGGGCCAGTGACGCGACGAGCAGCATGGCCACGAAGAACGTACGGGAGTACATGGCGGTCTGCACGCCGATGTCGCGTACCCGGTCGGCCCGTTCGGCGAACCGGCGGGCCTCCTCCTCGGGCTTGCCGAAGAGCTTGACCAGCAGTGCGCCCGCCACCCCGAACCGCTCGGTCATGGTGGCGTTCATCTTCGCGTCGAGGTTGTACGCCTCCCGCGTGATCTCGGCCAGCCGCTTGCCCACCCGGCGGGCCGGTACGACGAAGATCGGCAGTAGCAGCAGCGAGATGACGGTGATCTGCCAGGAGAGGGTGAACATCACCAGGGCGGTGAGGACCAGCTGGATGATGTTGCTGACCACGCCGGACAGGGTCGAGGTGAACGCGCGCTGCGCCCCCGTCACGTCGTTGTTGAGCCGGCTGACCAGCGCACCGGTCTGGGTACGGGTGAAGAACTGCAACGGCATCCGCTGGACGTGGTCGTAGACCCTGGTGCGCAGGTCGAGGATGATGCCCTCGCCGATCCGGGCCGAGTACCAGCGTTGGGCCAGTGACAGGAGCGCGTCCACCACGGCAAGCCCGGCGATGAACAGGGCCAGCCGGACGACGATGGCGCCCGCCTCACCACCACCCTTGGTGATGGTGTTGATGACGTCACCGGCGAGTACCGGGGTCGCCACGCCGATCACGGCGGAGAGTACGACGGTGACCAGGAAGACCACGATGTCCCGCCGGTACGGCCGCGCGAAGGCGACGATCCGACGGGTGGCTCCCCGACTGAGCTGGTGGCTGCGAACCTCGTCCCGGCTGCGCATCGAACGCAGCGTGCTCCATCCGCCCATGCCGCCGCCCGCCATCGGGTTGGACACCCGTCACCTCCGTGTCGCTAATTGTCGCGGACCTTACCGATCCGATTCCACCGACGCTTAAGCTAACCCGAGAGGTAAGTAATCTCTTCCCGCTTGGTCCTTACCATTTGCTTATTTATTCGCCGTGGCCCGCGAGATCGCCTAAACGTCGCATCTGAGCCTCGCGTTCGGCCCGTTGTTGATCGCTGGGCGACCGCCCGGACGCACCGGCCAGCAGCGCCTTGATCTCGACCACCGCGTTGCGGTCCCCCGCCAGTACGGCCGCGGTGAGGTCGGCCACCGCCCCGTCCAGCTCGGCCACGGGCACCACCACCGTGGCCAGCCCCATCCGTTGCGCCTCGACCGCGTCCAACCGGCGGCCGGTCACACAGATCTCCAGCGCCCGCGCGTAACCGACCAGGTCGACCAGGCGCTTCGTGCCGGCCAGGTCGGGCACCAGGCCGAGCGTCACCTCGGCCATGGCGAGGCTGGCGTTGTCGGCCAGCACCCGCAGGTCGCAGGCGAGCGCGAGTTGGAAGCCCGCGCCGATCGCGTGCCCCTGCACCGCGGCGATCGAGATGAGATCGGGGCGGTGCAGCCAGGTGAAGGCGGCCTGGAACCCGGCGATGCGATCGGCCGCCTCCGCCGGAGGCAGCGCGGACAGCGCGGCGAACGAGTCCGGGCCGGTGGCACCGGCGACGGACCGGTCCAGGCCGGCGGAGAACGCCCTGCCCTCGCCGCGTACCACCACGACCCGCACGTTCCCGGGCAGGTCGCGGTCGAATGCGCGCATCGCCCGCCACATCGCGGGAGTCTGCGCGTTGAGCACGTCGGGCCGGCACAACGTCACCGTCGCCACCGGCCCGTCGCATTCCAGCCGCACCCCGCCGTCAGCGGTCACCGTGGGTCCCCACTGCGCGGGGCGCGGACCAGGCTGAGAAGCGACTCACGCCTTCTTGCGACGGCGAGCGCCGCCGCGCTGGCGCAACTGAACGCCGGACTCGGTGAGCACCCGGTGGATGAACCCATAGGAACGGCCGGTCGAGGCCGCCAGGGCACGAATGCTCTCGCCGGACGTGTACCGCTTGACCAGGTCCTTGGCGAGCGTCTGGCGCTCGGCTCCGACGATCCGGCGACCCTTCTCAGTGCTGGTGGCTGTGCCGGTGGCTGCCATGTTGATTCCTCACGTCCCAGACTGTGCGGTTCGATACGGTCCCACCTATTAGACCGCCTCGAACGATCATGCGCCAGATATCAACTCTTCGCCAACCGACACGCACAGCAGTGTCAATTTCCCGATTCAGCGATTGCGCCCAACGGGAAAGGCCACGTACGGACCGGGGCGGGCGTTCTCGGCGTCTGTCCGTACCGATGCACTCCGTGACCGAGAGTCTCGCCACCACCGCCCCGGTGGGCGCGCTCGGGGACACGGGCATCGACAAGATCCTTCGTCCCGCCCCGGCCGTTCCCACCAACCGTCCGTGACCGACTGTTCGTAACCGCACTCTTCGTGACCGACCGTTTGTGACCGCTCGCGGGCACCGGCCGGCCCGGTACTCGTCGGGCGGCTCGTCGCCGACCCTCGGCGGGTCGCGAGCCCTCGCCGCGGTCCACTCGGCTCACTCAGGGCCTGCCGGGACACGCCTGCACCGACGAGGGACAGTAAGTCGACCCGACGAGCGGAAGCCCGACCGGACGCAGGGGTGCCGCCCGACCCGACCGCACTCAGGAGCCCTCGGCCCGACCGCCGCCCGCCGGACCGAACGCAGGAGCGCTCGACCCGACCCGGTCCGCCCGATCGGACGGATGACCGCTCGACCCGACGGTGGTCCGCCCGAGGCGACGCTGATCGCCGGCTCAGGCGAGTTCGACCAGTTCCAGCAGGTCGTCGCTCCAGGCGTCCTCGTCGCCGTCGGGCAGCAGGATCGCCCTGTCCGGCTTGAGTGCCAGCACCGCGCCCGGGTCGTGGGTGACCAGGACGATCGCGCCGGGATAGCGGGCGATCGCGTCCAGCACCTGTTCCCGACTGACCGGGTCGAGGTTGTTGGTGGGCTCGTCGAGCAGCAGCACGTTCGCACCGGAACAGACCAGGGTGGCCAGCGCCAGCCTGGTCTTCTCCCCACCGGAGAGCACCCCGGCCGGCTTGTCCACGTCGTCGCCGGAGAAGAGGAAGGCGCCGAGGATCTTGCGCAGGTCGGTGTCCGACTGCTCGAACGCGGCACTGCGCATGTGTTCCAGGACGCTCCGCTCGACGTCGAGCGTCTCGTGCTCCTGGGCGTAGTAGCCGAGCCGGAGTCCGTGTCCCGGCCGGATCTCCCCGGTGTCCGGTTTCAGTAGACCGCCGAGCATCCGCAGCAGGGTCGTCTTACCGGCACCGTTGAGGCCGAGGATGGCCACCCGGGAACCCCGGTCGACCGCCACGTTGACGTCGGTGAAGATCTCCAGCGACCCGTACGACTTGGAGAGGCCGGCCGCGGTCAACGGGGTCTTGCCGCACGGGGCGGGGCTGGGGAACCGGACCTTCGCCACCTTGTCCGCGACCCGCGAGTCCTCGAGCCCGGACAGCAGCTTCTCCGCCCGGCGGGCCATGTTCTGCGCGGCGACGGTCTTGGTGGCCTTGGCCCGCATCTTGTCGGCCTGCGCCATCAGCGCGCCGGCCTTCTTCTCCGCGTTGGCCCGCTCCCGGCGGCGGCGCCGCTCGTCGGTCTCGCGCTGCTCCTGGTACGTCTTCCAGCCGACGTTGTACAGGTCGACCACCGAGCGGGTGGCGTCCAGGAACCACACCTTGTTGACCACGGCCTCCAGCAGCGAGGCATCGTGACTGATAACGATCAGTCCGCCCTTGTGCCCGGCGAGGAAACCGCGCAGCCAGGTGATCGAGTCGGCGTCGAGGTGGTTGGTCGGCTCGTCGAGCAGCAGGATCCCGCCGCCGTTCTCGGCCGCGTCCCGGAACAGGATCCGGGCCAGCTCGATGCGCCGCCGCTGGCCGCCGGAGAGCGTGCCGATGGTCTGGGCGAGCACCCGGTCGGGCAGCCCGAGGTTGGCACAGATCCTGGCCGCCTCGGCCTCGGCGGCGTACCCGCCGAGCGAGGCGAACTGGTCCTCCAGGGCGCCGTAGCGGCGTACCAGACGGTCTTCGGGGTTGTCGGCGAGCTGCGCCTCGACCTCGGCCATCTGGGCCATCAGCACGTCCAACCCACGGGCGGAGAGCACCCGGTCGCGTGCCGTGACCTCCAGGTCGCCGGTACGCGGGTCCTGCGGCAGGTAACCCACCGCGCCCCGACGGTCGATCTCGCCGGAGTAGGGCTGGCCCTCACCGGCGAGCACCTTGAGCGTGGTGGTCTTGCCCGCACCGTTGCGACCGACCAGGCCGATCCGGTCACCCGGCTGCACCCGCAGCGTGGTGTCGGAGAGCAGGATCCGAGCGCCGGCGCGCAGTTCCAGGCCGGTAACTGTGATCATGTCGTGGACTCACTCTCGGGGTCGAAGGCTGACTCAGGCACACGGATGCACCGGCGGGAACGATGTCCCCCCGGTGCGGGGCGGATCAGCCTTCGCAGAGCAGCACGGCTCCAAGTGTACCGGGCGACCGGCCCGACCCCCGGTGGGATTACCACGCATGATCAGCGCAACGGACCGGTGCCAGGTCAGGCCGGTAGCGGGTCGCCGCAGATCCGCCAGCTCCCCCGGTCCTCGACCACCCGGTACACGTGCGCCTCACTGGCCCCGCTCGGGTCGACCAGGGTCACCCCGACCGAGAACGCAGGGCCGGACCGCTCCATCGTGTCGATCTGGTACGACCGAACCGCCGGCCGACCTCCCACGTCGGCGGTGAACTGCTCCCGGTCGAACCGCTGCCGGGTGTCCGTACAGAGCTGGTCGTACGCCCCGCCGTAGTTGCCGGTGATCAGGCGCTGGACGAAGGAGTCGATGGCGATCCGGGCCGCCGCCTCCGGCTCCTGGTCCGGCCGGAACCAGAAGAACCCGCCGATGCCCAGGCCGGTCAGGCAGAGCAGGAGCGCCAGCCCGCCGACGAACAGCAGCGGTCGGTGGAGGTCCCGGTCCAGCCGCGGCCACGCGGATGCGGAACGACGACGGTTTCGGGCGCGCGAAGCCATGGCGGGAGGGTAGCCAGTGCCCCGCGCCGACGCCATCCGGGATCACCCGGCGGTCGCGGGAACCCGCCTCCGTCACCCCGGCACCGCCGAGCGTGACGCCCACGGCGACGCCCGGGACGGTCGTCAGGCCGGGGCAGAGCGGGGTTCGGGAGGGAGTCAGGCCGGGGGTGGTGCGGGGTCGGGGTCGCGGACCAGGACGCGTACCGCCCGCGCGGCGGCGATCGCGTCGACCAGCACCGCGTGCCGTGGTTCCGGAACGTCGAGCAGCCGGTCCGCGCGCAGGGCGGCGAGCGGAGCGAGCCGTCTGTCGGCCAGGATGCTGTCGATCGCCCGGCGGTCGCCACCCGCCACCACCGCGTCGAGGCTGCCGGCCACCGGAACCAGCAACCGCAGGGCCAGCTCGGCGGCATCCCCCATCGCCGCCTTGGCCTGGTTGTCCCGACGTCGGGCGAAACGCTGCTGAGACCAGCCACCGGCGGCGGTACGCCCCTGCACGTACCGGGTGTCCACCTTGGAGGTCACCAGGTCGGGACCCTCGGCGACGCCGACCGCCACCGCACCCTTGCGGGCCAGCAGCAGCCCCAGTCGGCGGGCGGCGGTCACCCTGTCCAGGAAGCCGGGCAGATCCGGCGCGGCCGGGGTGCCGGGTGGGTGGTGCAGTTCGGCGGTGGCGCCGTCCGGGGCGGTGAGCAGCAGCCCGTACGGCGTGGGGGCGACCTCGGGTGAACCGTGCCGGGCGGTGAAACCGTCGATCCAGCGGGCCACGCGGGCCGGTTCGACGTCGACCCAACGGCCACCGCCTGCGGCGGGTCGGCTGCTCATGCCCCGACCGTACGCCAGAACGTCGCGGACGGTGCGGCCGGCGGCGCGGTCGGGTACCGCCACCGACCCGGTGGGTGGACGACAACCGGGGTGGGTGCCGGGCCCGGTCCGGGAACACGAGCGGGGGGCTCAGTCCGCGAGCAGCAGCCGCAGGGCGAGCAGGACGATCAGCGCGCTGGACACGAGGGCGGTGCCGAGGCGTCCCCGGGGGCTGGCCAGCACCCGGCCGAGCAGCGACCCGCTGCCCGCGACGACGAGCTGCCAGCTCGCCGAGGCGGCGAGCACCGCCGCCACGAAGATGCCCGCGTCGGTGGGGGTGAACGGGGCGGATGCCTGCCGGCCGAGGATGAGCGCGCCGAAGTAGAGGATCGTGGTCGGGTTGAGCAGGGTGAGCGCCAGCACCGCGCCGAACGCCCGACCGGGTGTGGTCAGGCCCCGGTCGTCGCGGGCCGGGCCCGACCGTCCGCGGTGCTGGCGGATCGCCCGGACCACGGTCCCGGTGGCCAGCAGCAGGAGGATCGCCACGGCGAGCAGCCGCAGCGGGCCGGCGGCCGGCTCGATCACCGTGGCCAGCGCGGTGCCGCCGACCACGGCGACACCGGCGTAGAGGCCGTCCGCCACGGCCACCCCGAGACCGGCGCCGGCGCCGACCCGGAACGAGGTACGGGCGGTGAGGGCGACAACCAGTACGGAGATCGCACCGAACGGGATGGCCACTCCGTAGCCGGCGAGCAGTCCGGCAACCAGGGCGTCGACTGAGGCGTTCACCTGCGCATTGTGTCGTTCGAACCCGACTTCGGGCGATCGGATTTAACGCCCCTGTCGCGATCTTGCAACGGTTCGCGTGCATATGATCATGGCCGCGCCGCACGAAAGCGGCTGATCGTACACAAGGGAGCAGAATGCACAGGAGTTTGCGCTGGCTGCCCGCGATGACACTGGTCGCCACCATGGTCGGCTTCGTACCGGGTAGCCCGGTCCTGGCCGGCGAGAGTGCCGCCCCCACGGGGAAGACGTACACCGTCACCCTGTTGACCGGGGACGTGGTGACCGTCGAGACGACCGGTACCGGATGCCCGAGGGTCCGGGTCGATCCGGTCGACCCGAACGGGGTGATCCAGCAGAGCTGCGGTCCCGACGGCCACGTACGGGTCATCCCGGCGAGCATCGCGGCGCAGGTCGGACCCGTCTTCGACCCGACCCTCTTCGACGTCACCGCGCTGATCGAGGACGGGTACGACGACGCCAGCACCCCCGAGCTCCCGGTGATCGTGCAGCCCCGGGCGAACGCGCGGATGGCGACCCTCGGCGACGTACGGCAACTGCCGAGCATCGGCGCGGTGGCCGGTCACGTACCCAAGAAGTCACCCGTCGCCGCGAAGCAGGCCACCGACGGCCTGCTCGGTGGGGCGGCGAAGGTCTGGCTGGACCGCAGGGTCCGGGCCACCACCACGTCCGGCAGCAACCTCGACCGCAACCTGCGCCAGGTCTCCGCCCCCGAGGCCTGGGACGCCGGGTACACCGGCAAGGGCGCCCGGGTCGCCGTGCTCGACACCGGGGCCGACTTCGGTCACCCGGACCTGGCCGGTCAGATCGTCGACCGGGCCGACTTCACCGTTGCGGGCGGCGACGCCGTCGACCACCACGGACACGGTACGCACGTGGCCACGACCATCGCCGGCACCGGCGCGGCGTCGCACGGCCAGCGCCGTGGTGTCGCACCCGGTGCCCGACTCGTCGTCGGCAAGGTCCTCGACGACACCGGTTACGGCGAGGACTCGCAGATCATCGCCGGTATGGAGTGGGCCGCCGCCCGCGCCGACGTGATCAACATGAGCCTCGGTGGCACCGACCCGAGCGACGGGACCGACCCGCTCTCCCTCGCCGTCGACGCCCTGTCGAAGCAGACCGGCGCGCTGTTTGTCATCGCCGCCGGCAACAGCGGCGGCGCGATCTCCTCGCCCGCCGCCGCCAGCACCGCGCTGACCGTCGGCGCGGTCGACGACGCCGACAACCTGGCGGACTTCTCCAGCCGGGGGCCGATGGTCAACAGCCGCGCGGCCAAGCCGGAACTGGTGGCACCGGGCGTCGGCATCGTCGCCGGCCGGGCTGCCGGCACCCAGCTGGGTGCGCCGGTCGACCAGTACTACACCGGCGCCGACGGCACCTCGATGGCAACACCCCACGCCGCCGGTGCCGCGGCACTGCTCGCCCAGCGTTACCCGGACTGGACCGCCGCCCGGCTCAAGGCCGGACTCGTCGGTGCCGCCGACGCCCTGCCCGGCGCGGACCCGTACGCCGTCGGTGCCGGTCGGCTCAACGCGGTCCGGTCCCTGTCCGGCCCGGTCAGCAACCAGCCGGTGGTTGCCCTCGGCACGTTCCCGTACCCGCAGCAGGGGTCCGGCACGGCATCGCTGAGCTGGACCGGTGACCCGAAGGCCACGACGGTCGACCTCGACCTCGACGTCACGGTCACCGACCACGCGGGGACGGCCGCGCCGCGGCGCACCGCGTCGCTCTCCGAAACCCGGGTACGCCTCAAGCCCGGCGCGTCCGCCGGCACCACGCTGCGGATCGACCGTGCGGCGGTGGCCGGAAAGCCCGGCCTCTACGGCGCCGTGGTGACCGCCCGCGTCCGGGACAGGGTCGTGTCGCGTACGCCGGTGACCTTCTACGTGGAGGCGCCGAGCCACGACCTGACCATCAACACGGTGGCGACGAAGGACCTGCCGCCGAGCGCGGACAACTGGGTAGGTGTGTCGGTGACCAACCTGGACGACCCGACCGTCTACGGCGGGGGCGACTTCACCGTCGCCGGTAGGACCGTCACCCTCCGGGTCCCCGCCGGCCGGTACGCGATCACCGGGGCGTACACCGTCTATGACCCGGAGACCGACAACCAGCAGGGCGCCATCGTCGGCGTCCCGGACATCGCCGTCACCGCCGACCGGACCATGACACTGGACCCGGCGCGGGCGAAGCAGGTGACCGCGACGATCGACCGGGTCGCCACGAAGACCGGCACGGTCCAGTTCACCAACGTCCACACCTCCCGCACCGGTCTGACCTGGTTCCAGAGCGTCACCGGTTTCGGTCCCTCGGCGAGGGTGTCGGTGGAGCCGATGGAGCGTCCCGGGATCGGGACCCTCCGGGCCTACGCGGGCTTCGCCATGGACACCACCGCCACCACGGGCACCCCGGAGCACTACGACCTGGTCCACGCGTACGACCGGGGTGTGCCGGCCGATCCGACCTACCGGGTGAGTACGGCGGAACGCGCCCGCCTCGCCCGGATCGACCAGCGGTTCAACCAGATCGACTCCCCGGAGATGTTCACCTCTCTGCGACGTTCCGGCTTCACCCCGGACGGGTCCATGCCGCTGCTGCAGAACCGGACGTACGACCTGCCGGTGCACCGGACCGACTACGTCACGCCCGGCTACACCTGGAAGGACGAGGGAATCTACGGTGGACTGAACGCCTCCCAGGGCGACCGCGTCTACCGGGCGGGCAGCCGCCAGTCGACGATCTGGGCCCGGCAGCCGCTGCACTCGGACTGGTACGACGACCCGTCCGGCGCGGAGTTCAGCTGCGCCACCGCACCGTCGCGGACCAGCGGCAACCTGCACGTCGACCTGGTCCTGCTCACCGACGCGCACCAGCGGGCCGACTGCCTCGCGGGCGGGACGATCGGGGTCACCCGCAAGCTCGCCCTGTACCGCGACGGGAAGCTGGTCGAGGAACGGGCGGCGTCGCTGGCCGACTTCACCGTGCCCAGCGCGGCGGCGGACTACCGGTTGACCTTCGACGTCGACACGAGCCTGATCCTGCCGGTCTCGACCCGGGTCAGCACGGCGTGGACGTTCCGGTCGGCCGGTCCGAGCGGCACCCGCAGTGTTGCCCTGCCGCTGCTCTCGGTCGACTACGCGCTGCCGTTGGACGCCGCCAACCACCCGACGGGCGGAGCGGCCAGCTTCCGGGTCCGGCAGGCGAACGGCGTACCGGCCCAGCGGGTGGAGTCGTTCCAGCTCTGGACGTCGACCGACGACGGGGCCACCTGGCGCTCGGCCCGGGTCGGCCGGGACGGTGATGGCTACCGTGCCGACCTGCCGACGGTCAAGACGGGACAGGCCGTATCGCTGAAGGTGAAGGCCGGCGGGAGCGGCGGGAGCGGGATCGAACAGACGATCATCCGGGCGTACCACGCCGGCTGACGATCACCCGGTGGCGCGTCCCCTCGGGGCGCGCCACCGTGGCACGACGGCGACCCGGCTGCCGGCTCCGGCGGTCGGGTCGCCGTTTGTCGTGGCGACCCGATACCGACCGTCCCATGGGGACGCGGAGCAGGACCGGATGTCGGTGAGGTATCGATGGTGTTAGGTCTTTCCAACGTTCTTCACGAACGGTTACCATCCGGTACCCGAGGTTTCTTCATGTAATGATCCCACCGGCAGGAGGATCAGCCATGCCCCGACATGTCCTGAATCGACGGGTGACGGCGGCCCTCGCCGTCCTGGTCACCACCGCGACCACGCTCGTCGCCGGACCCGCACCCGCGCAGGCCGCCCCCGCACCGGACCGGGTGGGTGCCAGCGCCGCCGCACCGGACGGGGTCGGCACCACCTCCTTCGCCGCCACCGACTACTGCCTCGGCGAGTGCGCCGACATCCTGCCGCCCGGTCAGAACGGCAACGCCACCCTGGTCGAGGTCCTCGGCAACCAGGCCTTCGGCACCCTGCCCCGACACTCCGGCGACCAGCTCGGCAAGTACGCCAACCTGGTCTACGGCTACGCCGGCCTGCGCGAGGACCAGCTCGGGAACTTCTTCAACGACGCCTCCTTCGGAGTCCCGCCGGGCCAGGCCGAGCGGACCTACTCCCCGCGCGCCGACGTGACCATCGTCCGGGACCGGTCCACCGGCGTACCGCACATCACCGGCACCACCCGTGGCGGCACCATGTACGGGGCGGGCTTCGCCGGTGCCGAGGACCGGCTGTTCACCATGGACCTGCTCCGGCACGTCGGGCGCGGCACGCTCACCCCGTTCGCGGGGGGCGCCCCCGGCAACCGGGCGCTCGAGCAGAGCGTCTGGCGCAACTCGCCGTACACCGAGGCGGACCTCCAGGCCCAGGTCGAGGCGCTGCGCCAGCGCGGCCCGCGCGGCGAGCAGCTCTACGCCGACGTACGCGAGTACATCGACGGGATCAACGCGTACATCGGTGTCTGCATGGCCAACCGCAACTGCCCCGGCGAGTACGTGCTCACCGGGCACCTGGACGCGATCACCAACGCGGGTGGCCCGGTCCGGTTCGAGATGACCGACCTGATCGCCATCGCCGGTGTCGTCGGCGGGCTGTTCGGCGGCGGTGGCGGCACCGAGATGCAGTCGGCCCTGGTCCGGATCGCCGCGCGGGCGAAGTACGGCCCGGTCGAGGGGGACAGGGTGTGGGCCGCGTTCCGGGCCGAGAACGACCCGGAGGCGGTGCTGACCCTGCACGACGGGCAGAGCTTCCCCTACGGTGGTGCCTCGCCGGACGCGCCCAGCGTGGTGCTGCCCGACGCCGGCACCAGCCGGGTGGAACCGGTGGTCACCGGCCAGACCGGTTCGGCGACCAGCAACACCGGCGGCCCGTCCGAACTCGCCGCCGCGCTGTCCGGGCTGACCATCACCCCGGCCAGCCGGGGCATGTCGAACGCGGCGGTGATCTCCGCCGAGCACTCCAGCACCGGACACCCGGTCGCCGTCTTCGGCCCCCAGACCGGCTACTTCTCCCCGCAGCTACTGATGGTGCAGGAGCTGCAGGGTCCGGGGATCAGCGCCCGGGGCGCGGCGTTCGCCGGGATCAACCTCTACGTCCTGCTCGGCCGTGGTCAGGACTACGCGTGGAGCGCCACCTCGTCCAACCAGGACATCACCGACACGTACGCGGTCCCGCTCTGCACCACCGACGGCAGCGCGCCCACCCTGGCCAGCAACCGCTACCGCTTCCGGGGGCAGTGCCTGGCGATGGAGGAGCTGTCGCACGTCAACTCCTGGACCCCGAGCGTCGCCGACGGCACACCGGCCGGGTCGTACCGGATCATCGCCTGGCGTACCGCGCTCGGGCTGGTCTCCTGGCGCGGGAACGTAGGCGGTCAGCCGTACGCGTTCACGTCGTTGCGGTCGACGTACCGGCACGAGGCGGACTCGGCGATCGGGTTCCAGATGTTCAACGACCCGGCCGCGATGGGCAGCGCCGCCGCGTTCAAGGAATCCGCCGCCACCATCGGGTACGCGTTCAACTGGTTCTACGTCAACTCCACCGAGTCGGCGTACTTCAACTCCGGCCTCAACCCGGTACGCGCCGCCGGGTCGAACCCGAACCTGCCGCAGAAGGCCGAACCGGCGTACGAGTGGCCCGGTTTCGACCCGGTGACCAACACCGCCACCTACACCCCGGTCGCCGCGCACCCGAACTCGGTCAACCAGGACTACTACGTGAGCTGGAACAACAAGCAGGCGAAGGACTTCGGTGCGGCCGACGGCAACTTCAGCTTCGGTGCGGTGCACCGGGGCGACCTGCTCGACAAGCCGGTACGGGCCGCGCTGGCCGCCGGACAGAAGTTCGACCGGGCGTCGCTCACCACCCTGGTGGAACGGGCCGGGCTGACCGACCTGCGCGGCATCGAGGTACTCGACGAGTTGATCCGGGTGCTGGAGAGCCAGCCGGTGACCGACACCAACCTGGCCACCGTGATCGGCCGGTTGAAGAGCTGGCGGCAGGCCGGGGCCCTGCGGGTGGAGACCGCCAGCGGGTCGAAGGTGTACCAGCACGCCGAGGCGATCCGGGTCTTCGACGCGTGGTGGCCGCTGCTGGTCAACGGCCAGTTCAAGGCGCCGCTCGGGGCCGACCTCTACCAGTCCCTGGTGAACGCGATGCAGGTCAACGAGTCGCCGTCCGGTCACCAGCGCGGCGACGTCTCCGACCTGCCGACGTCGGCGAACGAGGCCCAGGCACACAAGGGCTCGTCGTTCCAGTACGGCTGGTGGGGCTGGGTCGACAAGGACCTCCGCGCGGTGCTCGGCGACCCGGTGCAGGGTGGGCTCGGCCGCACCTACTGCGGCGGCGGCAACCTGGCCTCCTGCCGGCAGATCCTGCTGGACACGCTGCGCACCGCCGCCGCCCAGCCGGCGAACACCGTCTACCCGGGCGACGAGAGCTGCTCGGCCGGTGACCAGTGGTGCGCCGACTCGATCATCCAGTCACCGCTCGGCGGGATCAAGCACGCCACCATCGCCTGGCAGAACCGGCCGACGTACCAGCAGGTGGTGTCGTTCCCGGCCCGGCGCGGCGACAACGTGGGCAACCTGGCCGCCGGGCGTACGGTGACCGCGTCGAGCAGCCAACTCGGTAACGGTGCCGCCCGCGCGGTCGACGGTGATCCCGGCACCCGCTGGGCGAGTTCCTGGTCGGACAACCAGTCGATCACGGTCGACCTGGGTTCGGTCCGGCCGGTCAGCCGGGCGGTCCTGAGCTGGGAATCGGCGTACGCCCGGTCCTACCGGATCGAGGTCTCGACCGACGGCAACACCTGGCAGCCGGTCTGGTCCACCACCACCGGCGACGGCGGCACGGACAACGTCGACTTCCCCGCCACCCCAACCCGCCACATCCGCATGCACGGCCAAACCCGAGCCACCACCTACGGCTTCTCCCTCTGGGAGTTCGAGCTCTACACCCACTGACGCGACGCCCTCGAACAGAGAAAGAGTGGCTATCCGCACCGGGACAGCCACTCTTTCTCTACAACTGCGTCTTGCCGGGAGACCGTCAGACGTTGAAGCCGAGGGCGCGGAGTTGGTCGCGGCCCTCGTCGGTGATCTTGTCGGGGCCCCACGGCGGGAGCCAGACCCAGTTGATCCGGAAGTCGGCGACCAGGCCGCCACCGGGGCCGGTGGTCAGCGCCTGGCGGGTCTGGTCCTCGATGACGTCGGTCAGCGGGCAGGCCGCCGAGGTCAGCGTCATGTCCAGGGTGGCGACGTTGTCGTCACCGACGTGCACCCCGTAGACCAACCCGAGGTCGACCACGTTGATGCCCAGTTCGGGGTCGACGACGTCCTTCATCGCCTCTTCGATCTCACCGATCGCGGCCTTGCTGACGGCCGGCGCGGCGGCAAGGGTGTCGCCCGTGCCGGTCGCGGCGGTGTCATCCGCGCCGGTGGCGGCGACCTCGGCCGCACCGGTCGCGCCGACGCTCTCCTCGGAACTCATGTCCAGCACCTCGCTGCGCTCGCTCATGCCTTCACCTCCGGGCTCACGCCCACACCGGCGCGTACCGCGGCGTCCTTGAACGCCATCCACGGCAGCAGCGCACATTTCACCCGGCCCGGGTAGCGGGCGACACCGGCGAAAGCCACCCCGTCACCCAGCACCTCCTCGTCCGGAGTCACCAGCCCGCGACCGGAGACCAGCTCGACGAACGCCGCGTGCACGGCGAACGCCTCGTCGGCACCACGACCGTTGAGCAGTTCGTGCAGCACGCTCGCCGAGGCCTGGCTGATCGAACAGCCCATGCCGTCGTACGAGATGTCGGACAGCACGTCCCGCGCCACCGCCACCCGCATGGTCACCTCGTCACCACAGGTCGGGTTGACGTGGTGGGCCTCCGCGACCTGACCGGACTTGTCGGCCGGGTCGCGCAGCCCGCGACCGTGCGGGTGCTTGTAATGATCCAGGATGATCTCCTGGTAGAGCTGGTCGAGTTGCATCAGCCGAAAACCTTTCGCACCTGCTCGAGAGCAGCCACCATCGAATCGATCTCCGCGGTGGTGGTGTAGAGGTAGAACGAGGCGCGGGTCGTCGCCGGTACGCCGTACCGGACGCACACCGGGCGGGCGCAGTGGTGCCCGACCCGTACCTGCACACCCTGGTCGTCCAGCACCTGCCCGACGTCGTGCGGGTGCACGCCGTCGAGCGCGAACGAGATCGTGCCGCCCCGGCCGATCGGCACCACCGGCCCGAAGATCCGCAACCCGGGTACGGTCCCGAGCGCGTCCAACGCGTACGCGGTGATCTCCTTCTCGTGCCACTGGATCGCCCGCATGCCGATACCGGTGAGGTAGTCGACCGCCGCGCCGAGCGCCACCGCCTCGGCGATCGGCGGGGTGCCCGCCTCGAACCGGGCCGGCGGCGGGGCGAACGTGGACCCACCCATGGAGACGGTCTCGATCATCGAGCCGCCGCCCAGGAACGGGGGCATCGCCGCGAGCAGCTCCGCCCGGCCCCAGAGCACCCCGATGCCGGTCGGCGCGCACATCTTGTGCCCGGTGAACGCGATGAAGTCGACGTCCAGGTCGACCACGTCGACCGGGATGTGCGGCACCGACTGCGAGCAGTCGAGCATCAGCAGGGCACCGACCTCGCGGACCCGGGCGGTGATCCGGGCGGTGGCGTTGACCGTGCCGAGGATGTTGGAGACGTGCACCAGCGAGACCAGCTTGGTCCGCTCGTTGATCAGGTCGTCCACCCCGGACTCGTCCAACCTGCCGCCCTCGGTGAGCGGGAACCAGCGCAGGGTGGCGCCGGTCCGCTCGCAGAGCAACTGCCACGGGACGATGTTCGAGTGGTGCTCCATCTCGGAGATCACCACCTCGTCGCCGGGGCCGAGGCGGAACCTCGGGTCACCGTGGGTGCCGACGGAGGCGTTCGAGAAGGCGTACGCGACCAGGTTGATCGCCTCGGTGGAGTTCTTGGTGAACACCACCTCGTCCCGGCTCGGGGCGTTGATGAAGGCAGCCACCTTCGCCCGCGCCCCCTCGTACGCCTCGGTCGCCTCGGTGCCCAGGGTGTGCACCGAGCGGGACACGTTGCCGTTGTGCCGCTCGTAGTGCTCCCGCAGGACGTCGAGCACCTGCCGCGGTTTCTGCGAGGTGTTGGCGCTGTCCAGATAGACCAGCGGGTGCCCGTTGACCTGCCGATCGAGGATCGGGAAGTCGGCGCGCACCTTCGACACGTCGAAGCGGGGCACGTCGTCGTACTGCGGCATACCCGGCGGGATCGCGATCGTGGTCATCTCCGGCAGCTTTCTCTCGTTCAGGCCCGAGCCGCGCCGGCTCCGGCCACGTACCGCTCGTAGCCCTCGGCCTCGAGCTTCTCGGACAGTTCCGGGCCGCCCTGCTCGACGATCTTGCCGCCGACGAAGACGTGCACGAAGTCCGGCTTGATGTAGCGCAGGATCCGGGTGTAGTGGGTGATCAGCAGCAGGCCGGTCTCGCCGGTCTCGCGGACCCGGTTGACGCCCTCGCTGACCACCCGCAGGGCGTCGATGTCGAGACCGGAGTCGGTCTCGTCGAGGATCGCCACCTTCGGCTTGAGCAGTTCGAGCTGCACGATCTCGTGCCGCTTCTTCTCACCGCCGGAGAAGCCCTCGTTGACGTTGCGCTGGGCGAACGCCGGGTCCATCTGCAGCCGCTCCATCGCGCTGCGCAGCTCGCCGGCCCAGGTGCGCAGCTTCGGCGCCTGACCGTCGATCGCGCCCTTGGCGGTACGCAGGAAGTTGGCCACCGACACGCCGGGGACCTCGACCGGGTACTGCATGGCCAGGAAGAGCCCGGCGCGGGCCCGCTCGTCCACGGTCAGCGACAGCACGTCGACGCCGTCGAGGGTCACCGAGCCACCGGTGATCTGGTACTTCGGGTGACCGGCGATCGAGTAGGCCAGGGTCGACTTGCCCGACCCGTTCGGTCCCATGATGGCGTGGGTCTCCCCCGCCCGCACGGTCAGGTCGACGCCGGCCAGGATCGGCTTGAGCTCGCCCTCGGGCAGCTTGACCGACACCTGCAGGTCACGGATCTCCAGAACGCTCACGGGGTAACTCCATTGCTTGGCGTAAGACTGACGAATACATCGCCGTCGCGGACCTCGACGGGATAAACGGGCACGGGTTCGGTGGCGGGCAGGCCGCTCGGCTCACCGGTCCGCAGGTCGAACCGGGAGCCGTGCAGCCAGCACTCGAGCGTGCAGCCGTCGAGCTCACCCTCGGAGAGGGCGACCGCGGCGTGTGAACACTCGTCCCGGATGGCGTAGAAGGCGTCGTCGTCGGCGTGCACCAGGGCGATCGCGGTGCCGTCGACCTCTGCCCGGACGACGGCGCCCTTCGGCACCTCGTCGACCGCACAGATCCGGACCATCAGGAGCCCGCCTTGACGAGCCGGGACTCGATCGCGTCGCCGAGCCGCTCGCGCAGTTCCGGGACCGGGATCTTGTTGATCAGCTCGGCGAAGAAGCCACGGACGACCAGCTTGCGCGCCTCCGACTCGGGGATGCCCCGAGCCATCAGGTAGAAGAGCTGCTCGTCGTCGAAGCGGCCGGTCGCGCTGGCGTGGCCGGCGCCGGCCACCTCGCCGGTCTCGATTTCGAGATTCGGTACGGAGTCCGCCCGCGCCCCGTCCGACAGGACCAGGTTCCGGTTGATCTCGTACGTGTCGGTGCCGGTCGCGGCGGCCCGGATCAGCACGTCACCGACCCAGACCGTGTGCGCGCCCTCGCCCTGCAACGCCCCGCGGTAACCCACGTAGCTGCGGCAGTCCGGCTCGGTGTGGTCGACGAGCTGACGGTGCTCCAGGTGCTGCCCGGCGTCGGCGAAGTAGAGCCCGTACAGCTCAGCCTCGCCTCCCCGGCCGGTGTACTCCACGCTGGTGAACTGCCGTACCAGGTCACCACCGAGGGAGACCTGCACGTGCACCACCTTCGCGTCCCGGCCGAGCCGGACCTTCAGGTGCTGGGCGTGGACCGCGTCCGGCGCCCAGTCGGTCACCGTCACCAGGGTCAGCTTCGCCCCGTCGGCGACCGCCACCTCGACGTTGTCGGCCAGGGTCGCGCTGCCGGTGTGCTCCAGCACCAGGGTGACCTCGGCGAACCGGCCCACCTCGACGAAGGTGTGCCCGTAGGACACCTGCGCCGCACCGGGACCGACCACCCGGATCAGCGCCGGCTCGGTGACCAGCGCCTCCGGGGCGACCGAGATCAGGAACGCCTCGGCGGCCCCACCGTGCGCGAGCGCGCTCACCCGGTCGAACGGGGTGAGCACACTGCCGACCCGAGGGTCGTCGTGGCCGATGGTGGCGGTGGTGACGCCGGCCGGCAGCTCCCCGACCTCGTGGCCGAGCGGGGCGGGCGTACCCGCCGGGTCACCGGCGAGCGCCCGGAGGCGCTTGAGCGGCGTGAACCGCCATTCCTCCTCCAGGCCGGTGAGGGCCGGGAAGTCGGCGACGTCGTACGAGCGGAGCGCCTGCGACTTGGTCGTGGGCGGCGCGAAAGCCTCGGTAGTCATCTCTTCCTTGAGTCTTCTCTGGCGAGGTCCGGCTGGGGGTACGCGGGCGGCGTCAGCCGACCGCGCCCTCCATCTGCAGCTCGATCAGGCGGTTGAGCTCCAGGGCGTACTCCATCGGCAGTTCCTTGGCGATCGGCTCGATGAAGCCGCGGACGATCATCGCCATCGCCTCGTCCTCGCTCATCCCCCGGCTCATCAGGTAGAAGAGCTGGTCCTCGCTGACCTTGGAGACGGTCGCCTCGTGCCCCATCGACACGTCGTCCTCGCGGATGTCGACGTACGGGTAGGTGTCCGACCGGGAGATGGTGTCGACCAGGAGGGCGTCGCACTTGACCGTGGACCGGCTGTGGTGCGAGCCCTCCAGGACCTGGACCAGGCCCCGGTACGAGGTACGGCCGCCGCCACGGGCGATCGACTTGGAGATGATCGTGCTGGAGGTGTGCGGCGCGGCGTGCACCATCTTGGCGCCGGCGTCCTGGTGCTGGCCCTCGCCGGCCATGGCCACCGAGAGCACCTCACCCTTGGCGTGCTCGCCGACCATCCAGACGGCCGGGTACTTCATGGTGACCTTGGAACCGATGTTGCCGTCGATCCACTCCATGGTCGCGCCCTCGTGGCAGACGGCGCGCTTGGTGACCAGGTTGTAGACGTTGTTCGACCAGTTCTGGATGGTCGTGTAGCGGCAGCGCGCGTTCTTCTTCACGACGATCTCGACGACCGCGCTGTGCAGCGAGTCGGAGGAGTAGATCGGCGCGGTGCAGCCCTCGACGTAGTGCACGTACGCGCCCTCGTCGACGATGATCAGGGTCCGCTCGAACTGGCCCATGTTCTCGGTGTTGATCCGGAAGTACGCCTGCAGCGGGATGTCCACCCGTACGCCCTTGGGCACGTAGATGAACGAGCCGCCGGACCACACCGAGGTGTTCAGCGCGGCGAACTTGTTGTCGCCGACCGGGATCACGGTGCCGAAGTACTCCTTGAAGAGTTCCTCGTGCTCGCGCAGCGCGGTGTCGGTGTCGAGGAAGAGCACACCCTGCTCCTCCAGGTCCTCACGGATCTTGTGGTACACGACCTCGGACTCGTACTGGGCGGCCACGCCGGAGATCAGCCGCTGCTTCTCGGCCTCCGGGATGCCCAGCTTGTCGTAGGTGTTCTTGATGTCCGCGGGCAGGTCGTCCCAGCTCGCGGCCTGCTTCTCCGTCGAGCGGACGAAGTACTTGATGTTGTCGAAGTTGATCCCGGTGAGGTCGGCGCCCCAGGACGGCATCGGCTTGCGACCGAACAGGCGCAGGCCCTTGAGCCGGAGGTCGAGCATCCACTCGGGCTCGCTCTTGAGCGCGGAGATGTTGCGCACCACGGCCTCGGACAGACCACGCTGGGCTGTCGCCCCGGCGGTGTCGGTGTCGGCCCAGCCGTATTCGTACCGGCCCAGGGCGGCGAGGTGCTCTTCCTGGGAGATGGGCGCAACGATCTGCTCGGTCATCTATCTGTCCTCACAGTGGTGACGGGATTACCGGGTTGGGCGCGCCTCGACTGAGCCGGGATGTGCGTGGTGCACACCCCGTCGCCGTGCGCGATGGTGGCCAGACGCTGCACGTGGGTGCCGATCAGACGGGAGATGACCGCCGTCTCGGCCTCGCACAGCTGGGGAAACTCCGCGGCCACGTGGGCCACCGGGCAGTGGTGCTGGCACAGCTGGCCACCGGTGGCGATCGTGGACGCGTTGGCAGCGTAGCCCTCGTCGGTGAGCGCGCCCGCAAGCGCCTCGGCGCGGGCCATCGGGTCGTCGCCGGCGCCCTCCAGGGCGGCCCGGCAGCGGGCCTCCAGGCCCGACACCTGCTCGGCGGCGAAGGCGTCGACCGCCCTCGGCCCGCCCTGCCGGGCGATCCAGCGCAGCGCGGCGGTGGCCATGCCGTCGTAGGTGTGGGTGCCGCAACGGACCTTCGCCGAATCCGTGAGCATGAACACCCGCGCCGGGCGGCCCCGGCCACGGTGGCCGCGCAGGGGCTGCTCACGGGAGGTCACGTCGCCGTCGGCCAGCATCGCGTCCAGGTGCCGGCGGATCGCCGCCGGGCTGAGCCCGAGCGCCGTGCCGAGTTCGGCGGCGGTGGACGCGCCGTGCGCGAGCAACAGGTGGGTGACCCGGTCGCGGGTGCGATCAGCGATCATGGAAGGGTTCTGCGGAGACATGGTGGCACCAGCGGCCGGATCGGCCACCGGATCGTGCTCAGAGAGCGCCGCCATGTTTTTCACTACGCCAACGTTACGTATTTCCCGAGACGACCGCAAACCGTACCGCGAGTGATCCGGACCACCGGTTTGCGCCGGTCGCCGTCGGGGCCCACCACTACGCTACGTAGGATTGCCGCCGTGAACCGATTCGGCCGCCCTACGGTCAGCCTTCCGCTCCTGCGCCGCCTCGCGCTCGCCTCGGTGGTCGCCAACGTCGGCATCGTGGTCACCGGGGGCGCCGTACGGCTCACCGGGTCCGGGCTCGGCTGCCCCACCTGGCCCCGCTGCACCGACGAGTCGTACACCACCACACCGGCGCTGGGCATCAACGGGGCGATCGAGTTCGGCAACCGTACGCTCACCGGCGTGGTCGGGCTGATCGCCCTCGCCGGGCTGATCGCGGCACTGCTGTACCGGCCCCGCCGCCGGTCCCTGGTGCTGCTCGCCGGGGCGGTCCTGCTCGGCATCGCGGCGCAGGCGGTGATCGGCGGGATCACCGTACGGATGCACCTGAACCCGGGTGTGGTCGGCGTCCACTTCATCGTCTCGATGCTCCTGCTGCTCTCCACGTACGCGTTCTGGCGTCGGGTGGGCGAGGAGGACGGCCCGGCCCGGCTGACCGTGCCCCGACCGGCCCGGACGCTGGCCTGGCTCACCACGGCGGTCAGTGGCGCGGTGATCGTGGTCGGTGTGCTGGTCACCGGCAGCGGACCGCACGCCGGTGACGCCGCCGCCGCCCGCAACGGGCTCGACTCCCAGGCCATCTCCCAGTTCCACGCCGACGTGGTCTTCCTGCTCGTCGGCCTCACCGTGGGCCTGCTGCTCGCGCTGCGCGCGGCCGGCGCCCGGCCGATCGCGGTACGCGCCGCGGCGGTCCTGCTCGCGGTGGAGCTGGGCCAGGGGCTGATCGGCGTCGTGCAGTACCTGACGAACCTGCCCGCGCTGCTGGTCGGCGCGCACATGCTCGGGGCGTGCCTGGTCTGGCTGGCGACGCTGTCGGTGCTCTGGGCGACCAGGGAACGGCTGCCCGCCGTCCCGGCCGTCGCCGTCGACCACACCGTCGCCTCCGCCACGCCCGCCCCCGCCCTGTCCCGCTGACTCCGGCCGTCCGGCGACCCCGGTCGCCCGCCCGATCGGTCGGGGCGCCGGTGGTCGCTCGCACTCCTGGCGCCCACACTTCCGTACCGGTCGCGCCCGTTGCCCCGCTTTCACGTAAATGAGTGCCCGTCCGTACTCCGGACGGGCACTCGTTCGACCGTGGCGCGGGGCGCGCAGGGCGCGCGTGGTGGGTCAGGTGAGGCGGGTGAGGATCGCGTCGGCGAGGCGGTCGGCGGCGCCGGGGTCGTGGCCCAGGAACAGCGACGGCTCGGTCAGCTCGACCTCGACCAGCACCGGGGCGCCGTCCGGGCCGGGAATCAGGTCCACCCGGGCGTAGAGCAGCCGATCGGTGCCGCCGGGCAGGGCAGCCAGGACCCGGTCCGCCACGGCCCGCTCGGCCGCGCCGGGGGTGCGGGGAGTGATCTTCTCTGGCCGGAACAGCTCGGGGGTGTCCAGGTCCGGCCCGGTCAGCATCGCGCCCTTGCAGATCGCGTGGCTGAACGAGAGCCCGTCCGGGCCGGCGAGGAACAGCAGCGCCGTCTCCCCGACCGTGTCCACCGCGCTCAGGTACGGCTGCACCATGGTCAGCCGCCCGGCCGCCCCGAGCCGGTCGACGTGCCGCCGAGCCAGGTCGCGTACGCCGGGGTCGGACAGGTCGTAACGGCCGGTGTCCAGGCTGCCGGCGCTGATCGCGGGTTTGATCACGTACTCGCCGGTCGACGGCGGCTCCCAGGGCCCGCCCGGCTCGACCCAGACGGTCGGCACCACCGGGACGCCCGCGTCGCTCAGCTCGGACAGGTACCGCTTGTCGGTGTTCCAGCGGACCACCTCGGCCGGGTTGGCCAGGTGCGGCACGGTGGCCGCCCAGCCGACGAACTCGTCCCGGCGTGGGGCGTAGTCCCAGGGCGAGCGGAGCACCACGAGGTCGTACGCGGCCCAGTCGACACCGGGGTCGTCCCAGACCGCCGGTTGCGCCCGTACGCCCCGGGCGGTCAGCGGCCCGAGCACCAGCCGGTCGTCCGGATCCAGGTCGCCCAGCTCGGCACAGGTAACAAGAGCGACCCGGGGCTCCCCCCGGGTCGCGCCGTGGATATCGGACAAGGTTGTCAACGGGCCATCACGCGCCGGGCCATCGACCGCCACAGGTCGTTGCTCGGCCGCATCTGGTCCATCAGTTCCCGCTCCCATTCGTTCTCCACCGTCACGCCCGCCTTCTCGCAGGCCAGTCGGGCGACATCGGTGCCGTCCGCGAACTGGTCCGCCCACACGCCGTCCTCGCCGACCAGGACGATGCGCGCTCCCCGCTTGCCGACGTATTCGATGACCGCCTTCGCGCCGCCGTGTCCGGCGGCGAACGTCTTGATGCCGGCTACCAGACCGCTCGGAGCCGGGGTCGCGACGGTCTCTTCACTCGTCAGCGTCGTATCGGAACCATCTGCCATGAGCCGAAGCCTAAGCAGAGGTCGCCTCACATGCTGGTCGGTTGTCAGGAATATGTGATGCCAATTACCTATCAGTTTAAGGAGAAGCACAGGTGGTTTATGCCCATTTATCCGTTATAGGGGTTCATCATTATGGGATGAACCAGGGCAAATCACTGTCGCCCTTGAGTCGACTCGACTCAGCTCGCCAATAGGGCGGCTCTCGGCATACCGGGCGGATCAGATTTAATCAGGTCGATCAGCGCGATTTATCATGGTCGATCAGTTGCGCCGAAGAATCCGGGCGCCGTGGGCGCGCTCAGACGAGGGCGTCGAGCGCGACCGCGACGAACAGGATCGTCAGGTACGTGGTCGACCAGTGGAACAGCCGCATCGGCTTGAGCGGCTCACCCCGGCGGCCCCGGCTCTGCAACCGGTGCGCCTCCAGCAGGAAGATCGCCCCGACCACCACGGCCGTACCGCCGTAGATCGGGCCCAGCTCCGGGCTCACCGGCCAGGCCGCCAGCGAGGCGGCCACGGTCAGCCAGGAGAAGGCGACGATCTCGATGCCGACCCGCCGGATCGACGCCACCACAGGCAGCATCGGGATGCCCGCCCGCGCGTAGTCGTCCTTGTACTTGATGGCCAGGGCGTAGAAGTGCGGCATCTGCCAGAAGAAGACCAGCGCGAACAGCGCCCATGCGGCCGGCGACAGCGAACCGGTCACCGCGGCCCAGCCGATCAGCACCGGTGCCGCACCGCAGATCCCGCCCCAGAACGTGTTCTGCGGCGTGGTGCGCTTGAGCCACATGGTGTAGACGAGGTCGTAGTAGACGATCGCGCCCAGGGTCAGCGCGGTGGCGAGCCAGTTGGTGAAGACCGCCATCAGGACCACCGACACCACGGCCAGGGTCAGACCGAAAATCAGCGCGCTGCGCGGCGCCACCGTGTGCGTCGGCAGCGGACGCCGCTTGGTACGCCGCATCAACTGGTCGATGTCACGGTCGATGTAGCAGTTCAACGCGTTGGCGGCACCCGCGGCCAGCGACCCGCCGACCAGCACCACCACGATCAGCCAGATCGACCCCAGCCCGCGCGCCGCCAGCATCATCGCCGGCACCGTCGTCACCAGCAGCAGCTCGACGATCCGGGGCTTGGTGAGCGAGACGTACGACCGGACCACCGCGCCGAGGTCACGACCCCCGGTGACCGAGCCGGCCGGCGTTTCGGCCTCCGGCTCCCCCGCAGGGCTGGTGGCGACCGGTCGCTCGGTGATCGTGCTCACGGATTGCCACCTTCCGGCATCGAGGCGGGAGATCGGATTTCGACGGCGACCTGGCAAGGTCAGCACGCCGAGCGACAGCCTACGCGTCGCCCTTTTGGCTGACCGGGCGACCCGTCAAGGGTGCGGGCGGTCACATCTCGCGACGCGCCCGCGCAAGCGAATCGGCCGGGTCGAGAGTATCGGCATCTGGATCCCCGGGCGCACGTTTAGCCCGGGTCGCTAGGGTCATCCCAGAGGGTTCCGACCACTGCCTAGGAGCACAAACGATCGTGGCTGCCAAACGACCCGCGCAATCTCCGCTGAACTGGTCCGACCTCGATCGTCGGGCCGTCGATACCGTTCGTGTGCTGGCCATGGATGCCGTGGAGAAAGCCGGCAACGGCCACCCCGGCACGGCGATGAGCCTGGCGCCGGCCGCGTACCTGATTTTCAACCGGCTGCTGAAGCACGACCCCACCGACGCGGCCTGGCCGGGTCGGGACCGGTTCGTCCTCTCCGCCGGCCACTCCAGCCTCACCCTCTACATCCAGCTCTATCTGAGCGGGTACGGGCTCGGCCTGGATGACCTGAAGTCGTTGCGCCAGTGGGGTTCGCTCACCCCGGCCCACCCCGAGCACGGTCACACCGTCGGCGTCGAGACCACCACCGGCCCGCTCGGCCAGGGAATCGGCAACGCGGTCGGGATGGCGATGGCGGCCCGCCGCGAACGCGGCCTGCTGGACCCGGATGCCGAGCCCGGCCAGTCCGTCTTCGACCACCACATCTGGTGCATCGCCTCGGACGGCGACATCGAGGAGGGCATCAGCCACGAGGCCAGCTCCCTCGCCGCGCACCAGAAGCTCGGCAACCTCGTACTGATCTACGACGACAACGAGATCTCGATCGAGGACGACACCCGGATCGCCAAGAGCGAGGACGTCACCGCGCGGTACGCCGCGTACGGCTGGCACGTGCAGACCGTCGACTGGCGCGCCGGTGACGCCGACAAGGGCGACTACCACGAGGACGTCGAGGCGCTCTACGCCGCGCTGAACGCCGCCAAGGAGAACACCGACCGGCCCTCGTTCATCGCGCTGCGCACCATCATCGGGTGGCCCGCGCCGAACAAGCAGAACACCGGCAAGATCCACGGTTCGGCGCTCGGTGCCGACGAGGTCGCCGCCACCAAGAAGATCCTCGGCTTCGACCCGGCGCAGAACTTCGCCGTCGCCGACGAGGTGCTCGCGCACGCCCGGGGCACCGTCGAGCGGGGCCAGGCCGAGCACGCCGAGTGGAACAAGGCGTACGAGGCGTGGGCGAAGGCGAACCCCGAGCGCAAGGCGCTGCACGACCGCCTCTCCACCCGTACGCTGCCCGACGGCTGGACCGACGCGCTGCCGACGTGGCCGGCGGACGCCAAGGGCGTCGCCACCCGGGCCGCCTCGGGCAAGGTACTGGAGGCGCTCGCCCCGGTGCTGCCCGAACTCTGGGGCGGCTCGGCCGACCTGGCCGAGAGCAACAACACCACGATGAAGGGCGAGCCGTCGTTCATCCCGGCCGAGTACGCGACCAAGGACTTCCCCGGTCACGAGTACGGCCGCACCCTGCACTTCGGCATCCGTGAGCACGCCATGGGCGCGATCCTCAACGGCATCGCGCTGCACGGCGGCACCCGCCCCTACGGCGGCACGTTCCTGGTCTTCAGCGACTACATGCGCCCATCGGTACGGCTCGCCGCGCTGATGAAGCTGCCGGTCGCCTACGTCTGGACGCACGACTCGATCGGCCTCGGCGAGGACGGCCCGACCCACCAGCCGGTCGAGCACCTCTCCACGCTGCGCGCCATCCCCGGCCTGGACGTGATCCGGCCGGCCGACGCCAACGAGACCGCGTGGGCCTGGCGGCAGGCGCTGACCAACACCGACCGTCCGGCCGCGCTGGCGCTGAGCCGGCAGCCGTTGCCGACCCTCGACCGGGAGACCCTCGCCCCCGCCGAGGGCACGGCCAAGGGCGGTTACGTGCTGGCCGAGGCGTCCACCGCGCAGCCCGACGTGATCCTCATCGGGACCGGCTCCGAGGTGCAGCTCTGCCTCACCGCCCGGGACCGCCTGGAGGCGGCCGGCACCCCGACCCGGGTCGTGTCGATGCCGTGCCAGGAGTGGTTCCAGGAGCAGGACTCGGCGTACCGCGAGTCGGTCCTCCCGCGCGCCGTCAAGGCCCGGGTCAGCGTCGAGGCCGGCATCGCCATGTCCTGGCGTCACCTGGTCGGCGACCTCGGCGAGAGCGTGAGCCTGGAACACTACGGTGCGAGCGCACCGCACACGGTCCTGTTCGAGCAGTTCGGCTTCACTCCCGACCACATCGTCGCCGCCGCACACGCGTCGCTGGCGAAGGTCGGCGAGATCACTGGTTCCACCACCGGTAACTGAGAGAAGGTCAGCACATGACGGACAGGTTGGGTGAGCTCAGCGCGGCGGGTGTCGCGGTCTGGCTCGATGATCTTTCAAGGGTGCGGCTCAGCTCCGGCGGGCTGGATCAGCTGCGACGCGAGAAGCACATGGTCGGGGTCACCACGAACCCGACGATCTTCGCCAAGGCGCTCAGCGACGCCGACGAGTACAACTGGCAGTTGCGTGACCTGGCCGTCCGCGGTGTTTCCGTGGAAGAGGCCGTACGCATGCTGACCACGTACGACGTCCGGTGGGCCACCGACGTGATGCGCCCGGCGTACGACAGCTCGGCCGGGGTGGACGGGCGGGTGTCGATCGAGGTCGACCCGCGGCTCGCGTACGAGACCGAGAAGACCGTCGCCGAGGCGAAGTCGCTCTGGTGGCTGGTCGACCGGCCGAACCTCTACATCAAGATCCCGGCGACCGAGGCCGGCCTGCCGGCGATCACCGCGACCCTGGCCGAGGGGATCAGCGTCAACGTCACGCTGATCTTCGGGCTGGACCGCTACTCGCAGGTGATGGAGGCCTTCCTGGCCGGCCTGGAGCAGGCGAAGGCGAACGGGCACGACCTGACCAAGATCGGTTCGGTCGCCTCGTTCTTCGTCTCCCGCGTCGACTCCGAGGTCGACAAGCGGCTGGAGAAGATCGGCTCGGCCGAGGCGAAGGCACTCAAGGGCAAGGCCGCTGTCGCCAACGCCCAGCTCGCCTACGAGCGCTACACCGAGGTCTTCTCCTCCGACCGCTGGCAGGCGCTCGCCGACGCCGGTGCGCACCCGCAGCGCCCGCTCTGGGCCTCCACCTCCACGAAGAACCCGGACTACCGCGACGTGATCTACGTCGAGGAACTGGTCGCGCCCGGTACGGTCAACACCATGCCGGAAGCGGTCATCCACGCGTACGCCGACCACGGCGAGACCCGGGGTGACACCATCACCGGCTCGTTCGACGCCGCCCGCAAGGTCTTCGCCGACCTCGGCAAGGTCGGCATCGACTTCGACGACGTGATCGAAACGCTGGAGCGCGAGGGCGTGGAGAAGTTCGAGGCGAGCTGGGAGGAACTGCTCGACGGCGTACGCAAGTCGCTCGAGGCAGCGGCCAAGGGTGCCAGCCAGCCCAACGCGGCGGCCCAGGACAACGCCCAGGCAGCCCAGCAGGCGGGGGGCAACGCGTGACCGTGACCCAGGACCTGGGGAGCGCGGAGGCGGCGGCCGGACTGACGGTCCACGGCGCGGAGGCGATCGACGCCTCCGCGCCCGGCTCCACCCGCGCCGCCCTGGTCGCCGACGACGCCCCGCGCCGGCTCGCGACCAAGGACGCCACCCTCTGGGGGCCGGACGCGCAGGCCGAGGCGTCGAAGCGGCTCGGCTGGGTGGACACCCACCAGCGCAGCCGCGAACTCCTCCCCCAGCTCGCCGAACTCAAGGCCGAACTGGCCGACCTCGACCACGTCGTACTGGCCGGGATGGGTGGCTCGTCGCTCGCCCCCGAGGTCATCGCCCGCACCCTGGGCCGACCGCTGACCGTGCTCGACACCACCGACCCGGGCCAGGTCCGGGCCGCCCTCGGGGACCGGCTGCTGAACACCGTCGTGGTGGTCGCCAGCAAGTCCGGCTCCACGGTGGAGACCGACAGCCACCGGCGGGCGTACTGGCAGGCGTTCCTGGACGCCGGGCTGACCGAGGCCGAGGCCGGACGGCACTTCGTGATCGTCACCGACCCCGGCTCCCCGCTGGCCGACACCGCCGCCCAGATGGGGGCCTTCGTTGTCCTCGCCGACCCGAACGTGGGCGGCCGGTACTCGGCGCTGACCGCGTTCGGCCTGGTCCCCTCGGCACTGGCCGGGGTCGAGGTGGTCGAACTGCTGGACCAGGCCGAGGAACTGGCCGGGTCGCTCGCCGGGGACAAGGACAACCCCGGCCTCGCACTCGGCGCCGCGCTCGGCACCGCCGCCACCGTGGGCCGGGACAAGATCGCCCTGATCTCGGACGGCACCGGCATCGAGGGGCTCGGCGACTGGGCCGAGCAGCTCATCGCCGAATCGACCGGCAAGGGCGGCGTGGGCATCCTGCCGGTGGTGGTGGAGTCGCCGCAGGTACCCGGCGCGACCGGGTCGGACGTACTCACCGTCACCTACGGCGGTGCGCTCACCCCGGGCACCTCGCCGGGCGCCGGAATCTCCCCCGACCTGGCCGTGAACGGCCCGCTCGGGGCCCAGTTCCTCGCCTGGGAGTACGCCACCGCGCTGGCCGGGGTGGTGCTCGGCATCGACCCGTTCGACCAGCCGAACGTCACCGAGTCCAAGGAGAACACCAACCGGATCCTGGACGGCGGACTGCCGGCCGAGACGCCGTCGTTCACCGCCGGTGCGATCGAGGTGTACGCCCCCGCCGGTGCCCCGGGCGACCTGCCCGGTGTGCTCCGCTGGCTGCTCGACGGCCTCGGCTCGGACGGCTACCTGGCCGTGATGGCGTACCTCGACCGGTTCGGCGACGCCGACGCGGGTCAGGTACGCCCACTGCTCGCCGGTGCGAGCGGTCGCCCGGTGACCTTCGGCTGGGGACCTCGGTTCCTGCACTCGACCGGCCAGTACCACAAGGGTGGCCCGCAGGTCGGCTCGTACCTGCAGATCACCGGGGCGGTCGCCGAGGACCTGCCGGTGCCGGGCAAGCCGTACACCTTCGGTGAGCTGCAGGCGGCGCAGGCGGCCGGCGACCGGCAGGCGCTGGCCGGCCGCAACCGTCCGGTGCTGCACCTGCACCTGACCGACCGGGCGGCGGGCGTGAGCCAACTCCTCGACGCGGTACGAGAGCTGCGGAGCTGAGATGAGCCCAGGGCTGAGCAAGGAAGGAGACGCCGTGAACCCGCTACGCGATCCGCAGGACCGGCGGCTACCTCGCATCCCGGAGCCGGTGGCTCTGGTGATTTTCGGCGTGACGGGTGACCTGGCCCAGAAGAAGCTGCTGCCGGCCGTGTACGACCTGGCGAACCGGGGGCTGCTGCCCCCGGGCTTCGTGGTGCTCGGGTTCGCCCGGCGGGACTGGGGGGACGGCGACTTCGAGTCGCTGGCCTACCAGGCCGCGCGCAAGGGTGCCCGTACGCCCTGGCGGGACGAGGTCTGGGCTCGGCTGGCCGGCAACATCAAGTTTGTCGGCGGCTCGTTCGACGACGACGAGGCGTTCGACCACCTCGCCGAGACCCTGGACGACTTGCGCACCACGCACGGGATCGCCGGCAACGCGGCGTTCTACTTCTCCATCCCGCCGGCCGCGTTCCCGATCGTGCTCAAGCAGCTCGCCCGGACCGGGATGGCGGACAACGCCAAGTCCGGCGGCTGGCGGCGGGTCGTGGTCGAGAAGCCGTTCGGCTCCGACCTGCCGTCGGCGAAGGCGCTCAACGACCTGGTCGACGACGTCTTCACCCGCGAGGACGTGTTCCGCATCGACCACTACCTGGGCAAGGAAACCGTCCAGAACATCATGGCGCTGCGGTTCGCGAACAACCTGTTCGAGCCGCTCTGGAACTCCAAGTACGTCGACTCGGTCCAGATCACCATGGCCGAGGACGTCGGGATCGGCTCCCGGGCCGGTTTCTACGACTCGGCCGGCGCCGCCCGCGACGTACTCCAGAACCACCTGTTGCAGTTGCTCGCCCTGGTGGCGATGGAGGAGCCGACCAGCTTCGACGCCGCCGAGATCCGGGCCGAGAAGCTCAAGGTGCTGCGGGCGATCACCATCCCCAAGGACGTCGCCACCGGGACCGTACGCGGGCAGTACCTGCCCGGGTGGGTGGCCGGACAACGGGCGGTCGGTTACCTGGAGGAGAAGGACATCCCGCCGGACTCGACCACCGAGTCGTACGTCGCGGTCCGGCTGGGCATCCAGAACCGGCGGTGGGCCGAGGTGCCGTTCTACATCCGGGCCGGCAAGCGGCTGCCCCGCCGGGTCACCGAGGTGGCAATCATCTTCAAGCGGGCACCGCACCTGCCGTTCAACGCCACCGACATGGAGATGCTGGGCAACAACCAGCTCGTCGTGCGGGTGCAGCCGGACGAGGGCGTGGTGCTGAAGTTCGGCGCGAAGGTGCCCGGCACCACCATGGAGGTCCGCGACATCGCGATGGACTTCCAGTACGGCGAGGCGTTCACCGAGTCCAGCCCCGAGGCGTACGAGCGGCTGGTGCTCGACGTGCTCATCGGGGACCGGACGCTCTTTCCGGACGCGGCCGAGGTGGAACAGAGCTGGCAGGTCATCGACCCGCTCGAAGCCGCCTGGCGGGGCACCCGGCCGGAGCCGTACCGGGCCGGCGAGTGGGGGCCCCGGGCCGCCGACGAGCTGCTGGCACGAGAGGGCCGGGCATGGCGGCGGGCGTGAGCGTGCGTACCGCCGGGCTCGGCGAGCAGACCAGGAGGCTCCTTTGATCGGCCTATGGGACACCACCGGCAACGAGGTGGTGAAGGCGTTGGCCGCGGAGCGGCGCAGCGCGGGCGGGGTGGCCAGCGGGATGGCGCTCACGCTCATCGTGGTGGTGGACGAGAAGCGGGTCCGCGAGGCCGAGGCGGCGGCCACCATCGCCGCGGCGGCGCACCCGTGCCGGCTGCTGGTCGTGGTCCGCTCGGACGTCGAGCGGGAGCAGAGCCGGCTGGACGCGGAGATCGTCGTGGGCGGCCGGCTCGGTCCGTGCGAGGCCGTCGTGATGCGGATGTACGGCCGGCTCGCGCTGCACGCCGAGTCGGTGGTGATGCCGCTGCTGGTCCCGGACGTACCGGTGGTCACCTGGTGGCACAGCGAGCCGCCGCCGCAGATCGCGAACGACTTCCTCGGTGTGGTCGCCGACCGGCGGATCACCGACGCGGCACAGGCGATCAACCCGGTCGACGCGCTGCGTCAGCGGGCGGTCGACTACGCCCCCGGTGACACCGACCTGGCCTGGACCCGGATCACCCCGTGGCGCACCCTGGTGGCCGGCGCGTTCGACACCACCGCGGCCAGGGTCACCGACGCCACCGTGGTGGCGCCGAGCACCGACCCGACGGCGGCCCTGATGATCGGCTGGCTGACCGCCCGGCTCGGCGTCGCGCCGCAGTGGCAGGACACCAACGAGTACGCCCGGATGCGCTCGGTCGAGCTCGACTGCGCCAACGGCGACCGGCTGGTACTCACCCGGGAGAACAACACCGCGACCTTCGAGCGGACCGGGCAGGCGGACCGTCACCTGCCGCTGACCCGTCGCCCGCTCGGTGACGAGCTGGCCGAGGAGCTGCGGCGCCTCGACGCCGACCAGATCTACGCCGAGGCGCTCAGCGCGAGCACGGGCCTGACCGGCCTGGACGCGCGACCGGGGCAGCGGGTGCACATCTGGAAGGACCCGACGCCGCCGCGTCGGCCCGCCGTACCCGCGGGTGCGCAGGGCAGCACTGCGGCACCGGCCGGACCCGGTGGATCCGCGACGTGAGCGAGACCAGTGTTGAGGTACATGCCGACGCGGCCGTACTCGCCCAGGTGGTGGCGGCCCGGTTGGTGGTCAAGCTGATCGACGCGCAGGCGGACCGGGGCGAGGCCGGGGTGGTGCTGACCGGTGGTCGGGTCGCCGCCGCGGTTCTCCTCGCGGTACGGGACCTGCCGGCCCGGGACGCCATCGACTGGTCGCGGGTCGACGTCTGGTGGGGTGACGAGCGGTTCCTGCCGTCCGGTCACCCGGAGCGCAACGAGACCCAGGCACGGGCCGCGTTGCTCGACGTACTGCCGCTGGATCCGAACCGGGTGCACGCGATGCCACCGTCGGACGGGCCGGACGGGCCCGATCCGGAGGCGGCGGCGGCCCGGTACGCGGCGACCCTGGAGGCCGCGGCACGGCCCGGTACGGCCTCCCTGCCCCACTTCGACGTACTGATGCTCGGGGTGGGCGAGGACGGCCATGTGGCCTCGGTGTTCCCGGAGCACCCGGTGGGTTACGAGACCCGCCCGGTCAGCGCCGTACGGGGCAGCCCGAAGCCGCCCCCGATCCGGATCACGCTGACCCTGCCGGCGATCAACACGGCCGAGGAGGTCTGGTTGGTGGCGGGCGGCGCCGACAAGGCACGGGCGGTCGGAATGGCTCTGGCCGGCGCCGGCGCGCTGCAGTTGCCGGCGGCCGGCGTACACGGGGTGGAGCGCACCCGGTGGCTGCTGGACCGGGCGGCGGCGACCGAGGTCAAGCCGACCTTCCGCAGCCTGCGCTGAGCCGACCCGCGGCCGGGCCCGACGGTGTGACCGGGGGCCCGGCCGTGATGGGTCAGTGCTCGCCGCGGCGGCGACGCAGCGCGGCGAGCGCCTCGTCGAGCAGGGCCGCGCCGTCGGCGTCGCTGCGTCGTTCCTTCACGTAGGCCAGGTGTGACTTGTGCGGCTCGGCGCGGAGCCGACCCGGCGGGTTGTGCACGTCCTGCCCGGCCGGCTGGCCGCAGTGCGGGCAGTCCCAGGTCTCGGGCGGTGCCACCTCGGCCGCCAGCAGGATTTCCACCATGTGCTCGTTGGCACACCAGTAGGTGACCGGGCGGCGGGGTGCCGGTTCGGACCGGCCGGTCGGACGGGCGGGCCCGGCGCCGACCCTGGTACCACGGATTGCGCTGCTCACGCTGCTCGCTCCTGTCGTCGGAGGGGGACCACCACCGGTGCCGGTGGCGGCGTGTTGCGACGCGGTGCGACAAAACGGCTGCGCGCGGCCCGTTGGTACGGACCGCGCGCAGTTGTTGCGAGTTGCGGCAGGCAGTCAGCTGGACATGGCGAGCTTGAGCCAGAGGCCCAGGCCGACAATACAGGCAAACCAGACAACGCCCACCAGAACCGTGTAACGGTCGAGGTTCTTCTCCGCCACCGACGAACCGGCCAGGCTGGAGCTCACCCCGCCGCCGAACATGCTCGACAACCCGCCACCCTTGCCGCGGTGCAGCAGGATGAGCATGGTGAGCAGCACGCTCGTGATGACCAGCAACACGATCAACGTGTATGCGAACTGGATCGGAAGCATGGTAAGGGTCAGTCCTCTCGTGACGGGCCCGTCAACAATAGCGGCCGGCTATGCGGTGATGTGCTCCGGGAACCGGCAGATTTTCGCGAACTCCTCGGCGTCCAGGCTCGCGCCGCCGATCAGAGCGCCGTCGACGTCCGGCTGAGCCATGATCGACGCGATGTTGGAGGACTTCACCGAGCCCCCGTAGAGGACCCGAACCTGGTCCGCGGTGGCCCGGCCGAACGACTCCGCGATCCGCTCGCGGACGGCCCCACAGACCTCCTGGGCGTTCTCCGGGGTCGCCGTCTTGCCCGTGCCGATCGCCCAGACCGGCTCGTACGCGACCACGACCTGCGCCACCTGCTCCGGGGTGAGCCCCCGCAGGGCGGCGTCGAGCTGGTCGCAGCAGTGCACCACGTGGCGGGACTCCTCGCGGACGTCCAGCCCCTCCCCGATGCAGAGGATCGGCGTGATCTCGCTGCCGAGCGCCGCCACGACCTTGGCGTTCACCACGACGTCGTCCTCGTGGTGGTACGCCCGACGCTCGGAGTGCCCGACCACCACGTACTGGCAGCCGAGCTTGCTCAGCATCGGTCCGGAGATGTCCCCGGTGTAGGCCCCCGGCGGGTACGGCGACAGGTCCTGCGCGCCGTACCCGATCAGCAGCTTGTCGCCCTCGATCGCGGTCTGCACGCTGCGCAGCGAGGTGAACGGCGGCAGGACCACCGCCTCGACGTCGGTGAGCTGCTGGGCGTTCAGCCGGAACGCCAGGTCCTGGACCAGCTTGTTGGCCTCGAAGTGGTTCAGGTTCATCTTCCAGTTGCCGGCCATCAGCGGCCGGCGTACGGGAGTAGCCATCATTGCTCCAGGGCGGCGATACCGGGGAGGGTCTTGCCCTCCAGGTACTCCAGCGAGGCACCCCCGCCGGTCGAGATGTGACCGAACGACGACTCGTCCAGGCCGAGTGCGCGTACCGCGGCGGCCGAGTCGCCGCCACCGACCACCGTGAACCCGTTCACCGCGGTGATCGCCTCGGCGACGCCCCGGGTGCCGGCCGCGAACGCCGGCATCTCGAACACGCCCATCGGGCCGTTCCAGAAGACCGTCTTGGCGCCGCTGATCACCTCGGCGAAGGCGGCCACCGTACGCGGGCCGACGTCCAGCCCGAGCCGGTTCTGCGGGATCGACTCCGCCGGCACCGTCTCGTGCTCTGCGTCCGGCGCGAACGCCGTCGCGGCCACCACGTCCAGCGGCAACACGATCTTGCCGTCGGCGCGGGCCAGCAGGTCCCGGCAGGTGCCGACCATCTCCTCCTCCAGCAGCGAGGTGCCGACCCCGTGGCCCTGGGCCTTGAGGAAGGTGAAGCACATCCCGCCACCGATGAGCAGCCGGTCGACCGTCGGCAGCAACGCCTCGATCACCGCCAGCTTGTCGGAGACCTTCGACCCACCGAGCACGACCACGTACGGGCGGTCGGGCTCACCGGTCAACCGGGAGAGCACCTCCACCTCGCGCAGCACCAGCCGGCCGGCGACGTGCGGCAACCGCGCCGGTACGTCGAACACGCTGGCGTGCTTGCGGTGGACCGCGCCGAACGCGTCGTCGACGTACGCCTCGGCGAACCCGGCGAGCTGGTCGGCGAAGGCACCCCGTTCGGCCTCGTCCTTGCTGGTCTCGCCCGGGTTGAACCGCAGGTTCTCCAGCAGCACCAGTTCACCGGAGGCGATCGTGTCGACGGCGGCGCGGGCCGACTCGCCCACGGTGTCGGTCGCGAAGGTCACCGGCGAACCGAGCAGCTCGGCCAGGCGGTCACCGACCGGGGCGAGGCTGTACTGCGGGTCCGGCGCGCCCTTCGGCCGCCCCAGGTGCGAACAGACGATGATCGCCGCGCCCGCGTCCCGCAGGGCGGTCAGGGTCGGCAGTACCGCCCTGATCCGCCCGTCGTCGGTGATCGCCCCGCTGGCCTTGTCGAGGGGGACGTTCAGGTCGGCGCGTACGAGCACCCGCCGACCCGACACCCCCTCGGCCAGCAGATCGTCGAGGGTACCGATGCTCACAGCGAGGAACCCACCAGCTTGACCAGGTCGACGAGCCGGTTCGAGTAACCCCACTCGTTGTCGTACCAGCCGACGACCTTCACCTGGTTGCCGATCACCTTGGTGAGGCCGGCGTCGAAGATGCAGGAGGCCGGGTCGGTGACGATGTCGCTGGAGACGATCTCGTCCTCGGTGTAGACCAGGATGCCCTTGAGCGGGCCCTCGGCGGCGGCCTTGAGCGCGGCGTTGACCTCTTCGACCGAGGTCTCGCGGCGGGCGGTGATGGTCAGGTCGGTGGCCGAGCCGGTCGGGATCGGCACCCGCAGGGCGAAGCCGTCGAGCTTGCCCTTCAGCTCCGGCAGGACCAGGCCGATGGCCTTCGCGGCACCGGTCGAGGTCGGCACGATGTTCAGCGCGGCGGCGCGGGCCCGGCGGAGGTCCTTGTGCGGACCGTCCTGGAGGTTCTGGTCCTGGGTGTAGGCGTGGATCGTGGTCATCAGACCCTTTTCGATGCCCACCGTGTCGTTGAGCACCTTCGCCATCGGCGCGAGGCAGTTCGTGGTGCACGACGCGTTCGAGATGATGTTGTGCTTCGCCGGGTCGTACAGGTCGTGGTTGACGCCCATGACGACCGTGAAGTCCTCGTTCTTCGCCGGAGCGGAGATGATGACCTTCTTGGCGCCGCCGTCGATGTGCGCCTTCGCCTTGGTGGCGTCGGTGAAGAAGCCGGTCGACTCGATCACGACGTCCGCGCCCAGGTCGCCCCACGGCAGCTTGCTCGGGTCCTTCTCGGCGAACGCCTTGAAGGTCTGGCCACCGACGGTGATCTCGTCGGCGGTCGCCTTCGCCTCGTGCGGCAGGCGGCCGAGGATGCTGTCGTACTTCAGCAGGTGCGCCAGCGTGGCGTTGTCGGTCAGGTCGTTCGCGCCGACCAGCTCGATGTCGGCGCCCGAGGCGAGCACCGCACGGAAGAAGTTACGGCCGATTCGGCCAAAGCCGTTGATGCCAACCCGGATGGTCACAGGCCATCTCCTCGCAGTCTGGTCCGACGGCGTTCAGCCCGATCGCCGTCGGAAGTGTGCGCGCCGACCGCAGGAGTCGGCCGCCGATAGTAATCGGCCACCCCGCCGCGGTCCGAGGACCTGACCGCCCGAGGCGGTGAATACGGCGCGAGTAACCGGTTCCGGCCCCGTCGCCGTACGCTCGGTACCTTATCGGAGCGGGGGTCGCCTCGTTGCGTCGGGGCGTAAACCCACCCCCGTCGGGGGATTTTTCGGGCACTGTCGAGGTGGGACGGCCTGCGCCGACCCACCCGCGGCCGAACCCTCAGACGGCCAACATGTCCGGCGTGACCGCCGCCTCGGTGTCCGGGATGCCCAGGTCCCGCGCCCGCTTGTCGGCCAACGCCAGCAGCCGCCGGATCCGCCCCGCGATCGCGTCCTTGGTCAGCGGCGGGTCGGCCAGCGCGCCCAGCTCCTCCAACGACGCCTGACGGTGCTCCAGCCGCAACTGCCCGGCCGAGGTCAGGTGGTTGGGCGCCTCCTCGGCGAGGATCTCCAGCGCCCTGGTCACCCGGGCGGCGGCGGCCACCGCGGCCCGCGCCGAGCGGCGCAGGTTCGCGTCGTCGAAGTTGGCCAACCGGTTGGCGGTGGCCCGTACCTCGCGCCGGACCCGGCGTTCCTCCCAGGCGAGCACGCTGGCGTGGGCACCGATCCGGGTCAGCAGGGCGGCGATCGCGTCACCGTCCTTGACCACCACCCGGTCGACGCCGCGTACCTCGCGGGCCTTGGCGGTGATCCCGATCCGGCGGGCCGCGCCGACCAGGGCCAGCGCCGACTCCGGGCCGGGGCAGGTGATCTCGAGCGCGCAGGAGCGGCCAGGCTCGGTCAGCGAGCCGTGCGCCATGAACGCACCCCGCCAGGCCGCGACCGCGCAGCAGACGTTCGCCGCCACCACGTGCGGCGGCAGACCGCGTACGGGCCGACCCCGGACGTCGAGCAGCCCGGTCTGCCGGGCCAGCGCCTCCCCGTCCTTGACCACCCGGACGATGTAGTGGCTGCCCTTGCGCAGCCCACCGGAGGCGAGTACGTGAATCTCGCTCGGGTAGCCGTACACCTCGGCCACCTCGCGGCGCAGTCGCCGGGCGACCGAGCCGGTGTCCAGTTCCGCCTCCACCACCACCCGCCCGGAGACGATGTGCAGGCCGCCCGCGAACCGCAGCAGGGCGGCCATCTCCGCTCTGCGGCAGCAGGGTTTGGGCACGTCGACCCGGCTCAGCTCGTCCTTGACCGCAGCTGTCATCGCCATTGTCGTCACCTCGTGGCCGGTTCCGGCATGATGCCGGTGATTCGTACGTGCTTAACGATCGGCGCCCAGGACAGGCACCAGCGCGGCTCCCAATGCATCGGGATCGTGTCGTGGGCTGCCGTCCTGGACAGCCACCGGAGCGAGCACCAGCCGCGCACCCAGCGATTCTGCCGCACGATCGACCGGTTCGGGGTCACCTACGGCTTTCCCGTCGGCAAGAACCAGATCGACCCGCAGTTCCGGCAGGTACCAGCGCAGCGCGGCCAGGTGGTCCGCCACCGACAGGCCGAGCGTCTCCTGCTCGCTCGCCAGGTTCAGGGTGACCAGCCGGCGGGCCGGGCTCGCCACGATCGCGGCGGCCAGCTCCGGCACCAGCAGGTGCGGGATCACGCTGGTGTACCAGCTACCCGGACCGAAGATCAACCAGTCCGCCTCGCCGACCGCGACGACCGCCTCCCGGCAGGCCCTCGGTCCGGACGGGGTCAGCCGCACCGACTCCACCCGTCCCGGGGTCACCGCCACCGCGTGCTGGCCGCGTACGGTCTGCACCGCCTCCGGCCGGGTCGGGTCGGTGCCGCGTACCCGCGCCTCGATCCCGATCTGCTGGCAGGACATGGGCAGCACCCGCCCGATCGCGCCGAGCATCGCCCCGGCGTGGTCGAGCGCGGCGACCGGGTCGCCGAGCTGCTCCATCAGGCCGAGCAGGACCAGGTTGCCGACGGCGTGCCCGGCCAGCGGGTCCTCGTCGGGCGGCCGGTTGCCCCCGGCGGTGAACCGGTGCTGGAACAGCTCCGCGCTGCGCCGGGTGGCCGGGTGCTCGGCGGCCAGGGCGACCAGCGCCTGGCGCAGGTCACCCGGGGGGAGCGCGCCCCGCTCGGCGCGCAGCCGGCCACTGGAGCCGCCGTCGTCACCGACGGTCACCACCGCGGTGATGTCCAGTTCGAGGTCGGGCGCGCACCGGCGCAGGGCCCGCAGGGACGCCGACAGGCCGTGGCCGCCACCGAACGCGACGACCTTGATCGCCGTCACTCGCGGCCCAGGTCGCGGTGCTGGGCGTTGGCGGCCAGCCGGGCCTGGCGCAGCCGGCTGGCGAGTTCCTCCGCGATCGCCACGCTGCGGTGCTTGCCGCCGGTGCAGCCGACCGCGACGGTCAGGTACCGCTTGCCCTCACGCTCGAAGCCGGGCGCGGTCGCGTTGATCAGGCGGGCGTACGTCTCGACGAAGGTCGTCGCACCATGCTGGCCCAGCACGTACCGGCTCACCGCTTCCTCCCGCCCGTTGTGCTCGCGCAGCTCCGGTACCCAGTACGGGTTCGGCAGGAACCGGGCGTCGAGCACGAAGTCGGCGTCCGGGGGCAGCCCGTACTTGAAGCCGAAGGAGAGCACGGTGACCTTGAGCCGCCGGGCGTCCTCACCGCCGAAGAGCTCCTCGATCCGGCTGCGGAGCTGGTTGACGTTGAGATGGCTGGTGTCGATGATCACGTCGGCCTGCTCGCGGGCCTCCTCGAGCAGGCCGCGCTCGACCGCGATGCCGTCGGCGAGCCGCCCGTCACCCTGGAGCGGGTGCGAGCGCCGGACGCTCTCGAAGCGGCGGATCAGCACCTCGTCGTCGGCGTCGACGAAGACCACCCGGGGCTGGAAGCCGCGCTCCTTGAGCGCCCGGATGGCCCCGGACAGGTCGGTGGAGAAGGCGCGACTGCGTACGTCCAGCACCATCGCCGTCTGCCGGGTGGTCCCGCCGGCCTGGAAGGCCAGCTCGGCCATGTCCAGCATCAGCGCCTGCGGCAGGTTGTCCACCACGTAGAAGCCGACGTTCTCCAGGGCCCGGGCCACCGTGCTGCGACCGCCGCCGGAGACCCCGGTGACCACGACGAGATCGGTCTCGGACCGGCTCGGCACCGCGTCGGCCGCGGTGTCCTCCGAGCGTGATCCGTGCGCGCCGCCGCGCTCGCTCACCTGTTACCCCCAAGCCGCGCGCGTACGACGAACGCCGATCGTCGATCGGCACCGTGCTCGCGGGATCGATGTATAGTCACCAGTCACTGTCCCAGGCCGCCGAGCCCCCCATGTGTGGAGTGTGCCCGTGGAAGAAGCCGAGGATCAGCGTCGCTACCACGTAGTTGTCAACGACGAAGAGCAGTACTCTATCTGGCCGGTCGGGTCCGAGCCGCCACCGGGTTGGCAGCGGGCCGGGGTCGAGGGTGACCGGGCGACCTGCCTGGCCCACATAGACGAGGTGTGGACCGATCTGCGTCCGCGGGGCCTGCGGGAGTGGCTGACCGCCAGGGTGTGATCCGGTTCGCAACCGCGAGCGGGCGTCTCGATTGTTCGAGGCGCCCGTTTTTGTATGCCAAGACGGGAATGAGCAGCGCGCCCGCGAATGCACCTTGGATCCGTACGGAATCATTAATCTTCTTTTGTTTTTTGCAACGAATGGCGGCCACCCGGGCCGACCGGCAACCACGATGGACCCCACCGGGTCCGGCATTCTTGAATGGGTACCCCCAACACGGACAGGGCCGGGTAACGACAACTTCGTGGCTTTTTGTCATAGAGAATGTGGTCAAATCGGCTCCTATCTCCCTACCTGACGCCACGCTGGCCCGGTCGCGCCCCAGTGTTGACAGATCTGAATGGCTCTCGTATTTTTTTGGGCACCCCCGATACCAGCGCGAAATCTTCCACCTTTCCGACCGCCTCGCGATGCCCTCGTGTGCCCGACCGAGCACCGGCGTGCATTAACCGGCGACATTTCATGGTGCGCCGACAAAGCAGGCCGCATCACTAAAGGAGGAAAGCAGACCGTGCGGTCGACCAGCAGTAGCGCAACCGAGGTCGATGACGACCAACCGAACGCCGCGCAACCAGACGGTGAGTGCTACGACGTACTGGCTTTGCAGCAGGGACTGCTGTTCCACAACCGCTTCGAGCCCGGCTCGGGCGTCGACATCCTCCAGGTCGTGATCGACTGGCCGGAACCGCTCGACCAGGTCGTCATGACCGCCGCCTGGCAGGCCGCGACCCGGCGTCACCCGGCCCTGCGGACCACGTTCAGTTGGCTCGCCCAGGACCGGGCCACCCAGCGGGTGCACCCCGAGGTCACCATTCCGGTGCACCGGTACGACTGGCGCGACGAGAGCACCGACGGCCCTCCGGACCGGCAGGCGCGACTGGACCGGTTCCTCGCCGTCGACCGGTCCCGCGAGTTCGACCCGGCGACCGCCCCCCTGGTCCGGGTCGGCCTGATCGAGCACGCGGCCGACCGGCACACCATCGTCTTCAGCCTGCACCATGTGATCCTCGACGGCCGCTCGGTGCACCTGCTGCTGACCGAGGTGTTCAACGAGTACGCCGCGATCGTCGCCGGGAACACCCCCGTACCCGTGGCCCGCCGGCCGTTCCAGGACTTCGCGGTCTGGGCCGGAGAACGGCCGCTCGCCGCCGACCAGCGGTTCTGGCGTACCCGGCTGAGCGGGGTCACGGTGCCGACACCGCTGCCACTGCGACCGGCCGCCGACATCCCGCCGCGCGAACCGGACTCGGTACGGGAACTCACCCGTACGCTCGACCCCGCCGACAGCGCCGCCCTGGAGCGGACCGCGCAGGCGGTCGGCGTACCGCTGAGCACCCTGGTGAACGCCGCCTGGGCGGTGCTGCTGCACCGGTACAGCGGCGAGCAGGACGTGGTGTTCGGCGCGGTCCGGAGCTGCCGCCGGGGCAGCATCGAACAGGCCGACACGATCATCGGCATGTTGATCAACACGGTGCCGCTGCGGATCGACGTGCACCCCCGGCGGACGGTACGGGACTGGCTGGTCGAGGTACGGGCCCAGATCGACGCCGTCCGGTCCCACCAGGTCGCCCCGCTCACCGCCGTACAGCGCTGGAGCGAACTGCCGCCGAGCGAACCGCTCTTCGAGAGCCTGCTCATGTACGAGCACCGCGACCTGCAGACCGCGCTGCGCGGCTCGGTCCCGGACTGGAACGGGCGTACCGCCCGGGTGCTCCGGCACCCCGGTCCGCCGGTGACCGTCTGCGTCTTCGGCGAACCGGTACTGCGGGTGCTGCTCTACCACGACCGGCGCCGGTGCACCGACGCCGCCGCCGACGCGATGCTGCGCCACTTCACCAACCTGCTGGTCGGCCTCGCCTCCGGGCTGGACACACCGGTGGCCGCGCTGCCGCTGTTCGACCCGACCGAGGAACACCGGCTCACCCGCGAATGGGCCGGCCACGACCGGCTCGCCGACACCGCCACCGAGGCGACCGGCACCATCGGTGACCGCTTCGCCGAACGGGTGCGGGAACGACCCGACGCGGTCGCGGTGACCGGAGTGGACGGCACCCTCACCTATGCCGAACTCGACGCACGCGCCAACCAGCTCGCCCACCTGCTGATCCGGCGCGGGGTCACCCCGGACCAGCAGGTGGCGGTCGCCCTGCCCCGGTCCGTACGGCTGGTCCTCACCCTGCTGGCCGTGGTCAGGGCCGGCGCGGCGTACCTGCCGCTCGACCCGGCGAACCCGCCGGCCCGGACCGGGGATCTGCTGGCCGCGGCCGGCGACCCGGTGGTGCTGACCGCGACCGGCGTCGGCCCGGCCGCGATCGGGGGCGCTCCCCCGCTGCCCGACGGCGCCCGGACGATCGACCTCGACCGGATCGACGCCGAACTGGCCGGACTTCCGACCACCGCCCCCGAGCGCCCCACCCGGCCGGAGAGCCTGGCCTACGTCAACTACACCTCGGGCTCCACCGGGACACCCAAGGGTGTGGGCGTGCCGCACCGGGCCGTGCTGCGCCTGGTGCACGAGCCGGGCTACCTGCGCCTCGGCCCCGACCAGACGGTCCTGCACCTCGCCTCGGCCGCCTTCGACGCCGCCACCCTGGAACTCTGGGGCAGCCTGCTCAACGGCGGTCGTCTGGTGGTCGCCCCGCCCGACCCGCTCGGGCCGGCGGAGATCGCCCGGCTGCTGCGGGCCGAGCGGATCAGCGTGCTCTGGCTGACCGCCGGGCTGTTCCACCAGGTCGTCGAGCAGGACCCCGGCGCGCTGGCCGGAGTGGACCAACTGCTGGCCGGCGGCGACGTGCTCGACCCCGGCGCGGTCCGCGCCGCACTGCGGGTCCGCGCCGGTCGACCCCTGGTCAACGGGTACGGGCCGACCGAGAACACCACCTTCACCTGCTGCCACCCGATGACCGACCCGGCCGCCGTACCGGCACCGGTGCCGATCGGGCGGCCGGTGCCCCGCAGCACGGTCTACGTCCTCGACGGACTGCTCCGGCCGGTCCCGGTCGGGGTGCCCGGTGAGCTGTACACGGGCGGCGACGGCCTGGCCCGGGGTTACCTGGGCGAACCCGGCCGTACCGCCGAGCGGTTCCTGCCCGACCCGTTCGACCCCCGCCCCGGCGCCAGGATGTACCGCACCGGGGACCGGGTCCGGTGGAGTCCGGACGGCACGCTGGAGTTCCTCGGCCGGATCGACCGCCAGGTCAAGATCAGAGGCTTCCGGGTGGAGCCGGCCGAGGCGGAGGCGGTCCTGCGGGCCCACCCGCTAGTCGGTGAGGTCGCCGTGGTGGTGCACGGTGACGGCGAGCGCCGCCGGCTGGTCGCGTACGTCAGCCCCGGCTCGGTCGGTACGGCGACGCTGGACGAACCGCAACTCGACGCGTACGCGGTCGCGCACCTGCCCGTCTACCTCCGCCCGGCCGGGTACGTCCTGCTGCCGAAGCTGCCGCTCAACCGCAACGGCAAGGTGGACCGGAACGCGCTGCCCGCCCCGACCCTGACTGCTCGGCCGGCTCCGGAGCGGCCGTTGACCGACCCGACCCAGGTCCTGCTCGCCGCCCTCTGGGGCGACCTGCTCGGGGCCGAGGTGGGCCGGGCCGAGGACGACTTCTTCGCCCTCGGCGGGAACTCGCTGCTCGCCACCCGGCTGGCCTTCCTCGCCGCCGAGCGCTTCGGTGTCGACCTGCCGGTGCGCGCCGTGTACGACCAGCACAACCTGGCCTCGCTCGCCGCCGAGATCGACCGCCGGCGGGCCACCCCCGAACCCCCGCCGGTACGCATCACCGCCCGCGACCGGGGCGCCTACCGCACCGGCACCGCCACCCTCACCACCCCGCGACCGGCACCGGTCAACGATCCGCTGCCGGCGTCGACCGGCGACGGACAACCGGCGCCGGTGACCGAGCCGGTCGCGGAAACCGTCCCCGGTCCGGCGCACCTGGTCCGGCCCGGCGCCGGGCCGTGGGCGATGTGGCGGTGGGTCGGGCTGCGCGCCGCCGGCTTCCCGGTCGGGCCGCTCACCGGACTCGGCGACCCCGAACACGTACAGCAGACCGATGCCGTACTGGCCGGCGAGGACCGGTTGGCGGAAGTGCGCCGGGCCCTCGCCGACAACCTGCACCGGGCCCGCCGGGCCGCCCCGACCGAGCAACGGTCCCGCTGGAACCGGGCCGATCGGCAGGTCCGCCAGGGGGTGGTCCCGGACGAGCTGCCACCGGTGGCCGATCCGGCGCTGGCCGCCCTGCTGGCCGAGAACCGGGCCGCGCTCGCCGACGCCGTCGACCGGGTACGCACCGACCGGCTGGCCTTCGCCCGGTCACATGAGCGGGCCAGTGCCCGGCGGAGCGCCGGACTGCGCGCCGCCGCCGCCGACCCGCTCCTGCGCGAGGCAGTCACCTGGCAGAACCGGCACGCCCTGCGTACCGGCCTGGACCCGCTGCTGCACCGGACCGGGCCGGTCGACGGCGAACCACCGGCCGCCCGGGACTCCAAGCACCGGCAGCACGAGGCACTGGTCGCCACCTACCTCCAGCGGTACTGCGTCAAGAACGACACCATCGGCTTCTTCGGCCCGGTCGGCTGGGCCACCGTCGCTCCGGGCGGGACCGGGCTGCGGATCGAACACGGCCCGAAGCCGCTGGCCGCCCGTACGGTCTACTTCGAGAACTGGGCGATGAGCGGGCTCGCGGACGCGCTCACCGAACGCGACCCACGGCTCGCCCCGTGGCTGATCCCGCGCCGGCTGCCGTTCCTGAGCGTGCTCGACGACCACCTGCTGCTGCCGCTCACCCCACCGGCACCGCTGCCCCCGGTGACCGCCCGGCTGCTCGCCGCCGCCGACGGGACGCGTACCGCGTTGGAGATCGCGGCCGAGCTGGTCGCCGACCCGAGCACCGGGCTGACCTCGCCGGACGAGGTGTACCGGCTGCTGGCCGAGCTGCGCGACGCACACCGGGTGACCTGGTCGCTGGAGGTGCCGAAGGAGGACCTCTTCCCCGAGCGGGCGGTCCGGAAACGGCTCGACGCGGTCACCGACCCCGCCGTACGCGAACCGGCGCTGCACGCCCTCGACGACCTGGTCCGGGCCCGGGACGCGGTCGCCGCGGCGGCCGGCGACGCCGACCGGCTCGGCGCCGCCCTGGCCGGACTCGACACCACGTTCACCGAGCTGACCGGCGCCGCCGCGACCCGCCGGGCCGGCAGGGTGTACGCCGGCCGCACCCTCGTCTACGAGGACTGCCGGGCCGGGGACCGGGTGACCCTCTCCACCGACCTGATGGGCACCCTCTGGCCGGCGCTGAGCCTGCTGCTGGAGAGTGCCCGCTGGTTCACCTTCGCCGGGACCGCCCTGTTCGGCCGCGCCTGCCGGGAGCGGTACACCGAACTGGTCGGCCGGACCGCGCAGACCACGGTGCCGTTCGCCGACTTCTGGCTCTGGGCCAACGACCTCCTGTTCGACCTGCCGGAACGGCTGATCGCACCGGTGATCCGGGGGTTGCAGGACCGGTGGAGCCGGCTGCTGCCGGACCTCGACGGGCAACGGCGGATCCAGCTCGACTCGGCGAGCATCGCCGACCGGGTGGCCGCCGCGTTCGCCGCACCCCGACCGGGCTGGATCGGCGCGTACCAGCACTCGCCGGACGTGATGCTGGTCGCCGACGGCACCGAGGCGATCGGCCGGGGCGACTTCCAGTGGGTGGTGGGCGAGGTCCACCCCGGGGTGAACACACTGCGCTCCGCCCTGTTCATGGCCCAGCACCCGCAGCCGGAGGAGCTGGTCGCCGCGATGCGGGCGGACCTGCCCGGCGCCCGGGTCGTGCTGGCCGCGACCGGCGAGGAGGGCGGGGCACCGTCCCGGCTGACCGACAAGCTGATCACCGACCGGGACCTGCGCCTGGTCTTCGGGCACGACAGCTGCGGACTGGATCCGCGTACGGCGGTCGCGGTGGCGGACTGCGTACTGGAGTCGCGGGACGGGACGCTGACCGTACGGACCCGGGACGGCAAGTACGCCCTCCCGCTCACCGAGGTTGTCGGCGAAGCCCTGATGCTGCAACTGATCCAGCGTTTCGACCTGCTCCCGCCGGCCGACCACCGGCCCCGGATCACCGTCGACCGGGTGGTGATCGCCCGGGAGAACTGGCGCTTCGCCGCCGCCGGACTCGACTTCGCCCGTACTGCCGACGAGGCTGAGCGGTTCCGCGAGGTACGCCGCTGGCAGCGCGACCGCGGCCTGCCCCGGTACGTCTTCGTCAAGACCCCGGTGGAGAAGAAGCCGTTCTTCCTCGACTTCGCCAGCCTCGCCTCGGTCGACGGCTTCGCCCGCGCGGTGCGCCGCACCGTCGAGGGCGCCGGCCCGGACGCGTCCCTGCGGCTGAGCGAGATGCTGCCGACACCCGAGCAGCTCTGGCTGACCGACCCGACCGGCGGTCGCCGGACCGCCGAGTTCCGGCTGGTCGCGGTCGACACCCGCCGGCCCGATGCGACGGAACCCGGACCGGGAGCGTGACGTGAGCACGGGTGACCACCTCCCGACCACAGGCACCAAGGAGAGCTGATGACCGGTGAGACCTTCGTCCTGCCCGCCTCGTCGACCCAGCGTCGGCTGTGGATGCTGGACCAGCTGAATCCGGGCTCGGCGGAGTACAACATCGCCTGGTCCGTACGGCTGACCGGCGAGCTGCGGGTGGACGCGCTGGAATCGGCGCTGAGCTGGCTGGTCGAACGGCACGAGGTGCTGCGTACGACCTTCACCTCGGTCGACGGCGAACCGGCGCAGCTCGTCAGCCCACCGTGGCCGGTACGGCTGCCGGTCACCGAACCGGCCGGCGACGCCCCGACCGGGGCGGCCGAGGTGCTCGACGCGGAGAGCCGGGAACCGTTCGACCTGACCGAGGGCCCGCTGCTGCGGGCCCGGGTGGTCCGGCTGGCTCCGGACGACCACCTGCTCGTGCTGGTGGTGCACCACATCATCGCCGACGGCTGGTCGTTCGAGACCGTCTTCGCCGAGCTGGCGCACGGCTACCGGGCCGCGGTCGCCGGGGTGGAACCGGACCTGCCACCACCACCGATCCAGTACGCCGACTTCGCCGTCTGGCAACGCGAACAGGCCGGAAGCTCCGCGTTCGCCGACGACCTCGCCTTCTGGCACGACGAGCTGGCCGGTGCGCCGACCCTGCTCGACCTGCCCGCCGACCGGCCCCGCCCGCCGGAGCAGTCACCGGCCGGTGGCCTGGTCACGTTCGAGATCCCGGCAACCCTGTCCACCGGCGTACGCGGACTCGCCCGGGACGCCGACGCCACCGAGTTCGCGGTCCTGCTCGGCGGGTTCCAGGCACTCCTGCACCGGCTCAGCGGCCAGCAGGACCTACTGGTCGCCGTACCGGTCGCGGGGCGGAGCAGGCCGGAGACGCAGGGGGTCGTCGGGTTCTTCGCCAACACCCTGGCGCTGCGCGGCCGGTTCGAGGAACGGACCACCTTCACCGAGCTGCTGCGCGGCGCCCGGAGCAGCGCGATCGCCGCCCAGTCCCACCAGGACGTGCCGTTCGAGGAACTGGTCGACCTGCTCTCCCCGCAGCGCAGCCTGGCCTTCTCCCCCGTCGTGCAGGTGATGTTCGCGCTGGAGGAGACACCCGCGCCGGTCGAGGTGGCGGGGCTGCGGATCGCCCCGGAACTGCACGAGAACGGAAACGTCAAGTTCGACCTCACGCTCACCATCGAGCAGCGGCCGGACCGGCTGCGGGGGCGGCTGACGTACCGGACCGAGCTGTTCGATCCGGACAGGATCGACCGGTTCGCGAGCGCGTACCTGGCACTGCTGGAGGCGGCGGTCGCCCAACCCGCGACCCCGATCGCCGAGCTGCCGCTGCTCGGCCCGGAGGCCCGGGACGAGATCGTCGCCGGGTGGCGGGCACAGGAGGCGGTGGCGCCGCCGTACGCCTCGGTCGCGGAACTGTTCGCCCAGCACCCGCCGGCCGACCCGGACACGGTCGCGGTGGCCGCGCTGGACGCCACGTTGACGTACCGGCAGCTCACCACCGACCGCAACCGCCTCGCCCACCTGCTGCGCGAGTACGGCGTCGGCACCGACGTACCGGTCGGCCTCTGCCTGTCCCGGGGCACCGGCGTGCTCACCGCGATGCTCGCGGTCTGGCAGGCCGGCGGCGGTTACCTGCCACTGGACCCGGAACTCCCGGTCGCCCGGCTGATCGGAATGGCGACCGCCGCCGGCACCCCGGTGGTGCTCACCGACCGGGCCAGCGTCGCGCGTACCGGTAAGTGCTGGCCGGCCGGGACCCGGGTGATCCAGCTCGACGACCACGAGGTGACCGCCCGGCTGCGGACCCTGCCGTCGACCGCGCCGGAGCAGACCGGGCACCCGGACAGCCTCGCCTACCTGCTCTACACCTCCGGCTCGACCGGTGTCCCGAAGGGCGTGGCGGTCACCCACGGCTCGGTGGTCAACCTGCTGGTCGGCTTCGAACGGCTGCTCCGGCTCACCCCCGACGACCGGGTCGCCGCGATCACCACCATCGCCTTCGACATCTCCGTCGTCGAGCTGATCCTGCCGCTGCTCGCCGGCGCCCGGATCGAACTGTTCGACAGCCGGCTCGCGGTCGACGCCGCCGCGCTCCGCACCGAGATCGCCAACCGGGCCGTCACCGTCGTACAGGCCACCCCGGCGAGCTGGCGGATGCTGCTCGCCGCCGGCGGGGTGCCGTCCGGCGTACGGCTGCGGATCAGCGGCGGCGAGGCACTCACCCGCGACCTCGCCGACGCCCTGCTGACCGACGGCGCCACCCTGGTCAACGGGTACGGCCCGTCGGAGACGAGCATCTACTCCACCGCCGGTCCGGTCGGTACGCACGGCCCGGTCGACCTCGGCGACCCGGTCGCCAACACCCGCCTCTACCTGCTCGACCCGGCCGGTCTTCCGGTGCCGGTCGGTGCGGTCGGCGAACTGCACCTGGGCGGGCTCGGGGTGGCCCGGGGCTACCACGGCAGCGCCGCCCGCACCGCCACCAGCTTCCGCCCCGACCCGTGGGGCGGCCGACCCGGTGCCCGCCTCTACGCCACCGGCGACCTCGCCCGCTGGTTGCCGGGCGGCCGGCTGGAGTACCTCGGCCGGGCCGACCAGCAGGTCAAACTCCGTGGCTACCGGATCGAACTCGGTGAGATCGAGGCCGCCCTGCGGGCCCAGGACGCGATCCGGGACGCGGTCGTGGTCACCTGGCGGGCCAGCGCCGAGGACGTCCGGCTGGTCGGGTACGTGGTGCCGACCGAAGCCGAAGCCGACCCGGCGGCGCTCTGGTCCCGGCTGCGCCCCGCGCTCGCCGGCCAGCTCCCCGAGTACATGCTGCCGGCGACGCTGGTTCCGGTGGACCGGTTCCCGCGTACCGGCAGCGGCAAGATCGACCGTCGGGCCCTGCCGGAGCCGGTGTGGCGGGAGACCAGCGGCGCCGGGCAGGTGGCACCGCGTACCCCGGCCGAGGAGGGGTTGGCGGTGCTCTGGCGCGAGGTCCTCGGGCTGGCCGACGTCGGGGTGCACGACAACTTCTTCGCCCTCGGTGGGCACTCGCTCACCGCGACCCGGCTGATCGCCCGGATCCGCGCCACCTTCGGGGTCGACCTGCCGCTGCGCCTGCTCTTCGCCGCACCGACCATCGCCGAACTCGCGCCGCTGGTCGCCGACCCGGCCACCGCCGAGGGCGAAGCGACCGGTACGGCCGACCGGGTCGCGGCCGGTGGGCCGAGCGCCCAGGACCTGCTCGCCTCGCTCGACGACCTCTCCGACCGGGAGATCGACGAGCTGTTGGACACGCTTATCGCCGAGGAGGGCTCATGACGGCCACGCCGTCCCCGACCGACCGCCGGGACCGTGCCGTGATCATCGGTGCCGGCCTGGCCGGCTCACTCGCCGCCGTCTACCTGGCCCGACGGGGCTGGGCGGTGGACGTCTACGAACGGCGCGACGACCCCCGGCTGACCCCGGCCGGTGCCGCCGGACGCTCGATCAACCTGGGGCTCTCCGCCCGTGGCATGCGCGCCCTGCAGGAGGTGGGGCTGCTCGCCGACGTACTCAAACGGAGCGTGCCGATGCGCGGGCGGGTGGTCCACTCACCCGACGGGACGGTGAGCTTCCAGCCGTACGGGGTGCACGGCCACCAGATCCTGCACTCGGTGCTGCGCGACGAGCTGATCGCCGTACTGGTCGACGCGGCCGAGGCCCAGCCCGGTGTGCGTTTCCACTTCGGCTGGCGGCTGCACGGGCTGGACCGGGAGGTGTCGACCGTCGCCGTGACCCGGCTCGCCGACGGCACCACCGAGGAGGTGACCGCGGACCTGGTGGTCGGCGCCGACGGGGCGTTCTCCGCCGTACGCCAGCAACTGCACCACGGTCAGCGGGCCAACCACAGCCAGGAGTTCCTGGACTGGGGCTACAAGGAGCTGACCATCCCGGCCGACGACAACGGCCAACCCCGGGTACGCCTGGAGGCGCTGCACGTCTGGCCCGGCGAGCACGGCCTGATGGTGGCCCACCCCAACGTGGACGGCTCGCTGACCTGCACCCTGTTCCTCCCCTTCGAGGGCCCCCGAAGCTTCGCCACCCTCACCACCCCGGACACCGTCCGCGCCTTCTTCCGGCAGAACTTCCCCGACGCGCAGGAGTTGATGCCCCGCCTGGTCGAGGAGGTGCTCGAACACCCGACCGGTCAGATGGTGACCGTACGGACCAGCCCGTGGCGGCACGGCGACCGGGTGGTCCTGGTCGGTGACGCCGCGCACGCCGTCTACCCGTTCTACGGGCAGGGCATGAACGCCTCCTTCGAGGACTGCCTGGTGCTCGACCAGTGTCTGGACCGGCACGCCGACCGGGGGGCGGCACTGGCCGCGTACGAGGCGGCCCGCCGGCCGCACACCGACGTGCTCGCCGAGCTGTCCACCCGCAACTTCGTCGAGCTGCGCGACCGGGTGCACCGCCCGGCGTACGCGCTGCGGGCCGGCGCGGACCGGGTGCTCAGCCGCCTGCTGCCGGCGTACTGGACGCCGCTTTACACGATGGTCGCGCACACCACCACTCCGTACGCCGAGGCACTGGCCCGGTCCGGCCGGCAGGACCGGCTGCTCCGCGCCGCCGCGACCGGCGGTGCCCTGGCACTCGGCGCCGGGCTGCTGCACGCCGTGACCCGGTCGGTACGCGCCCGCCGGACCCCGGGGCGGTGAGGAAAAAGTGCTGATCCATCCCGAACAACCGGCCTGCGTGCTGGTGGAACAGTTCGACCTGACCACCGAGGCGGTCCACCCGCTGCTGGCGGGCGTCGAGGACAAACTCCTCAGCGTGCTCCGGTGGGCCCGCGAGTACCTCTGCCGACCCCATCCGGAGCTGGGACGCAAGGGACCGGTCTGCCCGTTCGCGCAGGCGTCCCTGGACCGGGGCATGTTCTACCTGGCGGTGCACCGGGGCGAGACGGTCGAACCGGGTGCCCTCGACGAGCTGCTGATGACCTACCGCGACTGGTTCCGCCAGCTACCGCCCACCACCGGCCCGGCCGCCCAGTTCAAGACCATCCTGCTGACCCTGCCGGACGTGCCGCAGGCCGAGGCGAACGCCATCGTCGACGCCACCCAGGAACGCCTGAAACCGCAGTACGTCGCCGAGGGCCTGATGATCGGCGAGTTCCACAGTGGTCCGCCGGACAAGGCGGGGCTGTGGAACCTCGACTTCCGGCCGCTGTACAGCCCGGTGCCGCTGCTCGCGATCCGGCACATGGTCTCGTCGGACTTCCCGTTCCTGGCCGACGATCCCGGCTCGGTCGCCACGTACCTGCGCCTGTTCGGCGCCAACACGCCGCCGGCCCTGCGCAGCCGGGTCACCGCCGCGGCGAACGAGTTCGGCCTCCCTGCGCCCCATCCGGCACCGGTGATCCCGCGACCGCCGGTGCCCCAACTGGCCGACCAGCAAGGAGCAGCAGCATCATGAGCGAAGGAAACGGGACGGGTCACACCGGTACCACGCCGAACAAGCGGGCCCTGCTGGCACGCATGCTGACCGAGCGGGCGAACGCCCCCCGCACGTACCCGGTGTCGTTCGGGCAGCAGCGGCTGTGGTTCCTCGACCGGTTCCAGCCCGGCGACCCGGTCTACAACATCCCGGTCGCGTTCCGGCTGCGCGGCCTGATCGACGTCGACGCGCTGCGGGCCGCCCTGGAGCTGATCGTCCGGCGGCACGGCGCCCTGCGTACCACCTTCGCCGACTCGGGCGGCGAACCGGTGCAGGTCGTACGCGCCGACGCCGGCCCGGTGCTGGAGATCACCGACCTGACCGGGGCGTCGGCCGACGACGCCGCACGGCTGCTCTGGCAGGAGGCCCGTCGCCCGTTCGACCTGGCCCACGGACCCCTGTTCCGGGCCCGGCTGGTCCGGACCGCCGACGACGACCACCACCTGTCGCTCTGCCTGCACCACATCGTCTCCGACGCCTGGTCGCTGGGGGTGCTGTTCACCGAGCTGAACACCGCGTACGGGGCCCTGTGCGCCGGGCGGTCGCCACAGCTGCCCGACCTCCCGGCCCAGTACGCCGACTACGCGCTCTGGCAGCGGGAGAAGCTCGCCGGCCCGGCACTGCGGGACCAGCTCGACTACTGGCTGGACCAGTTGCGCGGCGCACCGGCCCTGCTCACCCTCCCCACGGACCGGCCCCGCCCGGCGGCCCAGTCCTACCGGGGCGCGGTGCACTACTGGGACTTCTCCGCCCCGCTGCTGCGCCGGATCCAGGAGTTCAACCAGTCCAGCGGCGCCACCATGTTCATGACCCTGATGGCCGCCTTCACCGCGCTGCTGTCCCGGTCCAGCGGGCAGGACGAGCTGGTCGTCGGCACCCCGGTCGCCGGGCGCAACCACGCCGACCTGGAACCGCTGATCGGCTTCTTCGTCAACACGCTGCCGCTGCGGGTGTCGGTTGCCGGTCTACCGAGCTTCCGGGAGCTGGTCGACCGGGTCCGCGAGGCCACCCTCGGCGGGTTGGCCAACGGCGACGTCCCGTTCGAGAAGCTGGTCGAGGAGTTGGCGCCGGAACGCAGCCTGGGCCACGCCCCGGTCTTCCAGACCCAGCTGATCGTGCAGAACACCCCGCCGGCCATCCTCGCGTTGGGCGAGGTGACCGCCACCTCGCTGCTGGTCGACAGCGGCACCGCCAAGTTCGACCTCTCCCTGGTCGGCGAGATGACCCCGGACGGGGTCATGCACATGGCCGTCGAGTACGACACCGCCCTGTTCGACGCCGACACGGTGGCCCGGCTGGCCCGCCAGCTCACCACCCTGCTCGACGTGGCGCTCGCCGACCCGGACCGGTCGGTGGCGGAGATCCCGCTGCTCGCCGGGGTGGAGCGTTGGCGTTCGGTGGTCGACTGGAACAACACCGCCCGGGGCCTGCCACCGGTCGCCTCGGTGCTGGAGCTGCTGCCGACCGACGACTCGGAGGCGGGCGGGGTTCCGGCGGTCAGCGGCCCGGACGGCGCGGTCGACCCGGCCGAGCTGCACCAGCGGGCGGCCAGGTTGGCGTACGTGCTGCGGGCCCGTGGGGTGGCGCCGGACAGCCCGGTCGGGATCTGCCTCGAACGCGGGGTCGGGATGCTGGTCGGGGTGCTCGGTGCCTGGCAGGCCGGTGCGGGTTACCTGCCGCTGGACCCGAGCCTGCCCGCCGACCGGTTGCGTTACCTGCTCGACGACTCCGGGGCCACGGTGGTGGTGACCCAGCGGTCGGTCCGGGAGAAGCTGGCCGACCTGCTGGCTGACGTACCCGTGGTGATCTGCCTGGACGACGATGCCGCCGAGCTGGCGGCGGCCCCGGCCGACGCGGACCCGGTCCCGGCGCACCCGGACGGGCTCGCCTACCTGATCTACACCTCGGGTTCGACCGGCAGGCCGAAGGGCGTCGCGGTCCCGCACCGGGCGGTGCTGAACCTGGTCGCCTCGTTCCACGACGACCTCGGACTCACCCCGGCCGACCGGTTCGCGGCCGTCACCACCCTCTCCTTCGACATCTCCGTGCTCGAACTGCTGGTCCCGCTGCTCAGCGGCACCCCGCTGACCATCGTGGACACCGCCGTCACCGGTGACGGCACCGCCCTGCGGCAACGGCTGGTCGCGGACGGGATCACCGCGATGCAGGCGACCCCGGCGACCTGGCGGCTGCTCCTGGCCACCGGTGGGGTGCCGGAACGGCTCCGGCTGCGGCTCTGCGGCGGGGAGGCCCTGCCCCGGGACCTCGCGGACGCGCTGATCGCGGACGGGGCGACGCTCTGGAACTGCTACGGCCCGACCGAGACCACGGTCTGGTCGGCCGCGACACCGGTGGCGCCGTCGCCGGCCGCCATCGACCTGGGTACGCCGATCGCCAACACCGAGCTGTACGTGCTGGACCGGATCGGCCAGCCGGTCCCGGTCGGCGTGGTCGGCGAGGTGCACATCGGCGGCCTGGGAGTGGTCCGGGGTTACCCGGGCCGGCCGGGGCTGACCGCGTCCCGGTTCGTCCCGGACCCGTTCACCAATCGGCCGGGCGCCAGGCTCTACGCCACCGGTGACCTGGCCCGGCAGCGCGCCGACGGGCGGCTCGAGTTCCTCGGCCGGACCGACCACCAGGTGAAGATCCGTGGTTTCCGGATCGAGCTGGGGGAAATCGAGGAGCAGTTGCGGGCCCACGACCTGGTCACCGACGCGGTGGTCACCACCTGGGCGGCCGGCTCGGACGACACCCGGCTGGTCGCGTACGTGGTGCCGTCCGCGGCCGGCACCGCGGACCTCTGGTCGGTGCTGCGCCCGTGGCTGGCCACCCGGCTGCCCGGTTACATGGTGCCGGCGACCCTGGTCACCCTGTCCGCGTTGCCGGTCAACGCGAACGGCAAGACCGACCGGGGCGCACTCCCGCAGCCGGACTGGCGGGACGCGGTGACCGTCGAGCGGGTCGCCCCGCGCAACCCGGTCGAGCAGACCCTGGCGGACATCTGGCAGCAGGTGCTGGGGGTGGAGCGGGTCGGCGTACACGACGACTTCTTCCAACTCGGCGGCCACTCCCTGCTCGCCGCGCAGGCGTTGAGCCGGATCGGGACCGCGTTCGAGATGGACGTGCCGATCCGGGTGCTGTTCGAGGCGCCGACCGTGGCCACGATGACCGACGCGCTGGTTGCCCGGGAACCCGTACCGGGGCATGTGGTGACCGTCGCGGAGCTTCGCCGGGACCTGGACGGGATGTCGACCGAGCAGCTCCGCAGCCTGCTGGGTGAGCCGTCGTGACCGAGGTCGACTCCGCCGCCCGCGAGCAGCTCATCCGGGAGCTGCTCGCCCGGCGGGGGGTGACCTCCGCCCGCCGTTCGACCAGCGTCCCGGTACGGGCACCCGGCACCCGGATCCCGCTCTCCCCACTACAGGAGGGGCTCTGGTTCCTCGACCGGCTCGACCCCGGCAACGGCGCGTACGCGCTGTCCGTCGCGGTGACGGTCACCGGCACCCTGGACCCCGCCGCCCTGCGTTCGGCGGTCGACGCCGTCCAGGACCGGCACGAGGCCCTGCGTACGGTGTTCCACCTCGACGACGGCCGGACCGAGCAGGTGGTGCTGGCGCCCGGTGATCCGCGGATCCGGATTCCGATCGAGGTCAACGATCTCCGCGACGAACCGGGTGACCGGGAGGCGCACGCCGACCGGCTCGCCCGCGCCTGCATCGAGACCGGCTTCGACCTGGAACAAGGGCCGCTGGTACGGATCCAGCTGACCCGGATCGAGCCGGACGAGCACCTGCTCGTCCTGAGCCTGCACCACATCATCGCCGACGAGCGGTCGCTGTCGACGGTCTTCGGCGAGGTACTGGACGGGCTGCTCGGCGGCACCACCGCGCCACCGCCTTCGGTGCAGTACCCGGACTACGTGCTCTGGCGGCAGCAGGCGCTCGACGCGGGGCTGACGCAGCGACAGCGGGACTTCTGGGCCGGGCAGCTCGCGGGGGCGTCGGGCGCGTTGGAGTTGCCCACCGACCGGTCGCGTCCGCCGGTGCAGACGTTCGCCGGGGCGACCCACCGGTTCGAGGTGCCGGCGGAACTGACCGGTGCCCTCGACGGGCTGGCCCGGTCCACCGGGTGTACCCGGTTCATGCTGGTCCTGACCGCGTTGCAGGTGCTGCTGCACCGGTGGACCGGCGAGGAGGACATCTGCGTCGGCTCACCGGTCTCCACCCGGTCCACCCCGGAACTGCAGTCCGTGGTCGGGCTGATGGTGAACAGCCTGGCGCTGCGTACCGACCTGTCGGGGGATCCGAGCCTCGGCGACGCGTTGCAGCGGGTACGGCGTACCTGCGTCGACTCGCTCGACCACGCCGACCTTCCGCTGAACCAGGTGGTGGAGCTGGCCGACCTGCCCCGCGACCCGAGTCGCAACCCGCTGTTCCAGGTGATGTGCGTGGTCAACCCCCCGGTCGAGGGGCGGCAGTCGCCGGGACTCGAGGTGCGGCCGGTGGGCTTCGGCCGGGAGACCTCGCGGATGGACCTCACCGTGCTGTTCTACGAGACCCACCCGACCCTGTCCGGGGTGCTCGACTACAACACCGACCTGTTCGACCCCTCGACCATCGGCCGGTTCGCCGACCGGCTGCAACTCGTACTCCGGGCGCTCGTCGGCGACCCGGACCGGCGACTGTCCGAACTGGATCTGCTCGGCCCCGACGACCGGCAGACCCTGACCGGGTGGAACGACACCGGGGACGCGGCGGAACCACCGCACGGGTTGGCGGAGCTGATCCGTGCGCGGGCGGTAGCGGCGCCGGACGCACCGGCGGTGGTCGACGGCGACCGGGTGCTCAGCTACGGCGAACTCGACCGGCGGGCCGACCGGCTGGCCCGGCGGCTGCGCCGCGCCGGGGTGGGCCCGGAGGTCCCGGTCGGACTGGTCCTGCCCGCCGGTACGGCGGCGGTCGTCGGCATCCTCGGCATCCTCCGGGCCGGCGGGGCGTACCTGCCGCTGGATCCGGGTCACCCGCCCGCGCGGCTGCTCGGGCTGCTCGCCGACGCGCAGGCACCGGTGCTCCTGGCCGACCCGGCCGACGCGCACCGCTTCGCCGCCCACCCCGGCCCGGTCCTGTCCGTGGACGACCCCGACGCGGGCGACGACACCACGCCGTTGCCGGTGACCCGGCCGGACCAGCTCGCGTACGTCATCTACACCTCCGGTTCCACCGGTACGCCCAAGGGCGTGATGGTCACCCACCGGACCGCGGTCAACCTGACCCGCGCCTTCGTCGACCTGCACGCGATCGGACCCGGCGACCGGCTGTTGATGCTGCCGCCGCTCAGCTTCGACGCCTCGGTCGGCGACCTGTTCCCGGCCCTGGTCGCCGGGGCGGCCCTGGTCGTGCACCGGCGACCGGCGGAACTGACCGGGCCGGACCTGCTCCGCCTCTGCGCCGAGCGGGGCATCACCCTGGTCGACACCGCCGCCCCGCTCTGGGCCCGGTGGGTGGCGGACCTGGCCGGCGCGGCTCCGCGTACGGACACCGGGTTGCGGGCGCTGATGATCGGCGGCGAGGCGGCCCAGACCGGGGCGGTACGCGGCTGGGCGGAAGCCACCGGCGGCACCGTACGGATCCACAACCACTACGGCCCGACCGAGGCGACCGTCTGCGCCACCACGTACGAGACCGTGGACGCCGCCGAGCTGCCCGGTCTCGGCCAGTTGCCGATCGGGCGCCCGCTGGCCGGGGTCCGGGTGCACCTGCTCGACGCCCGGCTGCGCCCGGTGCCGATCGGCTTCACCGGCGAGGTGTACGTCGGCGGCACCGCACCGGCCCGTGGTTACCTCGGCGCGCCGGGGCTCACCGCGCTGCGTTTTGTCGCCGACCCGTACGGGCCCCCTGGTGCGCGGCTCTACCGGACCGGTGACCTGGCCCGGCACCGGCCGGACGGGACGCTGGAGTTCCTCGGCCGCACCGACCGGCAGGTGAAGATCCGTGGGCACCGGATCGACCTGGGCGAGGTGGAGGTCGCCTGCGCGGCGCAACCGGGGGTGGCGCGGGCGGCGGTGACGGTCCGCGACGACGGGACCGGGCCGCGCCTGGTCGCGTACCTGGTGCCGGCGGGCGTGCCGGCGCCGACGACGGCCGTGATCCGGGCCGGGTTGCGGGAACGGCTGCCCGACTACCTGGTGCCCGCGCACGTGGTGTTCCTGCCCGAGCTGCCGCTGAACTCGCACGGCAAACTCGACCTGGCGGCCCTGCCCGCCCCGGCCGACCAGCCGCTCGACGATGACCACGTGCCGCCCCGGACCCCGACCGAACGCGCCCTCGCCGGCATCTGGGCCGGGCTGCTCGACCGGAACCGGGTCGGCGCCCGGGACAACTTCTTCGACCTCGGTGGACACTCGCTGCTCGCCGGCCCCCTGGCCGCCCGGATCACCGCCGACCTCGGCGTGGACCTACCGCTGCGGGCACTGTTCGAAACCGCCGACCTGGCCGGTCTCGCCGAGCGGATCGACCGGGCCCGCGCCGGGCACGCCGGCCACCGGCTCGACCCCGATCGGGTACGCCGAGACGCCGTCCTCCCCGACGACGTCGCCGACCGCCTGCCGGGAGGACAACCGGCGGCGGTACCGGAGACGGTCCTGGTCACCGGGGCCACCGGATTCCTCGGCGCGCACCTGCTCGCGGACTGGCTCGACCACAGCCGGGCGGAGCTGCACTGTCTGGTCCGGGCCGGCACCCCACAGGCCGCCACCGACCGGGTACGCGACAACCTGCTCCGCTACGGCCTCTGGCGCGACGAGTACCACGGTCGTCTGGTCGGCGTACCGGGGGATCTCGGTGAACCGGGGCTCGGGCTGGACCGGGGGGACTTCGACGCCCTGGCCGACCGTACCGACCTGGTCCTGCACAACGGTGGGCTGGTCAACTTCCTGATGCCGTACGAGCGGCTCCGGCCGGCGAACGTGAACGGCACCCTGGAGGTGCTCCGGCTGGCCGCCGCCGGGCGCCCGACCGCCGTGCAGCTCGTCTCGACCCTCGGGGTGTTCCTCACCCCGGACCGGGTCGGTGGGGTGGTCGACGAGCGGGACGCACCGGACGACTGCACCGGGCTCGGCGACGGTTACAACTCCACCAAGTGGGCGGCGGACGCGCTGGTCCGGGCGGCGCGGGCGCGTGGACTGTCGGTGAGCGTGCACCGGCCGGCCAGGATCACCGGCCACGCCGGGACCGGGGTCGGCAACGCCGACGACTACTTCAGCCGGTTGTTGAAGACGTTCGTGCAGCTCGGCGCGGTGCCGGAGATCCCCGACGACCACGCCGACCTGGCCCCGGTCGACTACGTGGGGCGGGCGATCGGGCACCTGTCCCGGCAGCCGGGCAGCCGGAACGACGACTTCCACTACTACAACAACCACACCATCTCCTTCGCCGACCTGGCCGGTGCGCTGAGCGGTTTCGGCTACCCGGTCGACCTGGTGCCGTACGACCGGTGGCGGGCCGCTCTGCTGGCCCGGCCGGACGTGGCCCTGGCACCGTTCACCCCGCTCTTCGGCGAGCAGGCGCCCCGGCGTACCCAGCCGAATTTCGACTGCACCCGGACCGAGACGGCGCTGGCGCCGGCCGGCATCACCTGCCCGCCCGCGGACCCGGCGCTGGTCCACACCTACCTGGCCTGGTACGTCCGCACCGGGTTCCTCGCCCCGCCGCCAGGCTCCACCGATTCCGGGAGTACGCATGGCTGAACGAGTCCGCGCCCGCCTGCTGATCGCGGTCTGGGTCGGTCAGCTCGTCTCCCTGGTCGGCTCCAGCCTGACCGGTTTCGTGCTCGGCGTCTGGGTGTACCAGCAGACCGGCTCGGTCACCCAGTTCTCGCTGATCTTCCTGGCCAGCAGCCTGCCGGCGGTCCTGGTCGCCCCGTTCGCCGGGGTGATCGCCGACCGGTTCGACCGCCGCAGGGTGATGCTGCTCAGCGACCTCGGCGCGGCGATCGGCACGGCCGCGCTCGCCCTGCTGGTGGCGACCGACAGTCTCGAGGTCTGGCACATCTACCTGGCCAGCGCACTCAGCGCCGCCTCGTCCACCGTGCACCAGGTCAGCTACCAGGCGATGACACCGGCCCTGGTCGGCAAGGCGCACCTGGCCCGGTTCAACGGGCTGATGCAGGTGACCAGGGCGGCCCAGATCGCCGCCCCGCTGATCGCCGGGGTCCTGGTGGTGAGCATCGGAATCGACGGGGTCCTCACCATCGACCTGGTCACCTTCGCGGTCGCGTCGCTGACCCTGCTGCTGGTCCGGCTGCCGGTCGAGGCGACCCGCCCGGCCGCCGAACGTACCCGCGAACCGGTGCTGCGGGAGGCCGCCGCCGGCTGGCACTACCTGCGCGCCCACACGGGGTTGTGGCAGCTCATGGTGCTCTTCGGGGCGTACAACTTCCTGTTCGGGTTCGCCGGTGTGCTGGTCCAGCCGCTGATCCTGTCGTTCGCCTCGCCGGACACCCTCGGGGTGCTGATGTTCGCCGGTGGCGCCGGACTCTTCGCCGGGAGCCTGGTGATGACCGCCTGGGGCGGACCGACCCGGCGGATCCACGCCGTCTTCGGCGGGCTGGCCCTCGGCGGGGTCGCCCTGGTGCTGCACTCGCTGAGCCCGTCGGCCTGGCTGATCGCCGTGGTGGCGCCGCTGTTCCTGTTCACCCTGCCGATCGTGAACAGCTCCACCATGACCCTGATCCAGACCAAGACCGAGCCGAAGGTCCTGGGCCGGGTGCTCGCCGCCGCGCGGGTCGTCGGTGACGCCAGCATCCCGGTGTCGTACCTGCTCGCCGGTCCCCTGGCCGACCAGGTCTTCGAACCCCTGATGCGCCCCGACGGTGCGCTGGCCGGCAGCGTCGGCACGATCGTCGGCACCGGCGACGGCCGGGGAACCGCCCTGGTCTTCGCGGTGGTCGGCACCCTCATGGTGCTGCTGGTGGCGTTCGCCTGGTCCCGCCGCTCACTGCGGGACGTCGACGACCTGCCCGACGCCCTGGAGCCGGCCGCTCCGGCACCGACCGCCACGGCCGAGCCCGTACGCGGCTGACTCCCTCCCCCGTCGTAGCCCACCGAGTACAAGGAGAAACAGCATGCCGGTGCCGTTGCCGCCCGAGGTCGCCCGCGCGTTCATGGAGACCGACGAAGCCCCCTCGGCCCACCTCGACATGCTGAACGCGATCTCGTTCCGTACCGCCGGAGCCGGTCTGCGGCTCGGGGTCTTCGAGGAACTGGCCAACGGGCCGCTACCGGTCGCGTCACTGGCCGAACGGATCGGCGCGGACCCGCTCGGGCTGCGCCTGCTGCTCGACGCCCTGGTCGGGTTCGGCTACCTGGTCCAGCCCGGCGACGCGTACGCGAACAGCGAGAACACCAGCCGCTGGCTGCTGCGGTCCACCCCGGACAGTTTCGCCCCGGTACTGTCGTTCTGGACGACCGTGGTGACCGAACTCTGGGGCGACCTGGAGACCTCGGTCCGCCAGGGCGGGCCGACCGGTGACTTCTACGCCTGGCTGGAGCGGCGCCCGGAGACGCTGGCCGACTTCCAGACCATGCTCCGCCGGCTCGCCGGTTGGCTGTCCGAAGAGGTCATCACCCTGGTCCCCGCTCCCCCGTCCGGTGGTCGACTGCTGGACCTCGGTGGCGGGCACGCCGGCTACACCGCCGCGTTCTGCCAGGCGTACCCGGAACTGCGCGCCACGGTGGTGGACCTGCCCGGCGCCCTGTCCCAGGGCCGGGCGGTGGTCGAGTCCGCCGGGCTCACCGACCGGGTCGAGCTGCGACCCGGCGACCTGCTCACCGCCGACCTCGGCGCCGGCTACGACCTGGTCCTGCTCTTCAACATCGTCCACGGGTACGACGACAGCCAGGTCGCCGCACTGCTCGACCGGGTCGCCGCAGCGCTCAACCCCGGTGGCCGGGTGGTCCTGCTGGAGCCGCTCGCCGAGGTCCCCGAGCGCCCGCCGGGCGTCGCCGACGCGTTCGTACGCGCCTTCAGCCTCAACCTGTTCCACACCCAGGGGGGCAGGGCGTACGCCTTCGACGAACTGGCGAAGCTGCTCACCGCGGCCGGTTTCGGCGAACCGGAGGAGCGGATGCTGACCCGCTCCGACGCCGACCACCTCGTCATCGCCACCCGTACCTGATCAGTTTTGGACGGTCCGGTGCGCGGGCCACTCGTCGGCGAGCATCGCGAAGTCGAGTTCGCTGCTCCACTCGCCCTTGAAAAACTCGTTCTGTACGAGTCGCGCCTCCTGGCGCATCCCCAACCGTCGGGCGACCCGGGCCGATGGTTCGTTGCGTTCGTCGACCCGGGCGACGATGCGGTGCAGGCCGAGGTCGTCGAAGCCCAGGCGCAGCAGTGCGTACGCCGCCTCGGTGGCGTAACCGTGGCCGGCGTGGTCGGGGTGCAGGACGTACCCGATCTCGCCGCCACCGTGCTCTCGGCTGTGCCAGAAGAGCACCGCGTCGCCGATGAGTTGATTGGTGCCGGCCAGTTCGATGCCGAGGGTGAGTGCCTGGCCCTCGTGGGTGAGCCCGTGGTTCGCCCAGACCGAGGCGAGCCGGTCGTTGATCACCTCGCGGGTCATCGGCTCGAACGGCACGTAACGGCAGACGTCGGGCAGGCTCCGGTACGCGAGCAGCGCGTCAACGTCGCTCGTGGTGAGCGGACGCAGCAACAATCGTGGGGTGCGGACGGGATAGGCGGGGTGCAGGGCGGACTGCGAGGGGGTCGGCACCCAGCCATCCTGCCAGTTCACGGTTGAGCCGGCCTGCGTCCGCGTCAGGCGGTCGACGTCCGGTCAGCGCTCGGCGGCGGGGCCAGGGTGAGGCGCACGATCACCTCGCCGCTGGCGTCCAGGTCACCGGAGGGCTCGAAGCCGAGTCGTCGGTAGAAGCCGGCCGGGCCGCCGTCCTCCGGGACGTAGCTGGTCAGCAGTTCGGTGGCGCCCTCGGCCCGTACCAGGTCCGCGACCTGCCGGACCACCTCACGCCCGTAGCCGAGGCCCTGGTGTCGCTCGTCGATGAGCAGCTTCCACAGGAACCACGGTCCGATGATCTCCGGCGGTTGCGGCTCCGCGTCCCAGCTCAGCATCACGAAGCCGACTGGTTCGGCACCCGCGTACACCGCCCGGTACCAGGGCTTCGCGTACGGGTACTCCGCCGCCTCCGCCAGCGCTTCCCGTACGGTCCCGACGAACCGTCCCTGCCCCGGTCCGACCCGCAACGCGAGTACGGCGTCGCGGTTCTGCGCGGTCAACTCGTCCAGCGTCACATTCAGTGCCACGCGGCGCAGCCTACCGGTGGGGCCGCCGAGCACCGGGCCGGTCTGAGATCATCTTTGGATGATCACCACCCGGCTGCTCCAGCTCGACGATGTTCCGGTCCTGGCCGAACTGGCGCGGGTCAACCGTGACTTCCTCGCCCCGTGGGAGCCGGTCCGGGACGAGAACTACTTCACGGTCGAGGGCCACCGGGTTGTTGTCGAGACCGCGCTCGAACAACATCAGCGAGGCACCGGGCACCCGCACGTGATCCTCGACTCGGGACGGGTGGTCGGCCGGATCAACCTCCAGACGATCGTGCGTGGCCCGTTCCAGTCGTGCAGCCTCGGCTACTGGGTGAACGCCGACGACAACGGTCGGGGCGTCGCGAGCGCCGCCGTACGCGCCATCATCGCGGTGGCGTTCGAGGAGTTGGGGCTGCACCGGATCGAGGCCTCCGTCCTGCTGCACAACGCCGCCTCTCAGCGCGTGCTGGAGCGCAGTGGATTCGTCCGCTTCGGCGTCGCCCCGAACTACCTGAAGATCGCCGGACAGTGGCAGGACCACGCGATCTACCAGTTGCTGACTTCCTCCCCCGCCTGATCCTCGACAGGTTCTGGCAGCATTTCGCTGATGCCGACCGAACGGACCAGCTACGGGGCCGGGCCTGGGCCGATCACTCCTGATGGCTGCGCCGTCGACGTCTACGCTCAACTGCCGCCGAACGGTGAACCCGAAATCATTCACCGCGCGGTACCGCCCGGTGCGCGGATCCTGGAACTCGGCTGCGGAACCGGACGGCTGAGCAACCCGCTCGCCGAACTCGGCCACCGGGTGGTTGGTGTTGACGAGTCGGCAACCATGCTCGCTCACCTCCGTGGTGTCGAGCCAGTGGCGGCCCGGATCGAAGATCTGCGACTGAACGAGCAGTTCGACGTCGTCCTGCTGGCCAGCCACTTGATCAATACTGCGAGCGACGAGCAACGTCGACTGTTCCTGCGAACCTGTCGGCGCCACCTCGGACCGGGTGGCCAACTGGTGGCGCAGTGGCACCCGCCGGAATGGTTCGACAGCCTTCGGGTCGGGACCAGCCGCGAGGGCGTTCTCGGCCCCGTCGTCGGCTGCCTGGACGTCCTGGACATGGCCGACGGGCTGCTCACCGCCGAGACCTCGTACCAGATCCGCGAAGACGTGTGGATCCAGCGGTTCACCGCACGCCGGCTCACCGACCGCCAGCTCACCGAGGAACTCAGCAGCGCCGGCCTCGATCAGCACCAGTGGCTCGACGACGGCCGCCAGTGGTTCACCGCAAGGCGCCTCCCGCCGGTGGTCGGTGCTTGATCGCCGGCTGCTGAGCCCTGTCCTGGACGGCGCGTTACAGGTCTGAACAGCCGTGGATCAAGACGGTACGTGGACCGGCGGTGACTTCGTCAGGTCGTACATACCCAGGCGCGTACGTACATCGAATTTGATGTAAGACCTCGACGCGTCATACGCCTCCGGCGGTCGCTGACCGAGGTCGTTGGTCAGCCGGGACCGCTTCGGTTGGCGCGCTGACCGCGTGGGCGGGTGGGGTGCCGATGCGGCGTACGCCGGGGACGGCGGCGGTGCCGAGGCAGGCGAGCGCGACGATGACAGCAGCGGCGAGCAGGGGCGTCTTCGCCGACCCGAGGCTCGCTCCCAGGGGGGCGAGGGCGTAACCGATCGGTGTGGCGGCCAGCGAGAGCAGCCAGTCGTAGGAGGTGACGCGGGCCAGGGCGTGCGGCGGAATCTCGGTCTGGACAACCGTCTCCCAGACCGGGTTGAGGAAGCCGAGCGCGGTCAGCGCGAGGCCGTACGAAACGATCACGGCTGGGGCGGGCGCGGCGACCCCGAGCAGCACCAGCGGGACCGCGTACGTCGCCAGGCCGAGGTTTCCCACCAGGATCGGCCGGCGCAGGCGGGCGCGTCCGGCCAGTAGCGAGCCGAGCAGCAGCCCGACCGCTCCGGCCTGGAGCATCAGCACCCAGACACCCTCGCCGCCGAGTCGGTCGACCGCCACCGCAGGGCCGAGGGTGACCAGGACCGCGGCACCGCCGTTCCATGCCGCGTGGGCGAGCAGGCTGGTCCAGTACCAGTCGCGGGTGCGTACCTCGGTCCAGCCCTCCACCAGGTCGGCGCGGAGTGACCGGCGTTCGATCGGGGTGCGGCGTACCCGGATGATCGCCAGCATCGCGGCGCTGGCGGCGAACGACGCGCCGTCGAGGATGAACGCCCAGCCCGGTCCGGCGGTCCAGATCAGCAGCCCGGCGAGCGCCGGCCCGCCGAGACGGGTGGCGCTGGAGGCGACTCCCATCAGGGCGTTGGCCTGCTGCCGGGCGGGACCGTCGACGGTGCCGGCGACCAGCGGTGAGGCGGTCGGCATGGCGAACGCGGACGCGGCGCCGGTGACCGCCGAGGCGGCGGCGACGTGGGTCAGCGTCGGGTCCGCGCCGAGCAGTTCGACGCCGACGAAGACCTGGGCGGCGCCACGGATCAGGTCGGTGACGAGCGCGACCCGGCGGGCGTCGAACCGGTCGGCGACCACGCCGCCGAGCGGCAGGAACAGCAGCTTGGGGACCAGGGCGCAGCCGAGGACGAGGGCCAGCGCCGAGGTCGAGCCGGTGACCCGGAGTACGGCGAGCGCGAGCGCCGCGGGCACGACGGCGTCGCCGAGCGCGGAGAGCGTACGGCCGACGAAGAGCAGCCGGAAGGCACGGAGCCGGAGGGGATGGTCCATGGACCAGAATTTAGTTCGATGTCGAACCTTTCGTCAACGAATAATTCGACGGTGACGTAGAGTAGTGCTGTGGAGCAGCGCGACGGGACCGACGACCATGTGGACCGGTGGCTACCGGTCCTGCCCGGCCTCGATCCGGACGTCGAGGGTGTGGTCACCCGCGCGGCGCGGTTGGCCCGGCACCTGCTCCGGATGAAGGAGCGTTACCTGGTCGCCTTCGACTTCCAGCGGCACGAGTTCGACACCCTGCACGTGCTCGCCGGCCGCCGGGGCCGGGCCACCCCCACCGAACTCGCCGCCGACCTCGACATGGCACCGCCCTCGGTGACCGCCCGCCTCGACGCGCTGGAGCGACGCGGTTTCGTCCGCCGCATCCCGTCCACCACCGACCGCCGCCGGGTCGACATCGAACTCACCGAAGCCGGCAACGCCGCCTGGCTCGAAGCGATGGAGGTGCTCGGCCACGAGGACCACCGGCTGCTCGACGCCCTCGACCCGGCCGAGCGCCGGACCCTGGCGGACCTGCTGCGCCGAGTCATGATCGTCGCCGAACAACCTCACCCGACCCCTGACCGAGGAGCCGACCATGAGCGCTGACCAGCCCGAACTGACCGTCGCCGACCAGGACGCGTGGCGGGAATGGCTCGACGCGCACCACGGCGACTCGGACGGGGTCTGGCTGCTGCTGGCCAAGCAGGGCAGCACCGACCCCACCAGCCTCACCTACGCCCAGGCGCTGGAGGAGGCGCTCTGCCACGGCTGGATCGACAGCCAGGCACGCAGCCGCGACGAGACCACGTACCGGCAGCGCTTCACTCCGCGCCGGTCGACCAGCCCCTGGTCGGCCCGGAACGTCACCCTCGTCGCCGACCTAATCGCGACGGGCCGGATGCGTCCGGGCGGACACGCCGAGATCGAGCGGGCCAAGGCCGACGGTCGCTGGGACGCCGCGTACGCCGGACCGGCCACCGCCGAGGTCCCGGCCGACCTGGCCGCCGCGCTGGACGCCGAGCCCCGGGCGCGGGCGATGTTCGACATCCTCACCAAGCAGAACCGGTTCTCCGTGATCTACCGGGTCGACAGCGCCAAACGGGCCGAGACGCGGGCTCGCCGGATCGCCCAGTTCGTCGAGATGCTCGCCCGTGGCGAAACGGTCTACCCGCAGAAACGCCGCCTCGAAGACTGAACGCGGCGCCGGAAGCCGGCCGGCACCGCGGAGTGGGCCTCGACGCCGGGCGTGGGCCGCCGTCAGCGGGAGCCGGTGCGCGAGCGCAGCCAACCGAGTCCGAGCCCGAGCACCACTATCACCGCGGCACCGACTGCCCAGCCCACGATCCCGGCCCACAGCGGCCCGTCGTTGGCGGCCACCAGGACCAGGGACACCGGCAGGAGTGCGATCGCCGCCGCGATCGTCGGTCGCTTGAAGTCATCCATGAGCTTCTCCTGCCCCGTCGACCTCGTCACCAACCGCACCGGCACGGCGGCCGATGCCGGCCCAGCCACAGAGGAGCGCCGGCACGGCCGGATCGGCCGGTCGCCGCGCAGGCGACCGGCCTACCGCCGGACCGTACTATCCGACCCTCCGGTCCCGCGTACGGGTCATCCCACGGTCGATCCGTACGCGGGCCGGCCGGTCACGGTCGAAGCTGGGTGCTGAACACCCGGGCGGCGACGGAGGTGCCGGTGGCGATACCGGCGTCCGCGTCCCACTGGTAGTGCACGCCGAGATAGATCCGGCTCCGCGCGTTCTCCTGTGCCGCCTGGGTGAAGGTGGCGAACGAGCGTCGGACCCCGATCGCGCTCGGGTCCTCCGTGGTGCCGGTGAACGGGATCGCGTCCGTGCCGAAGTAGGCCCGCATCACCCCGGCCCACGCCCCGGCGAAGGTGGCGTGCCCGGAGATGTACGCCGGGAAGGCCGGGGAGAACGAGACCCCGTTCGGGCGCTGCGACAGCGGTTTCCAGCCCGGCTCGATCTCCTGGATCGCGGTCTCCGGTCGCCACAGGTCGATCCCGGTCTCGTACTTGGCGTCCCAGGCGGCGATGGCCGCGTCCGCCATGGCCAGCGAGACCAGCCCGAACAGCCGCGCGTTCCCGAGTATGCCGAGCCCCCGCGGCTCGGCCACGATGCGGGTGTGCGCGTACAACTGCCCCGGCGGCTTGTACGTGCCGGGTACGTCATTGGCCCAGAAGAACGCGATCTGCGTCTGGTCGGCGGTCCGCTCGGTACTCTGCCGCCCGCCGAGCCGCCGGACCTCGTCCACCCGGTCCAGGTACTCCTGCTTGCCCAGCAGGTCGGCGTAGTTGGCCGCACCGGCCGGCGGACCCGGGCGGAACTGGTTGCTCCGGGTCATCGCGAACGGGGTGACCCGACCCCAGTTCGGGGTGACCGCCGACGTGCCGGGCTCGGTCGGCCGCCACGAGCCCCGCACCCCGTCCAGCGTGTACGGCGTGTTGACACCCGAGCCGTCTCCTGCGCGGGCCTGGAGGATCGCGGTGGCGGCCTGGGCACCGACCGAGGTGCCACGGGCGACCTCGGATCCGTTGACCCCGGCCGGGAGCTGCGCGTTGGCCTGGGTCAACGCGGCGTCGAACCGGGCCGGATCCACACCCGGGTGGGCGTTGTTGGCGAACAGCGCGACCAGGGTGTCGCGTGCCGCCTGGTTGATCGCCGCCTCCAGCGAGGGGGCGACCACGTCGTCCAGGGTGCCCGGATAGTGCACCGGAACCCGTGCCCGGTACGGCTGCCCGGTGCCGGTCACCGAAACCGCCGCGTCCCACATCGCCGCGTGCATGATGGCGCCGATCCGGGAACCGCTGGTCGGAGGTACACCGTCGCGGGCGACCCGGTACGCCGCGAGGAGTTGGTCGTTCCAGAAGAGCACCGGGTCGGTCGCCGCGTCGGCGGGCAGCGGGGTGAGGCTGATGTTGTCCAGCCGTACGGTCGAGGCCACGCTGTCGCCGAGGTGGAAGAAGAGCACCGCCTGCGCGTCGGCGAACGGGGAGGTGAAGTCGAAGGTGAAACGGGTCATCGCGCTGCCCAGCGTGATGTTCCGGTCGAACGCCGAGGTGAACGGGGTGTTCGCCCGGGACACCGACACCCGCAGGGTGCGGCCGACGTCGGTGTTCGCGTCGAACTGCAACCGGTAGCGACGCCCGGCCTCGACCCCGAACTCGAAGTGGCCGACCAGGTCGTCCCAGGTGTTCGGCCGCTCGCCGAGGGTCCTGATCCGCAACTGTCCGGCCTGGACGTCGGTCCTGGTCTCGCTGAGCCGGGTCCACCAGGGCTGGGTACTGCCGTTGTCGAAGGTCCCGTTGATGATCAGGTTGCCGTTCGCCGGCGCGGCCGAGGCCGGTTGCGGCCCCACCGCCACGACCAGCGGGGTGGCCGCGACCACCGTCGCGAGCAACGCTCGTAGCAGGCCACCGAAACGGTGGCGGATGACAGGTCGGCGAATGGGTACGCCGATCGGTTGGTCCATGCCTGGCCCTTTCCACAGTGCTGAAGGCGACACGACGCGTACCACCCGACGTCCGACGGCAGTGGCGGACGGGTGGTCGCGGGAATCCGGCAACCACCTAGGGTGCCGTGGTGCCCACTGTGGGTGTCGATCCCTAAGCAAACCTTGTGGACATCTGGAATCGGCAGGTCAGCGCGCAGATGCCACAGCGCCGCCGGGCTTCGGCCCAGCGGCGCCGCGTCCGGCTCAGGCTAGGCGGGCGGGGCCGCGGCCCGGTCCGGGTTGAGGGCGGAGATGATCGCCTCGGCGGTACGGCGGCCGATGCCGGGCACCTCCACGATCTCGTCCACCTCGGCGGCGGCGAGCCGCTTGACCGAACCGAAGTGCCGCAGCAGAGCCTTGCGGCGTACCTCACCGAGGCCGGGGACGTTGTCCAGGCCGGAGACGGTCATCCGCTTCGACCGCCGTTCCCGGTGGAAGGTGATGGCGAACCGGTGCGCCTCGTCCCGTACGCGTTGCAGCAGGTAGAGCCCCTCCGACGTACGCGGCAGGATGACCGGGAACTCGTCGTCGGGCAGCCACACCTCCTCCAGCCGCTTGGCCAGGCTGCAGAGCGCGATGTCGTCGATGCCCAACTCGGCCAGTGCCGCCGACGCCGCCGCCACCTGGGGCTGACCACCGTCGACCACCACCAACTGCGGCGGGTACGCGAACTTGCGCGGGCGCCCGGTGGTCGGGTCGATGCCCGGCCGGTCCGGGTCGGTGGTGGTCTCCTCGCCCAGCTCACCGGTTTCCGCCCGGGTCTCCAGGTAGCGGGCGAACCGTCGGCGCAGCACCTCGGACATGGCGGAGAGGTCGTCGGTGGCGCCGCGCACGATGAACCGGCGGTATTCGCTCTTGCGCGGCAGCCCGTCCTCGAAGACGACCATGCTGGCGACCACGTCGGTGCCCTGGATCTGGGAGATGTCGTAACACTCGATCCGCAGCGGTGACGTACGCAGTCCGAGCGACTCGGTGATCTCGTCGAGGGCCTTGCTCCGGGTGGTCAGGTCACCGGAGCGGCGCAGCTTGTGCCGGGTCAACGCCTCACCGGCGTTACGCCCGACCGTCTCCAGCAGCGACCGCTTGTCGCCGCGCTGCGGCACCCGCAGGCTGACCCGGCTCCCCCGCTTGTCGGAGAGCCAGTCGGCGAGCGCGTCCGCGTCCGGCGGGAGGGCCGGCACCAGCAGCTCGCGGGGCACGTCGGACTCCCCCTGCTCACCGCCGTAGACCTGGGTGCAGAAGTGGTGCACCAGGTCGCCGGTGGTCAGGTCCTCGACCTTCTCCACCACCCAGCCACGCTGGCCGCGTACCCGGCCGTCGCGGACGTGGAAGACCTGGACCGCCGCCTCCAGGGGGTCCTCGGAGAACGCGACCACGTCGGCGTCGGTGCCGTCGCCGAGCACCACGGTCTGCTTCTCCATCGCCCGGCGCAGGGCGGCGACGTCGTCGCGCAGCCGCGCGGCCAGCTCGAACTCGAGCTGCTCGCTGGCGTCGAGCATCTCCCGTTCGAGCCGGCGGACCATGCCGTCGGTCTTGCCGGCCATGAAGTCGCAGAAGTTGTCCACGATCTGCCGGTGCTCGTCGGCGGAGACCCGGCCGACGCAGGGCGCGGAGCATTTGCCGATGTCGCCGAGCAGGCACGGCCGCCCGATCTGCCCGGCCCGTTTGAACACCCCGGAGGAACACGTACGCGACGGGAAGACGCGCAGCAGCAGGTCGAGCGTCTCGCGGATCGCCCAGGCGTGCGAGTACGGGCCGAAGTAGCGCACCCCCTTGCGCTTGGCCCCCCGCATCACCTGCAACCTCGGGTACTCCTCGTCCAGCGTCACCGCCAGGTACGGGTACGACTTGTCGTCCCGGTAGCGGACGTTGAACCGGGGGTCGTACTGCTTGATCCAGGAGTATTCGAGCTGGAGCGCCTCGACCTCGGTGCCGACGGTGACCCAGTCCACCGAGGCGGCGGTGGTGACCATCTGCTGGGTGCGCTGGTGCAGGTTCCAGGTGTCGCCGAAGTAGGAGTTGAGCCGGCTGCGCAGGTTCTTCGCCTTGCCGACGTAGATCACCCGGCCGGTCGGGTCGCGGAAGCGGTAAACCCCCGGAGCCTCCGGGATCGTGCCCGGGGCGGGACGGTAGGTCGAGGGGTCAGCCACGTCAGCAAGCCTAGTCCGCACCCCTGTCATTCCCGGCCGAGCCCGTCCGGGCCGGGACGGGGGTCACCCGAGATCCACGACCAGGCCGGGCACGGCGGCGGCAACCTCCCCGGCGTACGCGTCACCGGCCGCGACCTGGGCGGCGGTCCGGTCGGTGCCGGGCCAGAAGTGGGTCAGCAGGAGCATCCCGACGCCCGCCTCGGCCGCCTGCCGTCCGGCGTGGCGGGCGCTGGTCAGGTCGCGTACGGAGTCCTGCGGCACCTCGTCGACGTGACTCGCCTCGGCCACCAGCAGGTCGGCATCGCGGGCCAACTCCACCACCTCCGGACTCGGCCCGGTGTCACCCGTGTACGCGAGCACCCGCCCGCCGGCGGTCAGGCGTACCCCGGCGTTCGGCACCCAGTGCGGCAGCAGCCGCGTCCGCGCCTCGTACGGGCCGATCCGCAGCCGGTCACCGGCGGTGAACTCGTGCAGCACGTACGCGTCGTCCAGCATGCCGGGCCGGTCCAGGGCGAGCACCGGGTCGAGGGCGCCGGGCAGGGCGTACACGGGAAGGGGTGGGGGTTTGTCGGCCCGGAGATGGCGGGCGCGCAGCAGCGGGTTGAGGTCGGCGCAGTGGTCCGGGTGGCCGTGCGTGACGAAAACCGCGTCGACCTGCTCGGGGCCGATCCGCTCCAGCAGGCGCGGCAGGGTCGCGTACCCGAGGTCGAGCAGGAGGCGGAACCCGTCGTGTTCGACCAGGTAACCGCTGCACGCCTGCCCCGGCTCCGGCCACGCGCCGCACGCCCCGAGTACGGTCAGCCGCATCCCCGGATCCTAAGCCGGACCCGGGCCTGGCGCGGGGTTCTCCGCGCCAGGCCGGCCCGTGGATCAGGCGAGGGTGATGTTCTCGCCGTCGACCTTGACGTCCTTGGCCCCCAGCGGCCGGGTGGCCGGTCCGTTCTTCACCGAACCGTCCGTGATCGAGAACTTGCTACCGTGGCAGGAGCAGTTGATCGTGCCCCCGTCGACGTTGGTCACCGGGCAGTTCTGGTGGGTGCAGATCGCGCTGAACGCCTTGAACTCGCCCTTGGTCGGCTGGGTCACCACGACGTCCTTGGCCGCGAAGATCAACCCGCCACCGACCGGCACCTCGGCGGTCTTGGTCAGGACGTCCGCGCCGCCGGTGTTGTCCCCACCGGCGTTGGGGTCGCCCGCCGGGTCGCTCCCGGCGGGCGCGCCCGCGTCGTTGGAACCGTCGGTGGAGTTGTCGGTGCCGCAGGCGGCGAGTACCACGGTCGCGCCGACGGCGCTCGCACCCAACAGCAGGGCGCGGCGGGTCTGCACCTGACCGGTCACGATCTGGTCGTCACTCATGCCTAGCCTTTCCTCTCGACTGTGGCGGCCGCGCCCGGACTGGTACTGCGGCCACGACAGTAGACACGCAAGATCGCCGGCAATGGTTCAGTTGGGCACGAATCAGACCGCGGACGCGGCCCGCCGCCCCCGAGCCGCCGGTGTGGCGGACTTGGCCGCGGCGGTCTTGCCCGTGGGCGTACCGCTCTTGGCCCCGGTGCTCTTCGCCGCCGTGGTGGTCTTGGCTGCCGTGGTGGTCTTGGCCGGGGCCGTCTTCGACTTCGCGGCGGCACCGTTGGCCTTCTCCGCTCGCGCGGTCGCCGCCTCGGAGCCCTTCGCCGCACCCTTGAGCCCGAGCACCGGCCGCAGGAACTGCCCGGTGTGGCTCGTCGGCACCTCGGCCAGTTCCTCGGGGGAGCCGGCGGCGAGCACCAGGCCGCCCCGGTGGCCACCCTCCGGGCCCATGTCGATGAGCCAGTCGGCGGTCTTGATCACGTCCAGGTTGTGTTCGATCACGATCACCGTGTTGCCCTTGTCGACCAGGCTCTCCAGCACACCGAGCAGCTTGCGGATGTCCTCGAAGTGTAGGCCCGTGGTCGGCTCGTCGAGCACGTAAACGGTCCGGCCGGTCGAGCGTTTCTGCAGCTCGGAGGCGAGCTTGACGCGCTGCGCCTCGCCACCGGACAGGGTCGGCGCCGACTGGCCCAGCCGGACGTAGCCGAGGCCGACGTCGACCAGCGTCCTGAGGTGCCGGTGGATCGCCGGGATGGCCGAGAAGAAGTCGGCCGCCTCCTCGATCGGCATCTGCAGCACGTCGGCGACCGTACGTCCCTTGTAGTGCACGTCCAGGGTCTCCCGGTTGTACCGGGCGCCCTTGCAGACCTCGCACGGCACGTACACGTCGGGCAGGAAGTTCATCTCGATCTTGATCGTGCCGTCACCGCTGCACGCCTCGCAGCGTCCGCCCTTGACGTTGAACGAGAACCGGCCAGGGCCGTACCCGCGCACCTTCGCCTCGGTGGTCTCGGCGAACAGCTTGCGGACGTGGTCCCAGACCCCGGTGTACGTCGCCGGGTTCGACCGGGGCGTACGCCCGATCGGCGACTGGTCCACCCCGACGACCTTGTCCACGTGCTCCAGGCCGGCGACCCGGGTGTGCCGCCCCGGCACCATCCGTGCCCCGTTGATCTGGTTCGCCAGGACCGCGTACAGGATGTCGTTGACCAGGGTCGACTTGCCCGAGCCGCTGACCCCGGTGACGGCGGTGAACTGGCCCAGCGGGAACGGCACGGTCAGGTTGCGCAGGTTGTGCTCACGGGCACCGTGTACGACCAGTTCCCGGCCCGGCGTCTGCGGCCGGCGCTGCTTCGGGGTCGGGATCCTGCGCCGCCCGGACAGGTAGGCGCCGGTGACCGACTCCTGGTTGCCCAGCAGGTCCTTCACCGAACCGCTGTGCACGATCCGGCCGCCGTGCTCGCCCGCACCCGGACCGATGTCGACGATCCAGTCGGCGACCCGGATGGTGTCCTCGTCGTGCTCGACCACGATCAGGGTGTTGCCCAGCTTCTTGAGCCGGACCAGGGTCTCGATCAGCCGGTGGTTGTCCCGCTGGTGCAGGCCGATCGACGGCTCGTCCAGCACGTAGAGCACCCCGACCAGGCCGGAGCCGATCTGGGTGGCGAGCCGGATGCGCTGCGCCTCGCCGCCGGAGAGGGTGCCGGCCGGGCGGTCCAGGGAGATGTAGTCCAGCCCGACGTCGACCAGGAAGCGGAGCCGGGCGTTGATCTCCTTGAGCACCCGCTCGGCGATCATCTTCTGCCGGTCCGTCAACGTCAGTACGCCCAGCAGCTCGGCGCACTCACCCACCGACAGGGCGCAGACCTCGGCGATGCTCCGGCCGCCCAGGGTGACCGCGAGCACCTCCGGCTTGAGCCGGGCACCACCGCAGGCGGCACAGGGCACGTCGCGCATGTAGCCCTCGTACTTGTCCCGCGACCAGTCCGACTCGGTGTCGGAGTGCCGGCGCTGGATCCACTGCACCACGCCCTCGAAGCCGGTGTAGTAGGAGCGCTCGCGGCCGTACTTGTTGCGGTAGCGCACGTGGACCTGGTCACCGGAGCCGTGCAGGATCGTCTTCTGCGCCCGCGAGGGGAGCTTGCGCCACGGGGTGTCGAGGTCGAAGTGCTCCGCCTCGCCCAGCGCCTCGAGCAGGTGCAGGAAGTATTCGAGGGTCTGTCCGGAGGACCAGGGCTGGATCGCGCCCTCGCGCAGGGTCCGCTCCGGGTCCGGCACGATCAGCTCCGGGTCGACCTCCTTCTTGGTGCCCAGACCGGTGCACTCGGGGCAGGCGCCGTACGGGGCGTTGAAGGAGAAGACCCGCGGTTCCAGGTCCTCGATCGCGAGGGGGTGGTCGTTCGGGCAGGCCAGGTGCTCGGAGTAGCGCCGCTCCCGGTCCGGGTCGTCCTCGGCCAGGTCGACGAAGTCGAGCAGGACCAGCCCGCCGGAGAGGGTCAGCGCGGACTCCACCGAGTCGGTCAGCCGCTGCTTGGCGGAGGCCTTGACGGTGAGCCGGTCGACCACCACCTCGATGGTGTGCTTCTCCTGCTTCTTCAGCTTGGTCGCCGGTGCCTCGCCGATGAACTCGGTGAGCGGCTGGACCACGCCGTCGACCCGGGCCCGGGCGTAGCCCTTGCCCTGGAGCTCGGCGAACAGGTCCAGGTACTCGCCCTTGCGGCCACGGATCACCGGCGCGAGCACCATGAACTTGGTGCCCTCCTTCATCGCCAGCACCCGGTCGACGATCTGCTGCGGGCTCTGCTTGGAGATCCGCTCGCCGCAGACCGGGCAGTGCGGCTCGCCGACCCGGGCGTAGAGCAGGCGCAGGTAGTCGTAGACCTCGGTGATCGTGCCCACGGTCGACCGGGGGTTGCGCGAGGTGGACTTCTGGTCGATCGACACCGCCGGGCTGAGGCCCTCGATGAAGTCGACGTCCGGTTTGTCCATCTGGCCGAGGAACTGCCGAGCGTACGACGACAGCGACTCCACGTAGCGCCGCTGGCCCTCGGCGAAGATCGTATCGAAGGCCAGGCTCGACTTGCCCGAGCCGGAAAGCCCGGTGAAGACGATCATTGCGTCCCGCGGCAGGTCGAGACTGACGTCACGCAGGTTGTGCTCGCGCGCGCCGCGGATGATCATGCGGTCGGCCACTGTCCGTGTACTCCCGGGAGAAGAAAGCGAGAACTCGTCCGTTCGGACAAGCTACTGCGGCTTGAAAGACGTTCTGCGGTTAGGTCGAGCTTCTGCGGTTATGTCCAGCTTCCGGGTTTCGCCCCGTTTCGGTGATCTTGCCACCGAAGTCACTGGTCTTGCAGACGCCAAGAATGCGCCTCGGCAACTTTAGCCCCGAGGTACGACACTTTCTCCCACCCGTACGTTCCCCCTGGTCAACGCCGTGGCACCGCCGAACGGTTCCCCAGCCTAAGGACGGATCCGCCGGTCCGACCGGGCCCGCCGCCGCCCGGCCCGCGCCTCGGCCGCCAGCCGGGCGTCCCGGCGTCGGGTCTCGAACGCCACCTCACGTTGCAGCTTGCACCAACTCTCCCACCGGCGCGGGGTGAGCCCGCCGTCCTCCAGCGCGGCCCGGACCGCGCAACCGGGCTCCACCTGGTGCGCGCAGTCGTCGAACCGGCAGGCCGCGGCCAACTCCGCCACATCGGCGAAGGCGTGGTCCAGGCCACCGGCCGCGTCGAGCAGCCCGACCGCCCGGATCCCCGGGGTGTCCAGCACCGCTCCCCCACCGGGAATCGGGATCAACGCCCGGTGCGTGGTGGTGTGCCGGCCCTTGCCGTCCACCCCCCGGATCCCCTGGGTGACCATCACGGTCGTCCCCGCCAGCGCGTTGACCAGCGTCGACTTGCCCGCACCGGACGGGCCGAGCAGCGCCAGGGTACGGCCGTACGCGACCTGCGGGCGCAGGTCGGACAGGCCGGCGCCGGTCTGCGCGCTCACCGCCAGCACCCGTACCCCGGGCGCCACCTCGGCCACCTGGGCGGCCACCGCCGCCGGATCGGGGACCAGATCACACTTCGTCAGCACCACCATCGGCTCCGCCCCGGATGCCCAGGCCAGGGCGAGCAGACGCTCGATCCGCGCCATGTCCGGCGTCGGATGCATCGGCTCGACCACCGCCGCGGCGTCGAGGTTCGCGGCCAGGACCTGTCCGGTCGCGGCCTTGCCTGCGGTCCGACGCACGATCGCCGTACGCCGGGGCAGCACCGCCTCGGCGGTGACCCGGTCGTCCGGCCAGACCCGGACCAGTAGCCAGTCCCCGGCGCACGGCAGGCGGGCCGGATCGGCGACGGCCCCGGCCAGGACCGCCCCGGCCAGACTCGCCCGGTACGTCCCGTCCGCGCACAGTACGGTGCACACCCCGCGGTCCACCCGAACCACCCGGCCCGGCCGCAGGTCATCGTGCCTGGAGTACGCGCTGTGAAGCGCGGCGTCCCAGCCCAGGGACGCGAGATCAAACCTCATGTCAACCCTCGTCAGAATTGGTGAACCGGGATGCGGGAGACGCGCACGGCGACCGGCATGATCCCCACCTCCCTCCAACTCCCGGGTGACGCGTTCAACTCGAACGGTAAGGGCTGCCGACGATCCACCGAAAGCCATTTCCGGGTCCGGCCCGCCGACGACCACCGGCGGGGTGCGGACGACTAGGGTCGAAACGTGACCGTTGACCCATTGGTTCTGATCGCCGAGGTGGACCGCGCCACGGAGCGGCTGCTCCGTACCGCCGGCACCCTCGACCGGTCCACCCTCGCCGAACCGTCCCGACTGCCCGGCTGGAGCCGCGGACATGTGCTGACCCACCTCGCGCGCAGCGCCGACGCGCTGGTCAATCTGCTCACCGGGGCCCGGACCGGCCAGCACGTCCCGGCGTACGCGAGCGTCGCCGCCCGGGACGCGGACATCGCCGCCGGTGCCGACCGCCCCCTCGACGCCCACCTGGACGACCTGCGGGGCGGGGCGAAACGGTTCGCCGAGGCGTGCGCCGCGATGCCGCCGGAGGCCTGGGCGGCGGTGGTCAGGTCGCACCGCGGCGATCGGGTGGCGGCGGTGCTGGTCTGGACCCGCCTGCGTGAACTCGAGGTGCACCACGTCGACCTCGGCGCCGGTTACGACCCGGTCGACTGGCCCGAGGGGTTCGCCCAGCGGCTGCTGAACGAGGCCGCCGGTGACCTGGCCACCCGCGAGGACGTACCCGCGCTGACGCTGCGCCCGACCGACGCCGGCCGCACCCTGACCATCGGCCCGGCCGGAGCCGGACCGACCGTCGCCGGACCGGTGCACCTGCTCGCCGGCTGGCTGATCGGTCGGTCCACCGGCACCGGACTCACCGTCACCCCGAACGGCCCCTTGCCCACCCCACCGGACTGGATCTAGAGGTACGAGATGAGTTACCGCGGAGATGTCTCGCCCGGCGGGGCGCCAGACGTACGGGACCTGGACGACCTGACCATCACCAAGGTGTCGGTCGGGCCGATGGAGAACAACGCCTACCTGGTCCGCTGCCGCTCCACCGGCGACCAGGTGTTGATCGACGCGGCCAACGAGGCGCCCCGGCTGCTGGAACTTGCCGGCGAGACCGGCCTGAGCCACGTGATCACCACCCATCGGCACATGGACCACTGGGTGGCACTGGAAGAGGTGGTGGCGGCCACCGGGGCGATCAGCCTCGCCCACACCGCCGACGCCGACGGGCTGCCGATCGACTCGGAGACCCTGGTCGACGGGGACACCGTACGGGTCGGCGGCTGCGCGCTGGAGGTGATCCACCTGGTCGGGCACACCCCCGGCTCGATCGCCCTGCTCTACAGCGACCCGGCCGGGATCCCGCACCTGTTCACCGGCGACAGCCTGTTCCCCGGTGGCCCGGGGAAGACGACCGATCCCGCTCACTTCGACAGCATCATGAACGACCTGGAGACCAAGATCTTCGGGCGGCTGCCGGACGAGACCTGGTTCTACCCCGGCCACGGGCGGGACTCCACCCTCGGTGTCGAACGCCCCTCCCTCGAAGAGTGGCGGGCCCGCGGCTGGTAACACGGCACGACCCGCTCGGGCATCATCGGCGAGAGAAAGCCGTAATCACTGCAACCCAATGCCGCCCCCACCCGTAATACCGGTATCAACGACGCCGGACGGGGAGGTTGAGATGCGCGGCTTCGAGTGGAACTGATTCAGGTCGGAGGTGCACGGGAGCCGGCCACCTTCGCGGGTGGCCGGCTCCCGCGCCGATGGGCGGGCCGACGGGCGACGGGCGACGGGCGACGGGCGACGGGCGACGGGTCAGAGTTCGAAGAGGTCCTTGAGGGCCTCGACGATCCGGGACATGCTCGCCCCGGTGGCCATGCCGACCCGCTCCACACCGGCGGCGGCCGGGACCCGGCGCATCCGGTTGACCACCACCACCCCGGTCATCGGGTCGGTCTCGGCCAGCGGTACGACAAACGGCGGCAGTTCCGCGCTACCGCGCTGGCGGACGATCGGCGCGCAGTACGGCGACGCGCTCGGCCGGTCGTTGTGCGCGTCGCCGGAGAGCACGATGACGCGGTAACGCACCTTGCTGGGATCGCCGACAGTCCAGATCTCACCGCGGTTCACGCCGCCTCGACCAGGTCATTCCAACCCGCTTCGAGATTGTCGGCGAGCCGGTCGAATCCGTCGAGCTCGTCGCGTACGTCCGGGTTGGCGGCCAGCCACTCGTCCTGCCGGCGGGCGGCGTCGCGCATCGCCTCCCGACGGGCGGCCCGGTCGATCCAGGCGGACAGGGACATGCCGGCCTGGCCGGCGGCGGCACGCGCCCGGGCGAGTGTGTCCGGGTTCAGACTCAACGTGACCTTGTCTGCCATACGGGCCACCATACTCGTGGTGGTACGGCCGGTGGTACGTCTCACACCATGCCGGTACCCCCGCGTGTCACCCCTGCGCCCGGCACGGCGACGACAACCACGCCCGGTCCGCGCGCTTCACCACCTGCGTCCGATTTTGGGCAGGTCAGCGGGCAGGGGCTAACCTCGGCGGGTGAACTGGCTGGACATCATCGGTTGGATCGGCTCCGCGGTACTGGTCTGGTCCCTGCTGCAGACCCGCGTACTGCGGCTGCGCGCGCTGAACCTGGTCGGCTCCCTGATCCTGATCGGTTTCAACACCGCCCTGGGGGTCTGGCCGGGGGTCGGGCTGAACGTGGTGATCGCGATCATCAACGTCTGGTACCTGCGCCGGATGCTCGCCACCCGGCACGACGAGCGGACCTACGAGGTCGTCGAGGTCGGCACCGACGACGGGTTCCTGGCCCACACGCTGCGCGTACACGGGGCGGACATCGCCCGGTTCAACCCGGGGTTCGAGTGGCACGGCGCCGACCCGGACCGGACGGCCTTCCTCGTCGTACGCGCCGACGAGGTGGTCGGGGTGGTACTGGTCGACGGCAGCGGCGGGGAGGTGGCCCGGGTGGAACTGGACTACGTGACCCAGCGGTTCCGGGACTTCACCCCCGGCGAGTTCGTCTACCGGCGCAGCAGTCTCTTCACCGACCGGGGCTTCCGCCGGGTGGTCACCCCACCGGGCATGGTCGCGCCGTACTACGACCGGCTCGGTTTCCGGCGCGAGGGCGACTCGTACGTCCTCGACCTCCCGGTGGTCAGCTCAGGAGCTGGAGCACGTCCATCCGACTGATCTCCGCGTCCTCGACCGAGTCGCTGGCCGAACCGTGGTAACTGGCCACCACCCGGAACCGGTCGGCCGGTAGGAACACCCGCCCGGGGTCGCCGACCAGCACCCGCGCACCGCGTGCCGCCGCCCGCTCCAGGAACGGCAGCATCCTGTCCGCCAGTGCCCGGCGGTAGAAGACGTCACCGGCCAGGATCAGGTCCGCGTCCAGCCCGTCGCCGTCGAGCAGGTCACCGTCGGCCTGGCGTACGTCGATCCGGTTCGCCCGCGCGTTCATCCCGATCACCGCCAGGGCGTACGGGTCGATGTCGTTCGCGGTCACCGTGGCCGCCCCGGCCAGCGCGGCGGCGATCGCGGCCAACCCGGAGCCCGCGGCCAGGTCGAGTACGCGCAGACCGGCGACCGCCTCGGGATGGTCGAGCACGTACCGGGCGAGTGCCTGCCCTCCCGGCCACGCCGACGCCCAGTACGGTGGCGCCAGCACCGCCCCGGCCTCGGCCTCCATCCTGGCCCACCAGACGATGGCGTCCTCGGCCAGATGCAGGCGTACCTCGGGCACGAACGGCACCTCGACGAGCCGGAGCCGGTCCAGTCCCCCGGTGTCGGTCGCGGAGATCTTGGTTTCGAGGTCGGCTAGCGGGCCCGCCATCCGTCTCGTCACGGGTCAAGCATGCCGTAGAACGGCCCTTCCGGCCCCGGTTATCGCCCTGACTGTCGCCGAGCCGCGACTTCGGCGCGCATCATCCGGGTCGGAACGCTAGTGTCGGTGACGTGTGGGACGACCACCGTCGCACACCTGTTAAGGAGATTTGAATGGCAACCGGCACCGTGAAGTGGTTCAACTCAGAAAAGGGCTTCGGCTTCATCGAGCAGGACGGCGGAGGACCGGACGTCTTCGTCCACTACTCCGCCATCGACAGCCAGGGTTACCGCGAGCTCAACGAGGGCCAGAAGGTCGAGTTCGAGGTCACTCAGGGGCAGAAGGGCCCGCAGGCGGCGAATGTCCGGCCGATCTGAGCCAGCTGCGCCGGGCACCCAGCAGCACGACCCAGCCGACGGTCAGGCCGATGCCGACCGTGGCCACCATCGTGAACGACTCTCCGGGCAATAGTCCACCCAGTGAGTTCGCCGCTGTGCCCAGCAGCACGTACAGCCCGGCCCAGAGCGCGGCACCGAGTGCCGCGCAGGAGACGAAGCGGCGGTAGGACATTCGTAGGCCGCCGGCGGCCAGTGGTAGCAACGCGTTGAACACGGGCAGGAACGGGGCCACCATCACCATCCGGCCGCCACCGCGGTTCAGGATGCCCTCGGCGGCGGCCCACCGGGCCTCGCCGATCCAGGCTCCGATCCGACCCTGCCGGATCCGGTCGCCGAAAAGCCGACCGGCGAGGAAGCTCAACGACCAGCCGACCACGCAACCGGCTATCACGCTGAGGTAGGCACCGGCGGGTCCGCCCGGTCGGCCGGTGCCCACCACGGCAAGCACCGCGATGTCGCCGGGTACCAGCACGCCTACCAACGGGATCGCGTCGAGCAGCATGACCACGCCGAGCCCCGCCAGGTACAGGGCGCTCGGGAGCTCCCCCAGTTGCGCCAGCCAGTCAGCCACGCCCACACCCCCGCTGCCCCATGGCTACACCGTAGGCGGGCCGGCCAACTTTTCCCTCCGGGACAGTCCCCTCGATCGGGTCCGAAACCCCTGATCCCACTCAGGGTCGTCCCCGATTTCCCGTTTGGACCCGAAACTGTCTCGCCATTGATTGCCGTCTCCGCCTTGACCGACTACGGTCAGCGGCCGTGGACGCTGACTTCCTCATCATCGGCGGTGGGATAGCCGGCGCCAGCGCGGGCTACCACCTGGCCGCGTACGGGCGGGTGGTCCTGCTGGAGATGGAGAAGGTCGCCGGCTACCACGCCACCGGCCGTTCGGCCGCACTGTTCTCGGAGTATTACGGCGGGCCGGTGGTGCGGGCGTTGACGTCGGCCAGCCGCGCCTTTCTGGATGACCCGCCGCCGGGTTTCAGCGCCGCGCCTCTGCTCACCCCGAGGGGGGTGCTGGCGCTCTCCCCGGCCGGTGAGGACGCGAGCTTCGACGCGGCGCTGGCCGACGAACTCGCCGCCCCGACCCCCGCCCGCGAGATCGACCTGGACGAGGTGCAGCGCTACTGCCCGATCGTCCGTCCGGGCCGCTACCACCGGGCGATGGTCCGCCCGGCGGCGCAGGACATCGACGTGGACGCGTTGCACCAGGGGTTCCTGCGGGGCATCCGGGCGGGCGGTGGTCGGGTGGTCCGGTCCGCCCGGGTCCGGTCGTTGACCCGGGTCGTCGGCGGTTGGCGGGCGGAGACCGACGCCGGGCACTTCACCGGTGGGCTGGTGGTCAACGCCGCGGGTGCCTGGGCCGACGAGGTGGCGGAACTCGCCGGGGTACGGCCGGTCGGCCTGACCCCGCTGCGGCGTACCGCGTTCCTGGTGGACCTGCCGGACGGGGTCAGCGCGGAGCGGTGGCCGATGGTGTCGGACGTGGCGGAGACGTTCTACTTCAAACCCGAGTCGGGGCGACTGCTGATCTCACCCGCCGACGCCACCCCGACCCCGCCCGGTGACGTACGCCCCGACGACCTCGACATCGCGATCGGGGCCGCCCGGGTCGAGGAGGCCACCACCCTCACCATCCGCCGGGTGCACCACGCCTGGGCCGGGCTGCGGACCTCGGCCGCCGACGACGTGCCGGTGGTCGGCCGGTCCGCGGACGCGGAGGGTTTTCTCTGGCTGGCCGGCCTGAGCGGGTACGGCATGCAGGTCGCGCCGAGTCTCGGTCGTCTGCTGGCGACGCTGGTCACCGGGGTCACGCCGCCCGAGCCGGGGATCGACCCCGCCCACGTCACCCCCGACCGCTTCCACTGAAGCGACCGCTCTCACCGCCCCGGCCGCTTCCACTGGCCCGGCCGCTTCCACTGACCCGACCTCGCCCACCGCTTGGTCGCGGTCGTCACCCGCCGGGCGGGTCGGCAGGTCGCGGCGTTGCCGCAGCGGGCCGAGGAGCAGGATCAGGCTGCTCAGCGGCAGGAGCGCCGTCATGATCCACATCGTCGGCCGGATCCCCATTGTGCTGCCGAGCGCACCGGCGAGCAGCGCACCGAACGGGATCGAGCCGAAGTTGAGCAACTGCATGCTGACGGTGACCCGGCCGAGCAGGTGGTGCGGGGTGTACGTCTGCCGGAAACTCCCCTTGATCACGTTGCCGGCGACGATCCCGGCGCCGACGACGACGCCCCCGGCGACCAGGAAACCGAGCCGGGGACCGGGCGCGGTGAGCGGGATGAGCAGGGCGAACGGTGCCGCACCCAGCTCGGACAGGAGCAGTCCACGGGCGGTGCCGAAGCGCCGGGCGAGCCAGCCGGCGGCGGTCGCACCGAGTACCCCACCGAGGCTGGTCAGGGCGATCAGGGCGCCGACCAGGCCCGGACTCACCCCCACCTCGCGGACCAGGAAGACCACCAGGATCGCCTGGTAGCCGACCAGGGCGATGTTGCTGGCCGCGCCGAAGACCGTCATCACCCGCAGGTAGGGGTCGAGGGCCACGAACCGGATTCCGGCGCGGATCTGCCGGCGCAGGTTCTCCCGGTGCGGGTCCCGGGCGGGCCGGGCTTCGGGCGTACGGATGGACCAGAGGCACAGCACCGAGACCAGGAAGCTGGCCGCGTCGGCGAGCAGCGCGGACGCCGCGCCGACCAGTTGGGCGAGCAGCCCGGCGAGACCGGGGCCGACCACGTGCGCCGCCGACTCGGTGCCCTGCAGCTTCGCGTTGCCCTCGGCCACCTCCTCCGGCCGCAACAGCGTGGGCAGGTAGACCTGGTAGGACGTCTGGAAGAACACGCTGGCCGTCCCGGTGCCGAGGGCGACCGCGAGCAGTTGCCCGATGCCCAGTACGCCGAACCAGGCGGCGACCGGCACGCTGAGGAACAGCACCAGGCAGGCGAGGTCGGCCAGGATCATCACCGGTCGGCGCGGCAGCCGGTCCACCCACGCGCCGGCCGGTAGCCCGATCACCAGCCAGGGCACCCAGGCGGCCGCGGCCAGCAGGGCCACCTGGAAGGTGGTCGCATCGACGGTGGCGACCGCCACCAGCGGCAGCGCCACGCCGGTGACGCTGCTGCCGAGCTTGCTGGTGGTCTGTCCGATCCAGAGCAGCCGGAAGTCCCGGTGCCGCAGCAGACTCCGGCGGGGTGCGACCGTCTGCCCGGCCGGGTCGCCGGTCACGGCTGCGCCGGTACGCCGTGGGCGAAGACGAAGACCGGCTCCCGGTGCTCGCCGTCGTCCGGGACCTCCCGGTTGGCCCACCGGTCCAGCACCCCGATCAGCTCGCCGCTGAGCTGAGTCAGCTCGGCCGGGGTGAGGTGCAGCCACTTGTCCGCGGAGAACGGTCCCTCGGTCCACCCGCCCGCCCCGGTCTCGGTCGCCGCCCACCAGGCCCGGACCAGGCTGGCGTGCCGGTCGAGGTTGAGCGAGAGCGAGGCGTTGAAGACCGCCATCGCGGCCGGGTCGTCGGCGAAGTCGGCCTGCGACCAGCGCACCCCGGCGGAGACCGGTCGCCACCATCGTTCCCGCCGGTCGCGGGCCAGTTCGGGCGCCTCCTCGACCAGTTCGCTGGCGGCCAGCACCTTGAGGTGGTGGCTGATGTTCGCCACCGCCTGGCCGGTCCGCGCGGCGAGCGCACTCACCGTGGACGGCCCGTCGACCTTCAACGCGTCCATCAGCCGGCGCCGCAACGGGTGTGCCAGCGCCGCCAGCACCCGCGAGTCGGTCACCTGCCGGATCTCTGCTCTGTCCATGCGAGGAGTCTGGCATCAGCAACAGGCATTGCGCAAGAGTTGTTGCGCAATGCCTGTTGCTGAACCGTGGACGGGTTGAGCTCTCGGCTTATTCGCCGTCGGCAGAAGGGGCGCAGGTCGGGCCGCCCGCCCGCCTACCGTGGGCGTATGGAGAGGACTGCGTTGGTCATCGGAGCAACCGGCCAGGTAGGCCGGGCGACCGTACGCGCCCTGGTGCGTGACGGGTGGCAGGTCCGGGCCGGTTCCCGGGGCGGACGGGGCGGGCCACTGTGGCCGCTCGACTGGCACGTGCACCCGGTTCCGCTCGACCGGGAGAACGACGACGAGCTCGTCGAGGCGATCGGCGACGGCTGCGACCTGGTGGTCGACACCGTCGCGTACGGCGCCCGGCACGCCCGACAACTGATCGAACTCTCTGACCGGATCGGCTCGGCCGTGGTGCTCTCCAGCGCCGCGGTCTACCTCGACGACCAGGGGCTGGGCTTCGGCGCCGACGGGGTGACCTTCCCCGTACCGATCGCCGAGACCCAGCCGACCACCATGGCCGGCACCGGGGACTACGCGGCCGACAAGGCCGCCCTGGAGCGCGAGTTGCTCGACGCCGGCGCGATCCTGCCCACCACCGTGTTGCGTGCCGGGGCCATCCACGGCCCGCACACCGTGCACCCCCGCGAGTGGCACTTCGTGAAGCGGGCGCTGGACCGCAGGCCGGCCCGGGTGCTCGCCTACGGGGGCGAGAGCCGGTTCCACCCGGTGTCCACCGCCAACCTGGCCGAGCTGATCCGGCTGGCCGCGTCCGAGCCGGGAGCCAGGGTGCTCAACGCCGCCGACCCGGAGGCGCCGACCGTACGGGAGATCGGCGCCGCCATCCACTCCGTGCTCGACCACTCCGCCGACGAGGTGCTGATCGACGGGCCCTCGCCGGCACCCCCGGTGGGCGAGACACCCTGGTCGACGGCGAACCCCGTGGTGCTCGACATGAGCGTGGCCCAACGACAGCTCGGCTACCGCCCGGTCACCGACTACCTCCGGTCCCTGCCGGAGACGGTGAGCTGGCTGGTGGACGCCACCCGCGACCGGGACTGGCGTGACGTCTTCACCGACCTGCTGGAGTACCGGACCGACTACTTCGACTACGCCGCCGAGGACGCCTGGCTGGCCCGGCACCGCTGACCGGCGGACGGTCGCCGGCTCCGGGCCAGGTGCGACTCAGTTCTGCAGGTAGCCCTGCGAGACGCGGGCCTCGGCGAGCAGCCGGGCGAACGCGTCCGGATTCGGCTCCACCAGCAGCGGCACGGTCGCGCCACCGCCGAGGGAACGGAGGTAGTTGAATTCGACCGGGCCGATGTGCCGGACCTTGCCGCTGTCGTGCACGAGGAAGATGGGGCTCGGGTTCTGCGTCGTGCTCTGGATGAGATACATGGGACGGACCTTTCTGGTCGTCGATCTCCTAGTTGTCGATGATCCATCTGCGCCGGGGCCGATCCGGGGCCACCGGCACCACCTCCGAGCCGCTCAGTTCCAACGCCCGGGAGACGATGGCCGGCTTCTGGGCGATGATGGCGGGACCGGGACAGTGGGGATGTCCCCAGTCGACCCCGTTCTCGGCCCCCATGCTGTGGTGGCCGAGCCCCCGCCCCGACGGACTGGTGGCGATCTGCAGTGGGATGTCGTAGACCTGGTTGGCGCGCACGAGCAGGCGTGCGTTCGCCTCGATCTGTTGTGGGGTGAGTGCGCCCGGAACGAAGCCCTCGTTCTCGACGCTGAGCCACGTGGGGTTCCCGGACCGTTGTGCCCAGGATCGGATGTCGGTGTCCACCATCTGCGCGATCCGGCCGTCCTTCGCGACTACGAAGTGTGACGAGACGTCGGCCGTCGGGTTCTTCTGCCAGGCGATGGTGCCCTCGAAGTAGCCCTCGGCGATGTGCAACACGATGCCGCGGTGCTCGGTCATCCGGTCGCTGGCCTCATTGCCGTTCTTGTCGCCGTCACCAGAGTTGACGGTGGGACCACGCCAGGTGGCGAGATCGGTCCAGAGTGCCATTGAATTTCTCCTATCGGCGCGTCTTACCCAAATGGATTGACAGTGCCGATCGTCCAACCTGTCCGACTTGAGAGTATCGTCGCCCACACGCCACTGACCAGGGAAAATGCGTGCCATCTTCTGTCGGGCGCACGTCAGATCGACTACCGGCGCAGTGCCGGCAGCCGATTTACGACGACAAATTGATCACAAGGGACGGTGGACCAGGATGGCCGTCCGGGTCAGAATCCGAGGCACTCGCACTCGGTCATCAACGTACGCACGTTGTCCGTATACCGGGGGTTCGTAATCTTGAGGTCGTACGTCCCGTCGGGTTGCAGCACGAGTCCCCTCTCGGGCCCCATGTTGTACGCCGAGATCACCGCGTTGAGCATGCACGGATCGACATGGTCGACACAGTCCGTAGCGTTGATGTCGTAACCGAGGCCGGTCCGCTCACTCAGGTACTTGATCAGCCAGGCCAGGTAGTTCGCGCCGAGCTTCGCGTTGTCCTGGTACTGGCCGATCTGGTACGACTGGCCGAACCGGTTGTTGATCTGGGACGCCGTACCCGGCATCACCTGCATCAGCCCGACACCACCGTCGCACGCCTGGATGTTGGACTGCCAACCGCTCTCCTGCCAGGCGATCGCCTTGAGCAGGTTAAGCGGCACCTTGATCTCCGGCGCCGAGGTGGGCCAGTAGGTCACGTTCGCTGCCTCGGCGAGCGCCGCCTTCACATCGGCCCGACTGGCCTGGGTGCCGACGTACTTCGGCCCGGTGCAGCCGGGCGGCGCCGGCTGGACAGCCGGCGGCGGCGGGATGTCCTTCTTCGGCACCGGCTTCGGCGGGGCCTTCGACTTCGGCGGCTTGGGCTTGGCGGTGGTCCTGCTCGGGCTCGGGGACGCCGACCTGGTCGGGCCGGTACCCAGGCCCTCGGCGACCGGGGCGGACGGCGGTGCGCTCGGCTCACCGGTGGATCCGGAGACGGTCACCCCGACCGGTGCGGTCACCCGATCGACCGGGGCGTCACCGCCGCACCCGGCCAGCACCAGGGCGAGCGACAGCGCACCCGCGGCCAGTCCGATCCGGCGCGTCGATCCAGTCATCGGAGCCCTCCCCGTCGAGTCCGAACGCACCGTAACAAGGGAACGACAACCGACCCGGACCCCGACCGCGGCGAATCATCCACTCAACGGGCACGGATCACGAACCGATCGGTTGAGGCTCCGGTGGCGCGGCGCCGCGTACGGCCCGGTCCCGGGTGGCCCAGGCGACCATGAACACCGCCGTCCAGAGCACCCCGAGCAGGATCGAGGTGACCGTCTCGCTGGCCGAACTCCAACCGACGTAGAGCCGCGCCGCCCCGACCATGAGCACCCCGACCGCCGCACCCGTCCACGCGGCCACCGCGAACGGCCACCGGTTCTGCCGGGCCAGCAACCAGGCCAGCGTGCACAGGCTGGCGGTGACGATCGCGTTCTGGTTCGGGAACGCCGCCACCCCCGCACCCGCCTCCTCGGGCGTGCGCTGACCCGGTTGGGTCAGGTCCGCGACCAGGGCCAGCAGCACCAACGGCAGGGACGCCCCGACCGTGCCGACCACGCTCACCAGGTCGGCCTGCCACGGCCGGGACCGCCAACCGACCAGCACCGCGACCAGGGCCACCGCGATGATCAGGAACGACCCGCGGAACACGTTGAGTACGGTGATCGCCGCGTCGGCCGTACCGCTGGCACGCTGTTCGGCGAACCACTGGGCGATCGCGTGGTCCACCACGTACAGGCCGCTCTGGTGGACCACCACATCGACCAGGTACGCCAGCCCCAGACCGATGGCGAACAGCAGCCCGAGCCCGGCCAGCAGGTTGATCAACAGGGTCCAGCCGGGACCGATGTGCATCGCGAGCAGGAAGAACAGCACCCCGTAGCGGCCGGCGAGCCAACGCACCGGCGGCAACGCGCGGGCCCGGCCCAGCAGCGCGCGTACCGGATCGGGGTTGCGGCCCAGCCACCGCCCGCCCAGCACGATCACCAGCACCGCGACCAGCAGCACCAGGACCGCCCCGGTCGCCTTGCCGAGATAACTGGAGACGGTCTCGTACGACTCCCCGGCCAGGTAGCCGACCACCACCGAGCCGCCGACCCAGCTCACCACCCCGGCCAGGTTCCACGGGGCGAACCGCCGGTAGGGCATCCCGGCGTTGCCCGCGAGCCGGGGCACCAGCGTCCGCGCGTACGCGATCCACCGGGCCGCCAGGACCGCGCGTCCGCCGAGCCGGTCCAGCATCTCGTCGGCCTTCGCCCACCGGCGCGCACCGATCCGCTGCCCCCACTTGCTGGCCCGGATCCGCGGCCCGTGCCGACGGCCGCTGCGGAACGCCACCGAGTCCCCGACCAGCGCCGACGAGATCATCACGACCAGCGCGGTGCCGAGATCCAGCGTCCCGGTGTAGGCGAGGAACCCGACCAGCAGCAGGGTCGCCTCACTGGGCACCAACAGCCCCAGCACCAACAGCCCGGTCTCGCCCCCGACCAGCGCCGCGGCCACCAGGTAGACAAGCAGCGGCGGCAACTGCTCAAGCAGCGTCACCACCGTATGCATATCCACCCCCGGACCACGCCGGCCAGCATGCCAGCCCGGAACAACCCCATGACAGCGGTTTGAGGGAGATCCCGACCACCCCAGGGGTGACCCCGACGCAACCGCGCCGGAGGAGGAGGGAGGATAGTGACATGCAGACCCGCGCCGACCTACGCAACGTCGCCATTATCGCTCACGTTGACCACGGCAAGACAACCCTGGTCGACGCCATGTTGCGGCAGTCCGGGGCGTTCAGCGCCCGGGCCGAGATGGCCGACCGGGTGATGGACTCGATGGACCTCGAGCGGGAAAAGGGCATCACCATTCTCGCCAAGAACACCGCCGTGCGCTACGTGCCGGCGGACGGCGGCGACCCGGTCGTGATCAACATCATCGACACCCCCGGCCACGCCGACTTCGGCGGCGAGGTCGAACGCGGTCTGACCATGGTCGACGGCGTGATCCTGCTGGTCGACGCGAGCGAAGGCCCGCTGCCGCAGACCCGGTTCGTGCTCCGCAAGGCCCTCAAGGCCCGGATGCCGATCATCCTCGTGATCAACAAGGTGGACCGGTCGGACGCCCGGATCAAGGAGGTGCTCGACGACACCTACGAGCTCTTCCTCGACCTGGACGCCGACGAGGAGCAGATCGACTTCCCGATCATCTACGCCTGCGCCCGCGACGGCATCGCCTCGCTGACCCAGCCCGCCGACGCCACCGTGCCCGGCGACAGCACCTCCCTGGAACCCCTGTTCCGCACCCTGCTGACCACCATCCCGCCGCCCTCGTACACCGAGGGCGCCCCGATGCAGGCGCACGTCACCAACCTCGACGCCTCGCCGTTCCTCGGCCGGCTCGCCCTGTGCCGGGTCCGCGAGGGCACCATCCGCAAGGGCGAGACGGTCGCCTGGTGCCGTACCGACGGGACCACCGAGCGGGTCCGGATCTCCGAGATGCTGATGACCGACGGCCTGGAGCGCAAGCCCGCCGACTCCGCCGGGCCGGGCGACATCATCGCCGTCGCCGGCATCCCCAACATCATGATCGGCGAGACGCTCGCGAACCTGGAAGACCCCCGACCGCTGCCGCTGATCACCGTCGACGAGCCGGCCATCTCGATGACCATCGGCACCAACACCTCGCCGCTGGTCGGCCGGGTCAAGGGCGCCAAGGTCACCGCCCGGATGGTCAAGGACCGGCTGGACAAGGAACTGATCGGCAACGTCTCGCTGCGGGTCCTGCCGACCGAACGGCCGGACGCCTGGGAGGTGCAGGGCCGGGGCGAACTGGCGCTGGCCATCCTGGTCGAGCAGATGCGCCGCGAGCAGTACGAGCTGACCGTCGGCAAGCCGCAGGTCGTCACCAAGGAGATCGACGGCAAGACCTGCGAGCCGGTCGAGCGGCTGACCATCGACTCCCCGGAGGAGTACCTCGGGGCGATCACCCAGCTTCTCGCCACCCGCAAGGGGCGGATGGAACAGCTGGTCAACCACGGCACCGGATGGATCCGGATGGAGTGGCTGGTCCCGGCCCGAGGCCTGATCGGCTTCCGGACCGAGTTCCTCACCGACACCCGGGGCACCGGCATCCTGCACCACGTCTTCGAGTCCTACGAGCCGTGGTTCGGAGAGCTGCGTACCCGCAACAACGGCTCCCTGGTCGCCGACCGGTCCGGCGTGGTCACCCCGTTCGCGATGATGAACCTGCAGGAACGCGGGACCCTGTTCGTCGAACCCACCAGCGAGGTCTACGAGGGCATGCTGGTCGGTGAGAACTCCCGCGCCGACGACATGGACGTCAACATCACCAAGGAAAAGAAGCTCACCAACATGCGCGCCTCCAGCAGCGACGAGACGGAGAAGCTGATCCCGCCGCGCAAGCTGACGCTGGAGCAGGCCCTCGAGTTCTGTCGCGAGGACGAGTGCGTCGAGGTGACCCCGGCGGCAATCCGGCTGCGCAAGGTCGTCCTCGACCAGAACGCCCGGGGCCGGGCCACGGCGCGCCGCAAGCACGCCGGCTGACCCAATCCGCACCGCACCACGGAAGATCCGCCGATCGGCTACGGTCGGCGGCATGAACTGGGACAGGCTCGACCGTGAGCTGGCCGACACGGCCGGCACGGTCTCGGTGTACGCGGGCCGGCTCGACGCCGCGCCCGCGTACACCCGGCTGCCGCAGCAGACCCACTACGCGGCCAGCACAATGAAGGTCGCCGTACTCGGTGCCCTCTACCGGGCCGCCGACACCGGCGCCCTCGACCCCGACGCCCCGGTCCCGGTCGAGAACGGGTTCGACTCCGCCAAACCAGGCGCACCCCGCTTCCGGTGCAGCCCGAGCTACGACAACGACCCGGCCGTCTGGGCCCGGGTCGGCGGCCGGGCCCCGCTCCGCTGGCTGGCCGAACGCATGATCGTCCGATCCAGCAACCTGGCCACCAACCTCGTCCTCGGACACGTCGGCCTGCCCGCCGTCGCCGCCGTCTGGGCCCTGGCCGGCGCCCGGGACAGCCACACCGGGCGGGGCATCGAGGACTTCGCCGCCCGCGAAGCCGGCATCGACAACCCGGTCACCGCCGCCGACCTGGCCGCCCTGCTCGGCACCATCGTCCTCGGCACCGAGGCGCCCGGCCCACTGGCGAGCACGGCGGCCTGCACCACGATGCTCCGGGTCCTGCTCGACCAGGAACACCGGGAGGACCTCGCCGCCGGACTACCGGACGGCACCCGGGTCGCACACAAGAACGGCTGGGTACACGGCGTACGGCACGCCGCCGGGGTGGTCTTCCCCAACGACGCGCCCCCGTACACGGTGGTGGTCTGCACCAGCGACCACCCGGACGGTGGCGACCCGGACGCGGCTGCCCGGCGGCTGATCGCCCGGGTCTCCGCGACGGTCTGGGCCACCCGTCGGGACCTCGCCCCGGTGCCGACACCACCGAGCTGAAGATCGCCGGCCGATAGGGTGCCGGACATGGCCATCGCCTCGGTCCGCACCCACCGGCTCACCGCCCCGCTGCACACCCCGTTCGTCACCGCGCTGCGCCGGGCGACCACCGTCGAGACGCTGGTGGTGGAGATCGTCGACACCGACGGCCGGTCCGGCTTCGGCGAGGCACCCCAGGTATGGCAGGTGACCGGCTCCTCGATCGCCGGCGCCGAGGCGTGCGTGTCCGAGCTGCTCGCCCCGCTCCTGGTCGGTCGGGACCCCGACGACCTGGTCGCCCGGTGCGCCGAGGTGCACCGGGCCGTCGCCGGCAACGAGGCCGCCCGCGCCGCCACCGACACCGCCCTGCACGACCTGGCCGCGCGCCGGCTCGGCGTACCCCTGGTCCGGCTGCTCGGCGGCACGACCCTGCGGGTGCCGACCGACGTCACCCTGGCCGCCGGCGAGGCCGGCGCCCTCTCCGCCGCCACCACCGGGCGGGTGACCGACGGCTTCACCGTCCTGAAAATCAAGGTGGGTACGGACGCCGCCGGCGACCTGGCCCGGGTCCGGGCCGTCCGGGCCGCCGCCGGACCCGACATCCGGATCCGGCTCGACGCCAACCAGGGCTGGACGCCGAGGGAGGCCGTCCGGATCATCCGGGGCGTCGAGGACGCCGGCCTGGACGTGGAACTGGTCGAGCAACCGGTGTCCCGGTGGGACCTGGACGGGCTCGCCTGGGTCAGCGACCGGGTCACCGTGCCGGTCCTCGCCGACGAGACGGTCTTCGGGCTGCGCGACCTGGTCGCGGTGATCCAGCGACGGGCGGCCGACATGGTCAACGTGAAACTCGCCAAGTGCGGGGGCCTCGGCGCCGCCCGGGGGCTGCTCGAACTCGCCGCCGCACACGGGATCGGGACCATCGTCGGCTCGATGATGGAGAGCCAGATCGGGGTCGGCGCCGCCGCCAGCCTGGTCGCCGCGTACGGCACCACCGCCGTCTCCGACCTGGACGCCGCCTGGTGGCTCGCCTCCTCACCCGTGCAGGGCGGGATCCGGTACGAGAACGCCTGCGTACTCCTGCCCGACGCGCCCGGCCTCGGCATCGACGGCGTGCGCTGACGCCCCCACTGGGCAAGACGACTTATTGCCGCTCGTTCGGCTCTTCCGTAGGGTCGGCCGGGAAGACCGGGAGAAGGGTCCCCGCTGATGGCGCAGGCTGGAGTAACAACGCAGGCCGCCAGGACATCGCGATCCGGCACGGCATCGCAGGTCGGCACGGCATCGCAGGTCGGCACGGCGCCGCAGGTCGGCACGGCAGCACGGTCCGGGATGACGTTACGGGCCGGTCAGGAGGCGGTGGTCCGGGTGGCCGTCGCGACCCTCTGGGCCGGGCCCGAGGCGGTCCGGCCGGTGGACGAGCCGGCCCTCGCCCCGCGGACCACCGACATCCCCGCCTGGATCTCCGCGATGACCGCGGACCAGCAGGTCGGCGACTGCGTGCTCAGTCAGTTGCTGCTCGGCGAACGGGTGCTGATCGAGGAGATCCGACCGGACGGGTGGGCCCGCCTGATCGCGACCGAACAACCCGCAGCCAAGCTCGACCCGCGCGGTTATCCCGGCTGGCTGCCGGTGGAACAGCTCTCCCCCGCCACCACCGGTCCGGCCGGGGTGGCACAGGTCGTGGTCGACGCCACGGTCACCGCGCTGTTCACCGCGCCGGACGGTGACCCGGTGCTGCCCGGCGTGATCCTCGGAACCCGGCTGACCCCGGCCGGTCCGGCCCGCCACGGGTGGAGCCCGGTGTACGCCCCCGGCCACCACGACCCGCTCTGGCTGCCGACCGACCATCTCGCCCCGGTCCCGAACCGCCCGCCGAACGCGGTCGAGGTGCTCGCGGTGGCGAACCGCCTGCTCGACGTCATCTACCTGTGGGGCGGGGTGTCCGCGTACGGGATCGACTGCTCCGGGCTGGTGCACCTGGCCTGGCGCCGGTTCGGCGTACGGCTACCCCGCGACGCCGACGACCAGGCGAACGCCACCACACCCCTGCCACTGGGCGCCGAACGCCCCGGCGACCTCTACTTCTTCGCCCGCCCCGGCCGCAACATCCACCACATCGGCATCGTCACCGCCGAGCCGGGCTACGGCGACGACAACCGGCGCATGCTGCACGCCTCGTACACCCAGCGGCGGGTCCTCGAGGAGTCCCTCACCGAGGACCGGCGGGCCACCCTGGTCGGGGTGCACCGGGTCCGCACCTGCGCCGACTGACCCGGTTCGCCCGTCCGGTCAGCGACCCGCGGCAGCGAGCTCCTTGCGCCGGTCGCTGGCCGATTTGAGCAGGCTGGCCACGGTGGCGACGCCCAGCGTGCCGAGGATGACCACCAGCGAGAGCCAGATCGGTACGTGCGGCGCCCAACCCACGTGCTCCCCGCCGTTGATGAACGGGAGGTTGTTGTCGGCCAGTGCCTCCAGGACAAGCTTGACCCCGATGAAGCCGAGCACCACCGCGAGGCCGATGTTGAGGTAGACCAGCCGGTCGAGCAGCCCGCCGAGCAGGAAGTAGAGCTGGCGCAACCCCATCAGCGCGAACACGTTGGCGGTGAAGACCAGGTACGCGTTCTGGGTGATCCCGAAGATCGCCGGGATGGAGTCGAGGGCGAAGATCAGATCCGTGGTGCCGATCGCGATCATCACGACCAGCAGCGGGGTGAACATGCGCCTGCCGTTCTCCCGTACGGTCAGCCGGCCACCGGCGAAGTCCTTCGAGATCGGCAGCGCCCGTCGGCTCCACCGGATCAGCAGGTTCTCCTTGAAGTCCTCCTCCTCCGGCTCACCCTGCCGGAAGAAGTTGATCGCGGTGTAGACCAGGAACGCGCCGAAGATGTAGAAGACCCAGGAGAACTGGGAGATCAGCGCGGCACCGGCCGCGATGAAACCGCCGCGCATCACCAGCGCCAGGACGATGCCGATCAGCAGCACCTTCTGCTGGTACTCCCGGGGCACCGCGAAGCGGCCCATGATGATCACGAAGACGAAGAGGTTGTCGACCGAGAGGCTGTACTCGGTCAGCCAGCCGGTGTAGAACTCACCCGCCGTGGACAGATCCGTGGTCAGCCAGAGTCCGACCCCGAAGAGCAGGGCGAGCGCGACGTAGAAGCCGACCCAGAGACTGGACTCGCGGATACTCGGCTCGTGCGGTCGCCGCCCGATGATCAGGAGATCAACGGTCAGTACCGCGCCCAGCGCGACCAGCGTTACGACCCACACCCAGGTGGACACGTTCAAATCATTCCTCCGGCAGACACTCGGCACACCCGAAACGGCACACCCGTGGGGGCGTGCCGTGGCTGGTGGTGCCGAATGTGGTGACTGTCGGAGGTCTCTTCCGCCACCGGCGCCCGGAGCACCGCTCCGGCTGCCGCTGACCGACGGGCCGGGTCGACCACCGGGCCAGCCGGAGGTAGACCGTGTTGACGACGCCGCCGCAGGGGAATACTCCCCTCCTTGCCGCCATCATCCCCCATCCCGGACCGTTCAGACACCTCGGACCGATGCGTTCTTCCCCACCCTCACCCCACACCCCCTAACCCATCCTAGGAGGCTAGGCGCCACCCCTCCCCACCCCACCCACCCCGCGCCGCCCCACCCGCCCTGGCCCGTCGATCTTGCAGTTGTGGCGGTTGACATACGCCAACAAGGCACCCAAATCCAGGCACCACAACTGCAAGATCGACGGGTGGGGTGGGGGGTGGGAGGGTGGGGCGGGGGGTGGGAGGGTGGGGGGTGGGAGGGGGTGGGAGGGTGGGGGTGGGAGGGGGTGGGGGGAGGGGGCGTGGGAGGGTGGGGGGATGGTGCTTGAGGTTGCGCTGATTGAGGTTGTTCCGGGGCGCGAGGACGAGTTCGCGGCGGCGTACGCCGAGGGCCACAAGGTCCTCGCCAGCACGCCCGGCCTCCGGTCGGTACGGATGACCCGGGGTGTCGAGTCGCCCTCCCGGTTCGTGCTGCTGGTCGAGTGGGACTCGGTCGCGGCGCACGAGGAGAACTTCCGTGGCACCGAACGGTTCACCACCTGGCGCGGGCTCATCGGCCCGTTTTTCGCCGCACCGCCGCTGGTCGAGCACTTCACCGACGTACCTGCCTGAACCAGGGCGTTCTCCGGCCTGAACCGAGAATGTTCGCCGGTCTGAGGCGGAGAACCTCTCCGGCCTGAACCGGGACCTTCTCGGGCCTGAGCCGGGGTCCGGCTCAGTGCCCGAAGCCGGGGTGTTCTGTCGTACCGCACCGCTAGCCTCTCGTCGTCCACACGCGACCTGAGGGAGCCGACGCATGTACCGACAGGGCGACGTCCTCGTCCATCCGATCGACCCCGCCACGGTGCCGGCCGGGCTGGTTCCCGCCGGCCGGGACGCGCGGGGGCGGTTGGTGCTGGCCCGTGGTGAGGCCACCGGGCACGCCCACGTGGTCACCGGTGCGGGCGTCAGCCTCTGGACCCTGCCGGACCAGACCGAGCCGACGATCCTGCTGATCGAGGGCTACGGCCGGCTCGGGCACGAGGAGCACGGTCCGATCCCACTGCCCTCGGGGGCCTACCGGGTGGTCCGCCAGCGGGAATACCTGCCCGGCACGTGGCGACCGGTGGCCGACTGATGACCACCACTCTGCTCGACGAGACCGCCGCCGCCCTGCTGGCCCGTACCGCCGACGAGTGGCTGGCCCGGGGACTGGCCACTGGGCCAGCGGACCGACCGGCCGCGGAGGCCGCCGTCCGGGAGGCGTACGCCGCCGCCGGCCTCGCCGCCCCCGAAACCGTGCTCTGGCTCGGGTCCCCGTACGCCGGGGCGCTCGCGGCGGCACTCCTGTCCGATTCCTCCTCCGGCACCGCCGGACCCGGCGGGTTCGGGGCCGCCGGGCCCGGCGGGCCCTCCCCCACGACCGTCGACCCCGTCGAGGATGCATCGGCCATCGCCGGTGACACCCCGGTCGGCCGGGCACTGGCCCAGGTGATGACCGACCTGCGGGCACAGGGATTCGAGCCACGCGCCGGTGCCGCTGGTCGCTCGGTCCGGGCCCGGGTGCGTACGGCCCCGTGGGCGGCGGCTCGTGCCGACGCGGTGACCCGGCTCGGGGCCACCGGCTGGGCGACGCACTGGGCGGCCGGCGGGCAGCGTACCTGGCACCTGCTCACCGACCGGGTGGTCACCCCGCTGCGCACCCGGCTCACCGACGAGCTGACCGACGGCGTGCCGGACGGGTTCGCCCGCCGGACCCGGGCGGCACTGCTCGACGTGGTGTTCGGCCAGCACGACGCGGCCTGGCTGAGCGCGTTCGACGACACCCCCGGCCTGACCGGGCTGGCCGGGGTCGCCGGGGCGGCCGGCTGGTGGTGGCCGTACGAGCGGGTGGTGATCCTGACCGAGCGGCCGGTCCGGGTCGAGCGGGACAATCTCGGCCGGCTGCACCACGGCGACGGTCCGGCGCTGCTCTACCCGGACGGTTTCGGGCTGCACGTCTGGCGCGGGATGCCGATCCCGGCCGAGGTCGCCGAGGAGCTGCCCCGACTCAACGTCGAGCGGATCCGCGCGGAGTCCAACGCCGAGGTCCGGCGGGTGATGCTGGAGCACTTCGGCTACGACCGCTACCTGCGCGACAGCAACGCGAGGGCGATCCACCGGGACGAGTGCGGTGTGCTGTGGCGGATCGAGCTGCCGCAGGACGAGCCGTTGGTGATGGTCGAGGTGGTCAACTCGACCCCGGAGCCGGACGGCACCCGGCGCACCTACTGGCTGCGGGTGCCGCCGCAGACGCGTACCGCTCGGGGTGGGGTGGCCTGGACGTTCGGTCTGACCGAGGAGGAGTACGCCCCGCTGGTACAGACCTGAGCGACAGCGCTCGCGTACGCGACTCAGCGCAGGGCGCCGGCCGGTACGCCCCACCGGGCACCGGCCGGCCCCGGTGCCGGAATCCGCTCCAGCACCCCGCCGGCGAACACCTCGTACAGCGGCAGGGTCTTCAGGTGGACGTAACCGATGTGGCAGTCGCAGGCCGCGTTCGGGCACGGGTGCGGGCCCAGCCCGGAGCGGTACGAGCCGTCGTAGAGGTTGCCCAGCGGGGTGTCCACGAAGTGGCAGCGCCGGACCTCGCCGTCCCCGCGTACGGAGATGACGCTCTCGCCGGCCCGGCAGGCCGCACCGGCCGACGGATGCGGCCGGACGCTGTAGCCGAAGAGCGGGTCGATCGCCGTCCAGTCGGCCTCCTCCGCCCCGGTGTACTGCCACCCGTCGGCGGCGTTGACCCAGAGGTACACCTCGTCGGGCAGGGCCGCGCGCAGCGCCCGTGCCTCGTCCAGGTGGTCCGGGAGCCCGACCACCCCGACCGAGTAGCGCACGCCCAGCTCCCGTAGCCGCTCGCAGCGGCCCAGGAAGGTCTCCCGGCGTACCTGGTCGGGGTGGTAGGTCGCCCAGAGCGCGGCCGTCCGCCGATCCGCGTCGGCCAGCCACTCCACCCGGCCGGCGAGGTTGGTCTGGATCGCGACCCGGTCCACGTGGTCCAGTTTGGACAGTTCGACCAGGGCGTCGCGGTACCAGGACCGGGTCAGGCCCTCGCCCCACGGGGTGAAGAGCACCGAGATCCGGTCGCCGTCCGGGTTTCGCCGCACCCAGTCGACGAACCGGCGCAGCGCCTCCCGGTCCGCGCGCAACTGCGCCGGGCTGTCCCGGCGCTTCGCGAACGGGCAGTACGCGCAGTCGTAGTTGCAGCTCGCGAGCGGTCCACGGTAGAGAATGGAGAGGTTCACCGCAGTGCGTACTCCGCCATCGCGGTGCGTACCGGGCCGGAGACCAGCCACGGGCCGATCGCGTCGGCCCGTTCCAGCCCGGCGTCCGTCAGCGCGAGCCGCTCGGTGCCGCCCGGGTCGCCGCTGAGCCAACCCCGGTCACCGAGCCGGGCGAGCTGGGGGAAGTCGTCACCGACCGCGGTGCCGAACCGCTCCCGGTACGCCGTCGGCGCGAACCCCTCGGCCCGGAGCAACGACTTCACCAGCCACCGCCGCCGCTGCTCCACCCCGTCGAGCCGGAAACCCACCTCGGCCACCTCGAAGTCGCTGGCCGGGCGGCGCAGGTAGTCGTCGATGATGGCCCGGACCTGGCCGATCCCGACCGCGTAGTCGAAGGAGTAGTGCAGGTCGGTGGTGTACGACCGGGCACCGCAACCGAGCCCCACCATCCCGTCGTCCTGGCAGCAGTAGTCGGGCCGGTCGCCGCCGCTCCCGGCGCCACCGCTCCCGTCGTCAGCGGGCAGGTCGGCCCGGCGGAAGTGGCGCAGCGAGAGCTGCCGGTAGCCGGCCGCCCTGAGCGTGTCCCGTCCCTGCCGGAAGAGGTCGAGCCGCTGGTTGTCCCAGCTTTCGTCGCGGCTGCCGGGCGCGCCGTCGAGCGGGGCGACCTCGGTCGTGGTGCCGCGCCGGCCCAACCCGGTCAGGGGACGTACGTAGAGCGGGTAGAGGAAGATCTCCTCCGGTCGCCAGTCCAGCGCGGCGGTCAGCGACTGTGCCCAGGTACGGGCCGTCTGCCCCGGTATCCCGTAGATCAGGTCGAGGTTCAGCTCCACCGTCCGGTGCCCCCGGATGGTGGCAAGGGCCCGCTCCACCTCCTCCCGCCGCTGGGGGCGGCCGGCGGCGTGCGCCTCGGTGTCCAGGAAGCTCTGTACCCCGATGCTGATCCGGGTGGTGCCCCGCTCGGCGAGCACGGCGATCCGGTCCGGGGTGGCGGTCGCCGGAGACGTCTCGACCGCCATCGGCACCGCACCGAGCCGGGCACCGAACCCGGCCAGTACGTCGAACATCTCGGTCAGCTCGGCCGCGGTCAGGTACGTCGGGGTGCCCCCGCCGATCGCCACCCGGGCGAAGTCGGCGTCGGCGCCGAGCGCGTCGCGTACGCGGTCGGCCTGCCGGGCCAACTGGTCGAGGTAGCCGCGCACCTGCTCGGCCGGGGGATTGGCGCGGGTGAACAGGTTGCAGAAGCCGCACCGCATCTCGCAGAACGGCAGATGCAGGTAGAGGAAGAGGGCGTCGACGGGCTCACCGGCCCAGACGTCACGCAGCGCCGGCCGGGGCCGCAGTGGGCGGTACGCGGTCTTGTGCGGGTACGCGTACAGGTAGCCCTGGTACGGCGACCCGTCGAGCCCGTCCACCTCGTTCACTCCCAGTCCCCCGGTTTGCCCCAGGCGCCCGGCTCCAGCACGAACTGCCCGTACGGCACCGTCCACACCACCTCGTGGCCGAGCCGGTGTCCACTGTGGCCGTCCTCGCCGTACGCGGTGCCGTGGTCGGCGCAGAGCACCACCAGGCAGTTCCGGTCACGGGAGCTGGCCAGGGCGAAGAGCCGGCCGATGTGCCGGTCGACGTACTCCAGGGCGGCGGCGTGGCTGTCCCGGTTGTCCCGTTCGGCGCCGGGCAGGTAGTGCCGGTTCGGCTGGTGCATCGCGGCCACGTTGACGAACAGGAACAGCGGCTGCTCGTCCGGGACGGTCGGTACGACGGTCGCGATCCGGTCGAGTTGCGCCTCGAAGCAACCCGGTGCGGCGACCCCGAACTCGGGTTCCCAGTGCGACTCGGCGAAGAGTCCCGGCAGCACCGCGCCGAGCGGTGGTTTGCGGTTGAAGAAGCCGACCCCGCCGACGCAGACGGTGTGGTAGCCGGCGGCGGCGAGCCCGGTCACCACGTCCGGAGCGTCGAAGACCCAGGTCTCGTCGCCGGTGCTCTCACTGCCGGGGAAGGCCGCCGCGAACAGCCGGGGGTGCGGTCCCGGTGTGGTCGGGGTCGGCAGGAAGCCGGCGAAGAACGCCTGGTGTGCGGCGTAGGTGAAGCTTGCCGGGCTGTGCCGACGTTCCCATCCGCCGGGCAGCGCACGGGCCAGGTTCGGGGTCCGCCCGGTCTCGGCGAGTTCGGCGGCCACGTCGTAGCGCAGCGTGTCCAGGGTGACGAACAGCAGGTCGTGGCTGCCGATCAGGTCCCTCATCCGACCCACCCCCTCCGGCCGGCGGCCATCGCCACCGCCCGCTCCGGCGTCCGATCGCGCGCGGTCCACCGGTCGAACCGGCCGCTGTGCAGCGCGTGCAGTTGGGCGGCGTAACCGTCCCTGCCCGCGTGGTCGACCAGGTTGGGCAGGAGGTCGCCGAACGCGTTCACCTCGGCCACCATATGCCGCCGCCAGTCGGTGCCGATCATCAGGTCGACCCCGGCGTGCAGGCTGCGGGGAAAGCAGGCGGCGGCGCGTACGCAGGTGTCCAGCGCGGCCGCGTACGCCGGTTCTCCCATCGCCGCGCGGACCTCGGCCAGGTCGCCGCGGTTGTTGCCCAGGTGCAGGTTGGTCAGTGGCCCTCGGCTGGACCGGACCACCACGTGTCCCGGCTCCCCGGCGACCACCAGGACCCGCAGGTCGACCGTCCGCCCGCCCAGCCCGGCCTTGGGAAACCACCGCTCGACGTGCAGCCCGTCCGGTGCGAGCCGGTCGACGATCGCGGCCACCTCCCGTTCGGTGCGGTAGCGGCGCACCCGCAGCGAGTTGAACAGCCGACCGTCGGCGGCGAGTTCCACCGAGGTGGTCGCCTGCACCCGGCCCGACGCGGTCTCCAGGGCCAGTACGCCGGACGCGGACGACCCGTGCGCGGGCTTGACGAACACCCGGGCCCACCCGGTGGTACGCATCATCGCGCGCAGGTCGCCGTAGTCGGCGGGTGCGGCCGGCAGTGCGGCCGGTACCGGTATCCCGGCCCCGGTCAGCCGCGCGTGGCAGGCGCGTTTGTCGAACATGACGGCGATGTCGCCGGGATCGTTGAGCAGGGTCGCCCCGGCGTCCCGTGCGGCGGTGGCGAGCCGGTCCAGCCCGGCGCGCAGCCCCGCGTACCAGGCGGCGGCGCCGACGATCTCGCCGTGTGCCGCGGGTGTGTCGGCGCCCCGCAGGAGCCGGTCGACCTCCGGGTCCTCGCCGGGCGAGTCGACCCGGACCACCGCCCGGTCGGGCAGCCGGACCGGGCCCCGGGCCAACTCCCGCCAGGGCAGCGTCCGCACCGGACCGGGCCAGGCGGGTACGGCGGCGGCCCGGAACATCCCGACCCGCCGGTTGTCCGGGTTGCCGACGACCAGCAGCGGTACGCCGGTGGTCATTCCGCCACGGCCACGAAGTACTCGTCCTCGTCGTCGGCGTCGTTGCCCTCGGTCAGGTCGACGTCCACCGCGGGCAGTTCGGCGACCAGCCGGGCGGCCAGGTCGTCGGTGACGAAGTGGTGGTTGAGGTTGAGCCGGCGCAGGTGGGTCAGCGGCTGCCCGGCGAGCAGCGCCGCCGCGCCCCGGTCGCCGAGCATGCCCAGCGACAGGTCCAGGGTGTGCAGCCTGGCCACCACCGGCGCACCGGCGAGCGCCGCCGCGACCTGGTCGGCGATCTCGGCGTCCCGCAGGCCGAGGTAGGTCAGCGCGGGCAGCCTGGTCCCGGCCAGGATCGGGGCCAGGTCCTCCACGGTGGCGTCACCGCCGTAGTTGTCGGTGCCGAGCCACAGCTCCAGGTGGGTCAGTGCGGGCAGGTCGCACTCGCCGACCGCCCGGACGAGTTCGGCGGGGAGCCCACCGGACTCGAACGCCAACTCCCGCAGCGACCCGTGGCGTACCGGGCGGAGCCGGAGCAGGCAGTCGTGGGTTCCGGAACCCCGGACCCGCAACACCTCCAGCGCCGGGTACGCCTCCAGGACCGGCGTCAGGTCACCCTGGCGGATCCAGGAGATCTCGCACTCCTCGCTGACCATGTCGCCGAGGAACAGCGCCCGCAGCCCGGTCAACCGGTCGGCCGCGGCGCAGAGCTGGGCGTAGGGCGGGTCGTTGAACGCGGCGTACCCCCACGCGCCGAGGACCAGCGCGGTGACCGACTTCGGGTCGACCGCGTCGAGGAACTCCTCGAACCGCTGCTGGAAGGCCGGCGAGGGGATCTCCTCCCAGTTCTCGTCGTCCTCGAATGCCTCGATCCGCCAGGCGACCGCCGAGGGGTCCGGGGGCAGCGGCGCGTCCGGGTCGAACTCGTGCACCGGAAGGCCGCCGAACTCGGTCAGGTGCCCCCCGATCATTCGGCCACGTCCACGTACCGGTCGCCGTCGCTGTCGGCCTCCTGGACGTCGGTGAGGTCGACCTCGACCCCGGGCAGTTCCTCGACCAGCCGGGCGGCCAGTTCCGGGGTGATGAAGTGGTGGTGCAGGTCGAGCCGACGCAGGTGGGTCAGCGGCTGCCCGGCCAGCAGGGCCGCGGCACCGGTGTCGGAGAGGATGCCCAGCGACAGGTCCAGGGTCTGCAGCCGGGCCACCACCGGCGCACCGGCCAGCGCCGCCGCCACCGGGTCGGCGATCTCGGCGTCCCGCAACCCGAGGTAGGTCAGCGCGGGCAGCCTGGTCCCGGCCAGGATCGGGGCCAGGTCCTCCACGGTGGCGTCACCGCCGTAGTTGTCGGTGCCGAGCCACAGCTCCAGGTGGGTCAACCCCGGCAGGTCACACTCACCGACCGCCCGGACCACCGCCGCGGGCAGGCCACCGGACTCGAACGCCAACTCCCGCAGGGCCTCGTGCCGGGTCGGTGTGACCACCAGCCCGTCCGCGCCGCGCACCCGCAGGGTTTCCAACTCCGGGTACGCGACCAGCAGCGGAGTCACGTCCGCCTGCTGGATCCAGGAGATCTCGCACTCCTCGAAGGTCATCTCGCCGAGGAAGAGCGCCCGCAGCCCGGTCAACCGGTCGGCGAGTCCGACCAGCAGCTCGACCGGGGCCTCCTCCTCGTACGCGGAACCCCACTGGCCGATGATCAACGCCTGGACCGAGGCCGGCTCGACCTTGCCGAGGAACTGCTCGACCAGGCCGGCGAAGTCCCCGGCGGACGTGTCGTAGTCGGCGGTGAGCCGCCAGGCCACCGCACCGGGATCGGACGGCAGGGCCTCCGACGGATCGAAGACAACAACCGGCCGGCCGGCGAATTCGGTGAGGTGGGTGTTGATGGTCATCGACGAGGTCTCCCGGGCGCTGGGGGTGCGGGCGGGCGACACCATAGCAAGCCGGAACGACATCGTCGCCCATCCACACCGCGCGGAAGAAGGGGCCCTCGTGATCGGATTCGGACGCGCAACAGGGCCCTTCGCGACACCGGGCGCAGCGCATTCCCACGCCGGTCGCGCCGGGACGCCGGGCTGGCGGCGGCGGGGTGCCGGGGCCAGCGGCGGCGGGGCTATCCGGCCGGTTCGAAGCGGGCTCGGCGGCCCAGGTCGGTGAAGCCGAGGCGTCGGTACAGGTGCGCGGCGGGATTGTCCACGTTGACGTCGAGCAGCACCTCGACCGATCCGGCGGCCCGCATCCGGGTGAGCGCCTCGACCACCAGTGCGGCCCCCAGCCCCCGGCCCCGCGCCTGCGGGCGTACGCCCACCTGCACGACCCACCCCACGGCGGCGCTGACGAACCCCAGGTCGGCACCGGTCTCGTCGGTGGCGAGCAGGGTCCACTCCGGCCGGAAGTCCTCGTCGTCGGTGGTCCACTCCACCCACTGCCCGACCGACCAGCCGGGATAACCGGGTCGCTCGGCGAACGCGGCGTGGTAGACGGCGAAGAACCGCTCGGCCAGTTCCGCCGACCACGGCCGTACGCCCAGCCCGGCCGGCAGGTCGATCCGGGGCGGTTCGGCGGCGGCGAGGTCGAACCGGAGGACGTCCTCGGCGAACGTCTGCCGCAGGCCACGGGCGGCGAACAGGGCCGACGCCCGGTCGGTGAGCGACTCGGTTTCCAGGGTGATCCGGTCCGCGCCGACCAGCGCCGGGTCGAGCACCCAGTCGAGCAGGGCACCGCCCAGCCCCCGCCCCCGGTGGGCCGGGTCGACCAGGCCGGTGGCGACGGCTCGGCGTACCCCGTTGGTGTCCTGGGGTCGGATCGCGCCGGCGGCGACGACCGTGCCCGCCGCGTCGACCGCGCCCCGGGCCACACCGCCGTCGGCGGCGAAGCGGCGGGCCAGGAACGACGGGTCGGCCACCAGCGGCAGTCCCCCGTCGCCGGCCAGGCAGCGCCGGGCGAGGGCGGCGACCGCCGGGAGGTCGTCGGGGGTCAGCACCCGCCAACTCGGTTCGGTGTCCACGATCGGGCAGCCTAGGCCGGCAGGGCCGCGACGCCCACCGATTTCCGCCGCCGCCGCACGCCTCCTCGGTACGGTGTCCGCAGGGTCCGGCACCTCGTCCGGGTCCGTCCCGGTCCGGGGCGACACCGCGCACCGGTACGCGACCCGGCGGAAACGCCACGGCAGATCACGTCGGCGGAGGAGAACCATGCGACTGACGAAGTTGGGGCACGCCTGTGTCCGGTTGGAGCAGGACGGGACCACGCTGGTGGTCGATCCGGGGGCGTTCAGCGATCCGGGCGCCCTGGCCGGCGCGGACGCCGTACTGATCACGCACGAGCACCCGGACCACTTCGTCGAGGACAAGATCCGGGCGGCGGTGCAGGCCGAACCGCAGCTCCGGGTGTTCGCCAACCGTTCGGTGGGCGGGAAGCTCGACGGGCTCGGCGACCGGCTCCGGGTGGTCGGCGAGGGCGACACCTTCTCGGTCAACGGCGTCGAGATCGCCGTGTACGGCGAACTGCACGCGGTGATCCACCCGGACATCCCCCGGCTGACCAACATCGGGTACCTCGTCGACGGTCAGCTCTTCCACCCCGGCGACGCGCTGACCGTACCGGACCGGCCGATCAGCACCCTGATGCTGCCGGCGCACGCCCCGTGGTCGAAGACCGCCGAGCTGATCGACTACGTACGCGAGGTGCAACCGGGTCGGGTCGTCCCGGTGCACGACGCCGGGTTGAGCGACATCGGCCGCGGCATGGTCCAGAACCTGGTCGGCGGGGGTGGCCCGAAGACCGACGTGTCGTACCAGCCGGTGCCCGACGGGGAGACCGTGGAGGTCTGAACCGGTCTCCCCGCGCCCGACCTACTGCACCCCGGTCGCGTCCATTCCGCGCAGTTCCTTCTTCATCTCCTGGACCTCGTCCCGGATCCGGGCCGCCAACTCGAACTGCAACTCCCGGGCGGCGGCCAGCATCTGGTCGTTGAGTTCCTGGATGAGCTGGGCCATCTCGGCGCGGGCCATCCCGGCGCGGACCGGACCGGAGCTGCCCCGAACGGCCTTGCTGCGGGTCTCCGGCACCGGTGCCTTGCCCCGGGAGAGCTGCCGTACGGCACCGCCGACCCGGGTGTTCTCGGTGTCCTCGGCCTCCCGGTAGATGTCGTCCAGGATGTCGTGGATCTTCTTCCGGAGCGGTTCGGGGGTGATCCCGTTGGCCTCGTTGTGCGCGACCTGCTTGGCCCGGCGCCGGTTGGTCTCGTCGATCGCGTTGGCCATCGACGGGGTCATCTTGTCGGCGTACATGTGCACCTGGCCGGAGACGTTCCGGGCGGCCCGGCCGATGGTCTGGATGAGGGACCGGCCGCTGCGCAGGAAGCCCTCCTTGTCCGCGTCGAGGATCGCGACCAGGGAGACCTCGGGCAGGTCCAGCCCCTCACGGAGCAGGTTGATGCCGACCAGCACGTCGTAGTCGCCCTTGCGCAGCTCGCGCAGCAGCTCGACCCGGCGCAGCGTGTCGACCTCCGAGTGCAGGTAGCGGACCCGGATGCCGTGCTCCAGCAGGTAGTCGGAGAGGTCCTCGGCCATCTTCTTGGTCAGCGTGGTGACCAGCACCCGCTCGTCCCGGTCGGTACGCAGCTTGATCTCGTGCATCAGGTCGTCGATCTGCCCCTTGGTGGGCTTGACGATCACCTCGGGGTCGACCAGCCCGGTCGGCCGGATGACCTGCTCGACGAACTCGCCCTGGGCCTGCTCCATCTCCCAGTTGCCGGGGGTGGCGGAGAGGAAGACCATCTGGCCGACCCGTTCGAGGAACTCGTCGAACCGCAGCGGGCGGTTGTCGGCGGCGCTGGGCAGCCGGAAACCGTGGTCGATCAGCATCCGCTTGCGCGACGCGTCGCCCTCGAACATCCCGCCGATCTGCGGGATGGTCACGTGCGACTCGTCGACCACGGTGAGGAAGTCGTCCGGGAAGTAGTCGAGCAGGCAGTGCGGTGGGCTGCCGGGCTCGCGGCCGTCGATGTGCATGGAGTAGTTCTCGATGCCGGAGCAGAACCCGACCTGGCGCATCATCTCGAGGTCGTAGGTGGTCCGCATCCGCAGCCGCTGCGCTTCGAGCAGCTTGCCCTGCCGCTCCAGGTCGGCCAGCCGCTCGGTCAGCTCGGCCTCGATGCCGCGCACCGCCCGCTCCATCCGCTCGGGACCGGCCGCGTAGTGGGTGGCGGGGAAGATCAGCAGGTGGTCGACCTCGCGGACCACCTCGCCGGTGAGCGGGTGCAGGTAGTAGAGCTTCTCCACCTCGTCACCGAAGAACTCGACCCGCAGGGCCAGCTCCTCGTACGCGGGGATGATCTCCAGGGTGTCACCCCGGACCCGGAAGGTGCCCCGGTTGAAGGCCATGTCGTTGCGGGTGTACTGGATGTCGACCAGCCGGCGGAGCAGCTTGTCCCGCTCGAACTCCTGCCCGACCTTGATCCGCACCGCCCGGTCGAGGTATTCGTCCGGGGTGCCCAGCCCGTAGATCGCCGACACCGTCGCCACCACGATCACGTCCCGGCGGGTGAGCAGGGACATGGTGGCCGAGTGCCGCAGCCGCTCGACCTCCTCGTTGATCGAGGAGTCCTTCTCGATGTAGGTGTCGGTCTGCGGGATGTACGCCTCGGGCTGGTAGTAGTCGTAGTACGAGACGAAGTATTCGACCGCGTTGTTCGGCAGCAGCTCGCTGAACTCCTTGGCGAGCTGCGCGCAGAGCGTCTTGTTGGGTGCCACCACCAGGGTCGGCCGCTGCAACCGCTCGACCAGCCACGCGGTGGTCGCGCTCTTGCCGGTGCCGGTCGCGCCGAGCAGCACCGAATGGCGATCGCCCCGCCGCACCCGCTGCTCAAGATCGTTGATCGCCGTCGGCTGGTCGCCGGAGGGTCGGAATTCGCTGATGACCTCGAACCGGCCGTCGAGTCGTGGGATGTCGAGCGCCATGTCATCAAAGGTACGCCGGGGGTGTGACAGCCCTGGTGGGCAACGGTCGGTACACGATCGGCTTCGATATACGCATTGTGTGGTGGAGATCACCGCGCTACCGTTCAGTAGTAGGCCGCTCGCGGCGGCCGACCGGGTTCGCAACCGGGCCTCCACAACGGCCGGTCGCGCCCCGGCGCAGTGGTTGCAGCCCCGGCCCTCGTCGGCGTGCGCACCCGACGCGGTCGCGCCAACGCGCAGACCGGCCGCCGCGAGCGCCCCTCGCGCCACGCCCCCACCAGCCGGACCCCCAGCCACACCAGCGCCGGTACGTCACTTTGCCCCGGATTCGCCGTTCAACCACCCGTGAGCACCTCGTTGCCTCCCGCCGGGCGCCGACGGCCCGCCACCGGTCCGCCACCATCGCCCGCCGAGCCCCGGCAACCCACCCGGACCCTGAGCGGACGGGCCCGGCTGGCGACGCTGGGTGTACTCGGCTGCCTCGCACTCGGCTCCGGCGCCGGTCTCGCCGCCGGACTGGTCTCCTGTGCCCCGCCCGGCCCGACCGACCCGGCCCGCGCCCTCACCTCGGCCGAGGCGGACCGGCTGGCGGCGATGCGGATCACCAACTACCGCGCCGGACGGGTCGGCGTGTACGCCACGCTCGGCATCCCCGGCACCCAGATCGAACTCGCCGGCACCGTCGACTGGCCGCGCGGGCTGGCCTACCTGAGCGTGGCCGGGCCGGGGGCCGGGAGTCAGCGGGGACTGCTCCAGGCCGTACCCGGACTGGTGTTGAGCCGACCGGACCCGCCGGCCGGGCCCGGACCGACCGGCGGCGGACCGGGCCCGTTCCCGGCCCTGGTCGCCCCGTCACCGCCACCGCCACCACCGCCGACGCCGCCCGGGGACGGCTGGCGGGTCCGCCGGATGGTCACCGGTGGGCCGGTCCCGGCGGCGGTCGACTCGTTCCTCACCCTGCTCTTCGCCGTCGCCGCCGACCGGCCGGACCCGACCGGGCCGCTGCTGGCCCGGGACACCGCTCGGTGGCTGGGCGTGGACCGGGCCGGTGGGACAACCGTCGACGTGCTGCTCGGCCCCGCGGTGCCCGCGCTCACCGGGGGCCCCGCTCCCGCCACCGACGCGACGATCCCGGCACCGCCGACGGGCGGGCTGGGCGGCGGAGCCGTACGGTACTGGCTGGACCTCGACGGACACCTGCACCGGTTCGAGGCCCTGCTCGCCGGTGACGTCCCGGTCCAGGTCGACTTCGACCGGGCCGAGCGGCCCGAGCTGACCGCCGTCGCGGCCCTCGGCGGCGCACCGGTACAACCACGGGCGGCCACCCGCACCGAGACCGACCTCCTCGCCCGGGTACGGGCCGAGAACCGGGCGCTCGGCGGTGCGGAGATCACGCTCGCGGTGCCCACCACCGCGCCGGTCGCCGAACTACCCGCCGTGAACCTCCGGGCGTCCGGATGGGTGGACTGGTCCGACAGTGTCGCCTACCTCGCCGTGCACGAGCTGGACCGGCCGGGCGAACGGACCCTGCTGCGGGCCAACCGCACCGGGGTGGCCGTACGCGACGTCCCGTCCGACCCCGACGTCCGGTCCGGAGGTGGCGCCGGGCCGCCTCCGCTCCCCCCGCCCCGGGACCGGGACTGGGATCACCTGAGCTGGCAGCGACGTACCGACTCGCTCGGTGCCCCGGACCTGGACCTGCTGGTCAACGAGGCGCTGGCGATCGGGAGCGCCGGGTTGGGGCCGGCGGACCGGCTGCGTGAATCGGTGAGCTGGCTGCGGCAGGACGAGCTCGACGGGCGGCCGGTGACCGTGTTCGAGGTCCCGAAGGAGGCCGAGTCGGAGGTCGGCCGTGGCCAGGCCCGGATGCGCTACTGGGTGGACCGCTCGGGCCTGCTGCGCCGGTTGGAGCTGCGTACCCGGACCGGTGCGTTCGCCCAGCTCGACCTGACCCCCGGCCCGGTGCCGGAGCTGCCCGCCGTGCCCCTGGGTTGAACCGACCGGATCCGCAACCTGCTTCAGGGGCGCCAGTCGGTGGCCGCCGCCCACCGCTCGGCCAGCAGGTGCTCACCGTCGAACCAGGGTTCCTTGGCAGCCGTGTAGCTGGCGGTGTCCGGGCCGCCGGCGGCAAGGCCCCGCTTGAGCGCCTGGTAACCGGCGCGCTGCTCCTCGTCGGCCCGGAGGTGGTCGCGCATCAGCAGGGCGTAGCGCCAGCCCGGCGAGCCGTCGACCCGCAGGTGCAGGTTGACCGGCCGGGCCGGGTCGGCGCTGCCGTGCAGCCGCTTCTCCCACCGCGCCCCGCCGTCCGCGTGCCGGGGCTGGTCCCACCAGTCGCCGGCGCACCGGGGGAACCCGGCGTCGGCGAGCGGGCCGGCGAGCGCGTCGGCCTGGTCCAGGGACTCGACGGTGAGCTGGATGTCGATCACGTTCTTGGCGGCCAGTCCGGGCACCGAGGTGGAGCCGATGTGGTCGACCCGGAGATCCGCGGGGCGTACCGCGTGCCGGATCCGGGCGGCCAGCCGCTGGTACTGGACCGGCCAGTCGGGGTCGGCCTCGGTGAGGACCACCGTCCCGCCCCGGACCGCGATCCGGTCGCGCAGGTGACGCTCGTAGGGCACCAGCCGGTCCCGCCAGAGGTCGTCCACCCGCGCGTACAGGTCGGCCAGGTCCGCGTCGTTGGTCAGCACCACGTCGGCGGCGGCCCGCCGCTGCTGGTCACCGGTCTGGGCCCGGATCCGCTGCTCCGCCTGCTCGACGCTCATCCCCCGGTCGCGGACCAGCCGGTCCACCCGGGTGTCCCGGTCCGCGCTCACCACGACCACGAGATGGTACGTCGGCGCGAGCCCCGCCTCGACCAGCAGCGGTACGTCGTTGACCACTATCGCGTCGGCGGGTGCCCCGGCGGCGAGTTCGGCGGTACGGGTCCGGACCCTCGGATGGGTGATCCGCTCCAGTTGCCGCCGGGCGGGTTCGTCGTCGAAGACGAGGGCGCCGAGTGCCGCCCGGTCCAGGCTGCCGTCGGCGGCGAGCACCCGGTCGCCGAAGGTCGCCACGATCTCGGCCAGCCCCTCGGTTCCGGGGGCGACCACCTCGCGGGCGATCCGGTCGGCGTCGATGAGCACCGCGCCGAGCCCGGCCAGCCGGGTGGCGACGACGCTCTTGCCCGATCCGATGCCACCGGTGAGTCCGACCATCAGCACCGGCCCAGTCAACCCCGTCGGGCCGATCCGGGGCAACCCACCCCACCCACCAGACGCGTTGATCATGAAGTTAGCGACGGCTCGAGTGCCTGAACCCGTCGCTAACTTCATGATCAACGAAGCGGGGTGGGTGGGGGGTGGGGGTGGGGGTGGGGGTGGGGGTGGGGGGCTGGGGTGGGTGGACGGCGGCCCCGTCCTTCTGGTGGGAAGGACGGGGCCGTCGTTTGGTTCTACCTGCGGGCGAAGTTACCCGCGAGCCGGCTCACTTACCGCCGGCGAGCTTCTCCCGCAGTGCGGCGAGCGCCTCGTCGGTGGCCAGGGTGCCGGCCGGCTCCTCGGCCTGACGGGCCGGCGCCGGGGTGGACGAGGAGGTCGCCCCGCCGCCACCGGTGCTGACCGGAGTCGGGTTGGCAGCGGCCTCGGCGTCGGCGGCGCGGGAGGTCTGCACCTGCTTGGTGTGGGCCTCCCAGCGGGTACGAGCCTCGGCGTACTGCGTCTCCCAGGTCTCCCGCTGCTTGTCGAAGCCCTCGAGCCACTCCCCGGTCTCCGGGTCGAAGCCCTCGGGGTAGATGTAGTTGCCCTCGGTGTCGTACGTCGCGGCCATGCCGTAGAGGGTCGGGTCGAAGTGCTCCTCGCCCTCGACGAAGCCCTCGTTGGCCTGCTTGAGCGAGAGCGAGATCCGCCGACGCTCCAGGTCGATGTCGATGACCTTGACCATGACGTCCGAGCCGACCTGGACGACCTGCTCCGGGATCTCCACGTGGCGCTCGGCCAGCTCGGAGATGTGGACCAGGCCCTCGATGCCGTCGTCCACCCGGACGAACGCACCGAACGGGACCAGCTTGGTGACCTTACCCGGCACGATCTGCTGGATCGCGTGGGTCCGGGCGAACTGCCGCCACGGGTCCTCCTGGGTCGCCTTCAGCGACAGCGAGACACGCTCGCGGTCCAGGTCGACGTCCAGGACCTCGACCTCGACCTCCTGGCCGACCTCAACCACCTCGGAGGGGTGGTCGATGTGCTTCCAGGACAGCTCGGAGACGTGCACCAGACCGTCGACGCCACCGAGGTCGACGAACGCACCGAAGTTGACGATCGAGGAGACGACGCCCTTGCGGACCTGCCCCTTCTGCAACTTGTTGAGGAACTCGGTGCGCACCTCGGACTGGGTCTGCTCGAGCCAGGCCCGGCGGGACAGGACCACGTTGTTGCGGTTCTTGTCCAGCTCGATGATCTTGGCTTCGAGTTCCCGGCCCACGTACGGCTGCAGATCCCGCACCCGACGCATCTCCACCAGCGACGCGGGCAGGAAGCCCCGCAGGCCGATGTCGAGGATGAGGCCACCCTTGACCACCTCGATGACGGAACCGCGAACGACGCCGTCCTCGTCCTTGATCTTCTCGATCGTGCCCCAGGCGCGCTCGTACTGCGCCCGCTTCTTCGAGAGGATCAGCCGGCCCTCTTTGTCCTCCTTCTGGAGAACCAGGGCTTCGATGTGGTCACCTACGGAGACCACGTCGGCGGGGTCGACATCGTGCTTGATCGACAACTCGCGCGAGGGAATGACGCCCTCGGTCTTGTAGCCGATGTCGAGCAGGACCTCGTCCCGATCGACCTTGACGACGGTGCCTTCGACAATGTCGCCGTCGTTGAAGTACTTGATGGTCTCGTCGATCGCGGCGAGGAAAGCTTCCTCAGAGCCGAGATCGTCGTGGGTGACCCGGTTGGCGCTCGAGGGGGCCTCGATGCTGCTCGTCATGTGGGCGGTTGCTCCGGTCGGATGGGTGTCACAGCAGGCGTTTGTGTCGCAGTGACCTGTTTGCGCCAGCGGATCCGTCGCCGTACACACCTAACGATCATGCGTGAGACCGTGGGATATGCCCGTCGACCGCGGACCTGCTCCCTGCCGAGGCACACGATCCGCGAGCGCATCGAACAGCTTACCGTGCGCATTACCACAGCATGCAAGCCCTCCTGCCACCTGATGCGACACGCCGTCCACAGCGCGGGAACTCGCCCGTACGCAGGCCCGCCCGGCGCGGCGTCGAGGCCGCGCGCGACGTGCGCGTACCCGGCCTCTAGCGTGGCCGGGATGAGTGACGACGAGGCCGCGGGTGTGACCCGGCGCACGGTCAGCGACACGGAGACCCGACGGGCCAGCCGGCAGTGGTGGGACCGCGACGCCGACGACTACCAGGCCGAGCACGGGGAGTTCCTCGGCGACGTCGACTTCGTCTGGTGCCCGGAGCGGCTGCGCGAGGCCGACGCCCGGCTGCTCGGCGACCTGCCCGGCCGCCGGGTGCTCGAGCTCGGCTGCGGCGCCGCCTCCGCCTCCCGCTGGCTGGCCACCCAGCGGGCCCGGCCGGTCGCCCTGGACCTCTCCGCGGGCATGCTGCGGCACGCCGCCCACGCGGCCGGGACCTCCGGGGTACGGGTTCCGCTGGTCCAGGCCGACGCCCTGGCCCTGCCCTTCGCCGACGGTGCCTTCGACATCGTCTGTACGGCGTTCGGCGCCGTGCCGTTCGTGGCCGACTCGGCGGCGGTGATGCGGGAGGTGCACCGGGTGCTGCGTCCCGGCGGCCGGTGGGTCTTCTCGGTCACCCACCCGATGCGGTGGATCTTCCTCGACGACCCGGGCGAGGGGGGCCTCAAGGCGGTGCACTCCTACTTCGACCGCCGCCCGTACGTGGAGCAGGACGCCGACGGGGTGCCCAGCTACGTCGAGCAGCACCGTACCCTCGGCGACCGGGTCCGGGAGCTGGTCGGCGCCGGGTTCCGGCTGCGCGACGTGGTGGAGCCGGAGTGGCCGGAGGGACACGAGCAGCTCTGGGGCCAGTGGAGTCCGCTGCGCGGCCGACTCTTCCCCGGCACCGCGATCTTCGTTTCGGACAAACCCCCCGTGGCGGGATGAAGTCTCGGCGCCGCACGCCCCGGTTTTCCCCCGGAGCGGCAGGGTAGACCGTGTCATGGACAAGGACGAGAAGCTGCACAAGGGCGATCGGGTGAGCTGGCGCAGCCACGGCGGGACCGCGTACGGCACCGTCCAGGAGGAGATCACGAAACGGACAACAGCCGCCAGACGTACGGTCGACGCCAGCAGGGAGGACCCGCAGTACCGGGTCCGGTCGGACTCCGGCGGCGAGGCGGTGCACAAGCCCGGGGCGTTGCGTCGTGCCCCGCGGTGACGACCAGGCCGACGTCTACCGGACCTTCACCGACGCGGTGAACATGAAACCCGGTGAGCTGGAGACGTGGCTGGAGACCGACGACTCCAAGGCCGTCGGCCAGCACTCCGGCGGGGGTGAGTCGGTCGGCCACGAGTCGGGGCGGCGGATCATCGGCCTGCTGCGCCGCAAGCGGGCGGAGCTGACCGACCGGGACTACGCGCACATGCGCAAGGTCGTCGGTTACGTGCACCGGCACATGGCGCAGCGCCCCCGGGGCGACATCAGCCGCACCCGGTGGCGCTTCTCGCTCATGAACTGGGGCCACGACCCGCTCAAGTGAGCGGGTCGACGCCGGTCAGTGGTCGGCGCTGTTCCAGTCCTGGCCCGCGCCGACCGAGACCTCCAGCGGCACCGACAGCGGGTGGGCGTTGCCCATCTCGCGCCGGACCAACTCCTCGAGCTGCTCCCGCTCGCCGGGGTAGACCTCGAAGACCAGCTCGTCGTGGACCTGCAGCAGCATCCGGGACCGCAGGCCGGACCCGCGCAGGGCGGTGTCGACGTGCAGCATGGCTACCTTGATCATGTCGGCGGCCGAGCCCTGGATCGGGGCGTTGAGCGCCATCCGCTCGGCCATCTCCCGCCGCTGCCGGTTGTCGCTGACCAGGTCCGGCAGGTAACGCCGTCGGCCGAGCATGGTCTCGGTGTAGCCGTCGCGCACGGCCCGCCGGACCACCTCCTGGAGGTAGTCGCGGACACCACCGAACCGGATGAAGTACTCCTCCATCAGCCCGCGCGCCTCGTCGGCGGCGATGTTGAGCTGCTGGGCAAGACCGAAGGCGCTCAGCCCGTACGCCAGGCCGTAGTTCATCGCCTTGATCTTGCGGCGCTGGTCGGCGGTGACCTCGGCGACCGGTACGTGGAAGACGAACGACGCGGTGGCCGCGTGGAAGTCCTCGCCGGAGTTGAACGCCTCGATCAGCGCCTCGTCGACGGAGAGGTGCGCCATGATCCGCATCTCGATCTGGCTGTAGTCGGCGGTGAGCAGGGTGTCGTAGCCGGCGCCGACCACGAAGGCGCGCCGGATCCGCCGCCCCTCCTCGGTCCGGATCGGGATGTTCTGCAGGTTCGGGTCGGTCGACGAGAGCCGCCCGGTGGCCGCCACCGTCTGGTTGTAGGTGGTGTGGATCCGGCCGTCGTCGGAGATCGACTTGAGCAGCCCGTCGACGGTCGACTTCAGCCGGGCCACGTCCCGGTGGCGCAGAAGGTGGCCCAGCACCGGATGCGGGTTCTGCGCGTAGAGCCACTGCAGCGCGTCCGCGTCGGTGGTGTAGCCGGTCTTGATCTTCTTGGTCTTGGGCAGCCCCAGCTCGGTGAAGAGGATCTCCTGGAGCTGCTTGGGCGAGCCGAGGTTGAACTCCCGCCCGACCACCTCGTACGCCGCCTGCGCGGCCGCCTTCACCTCACCGGCGAAGTGCGCCTCCAGCTCGGAGAGGTAGTCGGTGTCGGCGGCGATGCCGACCCGCTCCATCTCGCCGAGGACCCGCACCAGCGGAAGTTCGACATCGGCCAGCAACCGGGCCGAGAGTTCACCGTCGCGGGCGAGCTCGGCGTCGATGGCGTCGGCGAGATCGAGGGTCGCCGCGGCCCGCAGCATCAGGTTCTGCTCGACCTCGCCGTCGTTGCCGAGCCCCTCGAAGGTGAGCTGGCCGGACTCCGGCTGGTCGACCCGCAGCTCCCGGTGCAGGTAGCGCAGGGCCAGGTCACCCAGGTCGTAGGAGCGCTGGTCCGGCCGGGCCAGGTACGCCGCCAGCGCGGTGTCCCGGGTGATCCCCCGCAGTTGCCAGCCGTGCGCGGCGAACGCCAGCGACGCCGGCTTGCTGTCGTGCAGGACCTTCGGTCGCGCCTCGTCGGCCAGCCACTCGGACACCGCCGCCTCGTCGGCCGGATCGAGGGTGGCCGGATCGAACCAGCCGCCGGCACCGTCGGTGGTGGCCACCGCCACCCCGGTCAGGCTGCCGGTGCCGCGCCCGAAGGTGCCGGCCACGGCCAGCCCGGTCGGCACACCGGTGGGGGCGTGCCGGGCCAGCCAGGCCGCCACCGTGCCGGTGCCCAGCACCTCGGTGGCCAACTCGAAGCCGGACTCGGCCTCCGGCTGGACCGCCTCCAGGTACTGGTAGAGCCGGTCGCGCAGGACCCGGAACTGGAGGGTGTCGAAAACCTGGTGCACCGCCTCGCGGTCCCACCCGGCCCAGCGGGCGTCCTCCGCCCCCAGCGACAGCTCCAGGTCGTCGACCAGCTGGTTGAGCTCGTAGTTGCGGATCACGTCGGCGAGCCGTTCGCGCAGGCTCTCGCCGGCCTTGCCCTTGATCTCGTCGGCGCGGGCGATCACGCCCTCCACCCCGCCGTACTGGTTGATCCACTTGGCGGCGGTCTTCGGACCGACCCCCGGCACGCCGGGCAGGTTGTCGCTGCTCTCCCCGACCAGGGCGGCCAGGTCGCGGTACTGCTCCGGGCCGACCCCGTAGCGGTCGGTCACCGCCGCCGGATCCATCCGAGCCAGGTCGGAGACGCCCTTGCGGGGGTAGAGCACGGTGACCTGGTTGCCGATCAACTGGAAGGCGTCCCGGTCACCGCTGCAGATCAGCACGTCCATCCCGCTCTCCCGCCCCTGCCGGGCGAGGGTGGCGATGACGTCGTCGGCCTCGTAGCCCTCCTTCTCCACCACCGGCACCCGCAGCGCGGCGAGCACCTCCTTGACCAGGCTCACCTGGCCGTGGAAGTCGGTCGGCGTCTCCGCCCGACCGGCCTTGTACTCGGCGTAGCGCTCGGTGCGGAACGACCGGCGGGAGATGTCGAAGGAGACGATCAGGTGGGTCGGCCGCTCGTCGCGGAGCACGTTGATCAGCATCGAGGTGAAGCCGTACACCGCGTTCGTCGGCTGTCCGGTGGTGGTGGAGAAGTTCTCCACCGGGAGCGCGAAGAAGGCCCGGTAGGCCAGCGAATGGCCGTCCAACAACAGGAGGCGGGGTGCGTCGGTCACCTGACCGACTCTAGTCGGGCCCACCGACATGTCGGTCGCACCCCACGCGGCGGCAGAAGCGGACGAGGGCGACGATCGGCGCGACGGGCACCGATACCTCCGTCCGGGTCCGGCGGCGGCCTGAGACGGCGGTGGGCCCGGCGCGTGACGCGCCGGGCCCACCCTCGAACGTCGGATCAGGCGACGCCGAGGTACGCCTCCTTGACCGCCGGGTCGAGCAGCAGGTCCGCCCCGCTGCCCTCCTTGACGATCCGACCGGTCTCCAACACGTAACCGCGGTGGGCCCGGGAGAGCGCCTGCTGGGCGTTCTGCTCCACCAGCAGGATGGTGGTGCCCTGCTGGTTGATCTCCGTGATGATGTCGAAGATCTGCTGGATCACCATCGGGGCGAGCCCCATCGACGGCTCGTCGAGCAGCAGCAGCTTCGGCCGGCTCATCAGCGCCCGGCCGACCGCCAACATCTGCTGCTCACCGCCGGAGAGCGTGCCGCCGGCCTGCTTGCGCCGCTCGGCCAGGCGCGGGAACAGCCCGAGCACCCGGTCCAGGTCGGCCGCGATCCCCGCCGTGTCCCGCCGGGTGTAGGCGCCCATGTCGAGGTTCTCGATCACGGACATGCCGGGGAAGATGCCCCGACCCTCGGGCGACTGGCAGATGCCCCGGATGACCCGCAGGTCGGCCCGGAGGTTGCTGATGTCCTGGCCCTCGAACTTGATGGCACCCCGGCTGATCGGGCGCAGGCCCGAGACGGCCCGCATCGTGGTGGTCTTGCCGGCGCCGTTCGCACCGATCAGGGCCACCACCTCGCCCTCGTCGACGTGCAGGCTGATCCCGTGCAGAGCCTCGATCCGGCCGTACGCCAGCGTCACGTTATCGATCTCAAGCAGCATCTGCCGGCACCCCCAGGTAGGCCGCGATCACCTTCGGGTTGTCCCGCACCTCGGCGGGCGTACCCTCGGCGATCTTCTTGCCGAACTCCAGCACCACGATCCGGTCGGTGACGCCCATGACCAGCCGCATGTCGTGCTCGATGAGCAGCACGGTGTAGCCGAGGTCGCGGATCTGCCGGATCAGCTGGAGCAGGTCCTCCTTCTCCGCCGGGTTGAAGCCGGCGGCCGGCTCGTCCAGGCAGAGCAGTTTGGGCTCGGTGGCCAGCGCCCGGGCGATCTCCAGCCGACGCTGGTCGCCGTAGGGCAGGTTGCGGGCCAACTCGTTGACCCGGCCGCTGATCCCGACGAACCGGAGCAGTTCCAACGCCTTGCGGCGCGCCGCCTTCTCCTCCAGCGTGTGCCGGGAGATCCCGAACACCTTGGCAGAGGCCCGACGCACCTGCTGCCAGGTACGGACCAGCCCGTTGGTCGAGTCGACCACGGGCAGTTCCTCGGGCTTCGGACGTACCCGGTAGAGCCGGAACAGCGCCCCGACCACGCTGGTCTTGTGCTGCGAGTCGGTACCGACCAGCACGTTCTCCAGCGCGGTCATCTCCGGGAACAGCCGGATGTTCTGGAACGTCCGGGCGATACCGAGCCGGTTGATGTCGTGCGGCTTGCGGCCGACGATCTGTCCCTTGTCGAACCGCACCTCACCCTCGGTCGGCCGGTAGACCCCGGTCATCACGTTGAAGCAGGTGGTCTTGCCGGCGCCGTTCGGACCGATCAGCCCGAGGATCTCGCCCCGGTAGAGGCTGAAGCTGACGTCGTCGAGCGCGACCACCCCGCCGAAGCGCAGCGTGACGTGGTCGACGTCGAGCAGCACCTCACGCTGGCGCGGGATGGGGCCGCCGGGGGCCTTGATCTCGTCAGACATTGGCGGGTGCCTCCTCTGCACGGTCCTGCAGCTCGTGTGCCCGCCGCCGGCTCGGGATCAGGCCCTGCGGACGCAGCAGCATGACCAGCACCAGCGCCAGACCGAACACCAGGTACCGGTACTCGGCGAAGTCACGGAACCGCTCCGGCAGGTAGGCCAGCAGGAACGCACCGAGAGCCACACCGGCCATGTTGCCGGCGCCGCCGACCACCACCATCGCGACGAAGAGGATGGAGAGCTGCGCGTTGAACTGGTTCGGCTCGATGAAACCCTGCCGGCTGGCGAAGAGGAAGCCGGAGAGGCCACCGAGCGCGGCGCCGATGGCGAACGCCCAGAGCTTGAACTTGAACCCGTGTACGCCCATCACGGCGGCGGCGTCCTCGTCCTCCCGAATGGCCAGCCACGCCCGACCGACCCGGCTGTTCTCCAGCCGGCGCACCGCGAAGACGACGATCAGCACCACGGTGAGCGCCAGCCAGTACCAGGGCTTGACGTCGATCAGCCCGAACACGTTGTTGTCGGCCGAGGGAGAGCCCTGCGGGCCGGGGATACCGGCCACACCGGCCGGTCCGCCGGACCAGTTCGAGTTGCGGACGACGATCCGGATGATCTCACCGAAACCGAGTGTCACGATGGCCAGGTAGTCGCCCCGCAGCCGCAGCGTCGGCCAGCCGAGCACCACACCCGAGATCATGGTGAACGCGATCGCGAGCGGGATACAGATCGCCCAGGTGACCGCCCAGCCCTCGGCCAGGTCGAACCGGTTCTGGAGTGCCTTGACCACCGGCGACTGGGTGGAGCCGAAGAGCGCCACACTGTACGCGCCGACCGCGAAGAAGCCGACGTAGCCGAGGTCGAGCAGGCCGGCCAGGCCGACCACCACATTCAACCCGATCGCGATGAGGACGTAGACCGCGCAGATGAAGAGCACGCCCGCCCAGTTGTTGCCGCCCGCGATCGAGTCGGTCCGCAGCCAGGTGAGGCCCGGAATGCCCAGCAGGGGCAGGTAGTAGAGGAAGGCGACGAAGGCGACGAAGGCGAGGCTTCGCTGCCACCGTGGCAGTCCCCGCCAACGGTCACCGATGCCGATCCTGGTCTTGCGTCCCGCCTGCGCCGGACTGTTGCTGGTCGCGGTCATGCGCGCGCCCTCCCCAACGATTCACCGAGCAGGCCGGTCGGGCGGAACAGCAGCACGACCACCAGTACGACGAACGCGGCCACGTCTTCCCAGTTGGATGACGTCAGGGTAGCCGCGTAGACCTCGACCACGCCGAGCAGCAGACCGCCGAGCAGCGCGCCGCGCAGGTTGCCGATGCCACCGAGTACCGCCGCGGTGAACGCCTTGAGCCCGAGGATGAAGCCCACGTTGAACCGGGTGTTGCCGTACCGGATCGCCCAGAGCAGCGCGGCGGCGCCCGCGAGCAGCCCGCCGAGCAGGAAGATCAGCATGATCACCCGGTCCTTGTTGACACCCATCAACGCGGCGGCGTCCGGGTTCTGCGCGACGGCGCGGACCCCTCGGCCGTACCGGGTGCGGTTGATGAACTGGTCGAGCCCGGCCATCATCAGCAGCGCCGCCACGACGGTGATCACCTGGGTGTTGGCGATCTCGGTGTTGCCGATGGTGAGCCACACGTCCCGCTCGATCAGGGTGGGCATGCCGACGACCAGCCGGCCCTGCCAGAGCCCGAACGCCTCCGAGAGCACCAGCGACAGGCCGATCGCGGTGATAAGGAAGATCAGTGGTGGTGCGTTCATCTGCCGCAGTCTGCGGTAGGCCACCCGTTCCACCGCCACCGCCGTGGCGCCGGAGGCGAGCATCGCCGCGGCCAGTCCGGCGATGAGCAGGAGGATCAGTGTGCCCAGCGGCGGGGCATCAGTGGCGCCGAAGAGGTTCCACACACCGAGGACGGCGAAGGTACCCACCATGAAAACCTCGGAGTGGGCAAAGTTAATCAGCTTCAGAACGCCGTAGACCAACGTGTAGCCGAGCGCGACGAGGGCGTAGATCGAGCCCTTCGCCAAACCGTCCACAGTGTGCTGGCCGAGGTGCCCGAAGAGTTCATCGAAGTTCACGAAATCTCCCTTTGCACCGAGCGCGGCCGGGGGGATATCCCCCCGGCCGCCTCCGTAAACCGGCTCAGCTGAGCTTGATCTCCTGCTGGGGCACGAACTGGCCGCCCTTGACCTCGTACGACCAGATGACAACCTTCGACTTGTCGACGTCGCCGGTCTCGTCGAACTTGATGTACTTCGAGACACCCTGCTTGTCGTACGCGTTCACCCAGTCGAAGAGCTCCTTGCGGGTGGTCTTGCCATCCGCGTAGCCCTCGAGCAGGATCTTCGCGCCGTCGTAGCCCTCAGCACCGTAGGAGCCCGGCGCGATGCCGTACTCCTTCTCGTAGTCGGCGGAGAAGGTACCGCCGGCCTCGGCGGCCGGCAGACACGGGCAGGTCACGATCGCGCCCTCGGCGGCGGTACCGGCACCGGCCGGGAAGCCGGGGTCGTAGAGACCGTCGAAGCCGAGGAACTTGGCCGTGACGTTGGCCGCCCGGGCCTGCTTGAGCAGCGGCGCCGCCTCGTTGGTGTAACCGCCGTAGGCGATCACGTCGGCACCCGAGGACTTGATCTTCGAGATGGTGGCGTCGAAGTTCTGCTGGTCGGTCTGGACCTTGTCCTCGCCGACAACGCCGGCAGCCAGGCCCTTCTTGACCTCGGCGATGATGCCGGCGCCGTAGGTCTGGCCGTCGTCGATGACGAAGACCTTCTGCGACTTCAGCACGTCCTTGATGTAGGCAACCGCAGCCGCACCCTGGGTGCCGTCGTTACCGACCACGCGGTGGAAAGCCTTGTTGTTCGCCGCGGTCAGCTCGGTCGCGGTGGCCGACGGGCTGACCATGATCAGACCGGCAGCCTCGTAGGTCTGCATGGTCGCCTTGGACTCACCCGAGAAGTGCCCGCCGATCACCGAGGTGAAGGACTGGTCACCGGCGACCTGGTTGGCAACCGGGGTGGCCTGGGTGGCGTCACCCTGGGTGTCGAACTCCTGCAGCGTTACCTGGCAGTCGGCGTTCGCGGCGTTGTGCTGCTTGACGGCCAGCTTCGCGCCATTGAGCGACGGCAGGACCAGACCGGCGTTCGGACCCGTGAAGGCACCGAAGATGGCGATCTTGCCGCCACAGTCTCCGCCGCCAGCGGTGTCGTCCCCGCCGGAGTCCTGGCAGCCAGTCGCGGCGACCATCGCCACCGCCGCCATCGCGACGGTGCCGAGCGCCCGTACATACTTTCGCCTCACGGCTCCTTGACCTCCTCAAGATGCAGGCAACGGCATCCCGGGAGGCGCGGCGCATCTGTTGCCCACGCAGCCAGCACCACCCGGTATAGAGCCGCCCGCCTGCGTGCGGCTCGTGATGGCGCAGCGTACTGGAGCTGTAATCGCTCCCGGAAGACCTGAGAGCCGGGCTTGCTAAAACGTTACGAACACGAGTGCGGACAGGTCCATTGCCGTAACAAACTTTCCGGGGAACCGGACATCACGCACCATCGAGCGGCACCGCTGTCCACCAGGCACTGCCGCCGACACCGTCGTCGGCGACGACAAGCAGGCGGTCCGCTCCGGCGGACACCGCGACCTGCCGTTCGGCCCCGCCCGGCAGGGCGGTCGGCGCCGCGATCGGCCGCCATGAACGGCCCGAGTCGGCCGAGGTCCAGAGCCCGTGCCCGACACCGTCGGAGGTCGCCGCGAAAAGCCGGTCCCCGGTGGCCGCGAGTCCCCGTACGGCCGGCACCCCGTGAGTGCTCCGGCTGCCGAACCGGCCCACCGCCGTCCACCCGTCGCTGTCCGGCCCGGCCCCGCCGCGCCACACCCCGAAGCCGTCACCACTCAGACCGAGCGCGACCGGCACCCCGCCGACCAGCACCACTCGCTGCATCTCCTCGTAGCCGTCGTCGGCCGGGACGGAGAGCCGCCGCCAGGTCCGGCCGTCGGTCGAGGTCCAGGCGAGCGGGTCGCGGTCGATCCGGCCGGTCAGGATGACACCGCCGACCACCAGCCACCGGTCGCCCAGCGGCAGTACGTCGAACGCCCACGTCTCGCCCCGGGCGTCGCTGGCCAGCTCGGGCGCCGCCTCGACGATCTCGAACCGGGCCGCGTCGGCGGAGGTCCAGGCGGCGGCACCGCTCATCCGGTTGCCGACGATCATCCAACCCGCCGGTCCGGCCACCACCCGTGCCACGTTCACCGCCTGCGGACCGCCGTACAGCTCGAACGGCGCGATCACCTCGGTCAGCGTCCCGTCGGGGTTCTGCCGCCACGTACTCACCCGGGGGTTCGCGTGCGCGCCGCCGCTCTTCGCCCCGATCGCCGCGACCCGGCCGTCCCGGCAGGCCACCACGGAGAGCACGTTCTGCCGGCCGTAGTAGGTCTTCGCGGTGAGCTCCACCGAACTCCACGTCAACGCGTCCGTGCTGGTCCATACGGCCGGTCGGGTCTCCCCGGCGGCGTCGGCGACCGCACCGGCGATGTACCAGCGACCGGCGCAGGTGGCCGTGTCGCGCAGGACCAGCCGACCCGCCGCACCGGCCGGCATGGGTAGTCGCAGCGCGTGCCAGCCGGGCCGGACGGGTCCGTCCACGTGTTCCGGATCCTCGGCGGTCGGCCGCTCGCAGCCGACCGCGAGCACGGTCAGTACGGCGAGACCGGCGACGATCCGCCAACGGATGGACATGGGCCGATCCTAGGCAGCCGGCCCGGTGCGGGCCAGGTTCAGCTGGTCTCGGCGGGGGTTTCGCCGCCCGTACCCTCGGCCAGGATCCGCTCGGCGACCTCGCGCATGGTCATCCGGTGGTCCATCGCGGTGCGCTGGATCCACTTGAACGCCTGCGGCTCGGTCATGCCGTACGTCGTCATCAGCGCGCCCTTGGCCCGCTCCACCGTCTTGCGGATCTCCAGGCGGTCGGTCAGACCGGCGACCTCGGACTCCAGCGCGGCGATCTCCGAGTAGCGCGACAGCGCGATCTCGATCGCCGGCACCAGGTCGCTCTTCTGGAAGGGCTTGACCAGGTATGCCATCGCCCCGGCCGCCCGCGCCCGTTCGACCAGGTCACGTTGGCTGAACGCGGTCAGGATGACCACCGGGGCGATCCGGCCGGCGGCGATCCGCTCCGCGGCGGCCAACCCGTCCATGATCGGCATCTTGATGTCGAGAATGACGAGATCGGGTTTGAGCTCCTCGGCCAGGCGTACGGCGGTCTCCCCGTCGCCCGCCTCCCCGACCACGTCGTAGCCCTCTTCGACCAGCATCTCGGCGAGATCCAGCCGGATGAGCGCCTCATCCTCGGCGATCAGCACCCGCCTACGCTCGATACCCGCCTGCGTGTCGGCCACGAACCTCTACCCCCAGCGCTGTTTGTCCGACACCCGCCCGGCCGGGTGTCGCCGTCATCAGCGTAGTGGGTACCCTAGACCGGGCCTACTCGTCAGGTCCGTGGCAACGTCCCCGTATTCCAACCGGTAGAGAAACGGAGCTCAAACCTCCGACAGTGTGGGTTCGAATCCCACCGGGGGCACGTCGGGCAACACAAACGCGCAGCGTGGTTGCCTACTGACTCTTAGTGCGCATCGTCGTCGCACCGGCACCGAGGTGTGATCTTCAACAAGGCGCGACCCGAGCACCGGGTCGCGCCTTTCCCGAATCGACGGCGTACGGGTGTCCGATCACCGACACCGATCGCCGCACGGATGGAGTTACCGGGGTGGCACCCCGCCCGCAACACGGCCCCGGCACCGACCCTAACCGCCGGCCCGGGCGAATTCGGGGATGGCTGCGAGGTCCGTGACGATGGTGCGGGCCACGTCGACGAGCCGCAGGTTCTTGGACCGGGCATATCCCCGGATGAGAATGAACGCCTCGTCCACGCTGACACCGCTGTGCTGTGCGATCGCACCCTTCGCCTGTTCGATGACGACCCGGCTGTTGAGCGCGCTCTGGAGCTGAACGGTGAGTTCCTCACCGCGGCTCATGAAACGCTCCTGCAGGATGGCGATCGATGCCAGGTCGGCCAACGCCTGGACGACCGGGATGTCGTCGTCCGTGAGCAGCCTGCCGTCGTCCACGCCGAACACGTTCAGCGCCCCGATGACCTGGGCGCGCAGGCGGAGCGGGAACGCGTACGCGTAACGGAATCCCGCGGCGGTGGCGTGCGGCGCGAACTGTGGCCAACGCGTCCCCGCCGACCGCAGGTCCGTTTCGACGACCGTCACGCCGGTACGGATCGCGTCGAGACACGGTCCCTCGTCATTCTGCAGCTGGAACAACTCCAGCAGTCGGGCCTCCTCGCGGGAACCGGCCATGAACTGGAGCTGCCCCTGCTGGTTGGCGAGGACGAGACCCACGACGTCGGCGGCGGCGAGTTCGGCGGCCCGCATGGTCAGCATGTGCAGGAATTCGATCAGGTCGAACCTGTCCACCAGGGTGTCGGAGACCTCGACGAAAACCTTGGCGAGCCGAAGTGGTGAGACTGTGGTCATGACAACTCCATGCCTGTCCATAGTGAGTGCCGAGATTCATGATCAGGACCCGTCGAATCGCAGCTTGCGGTCGACGACGTCGCGCGCGACCTGGTGCAGCGGGCGCGCCTGCGCATAGGCATGGGCACGCAGCCGGATCAGCGCGTCGCCGATGCTCACTCCGAGCTGCACCATGATCATGCCCTGTGCCTGCGCCACCTCCGCCCGGTAGCCCGACCCATCGTCGAACCCGAGGGCCTGCGCCCCCTTGGCGGAGTCTCCCTCACCGTCGAGCACCGTCATCATGACGATCTCGGCGAAGGTGAGCGCCTGGTCCAGTGTGTCGCCGGACATCGAACCGGCCCGCTCGCAGAAGAGGACCATCACGCCGAGCCGGGCCGCCCCGACCTGGAGCGGAAACGCGTACGCGGCACGGATGCGACGCTCGGTCATCGCGGCGGCCCAGATCGGCCAGCGGCCCACCGCGCCGTCGTCGGCCAGATCCGTCACCAGCACCGGGCGACGGGTGTCGAAGGCATCGACCCCGGGCCCTTCCCCGAGCGTGAACTGCAACTCCGCGAGCAGGTACGTTGCTTCGTCGGACGCGACGACGTAGCCCTGCGACCCGTCCCGGGTCAGCACGCTGATCCCGACCCCGGACGCGGAGAGTGCGTGCACGGCCGCACGGCAGATCCGCGACAGTGACTGCCTGACCCCGGGAGATCCGTCATCCGGCCAGGACTGTTCGGCGATCAGACCCAACGCCCGGACCCAGCGGTCCGCGGATTCGGTCACCATCGGTTGTCCGGAGCACTACACCCGGGTCGGCGCGACGAACGAGAGCATGCCCGGGAAGACACCGGCATTGCGCACCTTCCGGGATCATTCAGAGGTGCCGCCGGGGTGGGAGCGACATCGGCGGATCGACCAGAAGAACGATACCCGCCGTGGCCACGGCCCACCCGACCGGTCGCCGGCCTCCGGACCCACTCTTGACATCAAATTCTGCACCGGGATAACGTGGCCGGGTCCATTTAGTGGACATTGCCCCAGACCTCGGCAATGGATTTTCACGTCCGAAGGTGGGGCCCCATGACCTTTTCCCAGGCGCGTTAGCGTCCACAACGATGCCGCGTCCGCGTCGGTCACGGTCCGCGCGCGAACCGGTCTGAGCGTTCTGTCACCCGGATAAACAGGTCGCGACCGCGATCACCACCCATTTGGTTACGGTCGCGCCGCCAGCACAGTGCACACGATGCGTACGGCAGCCGCTGGCCCGTGTGCGGGGAGCAGCACGTCACCGGACTCCCCGGCCGTACCGGTACGGCGCCGTCGGGCCGCGATCACCCCTGCTCCGAATCCATCGAGCGCATTCACCCGGCACCGGGCTGTGCCAGGCGGAGGAAATGACACCATGAACAATGAGCCAGTCTTCAGGAACACCTTCGACCGGATAATACTCCCCGCGCAACTGTCGAAAGCGCGGTACAACACGCGTACCGAACCGTCGGGTGCGGCCAACACGGCCGATTCCCGGGTCAATGGGGCCGATCCCCGATCGGATTATGACTGGGACTGCCGGACCGTCTCGATGGTCGCGACGAGTTGGCGCCCGTTCGAGGTGACTTTCATGGTCGCCGCCGTGGCGTGCGGAATCGCCATGCTCGTGTCCGACGCCCGGATGTCGCCATTCGCCGGGACGATGCCCATCCTGACCCACACGATCTGGAAGGCGAGTTTCGTGCCGGTGGGCGTCCTCGGCCTGGTCGGCATCACCTGGCGGGGTCAGCACTCCACCGGCCTGGCGATACGACTCGGCGCGCTGATCCTGCTCGGCACGACCACCGGCATGTGGGCCGTCGCCCTGTTCGCCGTCTCCGGGTTCACCACGATGCCGGCGGCGGCGTTCGTCGCCGCGATTCCGGTCGCCGCCTGGTGGCGCTCCGGACAGATCACGAAGGACCTGCTGGGGCTGGCGAGGACAACGAGACGAACCCCTCCCGCCGCATCTCCGTGACCGGCCACGGTCGGCGCTGCCGGTCGACCTCCGACGACCGGGACGACCGGGTGGCCGTTTCCGGTGCCGGACAGGGGTGGGCACGACGGCGCCCGCCCCGACGGTTCCCTCCGCGTGGGGCGCGCGGAGGGAACCGGTTCCGTCGCGTCCGCTACGCACCCGCCGGGGCGACGGCACGCCCACAACGGCCCCGGCGACGGGACCGGCGGACACCGGCCGACGCCGAGGGGTCCGGTCACCCCTCGGCGTCCCGGACCAGGATCGCCGCCTGGACCCGGTTGCCGAGCCCGAGCTTCGCCAGCGCACGACTGACGTGCGCCTTGACCGTGGCCTCGCTCAGCCCCAGTTCACCGCCGATCCCGGCGTTGGACAGGCCACGGGCGAGCGCGAGAATCACGTCGCGTTCCCGGCCGGTGAGCGCGGCGAGCCGGTCACGGGCCTGCCGGGCGCGGGCCGGCGCCCGCTCCACGAAGGAGCTGAGCAGGCGCATCGTGACCGTCGGGGCGAGCATCGCGTTGCCGGCGTGGACCGTACGGACGGCGGCGGCGAGTTCCGTCGGCGGGGTGTCCTTGAGCAGGAATCCCACCGCGCCGGCACGGAGCGCCCGGTGGACGTACTCGTCGAGGTCGAAGGTGGTCAGCATGATCACCTTTGGTGGACCCGGGACGGCGCGGATCCGGGCCGCGGCGGTGAGCCCGTCCACGCCGGGCATCCGTACGTCCATCAGGACCACCTCCGGCCCGAGCCGGACGACGGCCTCGACCGCCTCCGCGCCGTCGCGTGCCTCGCCCACCACGGCGATGTCACCGGCCGCCTCCAGGATCATCCGCAGTCCCGACCGGACCAGGTGTTCGTCGTCGACCACCAGTACCCGGATCACGCCGCCTCCTCCCGGTCCGGGTACGGGATCCGGGCCCGGACGGTGAACCCGCCGTCCGGCTCGGCACCGGCCTCCAGCCGCCCGTCGAGCAGTTCCACCCGTTCCCGCAGCCCGACCAGGCCGAGCCCGGCACCGGGCAGCGGTACGCCCGCCGTGGCCGAGGGTCTGTTGCGTACGGCGACCTCGAACCCGTCCGCCAGGTACCGCAGGTGCACGTCGGTCGCGCCGTCCGGGGCGTACTTGTGCACGTTGGTCAGCGCCTCCTGGGTCACGCGGTAGACCGCGCGTTGCACCGTGACCGGCAGCGGCCGGGGAAGACCCTCGTCATGCCGGGTGACCGTGACCCCCACGTCGCGGGACGCGTCGAGCAGGCGGTCGAGGTCGCCGAACCCCGGCTGTGGCGCGAGCACCGCCTCGGCCACCCGCGCCGACCGCAGTACGCCGAGCACGTCCCGCAGGTTGGTCAACGCCTCCCGACCGATGGTACGGATCAGCGCTGCCGACTCGGCGGTACGCGGATCCGGGGCGTTCACCTCCATGGCTCCGGCGTGCAGCACCATCAGCGAGACCCGGTGGGCGACCACGTCGTGCATCTCCCGCGCGATCCGGTTGCGTTCCTCCGCCCGGACCCGGTCGATCCGGGCGTGCTGCTCGCGTTCGAGCTGGTCGGCGCGGTCGCGCAGAGCGGTGAACACCTCGCGGCGTGCGTTGACCCAGAGTCCGCCGAGCAGCGGCAGCGCGACCAGCAGCGCACACATGATCAGGAAGTTCCCGGTCGCCACGGTGGTGATGTACCGCTGACCGCCGGCCGCGATGCCGACCGGAATCGACAGGCCCATGACCACCGCCGCCCCGGACAGGTAGACCTTGATCCGGTCGCGGGGCAGGCTCGTCCCGGCGTAGTAGGACGCGACCACGAGCGCCGGCCACATGGCGAGCGCGATCCAGGCCACCGCGGCCACGACGAAGATCGGCCCACGTCGTACCCGGGCGACCCCGGCGGCCAGGGCCGAGGCGCCCGCCAGACCGACGAGGGCGAGGCCGGGCCAGGACGAGCGGACGCCGATGTCGCCGCTGGCGGACATCCTCGAACAGACGAAGACCGTCACCGCCAACGCGTACGGGACCAGCCGGTGGTAGCCGCCGGGTGCCCGGATCGACGCGTACCGGTGGCGCAGCAGGGCGAGCGCCCGACGGTGGTACGTCACCGGCCCAGCGTAGGCGGCAACCGACCGCCCGTTCCCGCTGCGATCGTCGCCGGTGACCCCCTACTTTCGTGGGGGGCGTCGGCTGACCGCCGTCGGATGCGGTGGACCCCGCGGTACGGCGAGGGTCGTCACATGACCAACAACTGCGCCAACACCCGGCCGTCGGGGCACCGATGATGGATGCCGTTCTCGACCTGCTCCAGCAGACCATGACCTCACCGTGGGTGTACCTGGCGATCTTCGCCGTGGCGGTGGTCGACGGGTTCTTCCCGGTCGTACCGAGCGAGACCGCGGTGATCACCGCCGGGGTGTTCGCCGCGACCGGTCAACCGGACCTGCTGCCGGTGATCGCGGTCGCCGCCGCCGGTGCGTTTGTCGGCGACCATGTCTCGTACCTCATCGGGCGGGCCTCCGGTGCCCGGCTGGACAGCCGCCTGCCGGCCGGGACCCGCCGGCACGCCGCGTTCGCCTGGGCGCGCGGCGCCCTGCTGAGCCGGGGCGGCCTGGCCCTGGTGGTCGCCCGGTACGTCCCCGGCGGGCGGACCGCGATCACCCTGACCATGGGCGCGGTCGGCTACCCGCGACGCGCCTTCCTCCTGTTCGACGCCCTGGCCGCGGGGTCCTGGGCGGTCTACTCCGCCCTGGTGGGCTACCTCGGGGGGATGGCGTTCGAGCACGATCCGGTGAAGGGCCTGCTGCTCGGGCTCGGTATCGCCCTGACCATCACGGTCACCGTCGAGGTGGTCCGGTACCTGCGCCGGGATCGGCATGTTCGCGAGCCCGTCGCGGAGCTGTCCATGGTGGAGTCGCGGGGGACGTCGGGCATCGACGTCCGCGACTAGGATCGGGGCCGCGCGATCGAGGGGCATCCATCGTCACGGGGAGCGGGCATGACCCAGCAGGACGACGCACCGGCCGGTATCGACACCACCCAGATGAGCCATGCGCGGGCGTACGACTACGTGCTCGGCGGCAAGGACAACTTCGCGGTCGACCGGGAGGCGGCCGGGCAGGTGATCGCGCTCGCCCCGGACCTGCCCGCGCTCGGCCGGGCCCAGCGCCGGTTCCTGCTCCGGGTGACCCGGATGTGCGCCGAGGCCGGGATCCGGCAGTTCCTGGACGTGGGGGCGGGCATCCCCACCCCGCCCAACGTGCACGAGACGGCCCGCGGCCTCGCCCCCGACGCGCGGGTGGTCTATGTCGACAACGACCCGATCGTGTTCGTCCACAACAACGCCCTGTTGGCCACCGACGACGGCGTGGTCTCGATCAAGGCGGACGTACGCGAACCGGACCAGCTCCTCGACCGGTTGCGATCCGAGCATCTGATCGACTTCGAACAGCCGGTCCTGGTTCTCTTCATCGGGCTGTTCCATCTGGTCACCGACGCGGAGAACCCGGCCGCCCTGATCGCCCGGTTCCGGGAACGGATGGCACCGGGCAGTTACGTCTGCATCTCCCAGTTCTGCGTCGACGGCAGTGATCCCGCGGCCAGGGCGAAGCTCGAGGAGATCTCGGCGAACTCCCCGGCGCCGATGACGTTCCGGGGCCGGGACGAGATCGAGAGCTTCTTCGACGGCTTCGACCTGCTGCCGCCCGGCGTGGTCGACCTGCGACAGTGGTCACCCGACGAGGACGTGCCGCCGACCAAACTCAAGGTCGCCGCGGGCGTCGGCCGGGTGCGTTGACCGGCTACCGCTTGCGGGCCACGCCGGACCAGTAGTACGCACCGTTCGGGTCGGCCGGCGGCGCACCCTCGGGATGCCAGGCCATCACCGGTACGACACCCGGCTCGACCAGTTCCCAGTCGCCGAAGAAGCGAGCCACCTCGTCGCGTACCCGTGGCACCAGGGTCATGCCGCCCTGGGTCGCCGCCGCCGCGATGCCACCCATCGCCTCGGGGTCGAAGTCCAGTCCGGGGTGCGTGATCGCGACGTAGCTGCCGGAGGGCAGCGCGTCCAGCAGGGCGGCGACCTTCTCCCACGGGTCGTCCTCGTCGGCCATCAGCATCAGGATCGCGATCAGCAGCAGCCCCACCGGCCGCTCCAGGTCCAGCGTGGCGGTGAGGTCCGGGTCGGCGAGGATCTTCCCCGGCTCGCGCAGGTCGGCGTCGAGGTAGACGGTCTCGCCCTCGGTCCCGCTGACCATCAACGCGCGGGCGTGCACCAGCACGATCGGGTCGTGGTCCACGTACGCCACCCGGGTCTGCGGTGCGATGGCCTGGGCGATCTCGTGGACGTTCGGCCGGGTGGGGATGCCGGTGCCGATGTCCAGGAACTGGCGGATGCCCGCCTGGTCGGTCAGGTAGCGGACCACCCGGTGCATGAAGGCCCGGTTCTCCTGGGCCATGGTGCGGATGCTCGGGATGGCGGCGGCGAACGCGTCGCCCATGGCCCGGTCGGCGGCGAAGTTGTCCTTGCCGCCGATCCAGTAGTCGTACATCCGGGCGGAGTGCGGCAGGCTGGTGTCGATTCCGGGGGGCGCCCACTCCACGTCCAGGTTCCCGACATCCGACGGCTGAGACACCGCTACCCCCCACAGATCGTGAAAACTTCTCGGCGACCCACACCCTAGCGACACCCGTCGTCGTTTACGGGGCGGCCGAGCCGTCGCAGCGTTCCCGTTCGGTGGCGGTGGTCCGGTCAGGCCAGGGTGACCAACCGCTCGTGGTCGTCCAGCGGCAGGTCACCGCCGGAGACCGCGTTGATCTCCAGACTCTCCAGGTCGAGCCGGCCGGAGATCACCGTGCAGAACGCGATGTCGGCGGCATCCCGGCCGGTGGTGATGCGTACCAGGCTCTGCCGGGGTGCCAGCCGGGTCGCGTCCCAGACCTGCCACCGGCCGTCGATGTCGGTCTCCACCACCGCGTGGAAGTCCATCGGGGACAGGCCGGGGGCGTAGACGGCGGCGATCCTCGCCGGTACGTCGACCGCCCGGCACAGCGCGGCCACCAGGTGCGCGAAGTCGCGGCAGACTCCCTGCCCGCTCAACAGCGTGTCCAGTGCGTCGGTGGTCGGACCGCTGGACCCGGAGACGTACGCGATGTGCCGCCAGACGTAGTCGGTGATCGCCCGTACCCGCTGTCCGGCGGTCGGCAGGTCGCCGAAGTGGCTCTGGGCGAAGCCGGCGAGCCGGTCGGAGGGGCAGTAGCGACTCGGCCGCAACGCCTCCACCCGGGCCGCGTCGCCGACCCGGTCGGTGGTCCCACCTCCGGTGGTGACCGTCGCCCGGTAGTCGACGGTCAGCTTGCCCGGCTGCACCCGGATCAGGTGCGCGCGACCGCCCACCGGTCCGGCGATCTCGCTGGCGGTCACCGGCACGGTGTTGTTCACGATGTCCAGGCGTTCGCTGAGGTCACCGCCGGCCGGTCGGGCGGGCGCGATCTGGAGCACCACACCGGCCGGTGCGGTGACGTCGAGGGTCAGGGTGCAACCGACCTGCACGGTCTCCGGACCGGTCTGTGCAAGGTTCACCGTTGGTACGTCCCGTCCTCGTCACCTGGGGCGCGGACCCGTACCCATCCGGACCGGTGGTCCCTCGCCGGATTCAGGCCCGAGTCGCCGTCGCGGAGTCCCGCCGGGACTGATTATGGCCGTTGCCGCCCTCGCCCGCTCGGGACGACAACGGCGGACCGGGATGCCGCTGTTCCGGTGGCCGAATCCCGGCGCCGGGCCGGGAGGCCGCCTGCATGGCCGCCGTGGCGACCGCGAACGCGGTCTGTGGCGGCACCACCGCCAGGTCGATCCGGAGGTCGCCCTGTCCGGTGAGGATCACCAGACCGGCGTCGAGGGTGGTGAACCAACCCACCCGCAGGACCCGGTCACCGATCCCGATCCGACGGGGATGCCGGTCCCACGCGGTCGGCTGCAACATGACCCGTTCCACCGTGCCGACCCCCTCGGCGGTCAGGGCGACGACCAGGCTGGTGAGTTCCCGTACCGGGTCGCGGGAGCCGGGCCACCAGCTCCCGTCGAGCATCTCCCGGCGGGACCGGGACGTGGTGAGCCGGATCCGGGCCGGCGGTGGTTCTTCCGCGCTGGTCCAGATCTTGCGGTCCGCGACGGTGGTCACGCGGCCGGGCCGGTCGGCTCGGCGGGGATGGTGGTCTCCGGGGCCACTCGACCGGCCACCATCCGTGCCCGGACGAGGCGGGCGACGGCCGGGATCGACACCAGGAGTACGCCGGCCACGGCCGCCAGGAGCATCGCCACACCCATCGGCAACTGCCCGTTCAGGCCCAGGAAGTGCACCTGCGACGACTGGCCGTTCTGGAGCACGAAGATCAGCATCAGCAGGACGAACGCGGCGATCGCGGAGGCGATCCAGGGCGCCAGCGTGCCGGTACGGGAGACCGGACGGGGCCGGCCGTTGGCGGGTTTGGTGGGTCGGCCGTCGGCCGAACGCGCCGGACTGACAATGCGAGTCATGGCGGGACCTTCGTTCGGCGGCGGTGTGCGGAGTCCGCGAAACCCGAGGCGCCGAAGTCCAGGGCAACACCCGAACCCTACTCCCGTCCGGTGACGATCCCGTACGTCCGGATGTCGGACTTGCCTCCCCGCCGCAGATGCCGGCGGCGGGCCGGCCCCCGAACGGCCGGGGCACCCGCGTACGGCGTCGGGCCGACCCCCTCGGAGTAGAGTGGTGATCGCCGGCCCGGAGACAGGTCCTGCTACCGGGCGGCGAGTTCTCTTTCATTCAACCCCGGTCGCCGCGCGCGGCGGCTCGGAGGTGGGCGGCGGGGATGTCGCGCCCGAGGGCCCGGAAACGTACCCGGGTGGGTGGCGACGGCGACCATCCGGCCCGCCAGCCGGAGCACGATCGGCACTTTCTCGACCGACTAGGCGCGTGAAGAGAGCAGGACATGGAAATCGACAAAGATAAGATCCTTGAGGCGTTGCGTCGCCGCGGCCAGCACCACCGGGCCGAGTGGCTCGACAAGGAGATGCCCGACCGGATCGACACCGTCCGCAACTCCGGTCTGCTCTCGACGCTCAACCTCGATCCGGCCGAGTTCGCCGACCAGCCGACCAGGTGAGGGTGGCCCTGCTGGGGCCGGTGGCATGGCGTACGCCACCACATCACTACGGGCCGTGGGAGAGGGTGACCGGCCTGCTCGCCGAGGGGCTTGCGGCCCGTGGCGTGGACGTGACGCTCTTCGCCACGCTCGACTCGGTCACGTCCGCCAAGCTCGACGGGGTCTGTCCGCGCGGGTACGCCGACGACCCGGACCTGGACGGGCGGGTGTGGGAGGCGATGCACGTCGCCCACGCGCTGGCCCGGTCGGGTGAGTTCGACCTGGTCCACAACCACCTGGACTGGCTGCCGCTGGCGTTCGCCGGGCACTGTCGCGCCCCGATGCTGACCACGGTCCACGGCTTCTCCGGCCCCGGCATCCTGCCCGCGTACGAGCGGGCGAAGTCGGCGTACGTCTCGATCTCCGACGCCGACCGGTTCCCCGGTCTCGACTACGTGGCCACGGTGCCGCACGGGATCGACCTCGACGGTTTCCCGTTCGCCCCGGACGGAGGCCCCGGACTGGTCGCCTTCGGCCGGATCCATCCGGACAAGGGCATCCACACCGCGATCGAGATCGCCCGGCTGGCCGGTCGGCCGCTGACCATCTGCGGCATCGTCCAGGACGAGCGGTACTACGCCGAACAGGTCGCCCCGCACGTCGACGGCGAGAAGGTCACCTTCCTCGGCGCGGTCGGCCCGGACCGGCGTGGTGAGATCCTCGGCGCCGCCGCGGCCCTGCTGCACCCGATCGCGTTCGCCGAGCCCTTCGGGCTGTCCGTGGTGGAGGCGATGGCGTGCGGGACACCGGTGGTGGCGTACCGGCTCGGGTCGATGCCCGAGGTGGTCGACGACGGGGTGACCGGATACCTGGTGCAGACCGTGGACCAGGCCGTCGCCGCCGTCGACCGGATCGGTGCCATCGACCGGGCCGGCTGCCGGGACCGCGCCCGGCAGCGTTTCGGGGTGGACCGGATGGTCCGGGACTACCTTGATGTCTACCGAGTCCTGATCGACTGACAGCCGGCGCTGATAGCGTCGGAAAGCCGGGAACTCGCCCAGAGTCCGGCCAGGTGCCCGGCAGACCCGCAGCCGCGAAGGCGGCGGTCGTCGTGCACCCGTTCCGCCCGCCACACACGCTGGTCGGGTGAGCGCCCTTATCGCGTGAGGCTGACGCCGCCCACGCGGCGGCAGCCGATGACCGGAAGGCGCCACATGGCCGCCAGTTACGGTTTTCTCAGCACCCACCCGCCGACCCAGTGCGGACTGGCCACCTTCAACTCGGCCCTGTCCGCCCAGCTCACCGCCGGTGGGCGACCGGGCGGGATCGTACGGGTGATCAGCGCCGGCGAGGACGAGCGCGCCGGCCCCGGCGTCGTACACACCTGGTCCCCGCGCAGCGGCACCGGTTGGCAGGACGCCGCCGAGGCCCTCAACGCGTTCGACGTCGCCATCGTCCAGCACGAGTACGGGATCTACCCCGGCACCGACGGATCGGCCGTACTGCCGCTGCTGCGCGCACTCGACCGGCCCGCCATCGTGGTCCTGCACACCGTGCTGGCCCAGCCCACCGCCGGACAGCGGGCGACGCTGGAGGAGGTGGTGACGGCGGCCGGCGCGGTGGTCACCATGACCGAGACCGCCCGGGACCGGCTGCTGATCGGGTACGCGGTCGACCCGGCGAAGGTCACCGTCATCCCGCACGGTGCCGGCGACCACACCGGTGCCACCACCACCGCCCGCACCCGTCCGCACCTGCTCACCTGGGGGCTGATAGGCCCAGGCAAGGGCATCGAGTGGGCGCTGCGGGCACTGGCCCGGTTGCGCGACCTCAGCCCGTCCCCCACCTACACGGTCGCCGGCAAGACCCATCCCAAGGTGCTCGAACAGCACGGGGAGACATACCGGACGAGCCTGCAGGGCCTCGGCACGCTGCTCGGCATCACCGACGCGGTCCGCTACGAGCCGGTATACCGGGACGAGGCGGCACTGAGCCGGCTGATCCGTTCCGCCGACGTTGTCGTGCTGCCGTACGACTCGCGTGAACAGGTCACCTCCGGGGTCCTGATCGAGGCGGTGGCCGCCGGGGTTCCCGTGGTCGCCACCCCCTTCCCGCACGCGATCGAACTGCTCACCGACGGGCCGGGACTGCTCGTACCCCACCAGGACCCGGCCGCCATGGCCACCGCCATCCGCCGGATCCTGACCGAACCCGGCCTGTCCGGCAGTCTCGCCGGCCGGACCGGTCCACTCGCCCCGACCCTGCTGTGGCCGGCGGTGGCGGCCCGCTACGCCGCACTCGCCGCCGGGCTGCGTACGGCCAACCGGCCGGTCCTGGCGACGCCGCCGGTGCCGGCGTGACCGGCGTACGTGTCATCGGCGGCGGCGCCCGCGTCACCGGCGAAGGCGCCGGCGGACCCGGCGTTGCCAGCGAAAACGGCGTTGCCAGCGAAAACGGCGAGCCCGGCGGCGACGGTGGGGCGGCCGACCGGAACGTCACCGCGCTCGCCCGGACCGGCGGTGTGCCGGCGCCCAGCTTCGCGCACCTGAGCCGGTTGACCGACGACACCGGCCTGTTCGAACACGCCCGGCACGCGATCGCCCGCCGCGAGCACGGTTACTGCACCGACGACGTCGCACGCGGGCTCGTGGTCGCCAGCCGCGAACCCGATCCGCCCGCCACCGTGCTCGGGCTCGCCGAGTGTTACCTGGCCTTCCTGACCCACGCACAGGGTGACGACGGCGCGTTCCACAACCGGCTCGGTTATGACCGGCGGTGGGCCGACGAGCCCGGGGTCGGCGACTGGTGGGGGCGGGCGCTGTGGGGTCTGGGCACCGCCGCGACCCGCAGTCCGGCCCCGTGGATCCGGGAGGAGGCCCTCGTCGCCTTCACCCTCGGGGCCGCCCGCCGCTCCCCCGCCCCGCACGCCATGGCCTTCGCCGGTCTCGGCGCCGCCGAGGTGCTGCGTGGACATCCGGACCACCGGGCGGCGGCCGAACTGCTCGACGACGCCGCCACCGCCGTCGGCAGGCCGGACGACAGCCCGGACTGGCCGTGGCCGCGCCCCCGGTTGACCTACGCCAACGCGGCCCTCGCCGAGGTGGTCGTCGCCGCCGGCCAGCTTCGCGGCAACGGTGACCTGCTCGCCACCGGCCTGGCGATGCTGACGTGGTTGCGCGAGGTGCAACTGCGCCACGGCCGGCTGTCGGTCGTCCCGGTCGACGGTTGGTTACGCCACGGCCCCCGACTACGCCACGACCAGCAGCCGATCGAGGTGGCCGCGCTCGCCGACGCCTGCGCCACCGCCGCCACGGCCACCGGTGACCCCGGCTGGCAGATCGGCGTACGGCAGGCGGTGGCCTGGTTCCTCGGTGAGAACGACGTGGGCACCGCGATGTGGGACCCGGCCACCGGCGGCGGGTACGACGGCCTGACCCCGCACGGGCCCAACCTCAACCAGGGCGCCGAGTCGACCCTCGCCCTCATCTCCACCCTGCAACACGCCCGAGGACGGCCATGACCGACGGAACCTCCGCCCCGCAGGACCCGCAGCACCCGCAGGACCTGGCCGTCCGGGTCGGCCCGACGCTGGCACCGGACCCGCGCCGGGTGATCGTGAAGCTCTTCGTGCCGGGCGAGGACGCCGTCCTCGCCCGGACCCGGGCGCACGCCCTGATCGAACGGATCGCCGACCTCGGGGACGCGGAGACCGGCACTCTGCTCCGGCAGACGTTGCGGCGTTTCGGCGGCCGGCACCACGATCTGGAGGCGACCTTCCGGCACCACTACGACCTGGTCCACCACCGGGTGCCACGGACCAGCGAGCTGTCGCCCGAGGCCCGCCTGCTGGTCGGGGCCTACTTCTCCCACGAGTACGCGGTGGAGGCCGCCGCCCTGTGCAACCCGTCGATGGTCGTGCATCCCGACCAGACCGGCCTCGCCCCCGGTGAGCTGCGCGCGGCGATCAGTCTGCGGCAGATCGGCGAGGGCCACCTGTCCTCGATCGGGTTCGCCGGTGCCGTACTCGGGCCGGGTTCCCGCCTCGATGTCGCGGACCGGGACGGGCCCCTGGTCACCGGGGGGCGTACCGGCGCTCTGCATCGGCGGGACCTGCTGGCCGCCGGGCTCGCCGAGGAGGGCTGGGACAACGAGGTGTCGGCCACCGTACTGGGTTGTCTGACCGAGCGGTTCGACGACGACGCCTTCGAACGGGCGCTGGGGCAGCTCCCGATCGACCTGCTCACCCGAGCCACCGCGCACCGTACGCTCGAACAGCTCCGCCGTACGATCTCCGCCGGTTACGCCATCACGTTTCCCGCCGACGTGCCGCTGCACCGACGGGTCCTGTGGCCGGCGACTCCCGCCGAGTGCAACGGGATGGAGGACGCCCGTTTCGTACGGTGGGTCGACGACAACGGCGAGTCGGCGTACCGGGCCACCTACACCGCGTACGACGGCCGGAACATCGCCGCGCGGATGCTCGACAGCGACGACCTGCGGCACTTCGAGGTGACCCCGATGCGCGGGCCCGCCGCCCGGAACAAGGGCGTCGCGCTGTTCCCGCGTCCGGTCGGCGGTCGCCGGCTCGCCCTGTGCCGGTCCGACGGGGAGACCATCGGCCTGTCCACCCTGGACGCGGAGAACCGGTGGCAGTCCCCGGTGCCGTTGCACGGCCCCCGCCGGGGCTGGGAACTGATCCAGGTCGGGAACTGCGGCTCGCCGATCGAGACCGAGGCCGGTTGGCTCGTCCTCACTCACGGGGTCGGCACGATGCGGCAGTACGCCATCGGGGCGATGCTGCTCGACCTGGCCCGTCCCGAGCGGGTCGTCGCCGAGTTGCCGGACGCGCTGCTGCGTCCCGACGACACCGAACGCGACGGGTACGTGCCGAACGTCGTCTACTCGTGCGGCGGCCTGCTGCACGACGGGACCCTGTGGTTGCCGTACGGCGCCGGTGATGCACGGGTCGGGTTCGCCACCATCGCGCTCTCGGCCCTGCTCGGGGCGATGGTGGGCGTTCCCTCCCGGTAGGCGACCTCTGCGGTCGGTGGCGGCGACGCCGGGATGATCTGCGGGGAAGTAGATAGTCAGGGACAGCAGATCGTTGACATCGATCAACGATCTCTCTAGGGTGACGGACGCGCCCCGGCGCGCCACCCGAAACTCCCCCGGCCTCGACGGCACCCACATCCCCCAGGGAGCACCATGTCCATCGCCTACGTTGTCCTCGCGATCCTGCTCTCCGCCGTGCTCCTGATGTCCGCCCGAGGCAAGCTGACCAAGGACGAGGCGGTGGTCAAGGGGCTCACCGCGGCCGGGGTACCGCTCAACTGGTACCCGCCGCTGGCCATCATCGAGATCATCGGCGCGGCCGGGCTGATCGTCGGGATCTTCTTCGCGCCGCTCGGCGTCGCCGCGGCCATCGGGGTGGTCCTCTACTTCGTCGGCGCGGTCATCGCACACGTACGCAACGGCGACACCAAGGGCGCCGGCGCACCGGCGACGATCCTGCTCGTCGCGATCGCGACCCTGGTCACCCGCATCCTCTCGCTGTAGCGCTCCCGACCGGTTGACCGGTCCCGCACCAGGCGTGGACCGGTCAACCGAAGCCGGCGATCATCGATCGCCCCGAGATCGTCCCGGCTCAGAAGCCGCCCTTGGGGTCGAGGAACTGGGCCGCGTTCTCCTTGGTCACCCTCGGCGAGGGGACCACCGTGTCCTTCTCCGTCTTGGTGCCGCCCAGGATCTCGACCGCCCGGTCCAGGCCCAGGCTGCCGATGATGTCCGCGTCGTTCAGGCCGGTGACCAGGTAGTTCGTCCCGTCGAGAATGGCCTTCAACGCCTCGGCCTGACCGTCCACACCGGCGATGATGATCTGCTTGTCCTTGCCCGCGTCGGCGATCGCCCGCTGCGCGCCCAGGCACATCGCGTCGTTCTCGCAGAACACCGCGGCCAGGTCGGCGTTGGTGGCGAGCAGGCTCTCCATCACGGTCAGCCCGCCGTCGGAGCCCCAGTTGCCGAAGTCCGGCGCCTCGACCAGGGTGATTCCCGGCTTGCCGCCGAGCACCGACTTCACCCCGTCGGTACGGGCCAGCCCGATGCTGTTGTCCGCCGGCCCCCCCTTGATGATGGCGACCTTGCCGCCGCTGGGCAGCTTCTCGGCGAGGAACTCCCCGTTCTGTACGCCGATCGCCTTGTTGTCCGGGCCGATCCAACTGGTGTACTCGCCGGTCTGGAACTTCCGGTCGACCAGCACCACCGGCTTGCCCGCCGCCTTGATCGCGTTGAGGGCCGCCGGGGCCGACTCCAGCGGTCCACCGGAGATGATCACCGCGTCGACGTTCTTACTGAGCAGGTCCTCGACGTTCGCGGCGAGCTTGGCGGCGTCACCGTTCGCGTCGGTGCTGATGATCTCGACGTTCCCCTTCTTCTTCGCCTGGGCCGCGATGGCCTTGTCCATGCCGCTGAAGTAGGGCCCGCTCAACATGAAGTTCGCCACGCCGATCGTGTACGAGCCGTCCCCGCCGGCACCCGAGCCGTCGGACTCGGAGCAGGCGGTCAGGCCGAGGGCGAGGGCGAGGGTGCCGGTGACCAGCAGTCGGCTGAGCTTCTTCGGGTTCATGCCAACATCTCCCGTGGTGTGGTGGGTGGGGTGGTGGTGTGGGCGCGTCCCGCGTCAGGGGCGTACCCGGTTGACCCGCTGGACCAGGATCACCGCGATGATGATCAGTCCCTTGAGGACCTGCTGCCAGAAGCTCTGCACGCCGTACAGGTTCAGCAGGTTGTTGATCAGGGCGAGGACGAGGACACCGCCGAGGGTCGCCTTCGCCGTACCGCGCCCGCCGGCCAGGCTCGCCCCGCCGATCACGCACGCGGCGATCGCGTCCAGTTCGAAGGCGACACCGACGCTCGGCTGGGCGATCCCGACCCGGCTGGCCAGGATCACCCCGGCCAGTCCGGCGCAGGCACCGCTGATCGTGTACGCGAGGATCACGTGCCGGCGTACGTTGATGCCGGCGAGGCGTACGGTCTCCGGGTTGCCGCCGATCGCGATGATCGACCGTCCGGCCGGGGTACGGGACAGGAACACCCCGCCCAGGCCGAAGACCGCCAGCATGATCACCGTGGTCAGTGGGATCGGACCGACCATCGCCGTGCCGAGGGTGAAGAACGCCGGGTCGTCCGGGGCGATCGGCACCTCGGAGTAGACGAACGCCAACCCCCGGACGGTGGTCAGCGCGGCCAGCGTCACCACGAACGGTGCCAGCCCGAACCGGGCGATCAGGGTGCCGTTGACCAGCCCGAACCCGATCCCGGCCAGGATGCCGACCAGCATCGCCAGCGGGATCGGCAGCCCCGAGACCAGTCCGGCGGTGACGATCCCGGCGAACGCGACCACCGAGCCGACCGAGAGGTCGATGCCGCCGGTGAGGATGACCACCAGCATGCCGAAGGCGAGCAGCCCGGTGGTGACCATCTGCTTGAGCAGGTTGGTCAGGTTGGTCTGGGTGAAGAACGTGTCGGAGGTCAGGGCGGCCACCACGATCAGTCCGACGACGAGCGTGCCGAGCACCGCCTCGACCGTACGGTCCCGGCCGTTGACCACCAGTCGCAACGGCCGTCGTGGTCCGCCGCTGGTGGCGGTGTCCGGCGCGGTGTCGGTGAGCTGCCCCGTCATACCCTCTCCTCGTGCCCGGTCACGGGCGTCCGCTCCATCCGGCCGGCGGCCGGTCCGATCGCGTACCCGAGCACCTCGTCCTCGGTGGTCCGGTCGGCGGCCAGTTCACCGGTGAGCCGGCCCTGCCGCATCACCAGGACCCGGTCGCTGGCCCCGAGCACCTCGGTCAGGTCCGAGGAGATGAGCAGGACGCTCAGCCCGGACCGGGCCAGGTCGTCGATGATGCGGTAGATCTCCACCCGGGTGGCCATGTCCACGCCCCGGGTCGGTTCGTCGAGGATGAGCACGCTCGGCCCGACCAGCAGCCACTTGGCCAGCACCGCCTTCTGCTGGTTGCCGCCGCTGAGGTTGACCACCGCCATCGAGGCGCAGTGCGCCGGTTGGATGGCGAGCCGGTCGACCATCGTGGTCACGTCCCGCCGTTGGCGGGCCCGGTCGACCAGGCCGACCCGGCTGTGCCGGTGCAGGGTGGTGAGGGCGATGTTGTCCCATACGGTCAGGTCGAGGACCAGCCCGGTGCGTTTGCGGTCCTCGGTGACCAGTGCGACCCCGGCCGCGATCGCCTCCGCCGGGGTACGGAAGTCCCCTCCCCCGCCCGCGACCCGGACCTCGCCGGTCGCGGCCCGCTCGGCGCCGAAGACGCACCGGGCCAGTTCGCTGCGGCCCGAGCCGACCAGCCCGAACAAGCCGACGACCTCGCCCTCGTGCAGGGTGAACGAGACGTCGGTGAACTCCCCCGGCCGGCCGAGCCCGGTGACGGTCAGCCGGGGAGCGCCCCTGCCCTCCCGCCGGTCCGGGTAAATCTGGGCCAGTCGGCGCCCGGCCATCAGCCGGATCAGCTCGTCCTCGTCGGTCTCGGCCGGGGTGGTCGTGGCGACCACCCGACCGTCCTTGATCACCACGATGGTGCTGGCGAGTTCGAGCACCTCGGCCAGCCGGTGCGAGACGTACACCACCAGCACGCCGCGTTGGGTCAGCCGCCGTACCAGCGCGAAGAGCGAGTCGAGGTCGCTGCCGGCCAGCACCGCGGAGGGCTCGTCGAGCACCAGCACCCGTGGCTCGGCGACCAGCGCCTTCGCGATCTCGACCATCTGCTGCCGGGCCACCGAGAGCCGGCCCGCGACGGTACGGGGGTTGATAGCGCCGAACCCGATCGAGTCGAGCAGGGCGCCCGCCCGGCGGTGCGCGGCGGCCCAGTCGATCAGGCCGGCCCGCCGGGGGAAGTTCCCCATCAGCAGGTTCTCCGTGACCGACAGCTCGGGGACGAGGCTGAGTTCCTGGTAGACCGTACGGATGCCGTGGTCGTGCGCGTCGTGCGGCGAACGCAGCTCTACCCGCTCGCCGTCGAGGCGCATCTCGCCCGCGCTCATCGGCTGCGCCCCGGCCAGGATCTTGATCAGGGTGGACTTGCCGGCACCGTTCGCGCCGACCACGGCCAGCACCTCGCCCGGCTGTCCGACCAGGTCGACCCCGTGCAGCACCTCGACGCCGCCGTAGTCCTTGTGCACCCCCCGCAGTTCGAGGCTCATTCGAAGGCCTCCATCACCACGATGGTCTTCTGCCGGGTGAAGTCCAGGGCGGTGTCGTGTACGCCCTCGCGGTAGCCGCCGGTGTCCTTGGTCCCGCCGAACGGCAGGTTCTCCGCGCGTACGGCGGTCGAGCCGTTGATCAGCACCCCGCCGACGTCGAGCCGCCGGGCCAGGGTGAAGGCGCGCGAGATGTCCCGGGTGAACACCGCCGCGTGCAGCCCGTACGGCGACTCGTTCGCCATCGCGACCGCGTCGAACGGGTCGGTGAACCGGGCCACCGGCGCCACCGGGCCGAAGATCTCCGCGGCCAGGGCGGGACTGTCCGGCGGCACGTCGACCAGGACGGTCGGGTCGACGAAGGCGCCCCGCCGGGCCCCACCGGCGACCAGCCGGGCACCGTCGTGCACGAGCCGGCCGACCGCGTCCTCGACCTGTGCCGCGGCCGACTCGGCGATCAGCGGACCGACGTCGGTCGTCTCGACCAACTGGTCGCCGACGGTCAGCTCGGCGGTCTGCGCGAGCAGCGACGCCACGAACGCGTCGTACGCGCCGTCCTGCACGTAGACCCGCTTGACCGCGCAGCAGATCTGCCCGTTGCCCCGGGCCAGCCGGCCGAGCACCACCGCCCGGGCGGCCTGCTCCACGTCCGCGTCGTCGCAGACGATCAGCGCGTCGTTGCCGCCGAGTTCGAGGAAGACCTTCTTCAGGGTGGCGGCGGCCCGTCGGGCGATCTCCCGCCCGGCCGAGGTGCTGCCGGTGAGGCTCACCGCCGCGATGCCGGGCAGTTCGGCCAGGAGTTGGGAGACCCGTACCCCGCCGGTGACGACCTGGTGCGCGTACCGGGGGGCACCGGCCAGTTCGACCAGTTCGGCGATCCGGACCAGGCTGAGCGGGCAGCGCGCGGGTGGCTGCACCACCACGGCGTTGCCGGCGGCGAGGGCGGCGGCGGCCTTGTGCGCGTACAGCTCGACCGGGTAGTTGAACGGGACCAGCGCGGCCACCACGCCGATCGGTTCGCGCACGGTCACCGCCAGGTGCCGCTCCATTCCGGGTACGGCGTCCAGCGGGATCTGCCGACCGAAGAGCCGGGTCGCCTCGCCCGCGTGGGCGCGGAAGATCCGGATCGCCGCCTCGACCTCGCCCCTGGTCTGCGGCAGCGGCTTGCCGTTCTCGGCCGCGAGCAGCCGGGCCAGGCTCTCCTGTTCGGCCTCGACCAGGTCGGCGATCCGGCGCAGCAGCCCCGCCCGCTCGTGTGCGGGCAGTGCGGCCATCGCCCGCTGACCGGCCTGGGCGGCGTCGACCACCGCCAGTACGCGTTCCTCACCGGCTGCCTCGACCTCGCCGAGCAGCGCGCCGGTGCCCGGATTGTGCACGGTGATGACCGACTCGGCCGCCGGGACGGCGTCGGTGGACGGGGCGGAACCAGTTGACGATGTGACGGCGGACATCCGTTCCACTCCTTGGCTGGGTCAGCGGGCGTGTTCGCTGATGCTCGGGTGTTCCGGTCGGGTGTGGTTTTCCGGCGACGGGCGGCGGCGATGGGCCGGATAACCGATCCGTCGACCGATATTGACGGCCATGGCCAGTGCGGTCGGCGCGAGGCGATGGCAGTCGTCGATGCTGAACCGGTGCGCCGGAGCCGACACGCTGAACGCGCCGACCGGCTGGCCGGAGGCACTCAGGATCGGCAGGCCGAAACAGCGGACGCCCTCCTCGTTCTCCTCGTCGTCGATCGCGAACCCGCGGGCCCGGACGAGGTCGAGTTCGGTGTTCAGCGCCGCTCCGGTGAGCGTCCTGGCGGTACGGACCGGCAGTGGACCGGTGAGGATCTCCGCGCGCCGCCGCTCGTCCAGCGCGGCGAGTACGGCCTTGCCCATCGAGGTGCTGTGCATCGCCACCCGGCTGCCGATCCGGGAGACCAGCCGTACGGACTTCGCGCTCTCCACCTTGTCCACGTAGACGATGTGGTTGCCGACCGGGATGCCCAGGTGCACCGTCTCCCCGCTCAACTCGACCAGTTCGACCAGGTACGGGCGGGCCGCGGCGCGCAGACCGTCCTCTTCGAGGTACTGCCCGGCGAGCGCGATGAGGGTGACGCCGAGGTGGAAGGCGCCGGCCGGGTCCCGTTCGAACACGCCGAGTTCGAGCAGTGAGGTGGTGTACCGGTGGGTGGTGCTCAGCGCGATGCCGGCTTCCGCGGCAAGCTCGCCCAGGGTCAGTCCGGCCCCGCCAGCCTCGGAAACCGCGCCGATCAGCTCGAATGCCTTATCGACGCTGGACGATTTTCTTCCGCTCCTCATTCGAGTTACTCGAATCCATTTCCATCGAGTTCAGATATCGGCGATGTTTACACCGTGAAACAACTCTGTCAACCTTTTGAGCCGCCAGACATCGGAGGTATCCGCCCACCTCAAGATCAGCCAGGGCTCACCAAAACCCACAAAGCGCTGGTCATCGACGCTCCCACGCGCATCGGGGGGACTGGCCCCGCAGCCAGGTCCGGATCGATCTTTTCCCGCAGAGGAAGACATCCAATGTCTTCACCCATTCCGCACATACCTTGATCAATGTCACCGAGCCGGTCCGGCCCACCGCCGGGGCCGCGACCACCCGGCCCGGCCGTCGTACCGGGGCGGTAGGGTCCGAGTCATGACAGGTGACGAGCAGGAGCGGCGCCAGGCCGACGAGGACTGGAACCGTTTCGTCGACGGGCAGCTCGCCGAACTGGGGCTCAGCCGCGAGGAGCTGGCCCAGCAGGCCGCCCGGGGTGAGTTCGAGTCGCCCTCCGCCCAACACCTCTGGACCCTGATCGGCTGACGGGCAACGGGCCGCCGGCACCCGTGCCGACGAGCACCTCGGTGGGCAAGCTCACCCGATCCGCCCGAGTGGAACAATTTGGGCGGGCCGACTGTTGATCGACTGTGTGATCGACGTACCCATGTCTGTTCTTGACCTTGCCCCGGTCGCCGCCGGCACCACCGCCGGTGAGGCCCTGCGGCACACCACCGCCCTCGCGCGGCGGACCGAGGAGTTGGGCTACCAGCGCTTCTGGGTGGCCGAACACCACAACATGCCGGCCATCGCCAGCAGCGCCCCACCCGTGGTGATCGCCCACCTGGCCGCGGCCACCTCGACGATCCGGGTCGGTTCGGGCGGGGTGATGCTGCCCAACCACGCGCCGCTGGTGGTCGCCGAACAGTTCGGCACCCTGGAGGCGCTGCATCCCGGCCGGATCGACCTGGGCATCGGCCGGGCGCCGGGGACCGACCAGGTGACCGCGCTGGCGCTGCGTCGCACCATGGAGGGACTCTCGGCCGAGAACTTCCCGCAGGAGCTCGCCGACCTGATCAACTACTTCACCGGGGACCACCCCGGCCCGATCACCGCCAGCCCCGGCCGGGGGAACATGCCCGCCGTCTGGCTGCTCGGGTCGAGCGGCTTCAGCGCACAGCTCGCCGGGCTGCTCGGCCTGCCGTTCTCCTTCGCCCACCACTTCAGCTCCACCAACACCCTGCCGGCGCTGGCCCTCTACCGGCAGAACTTCCGCCCGTCGCAGTGGCTGGACAAGCCGTACGCGATGGTCGCGGTGAACGCGATCTGCGCGGAGACCGACGAGCACGCGCAGTGGCTGTCCGGGCCCGCCGCGCTCTCCTTCCTGCGCCTGCGCTCGGGTCGGCCGGAGCCGCTGGCCACGCCCGAGGAGGCGGCGGCGTACCCGTTCACGGAGGCGGAGCGGCAGTTCAGCCGGGAACGGATGCAGGGACAGGCGATGGGCAGCCCCGAGACCGTCCGCAGGCAGCTCACCGAGCTGCTGGAGCGGACCCGGGCAGACGAGCTGATGCTGACCGCGATGGTCTACGACGTCGACGAACGGATCCGCTCCTTCGAGCTGATCGCCGAACAGGTCGCGGGCGGGCTCCGGCACGACAAGTGACGGGGAACACCCCCCGATCCGGGGCCACGAAACAGCATCTTCACGTGGCTGTCACCGGCACGCCCCGTAACCCCGCCTAGTGTTACTACCGGTGGTGGTTCGACATGCGCGGTCGGGACGGGTCGCGTTATGTCGCGGTGTGTGTCGTACCGGGCCGGGTGGGGTGGGCCCCTACCCGGTCCGGTACGACTGGGCCTCAGCGCAGATAGATGTTGGGCTGGGGCGGGGTGGCCATCCCGTTACCGATGAAGAAGCTCGGATGCGGCGGCTGGTTGTAGGCGGTGTTCTGCCACGCGACCGCCACCCGATACTGCGGATCGTGCATCAACGTCGCGATCCTGGTGCTGGTCGTCGTCGGCGTGCTGTAGATCCGTAGCGCCGAGCTGTCACTCGTACGCCAGATCGCCTCCTCGCGCCAGTCGCCGAGGATGTCGGCCGACAGCGCGGGCGTGGACTTGGTGCCGTTGTTCGAGGCCACCCCGCTGCCGGTGAGCAGCCGGGTGTCGCCGCCGGTGCCGTACTTGTCGATCCGGGTGGCGTCGAGCAGTTCGCGTACCGGATCCCCGTCCCACCAGACCAGGAAGTTCGCCGACGAGGGCTTACGGCCGACGTTCGCCCCGCTCGGGCTGCGCAGCCCGTCGACCGCCGACGACCACGACTCCGCGCCCGCGCTGCCGGCGTAGATGTCCCCGGCCACTCCCCGGCCGTTGTCCCCGGACGCACCGGTCGACCACAGGATCTGACCGGTACGCGCGTTCGCGAACCAGGACGACGGCTTGCTGGCATCCTCGCTGACCTTGAAATACTCCAGCCCCGCCCGGCTCGGGTCCAGGTCACCGACGTGTGCGGCGTCGCCGTGCCCGTGCCCGGTGTTCCAGAGCACGCTCCCGTTGTCGTCGACGCACATCGCGCCGAACAGGATCTCGTCCCGGCCGTCGGCGTCCACGTCGGCGATCGCGAGACTGTGGTTGCCCTGGCCGGCGTACTGGCTGCCGGCTGAGTTGGAGTCGAACGTCCAGCGCCGGGTCAGGCTCCCGTTGCGGAAGTCCCACGCCACGATCACCGTACGGGTGTAGTAGCCGCGCGACATGATCAGCGACGGACGCTGCCCGTCCAGGTACGCGGTGCCGGCGAGGAACCGGTCCACCCGGTTGCCGTAGTTGTCGCCCCACGAGGAGACCGTGCCGCGAGCCGGCAGGTAGTCCACCGTGGACGCGACCGCCCCGGTCCGACCGTCGAACATGCTCAGGTACTCCGGCCCGGCGAGGACGTACCCGCTTGCGTTGCGGTGGTCGGCCGAGGACGAGCCGATGAGCTGCCCGCTGCCGGACCGGGTGCCGTCGGCGGTTTTCATCGCCACCTCGGCGTCACCGTCGCCGTCGTAGTCGTACACCTGGAACTGGGTGTAGTGGGCACCGGCCCGGATGTTGCGACCCAGGTCGATCCGCCACAACCGGGTCCCGGTCAGGGTGTACGCGTCGACGTACACGTTCCCGGTGTACCCGGACTGCGAGTTGTCCTTCGCGTTGGACGGATCCCACTTCAGCACGATCTCGTACCGGCCGTCGCCGTCGAGGTCACCGACGGAGGCGTCGTTGGCCGAGTACGTGTACGCCTCCCCGGACGGGGTGGTCCCGCCCGGCGGCACCTGCAGCCGTACGTCGAGGTAACCGTTGGCGAACTGGAGCGCCGGCGCCGACGCGGCCTGCTCGGTCCCGCCCACCACCGCCCGTACGGTGTAGGCCGACCCGGCCGCGGCACCGCTGTCCAGATAGTTCGTGGCGCCGGTGATAGGCGAGGCGTTCACCCTGGTCGAGCCCCGGTAGAGGTTGAACGACACGCCCGTTCCCTCGGTGCCGAGCAGCCGCCAGGAGACAAGGTTGGCGCTGCCGGACCGGACGCTGACCAGCCCCCGGTCCAGGTCCTCGGCCTGCTTCGCCCCGGCCGCCGCCGGCGGTGGCGTCGTCGGTGGGGTGGTCGGCGTGGTCGGCGGCGGGTCGGTTGTCGGTGCCGGGGTCGTGCCGGTCGGCGTCGGGGTCGGTGTCCCGGTCGGCGGTGTGGTCGGGGGCGGGCCGGTGGTCGGGGTGATCCCACCGGTGCAGGTGGTGCCGTTGACCGCGAAACTTGCCGGCACCGGGTTGCTGCTGTTGTTCCAGGATCCGTTGAAGCCGAACGAGACGGTGCCGTTGGTGGCAACCGCCCCGTTGTAACCGACGTTGACGGCGGTCACCTGGGCGCCGGACTGGGTGACCGTGGCGTTCCAGGCCTGGGTCACCTGCTGACCGGCGGCGTACGACCAGGTCAGGGACCAGGCGGTGAGCGGGTCGCCGAGGTTGGTGATGGTGACGCCGGCGCCGAACCCGCCCTGCCACTGGTTGGCGACCTGGTAGTCGACCCGACAGCCTGCGGCGGCAGCCGAGGCGACCACCGCGGTCATGGCCCCGGTGACGGCGAGGGTGCCGGCGGTGACGGCGGCGAGCAGCGCGGTGCGGCGGGATCGCAGCCCCGCCGATCGGTAGGGGAGGCGTTCTCGTGAGCTGGGCATCTCTACTCCGTGGGGACGGGTGCGCGGCGGTGCCGCCGGCCGGCTGACCGGACGGGTGCTGCCGGCCTGCCCAGGGCCGGCGGCTCGACTCGCCACGCGGAAACGGCCGGGAAATGGATCAGTTCAATGGCCGGTTCGACGAAGGATGGAGGCTCCGAACGCACCTGGAGCCTAGGACAACCCTTCCGCAGCCCACAAGATAGACCGGGCCGAATTTAAAGGTTTCAGTTCTCCCGCAGGACGACATACCCGCCGCCCGGCACGACCACTTCGGTCGCCGGTTCCACCGTTCCCGTCGCGTTCACCGGCACCGCCGGTTGGGGCAGGGGCACGGTTCGCGGCTCGGGGTCGTGGTTGAGCAGGAACAGCCAGCTCGGGCCGTCGGGCGAGCGGCGGCGGACCGCCTCCACCCCGTCCGGCGCCGCCGGGCAGGTCGGCGCCGCCCCGGCCGCCAGCGCCGCGGTGGTCAGCAACCCCCGGTACGCGGCGTCGTCGAGTCGGGTGGAGACGTACCAGGCCACGCCCTTGCCGTACCGGTGTCGGGTCACCGCCGGCTGACCGGCCAACCGCCCGTCGCCGTACGCGAACACGGTCCGCGCCCCGACCAGCCGTACGGTCTCGGTCCACAGTCGACCGGTGACGTTCGCGCCTGCCTCGGCCGTTGCCTCGGCGGCCGGCTCCCCGGTCCGCCCCGCATGTTCGACGCCGACGAGGGGGTACCGCTCGTTGGCGGGGAGAGGATGGAACTCCTCCACCCGGATGCCGAGCACCTCCCGGAACGCGCCCGGATAACCGCCCAGCCGGACCCGGCCGTGCTCGTCGGCGACCCCGCTGAGGTAACCGACCACCAGGTGCCCACCACCCGCGACGAAGGCCCGTATCCGCGCCGCGGTCACGTCCGAGACCAGGTAGAACGCGGGCAGGACAAGCAGGTGGTACCCGGCCAGCGGGTCCGGGCCGCCGGCCGAGTCGAACCCGTCCGGGCTGCCAGCCGCGTCGGGTCGGTCGGGAGCGAACCGGTCCCGGGTGAGTTGGTCCGGGCCGACGAAGTCGGTGCTGAAGCCGGCCCGCCACAGCAGCCGGTGGGCCGCGCGGACCTCGTCGAGATAGTCGAGCCGGTCCGTGGGCAGGCCGGGGCCGTCCAGCGCCCACCAGCACTCGGCGTCCCACCCGATCGCCGCCGACGCCTCGACCGCCCCGGCCCGCACCGCCGGCAGCTCGTGCAGCACGCGCCCCAGCTCGACGGTCTCCCGGAACACCCGGCTGTCCGACCCGGCGTGCGGCACCAGCGCCGAGTGGAAGCGCTCCGCCCCACCTGCCGGTGCCCGCCACTGGAAGAACATCGCCCCACCCGACCCTCGGGCCACGTACGCGAGGCTGTTGCGGGCCAGCCGCCCCGGCTCCCGGCTGTGCATCCGACCGGGCGTGTAGATCAGGTTCGGCGCGCTCTCCAGCAGCAACCACCCCGGCCCGTTGTCGCCGGACGGTTCGAGACCGGCGGTCGGGACGTCGACACCGGCCGGGGCGGACACGGCCGGCGGGACCCGACGGGCCCAGGACCGGGCCAGGTCGGCGGCGAACGCGATCTGCTCCTCCGCGCCCCGGTCGGCGGCCGACGGGTAGTGGTCGATCGCGACCAGGTCCACCTCGCTCGACCAGCGGGCGTGGTCGACCGGGACCCAGTTCCCGAAGACGTAGTTGGTGGTCACCGGCACGTCCGGGGTTGCGGCCCGGAGCAGGTCGCGCTGCTCGGCGTACGCGGTCAGCAACTCGTCGGACCAGAACCGGCGGAAGTCGAGCACCTGGGCCGGGTTGGCCAGGTACTGGGTGGCGCGGGGCGTCGAGATCTGCGCCCAGTCCGTGTAGTGCTGGCTCCAGAAGCTCGTGCTCCAGGCGTCGTTGACCCGGTCCAGACTGTGGTGGCGGTCCCGCAGCCAGCGCCGGAACGCCTCGGTCGCGTACGGGCAGTGGCAGGTGGTGCCGTACTCGTTGTGCACGTGCCACAGCGCCAGCGCGGGGTGGTCCCGGTAGCGCTCGGCCAGCGCGGCGGTGATCGTCCCGGCGGCCGTACGGTAGGCCGGTGCGCTCGCGCAGTAGGTGTCCCGGCTGCCGTGGTGCAGGCGTACGCCGGTCGCGGTGACCGGGAGCGCGTCGGGATGGGCCGCCGAGAACCACGGTGGCGGGGACGCGGTCGGGGTGGCCAGGGCGACCCGGATCCCGCCGTCGTGCAGCAGGTCCAGCACCCGGTCCAACCAGTCGAAGTCGTACCGGCCCGGTTGTGGTTCGAGCCGGGACCAGGCGAAGACCCCGACGGTGACCAGGTTGACCCGCGCCTGCCGCATCAGTGCCACGTCCTGCGCCCAGACCTGCGGCGGCCACTGCTCCGGGTTGTAGTCCCCGCCGTAACAGAGCCCGTCGATCCCCTTCGGCCACCGCAAACCGCTCGCCTCCACCCGTTCTTTTGTTTGGTTTCCCACCTAATTGGACACCAGTGTTGAAGCGCCACACCTGCGAGATTGCCAGTTCCAGGCTTTGATGGGCGTCGAACCATTGACAGTTTGTTTGGATACCAAAGAAACTAGAGGGCAGGCCGCTCGGCGGTGCGAGTGGACCGGACAGACCGGCTTGCCGGTCGGCCCACTGCCCACGGGGTGAGTTTCGGCGGCTGGGACCCCGCGGGTACGGGTCCGGCGGGGTGCCCAGGTGGGGGGCGCCCCGCCCCCGGTCAGCCCTTGACCGCCCCGGTGAGCACGCCCTTGGTGAAGTGGCGCTGCACGAACGGGTAGACCACCACCGCCGGGATCACGGTCACCACCACGACCGCCATCTTGATCGCCAGCGTCGGCGGGTACGCGCTGATCCCCGGCAGGTTGGGCACGCTGCCGGTGACGTGCGGGGACTGGCCGGCGAGCAGGTAGCTCTGCAACACCCGCTGGATCGGGAACTTGTCGTTGTCGTCCAGATAGAGCACCGCGTTGAAGTACGAGTTCCAGTAGCCGACCGCGTAGAACAGCCCGACCACCGCCACCACCGCCCGGGACAGCGGCAGCATGATCCGGGTCAGGATGCGGAACTCTCCCGCCCCGTCGATCCGGGCGCTGTCCACCAACTCGCCCGGCACGTTCATGAAGAAGGCACGGATCACCACCAGGTTGAACACGCTGATCGCACTGGGCAGGATCAGCGACCAGAGGCTGTTCTTCAGGCCCAGCCCGGTCACCACCAGGTAACTCGGCACCAGGCCGGGGAAGATCAGGAACGTCAGCAGGAAGAAGAAGAGCAGCGGCCGGTGCGCCAGCGAGTCCGGCCGGGACAGCCCGTACGCGGCGAGCACGGTCAGCACCAGGCTGACCGCCGTACCGGCCACGGTGACCAGGGTGCTGATCCAGACCGCCTGGGTGACCGTCCCGCCGGAGAAGATCGTCACGTACGCCGAGATGTCGAGTTCTCGGGGCACGAGCACGATCCCGCCCGCCTCGTTGATCGTGTCCCGGGAGGCGAGGCTGGTCACCACCACCGCCCAGATCGGCCCGAGTACGGCCAGCACCAGCAGCGTGAGCAGGACACCCTTGCCGAACCGGCCGATCGGGGTCGGTGCCTCCGCCCAGGCCGGCCGGCGCTCCCGCTCCCGCCGACGCCGGTCCCGCTGCCACTGGCCCCGCTGCCGCCGGTTCCGCTGCCACCGGTCCCGGATGCGGCCGGTCCAATCCCTGCCCGGAGGCTCGACCCGCGCCGGTCCACCGTGCCGTGTCGACGTGACGCTCATGATTTCGCGTACACCCCCTGCTCGCCGAGCCGGTGTGCGGCCTTGTTCGCGGCCAGGATCAGGATCAGTCCGACGGCGGCCTTGAACAGTCCGGCCGCCGCTCCGAGGCCCCACTGCTGGGGCACGATCGCCTGGTAGTAGACGAAGGTGTCGAGGACCTCGGCGGCCTGCCGGCCGACCGCCTCCCGTTGCAGGATGAACTGCTCGAAGCCGACCGAGAGCGCGTCACCGAGCCGCATGATCAGCAGCAGGATGATCACCGGCCGGAGTCCGGGCAGGGTGATGTGCCAGAGCCGCCGCCAGGGGCCCGCACCGTCGGCGGCGGCGGCCTCGTACAGGTTCTGGTCTATCGCCGACAGCGCGGCCAGGAAGACGATCGCGCCCCAGCCGGCGTCCTTCCAGACCGCCTCGGCGGTGACCAGCACCATGAACGTGTCCGGGTCGGTCATCACGTCCCACGGCTCGAAACCGGCCTGGCGCAACTCCTGCGCGAGCAGGCCGGCACCACCGAGCATCTGCACGAAGAAGGTGACCACCAGCACCCAGCTGAAGAAGTGCGGCAGGTACACCACGCTCTGCACGAAGCCGCGTACCCGGCCGGAGACCACGCTGTTGAGCAGGATCGCCAGCAGGATCGGCAGTGGGAAGAAGAAGACGAGCTGGAACGCGGTGATGGTCAGGGTGTTGCGGACCGCGTCCCAGAACGCGGGGTCGCGGAAGAGGGTCTCGAAGTTGCCGAACCCGATCCACTCGCTGTGGATGAACGCGTCGAGCGGATCGTCGCCCAGGAACGGGTTGTAGTCCTGGAAGGCGATCACGTTGCCCAGCGTCGGCAGGTAGTGGAAGACCAACAGCAGCACCGCGGCGGGCGCGGCCATCACCAGCAGTGGCCAGTCCCGGCGCAGCCGGTCGGCCAGGGTGCGCCGGCCCGGCCGCCTGCCCCGACCGGCGCCCCGCCGACCCGCGACAGGTCGACCCCCGCCACGTCGAGCGGCAGCCCGGCGACCGACTGCCCCCCGGTCGGCGGCCTTCTCGTCGGTGGTCATCTGCCGTTGTCGGCCAGGGCCTTTTCCAGGAAGGCCCGCCCCTCGTCCCCGCCACCGGACCGGAACTCACTGGCCACCTGGTCGAGGTCGCCGATCGGCCGCCGCCCACGGAGGATGTCGTTGATCTTGTCTTCGCTGGGTACCAGCACCTTGGAGTAGTTCGCCGGCAGTTCGAGCTTGATCCCGGCGAACAGGTCCGGTTCCAGATGGGTGATCGTCGCCCGGTGGTAACCGAGGTAGTCCTGTACGTAGTTCGGGGTGTCGCCGCTGCGTACCTTCACCGGCACCCGGCCACCGAGGTAGTCGTACTGGGAGGCCTTCTCCTTGCGCCCCAACTCGGTGGGGATCGGGCTGCCGTCGGCGGCTCGGGTGAAGTGCCTGCCCTCCACGCCGTACTCGCGCAGCTCGTACTCGCGGCTGCCGAACGGGGCGGCGCCCCAGTTGAGCACCCGCAGGATCTCCTCGGTACGCGCCTTGCCGAGCCCCTTCTTGACGAAGGTGAAGAAGATCGGCTTCTCGCTGCCCCAGATCACCGGCTTGGTGGCGCCCGCGCCGAACACCGGTATCGGCTGCATGTTGAAGGTCGGGGTCACCTTGACCTGCTCGCCCTGCATCCCCTGCCAGGCTCCCAGACCGTCCTGGTACATCAGGATCTTGCCCCCGTTGAAGAGCTGCTTCTCGTCGGCGCCCTTGGTGGCCACCGTGTCCGGGTGCACCAGCCCCTCGGTGAAGAGGCGGGCGGTGAACTCCAGCGCGGCCCGGTACTCGGGCAGCTCGTACTTGTGGACCAGGCCACCGTCGGGCTTGCGCCGCCAGCCGTTCTGCACGCCGGGGCAGCCGAAGTACTGCTGCACCATGGAGAAGACGCTGCCGAACGCCCAGACGCCCCGGTCCGCCCTGGTCATCTCCTTGCCGAACCGGTACAGCTCGTCGGTGGTGGTCGGCGCGCCGACACCGGCCGCGTCGGTGAGGTCCTTGCGGTGGAACATCGCGAACGCGAACGGGCCGTCGGTCGGGAACGGTACGGAGTAGAGCCGTCCGCCCCAGGCCGCGTACTCCCAGGCGCCGGTGGAGAGGGCGGCCAGATTCGGGTACGCGTGCACCGCGTCGCCCTTGAGGTAGTCGGTCAGATCCTCGAACAGTGCCTTCACCGCGTCCGAGAACCGGGAGATCTTGTCGATTTCCCAGTTCGGACCGACCAGCAGGTCCGGTACGTCCCGCGCGCCGAGCACCGCGCTGAGCTTGTCGGAGTAGGTGTTCCCGTCCTGCAGGCTCGGGTTGACCGTGACGCCGAGCTGGGCGTTGACCGCGTCCAGATAGGAGTTTCGCCCGAGGGCGGGCGGGGTCGGCCCCCACCACGGCGACATCGTCCTGATCTCCGGCCCCCCGGCACCGGGCTTGTCCGGCACCGAGACCACCAGCTCACGGGGGTAGGTGAGGAAGCCCTGCGGGATCGGCCCCTGGCCGGGGATGTCCGGTTTGATCAGGTCGACCGCCCTGTAGTTCGGCAGTACGCCCTTGACCGCGTCGGCCTGGGTGGCGCTGCCCCGGCTGCCGGCCTCCTTGCTGCAACCGGCCAGCAGGCCACCACTGGCCAGTGCGGCGGTGCCGAGGCCGAACAGGGCGAGGAATCGGCGGCGGTCGGTGGCCCCGCTCGGATGCGTTGGATCCACGCCACGCTCCCTTCAATCGGTGGGGTGTGCGGCGCAGCGACGCACAGGTAGAGTTATTTCGTCGGGTGACTAAACTAAGTTAATCGACGGTGACCGCTGCCACAAGGGAGTCACCGGCGGCACGCCAGGTGTTCGCAGGGGCCCCTTCCGCTACAAATAGCGATAACAAGGGGCCCTTCCCTACACCACCAGTACGCGGGGAGCGGAAAGACTTTGATCACGATGCAGACCGGTGCCGAGCCGGCCGACCTCGCCGACGTACGGGCCACCAACCTCGCCGTCGTGCTGCGTTACGTACGCGCGCACGCACCCTGCTCGCGGGCGGACATCGCCGCCTCGACCGGGCTCAACAAGGCGACCGTGTCCAGCCTGGTCGCCGACCTGATCGACCGGCGGCTGCTGCGCGAGACCGGGCTCACCGAGAACCGGATCGGCCGCCCCGCCACCATGCTGGTCCTCGACGGCGAGCCGTACGCGGCGATCGGGATCGAGGTCGGCGCCGACCAGCTCACCGTGGTCGCGGTCGACCTCGGCGGGACCGAACTGCTCACCTGGCGCCGGGCCTTCGCCGGCTCGGGCGGCATCGGTACCCGGGCGGTCAGCTCGATCGCCACCCTGGCCGGGCGGGCGATCAACCGGCTCGCCGGCCAGGGGCGCACCATCCTCGGGCTCACGGTCGGCGTACCCGGACTGATCGACGCCGCGGGCACGGTCAGGATCGCGCCGAGCCTGGGCTGGCGGGACCTGACCCTCGGCGCCGACCTGCGCCGGGCGCTGCGGGAGCCGGCCTTCGACGTGGTGGTCGACAACGACGCCAACCTGGCCGCGCTGGCCGAGCACCGGCACGGCCCGTACGCCGGCACCGCCAACCTGGTCCACCTCACCGCGAGCGCCGGCATCGGCGCCGGGGTGGTGGCCGACGGCCGGCTGCTGCGCGGCGGGCGGGGCTTCGCCGGGGAGATCGGCCACCTCTGCCTCGACCCGACCGGTCCGGTCTGCCCCTGCGGCCGGCGCGGCTGCCTGGAGGCCCTGGCCGGCATCCCGGCGCTGATCCGGCGGGCGCTGCCGGACACCACGCCGGACGGTCCGGTCGCCGACTACGCCCCCGAGGTGGAACGGGTCCGCAGCCGCGCCCGGCAGGGCGACCGGTTGGCACTGGACACGCTCACCGAGGCCGGGCGGCACCTCGGACACGGGATCGCCGTGCTCGGGAACCTGGTCAACCCCGAGGTGGTGCTGCTCGGCGGCTACTTCGTCACGCTCGCACCGTGGCTGTTGCCGGCCGCCGAGACCGAGCTTGCCGCCCGTACGGTGGCACCGGACGCCGGGGGAACCAGGCTGGCCGCCTCCGCCCTCGGACCGGGTGCGGCGGCGGTCGGCGGCGCGGCCCGCGCCCTCGCCATGGTCGATGCCGGCCGGCTGCCCACCGCCCCGCCGCTCTGACCCGCCGCGCCCCGTGGTGGCACGACCGGGAATGGACCGGGCGGTATCAAATCGACCGACGTCATCCCTTGACCGGCCCGGCGGCGGGTGGAAGCCTCGAAGGTGCCTTGCCACCACGCCCCGGCGTCCGGCGTACCGGTGAGGCACACTTTTTCCTGGTCGTCGAAGCGCTTCGAGCTTCCCGGGCTGGCGACCGACCCCACACCGCCACCCCACCATGCTCGAACCGAGTCTTCGAGGCGTTCCGCCCGCCCGCGCCGGTGGATCCGCCCGCAGGATCACGAAAGGTGATCGACATGCGCCAGCCCACCATGCGCGAGGCCCTACCCGTGTGCGCACCCCCCGGCGCAGGCGAACCCACCGGACCGGTCATCCTGCCGGATCCCGCCGACCTGCCCAGCCCGTCGGTCCCGGAAAGCCCGGCCGGGCTGCGGATACCCGCCGACCTGGCCGGTCCCGCCGCCCGGACCGACGCCGGCCAGGGCTTCCGCGACCCCGACCGGCCGCTCCCGGACCGGGTCGCCGACCTGCTCGGACGGCTCACCCGGGACGAGAAGATCGGGCTCCTGCACCAGTACCAGGCGCCGATCCCCCGGCTCGGCATCGACACCTTCCGCACCGGCACCGAAGCCCTGCACGGGCTGGCCTGGCTCGGCCCGGCCACCGTCTTCCCCCAGGCCCTCGGGCTGGCCAGCAGCTGGCACCCGGAGCTGCTGCGCGCGGTCGGGGACGCGGTCGGCGACGAGGTACGCGCCCGGCACCGGCAGGACCCGGCCCGGATCGGGCTCAACGTCTGGGCACCGGTGGTGAACCCGCTGCGGGACCCCCGGTGGGGGCGCAACGAGGAGGGTTACGCCGAGGATCCCTGGTTGACCGGCCTGCTCGGCACCGCGTACGCGACCGGACTGCGCGGGGACCACCCGGACTATCTCAAGACCGCACCGACCCTGAAACACTTCCTCGGCTACAACAACGAAACCGACCGCTGCCTCAGTTCCAGCAACCTCCCGCCGAGGGTGCTGCACGAGTACGAGCTGCCCTCGTACCGGGCCCCGCTCGCGGCCGACGCGGCGGTGGCCGTGATGGCGTCGTACAACCTGGTCAACGGGCGGCCGGCGCATCTGAGTCCACTGCTGCACGGGGAACTGCGGGCCAGCGCGCCCGGCGAGATCATGGTGGTCGGCGACGCGGGCGCGGTCACCAACCTGGCCGGCGCCCAGGGCTACCTGCCGGACCACCCGAGCGGTTACGCCGCCGCGCTGCGGGCCGGGGTCGACAACGTCACCGAGGACGACACCGACGGGGCCCCGTCCCGGTGGCGGTTCACCGAGGCGCTGCGCCGGGGCCTGCTGGTGGAGTCCGACCTGGACGACGCGGTACGGCGGCTGCTCACCATCCGGTTCCGGCTGGGCGAGTTCGACCCGCCCGCGCGCAACCCGTACACCCGGATCGGGGCGGAGGTGGTCGACTGCGCCGCGCACCGGCGGCTGGCCCGGCAGGCCGCCGAGCAGTCGTTCGTCCTGCTGCGCAACAACGGGGTGCTCCCCCTCGACCCGAGCCGGACCAACCGGGTCGCGGTGCTCGGTCCGCTCGCCGGGACCCTGCACGTCGACTGGTACAGCGGCACCCTGCCGTACGCGGTGACCGCGCTCGACGGGCTGACCGAACGGATCGGTGCCGGGGTGACGTACCACCCCGGGGTCGACCGGATCGCCCTGCGGGTGGCCGGCCCGGACGCCGGTTACGTGCACGCCGGCACCGAAGCCGACGGCGCACCCCTGCGGGTACGCCCCGACCCCGCACCCGCGAGCTGGTTCGAGGTGTACGACTGGGGCCGGGACCTGGTCGCACTCCGGGCGGTCGCCAACGGTCAACACGTCGGGGGCGACCGGACCGGTGTCCTGGTCAACGACCGGCCCGGCCCCGGCGGCTGGCTGGTACGGGAGACGTTCCGGCTGGTCGAGCGGGGCGACGGGACCACCCTGCTCTGGCACATGGCCGGCGAACGGTTCGTCACCGTCGGCCCGGACGGGGTGCTGCGCGCCGAGACCCCCGACGCCGCCGGGGCGACCGCCTTCACCGTCGAGACGGTCGAGGACGGTGCCGCCACGGCGGCGGCGATCGCGGGGGACGCGCAGGTGGCGGTGGTGGTGCTCGGCAACCACCCGATGGTCAACGGGCGGGAGACCGAGGACCGGGTCGACCTGGCCCTGCCCGCCGCCCAGGAGGCACTGCTGCGCGCCGTACACGCGGCGAACCCGCGTACGGTGCTCGTGCTGACCAGCGGGTACCCGTACGCGGTGAACTGGGCCGACGCGCACCTGCCGGCCGTACTGTGGTCGGCCCACGGCGGCCAGGAGTACGGGCACGCGCTGGCCGCCGTACTCTGCGGCGACACCGACCCCGGCGGACGGCTGACCCAGACCTGGTACCGCGCCGCGACCGAACTGCCCGACCTGTTCGACTACGACGTGATCACCAGCGACGCGACCTACCTGTACTACCGGGGCGACCCGCTCTACCCGTTCGGGCACGGGCTGAGTTACACCACGTTCGGCTACGCCGACCTGCGGTGCGACACCGACGAGGTGGAGCCGGACGGCACCGTCGAGGTCAGCGTCGAGGTGACCAACACCGGTGCGCGGCCCGGCGTCGAGGTGGTGCAGCTCTACACCCGGCAGCGGCAGTCGCGGGTGAAGCAGCCGCTGCGCCAGTTGCGCGGCTTCGCCCGGGTCACCCTCACCCCCGGCGAGAGCACCACCGTACGTCTCCCGCTGCGCGCCGCCGACCTGGCGCACTGGGACGTGACCGGGGACCGGTACGTGGTCGAGCAGGCCCCGCACACCGTCTGGATCGGACGGTCCAGCGGGGATCTCCTGGCCAGCACCACGCTGGCCGTACGCGGTGAGCGGATCGGTCCCCGCGATCCCCTCCGTGCCCGGCTGCGCGCCGCCGCCCACGACGAGTACGCCGGGATCGTGGCGGTGCCCGACGGCAGGCTCGGCGACGCGGTGCAGGCCACCGAGGCGGGCGCCTGGGTCCGGTTCGCCGAGGTCGACTTCGGCACCGGTGTGACCGGTGTGACCGCCCGGATCGCCAGCCCGCCCCCGCACCTGCCCGAGACGACCCCGCACCCGGCCGGGCTCACCCTCCGGTTGGACGACCCGGTCGACGGGCCGGTGGTGGGGACGATCCCGGTCCCGGCGATGGGCCTGCGCGACCCGGCCGCGCGCCAACCACGCGACTGGGCCGAGGTCACCGGTCGCTGGCAGCGGACGCAGGCGTCCGGAGTACGGGACCTGTACCTGCTGTTCGACGCCCCAGGCGTTACCGTGAGCTGGTTGAACTTCGTCAGCGCGACGATCGGTCAACGGTCCGTGGCTGATGCTGGAGGCGTTTAGTGTCCGATCCGAACCTCGTACCGAAACGCCCGGACATGGTGACCATCGCCGACGTGGCCCGGCACGCCGGGGTGGCGGTGAGCACCGTCTCGTACGTCCTGAGCGGCAAGCGGGCCATCTCGGCCACCACCCGCGAACGGGTCCTGGCCAGCGTACGGAAGCTCGGTTACCACCCGAACGCGGGTGCGCGGGCGCTGGCCAGCCGGCGGGCGAACGTGATCGCCCTGGTGCTCCCGCTGCGCTCGGGCATGCACCTGCCGGTGCTGATGCAGTTCGCCACCGCCGTGGTGACCACGGCCCGCCGGTTCGACCACGACGTGCTGCTGATGACGGCCGACGAGGGCCCGGCAGAGCTGCGCCGGATCGCGGCCAGCGCGATGGTCGACGGGCTGATCCTGATGGACGTGGAGATGCACGACCCGAGGGTGCCGCTGCTGCGCGAGTTGGAGCGGCCCAGCGTGCTGATCGGTTTCCCCGCCGACGCCACCGGCCTGACCTGCGTCGACCTCGACTTCTACCAGGCCGGTCAGGTCTGCGTGGAGCACCTGGCCCGGCTCGGGCACCAACGCCTCGCCCTGCTCGGCGCCCCGGCGGTGGTCTACGACCGGGACACCGGGTACGCCCACCGAACCCGGGCCGGGTTCACCGAGACCGCGCACCGGCTCGGCCTGACCGCTATCGCCCAGCCGTGCGAGGAGAACTTCGACTCCGTACGCCGGGAACTGGCCGGGCTGTTCGACCGGCAGCCGGACCTGTCCGGGCTGGTGGTGCACAACGAGGCGGCGGTGGGACAGGTGCTGGCCGCCCTGCCGGCGCTGGGTCGTACGGTGCCGGGCGACGTCTCGGTGGTGGCGATCTGCCCGGACGAGGTCGCCGAGCGGGCCGCCCCGGCGCTGACGTCGGTGCTCATTCCGGCCGAGGAGGTCGGGCAGCGGGCGGTGACGCTGCTGATGGACAAGCTGGCCGGCAAGGAGGTGCCGGAGGGGACCCTGCTCGACCCCCGGCTCACCGTCCGGGCCAGCACCGGCGCACCCGCCCTCTCCCCCACCGTCCACTGAGGTCAATCGGCGATCCACTCTTGTCCCGGACGTCGATCCCTGATCGACTCTCGGGCATGGCCACGCACATGGACCCGGAGGAGTTCCGCCGCAACGGGTACGCCGTGATCGACTGGATCGCCGACTACTGGGCCACCCTCGCCGACCGACCGGTGACCCCCGCCGACCCGCCCGGTACGGTCGCCGCCCGGCTGCCGGCCTCACCACCGGAGCGGGGCGAGCCGTTCGACCGGATCCTGGCCGACCTCGACACGGTTGTCACCCCCGGCCTCACCCACTGGCAGCACCCGGCCTTCTTCGGCTACTTCCCCGCCAACACCTCCGGGCCGAGCGTGCTCGGCGACCTCGTCAGCGCGGGGCTCGGGGTGCAGGGCATGCTCTGGGCCAGCGCCCCGGCCTGCACCGAGGTGGAAACGGTGATGCTGGACTGGTTGGCCGAGCTGCTCGACCTGCCGACCCGGTTCCGGTCCACCGGCACCGGTGGCGGGGTGATCCAGGACTCCGCGTCGTCGGCGACCCTGGTGGCCACCCTCGCCGCCCTGCACCGGGCCAGCGGCGGGCGCTGGCGCGGCCGGGGACTCGACCGCCGCTACCGGGTCTACACCTCGGCCGAGGCGCACTCGTCGGTGCAGAAGGCGGCCCGGATCGCCGGGCTGGGCGACGACGGGGTGCGCGCGATCGGCGCCGACCCGTACACCCTGGCCCTGCGGCCGGAGTTGCTGCGCGCGGCGATCGAGGCGGACCTGGCCGCCGGCGACGTACCTGCGCTGGTGGTGGCGACGATCGGGACCACCTCCACCACCGCCGTCGACCCGCTGCCCGCGATCGGCGAGCTGTGCCAGACGTACGGCACCTGGTTGCACGTCGACGCCGCGTACGCCGGAGCGGCTGCGATCTGCCCCGAACTGCGCTGGTCGCACGCGGGTCTGGAGTACGCCGACTCGTACTGCTTCGACCCGCACAAGTGGCTGCTCACCGGTTTCGACTGCGACGCGTTCTGGGTCGCCGACCGGGCCGGGCTGACCGAGGCGCTGAGCGTACTGCCGGAGTTCCTGCGCAACGCGGCGTCGGAGTCAGGTGCGGTGGTCGACTACCGCGACTGGCAGGTGCCGCTGGGTCGGCGGTTCCGGGCGTTGAAGCTCTGGTTCGTCCTGCGCTCGTACGGCGCCGAGGGGCTGCGGGCGCACATCTGTACCGGTATTGCCCTGGCCGCACGGTTCGCGGACCTGGTCCGGGCGGACGACCGGTTCGAGGTGGTCGTCCCGCACCCGTTCTCGCTGGTCTGCTTCCGGCTGCGGGCCACCACGGTCGAGCCGTCGGACGGGCAGCCCGGAGCGGCGGCCGATGCCCTGAACGCCGAACTGCTGCACCGGGTCAACGCGACCGGCCGGGTCCACCTGACCCATACCCGGGTCGGCGGCCGGCACACGCTGCGGCTCGCCGTCGGGGCACCGCAGACCAGCGAGCGCGAGGTGGCGCTGGCCTGGTACCTGATCGAGCGGACCGCGACGGCCCTGCACCGCGGCGCGGCCGATGCCGCTGCGGTACGGGCGACGGATGGGTAGCGTTGATCCCGTCGACGGTCCGCGCCGGCTCGGCGCGGACCCCGGTGGGTACAGCCGGTTCCCACCGTTCCGGTAGCTCACACGCAGCCGGCTCTCAGCGGCCGGTGCTGTGATGGAGGGACTCGCGGACGGCCCGCCCCGGGCCCGGCGAACAGCGGATGGAGCATCCGATGGGACTGACAGCGTCCTGGAAACCCGGCAACAATCCGATTCTGCCCGGCACCGACCGCGCCACCCCCTCCGGCGACCTTCCGGATCCGGACGCGCCGGCCGGCAAGGGTCAGAGTCCGGTGGTCTTCCTGCGGCCGGAGCGGATCCTCGCCGACACCGAGCCGCTGGCGGTCGCCGACCACGGCCGGTGGAGGTACCTGCGGGCGGCGTGATCGCCCCGCCGTGCCTGGCTCAGGTCCAGGCGTTCGGGTCGCTGACCAGTTCGGTGACCCGGTCGGGCAGTTTGCCGCTGGCCACGTCGGCCACGGTGACCAGTTCGAGGATCTCCCGCTCACTGGCCCGCAGGGCGATCCAGACCTCCTGCAGGGATCGGGCGGCGCCCTGGTAGCCGAGATCCTCGGGACGCTGCCCACGGATGTGCGCGAGCGGGCCGTCGATCACCCGGATCACGTCGGCGAGGGAGATTTCCGCCGCCTTGCGGGCCAACCAGTAGCCGCCCTCCGGGCCACGCTGGGCGTGCACGATCCCGCCCCGGCGCAGTTGCAACAGGATGCTTTCCAGGAACTTCGGCGGAATCTCCTGCGCGCGGGCGATCTGCTCGGCGGTGACGGGATTCGGGCGTCGGGCGGGGCCGGCCGCAGCGGCGGTGTCGTCCGCGGTGGCGGCGAGTTCGGCCGTGGCGCGCAACGCGTAGTCGACCCGTGCGGAGAGACGCATGCCGGCAAGGTTAGCCCCCGCGCCGCCCGGCGAACGGTGCCGGGGGTGGCAAGCCACTCAAGGCGCTACTTCCGGCGGAAAGCACGCGTATCCCGCGCTTGTCCGGCGCAGGTCACGCGGTTGTCCGGCACGGTTGCGCCCTGACTGGTGCAGCGGTCAGGCGCCGACCCGGCGGAGCAGACCCTCCTGGACCGAGCTGGCGATCTGGCGGCCGTCGACGGTGAACATCCGGCCGGTGGCCAGCCCCCGTGCGCCGGAGGCGGACGGGCTCCAGCAGTCGTAGAGGAACCACTCGTCGGCCCGGAACGGCCGGTGGAACCAGAGGGCGTGGTCGAGGCTCGCGCCGACCACACCGCCGGGTCCCCAGACCTCGCCGTGCACCGAGAGGACCGAGTCGAGCAGGGTCAGGTCGGAGGCGTACGTCAGCGCGCAGGCGTGCAGCAGCGGGTCGTCGGGCAGCTTGCCGTCGATCCGCATCCACACCCGCTGGTACGGGTCGGCGGGCCGGTCGCCGGGGCGTACCCAGCCGGGCTCCCCGACGTACCGGACGTCGATCGGGCGCGGGATGAGCGACCAGATGCCGAGCCGCTCCGGGTAGCGGGCCAGCCGGTCGGCCATGGTCGGCACCTCGTCCGGACCGGGTACGTCCGGCGGGACCGGGGCCTGGTGGTCCAGCCCCTCCTCCAGCCGCTGGAACGAGGCGGACATGAAGAAGATGGTCTTGCCGTGCTGTTTGGCGACCGACCGCCGGACCGAGAACGAACGCCCGTCGCGGATCCGTTCGACCTCGTACTCGATCGGCTCGACCGGGTCGCCGGGGCGGACGAAGTAGCCGTGCAGCGAGTGGACGAACCGGGTCGCCTCGACGGTCCGGCCGGCGGCCACCAGTGCCTGGCCGGCGACCTGACCGCCGTACACCCGTTGCGGACCGACCGGCGGACTCATCCCACGGAAGGTCATCTCGTCGATCTGGGTCAGGTCGAGCACCTCGAGGAGCTGATCGACCGCGACCTGTCCACCGACCGGCCCGCCGGACGTCACTGCAGGGCCCGGGCCGCCGCGGCGTCGACGAGGGAGCCGAGCTGGTGCACCCGCAGGGTGTTGGTGAAGCCGGGGGTGCCGGGCGGGCTGCCCGCGACGATCACCACGTAGTCACCGGGGTTGCCCCGGCCCAGACCGAGCAGCGCCTGGTCGACCTGGCGGAACATGTCGTCGGTGTGCTGCACGAACGGCATCAGGAAGGTCTCCACGCCCCAGGCGAGGGCGAGCTGGTCGCGCACCTCCGGCACCGGGGTGAAGGCGAGCAGCGGCAGGTCGCAGTGCAGCCGGGAGAGCCGGCGTACGGTGTCGCCGGTCTGGGAGAAGGCGACCAGGGCCTTGGCGCCGATGGCACGGGCGATCTGCGAGGCGGCGACGGTGAGCGCGCCGCCGTGCGTACGCGGGTCGTGCTGGAGCCGGGGCACGCCGATCGACCCGGACTCGGTGGTGGTGATGATCTTCGCCATGGTGCTCACGGTGAGCACCGGATACTTGCCGACGCTGGTCTCACCGGAGAGCATCACCGCGTCGGCGCCGTCGAGCACCGCGTTCGCCACGTCGGAGGCCTCCGCGCGGGTCGGGCGGGAGTTCTCGATCATGGAGTCGAGCATCTGGGTGGCGACGATGACCGGGCGGGCGTTCTCCCGGCAGAGCTGCACGGCCCGCTTCTGCACCAGCGGCACCTGGTCCAGCGGAAGCTCGACGCCGAGGTCACCGCGGGCGACCATGACACCGCCGTCGAACGCGGCGACGATGGCCTCCAGGTGGTCCACCGCCTCCGGCTTCTCGACCTTGGCCATGACCGGCCGGTGGACGCCGACCTCCTGCATGATGTTGTGCGCCAGCTTGATGTCGTCGGCCGACCGGACGAAGGACATGGCGATCATGTCGACGCCGAGACCGAGGGCGAACCGGAGGTCCTCGGCGTCCTTGTCCGACATCGCCGGCACGCTCACCGCGACGTTCGGCAGCGAGACGCCCTTGTTGTTGGAGACCGCGCCACCCTCGGTGACCAGGACCCGGATGTCGTTGCCCTCGATCGAGCTGACCTCGACCGCGACCCGGCCGTCGTCGATCAGCAGGCGGTCGCCGGGGCGGACCTCCTGGGGAAGCTTGCTGTAGGTGCAGGAAACCCGCTCCCGGGTGCCCAGGATGTCATCGCCGGTGATCACCACCGAGTCACCGGTGCGCCACTCGTGCGGGCCGTCGGCGAACCGGCCGAGGCGGATCTTGGGGCCCTGCAGGTCGGCCAGGATCGCGACCGCTTTCCCGGTGGCCTGGGCGGTCTGCCGGACCAGGTGAAAGACCTGCTCGTGGTCGGCGTGGCTGCCGTGGCTGAAGTTCAGCCGGGCCACGTCCATGCCGGCCTCGACAAGGCCACGGATGCGCTCCGGGCTCGAAGTCGCGGGGCCAAGCGTGCAGACGATTTTCGCGCGGCGTGTCACGCCCATCAGGCTAGTCTCTCTCCCAGATCGGTCCACGGGCCGACCCTGTCGGATTCTGGAATTCTCGTCCAACGCCGTGCGGTGCGCAGGTGTCCGGCGGGTGTCGTCTCTCGCCGGGCGACGCGTTGGGTGGCGGGCATCAGCGACCGCGCGTCCGGAAGCGTACCGCCGTCGTGTTGTCCACGACACGCCCGGTCGGTCCCGCTGCCGCGATTGGCCCGCAAGTCGGCACGCCACGAGATCTCGGCGCCGACAATTCTCGCTAACCGCCGCTGCGTGATGACTACTCATTTAACCGTCATATCGGACAGGAATCGATGTTCGTCTTGACGGCCCGAAACAGCGGCGTAACACTCGTCGGGAGAGCGCTCTCACTGTTAGATCCCGCAGGCGCGGGCCGACCGCCGGATCCCCCCGGCGGCCGGCCGTACCCACCCAGCCACGGCGTCGCCACGCCACGACTGGGCCGCCCCACCGCGCCCTATCACCGACAGGTGGGCCCAATGGAAGTTCATCGTCGCACCACGCGCACACCCTCGACCCGATCCCGATGGGGTGTGCTCGCCGCCCTGGCCGCCGCACTGCTGGCGCCCGTACCGTTCATCGCCACCGCACCGACCGCCGCGCAGGCCGCGCCGACCCTGATCTCCCAGGGCAAGGCGGCCACCGCCTCGTCCAGCGAGAACGGTGGCACCCTCGCCCCCGCCGCGGTCGACGGCAACACCGGCACGCGCTGGTCCAGCGCGTTCAGCGACCCGCAGTGGCTACAGGTCGACCTCGGCGCCACCGCCACCCTCAGCCAGGTGGTGCTGAACTGGGAGACCGCCGCCGGGCGGGCGTTCCAGATCCAGACCTCGGCCACCGGGTCCGCACCCTGGACCACGATCTACTCGACCACCACCAGCACCGGCGGCGTGCAGACGCTCCCGGTGACCGGCAGCGGCCGCTACGTACGGATGTACGGCACGGCCAGGACCACCGGCTACGGCTACTCGCTCTGGGAGTTCCAGGTGTACGGCGAATTCGGCACCGTCCCGCCGACCACCCCGCCGACCACGCCGCCGGTGACCGGCACCCCGGTCGAGCCGACCGACCCGCGCAACCCGAACTTCGGGTCGAACACCTTCGTCTTCGACCCGTCGACGCCGACCTCGACCATCCAGAGCCGGCTGAACACGATCTTCAACCAGCAGGAGCAGAACCAGTTCGGTCCGGAGCGGTACGCCGTGCTGTTCAAGCCCGGCAACTACACCGCCGACGTGAACCTGGGCTTCTTCACCCAGGTCGCCGGCCTCGGCTTCTCCCCCGACGACGTGAACCTCAACGGTCACGTACGGGCCGAGGCGACCTGGTTCGGCGGCAACGCCACCCAGAACTTCTGGCGGGCGGCGGAGAACCTGTCGGTGACCCTGCCGGCCGGGGTGACCGTGGAACGCTGGGCGGTGTCGCAGGCCGCCCCGTACCGGCGGATGCACCTGCGCGGCGCGCAGAACCAGATCCAGCTCTGGAACGGCGGCGACGGCTGGTCCAGTGGCGGCCTGCTGGCCGACACCCGGATCGACGGCCTGGTCGTCAGCGGCTCGCAGCAGCAGTGGTACTCGCGCAACAGCGAGTTCGGCAACGGCTGGACCGGCTCGGTGTGGAACATGGTGTTCCAGGGCGTGGTCGGCGCACCGGCGCCGAACTTCCCGAACCCCTCGCACACCGTGATCAACACGACCCCGACGGTCCGGGAGAAGCCCTTCCTGTACGTCGACGGCTCCGGCGAGTACCGGGTCTTCGTACCGGCGCTGCGGGCCAACAGCACCGGCACCTCCTGGTACAACAAGACCCCGGCCGGTAGCTCGACCTCGCTGAGCCAGTACTTCATCGTCCGTCCCGGCACCACCGCGGCGACCATCAACGCCGCCCTGGCCCAGGGCCGGGACCTGCTGTTCGCCCCGGGCGTGCACCGGATCAACGACACGATCCGGATCACCCGGCCGAACACCGTCGTGCTCGGCCTCGGCCTGGCCACGATCGAGCCGCAGAACGGCGTCACCGCGATGACCGTCGCGGACGTGGACGGGGTGAAGGTCGCCGGCATCATGTTCGAGGCCGGCACCACCAACTCCGCCGCCCTGATGGAGGTCGGCCCGGCCGGCTCCAGCGCGGACCACGCGGCCAACCCGACCTCGCTGCACGACGTCTTCTTCCGCATCGGCGGGGCGGTCGCAGGCAAGGCCACCAACAGCCTGGTGGTCAACAGCGACGACGTGATCGGCGACCACATGTGGTTGTGGCGTGCCGACCACGGCAACGCCGGCACCTACGGGTGGACGATCAACACGGCCGACACCGGCCTGATCGTCAACGGTGACGACGTCACGATGTACGGCCTCTTCGTCGAGCACTACCAGAAGTACCAGACCATCTGGAACGGCGAACGCGGCCGGACGTACTTCTACCAGAACGAGATGCCGTACGACCCGCCGAACCAGGCGGCCTGGATGAACGGGTCGACCCGCGGTTATGCGGCGTACAAGGTGGCTGACTCGGTCAACACCCACGAGGCGTGGGGGTTGGGCAGCTACTGCTACTTCAACGTGAACCCGGCGGTGGTCGGCGAACGCTCCTTCGAGGTGCCGAACAAGACCGGGGTCAAATTCCACAACATGGTCTCGGTCTCGCTCGGTGGCGTGGGCACGATCAACCGCGTCATCAACAACACCGGTGGCCCGGCCAACCAGGCCGCGCAGACCATCTACGTGGTCAACTACCCGTAACGAGTCCCTGGCTCGGCACGCCTACGGGGTTTCCACCGCGCCCGGTCCGGTCGTTCGTCGACCGGGCCGGGCGCGGCCCGTTGCGGTTCCCGCGTACGTCAGGTGGCGACGCAGGTCGGGGTGGGTGAACCGTTGCTGCCGGTCCACGAGCCGAGGAAACCGAAGGTGGTGCTCGCACCGGCGCCGAGACTGCCGTTGTAGGCGACGTTGGTGGCGGTGACACCGGTGCCGGAGGAGGTGACGGTGGCGCCCCAGCTCGACGCGACCGTCTGCCCGTTGGGCCAGGTCCAGGTCACCGTCCAGCCGCTGATCGCGGCGCTGCCGGCGGTCACCCGTACGTCACCCTGGAAGCCGCCCGACCACTGGCCGGTGACCGTGTAGGTGGCGGTGCAGCCGCGCGGCGTACCCGGGGTGGTGGCCGGCGGCGTGGTGCGGGTCGGGGTGGGCGTCGGGGTCGCGGTCCGGGTCGGGGTCGGGGTGGGTGTCGGCGTACGGGTGGGGGTGACCGTCGGGGTCGGTGTCGGACCGGCACCGCCGGGGAAGTTCACGTCACTGCACCAGTAGTACGACTGGTCCATGTGGCTGGCCTGCCAGATGGTGAACACCACGTGCCGGCCGGTACGCCCCGGCGCGGACACGTTGATCGAGTTGGAGACGCCGTTGAGGACCGGGTCGTTGGTCCGGGTCCCCTGGCCGGGCGGGATCACCCCGGTCGAGGCGACCTGTTCGAGGTCGGCCCAGCGCAGCGGTTGGGTGAGCGGGTTGTAGCCCTGCCGGGAGACGTACACCCGGTAGTAGTCGGCGCCGTGCAGGGCCTGGTCGTGCACGGTCAGGGTGAAGTTGTTGTTCACCGACGCGGCCCGCCACGCGCCGGGGGTGTCCATCGCCGCGTAGCGGGGTCCGCCGGTACGGCCACCGCTGCACAACTGCCCGTCCGGGACGGCGGCCTGGTGGTTGCCGGCCACGCCCTCGCGGTAGAGACCGTTCCAGTTCCACATGCCGTTCGGGTCGTTCTGCCAGGCCTGCCAGCACATCGGATCCTCGGTGGCCATCTCGGGCGCCTGGAAGTTGCCGCCCCAGCGCAGCCAGCAGCCGTAGTTGCGAGACGGTGGGCTGATCGTGGAGCCGTGCGCAGAGGCGTTCTGCACCCACACGGTGGTGAGCAGCAGCATGACGAGCGCGGCGACGGCCAGCACTCGGGTGGTCAGTGGTCGGGTGGACAGGGGCATCGGGGCTCCCGGTGGAGAAGTAGGGTGCCCCGCACGAGCCGCGGGTGGGAGAACGGAACCATGGGGCGGGCCGTACGCGAGCACGCGCGAAGGCGGAAGGCGTGGAACGAGTACGCGGGAGGCTGCCCGTCACCCCCGCACCGGCTACATGGCTCCCGCACCGGCCCTACCTCAGTAGATTCACACGTCTCTATGCACCTGTCAATAGTTTGGCTCCCAAACTAACACCCCCCACCCCACCCCCCTCCCCCGTGACCACGGCTGTTGATCATGAAGTTAGCGCGCCTCCGAGGGCTCCCAGAGGTCGCTAACTTCATGATCAACGATGGTCACCCCGGAGGGCCGGGCGATTTGCTGGTGGTCGGGGTGGCTCGTGGGGGTTGTCGAGCGCTTTCTGGAGCAGGGTGTGGGTTGGGTCGTCGAAGGCGACCAGGCGGATCAGTTCGACCCGTGACGGGGTGGACCGGATCGTGTCGACCGCGATCCGGGCCGCCTGCTCGGGCGGGAACCCGTAGACGCCGGTCGCGATGGCCGGGAAGGCGATCCGGCGTACGCCGAGTGCGTCGGCGACCTCCAGGCTGCGCCGGTAGCAGGAGGCGAGCACCTCCGCCTCGCCGTGTTCGCCGCCCTCCCAGACCGGACCGACGGTGTGGATCACGTGCCGGACCGGCGGGTCGAGGTCGAAGGCCGGGGTCGCCTTCGCGTCGCCCGGATCGCAGGGCGCGATCGCCGCACCCGCGTCCGCCAGCCGCGCCCCGGCAGCCCGGTGGATCGCCCCGTCCACCCCGCCCCCACCGAGCAACGACTCGTTGGCGGCGGTCACCACCGCGTCCACGTCCTCGGCGGTGATGTCCCCCCGCACGACCTCAATGCGCAGCACCATTCCCCCATGTTTTCACCCCCGGTCCGCGCAACGGGGCGAACGGGGCCGGCACCGCCGCGCCAACCTCCGCCGCGATGGAGATCCACAAGCACGTATTTGCCCTAGATCGACAGGCATTGCGGCTGGTGGGAACGGGGGTGGTTCACGGGTATGTGATCTTGAGGTCATGATCTCGACACAGGGTGAACCGAGAGTGGGGCAACGTTTTCCCAAGCGGAGGAGCACCATGGCACCCACACCGCCGACCGACTCCGAACTCGACATCCTGATCCGGGCCCGACTCGCCTCGCTCGGCATAGACCTGAGTCAACTCCCCCCGGGGACCACCGCCGACCCGGTGACCGGCTCCCCCGGCCAGGACTCCGTACTCGCCTCGCTGCGGTCGTTCGTCCGGAGCACCGTGACGTCGCTGGCCGCGTACCAGCTTCCGGCGCCCGCCGGGTCCACCCCCGTCGTCGCCAGGGCGATCTCGCAGCAGGCCGCACCGATGCTCTACCCCTCGATCAGCACCGAATGGCGGAAGTGATGACAACGATCCAACCCCAGGACCGTACGGTCGACCGCCGCGCCTTCCTCGCCCGTACCGCCGCCCTGGCCGCCGCCGCAACCGTCGGCAGCACCATCGCCCTCCCCTCGATCGCCCTCGCCGCCCCGGACAGCGGCACCGCCGCCGGCGGCAACCCGGTGAAGTGGAACCCGGCCCTGGACAAGCCGAGCGCCTACACCAAGCCCCGGCCGGAGGCGGTGGCCGATCCGACCGAGCTGACCATCTCCGAGGCCGCGTGGCTGATCCGTGCCGGCAAGCTCACCCCGGAGCAGCTCGTCGAGGCGTACCTGGCCCGGATCGAGGCGTACGACGGCACGTACAAAGCCTTCAACCTGGTGCTCGCCGACGCGGCAGTCAAGGCGGCGCGGGCCGCGGCCCGCAAGCCGCACCGCGGCGCGCTGCACGGCATCCCGCTCGCGATCAAGGACAACTACTGGACCGAGGGGGTGCCCACGACCGCGAACTCCTACCTGTTCCAGGACTTCGTCCCGCCGTACGACGCCACCGCGGTCGCCAAGCTGAAGGTCAACGGCGGGATCGTGATGGGCAAGACCCAGATGGGTCCGCTGGCCACCACCCGCGCCACCACCCCGTCCGGTGTGGTCACCACGGTCAACGCCTGGACGCCGACCAACCCGGGCACCGACCCGGGAGGTTCGTCCACCGGGACCGCGACCTCGGTCGCCGGTCGGCTCGTCTCGTCCGGGATCGGCACCCAGACCGGCGGTTCGATCACCGCCCCGTCGAACGCGCAGAACCTCACCGGGCTCAAGCCGACCATGGGTCGGGTGTCCCTCAACGGCATCATCCCGCTCAGCTACACCCGCGACCATCCCGGACCGCTGGCCCGCGACGCCAAGGACGCCGCGATCATGCTGACCGCGATGGCCGGCGAGGACCCGGCCGACCCGCGTACGCAGGGCCTGCCCGAGGTGCCGAACCTGCTCAACGCCGCCACCCCCCTCTACGACGGCAGCACCCTGAAGCTGCGCTGGCCGACCAGGATCGGTGTCCTGCCCGGTTACGGCAGCGGCACCTCCGCGACCGCGCTGGCCCAGCAGGCGTACCTGGCCAAGCTGGCCGCGATCCCCGGTGCGACCCTGGTCGACGTCACCCTGCCGGACGAGTGGGACCTGCTCACCGGCAACAACTTCAACAACGTACGGCTGCCGGAGCGCAGCGAGCCGTTCATGCCGTACCTGCGTACGGACCTGCGCGGGTTCGGTGTCTCGGTGACGAGCTGGTTGCAGGGTGCCCTGATGGGCGGCAACGAGTTCATCACCGGTCAGCGGGCCAAGCTGCTGCTGATGGAACGGGTCCTGGACCAGCTCTTCGAGACCTGTGACGTGGTGGTGCAGACCGGTCCGGTGCCGTTCGACATCCTCGGCCTGCCGGAGATCGCCTTCCCGATCGGGTTCACCGCCGCCGGGGTGCCGATCGGCGCGATCCTCGGCGGACTCCCGTACGGAGAGGACCGGTTGTTGTCGCTGGTGGCCGCGTACCAGGCGGTCACCGACTGGCACTGGCGCCGGCCCCCGAACCCGCCGGCGGGTGCCGCCGCGGCGCGGACCGCCGCCGTGACCCACCGCCTCACCGCCGACGAGGTCGCCGCCCTCACCCAGTGAGTGCCGGGAGGGGCCCCTCGTTCGGAGGGGCCCCTCCCGCCTGCGAAAACTCAGCGGTGCGGGCGCGGGATGCCGTTGAGCAGGTCGGCTCCGAGCGGGGTGAGGGCGTGCAGGACGGCCTTGCCCTGACGGATCGTGGTGATGAGCCCGGCCCGGCGCAGGACCGTCGCGTGCTCGCTGGCGCTGGCCAGCGAACCGGCGAGCCGTTCGGCGAGCTGACCGGTGGTGCACGCACCGCGGGCGACCGCTTCGAGGGCGTTGGCCCTGGTCCGGCCGAGCAGTGCGGCCAGCGCCTTCGACACCGCCCCGGCACCGGGCGCGGTCAGCATGGCGGCGGCGTCCGCGACCGTACGCATGACGGGAACGAACAGGATCACCGGTGCCCGGTCGTCGAGGGTGCTGGTGACGACGCTGGGCGTACCTTGACAGAAGGCGGACGGCACCAGCACCAGGCCGCGTCCGCCGAGTACCAGGTTGCTGACCGGTGTGCCACGCCCCACCTCTAATATCGGTGAGCGCCAATGAAAACCGGGCGGTAAGGCGGCGAACATGGCCTCCACCCCGGACGCCGCCAGGGCGCCGGCATAGGTCGCGTGCTCGGCCTGCAAACGCGATTGGATCTGCGGCCAGTAGGGCGCTACCGCCACCTGATGATATTCATGCAAAAAGCGCACCATGTCGCGCCGGTCGACCCGTTCGGACAGCGGCTCGCGGACCGGCGGTCTCGGCCGGCGCGTCGCCCAACCACCGGCGCCCGGCCCGGATCGGGCCGCACCGACCAACTCCGGCCGGACCCGCTCGGGACCGGCCCTCAGCAGGGCGTCGAGTCCTTCTTCGAGTGAGTCGGTCGGCCCGGTGGCGGCGAACAGGTCGCCGTCCAGGTCGCCGAAGAGAGCAACTGCCGGATGGGTGGTCACAGTCGACGTACGACGGACGCGTTCCCGCCAGCCGCCGAACAGTCCCGGCGTTGCAGGTCTGTGCAATGTCAAGAGACTCAGGAACGTCTCACCGAGCGGTCCCCAGGTGGCCGCGACACGTGTTCTGGCCAGATCCTGGGCAGAGAAATGGATATGCAGCACGATTGCCCCCCGTTGGCTGGCGTGCCGATAAAGTTCGACAAGTATTACCGTCGGGTGCGCGAGGCGACAAGGGGCGAACCCACCGTCGAGCCTTTCGGCCAGACCCGAAAGGCTCGGTTCCGGAATGCCGGTCACCTGCACGGAGGGTGACGCAGGTCGATGCTCGTCGGTCCCCGCGCAGACGCACGGTCGGGGTCGCCAGCTCGGATATGCCACGTTCGCCCGAACCATCCCGTACCGGAGGTTCGATGACATTGCGTAGTTGCAGCCGATAAACGGGGGTCTTGACGCGACAAAACCGGCGTGGTGAAGATGGCCCCACGGCGGTCCGCGGGGGCGATCGCCACGGGGAGAGGGCGACACGGCGGTGAGAAACCTCCGCGCCGCGAGTCGGACCACAGTGGAACTGATTCGGTCCACGGCGGGACGACATCGGGCTTGGGTAGTGCAGGATCGGCAGTGCGGTTCGGCCGCTTCATGCGACGGGGCCGGGTGATGACCGGCGTACGGACGAGCACCAGGACGCGGTTGAGGCGGGCGTTGCTCGCGCCGGCGTACAACACCTCGCCTCGGCTCGCCCCGGACGGGGGTGCCGTCGCGTTCGTCCGGAACACCGACGAGGGACCGGAGTTGTGGCTGCGTACGGCCGACGGTGACGAGCGCCGCCTCGCCGCCCATCCGGGTGAAACGGTCGCCGACCTGCGCTGGACCACCGACGGCACCATGCTGATCTACCGGCACGGTCCCGTGGGTGGCGCACGGTGGAGCCTTGCCGGACTCCGCCCGACCGTCGCCCGCAGCGGCGGCGGGGTCGGTGCGGTGCGGTGCGAGACGCCCGGTTCGGTCACCGAGTACTGGCTGTCGCGCCACGACCCGACCACCGCCGTCTACAGCTGTCGCCGTCCCGGTTCCTCCGGCCTCGAACTGTTCCGCCTCACCCTGACCGACCCACCCGACTCCGACTCCGGCGCCGACCCCGGCCCCGGCAGCGGTCCCGGTGTCGGCGGCTCGGGTGGGGAACCGGTGTCGGTCGCGGGTGACCAGGGCTTCCGGCAGTGGTTCGTGGACCCCGTGCTGCGTCCTCGCGGCGGCATCCGGGCGGGCGGCGACGGGTCGGTGGAGATCGTGCTGGGCGACCGCCTCGAATCGGCGCGCGAGGTGCTGAGGATCGGGGCCAGGGAGGCCGACGATCTCTCCGTCCAGGGCTTCAGCGCGGACGGACGCCGCCTGTTCCTGCTCACCAGCTACGACGCGAAGACCCGCAGACTGATCTCGATCGGCTCGACCAGCGGCGCCACGATGACGGTGTTCGCCCATCCCACGCTCGACGTCGACGGTTACCCGATCGCGGGCGACGGAGTCTGGTTCGAGCCGTCGACCGGGCTACCGGACATCTGCGCGGTCACCGACCAGCGCCTGCGCTACCACGCGCTCAACCCGGCCCGGCAGCAGGCGGTGGAGCGGCTCACCGCCACCGATGCCGGTTCGGCCGTCCTCGTGGACCGGAGCGCGGACGACCGTACCTGGTTGGTCGGGCGGGTGCGGGATGACGGGCCGGTCGCGTACCACGTCTTCGAACCGGCGACCGGCCGGTCCGAACCGCTCTTCCTCGACCGCCCCGACCTGGCCGGCTACCAGCTTCCGAAACTGGAAGACTTCATCTTCGTCGCCGGTGACGGCCGCGAACTGACCGGGTACGCCATGCGCCCGGTCTACCACCGGCTGCCGCTGCCCACCGTCGTGGTGGTGCACGACGGCCCGGCCGACCGGGACTCGTGGCGCTTCCACACCGAGGCGCAGTACCTCGCCTCACTCGGATACCTGTCCCTGCACATCAACCACCGTGGTTCACGCGGATTCGGCGTCGAGTTCCGGCGCGCCGGCAACAACGGGTACGGCGGCAGAATGCAACAGGACCTCTACGACGCGGTCGCGCACGGGGTGCGGTCCGGTCTGGTCGACCGCGATCGGGTCGCCTTCCTCGGCACCTCGTACGGCGGACACGCCGCCCTGCTGGCCGCGTACACCCGATCGGACCTCGTACGCTGCGCCGTCGCGATCAGCGACCGGCTCGGACACGTCCAGATCCCCACCGCCGACCGGGTGGTCCTCTTCGAGGAGATCGAACGTTTCCTGGCCGACCGCCTCGGCTGACGCCCCGACCGGCTCGGTCGGGGCGCCGCCGGAAGCAGGACGTGACTAGGCGACCCGGAAACTCCGGATCGCCTGGTTGGAACTGTGCAGGTCACTGGGCGGAGCCTGGCTCACCAGACCGGTGCAGTCGGCTCCCCGGTAGAGCAGCAGAGTCTTGTCGGTCAGGTTGACGTGGCCGTGGATCTCGATCGGGCTGTTCACGCAGCCGGTGCTCAGCGGCACGCTGTACTGCACCTGCGGACCGTCGAACCAGATCGAGTCCCAGAAGCAGACGGTGCCGTCCACGTAGGTGCAGGTGGTGCTGGGCGGGGCAGCCGTCGTCGAGCCGGCCGAGGCGTACGCGGGCGCGGCGAGCGCGGCGGACGCCATCGCCGCGACGGACGCGGCGGCGAGTACGGACGTGAGGGTTGGCTTGCGGAGTCGCATGAATCCTCCTGTGAACAGGGGGTCGATGGGCTCTGCCGCGCGGCAAAATTGGCTTGTAAGCGCACAAATACGCCCCAACACCAAGTAGTTGAATCTTGCACTACCTCATGGGTGACGTCAACACCCTGCCGGTGATCCCGGTCCCGACCGGGGGCACCATGCCTGTGCGCTATGGCGTGAAGTAGGCGGCGCTCTCCGGGTCCGCCGGGTAGTAGGACTCGATCGCGATCTCGTCGATCGTGATGTCCATCGGGGTGCCGAATGTGGTGATGGTCGAGAACAGTCGCAACTCTCGTCCGCCGATCCGGAGGATCATCGGGATCACCACGTCGGCGTCGACCCGCTGGCCCATCGGGTCCTCGGGCAGAGGTCTCAGCAGTTCTTCGTAGAGTGCGGTCAGCTCCGCGTCGGGAGCCGCGGCGAGCTGGCGCGAGATCCGGCTGCGGAAGACCGCACGCACGTCTGCCAGGTTGACGACCATGGGAGCAAGCCCGCGCGGGTCCAGGCCCAGCCGAACCAGGTTCACCGGTGGCCGCAGCAGATCGGGAGCGACCTGCGCGAAGAACGGGTCGACCGCGCGGTTGGTCATCACGATGTTCCACCGGCGGTCGAAGACCAGCGCCGGATACGGCTCGTGCGCCCGGAGCACCCTGCGGACCGCGTCGAGGGCAGCCGACAGGGCGGTGTCGTCGAGCGGACGCTCCGCGTACCGGGGCGCGAAGCCGGCGGCGAGCAACAGCCGATTGCGATCACGCAGCGGCACATGAAGCTGATCGGCAAGCCGGAGGACCATGTCCGCGCTCGGCTTGGACTTGCCGGTCTCGACCAGACTGACGTGACGAGCCGAGACATCCGCGGCAATCGCCAGGTCGAGTTGACTGAGCCCCCGGTGCTGCCGCCACTGCCGCAGGAGTGCCCCGACCGTGTGCACGATCATGAGCGTACTCATCGTCACGCCGAACGCCATGACATGCGAGTTCATCGACAACCGAACGGGCCGACGCAACACTCGGCCCCATGACCACCGAGAACAAGACCATCGTCCAACGTGCGCTGGCAGGGCTGATCGAGACCGGCAACGTCGATACGCTCGCCTCGTTCCTCAGCGACGACTTCGTCCACCACCGGCCGGATTCGACAGCCTCGACCAGGGCGCAGTGGCTCACCGCCGTCCGCGCCGCACTGGGCCCCACCGCCGGTATGCAGGTCGAAATCCTTCACCTGCTGGCCGACGGTGACCACGTCGTGGTGCACTCACGACGCCGGCTACCCGACTCGGGCCCGGAGATCGTGGTCGTCGACGTCATGCGTATCGCCGACGGGCTCATCGCAGAGATATGGGAAATCATCGAACCGGTCGCCCACGCAGCCGCCAATCTGGTGTGGTGGGAATCCGCTCCAGAGGTAGCTCGGGATGCCCGTGGCGGCGATGAACTCGCGGTGCCTCTTTCCTGAGGCGGGCATCGCCAGCAGGACTGACCTACTGTGCTCGGTCGGGTACGGTCAGCTCGGGGAAGAACGACCTAGACCGGGGAGGATCAACAACATGGCGTCGATCGAAGAGATCAAGGCGGGCGTGGCCCGATTCAGCAGTGAAACCAGCCAGCAGGCGGCCACCATCAGGGGCATCGCCGACCAGTTGGAACAGACCACCGCGCTGCTGCGCAGCCTCACCCAGGGCACCAGCCACTCGCGCGTCGGTGAGGCACTGGCCAGAATGGAGCAGGCCAAGCAAAAACTGCACGAGGCGACAACGCTCGCGCAGGGCGCGGTCGAGGCCACCAACAGCTACGCCGCCAGCTTCTGACCAAGGGGTACGTCATGCCAACCGTCATCGTGCCCGTCGGGCTCTCCATGGGACCGCGCTACCGGTACGTACGCCCGCCGGACCCGACCCCGGAGTGCTACGAGATCCACCTCGGCGACGACCTGGTGGAACTGACCGAGGTTGAAGCGGCCGTGTGGGCGGCGGCCTTTGTCGACGCCGAGCGGCACGCCAAGCTGGCGGTGAATCGGAAGTCCCTGATCCAGCTCGTCCAGACCGCACCCAAGCCCGAGCCACGCGCCGCCGAGATCGTCGACAACCTGATCGGGCGCGGCCTACTGGTCGAGTTCGACCCGGAAGGCAACCTCGAACCCGTCTTCCGCCGCCACAAGCTCCTCCCCCTGGGCCAGGGCCTCGGCTCCACCGCCGAGGAGCCCCACCTCCACCGCATCGGCTTCGCCAACCAGCCAGTCTTGGCTCTGCCGAACGACGCGTACGGCTTGTGGTCGTTTTCGTTTCTGCACCCCAACCTCTGGGCTGCCTGCGTGGATCTTGCCGACGAGTCCGAGGAAGAGGCCCTGGGCGAAGAGATCCTGGGGCTCGTTCCAGGAGGCGTTGCCCAGGACTTTGCGGTGCACCTGCCGCTGATGATCGCAACGAGCTGCGCGTTCTTGGACCCGCTGGTCGAGTCATGAGAAGTAGCCGGCAGATACGCCGGAACGGAAAAGTCGAGCGGCCCTTCATCCGGCGGATCGGCTACGAAACCCTCAAGGAGGGGACCGGGAGCGCGGTTCAGCAGGGGGCGACGGCACTGGGTGCGCTGATGGGCCTCCTGAGCAGCAGGTGGGGGATGCCTGCGACGGCGTCGGTGATCACCGGCGCCATCATTGGCAACGCGCTCGGGTCCTTCGGCAAAGGCGTGATCGCCGCAAGTGTCGATCGAATGCGCGAGCGACGAGAAGCCCGTACTCCGAACCAGGTCAACGACAGCACAAGCGACCAGGAGGCCAACAACGCTCGCGTGACCGACAGCGGCAACAGCTTGAGGGCTGGCGGATTACATGCCCGTCGTGGAGCCTCCGGCACGACACCAACCGGCCGCAGCCGCGTTTTGTCGGGTAGCGGATCAGGAGGCGGGATCGCCGGGCAGGTGATCTCCGGGATCGAGCAGGTCATGGAGCAGATCGAGCAGACGGCAGCCAAGCTCAACGCGGTTGCCGCGAGCATGCGCAACAGCCAGGACTCGATGATGGTCCTGATCTACGGCGGACGCGCGGATGTGGTGCGGCGTACCCATGACGCGATGTCGGGTGCTCGGGACAAGGTGTACGACAGCGCTGTCCTGCTGCGCAGCGCCAGCGAGGACCTACGCGCCTACCGGGCGAGCATCTGACGAATGGCGAAGTCAACGCCGCCACCGACCTCAGCTTGGAGTCTTTCGAGTATCCGGGTCAGCACCCAGATGGGCGGCGAACAGGCCAGCCAGGCTTCGGGCGGTCTCCGCGGCCTCTTCGGGGGTAGGGGCGTTGGTCGCGGATTGCAGCGCGCCGTCGCGGGCGAGCACGACCAGGCCGTGCGCCAGGGCCCAGCTCACCAGCGACAGTTGCGGAACCTCGCCCTTGCCCGACCCCGATGCCCGGCCGAAAACGGCCGAGCCGAGTTCGCCGATCGCCTCTTCCTGTGCCGTACGCAGGGCCGGGTCGTCGGTGTGCAGCTCGGTGGGGCGGAACATCAGGTCGAACAGGGCGCGGTTGCCCAGGCCGAAGTCGATGTACGCCCGGCCCAGGGCCGAGAGCGGGTTGGCTGGCCGCGACGCCGAGACCGTGCGCAACGCGGCCGCCAACGCGGTGAAGCCCTCGGTCGCGATCGCGGTCAGGAGCCCTGCGCGATCCTGAAAGAAGTATTTGGGGGCGGCGTGGGAGACGCCGGCACGGCGGGCAACCGCGCGGAGGCTGATCCCGGCATGGCCGTGTTCATCGAGTTCCGCCCGGGCGGCGCTGAGCAGAGCGGTGCGACCATCCGCATCGGGCTTGATGGACATCGGTGTTCCGCTCAGCTCACGATGGGCTCGGCCGAAGCTTCGGTCACACCTTGGGCGGCGAAGACCCGCAGGGCCGCAGCGACGAGCTGAGAGTCCTCGTTGGCGTCGATCGACACGATCTTGCCCCATTTCATCTGCACGATGTGTACGCCATGGTTGTTGTACGGCGAACCGTCCGGCATGTTCTGGGTCGCCGTCCAGCGGATGATGATCGTCGTGTTGTGGGGAGTGCCCTTCACCCAGACGTCGCGCACCGTCAGTCTCAGGGTTGGGCTGAGTCGTCCGAGGCGCTCGAACCACCGCCTCAACGCCTCCCGGTCGTGGCGCTCACCGCCGAGGGCGTGATCCCCACCGAAGCGGTGGTAGACGTCCGGCACACAGTCCTTGAGCAGGGCGTCGTAGTCCTTCTCGTTGACCCGGTTGAAGTTCTTGGTAGCGATGCGCTTGACGATGGCGTGATACATGATCGCTCCTTCGACGCACGGGAAGCTCTTTGCTTGACACTGTCAAGTAAGGGGCCCCCTGAGACTGACACGGCAACTTGACACTGTCAAGCGCTCAGTCGATCCGTGCCACCACAAGCAGACGAGGCGCTGTGGCGTTCCACTGCCCCTAGAGGGGCGCAAAGTCGCCACAGCCTCGGTCACCGCTCGGTGACGAACACTCCCACGCCCTGAACGCCTTCGATGAGGCCTTCGGTTCTGAGCTTGAAGATCGCCTGTCGCACCACGATCGCCGAGACGTTGTGCTCCTGACAGAGTTGCGAGGTCGACGGCAGCTTGTCTCCTGGAGCGAGTTCGCCTGACTCGATCTGCGCACGCAGGTGGTCGGCGAGCCGCTCCCACTTCGGTTTGGCGGGCATCTGGTCTCCCTGGTCAGCACCGCCATTTGATCACAGGCGAACTTTATATAGCAACCAATCGCCGCTCATGGCTTGCTTTACATACGCACCCATGCAAAGCTCGATGGCAGCCGGCTCCCTGGTCAGCAACCCGGAGTTGGTCCCCACCGCACAGAGCCCGGCCGATCGGTTCCCCCTGGTCGGCCGGGTGCGTGAACCTGCCCGCACCTCAGCGACGGGAGGCACCAAACCGGTGAGCGCCACCCCACCCACCCCGCAACCCAGTAACCCGCCACCACCCGACTTCCTCTCCGAAGAAGATCTCGAAGACGCCGACGACATCCTGCGGACCCACGCACCGATGCGAATCGCCACCGTCAACTGCACCTGCGGTGCGGCGTACCCGTGCACCGACGTCCAGTGGGCGCGACTGATCACTCAGGTCGCGGAGGCGGGGAGGTGAACGCCCTCTCCGAGACCTACTACAGCCGGTACGCCCGGACCCGAGCCGCCGAGGCGCAACAGGCGATCGATCGGCACGTCGTGTCCGCGTACACCGGGGTGTGTCTGGGGTGCGGGCGGCCCGGCCCCTGCGACGAGCGGGACCAGGCGGAACGGACGCTGGCGCACTACTCCCGGCGCACCCGCAATCCTCCGCCGGACAACCGGAGCCACCCGTCGAACTGGCCCATCGCCCGCCACCAGTCGACCTCAGCCAAGAATCCCGGAGCGAACGGTTTGCTCAACACCGCGATCCGCACCGCGGACGGCACGGTCGACGCCCTGCGCGCCGCCTGCCTGGCCGCGACCGAAGCGCTCGAACGCGCCAGCCAGCAGGTCGACGGCGTCGAGCATCCACTCCCCCGAACCGCCCTCGCCAACTGGGACAGCGCCCTCGATCTCGCCTGGGAAGCCTTGACCACGGTCTACTCCGGCCTGGCCGAGGCCCGCCGACTCCCCCACGCCGAACCCCACAACATCGGCTACGTGCTCGCCGGCCTCAAGGCTGCCCGCCTCGGCGCCGGCCGCGCCGCCGACCAGGTCGATCGGGTACGCCGACAGCTGTCCACCGCCGAAGACTGGCTCCGCCGCGACCAGGACGATCCGCGTGCTCTCGCCGCAGCCGAGCGCTGGGCGTGGGCGGGCCGCCGACTCGACCTGGTCGCCGCCCGCCTCGCCATCGGCTCCCGTGCCCTCGACCGGTACGCCGCCAACCTCGCCGGCACCCCCGAACCCGCCCCCATCAGCGTCACCGTCCGACTGGACCGCCTGCTGACCCGAGCCCGCCCGACCGTCACACAGACCCGAGAGGGCGCGACGGTGGCCGCCCGGCTCGTCGTCCGACGCCACCCGTGGGGCGGCTGGCGGGGCTTCATGGCCCGGTGGCGTCACGAAGCCTGGAAGGAGTTCACCCGCTCGTGGACAGCCTGAACCCGTACAGCAGGGCGGTGCGTGACCTGGCCCTCGGCCGGGTACGCGAACACCGCCATCGGCTGCGCAGCCTCGACGAGACCGGTTGGCGACGGTACGGCGAGCTGCTCGACTGCGTTTTCCTGCTCTGCGTCGACCGGCGATTCCGCCCCGGTCAGGACCACGCCCCGATCATCCGGTTCGTCGCGAGTGTCCGCGAGCGGTACGACCACAGTGGTGTCGAGATCGACCCGGTGACCGCCGAGGCCCTGATCCAGGCCGCGCTCGGTCAACGGGAGCCGCTGTCGATGGACCCCATGACGATCGCCGCCCAGACCATGCTCATCGTCGGGCTGCTCGATGACGAGGGCATGTCCTCCGCCGAACTGACCGATCTCCTCCACACCGCCGAACTCAACACCGCCCGACCCGGCTCAGACGTCCAGCAGGACGGTCCAGAAACAGGAGGTGATCGACATGATGACAAAACACATGGCGAAGCCGAGCCTGGCGTACCGGGCCGGTCGGCCGCCCCCGATCCGGGCCCGCCCCCAGGCGCCGAGGGCGAAGTAGGCGGCGAAGAAGGTCAACGCCGGCAGTCCGGCGAGCATCCAGGCGTACAGGGTGAAGCCGTCGACGGCGCCGGCCTTGGCGACGAGCGCCAGCAGGGCCTGAGCCAGGTTGCCGGCGGCGATGAAGCCGACGTAGACCACGATCGCCCGGCTGAACGGCGACGAGCCCGGTAGCAGCGCCGGCTGCTGGGCCAGCTCCTCGACCTGGGCGGCGGCCTCGTCGGCCGCTGCCGCCGCCCGGTGCGCCAGGTCCAGCTCGACGTCCGGGTTCACCGGCGCGGCCGGGGACGACAGGTGTCGCGTCGGCGGACCGTCCTCGCCTGCCGACGGCAGCCGCGGGCCGGGCACCGCCGGTGCCGACGCGGGCGTCGAGGTCAGCGCCACCCGATCGGGACCAACCGGCAGTTCCGGGTACGCCGAACCGCCCGCCAACTCCTGCTCCGCCCCCTGGTGACGGGAAGCCGGCGACCCGAGGTGACCGGCGACGGTCAGCGGCGGCAGTGGGGCGCTGAGCTGCGGGACCGGCTCCCCGATCAGTTTGGCGAGTTCGACCAGCCGTTGCTCCTGCATGGTGAGCCGCTGCCCGAGCTGGTCGATCGTGTCACCGGTGGCATCACGGCGGGCCGCCGCCTGCGCGGTCGTACGCTCACCGGTGCGCTGGAGCTGGTGCAGGTGCCGGGCCAGGGTGGCGTACTCGTCGAAGCCCTGCATCGTCACTGCCCCTCGTCCAGCTCGTACCCGGGTCGAACGAACGGCACGATCAGCCGGCTGCGCTGGTCGTGCCGATCCACCAGCAGCGCCCGGTTCGCCCGGGGCGTGTACGCCAAATCGTGCATCCCGAGGTACATGCCCAGTTCCCCACCGGGCACGTTCAGCGCCACCAGGCAGGCGATGTCGTCCTTGTTGTGCGCCCCGCCGATGTCGTCGGCGAGCCGGCGCAGCCCCCGCCACCAGCCGAGCAGGTGCACCCCGTACGCCGGGCCGTGGCGCAGGACCTGCTGGAGGTCGTCCAGGCCGGACCGGTAGTTCTGGTCCTTGGCGGACAGCACCCCGCTGGCCCCGTCCATGCCGAAGGCCACCAGATAGGTCCGGTCGCTCGGCTGGGCGACCGGCTCGGCGAGTTTGCGGATCTCCTCCCGCAACGCCATCGCGTCCAACCGGGTCACCGGGTGACCGGCCGCGACCAGTGCGTCGGCGGTCGCGTCGGCCACCTCGTCGGCGGCGGCGACCAGCGGCGCGAGCAGGAATCGGGCGGTACCCGGCTGGGCCTGGCGGGCCAGGCTGAGGGTGGCCGCCTGCAGCACGTCGGCGCCGACCGGGGTGGTGCCGACCACCGCCAGGTGCCGGCCGGGGGTGGCGTCGAGCATGAACATCGCCGACGTCAGGTTCACGTCGACCACCCGGCCGACCAGGGCCATCGGCCGGCGTCCACCGGGCATCAGGCCACGGTACGTCGGGTCGTCCTCGACGTGTGCGGAGTCGTACCCCTTGAAGACCGCGGGTGGGAACGAGCCCTGCGCCCGCCCCTGCCACAGTTCGTGCCGCAGGGCCGCGACCCGCGCGGCGCTGCCGTGCGCGTCCGGGAAGCGGACCACCGTGTTCGCCGAGGAGAGGCCGGCGGCGGGGTTGATGATCGCGGAACCGAGCGGCAGCGCCCCGGCGGCCTCGTTCAGGGCATCGAGTACGCCGGAGCCGCCCGGCAACGCCACCCGGAGCGGGAACTGGCCGAAAATCGAGTCGACCTTGCCGTAGAGCGCCTCGATCCCGGACATGCTCTGGCTGGCCAGCACCAGGTGGATGCCGTACGAGCGGCCCTTGCGGGCCAGTTCCTCGAGCAGTGCGACCGCCTCGCGGGCGAGCGCGTCGTTGCCGGCGAACAGCACGTGGAACTCGTCGATGACGGCCACCACCCGTGGCACGGGTTTGCCGTCGCGGGGCAGGTCGGCGAGCTTGGTGACACCGTGGCGCTTGAGCGCGTTCGCCCGCCGGTTCAGCTCCCGCCGCAGCTCCCGCAGGACCGCCACGCCGTACTCCCGGTCGGACTCGATGCCGACGGCGCGGGCGTGCGGGATCCAGGAACCGTCGTGCCCGGTCGGGACGAACTCGGTGAAACTGACCCCCTCCTTGAAGTCGAGCAGGAAGAGGGCCAGTTCGTCGGGCGAGTAGCGGGCGGCGAGTCCATAGAGGACGTCGAGCAGGAAGACGGTCTTGCCGGAGCCGGTCCGGCCGCCGACCAGCCAGTGCGGGGTCGCGTCGTCGAACGCCAGGGTCACCGGGTCGCGGCCGTTGCGGCCGATGACCGTACGCAGCCCGGTGCCGGCCGACTCGGTCCAGTTGCGGGCCGGCAGCAGGTCGGCGAACTCCAGGCTGGCGTCCCGCCGGGTGGCGTCCCCGTGCCGTTCCGCGACGGCGGCGATCGTCCCGGCGGGCGGGTCCCCGTCGAGCAGGACCGGCACCACCAACCCGGTCCCGTCCCCGCTGTACGGCCACCACGGCGGGTCACCGACCCAGGCGTAGTCGCTGTCGCGGGTCACCCGGGTGGTGTTGCCGAACGGAGGTGGTTCCAGCCCCGTCGACCGGGGCGGGTAACCGGCCGCCAGCACGCACACCCCGGCTGCCGGGCCGGCGTGTGTCAACGCGGCCAGCCGGGTCAGCTCGGCCCGACCCTCCGGCATGGACGCCGCCACCACCAGCAGCAACCGGTCCCGGCCGTTCGGGTCGGAGTGGCTGGCGCGGGCGTGCTGCTCGGCGCCGGTGAGCAGGGCCTGGATCTCCCCGTCACTGGTCGCGGGCGGGCTCAGCACACCCGCGTCGACGAGTGGTCGCAGGGGCAGGAACGTGGCGCCGAGCGCGGCGTTGTCGATCGCCACCACCCGTACCGAGCCGGCCGGGGCGGCCATCAGGAGCCGGATCACCAGGGAACGCAGCGCCGCCCCCGTACGTGGATCGCGGGCGTCGGTGTCGATCGCCAGGTGCGCCCCACCGACCAGCGGTACGACCACCGGGAAACCGCCGTCCGAAGTGGCCGCCTCACCGACCCGGATCGGCACCGGGCGGCCCGGAAACTCCGGTCCGGCCGACACGGCGCTGAGAGCTTCGCCGACCCGGCGCAGCCGCTGCACCATGTCCCCGGTCTCGGGCGGTGGCGGCGGGGCGGTGACTCCGGCGAGCCCTCGACGGGCGGCGTCCAGATGCGCACGCGCCTGCCGGTGTGCCGCGACCGCCCGCCCGTACGTGACCGCGAGCCTGCCCACCCTGCTCCCCCACCCCTGTCGGCGTGCGTAGTCACCGGAACACTAACCGAAGCACCCCCGTACGGGCACCCGGACGCGACCGAGTCACCACTCCTCCGACGATCTTGCACTTGTGGCGCCCGGATTGGGGCAGTCATCCGAGTTTGTGTACCACCACAAGTGCAGGATCGTCGCGCCGCCTGGGCTGTGGCGACCCCGACCTCGGCCCTAGCGCCTCAGCGCACCTGTCGGGGGTCGAGCGTCACCGAGGCGTTCGGGCGCCTGCCTCAGCAGGGGTCGATGTGGTAGACGGGAGTCCAGACGTAGTTCGAGCTGTGACTGGGGGCGGCCGACGAGCGGCCGAGTTCACTACCGTCCGCTCCGAGGAAATACGCCCGGGTACCCGGAGTTTGAGTGTTCATCCAGGATCCGTATCCGGCCCACGTCGGGATGTGGATCCAGACCGAACATCTCCATTCGGAACGCTTTTCCCCACTCCATCCGCCTCCGCTCCAGGCGCAGAAGTAGAGTTCGGCACAGCTCGCCAGTGTGCCGATCGGCTGGTTGAGTTCGCGGGCGTACTTCTCCCCGGGCAGATTGAGGAGCAGGTGGCTGCCGGGGGCGTACTCGATCTTGTTTGCGGCGACCTGCTTGCCGCCGAGCTGATCCAGCCGGGCGTCGACACGTTTCTGCAGCTCATCGGCTTCAGCAGCGGTGAGGCCCGCCGACCGGGCGTCGGCCCGGAAGTCCTGGCCACCGGCACCCGGGCCGGTGGGTGCGGCGATGGCGGCATTGACGGGACCGAGGAACAGGGCCGCCAGGACCATGCTCGTCAGAAATGGCATTCGTGAGCCGAACCAGTTCCTCGACACAAACAACTCCTCCGACTAGGGACACCGACAGGCAGACGAACGGGCAGCTGCGCTCCGACCCAGATCGAGGCGAGCCCTCTCTCCATCCGCACAAACGCCTTGCGGAGATTTTCGAGGCGTCCTCTACATTCCCACTACACTGCGGACGGTAATCCCGGCCCGCCCCGCTTCCCGGAACAACCCTCACCGAAAAGGGTGGCTATCCGGCGTGGGATAGCCACCCTTCTCAGTGGAAGTCTGCGGATCTTGACCCGCGTGGGGAGCCGCGGTGGGGTGTCAGCGGGCGGCGGTCAGGGGTTGGGCGGAGGCGGTGACCGGGGCCGGCAGGGTGCCGGGACCGTCGAGGTAGGTGTGGATCGCGGCGGCGGCCGCGCGGCCCTCGGCGATCGCCCAGACGATCAGCGACGCGCCCCGGTGCATGTCACCGGCGACGAAGACCCCGTCGGTGGAGGTCTGCCAGTCGGCGGTGGCGTCGATCGCGCCGCGCCGGTTGCGGGCCACCCCGAGCTGGTCGAGCAGCGGCTGCTCCTCGGTTCCGTCGAAGCCGATCGCCAGCAGCACCAGGTCGGCCGGAAGTTCCCGTTCCGAGCCGGGCTTGACGGTCATGATCCGCTGCCCGTCCTGTTTGGTCACGCTGACCTCGGCGACCCGGACCGCGCGTACCTGGCCGGTGCCGTCGTCGACGAACTCCTGGACCGCGACGGCGAAGACCCGCTCGCCGCCCTCCTCGTGCGCCGGGTAGTCGCGCAGGATCCACGGCCAGGTCGGCCACGGGTCGCGGTTCTCGTCCCGGCTGCCCGGTGGCACCGGGTACAGGTCGAGCTGGTGTACGCCGACAGCGCCCTGCCGGTGGGCCACACCGAGGCAGTCCGCGCCGGTGTCACCACCACCGATGATCACAACGTGTTTGCCGGCGGCGTCGATCGGGGTGCTCTCGTCCAGTCCGTTCACCACCCGGTTCGCCGCGACCAGGTGCTCCATCGCCTGGCGCACGCCGCGCAGGGCCCGCCCGGGAGTGGCCTGGGTGTCCCGGCCCTGGAGCGCACCGCAGGCGAGCAGGACGGCGTCGTACTCGGCGCGGAGCTGCTCGGCGGTAATGTCGACACCGACGTTGACGCCGGTGACGAAGGCGACGCCCTCGGCGGTGAGCTGTTCCAGCCGCCGGTCGATGTGCTCCTTCTCCAGCTTGAAGTCGGGGATGCCGTACCGGAGCAGGCCGCCGATCCTGTCGTCGCGCTCGTAGACGGTGACAGCGTGCCCAGCCCTGGCCAACTGCTGCGCGGCAGCGAGTCCCGCCGGCCCGGAACCCACGACGGCAATGCGCTTGCCGGACGGCTTCGCCACCACCTGCGGACGGACCAGGTCCAGGTCCACCGCCCGGTTGATGATCTCGACCTCGACCTGCTTGATGGTGACCGGCTGCCCCCCGGAGATCCCGAGTACGCAGGCCGCCTCGCACGGTGCCGGACAGAGCCGCCCGGTGAACTCCGGGAAGTTGTTCGTGGCGTGCAGCGACTCGATCGCGTGCGACCAGTTGCCGGTACGTACCAGGTCGTTCCAGTCCGGGATCCGGTTGCCCAGCGGGCAGCCGTCGTGGCAGAACGGGATGCCGCAGTCCATGCAGCGGGTGGCCTGTTCGCGTACGAGATCGTCGGCGGCGGCCGGGTAGACCTCCCGCCAGTCGCTGATCCGCACCGGCACCGGACGGCGGGCCGGCAACCGCCGGTCGTAGCGCAGGAAACCGTTCGGGTCAGGCACGAGCCACCTCCTGGGACGCGCGCGGCGTGACCTGCGCGGGCGCGGCGGGCGACGGCACGGGCGCGGCCGGCGGCGCCACGGGGGCGGCCAGCGCGGTCATGACCGCCTCGTCGACGTTGTGGCCGGCGGCTTCGGCGGCCCGCATGATCTGCATTACCCGCTTGTAGTCGCGGGGTACCACGGCGGTGAACTCCTCGACCGCCTCCGGCCAGCGCTTGAGCAGCCGCTCGGCGACCGCCGAGTCGGTCTCGGCGAAGTGCCGCTGGACCAGGTCGTGCAGGGTGACCCGCTCGTCGACGGTGAGCGGGGCCAGGTCGACCAGTTCGGGGTTGACCCGGCGCGGGTCGAGCTGCCAGACGAAGGCGGCGCCACCGGACATGCCGGCCGCGAAGTTCCGCCCGGTCGGGCCGAGCACCACGACGGTGCCACCGGTCATGTACTCGCACCCGTGGTCGCCGACCCCCTCGACCACCGTCACCGCGCCGGAGTTGCGGACCGCGAACCGCTCACCGACCCGGCCCCGGAGGAAGAGTTCACCGGCGGTGGCCCCGTACAGGATGGTGTTGCCGGCGATGATCTGGTCCTCGGCGCCGGGCGTACCGTCGGTCCGGTCCGCGGCGCGGGCGGCGAACGGCGCGGCGGCGTCCGGGCGGACGACCAGCCGGCCGCCGGAGAGTCCCTTGCCGACGTAGTCGTTGGCGTCGCCGTGCAGCCGCAGGGTGACCCCGGCCGGCAGGAACGCGCCGAAGGACTGGCCGGCGGTGCCGGTGAGGGCGAACTCGATGGTGTCGGCGGGCAGGCCGGCGCCGCCGAACCGGCGGGTCACCTCGCCGCCGAGCATCGCACCGACGCTGCGGTGCTCGTTGCGGACCCGGATCGACGCCCGGACCTGGGTGCCGTCGGCCAGCGCCGGGGCGGCCAGGGCGAGCAGTTCGTTGTCCAGGGCGGCGGCCAGGCCGTGGTCCTGGGCCCGGATGCCGCGCCGGGCGGCGCCCTCGGGCAGGTCCGGCACATGGAGTACGGGCCGCAGGTCGAGCCCGCGCGCCTTCCAGTGGTTCAGCGCCGGGGCGAGGTCGAGCAGTTCGGTCTGCCCGATCGCCTCCTCCAGGGTCCGGAAGCCCAGCTCGGCCAGGTAACCGCGGACCTCCTCGGCGAGGAAGAGGAAGAAGTTCTCCACGAACTCCGGCTTGCCGGTGTAGCGCTCGCGCAGCACCGGGTTCTGGGTGGCGATGCCGACCGGGCAGGTGTCGAGGTGGCAGACGCGCATCATGACGCACCCGGCGACGATCAGCGGGGCGGTGGCGAAGCCGAACTCCTCGGCCCCGAGCAGCGCCGCGACGAGTACGTCCCGACCGGTCTTGAGCTGGCCGTCGACCTGCACGGTGACCCGGTCGCGGAGCCGGTTGAGCAGCAGGGTCTGCTGCGCCTCGGCCAGTCCCAGCTCCCACGGGGTGCCGGCGTGCTTGAGCGAGTTCAGCGGGGAGGCGCCGGTGCCGCCGTCGTGGCCGGAGATCAGGATGACGTCGGCCTTGAGCTTCGCCACCCCGGCGGCGACCGTACCGACGCCGATCTCGCTGACCAGCTTGACGTGCACCCGGGCGGCCGGGTTGACGTTCTTCAGGTCGTGGACGAGTTGGGCCAGGTCCTCGATGGAGTAGATGTCGTGGTGCGGCGGCGGGGAGATCAGGCCGACGCCGGGGGTGGCGTGCCGGGTACGGGCGATCCACGGCCAGACCTTGTTGCCGGGGAGCTGGCCGCCCTCGCCGGGCTTCGCCCCCTGCGCCATCTTGATCTGGAGGTCGTCGGCGTTGACCAGGTATTCGCTGGTGACGCCGAACCGGCCGCTGGCGATCTGTTTGACCGAGGAGCGGCGACGCGGGTCGTAGAGGCGCTCGACGTCCTCGCCGCCCTCGCCCGTGTTCGACTTGCCGCCGAGGTTGTTCATCGCGATCGCGAGGGTCTCGTGCGCCTCGGCCGAGATCGACCCGTACGACATGGCCCCGGTGGCGAACCGCTTGACGATCTCGCTGGCCGGCTCGACCTCGTCCAGTGGCACCGCCGGCCGGACCCCCGTACGGAGGGTGAACAGCCCGCGCAGCGAACCCGCCTTCGCGGCCAGTTCGTCGACCTTGGCGGTGTAGTCGCGGAACACCTCGTACTGGCGGGAGCGGGTGGCGTGCTGGAGCAGGAACACCGTCTCCGGGTTGAACAGGTGCAGTTCACCCTCGCGCCGCCACTGGTACTCGCCGCCGACCTCGAGCCGCCGGTGCGCGCCCTGAGCCGCGCTCGGCGGGTACGCGACCGCGTGCCGGGCGGCGATCTCCTCGTGGATGCCGGTCAGGCCGATCCCGCCGATCTTGCCGGCCGTACCGGCGAAGTACCGCTGGACCAGCCGGGAGTCGAGGCCGACCGCCTCGAACACCTGCGCACCGCAGTACGACGAGACGGTGGAGATGCCCATCTTCGACATGATCTTCAGGACGCCCTTGCCGAGCGCCTTGACGTAGTTGCGGACCGCCTTGGCCGGCTCGATCCCGGCGAGTGCACCCGTCGCGATCAGGTCCTCGACCGACTCGAACGCCAGGTACGGGTTCACCGCGGCGGCGCCGTACCCGATCAGCACGGCGGCGTGGTGCACCTCCCGGCAGTCGCCGGACTCGACGATCAGCGCCGCCCGGGTCCGGGTCTGCTCGCGTACCAGGTGCTGGTGCACGGCCGCGGTGAGCAGCAGTGACGGGATCGGGGCCAGGTCGGCGGTGGAGTCGCGGTCGGAGAGGACGAGGATCCGTACGCCGTCCTCGATCGCCTCCGAGACGTGCCGGCAGATCTCGGTCAGCCGGGCGCGGATCCCGGCCGCGCCGTCGCGCAGGCGGTAGAGCCCGGAGACCCGTACCGCCTTGAAACCGGGCAGGTCACCGTCCTCGTCCACGTCCAGCAGCTTGGCCAGCTCGTCGTTGTCCAGCACCGGGTACGGGAGCACGATCTGCCGGCAGCTCGCCGGGCCGGGGTCGAGCAGGTTGCCCTCCGGGCCGATGGTCGACTGGAGGCTGGTGACCAGTTCCTCGCGGATCGCGTCCAGGGGCGGGTTCGTGACCTGCGCGAAAAGCTGGTGGAAGTAGTCGTAGAGCAGCCGGGGGCGGGTGCTCAGCGGGGAGATCGGGGTGTCGGTGCCCATCGACCCGAGCGGTTCGGCCCCGGTACGCGCCATCGGCCCGAGCAGGATCTTCAGCTCCTCCTCGGTGTAACCGAAGGTCTGCTGACGACGCTGGACCGAGTCGTGGGTGTAGACGGTGTGCTCGCGGGCCGGCAGGTCGGCCAGGTCGATCAGCCCGGCGTGCAGCCATTCGGCGTACGGCTGCTCGGCGGCGAGTCCGGCCTTGATCTCGTCGTCGTGGACGATCCGGCCGGCGGCGGTGTCGACCAGGAACATCCGGCCCGGCTGGAGGCGACCCTTGGCCACCACGGTCGCCGGGTCGAGGTCGAGCACGCCCGCCTCGCTGCCCAGGACCACCAGTCCGTCGCTGGTCTGCCACCAGCGGCCGGGGCGCAGCCCGTTGCGGTCGAGGACCGCGCCGACCATGGTCCCGTCGGTGAACGCGACCGACGCCGGCCCGTCCCACGGTTCCATCAGGCTGGCGTGGAACCGGTAGAAGGCCCGCTCGGCGGGCGCCATCTCCGGGTCGTTCTCCCACGCCTCGGGGATCATCATCAGGACCGCGTGCGGCAGGCTCCGCCCGGCCAGGTGCAGCAGTTCGAGGACCTCGTCGAAGTTCGCCGAGTCGGAGGCGCCGGGGGTGCAGACCGGGAACAGCCGCTTGAGGTTGCCGGGCACCTTCGGGCTGGCCAGCAGCGCCTCGCGGGCGTTCATCCAGTTCTTGTTGCCCCGGATGGTGTTGATCTCTCCATTGTGGGCGATGAACCGGTACGGGTGCGCCAGCGGCCACGACGGGAAGGTGTTGGTGGAGAACCGGGAGTGGACCAGGGCGATCGCGCTGGTCACCCGCTCGTCGGTCAGGTCGGGGAAGAACGCCGGCAACTGGTCCGGGGTGAGCATGCCCTTGTAGACCATGGTCCGGGCGGACAGCGACGGGAAGTACGCCGGCACCCCGCGCTCGGCGGTCTCCCGCTCGGTCTGCTTGCGCACGCAGAACGCGACCCGGTCCAGTTCGAGCCCGGTCAGCGCGCTACCCGCCGGACCGGCGGGCGAACCGGTGAGCCGACGCGCGGCGAGGAACACCTGCCGGATCAGCGGACGCGCCGCCAGGGCGGTCTCGCCCAGGTCGGTCGCGTCGACCGGCAGGTCCCGCCAGCCGAGGACCTCCGCGCCCTCGACCAGGGCGTACTTCTCCAGCACGGCGCGGGCACGCTGTTCGGCGTCCGGTTCGCGGGGCAGGAAGACCAGGCCGGTGGCGTACTGCCCGGCCGGCGGCAGCGGGAAGTCGACCACCTCGCGGAGGAATCCGTCCGGTACCTGGAGCATGATGCCGGCGCCGTCGCCGGTGTTCTGCTCCGCGCCACGGGCGCCCCGGTGGTCGAGCCGGCACAGCGCGCCGAGCCCCTTGGCCACCACGTCGTGCGAGCGGCGTCCGTTGAGGTCGGCGATGAAGGCCACCCCGCAGGCGTCACGCTCGTACGCGGGGTCGTACAGCCCTTGCGCTTCGGGGGTCCGGGCCAGGTTCGCGATACCCGGGGCCGGCGACGCCGGCAAGGCGGGCGGCGAGGAGAGGCGAGGTCCCTGAGGGTACGGAAAAACCACCGGGTCTCCTGTCGTCACTCACGTTCAATCATGGGTCGGGACGACGTCGGCCCTGCGAGGTTTCTTGAGTCTACGTTAGGTCCCACGTCGCACCACCAGTACGGATTGATCACACTTCCACGGAGTGGGACGTGTAGTCTCGCGCGGTGAGCCTGGTGCATCGTGAGGTATTTGAGCGCTTAGAACACTTTTACGACGGAGTGCCGCGTGATGTAGCTCACGTGGAAGAGTACGGCGGCCTGGTGCTCTTCGTCCGAGATGGTGCTGGTTGGCCGTTCTACGCCCGTCCCCGCCCCGGCGCATCCGAGCCCCCGAACGCCGCCGACGTGACCGCGGTCCGTGAACGGCAACGCGCCCTCGGCGTACCCGAGGCGTTCGAGTGGGTGCACGAGAACCACCCGAGTCTACTGCCGGTGGCCCGATCGGCCGGGCTGGCCGTGTTGGAGGCACCGCTGATGGTGCTGGATCCGGCAGCGCTGCCGCCGGCCGACAGCCTCGGCGACGTACCGGTGCGGTTTGCCGACCCGACCTCGCCCGACTTCGGCCGCGACGTCGCCACCCAGCGAGCGGTCGCCGCCATCGGGTTCGGCGTGCCCGGCACCGCCCCCGGAGACGCCGGCCCGATCGCCCGCGACGCCGCCCTGGTCTCCCTGGCACCCCGGCGGGTGGACGAGGAACGGGCCCAGGTCGAAGCCGGGACCAGGGTTTTCGCGCTGGCGGAGACACCCGACGAGGGCGCGGTCTCGGCCGGCATGGCGATGCGGGTCGGCAACGTGGCCGAGATCGCCGGCATCGCCACCCTCCCCACCGCCCGCCGCCGCGGCCTGGCCGCCGCCGTCACCGCCGCACTGGCCCGACACCTCCTGGAAGCCGGAACCGAGGTCGTCTTCCTCTCCGCCGGCAGCGACGACATAGCCCGCGTCTACCTCCACGCCGGCTTCCGCCGCCTAGGCACCGCCTGCATAGCCGAACCCACCCCCGTAACCCCCTAACCCACCCCACCCCACCCCACCCCGCCTCGCCCCACCCCACCCCGCCGCCCCCTCCCCAACGCCCCCGCCCCCAACGCGTTGATCATGAAGTTAGCGACGAAAAATCAGCTCCGCGGTGTCGCTAACTTCATGATCAACGCCCAGATCTGCGGGGCCGGAGAGCCCGGGGTTGGGCCCGCCGTGACCGGCGAGCGGATCAAGCGTGACGGCGCTCGCCGGGCACGGCGGGCCCAACCCCACCCCAGCAGGCACGGCGGGCCCAACCCCATCCCAGCAGGCACAGCGGGCCGAACCCACCCCAGCAGGGTCAGCCGGTTCGGGGGAGGGCGTGGCGGCCCTGGGAGCGGTCGGTGCGGGTGGGTGTGGGGGTGGCGAGGAGGGTGTCGAGGGGGGCGTCGCGGCCGTACTCCTGGGCCGCGAGGAAGGCGGCCTCGCCGAGTTGGGAGCGGAGGGCACGGGCGGTGGCCTCGGTGTCGGGGCGTTCACAGGCGGGGACCGGGGCGCCGATCTCGTCCCGGATCCGGGCCGCGGCGCCGAGCAGCCGGGCACCCCGGCCCGGAGCACCGTCGAGCCGGGCCACCTCGGCCAACGCCTCCAGCACGCTGGCCGTACGCCACCGGTCGCCGACCTGGCGATGGGCCGCGAGACTGGTCAACAGGTGTGCCGCTGCCCGATCGGTACGCCGACCGCGCAGCTCCACCAGGCCACGCAGGTTGTGCGCCCAACCCACCCCCTCGGGAAACCCGAGTACGGAGTAGCGCCGCAACGCCACGTCGAGCAGTGACGCCGCCCGGTCGGTGTCGCCCCGGTAGAGAGCCACCGCGCCGAGGTTCATCAGCGTCTCCGCCTCGGCCCTCGGCTCGCCGAGCTGCTCGTACCAGCGGCGGCTGACCCACAGGCGGGAGTCGGCCCGGTCCAGGTCACCGGAGAGCCAGGCGGTGAAGCCGCGAAGCTGCGCGGTCTGCGCCTCGCCCCACTCGTCCCCGTACTCGGCGAAGGTCGCGGCGGCGGTCGCCAGGTACACAGTGGAGTCGACGTAACGGGCCTGCTCGCGGGCGATCGAGCCGAGCGTGAGCAGGACACGCGCCACCCCTGCCCGGTTGCCCACCTGCCGGTACGCGCTCAGTGCCGCCTCGGCGTGCCCGGTGGCGGCCGGGTAGTCACAACTCAGCATGGCCAGCATCGCCGCCGCCGCACCCGCTCCGGCGCGCATCGGTGCGGGTGCGTCCGGGTGCCGGAGCAACGCCTCGGCCAGCCACCGGTGGCCGTCGCGGTAGTGGCCGTCCAACCGGCAGTACCGGGCCAGCGCGGCGGCGAGGCGCAGTTCGGCGTACGGCGGGGCGCCCGCGCCGGCCTCGGACAGCCACCCCATCGCGGCCCGCATGTTGGCCTCCTCGGCCCGTAGCCGGCGCAGCCACCACTCCTGTTCGGGGCCGCGCAGGCGGGCGTCGGCGTACTCGGCCAGGGCCAGGCAGTGCGCGGCCACGGCGGCACGGGCGACCGTCTCCCCGACCCCGGCATTGAGCCGGGTCAGCGCGTGCCGGCGGATCGGCGCGAGCATCCGGTACCGGACCGGGAGCGGTGGGTCGTCGACCAGCGCCTCGGGCGCCGCCAGCGCCGCCGGGAACAGCGACGCGGCGGAGACCGGCTGCTCGGTCGGGTCGGGCAGAGCGGTCGGGGCCCACGGCGGTGGTGGCAGGTGGACGGTCGGTGGCGGCACGGGTGACGTGGGGGACGCCACCGCCGACGGCAGGGTGGCCGGCAGTGGCGGCGCGGCCAGTGGCGCGGCGACCACCAGCGAGGATTCGACCAGCGCCGCGAGGGCGTCCGGCGCGTCCGGGCCGGCGATCGCCCGCGCCGTTTCCGCGTCGAAGCCGCCGGGGCAGATCGCGAGCCGCTCGAACAGTGCCCGGGCGGCGGGATCGAGCCGCTCGGCGCTGGTCTCCACCGCCGCCGCGAGCGTCCGGTGCCGGTGCGGCGCGGTCGGGTCCGGGCTGGCCAGCAGGCGCAGGTCGGTACGGAGCCGGGCGACGATCTCACCGACGCCGAGCACCGACGTGTGCGCCGCGGCGAGTTCGATGGCCAGCGGCAACCCGTCGAGTTCGGCACAGAGCTGGGCGACCGCGTCGGCACTCGCCTCCGGCACCGGGCGGCCGGACCGCGACCGGGCCCGGTCCAGGAAGAGCCGGGTCGCCGGGTGGTTGGCCAGCGAGGCGATGGTGTTGCCGGTCGCGTCGGGTGGCAGGGCCAGCGGGGGCACCGCCACCACCGCCTCCGTGTGCAACCGCAGCGGGATCCGGCTGGTGGCCAGGACCAGCAGCCCCGGGCAGCGGTGCAGCAACCGGTCGACCAGTTCGGCCACCCCGGCGACCAGGTGTTCGCAGTTGTCCAGCACCAGCAGGGCCGGGGTCCAGCCGATCTCCTCGGCCAGGGTGTCGGCCACGTCCCGCCCCGGCTCGGCCCGTACGCCGAGGGCGGCGGCGACCGCCTCCGGTACGCGTACCGGGCTCTCCACGGCGGTGAGGTCGACGAACCAGGCGGCGCCGAACCGGCTGGCCGCCGCCACCGCGAGCCGGGTCTTGCCGGCACCGCCGGGACCGGTCAACGTGACCAGGCGCTGCGTCGCGAGCCGCTGGTTGACCACGGCGAGCAGCGCGTCCCGGCCGAGCAACGGTGTCATCGGCACCGGCAGCGGTGCCTGGGACTTGGCCCGGTCGACCAACCGGGACACGGGGTCGGACCCGTGCGTCGAGGGCCACCGCTGGGCCAGGTCACCACGTTGGGCGGCGGCGGCCAGGGCACGCAACCGTTCGCCCGGCTCGACACCCAACTGCTCCCGGAACGTCTCCCGGGCCCGCTCCTCGACCCGGGCCGCGGACCGCCGGCCGCTGCCGACGGCCGCCGCGACCAGCAGCAGTTCCCACAGCCGTACCCGCAGCGGGTGCCGGGCCAGGGCCGCCTCCAGTTCACCGACCGCGGCGACGGCGGTACGGGCGGCGGCCAGCCCGTCGATCACCGAGGCCCGGTCCACCGCGGGCTGTCCGGCCGCCGCCTGGGCGGCGAGGGCGAGCCGCAGGGCACACTCCCACCGTTCCTCGATCGCGGCTATCCGGCTCTGCACCAGGCGACCCACCTCGCCGGCCACCCAGCCGGACGGGCGCGGGGCGTCGCCGCCGAGCGGCTCACCGTGCAACGGCACCCGCCACAGCCGCAGCGCGGCGTCGAACAGCGGCAACGCCACCGCCCACTGCTCCGCGGCCATCCGCCGCCGGGCCCGGGTGAGCAGCCGGGTGAACCGCTGTACGTCGACCCGACGGGCCGACAGGCGCAACAGGTAGCCGATCGGGTGGGCCACGACGGCATTGGGCAGACCGGCCCGGTCCAGTGCGGCGGCGAGTTCGGCGGCGGCACCGTCGAGCGACTGGGTCGCCGGGGTCACCCCGGACGGGAGTACGCCGCGCAGGTCGGCGGCGGCAACCGGCTGGCCGACCCGGAGGGCGAGCAGGCCCAGCAACCGGCGGACCTCGTCGGTGAGCGGGACCGGACCGTCGGGACCGATCAGCTCGACGGGCCCGAGCAACCGCACCGCGCGTCGGGCCCGATGTCCCGGCCCAACGGCGGTCTGCTGAACGGGCACACTACCCCGCACCTGGAAGCCCTCGCTTTCAGTCCCGGGTAGTCTGCGCCGTCGGCCGCCCCGGAGGTAATCCCCCCGTCCGGCCCGATCGGACAACGAACCGGGCGAATCCGCACACCGCTCGGACGGCGCGACACCAGCCACCGCGCCAGCCACCGTGCTCCGGGGCGGGCGCCGGTCCGAGGGTGCCATACCGGACGGGCCCGAAGGTTGCCCCGTCCCGGAGGCCGGGATGCCGGGGCAACCGTTCCGTCGATGCCCCCACGGTGGCTACGCGGGCGGACGCCAGGCCGCGGCGGCGGTGGCTGCGCTGCCCATCAGGCGCGGGGTGATCGTGCCCAGGGCGGCGTCACGGGCACGCAGGGCCAGCCGGCCCCGGCTCTGCAACACCGCCGACATCCGCCGGGTCTGCCGTACGACGGTGACCGCACGGGGGCGCCGGGCCCGGCTGTACGCGTCGACCGCGGTCCGCAACGCCTCGCCGGGCACCGCGTCGCGTACCGCCGAGCGGAGCGTCGCGGCGTCCTCGAACGCCAGGCAGGCGCCCTGGCCGAGGTGGTGCGGCATCGCGTGCGCGGCGTCGCCGAGCAGGACGATCCCGCCGGGGCCGACCGGGTACGCGAACTCCTTCGGCAGCGGGCGCAGCTCGCGTACCTCCTGCTGGACCAGGTCGTCCGGCTCGGTCGCGGCGAGCAGGTCACCGATCGGCGCCGGCCAGTGGGCGTACCAGCGGCGGAGCAGGGCGAGTTGGGTCTCGGGCGGCTCGGGGCGGGACGCGCCCGCGGCGGTCGCCACCCAGTAGATGCCGCCCCGGGTCGAACCGCCGGACGAGCCCCGCTCACCGAGCGAGATGGCGACGAACCGGTAACCGGCGCCGAGCGTCTCGCCGTTAACCGGACGGTCGGCGGGCAGCTTCGGCGCCCGGTACCAGGGGATCACCGCCCGCCAGGCCGCCGAGCCCGAACTGACCACGGTCGCCTCCGGGGCGAGCCGGTGCCGGACCGCGCTGTCCACCCCGTCGGCGGCCACCACCAGGTCGGCCTCGAACTCGGTGCGCCCGTCGCCGACCGCCGGCCGCTCGGCCGGCGTCGCGCGTACGGTGCGGACCTGCACCCCGGTACGGATGTCGACCTGGTCACCGAGGCCGGCGATCAGGGCGTCGTGCAGGTCTTCCCGGTGCACCACCACCGGTGCCCGCTCGTCGATCATCGGTCGGGGCTGGACCAGCCAGTGCCCGTCCGGTCGGCGTACGCCGACGTCGGGCAGGGCGGTGGCGATCGCGTCCAGCCCGTCACCGAGGCCGAGCGCGCGCAGCGCCCGTACCCCGTTGGGCCAGAGCACCAACGCGGTGCGCTCGGCGCGGAGCCGGTCGCCCCGTTCGAGGAGTGTCACCTGCCAGCCGGAACGGGCCAGGGCACCGGCGACGGCCAGGCCGCCGATCCCGGCGCCCACCACCACGGCCGTACGCATGGCTGCGGTTCCTCCCGCTCAGCTGTTGTCGCGGTCCGTGGCGGATCCCGGCGGCGCGGCACCTGCCCGCGCCTGCCCGGTACCACCGGCCCGGTCGTCGTCGCCGTCGTCGTGCGCGTCGTCCTCGTCGGTGGTGCTCGCGTCGAGGTCGTCCGGCTCGTCGTCGCCGAGGTCGTCGAGGTCGTCCAGGAGCCGGTCCGGTGCACCGGTCCCGCCGTGTTCCTGCTCGGGCAGCTCACCGGTGCGCTGGTAGGTCCGGTACTGCTCCTCGGTGACCACCCGGTACGCCTCGGGCAGGGTGTTGGGGTCCTTCGTCACCGTACGCCGGGAGAGGTCGACCTGGGAGATGTCGCTGGTCGACCCGGTCTCGCCGTCGACCTCGTCGGAGTCGGCGTCGGCGTCGGTCGGTGCGGTGGTGGTGGAGCCGGCGTAGATCGGCACCAGGAACTCCTGCGGCCCACGGACCCGGAGGAAGTAGATCAGCGCGCCGAGGAAGACGACCACGGCGGTCCAGACGTTGAGTCGTACGCCGAGGATCTCGTTGGCCTGGTCGGTACGCATCATCTCGATCCAGAACCGGCCGACGGTGTAACCCATCACGTAGAGGGCGAAGGCGCGTCCCCGGCCGAGCTTGAGCTTGCGGTCGACCAGGTAGACGAAGAGGGCGACGCCGATGTTCCACAGCGCCTCGTAGGCGAAGGTCGGGTGGTAGAGGCCCGGTTCGAGGATCGGGTTGCCGTTCTCGTCGAGCAGGGCGTGCCCCGGGTTGCCGGAGTCCATCCGGTGGATCTCCAGGCCCCAGGGCAGCGTGGTCCGGCCCCCGAAGAGCTCGTTGTTGAACCAGTTGCCGAGCCGGCCGACCGCCTGGGCCAGTGGCAGGCCGGGGGCGAGCGCGTCGGCGACCACGGTCAGCGGGATGCCGAGCTGGCGGGCGGCGAGCCAGGCGCCGACGGCGCCTCCGGCGACCGCACCCCAGATGCCGAGGCCGCCCTCCCAGATGTACAGGGCCCGGATCGGGTCACCGTCGGAGCCGAAGTACGCCTGCGGCGAGGTGATCACGTGGTAGATCCGGGCGCCGACGATGCCGAACGGCACCGCCCAGACCGCGACGTCCAGGATCGCCCAGGGCGCGACGCCACGCTGGCGGAGCCGGTATTCGGTCACCACCGCGGCGACGACGATGCCCAGCACGATGCAGAGCGCGTAGGCCCTGATCGGGATCGGCCCGAGCTGCCAGACGGCGGTGCTCGGACTGGGCAGGGCTGCCAGCGGGGACACTGAGGCTAGGGTCACGATTGCACACGGTACCGCCGTACCGGGTCCCGGCGGCACCCCGGGCCGGTCGCCTTCTGCGCGGGTGTCCCCCGCGATGCACACTCGTGCGCGTTTGTCTGTGAACCCGCTCACCTCGACGCCCCGGTCAGTGATCGGGGAAACCGCCGGGACGGGTCACCGCGTACGGCGGACCCGCTGTCACGCGCAACGGCGGGCCCGTACGAGTGACGGGCCCGCCGCAGCGGTGGTACGTGACCGGCGGCAGTCGCCGGTTCGGTGCGCTCGGGTCAGCGAACCGGACGGGGCGTGGCCGGGTGGTTGCCGGCGTTGACCAGCTCGGCGACCGCCTCGCGGGGGCTCTTCTGGGTGACCAGACCCTCTCCGACCAGCACCGCGTCGGCACCGGCCGAGGCGTACCGGATCAGGTCGTGCGGTCCCCGTACGCCGGACTCGGCGATCTTGACGACGCTGTTCGGCAGGCCGGGGGCGATCCGTTCGAAGACCGAACGGTCGACCTCGAGCGTGCGCAGGTTGCGGGCGTTGACCCCGATGACCTGGGCACCGGCGTCCAGCGCCCGGTCCGCCTCGTCCTCGTCGTGCACCTCGACCAGCGCGGTCATGCCGAGCGACTCGATCCGCTCCAGCAGCCCGACCAGCGCGTTCTGCTCCAGTGCGGCGACGATCAGCAGCACCAGGTCGGCCCCGTGGGCGCGGGCCTCGTGCACCTGGTAGCTGGAGACGACGAAGTCCTTGCGCAGGACCGGGATGTCCACCGCCGCCCGGACCGCGGCGAGGTCGGCCAGCGATCCGCCGAACCACCGCCCCTCGGTGAGCACGCTGATGCAGCGGGCTCCACCGCCGGCGTACTCGCCGGCCAGCTCGGCCGGATCGGCGATCTCGGCGAGTTGGCCCTTGGACGGCGACGAGCGCTTGACCTCGGCGATCACCCCGACACCGGGGCGGCGCAGGGCGGCGTACGCGTCGCGGGGTGGGGGCATGGCCGCGGCCAGCTCCCGGATTCGCTCCAGCGGGATCTCCGCCTGTCGGCGGGCGACGTCCTCACGGACTCCGGCCAGGATCTCGTCGAGCACGCTGACGGGCGCGGTCGAACCAGCGCCGTCCCCCTCCGCGTGCGGATGCTCAGCAGTCACCAACGGACTCCCCTCTCCGGGCGTCATGGGCCGATGCTAGGGGGCGCCGGGGTAGGGCCGGAGCCGGGGGGTATGGCGCACCTCACCAGGTGGGCTCGGGCATAATGGCCGACCTCTGGTAAGCGGGCTATCACCCACTGCCACCGGCACCATCGACGGTCATCGGGTAATCACACCATGCCGGGGCGCCCGGCGCAGCCCGCCGATCCGCCGCTGGCAGCGCTCCCGTCGGCCACAGTTGACCCGCGGGTCACCGGTTCGAAACACCGTCTGGGCACGATCGGGGTCGGGCAGACTGGTCGCGGGATGGCCGCGAACACCGTCGGATCGATCATCGTGCGGGGTGGATCATGAGCAGCACCGGGCCGGGCTCGACCATCGACCTGATCAGCATCCCCCGGGCGGTCGCGTCCGTGGCCATCGGCGTGGTGCACTCGGTGGAGCGGGCCGTGGTCGGCGACGGGCGGGTGCGGACCGCCCGGGGCAACGCCTGGGCGGCGATCTGCGCCGACCGGGACCGGGCGCACCAGCGGGCCGAGGTCAGCGCCATGGTGGCGGCCCTCACCGCGCCCCGCAGCGCCCCGGCCGACGAACGGGCCGGGTCGCCGGTCAGTTGACCGTCGGGTCCTCGCCCCGGTCGAGCGCGTCCCAGGCGGCGACGGTCCGGCCGGCCTCGACCCGGCCGCCCGTACCCGTGGCAACGGCACCGGAGGCGCCGTGGCCGGTGGCCGGGGCGCCGGGGCGTACCCGCTCGTAGCGTGCCCCCATCGCCGGCCAGGTGTGCCCCCGCCCGGCGGTGAGCACCCCGGCCGCGGCGACCAGCAGGCCGCCGAGCCCGCAGAGCACCGGCCAGTGCAGGCTCGTCTCGCCCCGTTCGGGGGCGGTCAGTCCGTACCCGCCGCCGGCCGCCACCCCGAGCCCGACGAGCACCAGCAGCCCGCCGACCAGCCGACGGCCGAAACCCCGGGTGGCCAGCAGGGCGCCGGCCGAGGCCAGCCCGACCAGGGCAAGCGCGGGCAGCCAGGGCAGCAGCCCACCACCGGTCTGCGCGTCCCGCAGCGCCGACAGCGGCTCCGGCCGAGGGGTGATCTCGACCGACCAGGTCCGGGTGGCGGCGTAGAGCGCCAGGCCCGCCCCGGCCAGGCAGAGCAGGACCGCGTACGTCAACTGCCGGCGACCCGGATTCGCCGGCCCGGTCGACGGAGGCTGCTCGCTCATCGGGCCGGCCGCAGGGTCTCGGCGGCGGCGATGGCGGCCAGTACGGCGGCGGCCTTGTTCCGGGTCTCCAGGTCCTCGGCCAGCGGGTCGGAGTCGGCGACGATCCCCGCACCGGCCTGCACGTAGGCCCGCCCGTTCCGGATCAGGGCGGTCCGGATGGCGATGGCCATGTCCATGTCACCGCCGAAGCCGAAGTAGCCGACGGTGCCGCCGTAGAGCCCGCGCCGGGTCGGCTCCAGGTCCTCGATGATCTCCATCGCGCGTACCTTCGGGGCACCGGAAAGGGTGCCGGCCGGGAACGTGGCGGCCAGCGCGTCGAACGCGGTCTGGTCCGCGCGGAGCGTGCCGACCACGGTCGAGACGATGTGCATGACATGGCTGTACCGCTCGATGGTGGCGAACTCCGGCACCTCGACCGTGCCGGGCCGGCAGACCCGACCGAGGTCGTTGCGGCCGAGGTCGACCAGCATCACGTGCTCGGAGCGCTCCTTGGGGTCGGCGAGCAGTTCGGCGCCGAGCCGGTTGTCCTCCTCCGGCGTACCGCCGCGCGGGCGGGTGCCGGCGATCGGGTGCAGCATCGCCCGGCGGGCCCCACCCTCGGCGGCGGTCACCTTCAGGTGCGCCTCGGGCGACGAGCCGACGATGTCGAACCCGTCGAAACGCAGCAGGTACATGTACGGACTCGGGTTGGTGCTGCGCAGCACCCGGTAGACGTCGAGCGGATCGGCCCTGGTGTCGCGTTCGAACCGTTGACTGAGCACGATCTGGAAGCACTCACCGGCCCGGATCGCCTCCTTGGCGACCTCCACCGCCTTGGGATAGCCCCCGTCCGGGGTGTTGCAGAGCACGTCGCCGGGGGGCGGGCTCGCCACGGTGGAGATCATCGGCGGGATCGGGCGGGACAGGGCGGTGGTCATCGCGTCCAACCGCCCCACCGCCTGGTGGTACGCGGCCAGCACCCGCCCGGCCCGGTCCGGCTCGTCGGGTGCGGGCAGCACCGCGTTGGCGACCAGGATCGCCGAGCCGTCGAAGTGGTCCAGGACCACCAGGTCGGTGGCGAGCATCAGGCCCAGCTCGGGCAGGCCGAGATCGTCGCGGGCGAGCGACGGCAGCCGTTCCAGCCGGCGGACGAAGTCGTAACCGAGGTAGCCGACCATGCCGCCGGTCAGCGGGGGCAGCCCGGTCACCGGGTCGGTGTCCGGTCCGGTGAGGGCGGCGACGGTCTCCCGCAGGGCCGCGACCGGGTCGCCGGAGGTCGGCACCCCGGCCGGTGGCGTACCGAGCCAGTGCGCCTCGCCGTCCCGCTCGACCAGGGTCGCGCTGCTCCGTACGCCGATGAACGAGTACCGCGACCAGGCCGCACCGCCCGGTCCGGCGCCCTGTTCGGCGGACTCCAGCAGGAAGGTCCCCGGGCCGCCGGCCAGCTTGCGGTAGACCCCGACCGGGGTCTCCCCGTCGGCGAGCAGGCGCCGGGTCACCGGCACCACCCGCCGGCTGCCGGCCAGGTCGCCGAAGGTCGCCTCGTCCGGGCTGACCGCACCGGTGGTCTGACTCATGCCCGCTCCCCCGGTGTCCCGATCAGGCCGGTGACCGGGAGGTCGTCGGCGAAGCAGGTCCGGTTGCCGGTGTGGCAGGCGGGACCGACCTGGTCGACGCTGACCAGCAGGGCGTCGCCGTCGCAGTCCAGCGCGACCGAGCGTACGTACTGGTGGTGGCCGGAGGTGGCGCCCTTGACCCAGTACTCGCGGCGGCTGCGCGACCAGTAGGTGGCCCGGCCGGTGGTGAGCGTACGGTGCAGCGCCTCGTCGTCCATCCAGGCGACCATCAGCACCTCGCCCGAGTCGTGCTGGCGGACCACGGCCGCGACCAGCCCGTCGGCGCCCCGGCGCAGGCGGGCGGCGATCGCCGGGTCGAGACCGGTGGCGGGGCCGGCCGGGCCGGGGCGCGGGGCGGTCGGGGTGACGGGTGGGGTGGCCGGTGGGGCGGCTACCGGCAGCTCGGGTACGGGCACGAACCGATTGTTCCGCACCGGGGGCGGGGGTCGTCCACCCGTACCGCCCGGAGTGCTCGGCGCCGCTAACCGGCCCGTTCGAGTTGCCCGTACACCTCGATCTTGAAGTTGAGTACGGCCAGGTCCTGTTCCAGCTCGGCCATCCGGGCCAGGACCCGGTCCCGGTGGGCCTCGAACAGCTCGCGTCGCGCGCCCAGCGTCTGGTCGCCCTGCCGGGCCAGCTCGGCGTAGCGGCGCATGTCGCGTACGGGCATCCCGGTGCGGCGCAACCGGGTGAGCAGCATCAGCCAGTCGACGTCGCCCCCGGTGTAGCGCCGCCGTCCGGCGGAGTCCCGCCCGACCGGTGCGACCAGCCCCTCCTGCTCGTACCAGCGCAGCGTGTACGCGGTGAGACCGACCCGGTCGGCGGCCTCGCTGACGGTGAGTGTCGTCTCGTCCAGGCGGGTGTCCATCGATACAGGTTCCCAGTTCGAGTGCGCTCGAAGTCAAGGGGTGTGCGGGTGACGGCCGGGGTCGGGAACCGGACTTCGGGGCGATTGCCGGGCGACAAGATTTCAACTAGCGTTGAGTTCATCAAGCGTTGAATTAATTCGAGGAGGCGCGATGAACCCCGCGATCGAGGTCACCGACCTCGTCGTCGACCGTGGCAGGCGACGGGTGTTGCACGGCCTGACCTGCGCTTTACCCAAGGGCAGCGTCACCGGGCTGCTCGGACCGAGCGGCAGCGGCAAGACCACCCTGCTGCGGGCCGTGGTCGGCGTACAGCTCGTCACCTCCGGCACGGTCACCGTGCTCGGTCAGCCGGCCGGCACCGCCGCGCTGCGCCGCCGGGTCGGCTACCTGACCCAGGCCCCGAGCGTCTACACCGACCTGACGGTCCGGGAGAACGCCCGGTACTTCGCCGCCCTCCAGGGGCGCTCCGCCGCCGACGCCGACCAGGCGGTCGCCGACGTCGGCCTGGCCCCGGCGGCGACCCAGCTCGTCGGGACGCTGTCGGGCGGCCAGCGCAGCCGGGCGTCGCTGGCCTGCGCCATCGTCGGCCAACCCGACCTGGTCATCCTCGACGAGCCGACGGTCGGTCAGGACCCGGTGCTGCGGGCCGAGCTGTGGGACCGGTTCCACGCCATGGCCGCCGCCGGCACCACCCTGGTCGTCTCCAGCCACGTCATGGACGAGGCCGCGCGCTGCGACCGGCTCCTGCTGATCCGCGAGGGTCGGCTGATCGCCGACGACACCCCCGATGCCGTACGCGCCAGCGCCGGCACCGACGACCTGGAGGAGGCGTTCCTCCGGCTGATCCGACGCACCGAGGCGGAACGCGGCGAGGCGCAGCCGACCCCGGTCGGCACCGAGGGAACGGTGACCCGATGAACCCGAGACTGCTGGCCGCGACCACCGGGCGAATCCTGCGCCAGCTCCGGCACGACCGGCGTACGGTAGCGCTGCTGGTCGTGGTGCCGAGCGTGCTGCTGGCCCTGCTCTACTTCATGTTCGCCGACCAGCCCACGGTGCCCGGCCAGCCGAGCACCTTCGACCGGATCGCACTGATCATGCTCGGCGTCTTCCCGTTCGTGATCATGTTCCTGGTGACCAGCATCGCGATGCTGCGCGAGCGCACCTCCGGCACGCTGGAACGGCTGCTCACCACCCCACTGGGCAAACTCGACCTGCTGTTCGGGTACGGCATCGCGTTCGGCCTCGCGGCGGCGATCCAGGCCGGGGTGGCTGCCGGGGCGGCGTACTGGCTGTTCGATCTGGACACCGCCGGTGCCGCCGGCCTGGTCATCCTGATCGCGGTGGTGAACGCGGTGCTCGGGGTCGCCCTCGGGCTGCTCTGCAGCGCCTTCGCGCAGACCGAGTTCCAGGCCGTACAGTTCATGCCGGTCGTGGTGCTGCCACAGATCCTGCTCTGCGGTCTGTTCGTCGGTCGTGGGCAGATGTCCGGCTGGCTCCAGGCGGTCAGCGACGTCCTGCCACTGTCGTACGCGGTCGAGGCGCTGCAACAGGTCGGCGCCCACACCGAACCGACCGGCACGATGTGGCGCGACCTGGCGGTCGTGCTCGGTGCCGTACTGGTGGCCCTGGTCCTCGCCGCCGCCACCCTGCGGCGCCGGACCGGCTGACCGCGCGGAACGGGAACAACGAAGGACGGCGATGGCACGACGGACCGGACGGCGGCCGGGCAATCCCGACACCCGCGAGGCGATCCTCACCTCGGCCCGGGACGCGTTCGCCGAACGCGGCATCGACGGTGCGTCGATCCGGACGATAGCGGCCGGTGCCGGGGTGGACCCGGCGCTGGTCCACCACTACTTCGGCACCAAGGACAAGCTCTTCCTGGCCGTGATGAACGTGCCCTTCGACCCGTCCGAGCTGCTGCCGCAGATCGTGGCCGGCGGGTCGGACGGGATCGGCGAACGACTGGTACGGACCTTCCTGCGGATCTGGGACTCGCCCGCCGGTGCGGCCGGCGTCGCCCTGCTCCGGTCGGTGATCAGCAACGAGTGGGCCGCCCGGCTGATGCGCGACTTCGTGGTCACCCAGATCCTCCGGCGGGTCGTGGCCGGGCTGGACCTGTCCCCGGCCGAGGCCCCGTTGCGCACCTCCCTGGTCGCCTCCCAACTGGTCGGCCTGGCCATGGCCCGGTACCTGCTCAGGATCGAGCCGCTGGCCCACACCCCGGCCGAGATCGCCGTGGCCGCCATCGCCCCGACCGTGCAGCGCTACCTGACCGGCGAACTGACCGGCGTCTTCGAACCGGCGACCGATGTGGAGCAGGCGACCGGGGCCCAACCGCCGACGGGCGTGGAGCCCGCGACCGGCGTGGTCTAGTTCGGTCCGGCCGGGCTCGCTTCGGCCGAGTTCGGCTCGGCCGGGCTCAGGCCGGCGATCGGGGCGTGCCGGGTCGGCCAGAGGACCGGGTGCAGCAGCTGGACCAGGTCGGCGTGGTCGCGTACCGGGCGGGGGAAGGCCAGCCGGGCGCGGTAGCGGGAACCCGGTTCGCCGAGCATCACCACGAAGCCGTACCGGTCGAGCCGGACCACGCGCGGCGACGGCCCGGACCGGTGCCGGGCGGCGGATTCACCGAGCTGCCGGAGTACGAACTCGGCGATCTCCGACTGGTGGTGGTCGGCCAGGTCCTCCAGGAGTTCCCGCTCCAGGTGGTGCAGCGGGTCCGGTTCGGCGGCGCCGTACTCGGCCGGGTCGATGTGGATGGTGTCGGCGTCCCGCTCCAACCGGACCTCGGCCGGCTCGAACCGGTACAGGGCGAACCGGCCGCCGACGTCGAGCAGGTCACCGGTCGGGTCGACGTCGGCGTAGTCCAGTGCCGCCTGCCGGGCCTCGGCACCTTCGAGCAGTGCGGCCCAGCCCGAGATCCAGACCCGGCCCAGGGCCGGCGAGCCGGCGGCCGGCGGCAGGTCGCGTACGTCGAGCACCAGCGCGGTGTCGTCGGTGCCGGGCTCCGGCCGCAGGGCGAGTGCGAGGTCGTCGACGACCGAGACCAGCAACAACACCCGACCGAGCGCGTCGGTGACGTGCCGGGTGCGGTGCGGCCCCGGGTGGTTGGCGACGTAGGCGGTGCCGGCGAGTCGACCGGCCGCCAGTGTGCGGGCGACCTCGGCGGGACTGGGCTGCATGACCGTACCTCCGGCGGGTGAATTAGGGTGGGCTAAGTTAGGGCAGGCTAACCTACAAACCCGGGAGACGTCCACGTGAACCAGGCAAGACCCAAGGTCCGAATTTCCCGCGCCCTCGGCATCCCGCTCACCCCCAAGTGCGTGAAGTACTTCGAGCGCCGGCCGTACCCGCCGGGCGTGCACGGGCGCTCACGCCGCAAGACCTCGGACTACCAGGTACGACTGCTGGAGAAGCAGCGCCTGCGGCACCAGTACAACGTCAGCGAGACCCAGCTCCGGCGGGCCTTCGACGACGCCGTACGACTCGAGGGCAAGACCGGCGAGAACCTGGTCACGCTGCTGGAGCGGCGCCTCGACGCGGTGGTGCTCCGGGCCGGGCTGACCCGCACCATCTACCAGGCCCGGCAGCTCGTGGCGCACGGGCACTTCTCGGTGGACGGGGTCAAGGTCGACCGCCCGTCCTACCGGCTGCGCCCCGGCCAGACGATCCGGGTACGCGAGCGCAGCCTGCAGAAGCCGCCGTTCCAGCTCGCCGCCGCCGGTGCGCACGTCGGTGACCGAACCGCCCCGTACCTGTCGGTCAGCCTCACCGACCTCACCGTAACCGTCATCCGCCCGCCGCTACGCCGCGAGATCCCAGTCACCTGCGACGAACAGCTGGTGGTCGAGTTCTACTCCCGCTGACCCGTCCTCCCCACCGTCGATCTAGGGCATATGGTGGCTTCTAAAGATCAACTCACCACCATATGCCCTAGATCAGCGCTGTTCCGGGGCGGGTCAGCGGGTTTGTTCCAGCCAGGAGGCGTAGAGGAGGGCGTAGGTGGAGGTGGGGTCGAGGACCAGGTCGTCGTGGGGGCCGCGTTGGACGATCCGGCCTCGGTCGACCACGATCACCTCGTCGGCCGCCTGGGCGGTGGAGAGGCGGTGCGCGATCGCCACCGTGGTACGGCCCCGGGTGACGGCGTCGAGGGTGCGCTGCAGGCGTACCTCGGTCGCCGGGTCGACGGCGCTGGTCGCCTCGTCCAGCACCAGCAGGTCCGGGTCGGCCACGTACGCCCGCGCCAGGGCGACGAGCTGCCGCTCCCCCACGCTCAGCGCCTCGCCGCGCTCGCCGACCCGGGTGTGCAGCCCGTCGGGCAGCCCGTCGACCCAGTCGGACAGGCCGAGTTCGGCGAAGGTGGCCGCCAGTTCCTCGTCCGAGCAGCCCGGACGGCCGAAGCGGACGTTCTCCGCCACGGTCGAGTCGAACAGGAAGCCGTCCTGGGGAACCATCACCACCCGCGAACGCAGCGACGAGAACCGCACCCGGTCCAGCGGGGCGCCGGAGAGCAGCACCGTACCGGTGGTGGGGTCCATCAGCCGGGTGAGCAGCTTGGCGAAGGTGGTCTTGCCGCTGCCGGTCTCGCCCACCACCGCGACCCGACTCTTCGCCGGGATGTCCACGGTGATGTCGGAGAGGACCGGCGGGCCGCCCGGATAGGCGAAGCCGATCTCGGCGAACCGTACCTCGATCGGCCCCTCGGGCAGGTCCACGCCCTGCTCACCGGGGTCGGCCACATCCGGGGCCAGGTCGAGTACGTCGAGCACCCGGCGCCACCCGGCAACCGCGTTCTGCGCCTCGTTGAGCACCTCGGTGGCGATCTGCACCGGCTGGATGAAGAGCGTGACCAGGAACAGGAACGCGGTGAGCTGGCCGATGCTGAGCGTCCCGTCGACGCCGAGCCGGACCCCGAGCACGACCACCGCGGCCAGCGCCAGGCCGGCCGAGATCTCCCCGGTGGAGAAGCTGACCACGCTGGTCCGGATGGCCTTCTGCTGGGCGGTGCGCTGCCCGTCGATGGCCTCGTCGATCCGGGCCGCGGTCCGCCCGGAGACGCCGTACGCGCGGATCACCGAGGCACCGACGACACTCTCCGCGATCGCGCCGAGCAGGGCGCCCATCCGCTGCCGGACCACGCCGTACACCTTGGCCAGGCGCTTCTGGAAGGCCCGGATGACCAGTACGGCGGGGATGAACGCGGCGAACACCACCAGCGTGAGCTGCCAGGAGTAGACCGCCATCACGATCGCGGTCACCACCACCTGGCCGGCGCTGATCAGCAGGATCACGCCACCCCACTGGAGGAACTGGGTGATCTGGTCGACGTCGCTGGTGACCCGGGAGACGAGCGAGCCGCGCCGCTCCGACTGCTGGTGCAGCATCGAGAGGTCGTGCACGTGCCGGAAGGCGCGGGTGCGTACCCCCGCCAGTGCCGTCTCGCTCACGGTGAACAGCCGGCGCATCATCAGGTAACCGCAGATAGTGGTCAGCACCAGGACCACGGCGGTCACCGCGACGACCACGCCGACCACGCCGAGGTCCGGGCCGCCGGGCGCCCGCAGGCCGCGGTCGATGCCCTGTTGGATCGCCACCGGTACGGCAGCCCGCCCGATCATCGACACCAGCGCGAACGCGAGGGTGCCGGCGAGACCGGTACGCAGTTCGGGGGAGAGTGCCAGGCCGCGCCGCAGCGTACGCCAGGTGCCCTCGGTCGGTTCGGTGCCGCCACCGATGGCGGTTGCCGCGTCGGTGCTCACGCGACCACCTCGCTGACGTCGCCGTCGACCGTCACGCCGCGCGCACCGGCACCGGTCGGCGGATCGGGGTCGACCGGCTCGTCCACGTACGCCTTCTCCCGCTCTCGTTCGGCCTCCGCCTTCTCGTAGGCGGTAACCAGGTCGGCGTAGCCCGGCACGGTCGCCAGCAGTTCGGGGTGCGTGCCACGGGCGATCACCCGACCCTGCTCGACGTAGATGACCTCGTCGGCCAGGGCGATGGTGGCCCGGCGGTACGCCACCACCAGGATCGACGCGGCCGGGCCGGTGGACCCGTCGGCCCCGGTCGGTGGGCCGCCCCGGCTCAGTGCGGCGAGGATCGCCGCCTCGACCCGTGGGTCGACCGCGCTGGTCGCGTCGTCGAGCACCAGCAGTCGCGGCCGTCCGGCCAGCGCGCGGGCCAGGGTGAGCCGCTGGCGCTGCCCGCCGGACAGCGACGTGCCGCGCTCGCCGACCATCGTGTCCAGCCCCTCCGGCAGGGCGGAGATGAACCCGTCCGCCTCGGCCAGCCGCAGCGCCGCCCAGACCGCCTCGTCGTCGATCCCCGGCCGGTCGAGGGTGATGTTGGCCCGGACCGTGTCGTCGAAGACGAACGGCACCTGCGCCACCAGGGCCACGGTGTCGGTGAGCGAACCGGCGGTCAGCGACCGTACGTCGACGTCGTCCAGGCTCACCGTCCCGGACTGCGGGTCGACCAGCCGTACGGCGAGCGAGACGATGGTCGACTTGCCGGAGCCGGTCGGCCCGACCAGGGCGACGGTGCGGCCGGACGGCACGGTGAACGAGACCTCGTGCAGCACCGGGATCCGGGCCGAGCGCACCCGCTCCGGCGGCACCAGGTCTCCGTCCGGGGAGGGGTCGGCGGGGCCGGTGGCGCGGGCCGGATCGGTCGGGCCGCCCGGATCGGCGGCACCGGTGGGACCGCCGAGCCCGGAGTCGGCCCAGTCCGGGGGTTCGTAGCCGAACCCGACCCGGTCGAAGACGAGGGTGGCCGGTGCGTTGTCGTGCCGGTCCAGCACGGTCTGCCCGTACGGCATGTCGCCGGTGGCGGTGAGGACCCGCTGGACCCGGTCCCAGCCGGCGACGCTGCGCGGCAGTTCGGCGAGCACCCACCCGATCGCGCGTACGGGGAAGGCCAGCACGGTGAACAGGAAGGCGACGCTGACCAGTTCGGTCACGGTGACCGCGCCCTCGCGCAGCCGGAACGCCCCGACCAGCAGGACGGCCAGGGTGCCGAGGCTGGGCAGGGTGTCGAGCATCGGGTCGAAGACGCCGCGCAGCCGGCCGACCGAGATCAGCGCGTCGCGCAGCTCACCGGCCTGTACGGCGAACCGGGCGGTCTCCTGCGCCTCCCGGCCCATGGTCTTGACCACCAGGGCACCGTCGAAGCTCTCGTGCGCGATCGCGCTGACCTCGGCCCGGAGCTGCTGGGCTCGGGCCTGGCGGGGGGCCATCCGGCGGGAGTAGATGACGTTGAGCGCGAACAGCGCCGGGAAGATCGCCATGCCGACCATGGCCAGCACCCAGTCGGTGGCGAACAGCGACCCGATCGCGGCGACCAGCATGACCAGGGTGCCGACGGCGAAGGGCAGCGGGGCGATCGGGTACCAGGTGGCCTCGACGTCGGAGTTGGCGTTGGAGAGCAGGGTTCCGGTGGCGTGCCGGTGGTGCCAGGACAGCGGCAGGTCCAGGTAGCGGCGGGTGACCCGGCGCCGGTACGTCGCCTGGAGCCGGTACTGCATGTAGCCGGCGGCGATCCGGCGCCCGAAGACGCCCAGCACCTTGAACAGGCTGATCCCGACCAGGGCGGCGGCGGCGAGCGCGACCAGCCCGGCGTCGGCCCGCCCGTCGGTGATCGACGGGACCACCACGTTCCCGACGATCGCCCCGACCACGTACGCGCTGGCGATGGTGACCAGCCCGAAGAGCACGCTGCCGCTCACGGCCACGGCGAAGATCCGGGGTTCCTCCCGGATCGCCCAGCCGAGCACCCGCAGCCCCCGCCCGAGCACATCCCGACTTGTCCTGTTCGCCACTCGCTCCCCCGCCGTAAGCCATGCTTGTCCACCCCATCCTTACCGATCTGGGTGGTCGGTGACGATCTGGGTCCGATTGTGTCTGCCGTCACAGCAATCCTTACCCGCCCCGGCCGTCCCTCCCCCGAGCCGCCCGCACCGATCACGCCTACGATCGACAACATGCCGCGGTACGCCGATTCGGAACGCCAGTCGCTCGCCGACCTCCTGCTCACCCTCGGCCCGGACGCGCCGACCATCAACGAGGGCTGGGAGACCCGGCACATGGCCGCCCACCTGGTGCTCCGGGAGCGCCGGCCGGACGCCGCCGCCGGGATCATGTTCCGCCCGCTGGCCGGTCGCACCGAGCGGCTGTTGCAGAAGATGGCCGCCGAGCCGTACGACGGCCTGATCGCCCGGCTGCGCCGCCCACCCCGCTGGGGGCTGATCACCAACCCGCTCGTCAACGAGCTGGCCAACGGTCTGGAGTTCCTCGTCCACCACGAGGACGTACGCCGGGCCCAGCCGGACTGGCAGCCCCGTGACCTGTCGCCGGGGCACCAGGCGGCGGTCTGGAAGCAGTTGCCGATGATGGCCCGGATGGCACTGCGCCGGTTCCCGGCCGCGGTGGTCGTGCACGCGCCCGGCCACGGCGAGGGCTCCACCGGTGCCGGTGGGGAACCGGTACGCCTGGTCGGCGCGCCCAGCGAGCTGGCCCTGTTCCTGATGGGCCGGCAGCGGGTGGCCCGGGTGCAGCTCACCGGTTCGAACGCGCTGACCGAGCGGTTGCGTACGACCAAGCTCGGTAACTGAACCCCGCGCCTCCGTACGCCGGGCGCCCCGGTGGGTACCGCCCGCCGCAGCCAGCCGACGGTTCGTCGCCCGCGCGCAACTTGCACCGGATCCGGTCACCCGTTGGGCCCCCCGTGCCCGTAGGCTTCATCGCGCACCTCTCCCGGACACCGCGCCGCCCGGCGGCCCGTGGTGTCCGGTCCACCTCTCGGTCAACCTTCAACGGCGCGGACCCGATGCGGCGGGTCACGAGCGGTTGGGTGGGCAGGAGGCGTTCACCGGCACATTCCCCCGCTGGTGGCCCGGCCGCGATCGTCCGGCCGGTCCGTCCGAGAAGGACGGTGGCCAGCGTGCCGTGCGCGTCTCGCCACCCCGCCGCCGCCTGTCGCTGGAGGCCGTGCGACAGGGGGCAACATGCGGTCCTTCGCCGTGGCGGCACTCACCCCGCCGCCGTTTCCGGCGCACCTCAACCCGCACGCCGCCGAGTCGGCTGCGCGGTCCGCCCGGTGGGCGGCCGAACTCGGCCTGATCGTGACGACCGACGCCGCCCGGCGACTCGACCGGGCGAACGCCGGTGACCTCGCCGGACGAGCCTGCCCGGACGCCGACCCGGATCGGCTCGACCTGCTCACCGACCTGGTGACCTGGCTGTTCGCCTTCGACGACGCGTGCGACGACGACGGGCTCGGTGCCGATCCGGGTCGACTGTCGCCGGTGGTGAGCCGGCTGCTCGACGTACTCGACCTGCTCGGTGAGCCGCCGCCACCGGCGGTCCTCGCCGCCGCCGGCCCCACCGGCGCCGGACTGCACGACCTGTGCCGGCGGCTGCGCCACAACAACCGGCCCGACCTGCTGGTGCGGTTCGCCGCACGGTTCCGCGACTACCTGCTCGCCCTGCTCTGGGAGGCCGCGAACCGGGAGCACCACCGGGTGCCGGCGATCAGCGAGTACATCCAGATGCGGCGACACACCGGTGCCGTACATCCGAGTTTCGTGCTGACCGACCACGCCCGGGACGCCCGGCCGGGGGCGGCGGCGCTCGCCGACCCGCGACTGTCCGAACTGGACCGCTGGGCGGCCGACCTGGTCTGCTGGTGCAACGACGTCTTCTCGTACGGCAAGGAGCGGCTGCTGGAACAGGACGGGCACAACCTGACCCTGGTGATCGCCCGCGAGACCGGGCAGGACGAGCACACCGCGCTGCTCGACGCGGCCGGGCGGTTCAACCACGGACTCGACGCGTACCTCCGGTTGGAGGAGGTGGTGCTCGACGGCGCCGAGCCGGCGGTCACCCGGTTCGTGGCGGGACGACGGGACTGGATCCGGGCCACCTACGACTGGTCCCTGAACGCCACCCGATACGCCTGACCCGGTGAGGGCCGGCCGTCAGTCGTCGTCCAGGCTCCAGGACTCGACCGGCTGGCCGGCCTCGCACCGGACCCGTACCTCGATCTTCCGGGCGGAACTCTCGAAGGTCACCTCGGCGTCGTCGTCGGGACCGCGCTCCACCTCGCTCGCCGCGTAGCCCTGTGCCGGCGCCCAGGAGACCAGCCACACGTCGTCCCCCCGGCACTGCGCCACCACCGTGCCGCCGGGGGTGGAGAGCACCCTGTCCGACGCCGGCGGGGTCGGGCCGGCAGATCCGGACGGACCGGCGGTCGGCGTGGCGGCCGGTACCTCGGCGGTGTCACCGGGCGGGAGCGGCGTACGGGCCGGCGCGGCCAGCGCACGCGCCACCTCGTCGGCGCTGCGCACCTCACCGGCCGGACCGGTGAGTTCGGCACCGATCAGCTCCACCGCGGCCAGCCCGGTGCCCGTGGCGGCAGCCGCGGCGACCAGCCAGCCGGCCAGAGCGAGCAGGGTACGTCGAGCCATCCTCCGACTATGCCCCGCCGACCGTTAACAGTGGGACCGGAGGACCCTAAAGAACGGTAAAGCCGGCCCGCGTACCCGCGATTCGGGATACCGGCCGGATAACGTGCGTGGCGTGGCCCGTCTACTGCTCATCGAGGACGATCCGGCGATCCGTACCCCGCTGCTGCGTGCCCTGCGCGAACGCGGTCACGCGGTCGCCGCCGCCGGCACCGCGATGACCGGGCTGCAGACCGTGCTGGAGGACCGTCCGGACCTGGTGGTGCTCGACCTCGGCCTGCCCGATCTGGACGGACTGGAACTGCTGCGGATGCTGCGCGCGGTGACCGCCGTACCGGTGATCATCGCGACCGCGCGCGACGACGAGGCCGAGATCGTCCGCGGCCTCGACGCGGGCGCGGACGACTACGTGGTCAAGCCGTTCACCGCGGCCCAGCTCGATGCCCGGGTCCGCGCGGTACTCCGGCGCGGCGCCGGCCAGCCGGGAGCAGCCGCCGTGCTTGTTGTCGGCGGCCTGCGCGTGGACCCGTCGGCCCGCCAGATCAGCCTCGCCGGTACGCCGGTGGAACTCACCCCGCGCGAGTTCGACCTGCTGCACTATCTCGCCGGCCGGGCCGGTCAGGTGGTGAGCAAGCGGGAACTGCTCACCCAGGTCTGGCAGGTGCCGTACGGCGGCGCGGACAAGACCGTCGACGTGCACCTGTCCTGGCTGCGACGCAAGCTCGGGGAGACCGCCGACGCACCGCGTTACCTGCACACCGTACGCGGGGTCGGCATCCGACTCGACGCGCCGCCGGAGGACCGGTGAGGCGGCGGCTGGCGCTGCTGGTCACCGCCACCATGTGCCTGGTGCTGCTCGCCTTCCTGGTGCCGCTGGCACTGCTGCTGCGTACGGTCGCCCGGGACCGGGCCGTGGTGGCGGCCAGCGTCGACGTGCAGGGCCTGGTCCCGCTGGCCGGCAGCGCCGGCCCGGACGAACTGCGCCGGGGCGCCGCCCAGACGGCCGCCGCGACCGGCCGCCCGATCACCGTCTTCCTGCCCGACGGCACGGTGCTGGGCGCGTCGGCACCCCGGACCGACGGGGTACGACTGGCGTCGCGGGGCGAGAGCCTGACCGTGGACCTGGACAGCGGCCGGGAGATCCTGGTCGCCGTCGCGGGACGGCCGGACGGGGTCGCGGTGATCCGTACCTTCGTGCCGGAGGACGAACTGGTCCGCGGGGTCCACCGGGCCTGGTTGGTCCTCGCCGGGCTCGGGGTCGCGCTGCTCCTGCTCGGCCTCTTCGTCGCCGACCGGCTGGCCCGCTCCCTGGTCGTCCCGATCACCGAACTCGCCACGGTCTCCCACCGGCTGGCCCGCGCCGAACTGGACGCCCGCGCCCGACCGGCCGGACCGCCGGAACTGCGGGACGTGGCCACCGCGCTCAACCACCTGGCCGGGCGGATCCAGGAACTGCTCCGGGAGGAACGCGAGCAGGTGGCGGACCTGTCGCACCGGTTGCGTACGCCGTTGACCGCGCTCCGGCTGGAGTCCGAGTCGCTGGCCGGGCCGGAGGACGCCAGCCGGATCACCGCCCAGGTGGACGCGCTGGAACGGGCGGTCACCGGGCTGATCAGGCAGGCCCGGTGGCGGGGCGAGAGTGCCGGCGAGGCCGGCTGCGACGCCGCCCGGGTGGTCCGGGACCGGGTGGAGTTCTGGTCGGTGCTGGCCGAGGACACCGGCCGCCGGGTCGACCTCGACCTGGTCGACGGGCCGTTGCCGGTCGGGCTGCCCCCGGACGAACTGGCCGCGGTGGTGGACGCGTTGCTCGGCAACGTCTTCGCGCACACCCCGGACGGGACCGGCTTCGCCGTCGGTCTCACTCCTCGACCGGGCGGTGGCGCCCTGCTCACGGTGGCCGACGAGGGGCCCGGACTGCCGGCGGCGCTGGTGCATCCGGCGGCACTGGTCCGGCGGGGTACGAGTTCCGCCGGTTCGACCGGCCTCGGCCTGGACATCGCCCGCCGGGCCGCGGAGGTGAGCGGCGGTCGGCTCCGGCTCTCCGCCGGTCCGACGGGCGGGGCACGGGTGGCGGTCGAACTGGGTCCGCCCCGGCCCGCGCCGGTGTCCCGCGGGCTCGGGCCCCGGCCTTAACCTCGCCTTAGCACTCACACAGCGCGCCGCTATCCCCCGCCGGGCGAACCTTCTGGACGACACAGCCAGTTGGGCGACGCAGCCCGTTCGAGGAGGTTCGCCGTGAACCGCAAGACTTTGATCCTGATCACCGGTGGGGCGATCGCCGCCGTCGTGGGCACCGGGATCGGTGCCGCCGCCGCCGGGGTGGACAACAACCGGACGAACTCGACCGCGCTCGCCATGCCGACCGGGACACCGAGCGGCGACCCCGGCGCGACCCCGACCGGGCAGCCGTCGACCGGGTTGTCCGGCAGCCCGGCGCCGAGCGCCACCGGCGTACCGACCGGTACGGCGAGCGGCACGCCGGCCGGGACCGGTGAGATCGGGCGCGACCGGGCCACCGAGATCGCGCTCGGCCGCTCCGGCGGTGGACAGGTCACCGAGGTGGAGCGGGAGCAGGAGCACGGTCGGGAGGTCTGGAGCGTGGAGATCACCAAGGACCGGACCGAGTACGAGGTGGACGTCGACGCGGTCAACGGGGAGATCGTGAAGGCCGAGGACGAGCCGGCCGACTCGGACGACGACGACAGGGGCGATGACGACAACGACGGGGACGACGACTGAGCGGTCCCGCCGTCACCGCCCACGGTGACCTGGACGAGCCGATGCCCGGCTCGGCTCCCCTCGGGGACGCCGGGCCGGGCACCGGGTCGTTCAGGTGGTCGACCGGAGATGTCAGTTGACCACGAAGAGCAGGCGGTTCGGCGAACCGCTGCCGGGGTTGGTGACCACGTTCTGGGTCGCGTTGTTGTAGAGGTAGTTGCGTACCTGGGTCGGGGTGTAGGTCGGGTTGGTCGAGAGCACCAGGGCCGCCGCGCCGGCCACGTGCGGCGAGGCCATCGACGTACCGCTGATGCTGTTGGTCGCGGTGTTACTGGTGTACCAGGCCGAGGTGATCGACGAACCCGGCGCGAAGATGTCCAGGCAGGTGCCGTAGTTCGAGTACGACGCGCGGGCGTCGGTGCTGGTGGTGGCGCCGACGGTGATCGCCGAGGGGGTACGGGCCGGCGACGAGTTGCAGGCGTTGGCGCTGGAGTTGCCGGCCGCCAGGGCGTACGTCACGCCGGAGCTGATCGAGCTGGCGACCGCGTTGTCCAGCGCGGTGCTGGCGCCGCCACCGAGGCTCATGTTGGCCACCGCGGGCTTCACCGCGTTCTGGGTGACCCAGTTGACGCCGGCGATGACACCGGCGTTGGTGCCGCTGCCGGAGCAGTTGAGCACCCGTACGCCGACCAGCCGGACCGCCTTGGCCACCCCGTACGCGGAGCCGCCGACGGTGCCGGCGACGTGCGTGCCGTGCCCGTTGCAGTCGTCGGCCGAACCGCCGTCGACCGCGTCGTAACCGCTGGTGGCCCGGCCGCCGAAGTCGTTGTGCGAGAAGCGGATGCCGGTGTCGATGATGTACGCCCGCACGTTGCTGGCGGTGTTCGGGTACGTGTACGAGCGGTTCAACGGCAGGTTGCGCTGGTCGATGCGGTCCAGCCCCCAGGACGGCGGGTTGGTCTGGGTGGCGTTGATCGACACCACCTGGTCCTGCTCGACGTACGCGACGTCGGGGTGGGCGGCGAGGCGCTGGGCCGCCTTGGCGCTCAGCCGGGCCTCGAAGCCGTTCAGGGCCGTGCCGTACACCTGGGCGACGCTGCCGCCGTACTTGTCGGCCAGTTCGCCGGCCTTGGTCGGTACCGCCGTGGCGGCCCGTGCCGTGCCGGCCGCCGCGCCGACGGCGCCGTCCTTGAGGACCACGATGTAGCTGCCCGCGACCGCGTTCGGGCTACCCGCGAGCCGTACCTCGCCGGTTGCCGGTGCGGCGGCCGCCGGGGTGGTGGTGGCTACCGCGGCGGTCGCCGCCGCGACGAAGATTCCGAGCGCCAGCCGGCGCGCGTAGCGCAAGTCCGCACGTGTCATCTTCCGACTCCTCCCTGACCGTCCCGAGATGGATCGATCGAGGTCAGCCTATGTAATAACATCATCTGCGCTCTATATCGAAATCCTCATATCACGCACCGACCGGCCCATCGGGGTACCGGCCTTTCGGCTACTGAGCGCCCCGGTCGCTCCGGGGGTAGCCGAGCCGGACCCCACGCAATACTGTCTAGTAACCAACATTTAACGTGATGCCCGTCACGCACCCATATTCGGAAGGCTGACCCCCTCATGGCTTTCGACCTCCCGTACCGGTCCGTCCCGGACATGTTCCTGCAGCGCGTCACCGCCACCCCCGACCGACAGGCGTTCGGTTACCCCGCCCCGGACGACTCCGGCCCGGTCTGGTTGACCTGGTCACAGGTCGGCCAGCGGGCCAAGGCGGTCGCCGCCGGCCTGCGCGAACTCGGCGTCGGGCGGGAGGACCGGGTGGCGATCCTGGCCAACACCCGGCTCGACTGGGTCGTCGCCGACCTCGGCATCATGTGCGCGGGTGGCGCGACCACCACGGTCTACCCGACAACCGAGCCGCAGGACGCCAGTTTCATCGTGGCCGACTCCGGCTCCCGGGTGCTGATCGCGGAGAACGCCACCCAGGCCGGCAAGATCGCGGGGGCGGACCTGCCCGCGCTGACCCACGTCGTCCTCATCGACGGCACGGCCGACCCGGCCGCCGCCATCCCCCAGATCACCCTCGCCGACCTGGAGATCCGGGGTACGCAGGCACTCGACCGGGACCCCGAGCTGATCGAGCGGATCGTGGCGGAGATCGGCGGGGACGACCTGGCCACCCTGATCTACACCTCGGGCACCACCGGCCGCCCCAAGGGCGTCGAGCTGCTGCACGCCGGTTGGGTCTGGGAGGGCGTACGGCAGGCCGAGTTCGAGTTGCTCCGGCCGGACGACCTGCAGTACCTCTGGCTCCCGCTGTCGCACTCGTTCGGCAAGACGCTGATCTGCGGCGTGATCCACGTCGGCCTGCCGACCTACGTCGACGGGCGGGTGGACAAACTGGTCGACCTGCTCTCCGTGGTCCGGCCGACGCTGATGTGCGGGGCGCCCCGGGTGTTCGAGAAGGTCTACAACAAGACCGTCACCACGGCCCAGTCCGGCGGTGGGGCCAAGGCGAAGATCTTCGCCTGGGCGGTCCGTACCGGCAAGGAGAAGGTCCGGCTCGAACAGGCCGGCTCACCGGTGCCGGGAGGGCTCGCGTTCCGCTACCGGCTGGCCGAGAAGCTGGTCTTCAGCAAGTTGCAGGCCCGGCTCGGCGGGCGGATCCGGGTGATGGTCTCCGGGGCCGCCCCGCTGAGCCCGGAGATCGGCGCGTTCTTCGCTGCCGCGAACCTGCCGATCTCGGAGGGGTACGGGCTGACCGAGACCAGCGCCGGCAACTTCGTCAACCGGCCCGGCAAACTCAGGATCGGTACGGTCGGCCAGCGCCTCGGCGACCTCGAATGCAAGATCGACTCCGACGGTGAGGTGCTGCTGCGCGGCGCCCCGGTGATGCGCGGTTACCACAACCTGCCGGCGGAGACCGCCGCCGCGTTCACCGAGGACGGCTTCTTCCGCACCGGTGACATCGGGACGCTCGACGAGCAGGGCTACCTGAAGATCACCGACCGGAAGAAGGACCTGGTCAAGACGTCCGGCGGCAAGTACATCGCGCCGTCGCACATCGAGGGCCTGTTCAAGGCGCTGTGCCCGTACACCTCGCAGGCGCTGGTGATCGGCCAGGCCCGCAACTACTGCGTCATGCTGGTCACCCTGGACCCGGACGCGATCGCCGGCTGGGCGGTCGGCGGCCCGCTGGCCGGCAAGCCGTACGCCGAGATCGTCGGCTCCGCCGAGGTACGCGCCATGGTCGACGGCTTCGTGCAGGAGCTGAACGGCAAGCTCAACCGCTGGGAGACGATCAAGAAGGTCAGCATCCTGCCCCGCGACCTGACCATCGAGGACGGGGAGCTGACCCCCTCGCTGAAGATCAAGCGTCGCGGCGTGGAGGCGAACTTCGCCGACGAGATCGACAAGTTGTACCAGGGCTCGCTCGCCGAGATCTGATCCCCACCGCGCTCGGCCGCTCCCCCGGTCGAGGGTCAGGAAGGGCCCCTTGCCTCGGAATCCGACAACGGGGGCCCTTCCCGACGCGCGGTCTCACGCGATGACGGCGGGTTCTCTCCACTGCGGGCGGGCGGCCGAGCGGTCCAGGTCGTAGCGGACCGCCGCGATCCGGTGCACCGCCTCCACCAGGTCCGCGGCCGGCAGGGTGAACGGCAGCCGCAGGAAACGTTCGAGGGTTCCGTCGAGGCCGAACCGGGGACCGGGGGCGAGCCGTACGCCGACCTCCTCGGCGGCCCGGGACAGGGCGCTGGAGATCGGCCCGTCCAGTTCCGCCCAGAGGGTCACCCCGCCCTGCGGCACGGTGACCTGCCAGTCCGGCAGCGACTCGCGCAACACGGCGAGCAGGGCGTCGCGCTGCTCGGCCAACTGGGCCCGGCGGGCGGCCACGATCGTCGGGGCGTCGGCGAGCAGGCGTACGGCGACCAGTTGGTCCAGCACCGGGCTGGCCATGTCGACACCGACCCGGGCCGCCGCCAGCCGCTGCACCTGGGGTGCCGAGGCGCGTACCCAGCCGATGCGCAGGCCGCCCCAGTACGGCTTGCTCATGCCGCCGATCGAGATCACCCGGGAGTGCCGGTCGAAGACGGCCACGGGCGGTGGCATCGGGGCGTCGGTCAGCGGCAGGTCCACGAAGGACTCGTCGACGACCAGGTCGGTGCCACCGGCGTGGGCCGCAGCGACCACCCGCTCGCGCAGGTCGGCCGACATCAGGTGCCCGGTCGGGTTCTGGAACTCCGGGATCAGGTAGGCCAGTCGTGGCCGGCTCTGGCGCAACGCACTGAGCAGCAGTTCCCCGTCCCACCCGGATCCGCCCGGCGCCAGGCCGTGGGTGGCGATCCGGGCCCGCCGTGCGGCCAGCGCGGCCAGCGCGTTCGGATAGGTGGGCGACTCGACCAGTACGCTGCCGCCGGTCGGCAGGGCCAGCCGCAGCACCAGATCCAGCGCGTGCTGGGTGCCACTGGTGACCATGATCTGCTCGGCGCTGGTCGGCAGTCCGCGATCGGTGTAACCGCAGGCGATCGCCTCGCGCAGTTCGACGATGCCGGTCGGGTGGTAACCGGCGCCGCCGAGGTAGCGGGGCAGGTCCTCGGCGGCGGCGCGGGCGGCCGGCACCAGTTGGGCCGGCGCGGCGAGCGCGGCGCAGCCGAGGTCGATCATGTCGAGGTCGTCCTGCGGGGTCCAGAGGCCGGAGCTGGCGACCCGGTGTCCACCGGGGAGCATGGTCCAGCTTCCGGCGCCGCGCCGGCTGTTGAGGTGGCCGCTCTCGCGCAACTCCCGGTACGCGGCGGTGACCGTGGTACGGCTGACCAGCAGCGCCTCGGCCAGCTCACGTTCGGCCGGGAGTCGTACGCCCAACGGCAGCCGACCGTCGGCGAGCAGTCCGCGTACGGAACTGGCGAGGGCGAGGTAGTCGGGACTGCGGCGGCGGCCCGGCAACGAGTGCCACTGACCCAGCAGGCGAGCCAATTGCGTGCCACGTACCAGCACCGTCATGGCCACCCACCCTCAATTGGCTATCTTCCGGCCCTCGAATTGGTACTTAGAGTGGCATCCGTGACCCAGATTGGCAACCTCCGTGACCGGCTGACCCGGCGCCTCGTGCAGCTCTTCGCCGGCCTGATCCTCTACGGCTTCAGCATGGCGCTGATGCTCGAGTCGACGCTCGGCCTGGACCCGTGGGACGTCTTCCACCAGGGCCTGGCCGAACGCACCGGGCTCTCCTTCGGCACGGTGGTCATCGTGGTCGGCGCCCTGGTACTGCTGCTCTGGATCCCGCTGCGGCAGCGCCCCGGCATCGGCACGGTCAGCAACGTGGTGGTGATCGGGCTGGTGGTCGACGCCGGGCAGTACGTCCTGCCCACCCCGTCGGCGCTCGCCGCCCGGATCGGGTTCCTGGTCGCCGGGATCCTGCTCAACGGGGTGGCCACCGGTCTCTACCTGGGTGCCCGACTCGGCCCCGGTCCCCGCGACGGGCTGATGACCGGCTTTGTCGCCCGCCGCCCGGGGCGCTCCATCCGGCTGGTCCGTACGGTGATCGAGGTCGGGGTGCTCGCGGTCGGCGTACTGCTCGGCGGCACGGTCGGCGTCGGCACGGTCGTGTACGCGCTCGCCATCGGGCCGCTCGCCCACCTGTTCATCCCGATGTTCCACATCCCGCCCACCGCCGCCGGTCCGGCCCCCGGGCAGCCGGCCGCCACAGCCGCCGGACCGGCATAGACAGGGTTCGTTGTCGCAGGTCCGGGGCTCGGGAGCGGGTGAGGCGGGAAACACAGTCCCCGCAATGGTTCCCTCCACGGCGATCACACGGCATCATTTGCCCATGGGGGATGAGGGGTGGCGTTGGGCAGACGCCTGGATCTTCGTGTCGCTCGTGATCGCCGGAGGCGCCGGGCGACACCGACGGTCCGCGACCACCCGCCGCCCCGAGGGCGTACGCCTCGCCGACGTCCTCTCCACCGCTGACCACCTCAACCACGCCATCCCCGGCCGGCACGAGGTCGAGGCGGCCGTACGCCGACTCGCCGGTGCCGAGCTGATCAACGTGGCGGACGGCTGGTTCCGGGTCACCCCGGCCGGCGAACACCTCTGGCGTACGCGCCCGCGCGGCGGCCTGGCCAGTGCGGTCGAGACGGTGCACGCGGTGCTGAGCCGGCGAGCCGCTCCGGGCGAGGCCACGGACTGGGAACTCCACGAGGACGAACACGCCGCCGCAGTGCTCGAGTTCTCCGCCCGCACCACCATCCCCCACCCCCGCCGCTCCCCCGAAAACGACCCCGGATAGCCCGACGATCTTGCACTTGTGGTGGTACGCAAATCCGGATGAGTACCCCGATTCGGGCACCACAACTGCAAGATCGTCGGAACCCCGGACGGGCGGACGGGCCGGGGGCTAGCGGGTGGGGTGGCCGGCGGTTTGGAGGGCGTTCTTGACGTCGGCGATGGTGAGTTCGCCGAAGTGGAAGACGCTGGCGGCGAGGACCGCGTCGGCGCCCGCGTCGACCGCCGGGGGGAAGTCGGTCACCGCGCCCGCGCCCCCGCTGGCGACCACCGGGACCTCGACCACCTGCCGGACCGCCCCGATCAGGGCCAGGTCGAACCCGGCCTTGGTGCCGTCGGCGTCCATCGAGTTGAGCAGGATCTCCCCGGCGCCCAGCTCGGCGGCCCGCCGCGCCCACTCGACCGCGTCCAGCCCGGTCCCCCGGCGTCCGCCGTGGGTGGTGACCTCGAACCCGCTCGGCGTGGTGGTGCCGGCCGGTGCCCGGCGTACGTCCAGCGAGAGCACCAGGACCTGGCTGCCGAACCGTTCGGCGATCTCGGCGATCAGCTCCGGTCGGGCGATCGCGGCGGTGTTGACCCCGACCTTGTCGGCACCGGCACGCAGCAGGGTGTCCACGTCGGCGACCTTGCGTACGCCGCCGCCGACCGTCAACGGGATGAAAACCGACTCGGCGGTACGGCGTACTACGTCGAGCATGGTGCCCCGGTCGTCGACCGAGGCCGTCACGTCGAGGAAGGTCAGCTCGTCCGCACCGGCCCGGTCGTACGCGGCGGCCAGCTCGACCGGGTCGCCGGCATCGCGCAGGTCGAGGAAGTTGACCCCCTTGACCACCCGCCCGGCGTCCACGTCGAGACAGGGGATCACGCGCACCGCCACGGTCATGGGTCGAGCTTAACCGCCCGCCCGGGCCGGACCGACCGCGCGGCGGTCAGGTCCGGCCGGGGTACGGGCACCGTCAGAGACGTACCAGCATCTTGCCCAGGTTCTCGCCGCGGAGCAGGCCGAGGAACGCCGACGGGGCGTTGTCCAGGCCCTCGACCACGGTCTCGTCGTACTGGAGCTGCCCGGAGCGCAGCCAACCGGACATCTCGCCGAGGAACTGCGTACGCAGCCCGACGTGGTCGTGGATCAGGAACCCGCGCAGGGTGAGCCGCTTCGACACGGTCAGTGCCAGGTTGCGCGGTCCCGCCACCGGTTCGGTCGCGTTGTACTGGGAGATCATGCCGCAGATCGCCACCCGGCCGTGCAGCCGGAGCGAGGAGAGCGCAGCCTCCAGGTGGTCGCCGCCGACGTTGTCGAAGTAGACGTCGATCCCGTCCGGCGCGGCCTCCTTCAGCGACTCCCGTACGGGCTGGTCGCGGTAGTTGAACGCGGCGTCGAAACCGAGCGCGAGGAGGCGCTGCACCTTCTCCGCCGAGCCGGCGCTGCCGACCACCCGTCCGGCGCCCTTGAGCTTCGCGATCTGGCCGGCGAGGCTGCCGACCGCACCGGCGGCGGCCGAGACGAAGACATCCTCGCCCGGCTGGAGCGCGGCGACGTCGACCAGCCCGGCGTACGCGGTCAGCCCGATCCCGCCGAGCGGGCCGAGGTACGCCGACACCGGTGCGACCTCCGGGTCGATCCGGTGCGCCCCCCGGGCGTCGAGTACGGCGTACTCCCGCCAGCCGAGGTTGTGCTGCACCAGGTCACCGGGCTGGAACGCGTCGGTGTCGCTGGCGATCACCTCGCCGATCGCGGCCCCGTACAGCGGTGCGTCGAGCTCGTACGGCGCCGCGTACGACTTGACGTCGTTCATCCGCCCGCGCATGTACGGGTCGACCGACATGAGCTGGTTGCGGACCAGCACCTGCCCCGGTCCGGGGTCCGGCACCGGGACCTTGACCAGGTTGAAGTTGTCCAGGGTGGGCCAGCCGTGCGGGCGGCTGGCCAGGTGGATCTCCCGGCCGGTGCGGCTCATCGGGTCTGCCCGAGCCGCAGGTCCACCTCGATGTTCCCGCGCACCGCGTTGGAGTAGGGGCAGACCTGGTGGGCCTGCTCGACGAGCTGCTCGGCGGCGGCCCGGTCGATCTCGGGCAGGTCGACCACGAGGGTCACGGCCAGGCCGAAGCCGGCGCCCTCGCCGCGTCCGATGCCCACCTCGGCGGTCACCACGGAGCCGGTGACGTCGGCCTTCGCCCTGCGCCCGAGCAGTTTGAGCGCGGAGTGGAAGCAGGCCGCGTAACCGGCGGCGAAGAGCTGTTCGGGGTTGCTGCCGCCGCCCTCGCCACCCATCTCCTTCGGCACCGCGAGGTCGATCTCCAGCGTTCCGTCGCTGGTCCGCACCTTGCCGCCCCGGCCCTCGCCGGTGGACTGCGCCTCTGCCGTGTAGAGCACCTGCATGGTGATCACTGCTCCTTCTGCTGGTGGATCAGTTGGGTGATCTGGTTCAGGGTGCCGCGCAGCGCGACCAGGTCCGGCCCGGTCAGCCCGGTGGCCCGGACGATCCGCCGGGGCACCTGCTCGACCCGCTGGCGCAGCGCCCGTCCGGCGCCGGTCAGCTCGATCTCGACCAGGCGTTCGTCCCGGGCCGCCCGTCGCCGGGTAACCAGGCCGGCCCGCTCCAGCCGCTTGAGCAGCGGGGAGAGGGTGCCCGAGTCCAGGTGCAGTTCGGCGCCGAGTTGCTTGACCGTGGGTGGGTCGTCGGGCCGTTTCCAGAGCACGAGCAGGACCAGGTACTGCGGGTAGGTGAGCCCGAACTCGTCCAGGATCGGCCGGTAGAGGTCGGTGACGGCACGGGAGGTGGCATACAGCGCGAAACAGACCTGCTGGTCCAGCGCCAGTTCGTCCACATCCATGGGGTGAACGATAGCTCTCAATTCAATTGTGCACAACTGATCTGGGTACGGTCCGCCATCCGCGTGGATGGCGACCCCGGCCCTACTCGGCCAGTACGGCGAGCGCCTCGGCCACGGTGAACGCGCCGGAGTAGAGCGCCTTGCCGGCGATCACACCCTCCACCCCGATCGGCTCCAGCGCGGCCAGCGCCCGCAGGTCATCCAGAGTGGACACACCACCGGAGGCGATCACCGGCGCGTCGGTACGGGAGCAGACCTCACGCAGCAGGTCGAGGTTCGGCCCACGCATGGTCCCGTCCTTGGTGATGTCGGTCAGCACGTACCGGCTCGCGCCGGCCTTGTCCAACCGCTCGAGGACCTCGAACAGGTCACCGCCGTCGCGGGTCCAACCACGGGCGGACAGCGTACGGCCGCGCACGTCCAGGCCGATCGCCACCCGGTCGCCGTACTCGGCCAGGACCCGGTCGCACCAGACCGGATCCTCCAGTGCGGCGGTGCCGATGTTGACCCGGGCCGCACCGGTGCCGAGCGCCGCCCGCAGCGACTCGTCGTCCCGGATGCCACCGGAGAGTTCCACCTGCACGTCCAGCCGCCGGACCACGTCGGCCAGCAGGTGCGCGTTCGAGCCACGGCCGAAGGCGGCGTCGAGGTCGACCAGGTGCAGCCAGGTCGCCCCGTCCCGCTGCCAGGCCAGGGCGGCGTCCATCGGATCGCCGTACGTCGTCTCGCTGCCCGCGGCGCCCTGGACCAGGCGTACCGCCCGGCCGTCGGCTACGTCGACGGCCGGAAACAGGGTGAGGCTCACAGTGTCTCCTGTATCTAGGTGATCCGGACTCCGGCGACCCGCCGGTGGTTCCCGGTCACAACGAAGGGTCTAGATCCGGCGCCCGAACGCGAGCACCACGACCGCCGGCAGTACGAGCAGCAGCAACATGATCAAACCCAGGCGCAGGCCCAGGTCGTCGACCAGGAACCAGATCGCACCGAGCACCGCGATCGAGAGCACCGCCACCCCGGCCCGCTGGCTGCGGCTGCGCCGGGCGAACATCCGCCCGGTACGCCGGTCCGGCAGCCGCGGGGTCAGGCGCCGCAGCAGCGTACGCCGCCACTGACGGCGGGCCACCCGCCGGGCGCGTACCGCCCGTGCCTTCTCGGCCTCGGCCTCGCGTACGGCCCGCCGTCGGGCCCGCTCCTTGCTCACCGGCCCATCCCGCTCACAGCGTCCCCAGCCAGTTGCGGAGCAGGAGCGCCCCGGTGTCGGCGGACTTCTCCGGGTGGAACTGGGCGGCGGAGAGCACACCCCGCTCCACCCCGGCGACAAACCGCCCGCCGTGGGTCGCGGTGGTCACCCGCGCCCCCGCCCCGGCCAGTACGTCCCGGTCGGCGGCGGCGTACGAGTGCACGAAGTAGAACCGGGCGTCGTCGGGCAGCCCGGCGAAGAGAACCGAACCGGCGGCCGGGTCGACCGTGTTCCAACCCATGTGCGGCACCCGCTGGGCGGCCAGCCGGGTCACCCCGCCGGGCAGCAGGCCCAGCCCCTTGCTGACCACCCCGTGCTCCTCCCCGTACTCGAAGAGGATCTGCATCCCGACGCAGATGCCGAGGACGGGACGGCCGGCGCCGACCCGCTCGGCGATCACCGGGCCGGCACCGAGCGCCTCGATCCCCGCCATGCAGGCCGCGTACGCCCCCACCCCCGGCACCACCAGGCCGTCGGCGGCTGCGGCGGCGTCCAGGTCGGCGGTGACCGTCACGTCCGCACCGGCCCGGACCAGGGCGCGCTGCGCGGACCGGAGGTTGCCCGAGCCGTAGTCGAGCACCACCACGGCGGGCATCAGGAGTCCCCGGGCAGCAGCCAGAGCACACCACCGGCGGTGGCCAGCAGCGCGAGCAGGCCGACGAACCAGATCACGCCGACCGAGGCCCCCTGCCGGTGCAGCGACCAGACCCCGCCGATCAGGACACCGGCCAGGACGAACAGCACCGGTGCCACTACAGCGCGCCCTTCGTGCTGGGGATCAGCCCGGCGTTGCGCGCCTCGACCGTGACCGCCTCGCGCAGCGCCCGGGAAACCGCCTTGAACTGGGCCTCGACCACGTGGTGCGCGTCCGGGTGGCCGCCGTCGCGGGCCGCCCGGAGCACCGACACGTGCAGGGTCATCCTGGCCGACTGGCCGAACGACTCCCAGATGTGCCGGGTCAGGCTGGTCGGGTAGACCGGCCCGATGTACGGCGCCAGTGCCGGCTCGTCGTGCACCACGTACGGCCGACCGGAGAGGTCGACCGCGGCCCGGACCAGCACCTCGTCCATCGGGATGGTGGCCGACCCGTACCGCCGGATGCCGGCCTTGTCGCCGAGCGCCCGGTCGAACGCGGTGCCGAGCGCCAGGGCGGTGTCCTCGACCGTGTGGTGCGCGTCGATCTCCAGGTCACCCACGGTCTGTACGGTCAGGTCGAAGCCGCCGTGCCGGGCGATCTGGTGCAGCATGTGGTCGTAGAAACCGACCCCGGTGCTGATCTCGGCCTGGCCGGTGCCGTCGAGATCGATCTCGACCAGGACCTTGGTCTCGTTGGTGGTCCGCTCGACCCGGGCGGTTCTGCTCACAGCGACTCCAGCACGATCGACAACTCGGTCAGAAAGGCGTCCGTCTCGGCCGGGGTACCGGCGGTGACCCGCAGCCAGCCGGGCAGGCCGACATCGCGGACCAGCACCCCCCGGTCGACCAGGGCACGCCACACCACGCCCTGGTCCCCGCCGACCTCGAACAGGACGAAGTTGGCATCACTCTCGGCCACCCGCAGACCCCGCTCTCGCAGGGTGTCGACGATCCGGTCCCGCTGCACCTTGATCGCGTCCACGGTCGCCAGCAGGGCGTCCCGGTGCGCCAACGCGGCCCGGGCGGCGGCCTGGGTGAGCGCCGAGAGGTGGTACGGCAACCGGACGAGTTGCACCGCGTCGACCACCGCCGGGTCGGCGGCCAGGTAACCGAGCCGCCCACCGGCGAAGCCGAACGCCTTGCTCATGGTCCGGGTAACCACCAGCCGGGGGTGGCCGGGCAGCAGGGTCAGCGCGGTCGGCGTACCGGGGCGGGCGAACTCCGCGTACGCCTCGTCCACGACCACCATGCCGGGCGCGACGGCGAGGACGGCGGTGACCACGGCCGGGTCGAGTGCGGTTCCGGTCGGGTTGTTCGGGGAGCAGAGCAGGACCAGGTCCGGGCGGTGCGCCTCGACCTGGGCGACCGCGTCGGCGGCGGTCAGCCCGAACTCCCCGTCGCGCCGCCCGTCCACCCAGGTGGTCCCGGTGCCGAGCGCCAGCAGCGGGTGCATCGAGTACGCCGGGGTGAAACCCAGCGCGGTCCGCCCCGGCCCGCCGAACGCCTGGAGCAACTGCTGCTGGATCTCGTTGGAGCCGTTCGCCGCCCACAGGTTGGCCGTACCGAGCCCGTGACCCAGGTAGTCGGCCAGGTCGGCGCGCAGCGCCAGGGCGTCCCGGTCCGGGTAGCGGTTCAGGTCGGCCAGCTCCGCGTGCAGCGCCTTGCCGATCGCGTCCACCACGGTCTCCGGCACCGGGTACGAGTTCTCGTTGGTGTTGAGGCGTACCGGGACCTCCAGCTGCGGTGCCCCGTACGGGGACCGGCCGCGCAGGTCCGGCCGCAGCGGCAGGTCGTCCAGGGAGGTCACGACGGCCGCCCCAGCCGCTCGTCCGGGAACCGGGCCGACACCGCCTGCCCGTGCGCGGGCAGGTCCTCCACCTCGGCCAGGGTCACCACGTACGGGGCGACGTCGCGCAGGGCGGTCTCGTCGTACTCGATGATGTGGATGCCGCGCAGGAAGGACTGGACCGACAGCCCGGAGGAGTGCCGGGCGCAGCCGCCGGTGGGCAGCACGTGGTTGGACCCGGCGCAGTAGTCACCGAGCGACACCGGCGCGTACGGGCCGACGAAGATCGCCCCGGCGTTGCGTACCCGCATCGCCCACTGCCGGGCGTCGACGGTCTGGACCTCCAGGTGCTCGGCCGCGTACGCGTCGACCACCCGCAGCCCCGCCTCGAGGTCGTCGACCAGGACCACCCCGCTCTGCTCACCGGAGAGGGCGACGGTGATCCGCTCGACGTGCTTGGTCGCGGCGAGCTGACGGGTCAGCTCCTCCTCGACCGCGTCGGCGAGCGCCACCGAGGGCGTGACCAGCACGCTCGCCGCCAGCGGGTCGTGCTCGGCCTGGCTGATCAGGTCGGCCGCGACGTGGCGTGCGTCGGCGGTCTCGTCGGCCAGTACGGCGATCTCGGTCGGACCGGCCTCGGCGTCGATCCCGACCACGCCGCGCAGCAGCCGCTTCGCGGCGGTGACCCAGATGTTGCCCGGACCGGTGATCATGTCGACCGGCGCGCACCGGGTGGCACCGCTGGCGTCGGTGTCCGCGCCGTAGCCGAGCATCGCGATCGCCTGCGCACCACCGACGGCGTAGACCTCGTCGACGCCGAGCAGGGCACACGCGGCCAGCACCCGGTCGTCGGGCAGCCCGCCGTTGTCCCGCTGCGGCGGGCTCGCCACCACCAGCGACCGGACCCCGGCCGCCTGTGCGGGCACCACGTTCATGACCACGGTCGACGGGTACATGGCCAGGCCACCGGGGACGTAGAGACCGACCCGGTCGACCGGGACCCAGCGCTCGGTGACCGTGCCGCCCGGCACCACCTCGGTGCTGGTGTCCGTACGCCGTTGCTCGTCGTGGACCCGGCGGGCCCGCTTGATGCTCTCGTTCAGCGCGGCCCGTACGGCAGGGTCGAGCGCCCGCTCGGCGGCGGCGATCGCCTCGGCCGGCACCCGGAGCTGGTCGAGCTGTACGCCGTCGAATCGATGGGTGGCCTCCCGGATCGCGGTGAACCCGTCCGTGTGCACCGCCTCGACGATGGGGCGGATCTGCTCCGCCGCGACCGAGACGTCGAGCTGGGCACGGGGCAGCAGCCCCCGGGGGTCACGCGCGCTACCGCGCAGGTCGATCCGATTCAGCACGCCCACGAGTCTAGGCGGCGCCGTGCCCGGGGCTCCGGGCACGCCCAGCGGGCGGGACGGTGACCCCGGCCACCACCGCCTGCGGGACGACTTCTTCGAACTCGGCGGCGACCCGTACGCGGCAAAAGCGGCTAGGCTCGACCGGTGCACGCACGGCTGCCGGTCTTCCCGCTCGGGACGGTGCTCTTCCCGGGTCTGGTCCTCCCGCTGCACATCTTCGAGGAACGCTACCGGGAACTGGTCCGGCACCTGATCGGGTTGCCCGACGGCACCCCCCGCGAGTTCGGCGTGGTCGCCATCCGCAGCGGTTGGGAGACCCAGCCGGCGCCCGGCCAGGTCGGCCCGGCCACGCCCGCCGAGGCCGTCACCCTGCACGAGATCGGCTGTACGGCCGAGGTGCGGCAGGTCACCGAGCTGTCCGACGGCCGGTTCGACCTGGTGACGGTGGGGCGGCGGCGGTTCCGGATCAGCGAGGTCGACGAGGGGGCCGCGCCGTACCTGACCGCCGAGGTGGAGTGGCTGCCGGAGCCGGCGGGGCAGGAGGAGGCGGCCGACCTGCTGGCCCCCCGGGTGCTCGCGGTGTTCCGGCAGTACCTGGGGCTGATCCGGGCCGACCCGGAGGAGATCACCGAGCAGTTGCCGGACGACCCGACGGTGCTCTCGCACCTGGTGGCGGCGACCGCCGCGCTCACCGTGGCGGACCGGCAGCGGCTGCTCGCCACCCCGGACACCGCCGAACGGCTCCGCGCGGAGTTGCGGCTGCTCAGTCGCGAGGCGGCTCTGCTGCGCCAGGTGCGGGCGGTTCCGGTGCCGCTGGCGGAACTGGCAGTGCCGCCGAGTCCCAACTGAGGCCGACCGGTTCGGGTTCGGCACCGAGCCCCGCGTAACGGGACCAACCGGCCAGCATGGTGTACATCACCACGCTGCCGAACGCCGGCAACAGCAGGTCGCCCCGGAGCACGGGGACGAAGCCGAACAGCCACTCGAACCGACCGGCCCGCAGGTCCGGGGGCTTGCCGAAGCTCGTACCGGCCGCTGCCGTCTCCAGCATCCGCTGGTACTCGCCGAGCCCGATGTGCCGGCCCACCTGCCAGGCGACCACGGCCGCACCGATCGAACCGAGGGCGGCCACCACCATGCCCACCGGTCCCCGGTAACGGCGCAGGACCCACCACACCACGAGCGCCGCGAGCAGCCCGAAGACCAGGCCGAAGAGGCTGAACCACCCGTCGGCGGCAACGAACTCCTCCGGCTGGGGCTGGGCGAGCACCGCCCCGCCGTCGGCCTGGATCACCGGCACCGAGGGCGCGACCGCCCGCCAGGCGAGGCCGAGCGGGGCGCCGAGCAGGGTCAGCACCAGGACGGTCGCCACCGCCACGGTCAGGGTCCGCAGCGGCGCCCGTGGGCGGGCCGGAGCCGGCTGGTCGTACACCAGGGGGTAGCCGTTGACCGGCGGACCCGGCGGCTCGGGCGCGGACCCGACGGGCCGCGGCGCCTGTTCCGGTACGCCGCCCGGTGCCCCACCAGCGTCCGTGGCCGGGTCACCGGCGTCCGTGGCCGGCCCGGCGGCGGTACGGGGATCGGCCGGGTCGGGGCCGTCCTGGGCGGCCGTCACGGGTCGCCGGTTCTCGTCCCGGGCGACGCTGGGGTCGTCCGCGGGATGCTGGTCATCGGGCTTTGCCGGGCTCACTCCGTGATCCTCTCAGGCCCACCACCCACGTCGGGCGGCGGATCCGTGGACTGCCCGATCCGCGCGCCCAGCGGCTGCCCGTGGGTCGACAACCGCATCCGAACCGCCGCAGCGCCCACCGGATCGGCCCCCCGCACCCGCCTGTGCGTCCGCCGGCTGGCCGCGAACGGCCGCGCAGCCGGGGCGCCCGGCCCACGCACGGCCGCGACCGTGGGCGTCCGGCCCACGCACGGCCCCGTGGCTGCCCGAGTCAGCCCGCGACCGCGCTCGGGCCGAGCAGTGCCTTGAGGTCGGCCATCAGCGCGGTGCTCGGGGCCACCCGCATCCGGCCGAGCCGCAGCAGCGTGCCCCGGGAGCCGTTGACCAGCCTGACGTGCACCTCGGCCGAACCGGGATGGCTGGTCAGCACCTCGCGCAGCCGCTCGACCAGCGGCGGGGTGCACCGCGACGGGGGCAACGCCAGGACCACCGGCTTGATCTCGTCGGCGGCGGTGATCTCCGGCATCGACATGTCCATCGCCATCAGCCGGGGCTGGTCGTCGCGGCGGTCCACCCGCCCCTTGACCACCACGATCGCGTCCTCGGCGATGTACTGCCCGACCACCTCGTACGTGTTCGGGAAGAACAGCACCTCGACCGCGCCGCCGAGGTCCTCCAGGGTGGCCGAGGCCCAGGCCCGGCCCTGCTTGGTGATCCGGCGTTGCACCCCGGAGAGGATGCCGGCGAGGTTGATGATCTGCCCGTCGGAGACGTTGCCCTCCTCGGCCAGGGAGGCGATCGACATGTCCGCCGCGGCGGCGAGTACGTGCTCGACCCCGAAGAGCGGATGGTCGGAGACGTACAGGCCGAGCATCTCCCGTTCGAAGGTGAGCAGGTCGGTCTTGTCCCACTCGTTGGTCGGGATCTGCGGCGTTACCGAGATGCCAGCGGCCACTGGGTTGTCGTCGCCGAAAACCGTGCCGAATAGATCGAATTGACCCGTCGATTCTTTTCGCTTCAGGTCGAGGAAGGAGTCGATCGCGTCGGTGTGCACCGCGAGCAGGCCCCGGCGGGTGTGCCCGAGCGAGTCGAACGCCCCCGCCTTGATCAGCGACTCGATGGTCTTCTTGTTGCAGGCGACCGCGTCGACCTTGCGCAGGTAGTCGTAGAAGTCGGTGAACCGGCCCTTCTCCCTGCGGGAGCGGCGGATCGACTCGACCACGTTGGTGCCGACGTTGCGTACGGCGGCGAGGCCGAACCGGATGTCCTCGCCGACCGCGGCGAACCGGGCGTTGGACTCGTTCACGTCCGGCGGCAGGACCTTGATCCCCATCCGCCGGCACTCGGCCAGGTAGACGGCGGACTTGTCCTTGTCGTCACCGACGGAGGTGAGCAGCGCGCCCATGTACTCGGCCGGGTAGTTCGCCTTCAGGTACGCCGTCCAGTACGACACCACCCCGTACGCGGCGCTGTGCGCCTTGTTGAAGGCGTAGTCGGAGAACGGGACCAGGATGTCCCAGAGGGTCTTGATCGCCTCGTCGGAGTAGCCGTTGTCCTTCATGCCGGCGGCGAACGGCTTGAACTCCTTGTCGAGGATCTCCTTCTTCTTCTTGCCCATCGCCCGGCGGAGCAGGTCCGCGGCGCCGAGCGAGTAACCCGCCACCTTCTGCGCGATCGCCATGACCTGCTCCTGGTAGACGATCAGCCCGTAGGTGTCGCCCAGGATCTCGGACAGGGACTCGGCCAGCTCGGGGTGGATCGGCACCACCGGCTTGCGCTTGTTCTTCCGGTCGGCGTACTCGTTGTGGGCGTTGGCGCCCATCGGGCCGGGCCGGTAGAGCGCGCCGACGGCGGAGATGTCCTCGAAGTTGTCCGGGGCCATGGACCGCAGCAGGGCCCGCATCGGGCCGCCGTCGAACTGGAACACGCCCAGGGTGTCACCGCGCCCGAGCAGGGCGTACGTCGCCTTGTCGTCCAGCGGCAGGTCTTCCAGGACCAGGTCGATGCCCCGGTTGTCTTTGATCGACTCCAGGCAGTCGTCCATGATCGTCAGGTTGCGCAGGCCGAGGAAGTCCATCTTCAGCAGGCCGATGGTCTCGCACGCACCCATGTCCCACTGGGTGATGATCGAGCCGTCCTGCTCCCGCTTGTGGATCGGCAGCACGTCGACCAGCGGGTCACGGGACAGGATCACCCCGGCCGCGTGCACACCCCACTGGCGCTTGAGCCCCTCCAGCCCCTTGGCGGTGTCGACGATCTTCGCCACTTCGCCGTCGGAGTCGTACAGCGCCCGGAACTCGGCCGCCTCCTGGTAACGCGGGTGGGCCTTGTCGAAGATGCCGCCGAGCGGGATGTCCTTGCCCATCACCGCCGGGGGCATCGCCTTGGTGATCCGGTCGCCGACCGCGAACGGGTAACCGAGCACCCGGGCCGCGTCCTTGATCGCCGCCTTCGCCTTGATCGTGCCGTACGTGATGATCTGCGCGACCCGGGCCTCGCCGTACTTCTCCGTGGCGTACCGGATCATGTCACCGCGCCGACGCTCGTCGAAGTCCATGTCGATGTCGGGCATCGAGATGCGGTCCGGGTTCAGGAACCGCTCGAAGAGCAGGCCGTGCACCATCGGGTCCAACTCGGTGATCCCCAGCGCGTACGCGATCAGCGCGCCGGCGGCCGAACCACGGCCCGGACCGACCCGGATCCGCTCCCGCTTGGCGTACGCGATCAGGTCGGCGGTGACCAGGAAGTAGCCGGGGAAGCCCATCTTCAGAATCACGCCGAGTTCGTACTCGGCCTGGCGCAGCCGGTCCTCGGGCACCCCGCCCGGGAACCGCCGCTGGAGCCCGCGCATGACCTCCTTGCGCAGGAAGGTCTCCTCGGTCTCGCCGTCCGGCACCGGGAACTGCGGCATCAGGTTCCGGGAGGCGAACACCTCCTTGTAGTCACCGATCTTCTCGGCGATCTCCAGGGTGTTGTCGCAGGCGCCCGGCACCTCGGCGTCCCACATCGCGCGCATCTCGGCCGGCGACTTCAGGTAGAAGTCACGGGCGTCGAACTTGAACCGCTTCGGGTCGGCCATCGTCGACCCGGACTGCACGCAGAGCAGCACCTCGTGCGCGTCGGCGTCGGCGGCGTGGGTGTAGTGCAGGTCGTTGGTGGCGATCGGCTTCAGGTTGAGGGTCTTGCCGAGCCGGATCAGGTCCTTGCGGATCCGGGTCTCGATGTTCAACCCGTGGTCCATCAACTCCAGGTAGAAGTTGTCCGCGCCGAAGATGTCACGGAACTCCGCCGCCGACTCGCACGCCTTCTCGAAGTTCCCGATCCGCAACCAGGTCTGGATCTCACCCGACGGGCACCCGGTGGTCGCGATGATGCCCTTGCCGTACTGGTTGAGCAGTTCCCGGTCGGCGCGCGGCTTGTAGAAGTAACCCTCCAGGCTCGACCGGGAGGCGAGGGCGAACAGGTTGCGCAGCCCGTCCGCGTGCTGGGCCAGCAGGGTCATGTGGGTGTAGGCGCCACCACCGGAGACGTCGTTCTCGCCACCGTCGGCCCACCGCACCCTGGTCCGGTCCCGCCGGTCGGTGCCGGGCGTCAGGTACGCCTCCAGGCCCACGATCGGTTTCACCCCGGCCGCGGTCGCCTGCTTGTGGAAGTCGTACGCCCCGTACAGGTTGCCGTGGTCGGTCATGGCGAGCGCGGGCATGCCGAGCCGGTTGGTCTCGGCGAAGAGTTCCTTGAGCCGGGCCGCCCCGTCGAGCATCGAATACTCGGTGTGCGTGTGCAGGTGCACGAACGAGTCAGACACCGGGACCCCCTTCACCTCAGCGTCAGCACAGCAGGGACCACCCGGGGCACCAGCTGTGGCCGGTCCGGGGGTCGCCAGACCGAGAAGCCTAGTCGCCTCGCGCGGTGCCCGGCACCGGTGACACGGGCCCCTTGAGAAGAGACACATCCGGCTTCCGTCGGCCGCGCCGCCTTGACCTCCACCGCACTCGCCACCGACTGCGATACCGTCTCCAACCAGCCGTAGCAGTCCGTCAGGAAGCCGTAGCGTTGCGTCGAAGGGGCAGGGATGACAACCCACGACAGCTCGGTCGTGCCCAACCCGCGGCAGGAGGTCGTGGCCCCACCGGAGCAGACCGGAACGGTCCGTACGGACCATCCGGAGACCCGCACCACGGCGACCTCGGCCACCGGGCCGGGCGACACCGGCGGCACCGGCATCGCCGCCGCCGGATCCCGCCGGCTCCCCTGGTACGCGATCGAGGCGGTCGCCAGCGTCGGCACCGCCGTGGCGTTCCTGGCCTGGAGCCGCACCGTCGACGTCGACCCGCTCGACCGCAAGGGGCAGGTCAGCGGTCTGGCCGCGCTCCAGTTCCGGTTCGCGGTGGTGGCCATCGTGCTGGTCACCGCCCTGGTCCTGGCCCACCGGCTGCTCGACCCGGCACGGCGGGGCCGGGCGGTCACCGTCGGCTGCGCGGTCATCGCCGGACTGACCACCGGGCTGGTGGCCGGGGGCATCGACGTCGCGTTGCGCGGCACCGAGTGGGGACTGTGGGCCGGCGGCGGCGACTACGCCTGGATCCTCGACTGGATCGGCCGGATGACGCGGGGCGAGACCGTGCCGAACCACTACCCGCCGGCCATCTTCTGGCTGATCCGGGGCTGGGCGAAGGTGAGCGACCAGTCCCACGCCTTCGCCATCAAGGAGATCCAGCTCGTCGGCACCGCCCTGTTCGGCCCGGCCGCCTACCTCGCCTGGCGGCTGGTCCTGCGCCCGGTCTGGGCACTGGGCATCGGCGTGGTCGCGATGCTGCCGTTCATCGAGCCGGTCAAGCCGTACCCGCAGATCACCCTGGTCATGCTGATCCCGGTCCTGGTCCGCTACCTGCAGACGGTCCGCCGGACCGCCGGGCTCGACCTGCGGCGTACGGCCGGACTCGGCCTGGCCTACGGCACCGGCCTGGGCCTGCTCTTCCTGCTCTACTCCGGCTGGTTCGTCTGGTGCGCCGCCGGGGTGGCCGCCGCGTTCCTGCTCCTGGCACCGTGGCGACGGGCCTGGGCGAAGGTCCTGCTGCTCGCCACCTCGACACTCGCCGCCCTGCTGGTGGTCTCCTGGGTGCACCTGCGGGGACTGCTCGCCGGCACCGGCGGGACCGCCGACAACTACTTCTACTTCGACACCGACACCGAGCCCGCGTACGTCGCGATGTGGCGCAACGACCGACCGGCCGACGCCGGACCGGCCTGGCCACCGCTGGGTGAACTCGGTGGGGTGGGGCTGTTCACCATCGGGCTCGTCGTCGGGCTCGGGCTCGCGCTCTGGTTCGGCTGGCGCCGGACCGTGGTGGTCACGGTCGGGCTCTGCGCGGTCAGCGCCTGGCTGCTGCGGATGTGGCTGGCCAGCGAGCAGTGGGAGACCCTGACCGTACGCCTCTATCCACGTACGACCATGGTGCTGCTCTACTGCCTGCTGATCCTCACCGGCTTCGGGCTGTTGTTCGGGCTCACCGCCCTGCGCGAACGGCTGGCCGCCCGCCCGGATCCCGCGGCCACACCTCGCACCGGCGTCCCGTTCGGGATCATCTGCATCCCGTTGCTGCTGCTGCTCGCCTCGGCCGGTTCCGCGATGACGGACCAGTACATGCCGGACAGCCGGCGCAACAGCACCGGTTACTTCGCCTGGATCGCCCACACCAAGTGGTACCCGCACGGCGGGACCTGCTCGGCGTACGGCCGCCTGCACGACTGCGGGAGATCCGACCGGTCCACCTCACCCGCCGCCGGCACACCGGCCCCGACCAGCCCCACGCCCGTACCGGCCGACGCCTCCCAGCCGGCTCCGGCGCCGTCCGGTACCGGGTGACGGCCGGGCGAACCGGGACTCAGCGGGCGAACGGCTCGATCATGACCGAGGCCGCCTTCAGCCAGGCCTGCCGGGTGTCGTGCTGGAGGTTGCCGTACTCGATCGACGAACCGCTCTCCAGCGCCGGGTCGTACGGGACCACGACCACCGCGCGGGTACGCGTGGCGAAGTGCCGTTCCAGGTCGGCCTGCAACGGCGACCGGCCCGGTGTGGGGCAGGAGACCAGGGTGACCGCGTTGTCGGCCAGTTCACCCATGCCCACCTCGTGCAGCAGGTCGAGCATCCAGTCGGCCGCGAACGCCGCGTCCTCGCGGGGCACGGTGGTGACCACCAACTGGTCGGCGGCCTGGATCACCGTCTGCCAGTTGACGCTCTCCACGTTGTTGCCGGTGTCGACGCAGATCACGTCCTGGGTACGCCGCAGCAGGTCGAGCACCCGCCGTACGGTCTGCTGGTCCAGTCGGGACGCGAACCGGGGGCTCTCCTCGCCCGCCAGCACGTTGTACGACCCGTCCGAGGCGTGCCGCAGGTAGTCGTCGAGCCGCCCGGTCAGGTCCGTACCGGTGCGCAGTTCGACCTCGGCCAGGTCGGTGATCAGGTGCCGGATGGTACGGGCGTGCCGGGCGCTGCCGGCGCGCAACCCGAGGGTGCCGCGCAGCTCGTTGTCGTCCCAGGCGAGCACCCCCCGGCCCCGCACACTGCCCACGGTGGCGGCGGCGAGCACCGTCGCGGTGGTCTTGTGCACCCCGCCCTTCGGGTTGGCGAAGGCGAGCACCCTGGGGGTGCCGAGGTCGCGTCGCAGCACGCTGACCGCGCGGTCGACCTCGGCGTCCGGTGCGCCCTCCCGCCACTCGACCCGGCCGGGGGCGCCGTAGGAGTTGCCGTTCGCGGGTGCCGCGGCGCCCCGGACGGCGGCACCACCGCGTACCGGTGCGACCCGGGCCGCCGCCGAGACCGGTGCGGGTGCCACCGGGTCCGGCACCGGCGGCACGACCGGGGTGATGATGGGCGGCGCGATGATCGGGGGCGGTCCGGCCGTCGGGCCGGCGGTCGGCAGCGGAACCGCGGTCGGTACCGAGGCCGCGCCGACCGAACCGGACCGGGCCGGGGCATAACCGGGATCGACCCGGCCGTACGCGGTGGGATCGGCCCGGCCGTGGTCCGGCTCGGGGCGACCGTAGGCGGGAGCGTCCGGGCGACCGTGGTCCGGCTCGGGGCGGCCGTAGGCGGCCGGTTCCGCGCGACCGTATCCCGGTTCCGCCCGGCCGTAACCGGCCGCGTCGGGCCGGCCGTACTCCGGCTCGGTGCGACCGTAGGTGGGAGCCTCCGGGCGGCCGTAGCCGGCGGGGTCCGCCCGACCGTAGTCAGGCTCGGGGCGGGCGTAACCGGCGGCGTCCGGGCGGGCGTAGCCCGGCTCGGCCCGGCCGTAACCGGCCGCGTCGGGGCGGCCGTACTCCGGCTCGGGGCGACCGTAGGCGGTCGGCTCGGCCCGGCCGTAGCCCGGCTCCGCCCGGCCGTAGTCGGTCTCCATCGGGGTCCGGCGGTACTCGGACTCCAGGGCCGCGTAGCGGGACTCACCGGGCTGCGCCGGCTCCTGCCGGTAGCCGTTGTCGAGGACGGAGTAGCGGGACTCACCCGGATCCGGTCCGTAACCCGGACCGGCCGGGTTCACCGGCTCCGGACGGTAACCGACGTCGGCGGGATGGCCGACATCCGACCAGTCCTGCTGCCCACCACCGGATCGGGGGCCGCCGAGGTCCGCGGACGCGCCGGCGGCCCGAAGGTCCTCCACCCAGCGGTCTTCCGGTTCGGGTTGTTCAGCGGAGCGGCTACCGCCGCCAAGCCGCGCTCGGTCCAGCAACGCGCGCCAACGCGGTGCTGGTTCCGCCGGCCGGCTCCAGCCGGTCTCGGTGCCGTCCACGGCTTGCCCTCCCAGCGCCCTCGGTGCCCCGCCTGACAAGGCTATGAGGCAAACCCTATTAAGGCCACACCGGAGGGCCGACACCAGTGTCCGGTTCGCCAGACAATGCGTTGACCCCGCGGGTGCGACCGTCGCCGCTCAGCGAGCCGCCACCAGTCCACCTTCCGTGGGCTCCACCAGGTAATCGTCGACCAGACTCGGGGGCGCCGACGGGACCGGTGACGACGGTTCCACCGAGACGACCGGGGTCGTCGGAGAAATCGACGGCGGACCGGCGGTCGGTTCGAACGTCGTCGGACTCACACTCGGCGGCGGCGGGGCCTGCGTCGGCGGGACCGGCGACCCGGTGGCGGGGTCCGGGGCCGGGCCGGTGCTCGGCCCGGCGGTCGCCGAGGGGACGGGCAGCCCGGCATCGGCCGGTGGGTGGGCCACGTCGAGCTGGTCGGGCAGCGGCGGGGTGAACACCGCCCGGTCGAGGCGGCGTACCTCCGGCGCCGGGTCGACCGCCCGTACCCCGGGCCGGTCCGCGATCCGGTCCAGCGCCGCCGGTGCGGCCCGGACGATGGCCGCGTAGACACACGAACAGAGCTCGTTGTACGCGGTCGCCTCGTCGAGTGCGACCTGCGCCCCGGTGTCGTACAGCCGGCGCAGTTCCGGGTCGCCGTCGGCGGGCAGCCCGGCGGCGCGCTCCCGGTAGTCGGCGGCCTCCCGGTCCTTGCGCTCGGCGACCTTCCGCATCCCGGCGAGCACGTCGTCCGGGATCCGCATGGCCGGGATGCGGACGAGTTCCGTCTGGGTCTGCGGCAGCGGCACCCGGGCGAAGACCTCCGAGACGGACACGTCCGAGATGATCGGGGTCAGCCGGTCCGGTGCCAGGTACGCCGCGAAGGTGACCAGCGCGTACGTCTGCCCGCCCGGACCCGTCGGCGGTGTGTTGACCAGCGCCTTCAACTCGGTCCGGCTGGACTCGACGTAACCGGGGATCGACTCCCCCTCGATCACCCCGACCCGGGTCACCTCGCCGACCGTCGGGTCACCACCGACCTGCCCCCGGTCCGCCGCCCAGACCGCGGTGACCAGTACGGCGACCGAGGAGAGCAGGGCTGCGGTGGTGAGCACCCGCATCCGCAGCGGCCCCTGGCCGAGCCGGGCCAGGCTCCGGGCGAGCGGTGGGAGCAGGCGTCGATCCAACTGACGCAGCAGGTCGCCGGCACGCACGGTCGGCACTCCCCCTTGTCGGACGGTCGATGGTGGTCGCTTCGACGCTCAGTCGCGCAGTACGGCGAGCGCCTTCTTCAGATCGTCAGGGTAGTCGCTGACGAAGCGAACCTCTTCGGCCGTACGGGGGTGGAGAAAACTGAGCTCTCGGGCATGCAGCCACTGCCGATCCAGTCCGAGTCTGGCGGAAAGCGTCGGATCCGCGCCGTACGTCAGGTCACCCACGCAGGGGTGACGCAGGGCGGACAGGTGCACCCGGATCTGGTGCGTACGCCCGGTCTCCAGCCGTACGTCGAGCAGGCTCGCCGCCGGGAACGCCTCGAGCGTGTCGTAGTGGGTGATGCTCGGCTTGCCATCTGCCATCACCGCCCACCGCCAGTCGTGGGTGGGGTGCCGGTCGATCGGCGCGTCCACGGTGCCGCGCAGCGGGTCGAGGTGTCCCTGGACCACCGCGTGGTAGCGCTTCTCCACCTCGCGCACCTTGAAGGCCCGCTTGAGGGCGCTGTACGCCTGCTCGCTCTTGGCCACCACCATCACGCCGGTGGTGCCCACGTCGAGCCGGTGCACCACGCCCTGCCGTTCGGCGGCACCGCTGGTGGCGATGGTGTGGCCGATGCCGGCCAGGCCGCCGATCACCGTCGGTCCGGTCCAGCCGGGGCTGGGGTGGGCGGCGACGCCGACCGGCTTGTCCACCACGACGATGTCGTCGTCGGCGTAGATCACCCGGAGGCCGTCCACCGACTGCGGGACGACCTGCGGGGGAACCGGTGGCGCCGGCAGGGTCACCTCCAGCCAGGAACCCGCGCTGACCTTGTCGGACTTGGGGCGGGGGGTGCCGTCGACCAGCGCGTCACCGCCTTCGACGAGGGTGGCGGCGGCGGTCCGGGAGAGCCCGAACAGGCGGGCGACGGCCTGGTCCAGGCGCATCCCGTCGAGTCCGTCGGGCACCGGCAGCGACCGCTGGTCGCCGACCGCGCGGGCCGGTCCCGATCCGTACGTGGAGGAGGTCATCGCACATCCCGATCTCGACTGCCCGGTTCGGCGTCCGGGTTGTCCGGTGCCGTCCGGGTCTCGGTGGAGGCGTCCCGGTCGGTCCCGTCGTCGGCGCCGGCCGAGCGGTTCCGGACCCGGGTGCCGTCCCGCTGCCGGCCGGTGAGTTCGAGCAGGATCGCCAGGATCACGCCGCTGACCAGGGCGCTGTCAGCGAGGTTGAAGATCGGCCAGGTCTGCCCGTACGGGTCGAAGAGGCTGACCATGTCGACCACGTGCCCGAGGAACGGGCCGGGTGCCCGGAAGATCCGGTCGGTGAAGTTGCCCAGCGCACCGGCGAGCACCAGGCCCAGGGAGATGGCCCAGGGCAGCGAACGCAGCCGGGTCGCCATCCAGCTGATCCAGCCCACCACCGCGACGGTGACCAGCGGGAAGACCCAGGTGTACTCGGAGCCGAGACCGAACGCGGCGCCACTGTTGCGGATCAGGGTGAGGTAGACCGCGCCGCCGAACAGCCGTACCGGCTCGCTGGGGGTCAGGGCCGACAGGGCCCACTGCTTGGTGCCGAGGTCGGCGAGGAGGACCAGGACCGCGGTCGCCACGAGGATAGTGATCGCCCGCCGTCGGCCCACACCCACCTTCGGTACGGCGGTGTCGGGCCCGGCGGGGCGTACTGCGGTCATCTGCTCCCCATCGACGTTCAGCGGGACTGCCTCTCACCTTTCGGCGACGCGGTCCCGTCGGCCCGGCGCGGGCGGGGTTGCGCCCGCCGCGCCGAGCCGGTCGCTCAGCGTCGCTCTTCCAACTGCTTGCACGAGACACACAGGGTGGCGGACGGGAACGCGGCGAGCCGCTCCACCGGGATCGGGTTGCCGCACTTCTCGCACCAGCCGTAGCCGCCCTCGTCGAGCCGCTCCAGCGCCCGTTCCACCTGCGTGATCCGCTCCAGGATGCTGTTGGCGAGAGAGATCTCCTGCTCCCGCTCGAACGTCTTGGTCCCGGTGTCGGCCTGGTCGTCCCCGGCCGAGTCGGTCAGCCGGTCGCGCTGCAGCTCGGTAATCTCGCTCAGGGTCTGATCGTACTCGGCGCGCAAGTCGTCACGCCGGGCTGCCAGGGCGGCCCGGATCTTCTCCGTCTCCGCGGGGCTGCGGGTGGCCTTCTCCGCCGACTTGCGTCCCGCTGCGGTCTTGGTGTCAGCTGGCTTCGCCATCGTCGCTCCCTCGGCCGCGTTCCCCGCGGCGATCGGCGGTGCCTGGACTCGTCTGTTCCGCGACCCGGAGGTGGGATCCGGCCGCGCCGTTCGGGGCCGTCGCGCCGTTCTCCGACGGCCTCGGTGCCCGTCTGGCCGCCGCCCATTTCGCCAGGGTCGCCGGACTGGGCGGTGTGACCGGTGTTACCGCCGGCGGAGGTCCGTCGGCGGCCGGAGCCGTCCGCGGTGTCTCCGCTGCCGTTGTGTTCGCCGACTGTTCGGCGCCGGAATCCACCGGCGACGAGCCGGAATCCGGGGCCGCCCCGCCCGCGGTTTGCGCCCGCTCGGCCATAGCGTCCCCCAGTTGCAAAACGGGCGCGCGGCGGGCCGCCGCGCACTCCGGAGGTTGGCAAGAATACGGAACGTACAGACGTCCGACAACACGCCGCACCGATGTCACGCATTTCAGCCCGGAGTAATCCCTAATCCGGGCAAAAAGAACCTAGCAGATCATGTGTCACGATCGTCCCCGCTTTCGCCGAACCAGCGGGCCAGTCGCCCGCGTCGGCTGACCGCCCGCAGCCGGCTCTCGGCGGCGTCCCGGACCTGCTCGGTGGCGACCACGAGCAGGCTGTCGCCGACCTTCAACCGGGTGTCCGGAGCCGGTACGAACCCGCTCCCCTCGCGCAGCACCAGGGTCACCGAGGCGCCGACCGGGAGCCGGAGTTCGTCGATGTGCACCCCGGCGAGTCGGGAACCCGACGGGATCTCCAACTGCAGCAGGTCCGCGCCCATCCGCTCCAGCGGGGCCGTCTCCACCCGCAGTTCGGACACCTCCGCCGGGGCGACCACCCCGAGCCAGCGAGCCACCGGGGCGAGCGTCGAGGTCTGCACCACCGTGAAGATCACCACCAGTACGAACACCGCGTCGAAGAGCCGGTCGGCGCCGGGCATCCGTTCGGAGAGCGGGATCGTCGCCAGCACGATCGGCACCGCCCCGCGCAGCCCGGCCCAGGACAGGAAGACCTGGTCGCGCAGCTTCGTACCGAACGGTGAGGCGGAGACCGCGACCGACAGCGGCCGGGCCACGAAGACCAGGGCCACCCCGGCGACCACGGCCGGCAGCAGCGCGTTGCCCAGGCGGCCGGGTGAGACGAGCAGCCCGAGCAGGACGAACAGCCCGATCTGGGCCAGCCAGGCGAGCCCGTCGGCGAATCCCAGGATCGACTGGCGGTGCGGGAGGCGGGCGTTGCCCAGCACCACGCCCGCGACGTACACGGCGATGAAGCCGGAGGCGTGCAGGACGGTGCCGGCCCCGTACGCGAGCACGGTCAGTCCGACCGCGGCGATCGGGTAGAGACCGGAGGACGGCAGCGCGGCCCGGCGCAGCGTCCACCGCCCGCCGATGCCGACCAGGAAGCCGATCGCCGAGCCGATGACCAGTTCGTAGACGACCAGGAGCACCTCCCACCACCACGGGTGGGCGCCGAGGGCCGGGGTGGCGAGCAGGATGACCAGCAGCACCACCGGGGCGTCGTTCATGCCCGACTCGGCCTCGAGGGTGGCGACCATCCGGGGCGGCAACCGGAGCCGGCGCAGGGTGGCGAAGATCGCGGCCGCGTCGGTGGAGGAGAGCACCGCCCCGTAGAGCAGGGCGAGCCGCCAGTCGAGCCCGAGCAGGAGGTGCACCGCCACCCCGACCACGGCGATGCTGACCACCACCCCGACGGTGGAGAGCAGTACGGACACCCCGAGCACCGGTCGCAACATGCTCCACCGGGCGGTCAACCCGCCCTCGGCGATGATCACGATCAGCGCGCAGAAGCCGAGGACGCGGGTCAGTTCGGCGTCGTCGAACCGGATGCCGAGTCCGGACTCGCCGATCGCCACGCCGATGGCCAGGTAGACCAGGAGGCTGGGCACACCGAGCCGGGTCGAGAGCCGGACCGCGCCGACGGCGATCAGCAGCACCGCCGCTCCGACCAGGAGGGCGACATCGAGGCCGTGCGTCATGCGCGCCCCGCGCGGACGGTCCTCACTCGGGTATCCCGTCCCGCAGCCGGCGCAGCCGGGCGTCCAGCACCTCGGCCGGGCCTTCGACCAGGAAGAGCTTGTCCCGGCTGGCCGCGCCGGAGCGCAGCAGCACCGCGGCCGGGCGGACCTGGAGGGCCCGCGCCAGCGCCAGCCGGGCGGCCTCGGTGGCCCGGCCGTCGACGGCCGGCGGGTTCACCGCGATGACCAGGGCCGAGCCGTACGGGCCCGCGAAGGCCCCGCCGACCCGGATCCGCGAGGAACCGGGCTTGACCCGTACCGCGACGGTCACGGGATCCGTGCTGGCCGATACGGCCTCACCGGTGGGCACTGTGCCGGCACTCAGCCGCGGCGGGTGTCGGCGAGCAGCCTGGTGTTCGGCTCACAGACGGCGCACGGCGTGAAGCCGAGTTCGACCGCCTCGCCGACGGGTAGTGGTTCGGTCTCCCGATCCCGCAGGTGCGGGCAGTCGGCGAGGTGGTAACGCGGCCGGCCGTCGACCACCAGGACGTCGTCGGCCATCCGGGCGAGCCGGGCCGCGTCGGCGGGGGCGACGTACTGCTCCGCCGGCTCGTCCGGGAACGGGTCCTCGTCGGACGCCCCGGCCTCGGTGCGGCCCGTGGCCCATGGCCCGGCGCCCTCGGCCGGTTGCCGCCGGCCGGGGTCGTCGGTGCTCATCGGGTCGGGCCCACCCTGGTGACGCTGGCCGCCCTGATGGGGGACCAGCACCTCGACCGGTGCGTCGAGCCCGGTCACCGGGTCGTCGAGGTCGAACCGGTCGGACCGCCGCCACTCGTTGCCGCGAGCGCCGGCCGCGGCCCGGCGAGGGTGCGGCTCACCGACACCCTCGCCACCGGCCACCGGGAGGGACTCCTCCTCGGGGTCGCCGCCCCCGTTGCGGATGGCGGCCGCCTGGCGGGCGCCCACCACCAGTGCGACGGCAGCCAACAGGCTCGCCGCGATGGAGGCGATCAGCAGCACGCTCGAACCGTTGGCCAGCCCGAGCACGAGCAGCGCGACCGCGACGAGGATGAGCAGGAGACTTCCGACTATCACGGCTCACCCCTCGCCGCATCGTTTCCAACTGTTGTTGTCGTGTGGTGCGGGCCGACCCGTACGAGCTTGGTCAGCGCCCGGCTTCGAGCGCGCCGGAGCGGCTGCCGCCGTAGGAGTTGGCCAGTCCGGCCGCGGCCAGGCTCGCGGATCCGCCGCCGGACCGATTGCCGTCGGTCCGGGTCATCTCCGCTTCGAGACCCTGTCCACGTCCGTCGAGGTCCCGCAGTTGGCTCTCCAGGTACGCCTTGAGCCGGGTGCGGTACTCACGCTCGAACTGCTTGAGCTCCTCGATGTGCTTCTGCAACGCGGTGCGCTTGGCGTCCAGGCCGCCCATGGCCTCCTGGTGGCGCTGGCGCGCGTCCCGCTCGAGGGCGTCGGCCTTGGCCCGCGCCTCGCGGGTGACCTCCTCGGCCTTGGAACGCGCGTCGGAGAGCAGCTTGTCGGCCTCGCGGCGGGCGTCCGACACGTGGTCGTCGGCCGTACGCTGCGCCATCATCAGCACCCGCAGTGCCTGCTGCTCGCCGTCGCCGCCCGCGACCGGGCCACTCTGCGAACGCACCTGCTCCAGCTCGGCCTGCATCGCCCGGGCGGCCTGCTCGGCCGCCGCCTTGTCGCGCTGCACCCGGTCGAGCTGGGCCTTGACATCGTTCAGCTCGGCGGCCAGTCGGGGATCGGCACCCGGGCCGGCTGGAGCGCCGCCACGACCGCCGCGCTCCACCTGGGCGCGAAGCTCATTGTTCTCTTCGATCAGACGGGCGAGCTCTCGCTCGACCTCGTCCAAGAAGGCGTCGACCTCCTCCTCGTCGTACCCCCGCTTGCCGATCGGCGGCTTCTTGAAGGCGACGTTGTGTACGTCAGCCGGGGTCAGCGGCATCGAAACTCCTCGGGTCAGTTGCGGCCGCGTAGCGCGCTGGTCACCAGGCTGTTCACCCGTGGATCAACGGCCTTAACACGAACTCCATCAGCACGAACAGGATAACCAGGAGCACAAGGGAGGCCAGGTCGATGCTCACGGTACCAATTCGCAACGGTGGGATCACACGCCTCAACGCCTTGAGGGGCGGATCAGTGACGCTCCACACCGTTTCGAGTCCTGCCGACGCTCCGCGACCCGGTTGCCACCGGCGGCCGTACTGCAGCACGGCCCCCAGGACAAATCGGGCCAAAAGAACCAGCAAAAAGATGTAGAGGATCAGGTACAGGACTTGGAACAGGATCGAAGACACGGCAGGCGAGATCCCTCGGTCGGGCTAACTCAGGCTGAAAAACCCACCCTCAGCGATCTTGGCCTTGTCCTCCGCGGTGACCTGGACATTAGCCGGTGAGAGTAGGAACACCCGGTTGGTCACGCGCTCGATCGTACCGCGCAGCCCGAAGGCCAACCCGGCGGCGAAATCGACCAATCGGCGGGCATCGGCCTCATCCATCTCGGTGAGGTTGATGATCACAGGGACACCATCTCGGAAGTGTTCGCCGATGGTGCGGGCCTCGCGGTATGTGGTGGGGTGCAGCGTCGTGATCTGGTACCGCTGGTCCTCCTCCGGCGCCACCCGCTCGCGCATCTGCACCTGCGGTGCGAGCGCCAGGTCGTCACGGGTGTGGTACGTCAGCGCGGAGGACGGCTCGGTGGAGTTGGGTCGGGTGATGGAGCGGACACTGGCCCGCTCGGTCCGTTCCGGACGGTCGGCCCGCTCCGACCGGTCACTGTCGGACCGGTCCGGATCACCGGACCGGGTGCCCGCACGCTCCGACAGCCGACCACCACGGTCCGTGGACCGGGAGCGCGGCACCGCCGGCGGCTCGTCCGGCTCGTCGTCCTCGTCGGAGAACTCCTCGGCGTACCGGCTCTGCCGGTAACGCGAGTCGCCGCGGTAACCGGCCTTGTTGTCGTAGCCGTCGTCGTAGGCCCGCTCGTCGTCCTCTTCGACCAGCCCGAGCCAGACCCCCGCCTTGCGCAGTGCACCCATCGCCGCGCCCCTCCGTCCGCCGTGCGACACGCCCCCCGTGCCCATGCCACTGTCACGCGCGTGAACACTGCAGTGCCCACCGGTCCGAGACCGCTCGCCGACGCCCGGTGTCCCGGTCGTCCCCCCAACCCCCCGATGGCGGTGAGTACGCCTCAAACAACACTGTTGTAGTTTGGTGTCCGTTGCCAGGCTACCGCAGCGTGGAACGCATTCCGAGCAACGCGCTACCGACGCGCACATGTGTCGCGCCGTACGTGATCGCCGTCTCCAGGTCGCCGCTCATGCCGGCCGAGAGCACCCCCGCGTCCGGGTGGTCGACCCGGAAACCGGCCGCCACCTCGGCAAGGCGCGCGAACGCCCGCTCCGGCTCCCAGCCCAGCGGCGCCACGGCCATCAGTCCGGCCAGCCGCAGTCCGTCGTGCCGGGCGATCTCGGCCGCCACCGGGGCCAGGCCCCGGTCGGTGTCGACACTGTCCGGCAGTGCCCCGCCCCGGTCGGCGTCCCCGTCGAGGCTGACCTGCACCAACGCGTCCAGGGGACGGTCCCGGTGCCGGTCCGCGGCAGCGGCCAACGCGCCCGCCAGACGGACGCTGTCCACCGAATGGACAAGGTCGGCGTACGTGACCACCGAACGGGCCTTGTTGCGCTGCAGCTGGCCGACGAAGTGCCAGCGAACGTCCACTCCGGCGGCTGCCACCTCGGCCGCCTTCGGCGCCGCCTCCTGGTCCCGGTTCTCGCCCATCTCCCGGACACCGAGCCCGGCCAGCAACACTGCGTCACTGGCCGGGTACGTCTTGGTCACGGCGACCATGGTGACCGCATCCCGCGTACGGCCGGCCGCCTCCGCCGCGTCGGCGATCCTGGCCCTGGTCCGGGCGAGGCTGGCCGCGAGTTGCGCGCGGCGGTCGAGCTGCGCCGCGCTGGCTGGTGCGTTCATCGGGCCGGCTCAGGAACCGTTCTTGAGGAAGTCCGGCACGTCGACGTCGTCGAAGAGCACCCGACGGGTCGACTGGGTCGGCGCGGGCGGGGTGCTCTGGGTGGTCGACGCCGAACCGTGGGCGACGGCGGGCTGAGCCTGCGGCTGCGACTGGCTCACCTTGCGCGGCGGCTCGGCCGCCTTGTACGAGGGCGTACCGCCGTCGAACCCGGCCGCGATCACGGTGACCCGGACCTCGTCGCCGAGCGCGTCGTCGATGACCGCACCGAAGATGATGTTGGCATCCGGGTGGGCCGCGTCCGTGACGAGCTGGGCCGCGTCGTTGATCTCGAACAGACCGAGGTCCGACCCGCCGGCGATGGAGAGCAGTACGCCCCGCGCGCCGTCCATGCTCTGCTCGAGCAGCGGGCTGGAGATGGCCGCCTCGGCCGCTTCCACGGCCCGGTTGTCACCACGCGCACTGCCGATGCCCATGAGCGCACTGCCGGCGCCGCTCATCACGCTCTTGACGTCGGCGAAGTCGAGGTTGATCAGACCGGGGGTGGTGATCAGGTCGGTGATGCCCTGCACACCGGAGAGCAGCACCTGGTCGGCCTGACGGAAGGCGTCCATCATGCTGATCCCGCGGTCACCCAGGGCGAGCAGCCGGTCGTTCGGGATCACGATCAGGGTGTCGCACTGGTTGCGGAGTTCTTCTATTCCCGCCTCGGCCTGCACCTGCCGGCGCTTGCCCTCGAACGAGAACGGGCGGGTCACCACGCCGATGGTCAGGGCGCCGAGCTTGCGGGCGATGTTCGCCACCACCGGCGCGCCGCCGGTGCCCGTACCGCCGCCCTCACCGCAGGTCACGAAGACCATGTCGGCGCCCTTGAGCACCTCTTCGATCTCGTCGCGGTGGTCCTCGGCGGCGTTCTTGCCGACGTCCGGGTTGGCGCCCGCGCCGAGCCCCCGGGTCAGCTCCCGGCCGACGTCGAGCTTGACGTCGGCGTCACTCATCAGCAGGGCCTGGGCGTCGGTGTTGATCGCGATGAACTCGACGCCCTTGAGCCCAACCTCGATCATCCGGTTGACGGCGTTGACGCCGCCGCCACCGATGCCGACGACCTTGATGACCGCCAGGTAGTTGTGCGGAGGTGTCATCGGGGTCCTTTCCCTTCGAGATTGGCGGCGCCGGCCCGTCACGCGGCCCGGCTGGACCATGGTCGACATCCACCCCCGGTACGAGCGGGCGAAGGGAAACCCTCACCCTCTACTAGAGAGTTATAGTTATGTCAACCACTGATCCTCTCCGGGCAACGTAAGCGCCCGTGCGTCGTCAACCAAGGACCTGCGCGGCGTGTCGCCACGCCCGTCCACAATCGGTCAACCGCGCTCACGAACCCGGTGGCCCAACGGAACCGGCGGCCCGCACCCCGGACCGGGGCGCAGCCATCGGGTTCAGCGAATGGTCACCACGTCCGGCGAGCTGACGTCGATGGTGTCGCTGTCCCGGCCCAGCAGCGCGGTGGCCACCGTCGCCTTGGCGTCGCTGCGGGTCGAGTCGCCCCAGACCACGGTCCGGTCGCCACGGAGTTTCACCACGATCCGCGCCGGACCCTCCACCGCCACCTCGACGAGCTGCTCGCGCAACTGCGGGGTCAGCGCGGCCAGCACCTGCAACGCCGACCGGGTGGCGGCGTCGTCGCGCCCCGGTGAGGCGACCCGGGCCAGCGGCAACCCGGCCGGCCGCTGCGGCAGCGTCCGGAACACCACACCCGCACCGTCCACCACCGCGAACTGGCGACCCTGGGGCACCACCGCCACGGCGGTCCGCTCGACCACCTCGACCAGCAGGGTGCCCGGCCACTGCCGGGACACGGTCACCCGCTCGACCGGCGGCAGGTCACCGACCCGGTCCCGGACCTCGGCCAGGTCCACCCGGGCCAACGGCAGCCCGGCCGGCACCCCGGCCGCACCGCGTACCTGCTCGGGGGTGGTCAGGGCGGTGCCGGTCACCCGCAACTCGCCGACCCCGAACAGCGAGGTGCCGTAGACGACCCAGGTGACCAGGGCGGCGAGCACCAGCACCGCGCCGACGCTGGCCCAGGGCAGCGCGGCACGCAACCGGCGCTGCCGGGCCCGGCGCATGAAACGCCGGGCCGACGGCGGTACGGCGTCACTACCCGCCCGGACCAGTCGCCACCGCCGCTCGGCGCCGCCCCGGCCGGTCGCACCGGGCCCGGCGGACGCGCCCGAACCCGGTGCGGCGGGACGGCCTCGGGGAGGCGTACCCGGCGTCACGCGCCGGTTGGAGTCGATCCGGCCGGGCCGGGGGCCGCGACCGTGTCCCGGACGGCCTCGGCCGGCTCACCGGCGAGCGCGGCGAGCAGCTCGTCGCCCATCAGCGAGATCGGCGGCGCGCCCATGGTCACCACCACGTCGCCCCGCCCCGCCCGCCGGACCACCTCGGCCGGCACGTCCGCCCAGGACTCGAGGAAGATCTTCCGCTCCGCCGGCAGCGGTACGGCCGCGGTCAGCGCCGCCGCGCCCTCCCCCGGCTGGCGTACCTCGCCGGGACCGAAGACCTCCAGCATCACCACCTCGTCGGCGATGCCGAGCGCGGCGGCGAGCTGGTCCTGCAGGTCGCGGGTGCGGTAGACCCGGTACGGCTGGAAGACCACGATCAGGCGCCCGTCACCGGCCACCTCCCGCAGGGTCTGCAGCGCGGCGGTCATCGAGGTCGGGTGGTAGGCGTACTCGTCGTAGACCAGCACCCCGTCGACCACGCCCTTGCGCTCGAACCGCCGACGTACGCCGGGGAAGGTGCCGAGGGCGGTCACCGCCGCCGACACCGGCAGGCCCAGCTTCAGCGCGGTCAGCACCGCGGCGGCGCTGTTCAGGGCGAGGTGCCGGCCGGGGATCGGCAGCTGGATCTCGCCCAGCGACTCGCCGTCCAGGGTGGCCAGGTAACGCGCACCGGCGGCCGAGGAGGCCACCTCGGACAGTCGCAGGTCGGCGTCGGCGGCCAGCCCGTACGTGTAGACCGTCCGACCCTCCGCGCGCAGCGCCTCGGCCAGCCGGTGGGTGCCCGGGTCGTCGGCGCAGGTGACCACGAACCCGTCCCGGTCGGTCAGCCGGGCGAACTCGGCGAACCCGGCCTCCAGCCCGGCGTAGTCGCCGTACGTGTTGAGGTGGTCCTCGTCGATGTTCGTGATGATCGACACGTACGGCCGGTAGAGCAGGAACGAGCGGTCGCTCTCGTCGGCCTCGGCGACGAAGTACTGCCCGCTGCCGTGGTGGCCGTTCGACCCGGCCTCGGAGATCTCGCCACCGATCACGAACGACGGATCCTCGCCGGCCTGCTGGAGGATCAGCGTGAGCATCGAGGTGGTGGTGGTCTTGCCGTGGGTCCCGGCGACCGCGATCGTCCGGTGCCCGGTCATCGCCGCGGCCAGCGCCTCCGACCGGTGCAGCACCCGCAGCCCGCGCCGGCGCGCCTCGACCATCTCCAGGTGGTCCTGCGGGATGGCGGTGGAGTAGACCACCGTGTCCACCCCGTCGAGGTTGGCCGCCTCGTGACTCATGTGGATCGTGCCGCCGAGGGCCCGCAGGGAGGCCAGCGCCGGCCACTCCCGCAACTCGCTGCCGGAGACCGGAATGCCCCGGGTGAGCAGCAGGCGGGCCACCCCGCTCATCCCGATCCCACCGATCCCGATCAGGTGTACGGTGCCGAGGTCCTCGGCGGCGACCGTACCGGCCGGACTGGACTGCGCGGTGTTCATAGGGCCAACCTTCTCCTTCGCGGTCTGCCCGGTCACCGGGTCACCGCCTCGTAGACGAAGTCCAGCAACGCCTCGTCGCCGTCGCGCCGGCCGTAGCTCGCGACCGCGGTGCTCATCGCGGCCAGCCGGCGCGGGTCGCGGGCCAGCGGCAGCACGTTCTGCTCGACCCAGCCCGGGGTGAGTTCGGCGTCGTCGACGAGCAGCCCGCCGCCCGCTTCGACCACCGGCAGCGCGTTGCGCTTCTGCTCCTGGTTGCTGTGCGGGTACGGCACGTAGATCGCCGGTAGCCCGATCGCGGCGACCTCGGCGACCGTCATCGCACCGCCCCGGCAGAGCATCAGGTCGGCGGCGGCGTACCCGAGTTCCATCTCGGACAGGTAAGGCAGCGTCACGTACGGGACCGGCAGGTCACTGGGGACGGAGATGCCCTCGTTGCGGGCACCGATCACGTGCAGCACCTGCACCCCGGCGCGGGCCAGTTCCTTGGCCGCCCCGGACACCGCCAGGTTGATCGAGCGGGCGCCCTGGGAACCACCGGAGACGAAGAGGGTCGGCAGGTCGGGCCGGAGCCCGAAGTGGGCCCGTGCGGCGGCCCGGTGGGCCACCCGGTCCAGCCCGGTGATGCCCCGGCGCAGCGGTACCCCGACCACCCGGGCGTCGCGCAGCGACTCGGCCTGCTGCGGCTGGTGCGGGAAGCCCACCGCGATGTGCTTGGTGAACTTCATCCCGAGCCGGTTGGCCACGCCCGGCGGCACGTTCACCTCGTGGATCACGATCGGCAGCTCCCGACGCCAGGCGGCCAGGTACGCCGGCACGGAGACGTACCCGCCGAAGCCGACCACCACGTCCGCGCGGACCTCGTCGAGCACCTTGCCGGCGGCCCGGGAGGCCTTGAGCATCCGGTCCGGGGTACGCAGCAGGTTCAGGTTCATCGACCGGGGAAGCTGGTACGCCGGGATCTGACGCAGGTCGTACCCGTGCGGGGGGATCAGCTCGTTCTCCAGGCCGCGCGGCGTACCGACGCAGGTGATCCGTACACCGGGGTCGTGACGACGCAGGCAGTCGGCAAAGGCCAGCAGCGGGTAGATATGCCCCCCGGTGCCACCTCCGGCAAGCACAACCGACCGCAGCGGACCCATCAGCGTCTCCTCTCGTTCGCCGAGCCGGCACGCTCCCGTGCCGCCCGACCACCCGGCGCCCGACCACCGTCCGGCCGAGCCTGCCCGTCGCGCCGCTTACCCGATCGGGACTCGGCATCACGGGCGGCGGCACCGGGACTCGATCCCGTGCGCCGGCCCGTGGAAAGCGGCGGCAACGGGGCCCAGACTAGTCGTACCCATCGGGCCGGCGGGCGGGCGTTCAGCGCTCGGGCGGCGTCCGGTTCGGCGCGGGCGAACGAGGCGAGCATCCCGATCGCGGCGAGGGTCACCACCAGGGCACTTCCGCCGTCGGAGATGAACGGGAGCGGAAGGCCGGTGATCGGCAGCATCCCGGTGACCCCGCCGACGTTGATGATCGCCTGGGTGACCAGCCAGGTGGTCGCGGCGGCGGCGGCGAGCCGCCGGAACGGGTCGTCGACCCGCCGGGCGATCCGCAGTCCGCTGTACGTCAGCACGGCGAACAGGGCGAGCACCACCGCGCACCCGACCACGCCCAGTTCCTCGGCGACGACCGCGAAGATGAAGTCGTTGTGCGCCATCGGCAGCCAGTTCCACTTGCCGGTCCCCCGGCCCAGCCCGACCCCGAACCAGCCGCCGTGGTCGATCGCGAGCAGCGCCTCCCGGGCCTGGTAACAGGCGTCCTCGGCGCAGTTCTCCGGCGGGTTCAGGAACGAGGTGAGCCGCAGCAGGCGGTAGTTGTCGGCACCGTCGGTGCCCGAACCGCCACCGCCGGAGGCGGCGGCGACCAGCAGGCCGACCCCGGCCAGCCCGAGCATCGACAGGACGGCGAAGACCCGCATCCGTACCCCGGCAGCCCAGAGCAGGCCGACCACCACGGCGAGCAGGCAGAGCATGGTGCCGAGGTCGTTGTACCCGACCAGCAGGAAGAGCAGGCCGACGACCGGGAACAGTGGCAGCGCCAGTTCGCGCCAGTAGCCCAGCGCGGCGCCCTTGCGGGCGATCAGGTCGGCGCCCCAGAGCACCAGGGCGAACTTCGCCAGTTCCGAGGGCTGCACCTGGACCGGGCCCAGATGCAGCCAGTTCAGGCTGGCCATCAACGGGCCGAGCTTGCCTTCCTTGTCGTCGGGATCCCCGTACGGAAACAGCAGCAGCAGTCCGTTGAGCACCAGCAGCAGGCCCACCGCCAGGGCGAGGACCGGCCGGCCCAGGGCACGGAAGGTCCGCGCCGGCAGGCGTTGGCAGGCCCAGAAGGCGACCAGCCCGATCACCGCGAAGACGGTCTGCTTGGCCAGCGCGCCGAAGGCGTTGCCGCCCTCGGCGTACTCGGTGACGCTGGTGGCGGAGAAGACCATGGTCAGCCCGATCACCAGCAGCAGGCCGGCGCTGGACAGCAGCAGGTAGTAGGAGGCCAGCGGGCGGTCCAGCAGCCCGCGCAGGGCGGCCAGGCCGCCGGCCAGGTCGAGGTCCGCCTGGCCGGGACCGGGCGGTCGCTTCGGGCCCGGTCCAGGCGATCCTGTCGTACGTCCGCCGGCGGCCGGCTGCCGCGGCTGCTCGCCCGTCATCTCGCCGGCCCCCGGGTCCCACCCAGCGCAGTCATCGGCCCATCATCGACGCATCCCGTACCGGGTCACCGCAGGCGGACGGTCGGCGTGTCGGATCCGGGTCGGCTATCGGACGGAGCCGACCCCCGGAGTACGGGTGGGACCGCCCGATCGAACGGAGGGTCCCACCCGTACCCGGGCCGGGCGGCAGCCCGGTGACGATCAGGTGACGGCGGCGAGGAAATCGCTGTAGAACAGGCCCAGGGCGATCGCGACCCCGATCCCGGCGATGATCCAGAACCTGACCACGATATTGACCTCGCTCCACCCCGCCAGTTCGAAGTGGTGTTGCAGCGGGGACATCCGGAACACGCGTTTGCCCGTGGTCCGGAACGAGATGATCTGGATCACCACCGACATCGTGATGATCACGAAGAGGCCACCGATGATCGGCAGGAGCAGCACCGTACGGGTGGACATCGCCATGCCACCGATCAACCCGCCCAGGCCGAGCGCGCCGGTGTCACCCATGAAGATCCGCGCCGGGGAGGTGTTCCACCACAGGAAGCCGACACAGGCCCCGGCCGCGGCCCCGGCTATCAGTGCGATCTCCAGCGGGTCGCGTACCTCGTAGCAGTAGGTCGAGGGGCGGATGTTGTAGTCGGGGTCGGCGCACCAGTGCCGGTACTGCCAGAACGCGATCAACGCGTACGCGGCGAGCACCATCACCGAGGCGCCGGTGGCCAGGCCGTCGAGCCCGTCGGTCAGGTTCACCCCGTTGGTCGAGGCCATCACCACGAAGATGAAGATGATCACCGAGGCGATCTTGCCGACCTCGAGCGCGTTGATGTCCCGGATGAACGACAGCGTCGTGGAGCCCACGGTCTGCCCGTTGGTGCTGGGGAAGTAGAGCGCGATCACCCCGAACACCGCGCCGACCAGGATCTGCCCCAGCAGCTTGCCGCGCTTGTTCAGCCCGGCGCTGTTGCGCTTGCGGACCTTCAGGAAGTCGTCGATGAAACCGACCGCACCGGCGAAGACCATCAGGCCCAGCAGCACCAGCGCGGTGATGGTCGGTTGCACCTGGGCGATCTGCTGGCTCGGCAGCGTGGTCAGGGCCAGGTGACCGGCGACGTACGCGATCACCGTGGCGATGATGAACACCACCCCGCCCATGGTCGGGGTGCCCTTCTTGCCCTGGTGCATGATCGGGCCCTCGGCCCGGATCGGCTGGCCCGCCTTGAGCCGGGTGAACAGCTTGATCGCCAGCGGCGTACCGAAGAGCGACACCAGGAAGGACACGCCGATGGCGACGATGACCGCCCTCACGCGTCAACCCCTTCGGTCCCGTTCCCGGTCCCCGTCGTGGCGTCGGCGCGCAGCGCGTCGACCACCTCCCAGGTGCGGTAGCGCGAGCCCTTCACGAGGACCACGTCGCCCGGGCGTAGTTGGGCCCGTACCGCGGCCACCGCCTCCGCCTGATCGGTCACCAGCACCGACACTCCTCCCCAAGTACCTACCGCCGACGCCCCGTGGTGGATCGGCGCCGCCGAGTCACCAACCACGAAGAGCCGGTCGACACCCAGATCGGCCGCGAGCCGGCCGACCTCATCATGTCCCTGCTGCTCGAACTCGCCGAGCTCGGCCATGTAGCCGAGCACCGCGACGGTCCTGCGGTCCCGCCCGAACTCGGCCAGCGCACGCAGCGCGGCCGACATCGAGGCGGGATTCGCGTTGTACGAGTCGTCGATGACCGTCACGCCGTCGGGGCGGTCGAAGACGTCCATCCGGCGGGTCGACACCAGCCTCAGCTCACCGAGCGCGGTGGCCAGGTCGGCCAGTGGCAGCCCGACCTCGAGTGCCACGGCAGCCGCCGCGAGCGCGTTGCCGACCTGGTGGCGGCCGGACAGCCCGAGCCGCACCGGGACGCTTCCGTCCGGCGTGACCAGGAGGAACGACGCTCGGCCCCGGTCGTCCAGGGTCACCCCGGTGGCGCGTACCTCGGCGTCGGCGGCCTCCCCGACCAGCACCACCCGGGCGGTGGTCCGCGACGCCATCGCCCGTACGCGTGGGTCGTCTGCGTTGAGCACCGCGACCCCGCCGTCGGCCGCGGCCGGCAACGCCTCGACCAGCTCGCCCTTTGCCTGCGCGATCGCCTCGACCGAGCCGAACTCGCCGACGTGGGCGACCCCGACGTTGAGCACCACGGCGATCCGGGGCGGCACCACCCGGGTCAGGTAACGCACGTGACCGGGGCCCCGGGCGCCCTTCTCCAGCACCAGGAAACGGGTCTGCTCGTCGGCCTGCAACGCGGTGTACGGATGCCCCAGCTCGTTGTTGAACGAGCCGGGCGGGGCCACGGTCGGGCCGAGCCGGGAGACGAGCTGCGCCACCAGGTCCTTGGTGCTGGTCTTGCCGGACGAGCCGGTCAGCCCGATCACGGTCAGCTCGGGCAGCCGGTCCACCACCGCGCGGGCCAGCGGCCCCATCGCGGTGAGCGCGTCGGCGACCAGCACCATCGGCACCCCGTCGACCTCGCGGGTGCCGAGCACCGCGACCGCACCCGCCTGCACGGCGGCGGCGGCGTAGTCGTGGCCGTCGACGTGTTCGCCGGGGAACGCGACGAACAGCGAGCCGGGTCGGACCTTGCGGGAGTCGAACTCGACCGGACCGGTGACCCGGGCCGTGGGGTCGGCACCGACCAGCCGCCCGTCGACCGCGGCGGCCACCTCGGCCAGCGTGAGGGCGATCATCGCTGCTCCACCAGGTGCCCGAACCGGGCGGTCAGCGCCGCCGCCAGCTCGACCTTGTCGTCGAACGGGTACACCTGCCCGGCGACCTCCTGCCCGCGCTCGTGTCCCTTGCCCAGCACCGCGACCACGTCGCCGGGCTCGGCCAGACGTACCGCCTCGTCGATGGCGGCCCGTCGGCCGGCCAGTTCCAGGATCCGGGCGCCGTCGCCGACGGCCCGCGCGCCGAGGACGACCTCGGCCCGGATCGCGGCCGGATCCTCGGTACGCGGGTTGTCGTCGGTGACGATGACCAGGTCGGCACCGCGCGCGGCGGCGGCACCCATCACCGGCCGTTTCTGCCGGTCCCGATCACCACCGGCGCCGATCAGGCAGATCACCCGGCCACCTCCCGCGGTCAGTTCACGCAGGGCGGCCAGTACGGCGACCACCGCGTCCGGTTTGTGGGCGTAGTCGACCACGCCGCGGACCGGGCCGGGCGCCTCGACCAACTCCAGCCGGCCCGGCACCCCCGCACACGCGGCCACTCCGGCCGTCGCGGTCGCCGGGTCCACGTCGGCGGCGACCAGCAGGGCGATCGCGAGCAGCGCGTTGGCCACGTTGTGCCGACCGGGCAGCGCCACCGTCGTGTCCAGCGCCAGCCCGTCCGGGCCGAGGACGGTGAACCGCTGGGCGTAACCCGAGCCGCTGATCCCGGTGGCCCGCCAGGTGGCGTCCGGGTCACCGGCGGCCGAGTAGCTGACCGTGGCCGGCTTGAACAGCGGGCGCAGCGCCCTGTCGTCGAGGTTGAGCACCTCGACGTCGCACCGGCCGTCGAACAGCCGGGCCTTGGCCGCGAAGTAGTCGTCCGCGTCGGTGTGGAAGTCGAGGTGGTCCTGGCCGAAGTTGGTGTAACCACCGGCGGTGAACCGGACCCCGCCGACCCGCCCCATGGCCAGCGCGTGGCTGGAAACCTCCATCACCACCGCGGTCACCCCCTGCTCCCGGGCGGCGGCGAACATGGCGTGCAGGTCGGTGGCCTCCGGGGTGGTACGGATGCTGTCCACCCGCAGGTCGCCGAGCCGGGTCTCCACCGTGCCGATCAGGCCGGTGACGTGGCCCGCGGCCCGCAGCCCCGACTCGACCAGGTACGCGGTGGAGGTCTTCCCTGCGGTACCGGTGATGCCGATCATGATCAGCCCGGCGGTGGGCTCCCCGTAGACCTCGGCGGCCACGGTGCCGAGCACCGCGCGGGGGTCCGGTACGACCAGCACCGGGAGTCCGGCGGCGATCGCGGCCGGGGTTCCCTCCGGATCGGTCAGTACGGCCACCGCGCCGGCCGCGACCGCCGCCGACACGAACTCCGCGCCGTGACGGCGTGATCCGGGCAGCGCCGCGTAGAGGTCACCGGGTCGGACCTCGCCACTGGCGTGGGTCACCCCGGTCACCGCCAGGGCGGGGTCGTCAGGCGGTTGGACCCCGAGCCGGTCGGCGAGTTCGCGGAGCCGGATCGGAATCACCGTGCGTGGACGTGGATTGCCGGGCACGGCGTCAGACCCTACCGGGTCGAGGGACCCGCACCACACAGCCGCCCCGGTGGTTTGCCCGCACCCACCGATGATGTCCCGTATTGGCCGGTCAGCGGGGATAGACAACAAACTTCGGCGGCTTCGTCACCGTTTGGGGCACCCGGTAGTGGGTCAGCGTGAAGTTCATGATCTTCTTGAACACCGGGGCGGAGACGTCACCGCCGCCACCACCCGGGGTGTACGCGAAGACCGCGACGACGTACCGGGGCTGGTCCGCCGGGGCCATGCCGATGAACGAGGCGACCTCGCCGGGGGCGTACGAGCCGTTGAGCACCCGCAAGCCGGTGCCGGTCTTGCCTGCCACCCGGTAACCGGGGACCGCGCCCTTGACTCCGGTGGCGTCCGGCACGGTCACCACCGCCTCCAGCATCTCCCGCAACGCGGCCGCGTTCTCCGGGCTGATCACCTGCCGGGTCTGCGGTGCGGGGGCCGGCTTGCGGGTGCCGTCGGGCGCGATGGTCTCCTTGACCAGGTGCGGCTGGATCCAGGTGCCGTTGTTGGCGATCGCGGCGTACGCGGCGGCCATCTGCAACGGCGTGGCGTCGACGCTGTGCCCGATCGGGATCGACCCGTACGAGCTGGCGCTCCACTGGTCCGGCGGGAGCACCCGGCCGGTGGCCTCGCCCGGCACCCCCTCGCCGGTCGCCTCGCCCAGCCCGAACCTGCGCTGGTAGTCGTAGAGCTTCTGCGGGCCCAACCGGTCCGCGATCTTGATCGTGCCGACGTTGGACGAGTAGGCCAGGATGCCGGGCAGGCTCATCTGGGCCTGGTTGACGCCGGCCGGCAGCAGGTGGGTGTCGTTGAAGGGCTTGCCGCCCTTCCTGATGGTGTTGTTGACCGTGATGGTGTCACCGGGCTTGATCACGCCCTCCTGCAGCGCCGCCGCGAAGGTGATCGCCTTGTGTACCGAGCCGGGGTCGACGACGAAGCTGGTCGCCGCGTCCTCCCGGTCGGTCGGCTCGCTGTTCTTCCAGTCGGCCGCGCTGTAGGTGGGGTGGCTGGCCTGACAGAGGACCGCACCGGTCTTGACCTCGATCACCACGGCGGCGGCGACGGTGGCCTTCTCCTCCCGGGCGGACGTGCTGAGCATCCGCTGGCACTCGTACTGGAGGTCGCGGTCGATGGTCAGCCCCAGCGAGCTGCCCGGCTTCGGCTCGGTTGTCTTGTCGTAGCCGCCGGGGATGGGACTGTTCAGGTCGCCCCCACCGGCTTCGAAGACCCGCTTGCCGGGGACCCCGCGCAGCAGTTCGTCGTACCGGGCCTCGATCCCCTCCAGCCCGGTCATGTCCTCGCCGATGAAGCCGATCAGGTTGGCCGCCAGGTCCCCGCCGGGCACCTCCCGCCGCTCGTCCTGGCCGGTGTTGATGCCCTCCAGGTTGAGGTCCATGATCTTCTTGGCGGTGCCGATCTCGACCCCCCGGGCCAGGTACTGGAACTGGGAGACACCGCCCCCCGGGGTCTTCTTCTTGGCCAGGTCCGCCATCAGGGTGGAGCGCGGGATGCCGAGCAGCGGCGACAGCTTGTCGGCGGTGCCGGCCGGGTCCGTCACCATGCTCGGGTCGGCGTAGACGAAGCGGGCCTCGACGCTGTGTGCCAGCACCGCGCCGGAGCGGTCGTAGATCGCGCCCCGGGGGGCGGCGAGGATCACCGGCCGGAGCCGCCCGGAGACGCCGTCCTCGGCGTACGCGGGGGTCTGCGCGACCTGCAGGACGACGAGCCGGATGCCGATGGTGGCGAAGAGCGCGAGCGCGAGCAGGGTGCCCAGCCGGAGCCGGCGGCGCGAGTCGGCCAGCCGGGGCGGTTGGGGCGGCGGCTTGCGCGGGGCTCGACGCGGGGCGGCGCCGGGGCGGCCGGGACTGCCGGCCGCGCCGGTGGTGGTGCGGCGCCGGGGCGCGGGGACCGGCTTGGCGACGTCGGCGGCGCGGGCGGCACGTGGCGGCACCGGCCGCCCGGTGCCGGCACCGCGCCCGGCGGTGGGCTCGGGGGCATCGCGCCGGGTCCGTCCGCCACCGGTCCGGCCGCCGTCGAGCACCTGCAACGCGGGTCGGAACGGGTCCGCCGAGCGGGTGGACCTGGGCGTACGGCGAAGCTCGGGCGCGTCCCGCAGGGTACGACCCCGAGGGGTGTACGCCCGCGCGCCGGAAATCCCGCCGAGGCCCTGCTCGCCCTCGGGGGCGGCGCCCCGGGCGGCACCCCGTCCGGTGGCGTCCCGGTTGGTGCCGCGTCCGGTGGCGTCCCGGTTGGCACCGCGTGCTCCGGTGTCGCGCTCCGAGCCGGCCTGGGACGAACCGCGCCGGGACGCTGACCCGTCCCGGCGCGGTTCATCGGAGCGTGGCGACACGCTAACCCCCCGCGTTCTGCTGACTGGTGATGGCCGGCTGCCCACCGGCCGGCTGCGGTACGCCGATCACCCGTCCGTCGGGCAGCCGGATGAAGGCCGGCGGACCGGACTCCACCAGGCCCAGCTTGCGGGCCTGGGCGACCAGGTTGCCCGGCGTCTGCGCGTCGGCGATCTCCTTGTCGAGCTGCTGCTGCTGGAGGTCGAGCGTGGCCTGCTGCTTCTGCAGCTTGTCCAACCGGATGGCGTTCTCGTTGATCTTGGTGTTGACCACCAGGACCCCGAGCACTCCGCCGACGACAACCGCCAGGATCAGCCCGACGAAGGGCGCCCGCGGCACGCTCACCGGCATCGGCGGAGCGACCCGCAGCCGCGGCGCCTCCGCCCGACCCGTACCGGCGGGGTGTGCCTCGCGGGCCCGGGCAGCCGCGCCACCGGCCCGGTCCGTGCCGGCCGGATGCGCTACCCGAGCACGCTCGCGCGCCCGCTCGGCGTGGTCCCGGGTCGGCGCCAGCTCCGGCGAACGGAGCGCGGCACTGCCCTGGGTCGGAAAACTGCCCTGCGTCGGGAACTCGCGCGCCCCCCGGGCACGAGTCTGCTGACCCGGCACCGACCGGGCCGCCCGGGTGGTCCGCTCCGTCGTCGCCCGCTCCGCCACGGTCCGGCCCCCCGACCGTGGTGTGCGCTGCTCCGCGCCGGTCTGGTCCCGGTGGTCGCGCTTGTTGACGTTCATGATCCCTCCCCCTCTACTGCCGTCCCGCCTTCGTCCCCTGGCCCCGATGGCCCCTTCTCCCGGTCCACGTTGGACCGTCCCGGCGCCACGGCACCGGGGGCGTGCAATGCCTTCACCCGTCGACGGGGCCGTTCGCGGTCGGCCCGCCTGTTCTCCGCCGGCCCGGTCGCCCGGTCCGGATCGATCCGTTCCGCTGCCCGCAGTCGCACCGAGGCGGCTCGCGGATTGGCCGCGACCTCCGCCTCGGTCGGCAACTCCGCGCTGCGGTTGAGCAGGCGCAGCGTCGGACCGGTGCCGGGCAGTTCGACCGGCAGGTCGACCGGACCGGTGCTCCGGGCCCGGCCGGCGAACGCCTGCTTGGTGATCCGGTCCTCCAGCGAGTGGTACGACAGCACCACCAGCCGACCGCCCACCGCGAGCGCGTCCAACGCGGCCGGCAGCGCTGTCTCCAGCGCGGCCAGCTCCCGGTTTACCTCGATCCGCAACGCTTGAAACGATCTTTTTGCCGGGTGCCCACCGGTACGGCGGGCAGCCGCCGGAATCGAGTCCCGAACCAGCTCGGCGAGGAACGCCGAGGAGGTGATCCGGGACCGTTCCCGTTCCCGGATGATCGCCGAGGCGATCCGACCGGCGAACCGTTCCTCGCCGTAGAGCCGGAGCACCCGGGCGAGTTCACCGTGCGAGTAGCTGTTGACGATCTCCTCCGCGGTCACCCCGCGGGTCTGGTCCATCCGCATGTCCAGCGGCGCGTCCTGGGCGTAGGCGAACCCGCGGTCGGGCGCGTCGAGTTGCAGCGACGACACCCCGAGGTCGAACAGCACGCCGTCGACCGTGGGATAACCGAGCCGGTCGAGCACGTCCGGCAGCTCGTCGTAGACCGCGTGCACCAGGTGGATCCGGTCGGCGTACCGGGCCAGCCGGGCCCGGGCGTGTGCCAGGGCCTCGGGGTCACGGTCGAGCCCGATCAGGATCGTCCGCGGGTACGCGGCCAGCACCGCCTCGGCGTGGCCGGCGAGGCCGAGCGTCGCGTCGACGTGGATCGTACGGTCGCCCCGGTCCAGCGCGGGGGCGAGCAGCTCGAGACACCGCTCAAGCAACACTGGCACGTGCGTGCCGCGCAGCTCCCCCATGTCGACCCCCACTGACCGGCTTCCTTCTCTGTTCACGCCTGTATGCTGTCAACCGCTCGTCATACCGCCAGATCCCCATCCGCTCTGGCCCGTCGACCCGCCCCTGGTAAGGCCGGTCAGCGGATCGCGCGCCTGGCACCGGGGAAGAGGCGCCAGGAACAGGAGCGGCTGGAGATCTCGCAGTACGTCGGGCGTGTTGGCCCGCCCTACAGCCCGCCGGGCAACACCCCCTCCTCGATGTCGGCGAAGTCGTCTTCGCTTTCCGCGAGGTAGGTCTCCCAGGCGCGCTTGTCCCAGATCTCCACCCTGGTGCTGGCGCCGATGACCACCAGCTCCCGGTCGAGCGCCGCGTATTCCCGCAGGTGGCCCGGAATAGTCACCCGGCCCTGCTTGTCCGGCACCTCGTCGTGCGCGCTGGCGAAGAACACCCGGCTGTACGCCCGGGCGGCCTTGTGCGTCATGGGCTGCTCGCGCAGCTGATCCGCGATCCGCTGGAACTCGGGCGTCGGAAAGACGTACAGGCAGCGCTCCTGCCCTTTGGTGATCACGACACCTCCCGCCAGCTCGTCCCGGAACTTGGCCGGAAGAATCAGCCGGCCCTTTTCGTCCAGGCGCGGGGTATGAGTGCCGAGAAACACGGCTCAACCCCCTCGCCCTTGCAGCGGCGTTCGCGGCGCCGCTGTCCCCCGGGCCGGCGGGCCCTCCCGGCCCCACCATTGGGCCCCACTCTACTCCACTTCCCTCCACCCGCAACCGGAAACGCAGGGAAACCACGACGGTGTCATTCACAAAACTGCACGTCAGAGGGGGTGGGGCGAAGTGGAGGGGTGCCGACCGCCCTTCCGGCGTCCGCTTTCCGACAAAGATCAAAAGCGACCGCGAGTACGGCCACCCCGCACTCGTCGCGCGCTTTCCAGTGCCGTTGCGCCGACCATCACCACGCCATCGCCGGGCGCGAACCCCGTCCGGGGAGGAAAGTGGGGAGAAAGGTGGAGGGAGAGAAATGGTGGGGCGGAAAGTGGAGCAGACAACCGGCGGCCTCGCCGGGCCGGTCGAGCGGTCCCGCGCGACCGGACGCCTCGTGCGACGGTCTGGGCACCGCCGCTGTCCGGTAACCTCGCTCGCGTGACGGACGCGAGAATGCCCCTACGGGCGAAGGTGGCCAGCTCCGTGTCGCGTACGGCGGCGGCGCTGTCCCGGGCCGCCGGCCGCGGCGACGGCTCGGTGATCGGCGGCTGGATCGGCCTGAAGATCGATCCGGACCTGCTGGCGCACCTGTCGGCCGGCCGGGCCATCGCCCTCATCTCCGGGACCAACGGCAAGACCACCACCACCCGACTGACCGCCGCCGCCGTGGGTGTACTCGGCCCGGTGGCCACCAACTCCTTCGGCGCCAACATGCCCAGCGGGCACACCTCCGCGCTGGCCAAGGCGGGCAACACCCCGTACGCGGTGCTGGAGGTCGACGAGCACTACCTGGCCCAGGTCCTCGAGGCCACCGAGCCGCACGTGGTCGCCCTGCTCAACCTCTCCCGCGACCAGCTCGACCGGGCCAAGGAGGTCAGCATGATGGCCCAGCTCTGGCGGTCCGCCCTGGTGCGGTACCCGGAGCTGCGGGTGGTGGCCAACGCCGACGACCCGATGGTGGTCTGGGCCGCGACCCCGCCGGAGATGCGCAGCGGGAACCTGAACACCCCGACGGTCACCTGGTTCAGCGCCGGGCAGCGCTGGCACGACGACTCGTGGGTCTGCCCCGAGTGCGGCTCGCCGATCGAGCGGGCCCAGGACCAGTGGTGGTGCACCGGCTGCTGGCTGCGCCGACCCGAGCCGCAGTGGGTGGTCGAGGACGACGGTGTGCTCGACCCGTCCGGTGCCTGGCACAAGGTGGTGCTCCAACTCCCCGGCCAGGTCAACCTCGGCAACGCGGCCACCGCGCTGGCCGTCGCCGCCGAGTTCGGCGTACGGCCGGCCGACGCGGTGAGCCGGCTGGGCGGGGTCGCCTCGGTCGCCGGCCGGTACGCCCAGGTCCTCCGCGACGGGCGCAACATCCGGCTGCTGCTGGCGAAGAACCCGGCGAGCTGGCTGGAGGCCTTCGACATGGCCGACGACGCGCCGACCCTGCTGTCCATCAACGCCCGCGACCCCGACGGGCTGGACACCTCGTGGCTGTTCGACGTGGACTTCGCCCCGCTGCGCGGCCGACAGGTGCTGATCACCGGCGACCGGGCGTACGACCTGGCGGTCCGGTTGGACGTGAACCAGGTGCCGTTCCGGCACGTACGGACCTTCACCGAGGCGATCTCGGCGGTGCCGCCGGGACGACTCGAGGTGATCGCGAACTACACCGCCTTCCAGGACATCCGAGCGGAGTTGGACCGTGTCAACTAACTCGTACTTCCCGGTCGACCGGCCCAGCGGTTACGCGACCGACTCGCCCAGCGGCTCGGAGAGCACGCTGCGGATCGCCTGGCTCTACCCGGACCTGCTCTCCACCTACGGCGACCGGGGCAACATGCTGATCCTGGCCCGCCGGGCCCAGCAGCGCGGCATGCCGGTGGAGACGATCGAGGTCCGGTCCGACCAACCGCTGCCCACCACCGCCGACATCTACCTGCTCGGCGGCGGTGAGGACGGGCCGCAGGCGCTCGGGGCGCAGCGACTGATCGCCGACGGGGGCCTGCACCGGGCGGTCGCCCAGGGCTCGGTCGTCTTCGCGGTCTGCGCCGGCTACCAACTGCTCGGCGGCTCGTTCTTCGCCAAGGGCACCAAGTGCGCCGGGCTGGACCTGCTGGACCTGCACTCGGACCGGGGGCCGTCGCGGGCCGTCGGCGAACTCGCCGGTGAGGTCGATCCCCGCCTCGGGCTGCCCCCGCTGAGCGGTTTCGAGAACCACGGTGGCCGGACCCACCTGGGCCCCGGCGTCTCCGCGCTGGCCCGGGTCAGCACCGGCATCGGCAACGACGGCAGCAGCGAGGGCGCATGGCGCGGGAAACTGCTCGGGACGTACTCCCACGGGCCGGCGCTGGCCCGCAACCCGGCCCTGGCCGACCTGCTGTTGCGGTGGGCGACCGGGGTCAGCAACCTGCCCCCGCTCGACGACACCTGGCAGGAGCGACTGCGGGCCGAGCGGGTGGCCGGCGTGGCCGCCGCCCGATCGTGATCGTCCCGCACCTCCGGCGGCTGCTGCGGCAGCGGTCGGTCGTGCGGTTCGGGTCGCTGCTGCTCATCCTCGGGCTCTTCGGCCTGGCGCTGCTGCTCGTACAGCCCGATCTGGCGGCGGCGCCCCGGATGGTCGACCGGCTCGGTCCGGCCGCCCCGGTGGCCGCGGTCCTCGGTGGGGCCCTGCTGATGGTGGCCCTGGTCCCCCGGACCCTGATCACGGTGGCCTGGGGAGCGCTGTTCGGCCCGCTCGGCGGCGCCGGCTACACCCTGGCCGCCGCGCTGGTCGCCGCCGCGCTCGGCTTCACCGTCGGTCGGTTGCTCGGCCGCGACTTCGTCGCCGAACGGGTACGGGGCCGCCTGGCCCGCCTGGACGGCTGGTTCAGCCGGCAGAGCGTGCTCGGGGTGATCACCGTACGGTTGTTGCCGGTCGGCGGGTTCGGGCTGGTCAGCTACGGCTACGGCACCACCGGCGCCCGGGTGGTCCCGTTCCTGATCGGCAGCGTCCTCGCCACGATCCCGTCCGCCTTCGGCTACGCCGCGATCGGCGCCGCCGTGGCCGACCCGGACGAGTTCAACTGGCTCGCGGTGGCACCCGCCAGCTTCGGCCTGATCGCCGCCGCCATCCTCATCACCCGCTGGCGCCGAGCAGAACGAGCCCACCGCCACACCACCACCCCCACCCCGTAACACCCCCACCCCCTGCCCGCCGTCCCCCGTCCCCGCCCCACTCCCCGTCGATCTTGCAGTTGTGGTGGTGCCCGTACCGCCCGAAACGGCGTGATACGGGCACCACAACTGCAAGATCGACGGGCAGGTCGACGGGGGCGGGGTAGGGGGTAGGGGGTGGGGGTGGGGGTGGGGGTGGGGGGTAGGGGCGGGGTGGGGTTAGGCGACGATGCTGACCATGCGGTTGGGGACGACGATGACCTTGCGGGGGTCCTTGCCGGCCAGTTGGTCGGCGATGGCGGCCAGGGCGGCTGCGCGGACGGTTTCCTCGGAGGCGTCGGCGGGGACCTCGATCCGGCCGCGGACCTTGCCGTTGATCTGCACCGGGTAGGTCACCGTGTCGGCCACCAGCAGGGCCGGGTCGGCAACCGGGAACGACGCGTACGTCAGCGAGGTGTCGTGGCCCAGCCGCTGCCACAGTTCCTCGGCGATGTGCGGGGCGAACGGCGCCAGCATCAGCACCAGCGGCTCCGCCACCTCGCGGGGCGTGCCGGCCAGCCGGGTCAGCCCGTTGGTCAGCTCGATCAGCTTGGCGATCGCGGTGTTGAACCGGATCCCGTCCATGTCGGCCCGTACGCCGTCGATGGTCTTGTGCAGCAGCCGCCGGGTCGCCTCGTCGGCCGGTTCCTCCACCACCCGGGAGGCGCCGGTGTTCTCGTCGACCAGGGCCCGCCAGACCCGCTGCAGGAACCGGTACGACCCGACCACCGCACGGGTCTCCCACGGGCGGGAGACCTCCAGCGGGCCCATCGACATCTCGTACACCCGGAAGGTGTCCGCGCCGTACGCCGCGCACATGTCGTCCGGGGTGACCACGTTCCGCAGCGACTTGCCCATCTTGCCGTACTCGCGGGTCACCTGGTTGTCGCCGTGGAACCAGGAACCGTCCCGCTCGACCACCTCGGCGGCCTCGACGTAGCGCTCCCGCTCGTCGGTGTACGCGTACGCCTGGATCATGCCCTGGTTGAACAGCTTGCGGAACGGCTCGACCGAGGAGACGTGCCCCAGGTCGTACAGGACCTTGTGCCAGAACCGGGCATACAGCAGGTGCAGTACGGCGTGCTCGGCGCCGCCGACGTACAGGTCGGTGCCGCCGGGGTCGTTGCCGCCGCGCGGCCCCATCCAGTAGGCCTCGTTCTCCGGGTCGACGAACCGGGTCTCGTTGGTCGGGTCCAGGTAGCGCAGCTCGTACCAGCAGGAGCCGGCCCACTGCGGCATCACGTTCGTCTCGCGGGTGTAGCGCTTCGGCCCGTCACCCAGGTCCAGCTCCACCTCCACCCAGTCCGCCTTGCGCGACAGCGGCGTCTCCGGGTTCGAGGCGGCGTCGTTCGGGTCGAAGGTGCGCGGCGAGAAGTCCTCCACCTCGGGCAGCTCGACCGGCAGCATCGACTCCGGCAGGGCGATCGGGGTGCCGGCCTCGTCGTAGACGATCGGGAACGGCTCGCCCCAGTAGCGCTGCCGGCTGAACAGCCAGTCGCGCAGGCGGAAGGTGACCGCGCCCTGGCCGTACCCGTTGGTCTCCAGCCATTCGATGATCCTGGCCTTGGCCTCGGTGACGGCCAGGCCGTCCAGGCTCGGGCCGCCGTCCGGCGCGGTGCTGTTGATGGCCGGGCCGTCACCGGTGTACGCCTTGCCGTCGAAGCCGTCCGACGGCTGCACGGTACGGACGATCGGCAGGTCGAAGACCTCCGCGAAGGCCCAGTCCCGCTCGTCCTGACCGGGCACCGCCATGATCGCCCCGGTGCCGTAACCGGCCAGTACGTAGTCCGCGATGAAGATCGGGATCGGCGCACCGGTGACCGGGTTGGTGGCGTACGCGCCGACGAAGACACCGGTCTTCTCCTTGGTGTCGGCCTGCCGCTCCACGTCGGTCTTGGCCGCCGCCGCCTTCCGGTAGGCCTCGACCGCGACCCTCGGGTTGGCGTGCCCGCCGGTCCAGGCGTCCTTCGTCCCGTCCGGCCAGGTCGAACCGACCAGTTGGTCGACCAGCTCGTGCTCGGGGGCCAGCACCACGTAGGTGGCGCCGAAGATGGTGTCCGGGCGGGTGGTGAAGACCCGGACCGGCGCCACGTCGGCGGGCACCACCGGGAAGTCGATGTGCGCGCCGACCGAGCGGCCGATCCAGTTGCGCTGCATCAGCTTGATCGGCTCCGGCCAGTCCAGCCGGTCCAGGTCCTCCAGCAGCCGGTCACCGTACGCGGTGATCCGCATCTTCCACTGCTTCAGGTTCCGCTTGAACACGGGGAAGTTGCCCCGGTCGGAGCGCCCGTCGGCGGTGACCTCCTCGTTGGCCAGCACGGTGCCCAGACCCGGACACCAGTTGACCGGCGCCTGCGAGACGTACGCCAGCCGGTGGTCGTCGATGATCACCCGGCGCTGCGGCCCGGACAGCTCGGCCCAGGTCCCGCCGCCCGGCACCGCCCGGATGCCGGAGTCGAACTCGGCGACCAGCTCGCTGATCGGCCGGGCCCGGCGGGCCTCGTCGTCGTACCAGGAGTTGAAGATCTGCAGGAAGATCCACTGGGTCCAGCGGTAGAAGTCGACGTCGATGGTGGCCACCGACCGCCGGTCGTCGTGCCCCATCCCCAGCCGGCGCAGTTGCGCCCGGTACCGCTCGATGTTCGCCTCGGTGGTGGTCCGGGGGTGGGTCCCGGTCTGCACCGCGTACTGCTCGGCGGGCAGACCGAACGCGTCGAAGCCCATCGCGTGCAGCACGTTGCGGCCGGCCATCCGCTGGTAGCGGGCGTACGAGTCGGTGCCGATGTAGCCCAGCGGGTGCCCGACGTGCAGCCCGGCGCCGGACGGGTACGGGAACATGTCCAGCACGTACAGCTTCTCCGCACCCGCGCGGGGGTGGTCCGGATCGGCGAGCGGCCCCACCGGGTTCGGTGCGTGGAACGTGCCCCACTTCTCCCAGCGGTCCTGCCAGCGCTGCTCGATCTCCCCCGCCAGTCCGGCGGTGTACCGGAAGGGCGGGGTATCCGCCGCCGGCTCGGCCATGTCAGTCACGTCTTCTCCTCGCCGCGCTCACCGTTGTGCGTACACGGGCACGTTTCGCATTTCAGGGCATGCTTTTCCGGGCATAAAAAAGCCCCTCACACAGGAGGGGTAGCCGTGCTGTCGCGCTCAGTGGCGTCAGCACGGCTCACTAAGAAGCAGGTAGGCCCGGGCCATGCCCCGCAGTCTACGCCTCCACCCGTCGGGCTGTCGCGCCTGGTTCCACGGGTCGCCGGTACGGGCCGACCGGCCACCGGGACCGCACGTGTGGTCGGCTTGGGCGTGAGTTCCGGCTAGCCTGATTCCATGCGGGTGATCCGGGCGCGCCCCGCGACCGTATTTTCCCGCGAACCTTACGGCCGGCCCAGCAGGTCTGGACAGAGAAGCCGTGCTGCGACGAGGAGGAGGCCCGTGACACAACAGACGTGGGACGAGTTGGGTGGCGCACTACAACCCGACGAGTTCCGTACCGCCAGCGAAGCCATCGTGGCCAACATCGAACAGGTCATCGAGGGCAAGACCGCGACGGTACGGCTCGCGCTCGCCGTCCTGCTCGCCGAGGGCCATCTCCTGATCGAGGATGTTCCCGGAGTTGGCAAGACAAAACTCGCCAAGGCCCTCGCCCGTTCGATCGACTGCTCCGTCCGACGGATCCAGTTCACCCCCGACCTGTTGCCCAGCGACGTCACCGGGGTCAGCGTCTACAACCAGGAGACGCACGACTTCGAGTTCAAGCCGGGCGCCGTCTTCGCCAACCTGGTCGTCGGCGACGAGATCAACCGGGCCTCGCCGAAGACCCAGTCGGCCCTCCTGGAGTGCATGGAGGAACGGCAGGTCACGGTCGACGGGGTGACCTACGAGCTACAGACCCCGTTCATGGTGATCGCGACCCAGAACCCGATCGAGATGGAGGGCACCTACCCGCTGCCCGAGGCGCAGCGCGACCGGTTCACCGCCCGGATCGCGATGGGCTACCCGGACCCCGGGTCGGAACTCGCGATGCTCGACGGCCACGGCGGGCGCGACCCGCTGCACGCGTTGAAGTCGGTCGCGGACGCGGTCACCGTACGTCGGCTGATCGCGACCGTACGCGACATCCACGTCGCGGACGCGGTCAAGCAGTACGCCGTCGACCTGGTCACCGCCACCCGTGAAGCCCCCGACCTGCGCCTCGGCGCCTCTCCCCGGGCCACCCTGCAGTTGCTGCGCACCGCCCGCGCCGTAGCCGCACTGGAGGGCCGGGACTACGTCCTTCCGGACGACCTGCAGGCCCTCGCCGTACCGGTGCTCGCGCACCGGATCATCCCGACGGCGGACGCGCAGCTCGCCCGGCGGACCACCGACGCGGTCGTCTCCGACCTGGTGCACCGGCTGCCGTTGCCGCACGAACGGCAGCAGCGCTCGCAGTACGACACCCGTCCCGGCACCCCACCGGACGGCAAGGGTCGATCCCAGTACGAGCCGCGGAGGCGGTGACCGTGCGCGAGGCACTGCGCGGGCTCACCACCCGCGGCCGGTCCTTCCTCGCCGCGGCGGTGGCGGCGGCCATCTCCGCGGCGATCCTGGGCGAACAGGACCTGCTCCGGGTGGCCGTGCTGCTCGGCGTGTTGCCGCTGCTGGCCGCCGCGTACGTCGGCCGCAGCCGGTACAAGCTGGCCTGCAGCCGGTCGCTGGAACCGCAGCGGGTGCCGATCGGTGCCAGTTCCCGCGTGGTGCTGCGCCTGCAGAACATGTCCCGGCTGCCGACCGGGACCCTGCTGCTGGAGGACCGGCTGCCGTACGCGTTGGGCAGCCGGCCCCGGGTGGTGCTGGAGCGGCTCGGCGCGCACCAGGCCAGCTCGGTGGCGTACACGGTCCGCGCCGACGTGCGCGGCCGGTACGAGGTCGGTCCGCTGGTGGTCCGGCTGACCGACCCGTTCGGGCTGTGCGAGCTGACCCGGGCGTTCCCCAGCGTCGACCGGCTCACCGTCATCCCCCAGGTCACCGCCCTGCCCCAGGTCCGGTTGGCCGGTGAGTACGCCGGCACCGGCGACAGCCGGGCCCGGTCGGTGGCGGTGCACGGCGAGGACGACGCGGCGACCCGGGAGTACCGGCGCGGCGACGATCTGCGCCGGGTGCACTGGAAGTCGACCGCCCGTACCGGCGAGCTGATGGTGCGGCGGGAGGAGCAGCCCTGGGAGAGCCGGGCGACCGTGGTGCTGGACACCAGGGCGTCGGCGCATCGGGGCGAGGGGCCGACCGCCAGCTTCGAGTGGGCGGTCTCGGCCGCCGCCAGCGTCGCCGTGCACCTGCGCCAGTCCGGTTACAAGCTGCGGCTGGTCACCGGTTCCGGGATGGACGCCGACGCGAACGAGGGCGGCGGCGAGGGTCTGCTGCTGGACCACCTCGCCGACGTCCGGCTGTCCCAGCGCGGTGACGTGGCGACCCTGGTCGAACGGGTCCGGCAACGGTCCGACGGTGGGCTGATCATCGCGATCCTGGGCACGCTGAGCACCGCCGAGGCCGAGGTCCTGGCCGGGCTGCGGGGCAACGGCGCGACCTGCCTCGCGTTCCTGGTGGACAGCACCACCTGGCTCACCCTGCCGGCACCGGCGCGGACCGAGGCCGACAACGCCCACGGCGCCGCCGTACTGGGCCTGATGCAGAGCGGGTGGCGGGTGATCGCGGTCGAGCACGGCAGCCGGCTGCCCGCGCTGTGGCCGCAGGCGGCGCGCGGATCGCAGGGCTTCGCCTGGCGGGCCGCGATGGCCGAGACGGTTGCCGGAGGGATGCGATGAGGGGACGACGTCATCTCGGGTTCGTCGCGGCGGCGGCGACCCTGCTCTCCGCCGCGCCGCTGTCGGCGATCTTCGAGCGGTGGACCTGGCTGCTCCAGTCGACGCTCGCGGTCGCGCTGATCGCCGGGGTCGCCACCCTGACCCGGTCGCTGCGGGCGCCGGTCTGGGCCCAGGTGCTGAGCATGCTCGGGGCGCTGCTGCTCGGCCTGACCTGGCTGTTCGGCAGCGGCGGCGAACTGCTCGGCGTGCTGCCGACGCCGGACACGATCGCCCACTTCGGCGCGCTGCTCAACGCCTCGGCCGGGGACATGCGCTCGTACGGGGTGAAGGTCCCGGACACCGACGGGCTGCTGTTCGTGACCGTACTGGGGGTGGGCTCGGTCGCGATCGTGGTGGACCTGCTCACCGTCGGGTTGCGCCGCCCGGCGCTGGCCGGACTGCCGATGCTCGCCATCTACTCGGTCCCGGTCGCGGTGTACGTCGAGAACGTACCGGCGCTGCCGTTCATCGTCGGCGCGATCGGCTTCCTCTGGCTCCTGGTGGCCGACAACGTCAACCGGGTCCGGCACTTCGGGCGCCGGTTCACCGGCGACGGGCGCGACGTCGACATCTGGGAACCGTCGCCGCTGGCGGCGGCAGGGCGGCGACTCGCCGTGGTCGGGGTGGTGATCGCGGTGCTGCTGCCGCTGGCCGCCCCGCAGATGACCAACGGGCTGCTCAACCGGTTCAACAACACCGGGACCGGGGTCGGTGAGGGTAACGGCCGGGGCGGAGCCGGTGGCGGGGTCCAGTTGTTCGCCGCCCTGCGCGGGCAGCTCAACCAGACCACGGTCACCGACTACGTGAAGGTCACCACGAACGAGCCCGATCCGTTCTACCTGCGCTTCGGTGCGGCGGACCAGTTGCGGTCGGGCGGCTTCGAGGTCCGTACGCCGACCGGGACACCGGTGAACAAGATTCCCGACCCGCGCACCGGGGCGGCACCCGGAGTGTCGTTCCAGACCTACCGGGCCCAGGTCGAGGTGACCAACTTCAACATGCCGCTGCTGCCGATCTACTCCAACCCGGTGGCGGTGCAGAACCTGGACTCGAACTGGCTCTACGACCGGGGCACCCAGACCGTCTTCTCCACCCGGCGGCAGTCCAAGGGCAAGAAGTACTCGTTCGACTATGTCCGGTCGGCCTACAACCAGAAGGTGCTGGAGGGGGTCGCGCCGCTGACCCGCAGCGACCCGATCCAGCGGCAGTTCACCGACGTGCCGCCGGTGCCGCAGGTCGACGAACTGGTGGCCCGGCTGACCGAGGGAAAGCAGACGCAGTACGCGAAGGTCCGCGCGCTGTACGACTACTTCTCCCGGCAGAACGGGTTCAGCTACAGCCTCAGCACCCAGGGCGGCACCAGCGGTGAGGACATCGTCAACTTCCTCACCAGCAAGGTCGGCTTCTGCCAGCAGTACGCGGCGGCGCTGGCCTGGCTGGTCCGGGCGGCCGACATCCCGAGCCGGGTGGCGTTCGGCTTCACCGTCGGCAGCGGTCGGCAGGACAACACGTACACGCTGACCAACCTGAACATGCACGCCTGGACCGAGGTCTACTTCTCCGGCGTCGGCTGGGTCCCGTTCGACGCCACCCCGGCGGCGAACGTGACCGGCTCCACCCGTACGGAGTACGCGCCGGACACCGACCAGCCCGATCCGGTCGCTCCGGCGGCGGTGCCGACCGCGGCACCGGGTGTGGGCAGCACGGCCGGGCCGAACCCGGACGACCGGCTGGACCGTGGCTTCGACGACGGGATCGTGGGCGCCGACGGACAGGTGACGACCGCCGCGACCACCTGGCCGTACTGGGCCGGTGGAGGGGTGCTGGTGCTGCTCCTGCTGCTTGCCGTACCGGCGCTGTTGCGGTCCTCGCTGCGGCGGCGACGGCAGGTGGCGACGGTCGCGGCGACCGCCACCGCGCTCGCCCCGGCCGAGGGTGATCCGCCGCCGGGTGTGGTCCGGGTGGTGGCCACCGGGGCCGAGGCGGATCGGCTCCGCGCCGACGCCCACGCGGCCTGGGACGAGTTGATCGACACGATGGTCGACTTCCGGGTCACGGTGGACCGGACGGAGACGCCTCGGGCGACCGCCGACCGGTTGGTGGCCGAGGGGCTCAGTGTCACCGGGGCGGACGCCGCCCGGCTGCTCGGTCGGGCCGAGGAGCGGGCCCGGTACGCCCGCGCCCCGCTCACCGGCGGGGAGTTGAACCCGGCCCTGCGGACGATCCGGGAGTCCCTGTCGGCTCGGGCCGATCGGCGTACCCGGCTGCTGGCCGCGGTGCTGCCGCCGTCGGTGCTGCTGCGCTGGCGGTTGGCGATCATGGACGGGTCGGGCCGGTTCGTCACCGCGAACTCGCAACTGCGCGAGGGGATGCTGCGGTGGAGCCCGCGGCGGCTGCTCGCCAACCGGGCGGCCCGGTAGGAAACGGTAGACAGCAGAAACCCGTGGTGCCCGGAACCGGACTGGTTCCGGGCACCACGGGTTTTCCACGACCGGGGCACCGGACCCGCTGGGCGGTAGCGGGCGATGCGGGTTTACCGGGGTTGCCTCGCCGCAGCCGGCGAAGCCGTACTAAATAACGACTTAACGGACGAAACACCCGCAACACGAACAAAAAGCATCAACCGGATACCGTCGAGGGTGTCCGGTTGACCGCCTCGCGGGCGAACCCGCGAAGGCGGAACCATCCGGTGTCAGCGATGGCCTTCCGGCCGTTGCCGCCACCGGTCCTCGAGACGGTCGAGCAATGACATCCGCCGACCACGCGTACGCCGGCTGGTCGAACCGCCAACCACGCGCAGATCGGGCGTTTGCGCCTTGCGATGGGACTGCATCGCAAACGCGGCCGCGCCCAGCATGACCACGAAGCCAGCCACTCCGATGAGCGGAGTCTTGTCCACCGTGCCGTAAACGACCAGTGCAAGGCCAGCGATGATCACGCCAGCGGCGACGAGCAGGCGACGTCGCGCGTGGAAACGCGGGTCGCTGGCACGCACAGCCGAGGCGAATTTGGGGTCCTCGGCAAGCGACTGTTCGATCTGCTCGAACAGCCGCTGCTCGTGCTCCGAGAGCGGCACGGCACTCCTCCCCGGTCACGTTGAGTCGGTCCGGTCGGACCGACAGACCGTGGCAGCCAACCGGCTGCTTAGCGCAAGTCTACGAGGGGGGTCGGCGCTCGGAAAGCGGGACGACCTACGGTCGCGCCTGATTTTCCGTCCGGCGCAGGTCATCACGCCCCAACAGACTCGCCGGACGCACGATCGCACGGCCAAAACGGGCGGCTGCGGCGTCCGCCGCCGCCTCCGCGTCCCGCCAACCGTGCTCCGGCTCGTCGAGAGCGAGCTGTCTGGGAGTTGCCCGCTCGTCGGCCAACCCCTCCATTCGTACCCCCACGAGCCGGATCCGGTCAGTCACATTGAGCGCGACGAACAGGGCCCAGGAAACCTCGAACAACTCATGCGCGACGTCCGTGGCACCGCTCAGGGTCCGGGACCGGTTCACCGTACGGAAGTCGGACAGCCGAACCTTGATCGACACCGTCCGCCCCACCTGACCCGCCCGGCGCAGCCGTACGCCGACCTTCTCCGCCAGCGCCAACAGCGCCCGCCGGATCAACTCCGGATCCCCGATGTCGGTGTCGAAGGTGACCTCCGCACCGATCGACTTCTCCACCTGCTCCGGGCTGACCCCGCGCGGGTCGCGCCCCCAGGCCAACTCGTGCAGGTGCCGGGCCGCCGCCTCACCCAACGCCCCCCGGAGCATCTCCACCCTGGCCTGGGCGAGATCACCGACGGTGGTCAGCCCGAGCCGGCGCAACGTCTCCGCGGAGCGCTCCCCCACCCCCCAGAGCGCCTCGACCGGCAGCGGATGCAGGAATTCGAGCACCAGCCCGGCCGGCACCACCAACAGCCCGTCCGGCTTGGCCCGGGTCGAACCGAGCTTGGCGATGAACTTGGTCGGCCCCACCCCGACCGAACAGGTGATCCGCTCCTGCTCGGCCACCCGGGCCCGGATCATCCGGGCGATCTCCACCGGGCGCCCCAGCAGCCGCCGGGCCCCGGACACGTCGAGGAACGCCTCGTCCAACGAGAGCGGCTCCACCAGCGGGGTGACCGAACGGAAGATCTCCATCACCGCACGGGAGGCGGCCGAGTATTCCGCGAAGTCCGGCGGCAGGAACACCGCGTGCGGGCAGAGCGCCCGCGCCCGCATCGACGGCATCGCGCTGCGCACCCCGTACCGCCGGGCCTCGTAGCTGGCCGAGCTGACCACGCCGCGCGGGCCGATCCCGCCGACCACCACCGGCCGACCGGCCAGCTCCGGCCGCTTGCGCACCTCGACCGCCGCGAAGAACGCGTCCATGTCGACGTGCAGGATCGGGCAGCCCTCGTCGTCGCCGTCCGGGCCGAAGCGCGGATCACCCTCGCCCCGCACCGCCTGGCTCCGCCCCATAACCGCAGGCTAGCCCCCCGGTACGACACACCCCGCCGCCCCGTCGGTCCGGCCCTTGACTTCGAGTGCACCTCAACTCATAACGTGGCCCCCGGACACCCCAACCGATTGGAGTTCCTCGATGCAAACCGTCGCTCTGGGCCGCACCGGCGAGCAGGTCAGCCAGCTCGCTCTCGGCTGCATGCTGATGGGCACGATGACCGACGAGGAGTCGTCGTACGCGATGCTCGACCGCTACCTCGACGCCGGCGGCACCTTCCTCGACACCGCCAACTGTTACGCCTGGTGGCCCGGACCACCGTTCCGGGGCGGCGAGAGCGAGTCCCTCCTGGGCCGCTGGTTCGCCCGTTCCGGGCGCCGCGACCAGGTGTTCCTCGCCACCAAGGGCACCGCCTGGGTGGCCGACCCGGCCGCCGTACTCGACGGCCGAGTACGGGCCCCCCACGGCTACTCCGGTGCCGGCGCCGACACCGTACGCCGCGAACTCGACGACAGCCTGCGCCGGCTCGGCACCGACCACGTCGACCTCTACTACGTGCACGTCGACGACCACTCCACCCCGCTGGAGGAGACCCTGGAGTCGCTCGCCGGCCTCGTCACCGCCGGCAAGGTCCGCTACCTCGGGTGGTCCAACGTGCACACCTGGCGGCTGGAGAGCATCCGCCAGCTCTGCGACCGGTACGGCTGGCCGGCCCCGGTCGCCCTTCAGCAGCAGCACTCCTACCTGCGCCGCCGCCCCGGCGTGGACCACTCCGCGATCGTCGACGACGAGCAGCTCGACTACCTGCGGGCGCACGACGACCTCACCCTGGTCGCGTACTCGCCGATCCTCAAGGGCAGCTACGACGACGCCACCAAGCGCCGCGAACACCCCGTACTCGACCCGTACCGGGGTGCCGACTCGACCGCCCGGCTCGCCGTACTCGACGCCATCGCCGCCGAACTCGACGTCACCCCGAACCAACTGGTCCTGGCCTGGCTCCTACACCAGGACAACCCCACCCTCGTCCCCCTGATCGGCCCCAGAACCCTCCCCCACTACGAAGCCGCCCTCCCCGCCCTAGACCTCAAACTAACCCCGGACCACCTAACCCGCCTGAACCAGACCACCGCCTGACCCACTCCACCGCGTGACCGCGCTGACCCGCGCTAATACAGAGAAAGAGTGGTTATTCCACGCCGGATAACCACTCTTTCTCTGTATTAGCGCCCCGTGCAGCGCGGGGGTGGGTGGGGTGGGGTGCTTGCTCGCGCTCATGACGTTCGTGTCGAACAGGCACCGAGCGCCGCTCCGGCCTCGGCGATACCGCCGGCCCGAGTCGACCTTCCCACGCCCGGCGGCATCGCAAACCTCCGGCCACCCGCATTCGCCGTACCCGAAACCGATTGTGCGGCGACGCACCCGCCGCCACCCCGACCGGAGCAAGCCGAAAGAGGTTGGGGGCGGCGTGCCCCGCGAAGGGATCAAGCCTGACGGCCTTCGCGGGGCACGCCGCCCCCAACCCCACCCAGCTAGAGCCGCCCCAACAGCTTGTCCAGAGTCAACGGCAGATCCCGAACCCGAACCCCAGTAGCGTGAAAAACAGCATTACCCACAGCCGCCGCCGTCCCCACGATCCCGATCTCACCCATCCCCTTCGACCCCATCGGATTCACGTACGGATCGTGCTCGTCCACCCAGTACGCCTCCACCGAACCCACGTCCGCGTTGCTCGCCACGTGATACTGGGCCAGGTCCTGGTTCACCACGTGACCGAACCGGTGATCGAGCACGCTGTGCTCGTGCAACGCCATCGACAGCCCCATGGTCATGCCGCCGACGAGCTGTGACCGCCCGGTCTTCGCGTTGATCACCTTCCCGACGGCGAAGACACCGAGCAGCCGGGTCACCCGTACCTCACCGGTCTCCGGGTGTACGCGTACCTCGGCGAACTGGGCGCCGAAGCTGTCCATCGCGAACTTGCCGACGTGCGGGTTCACCGGCATCGCCGCCTCGACCTCCAGCCCGTCCGGCGGCACCTGCCCGCCGTACTGGTCGGCCAGGGTCCGGCGGAACTGGTCGGCCGCCGCCACGATCGTCGACCCCCAGCAGGTGATCCCGGTCGAACCACCGGCCCCCGTGGCCATCGGCAGGACGGTGTCCCCGATGGCGAGATCGATCCGGTCGACCCCCACCCCCAGCGCGTCGGCGGCGATCTGGGTCAGCGCGGTCCAGGCGCCGGTGCCGATGTCGGCGGCGGCGATCTCGACCGCGTACCGGGCGTCCGATCCGAGCCGGATCCGGGCCACCGAACCGGGGAAGCTCAGCACCCCGTACGTCGACGCGGCCACCCCCGTACCGACCAGCCACCCCGCCTCCCGGCGGCTGCCCGGCGTCGGATCCCGCCCCTCCCAGCCGAACCGGCGGGCCCCCTCGCGCAGGCACTCGACCAGGTTCCGGCTGGAGAACGGCAGGCCGGTGGTCGGGTGCACGCTCGGCTCGTTGAGGATCCGGAACTCGATCGGGTCCAGCCCGCAGGCGATGGCCATCTCGTCCATCGCCGACTCCAGCGCCCACATCCCCGGCGTTTCCCCCGGCGCCCGCATGATGCTCGGCGTCGGTACGTCCAGCGCCGCCAGCCGCTGCGAGCTGCGCCGGTGCGGGGCGGCGTAGACGCTCTGCGTCATCCGGGTGGCGTGCTCGGCGAACTCGACCACCCTGGAGGTCTGCTCCACCGACCCGTGCTCGATCGCCACCAGCCGACCCGCGCCGTCGGCACCGAGCCGGACCCGCTGGATGGTCGGGGAGCGGTAGCCGACCTGGGCGAACATCTGCTGGCGGGTGAGCGCGAACTTCACCGGCCGACCGGGCAGCATCCGGGCGGCCATGACCGCCAGAACCACGTCCGCGCGCGGCAGCACCTTGGAGCCGAATCCACCGCCGACGTGCCGGGAGATCACCCGTACCTGGTCGGCTTCGAGCGCGAACAGGGCCATCACCACCTGCTTGACCCGGTAGACCCCCTGGCTGGAGACGTAGAGGGTGAGCCGGTTGTCGGTCCAGTGCGCGACGGTGCTGTGCGGCTCCATCGGATTGTGGTGGACCATCGGCGTGGTGTACGTGGCGTCCAGGGTGACCGCGGCCGTGGCGAGCGCGGTGTCGACGTCTCCCTGGGTGGTGTTCATCGGGAACTGCGGCAGCACCTGCGCCGGCACCGTGAAGTCGTCCCGGTCCACCCGCAGGTCCAGGTCGGGCTGGCCGGCGTCGTAGGTGAACCGGACCAGTCCGGCGGCGTACCGGGCGGTCTCCGGGGTCTGCGCCAGCACCGCGCCGATGAACTGGCCCCGGAAGGCGACCCGGTCCGACTGGAGGATGACGTGCTCGCCGCTTTCCACCCTGTCCAGCCGGGGCGCGTTGTCGTGGGTGAGTACGGCGACCACCCCCGGTTCGGCGCAGGCGGCGACGGTGTCGATCGCGGTGATCCGGCCGGTGGCGATGGTGGACTGCACCGGGTAGAGGTAGAGCGGTGCCTCGACCGGGTGTTCGAAGGCGTACCGGGCCAGGCCCCGTACCTTGTCCGGGCCGTCGATCCGGCTCATCGGCCGACCGATCGCCCGCGGCGTGATCGTCATCTACCTGCCCTCCCGTCCATGCCGAGCGGCCACCCGCCGACGACGACCCCGCTCACCGGCCGTCCTCGGCCAGGTCCTCGGTGAGGTCGAGCAGGGTACGGATGATGACCGCGCGGGCCAGCGGCACCTTGAACGCGTTGCCGGGCAGCGGACGCGCGGCGGCCAGTTCGGCGTCGGCCGCCTCGGCGAAGCTGTGCTCGGTCGCCGGGGCGCCACGGAGCAGGTCCTCGGCCCGGTTGGCCCGCCACGGCTTGTGCGCCACCCCGCCGAGGGCGAGCCGGACGTCGCGTACGACGCCGTCCACGACGTCGACCGCCGCGGCCACCGAGACCAGGGCGAACGCGTACGACGCCCGGTCGCGGACCTTGCGGTACCGGGAGTTCGCGGCGAACCCGAGCGGCGGCAGCTCCACATTCATGATCAGCTCGCCGTGGCGCAGGACGGTGTCCCGGCCGGGCTCCTCGCCGGGCAGCCGGTGCAGCTCGGTGAGCGGGATGCTCCGGTCGCCGTCCGGTCCCCGGGTACGGACCACCGCGTCGAGCGCGGCCAGCGCGACCGCCATGTCCGACGGGTGGGTGGCGACGCACTCCGAGGAGGCGCCGAGGATCGCCATGTCCCGCTGGTGCCCCTCACGGGCCGAGCACCCGGTGCCGGGTACGCGCTTGTTGCACGGGGTGGTGATGTTCTGGAAGTACGGGCAGCGGGTGCGTTGGAGCATGTTCCCGCCGGTGGTGGCGAGGTTGCGCAACTGGCCCGAGGCACCGGCGAGCAGCGCCTGGGAGAGCACCGGATAGCGGGTACGGATCGTCGGGTCGGCGGCCAGTTCGCTGTTGCGTACCGCCGCGCCGACCAGGATCCCGCCGTCGGGCAGGTCCTCGATCCGCTCGGAGGTGAGCCGCCGTACGTCGACCAGCAGTTCCGGTGTGGCCACTCCGAGCTTCATCAGGTCGACCAGGTTCGTCCCGCCGGCGAGGTACGCCCCGTACGGCGCCTCGGCGAGCATCCGTACCGCCTGGGGTACGTCCTGGGCGCGGGCGTAGCGCAGCGGCCTCATCGGCGGGCCACCCGGGCGATGGCGGGGACGATGTTGGCGTACGCCGCGCAGCGGCAGATGTTGCCGCTCATCCGTTCCCGGATCTCCGCCTCGTCGAGCACCACCTCGACGTCACCGGCGGCGGTCACCGCGCTCGGCCACCCGGAGTCGACCTCGTCCAGCATGCCCACCGCGGAGACGATCTGGCCGGGGGTGCAGTAGCCGCACTGGAAGGCGTCGCACTCGACGAACGCCTCCTGCATCGGGTGCAGGGTGCCGTCCACGGCCAGCCCGGCGGCGGTGGTGATCTCCGCCCCGTCGTGGGCGACGGCGAGGGCGAGGCAACTGTTGGACCGCCACCCGTCGAGCAGGACCGTGCAGGCTCCGCACTGCCCGTGGTCACAGCCCTTCTTCGGGCTGGTGATGCCGAGTCGCTCCCGCAGCGCGTCCAGGAGCGTGGTCCGGGTGTCCACCCCCAGCGTGTAGACGGTCCCGTCCACCCGCAACGTCACTTCGGTATCCACTGCCCGCCCCTCGCCCCACCAACGGATGCACGAATTACCTGAAACTAGCCCAATCCAGGAACCCGAACACCCGTTTCCCCACCTGCCCTCCCCCTCCGGGGGGGCGCGCTGATACAGAGAAAGAGGGGCTATTCCGCGCCGGATAGCCCCTCTTTCTCTGTATTAGGCGCTGACCATGGGGTCAGGGGCGGGCGAGGAGGAGGGGGATGGTCATCTCGGCGGCGGTCCAGGAGCCGTGGTACGCGACGAGGTTCGCCTCGATCGGGGCGTCGGTGCGGGTGGCCAGGACCGCGTACGAGTCGCGGCAGCAGACGACCACGTCGCCGATCCGGGCCAGGTGTGCCTCCGGCACCGGGCCGAACCAGCCGGCGGCGACCGCCTCCGCCCTCGGCGCCACCCACGCCGCCGGCCCCAGCACCTCGGTCCAGGCGGCCAGCACGTCGTCCACCGCCCCCGGCAGGGCGTGCAGGTAACGGACCCGCGGCTCACCCGCCGCCACCCGTACGCCGGCCCGCAGCCGAGGATCGAGATCGAGGTCGAAGCGCCGGTCCGGCGGGACGTTGAGCTGCCCGTGGTCGGCCGTGACCAGCAGCGCGGCATCGGCCGGCAGCCCGTGGACCAACCGGTCGAGCAGCCGGTCCAGGTCGGCCACCGCCTCCCGCCAGGCCGTCGAGTCGACCCCGGACAGGTGCCCGTGCTTGTCGATGTCCGGGTGGTAACCGGAGACCAGGGTGGGACCGGGACCGGCGGTCAGCGCGGCCAGCATCTCGGTGGCCAGCGTGTCCACCTCGGCGGCACCCCGGTAGACACCACCGGAGTTGGCCGCCACCGTCAGGCCGCTGCCGGCATGCTCGGGACGGCTCACCACGGTCACCGCCACCCCGGCCGCCTCCGCCAGTTCGAACTGGGTCGGCAACGGCTGCCAGGTACGGGGATCCGGGTCCGGGGCACGGGGGTCGTCGGCCGTACCGGACCAGTTGATGTGGGTGAGCACCCGGTCGGTGCCCGGCACGTTGACCCGGAAACCGAGCACCCCGTGCGCCCCCGGCGCCGCCCCGGTGCCGAGACTGACCAGGCTCGTCGGGGTGGTCGACGGGAACCCGCTGGTGAGCGGCCGACCGGTCCGGGCCACCAGGTCGGTCAGCACCGGCGCGTACGGGGCCGCGGTCGGCAACTGGTACCAGCCGAGTCCGTCGACCAGCAGGACCGCGATCCGGCGTACGCCGGCGAGTTGGGCGGTCAGCCCCAGCGGATCGGTGGCCCCCGGCACCCCGAGCACCGCCAGCACGCTGGGCAGCAGGTCGGCGAGACTGTCCCCGCCGTACTCCGGTCGTACCTGGTCGAACGGACCGTGGGCACCGAACGGCAGCGTCACCGCACCGGGCCGGGCGGCGGGGTCGGGCCGGGCCGAGGGACCGGTCATTCGGGGCGGCGGGCGAAGAGGTGCAGTTGGGCGGCCATGTCCCGGTAGGGGGGCAGGGCCGCCGCGGCGATCTCCAGGTCCAGCAGCGCCTGCGGGTCACCGTCGGCAGCGGCGGCGGGGATCAGATCGGCGAAGACGCGTACGCCGTGGGTCTGCTCCACCCGCAGCCCGGCGGCGCCGAGCAGCGCGGCGGCGGTCTCCGCGTCGTAACGCCGTCGCAGGGTGTCCCGTGGCCCGGCGCACCCGTCCGGGTCGGCGAGCAGCGCGGCGGCGACGTCGAGGTGCCCGTTCATCGCCCGGCTCAGTACGGCCGCCGCCCGGCTCGCGACCAGCACACTCGCCGCCCCACCGGGGCGCAACGCGGTCGCCACCGCCGCCACCACACCGGCCGGATCGTCGACCACCTCCAGCACGGCATGGCAGAGCACCAGGTCGGCGCCGGCCGGCTCGACCAGCCCGGCGAGAGCGTCCCCGTCCCCCTGGACGGCCAGGATCCGGTCGGCCACCCCCGCCTCGGCGGCCCGCCGGGTCAGCGCGGCGAGCGCGTCCGGGCTGGCATCGACCACGGTCACCCGGTGCCCGGCCTCGGCCAGCGGTACGGCGAAGCCGCCGGTGCCGCCGCCGACGTCCAGGACGGTCAGGGTCCGCCCGGCGAGCCGGTCGAGTTCCCGGCGCAGCACCGCCCAGACCACTGCCGTACGCGGGGCCGGGTACGGTCCGGTTGCTGGCGCCGGTCGGCCGCGCACCGCGCCGGACCCGATCTGTGTTCGCTCCACCCGGACGAGCCTAGGCCACCCCCTCGCGCGGGGGTCAGCGGAAGTCGCGGGACGCGGGCGTGACCGGGGCGGTGATCGTGTCCAGCCGGTCGGCGATCAGGTTCGTCACCCCCTCGGCCCGCTCCAGCCGACCCCGGACGACCAGGGCGTTGCTGGTCCGGGCCACCTTCCGGTAGCGCTGCCACAGCCCCGGTGAACAGATCACGTTGAGCATGCCGGTCTCGTCCTCCAGGTTCAGGAAGGTCACCCCACCGGCCGTGGCCGGTCGCTGCCGGTGGGTGACGATGCCGCCGACCCGGACCCGCCTACCCGACTCCACCTGGCCCAGCTTCGCGATCGGCACCGCGTCGAGCGCGTCGAGCCGGTCCCGGACGAACCGGGCCGGATGGTTCTCCGGGGAGAGCCCGGTGGCCCACACGTCGGCGACCAGCCGGTCCACCGCCGACATGCCCGGCAGGGTGGGCGCGGTCGCCCCGGCCACCGTGCCCGGCAACCGGCCCGGTTTCTCCTGCGCCGCCGCACCGGCCGCCCAGAGGGCCGCCCGCCGGCTCAGCCCGAAACACGCGAAGGCGTCCGCGGTGGCCAGCGCCTCCAACTGCGCGGCCGGCAGGCCGACCCGGCGGACCAGGTCCGGCATGTCCGCGTACGGGCCGTGCGCGGTCCGTTCCGCCTCGATCCGCTCCGCCAGGTCGACGCCGACGGTGCGTACCCCGGCCAGCCCCAGGCGCACCGCTGGGCCGCCCAGCCCCCACCGGTGCGACGGCTCACCGGGCCCGCTGCCCCACCGGGTCTGCGGGGTGGACTCCAGCACCGCCTGGGCGCCGCTTGCGTTGATGTCCGGCCGGCGTACCTCGACCCCGTGCCGGCGGGCGTCGTCGACCAGGGTCTGCGGCGAGTAGAAACCCATCGGCTGGGCGTTGAGCAGCGCGGCCAGGAACGGGGCCGGGTAGTAGCGCTTGAGCCAGGAGGAGGCGTAGACCAGGTAGGCGAAACTCATCGCGTGGCTCTCCGGGAAGCCGAAGCTGGCGAACGCGGAGAGCTTGAGGAAAACGTCGTCGGCCAGCTCACCGGTGATGCCCCGCTCGGCCATGCCGGCGTAGAGCCGGTCGCGGATCCGGTCCATCCGCTCGGTCGACCGCTTCGACCCCATCGCCCGGCGCAGCTGGTCGGCACCGGCCGCGTCGAAACCGGCCAGGTCGATCGCGAGCTGCATCAGCTGCTCCTGGAACAGCGGCACCCCGAGCGTCTTCTCCAGCGCGTTGCGCATCAGCGGATGGGCGTACGTGACCTCCTCCTGCCCGTTCTTGCGCCGGATGTACGGGTGCACCGAGCCGCCCTGGATCGGACCCGGCCGGATCAGCGCCACCTCGACCACCAGGTCGTAGAACTCGCGGGGCTTGAGCCGGGGCAGGGTGGCGATCTGGGCCCGGCTCTCCACCTGGAACACCCCGACCGAGTCGGCCCGGCAGAGCATGTCGTACACCTCGGGGTCGTCCAGCGTCATGCTGCTCAGGTCGAGGGTGGACCCGATCATGTCGTACGCGTAGTGCAGCGCGGAGAGCATGCCGAGCCCGAGCAGGTCGAACTTGACCAGTCCGGCGTTGGCGCAGTCGTCCTTGTCCCACTGGAGCACACTGCGGCCGGGCATCCGCCCCCACTCCACCGGGCAGACCTCGATCACCGGCCGGTCGCAGATCACCATGCCGCCGGAGTGGATGCCCAGGTGCCGGGGGAAGGTCTGCAACTCGTTGGCGTACGCGACGACGTGCTCGGGGATCTCCTCGACGTCCACGCTCGCCACCTCACCCCACCGGTCGATCTGCTTGCTCCAGGCGTCCTGCTGGCCGGGCGAGAAACCGAACGCCTTGGCGATGTCCCGCACCGCCGACCGGGGCCGGTACGAGATCACGTTCGCGACCTGCGCGGTGTGCTCCCGGCCGTACTTCGTGTAGATGTACTGGATCACCTCCTCGCGCCGGTCGGACTCGATGTCCACGTCGATGTCGGGCGGCCCGTCGCGTTCCGGGGCGAGGAAACGCTCGAAGAGCAGGTGGTGCCGGACCGCGTCGACGTTGGTGACCCGCAGCGCGTAACAGACCGCCGAGTTCGCCGCCGAGCCGCGCCCCTGGCAGTAGATGTTGTTCTCCCGGCAGAACGTGATGATGTCGTGCACCACCAGGAAGTAGCCCGGGAAACCCAGCTCGTCGATCATCTTCAACTCGTGTTCGAGCTGCTCGTACGCCTGCGGGTGGGCCTCGCGCGGGCCGTAGCGCTCCAGCGCCCCGTCCATGGTCAAGCGACGCAGCCAGGTCATCTCGGTGTGCCCGGACGGCACCGGGTGGGCGGGCAGGTCGGGCGCGACCAGTTGCAGGTCGAAGGCGAGCTCGGCGCCGAACCGGGCGGCCCGCGCCACCGCACCGGGGTAGGCGGCGAACCGGGCCGCCATCTCGGCCCCACCGCGCAGGTGGGCGGTGGCCGCCGCCGGGAGCCACCCGTCGAGTTCGTCCAGGCTGCGCCGGGCCCGTACGGCCGCCAGCGCGGTGGCCAGCCGCCGCCGCGACGGGGTCGCGTAGTGCACGTTGTTGGTGGCCACGGTCGGCAGTCCGGCGCGGGCGGCCAGGTCGGCGAGGGCGTCGTTGCGGTCGGAGTCGGTCGGGTCGCCGTGGTCGGTCAGCTCCACCGCCACCGTCTCCGCCCCGAACAGCGCGGTCAACCTGTCCAGTTCCCGGGCCGCCGCCTCGACCCCGTCGGTGAGCAGCGCCGCCGGCACCGGCCCCTTGCGGCATCCGGTGAGCACCAGGACGTGGTCGCGCAGGTCGGCGGCGATCTCCTCCAGGTCGGCGCCGATCAGCGCACCGGCGTCGACCAGCGGAAGGGTGTCACCGGTACGCCCCGACCGGGACCGTCCGCCGGTCCGCCCCGACCGGCCGCCACCGCCCGCGCCCCTCGTGCCGGGGCCGGCACCGCCGCCGGTGGTGTCACCTCCCGGCCCGTTCCGGTGGGCGCCGTAGACCGGACGGCCCTTCTCGCCGCCGCGCAACTGGGCACGGGCGATGGTCCGGGCCAGCCGGGCGTACCCCTCCGGGCCGTGCGCGAGCACCAGCAGGTGCCGGCCGAGCGGATCCGGTTCACCGTTGGCCGGTCCGGGCAGGCCGAGGGAGAGTTCGGCACCGAAGATGGTGGGCAGGTGCAGGGCCCGAGCCGCCTCGGCGAACCGGACCACACCGTAGAACCCGTCGTGGTCGGTCACCGCGAGCGCGGTCAGCCCCAACCGGGCCGCCTCCTCGGCCATCTCCTCCGGGTGGCTGGCCCCGTCGAGGAAGCTGAAGTTGGTGTGCGCGTGCAGTTCGGCGTACGGGACGGTGCCGTCGGGGGGCGTGATCGGCCGTGCCGGTGAGGCGTAACGCTCCCGCCGCCGGCTGGCCGGTGCCTCGTCGGCGAGCGGGTCCACCACGTGCAGGTGACCGGCCGGCCCGTCGCCCGCCTTACGCCGGCCCGACAGCGTACGTTCCAGCTCCGACCAGGGCATCTTCGGGTTGTGGAAGCTCACCGGCGAGCACCCGCTTCCCACTCGGCGGTGTGGTCAGTCATAAATCGCCTCCACCGCCCACTGGCCACCGGCGAGGGAGAGCAGCAGCGCACCCCCGTCGGCGAGCCGGACCTGGAAGCGGGCCCGGCGCCGGGACTCGGCCGGCGCCCACCAACGCTCGTCCAGCGGCCAGGGCCCGGCCCAGCCGACGATCTCGACCGGCGCGGCGGCGCCCACCACCAACCGGACCGGGGCGGCGCTGACCTGCAACCTGGCGGTCACCGTGACCGGTTCACCCGCGTCGTCGTAGACCGCGGCCGGCAGCGGCGCGGCCAGCACCACCGCCGGTGCCGGCGGCGGCAACCGCCCCGGCCAGGGCGGCTCCGCCGGTCGGCCCGGGGTCCGTTCGTCGCCCCACGGCACCAGCCGGGCCCGGTCGGCGTCGGACCGCCCACCGCCGAGCACGGCGGTGAGCACCGACTCGGGGCCGAGGATGCCCTGCACCCGGCTCAGCGCCCGGTGTGCCCGGTCCCGCTCGACGCCGGTCTCGCCCCACAGTCCCGGCTGGAGGCCGGCCTGGGCCAGCAGCCCGTCGGGGATCAGCCGGAGCCGGATGATCCCCGAGGTCGGCCGGGACGGTGCGACCCGCCCGGCGGCACCGGGACGCCGGTTGGTCCCGGAGAGCCAGCCGTCGAGCTGCCAGCGCACCCGGTCGGCGATCGCGGCCGAGGTGAGCAGCCCGTCGTGCCGCCAGACCCGGTGCAGTTCCTGGCCGTGCTCGGTGACCGCCTCGATGCCGAGCCGGGTGCAGGCCAGGGCGTGTCCGGCGAGGGTCTCGTGCAGCCGTTCGGCGAGGGCACGGGCGGCGAACGCGGCGGCGTCGACCCGGTCCAGCGCTTCGTCGTACGTCTCGGTCACGGCCAGGTCGGGCGGCGGGCGGCGGACCGCGAGCCGGCGGTGGTCGCGGCCGGCCGCGAGTTGGTGGGCGAGCGCGGCGTCGAACCCGAACCGGGCCAGCACGTCGCCTGCGGGCAAGGCCGCGAAATCGGCCAGGGTACGCAGCCCGAGCCGACGCAGCAGGTCGGTCAGGGACGGTCGGCCGAGTGCCTCCACCGGCAGGTCGGCCAGGAACTCCGGAGCGCCGCCGGGCGGGACGATCTGCCCGGTGCGGGCGGCCAGGCCGGCGGCGAACAGCCCGTCGGCGATGCCGATCTGGCTCTCCACCAGGCAGGTCTGGGCGACGTGCTCGACGATCCGCTCGGCGGCCTGTTCCTCGCCACCGAAGTAGCGGGCGGGGCCGCGAGCGGCGAGCGCGCAGACACCCGGCCGGATCACCTCGACCCCGGCGGCCACTTCCTCGATCGCGGCGACCACCGACTCGAAGGCGCGGGCGTCCCGACCGGGATCGTGGTCGACCGCGATCAGTTGCGGGCAGCGGCTCTGTGCCTCCCGTTTACGCAGCCCACGGCGCACCCCTTCGGCACGGGCGGCGGTGGAGCAGGCAAGGACCCGGTTGGCGTGCAACACGGCGACCGGGGCCGACGCCGGCACCCCGTCGACGATCTCGGCCGCGATGACCGGCCAGTCCGGGCACCAGACGAGCAGGGTGCGCACCGGTGCCGGCCGCCCGGCCTCCCCCGTCCCGCCCCCCATCACGCCCCTCTCGACCAGCCCGTCGAGCCACCTTAGAACATGTGTTCGATTCTAGTTTGGCGGGGCTGCCCGCGCTGCCCCGTCCCGGGACGCGCACGGTCGGGCGCCTCACGGCCCGACCAGGGTGAGCGGGGTACGCCGGGACACCGGCTCCGGCCAGGTCGCGGACGATCCGGCCGTCCGGGTGCCACCGACCGGCTTAACCACACGGGTGGCGTCGTCGCCGGGCATCCAGACCTTGATCTCCTTGGGACGGGCGGCGGCACCCCGCCCCCGGGCGGAGACGGTCACCTCGCGCCGGCGCAGCCGACCCCGCCCCTGGCCGAGCCCCTCCCACGCCCCCGCGACCACCCGGAGGGTGACGTCGGCACCGGCCCACTGCCCGTACGGGAGGAGCACGCTGCCGCGCTGCCGGGCTCGGGCGGCCAGTCGGTCGGTGACCGTGGCGCTGACCGTGCCCGGTACGGCGATGACCACCACGTCGACCCCGTCGATCAGGGCGGCGACCACGGTGGCCCACTCCGGGCCGGGGTGCGGTACGAGGGCGAGCCGGTCCAGCGCGATGCCGAGTTCGGCCGCCGCGACCATGCCGAGGGTCGGTACGCCGACCACCGCGCACCACGAACCGGCGCGGGATGCCTCGGCGAGCAACGCCAGCAGGAGTGAGGTGCCGCCGCTGCGGGCCGGTTGGCCGGTGCCGACCGCCACCGTGCTGCCCCGGCGCAGTCCCCGGTTGGGCAGCAGGCCGATCAGCTCGGGCAGCACCGGCAGCGTCCGGTAGGCACCGGCGGCGTCCGGGGCGCTCGCCGGCCGGACCAGGTCCGCCAGCGCAGCCGACCCGACCGTCATCCGGCCCGCCATGGAACTCACCCATCCCCGTTGAAGTGTCTGTGCCGCTGCTACCGCCGGTCGGTCCGTACGAGTCCGGTCGCCACTACCGCCGGTCGGTCCGTGCGGGTCCGGTTGCCGCTCAGGCGGCGAGTCCGTCGATGGCGGGTTGGTGGGACAGGCCGAGCGCGGCCTCGACCACGGCCACGAACTGCTCGGCCGAGCGGAGCAGGTCGTCGGCCTCCCGGGCGGTCACCACCCGCGGGATGCCGGCCTCGGCGGCGGCCCGCTTGGTCGCGCCGGTGGCGAAGTAGGTGGCCCACTCCCCCAGCTCCGGTGCGACGAGCACGAGCAGGGCCCAGACGCTGGTGACCCGGTTGCGGCGGGTGGGTGCGGGACGGGCACGGGCGGCGAGCATCGCCGCGGCGGCGCGCAGGGCGGCCAGGTGCGCCGCCGCGTACCGCAGGCCGTCGGGTCGGGTCTGGGCGGCTTCCGCCAGCCCGCGCCGGGCAATCATGAGCAGCTGGGCCGGAGTCCGGTGCGGCAGTATGTGCGCCGGCACCGTCGGCACCTGAACCGGGCTGGTCGGCATGGGACTCTCCTCCGCGTCGCCGCCGTGTCGCCACCGGTCGGGCGGGGAGCCCGGATGGCCACGCACTGTCGAATAGCCCGCTGCGGAGGAAGACGCACCGGTGGTGCCGGCCGGATGTGGGTGCTTCCCCACACCGCACCCGGCCGGCTGACCCGGCGGGGTCACCGCCCGCCGCCCGGGGGTCGTGGGCGGCGAACGGTGATCCTGCCTTGGTGGCCCGGACTGGTGTGCCCGGAGCCCGCGCGGTCCGCGGAACCGCACGCCGGGAACTACGCCGCGAACGCTGCTCCCGGTGGTCAGGACGAGCGTTCGACTCAAGCCAGCGACCCAAGCCGACGACTCAATCGAACACGCGTTCTAACTACTGATGACAGTACACCTCGCCCCCGACAAAAACGCAACCACCGAGACACCGGTCCCGACCGACCGGAACCCGCCGCCCGTACCGATGCGGACCAGGCCCGGAACCGGCCCGGAGCCGGGGAAACCAGGCCCGACACCACGGACGCCACCCGTCACCGGCACCGGCGGGGACATCGACCGGGGCCGACACTTCCCGGAGTCGTGCCACCGGGAACGGGAGGCGGGCCCGGATCGGCCACGCCCGCCCGCCGCGCACCGGGGCGGGCTTGTTTCACGACCCGGTCGTACGGGCTTCATCTGCGCTTCCCCCGTTCATGGGGACAGGCTGGCTAGCCTGCACAGCGTTGATCAACAGGTGCCGAAGCAGGTAACCCGATCATCCGACCCGTCCCGGTGAACCACCGGCACCGCCGGCCCGGGCGGTGTGTACGGGGCGCCCCGGCGCCGCCCCCACCAGGGACGACGCCGTACGCGTGGGCCCGCCGTCGATGCCACGGCCGGCCCACGCGGCGCATCCCGTACCCGTCTTCCCTACCACCCGGCCGCACGTCGAGGCCGCCGTCACCCAGCCCTCGGACGCTGAGGCCGCCCACCGCTCCCCGACCGATCAGCTCACCGGCGATGCACCGGGAGGCGCTCCTTTTCGGGGGACGAATCTGGTGGCACACAGGTGCCAGGATGTGTGCGTGGCGAACAGGGACGAGCCGAAGATGGGCTGGCGGCTGTTTGCGGGGTTCGTCGCCGCGACCGAACTTCCGGCCCAGTTCGCCGAGGGCGGCTGGCACGCCAAGGTGATCGGCTCCCTGCTGGCCCTGGTCGTCGGGATAGCGCTCCGGGATCTGTTCGGCCTGCTCCTGAGGATGGTCCGCCGGCTCCGCAAACGGATGGCCGAGCGCCGCATGCTGTTCGTCATCCCCGAACCGCCCCTACCCCAACCGCCGAAGGACCGCACCCGTCGGCTGGGGTAGGGGCCGAGGCACTGCTGGCGCTGGGCCGGGCCGACGACCGGTCGGTGCCGTTCACGGCCCGGATCGTTGCCAGGTGCGTCGCCAGCGGTCGGCTTCGTCCGGGTGCCGGAAACGGGCCGAGGGCGCGGCCGGACCGTCCGGGTGGACCCCGCACCGGGTACAGGCCCGGGGTCTGGTGCGGTCCGCACCGCAGACTGTGCACTGTCCGGAATCGACGGTCCCGGCGCGGTGGGCGGCGATGACCCGGCCCAACACGACCGGCAGCGGTTCGTCGGGGTGGTGGGCGAAGTCCGGGCAGTAGGCCAGCGAGGACCACTGTCCGAACACCCAGTGGCTCGACACCACCGGGACGCGCTGCCCGGCGGCCTTCGACCGGCGGCGGGCGGCAACCACGGGAGCGGCGTACCCGAGCGCGAGTTGTCGGGCGGCTTCGAGTTCGTCCACCGCCCGGACCAGGGCATCCGGTTCGTCGTCGAGCCGGTACGGAATGCGCGCGGAGCGGACCAGATGGTGCCAGGTCGCGCGGAATCCGTACGGCGGGAAGCTCAGCGCGCAGCCGCGCAACGCCCAGAGCCGGTGGTGCACCGGCAGGTCGGTGTCCCGGACATGACGCGCCTCGGCCGGAAAGCTGGTCATCCGATCCCCGACATGGTCAGCCGCCGTACGCCCGGAGGGCGATCGCGTTCGCACCCTTCTGGATGCCGCCCATCATCATGCCCCGTCGGGTGCTCGGCGCGAAGCCGCTGGTGCCGCCCGGCGGGCGCTTCCGGTTGACGGTGACGCGCGGGCCCATCCGGTTCTCGTAGCCGGCGAACGCCACCCGGTGGTCCCCGCCGGCTGCGGCGAGTTTGCCGCCCGACCTGCCGTGTCAGCCGTTGCGTGATCGACCATCCGAACCGTGGGAGTAACGGCCAGCTGACGGTTGAGTCCTGACGGCGCATCGGTAATCTCAGCCGGTGACGACTCGTAACCCGGCTCTCGGCGTGATCATGGTCCTCTCGGCCAGCGCGCTGTTCGCGGTCAACGGCACCGTGTCGAAGCTGGTGCTGCGCGCCGGGATCGAGGCACCGCAGCTCACCCTGATCCGGGCGGCGGGTGCCTTCGCCGGGCTGCTGCTGTTGAGCGTGCTGCTGCGTCCGGGCGTACGCCGCCTGCGGGTCACCCTCCGCGACCTGCCGCTGCTGATCGGGTTCGGCCTGGCCGGGTTCTTCCTCACCCCGATGCTCTACTTCGTGGCGATCTCCCGCCTGCCGGTCGGGATCGGGCTGCTGTTCGAGTACACCGCACCGCTGCTGGTCGCGCTCTGGGCCCGGTTCGGCCAGCACCAGCGGGCCCGCCCCCGGCTCTGGTTCGGGCTGGCCGCGAGCCTGGCGGGGCTGGCCTGTGTGGCCGAGATCTGGGGCTCGCTGAACCTGGACGGGGTCGGCGTACTCGCCGGGCTCATGGCGGCGGTGGTGCTCGCCTGTTACTACGTGCTCGGCGCGCGGGGTGTGCAGCAGCGGGACACCCTCTCCCTGACCACCTGGGCGTTCGGCGCGTCGGCCGTGGCCGGTCTGTTGACCAGGGCGGTCACCACCGGCAGCGGGGGTTGGGAGCCGCTCGGGGAGCGCAGCGGCGGCGTACCGGTCCTGCTGCTCTGCGCGTACGTGGTGGTGCTCGGCTCGATCGCGCCGTTCCTGCTCGTCTCCGGCGCCCTGCGCCACCTGCCGGCGACCAGCGTCAGCATCCTCGGCATGGCCGAACCCGTGATCGCCTCGATCGTCGCCTGGCTGACCCTCGGCACCACCGAATCCCTCACCCCCATCCAGATCACCGGCGGCCTCGTAGTCCTAGCCGGCGTAGCCCTAGCCGAAACCGCCCGCCTCCCCACCCCCCTCCCCACCCCCGACCATCGCGTTGATCATGAAGTTAGCTACCTCGAAACGCCCGATCCGGCGCGCTAACTTCATGATCAACGAGGCGATCGGGGGTCAGGCGGGTTTGATTTGGGCCAGGTGGGTCAGGAGTTGGATGAGGGAGTGGGCTTCGGACGTGTTGTTGGCGGTGAAGGTTACGGTGCGGGCGCCGGGGGCGCGGGACACTCCGGGGATGAGGGTCGCCAGGTCGACGGTGGCCGGGGCGTACAGGTCGACCTCTACGGCCAGTGGTCCGGTCAGGGTGAGGGGCGGGACCTGCCCTCGGTTCTCGATCGCCGTTGTGGCCGCGGCGCGCAGGCGCTCCCGGGCCTCCTCGGGATGGAGAGTCTCGCCGGCCGCCTGACCCAGGGCGACCTTCACCGGCACCGTCACCGCCGCCGGGACCAGGGCGTTCAGCTCCGCGCAGGCGGCGTCGTCACCGCCGAGCAGGACCACCGGTGCACCGTGGTGCCCGGCCAGGGCGGTGTTGAGGCCGATCTCCCCCATCGACTGGCCGTTGATCCGCAGGTCCAGGACCGCGTCGCTGATAGTGTGGGCCAACACCGCCGGGCCGGCACCCGCACGGGCGTGGTAACCGACAAAGAGCACCGCCCCGGTGTTGTCGTCGAGCCCGCCGAGCATGCCGAGCGGGCGGGGCCGACCCCGGACCAGCCGGACCCGGCGGTCGAGTTCCTCCGGCAGGATGTTGCGGAACGTCCCGTGCGCGTCCGCCACCCGCACCGCCGCCTCCGGTACGGCATCCAGCACGCCCGCGATCACGGCGTTCACCTCGGCCGTCATCAGTCGGCGGCCCCGTTCGTAGTCGTACCGTTCCGGGTTGGTCTCGGTGGGGTGCACGACTCCCGCGACGCCCTCCATGTCGGCCGAGATCAGTACTCGCAGTGGTGTCGTCATCCAGTCAACGTAGATCGATTCGCGTCCGCCCGCGCCCCCGGCGACACCCCATCGGGCCCGATCAGCCTCGGCCGCGTACGAGCGGGAGGAACACCTCGTCGACGATCTCGACCAGCACCTCGTCGGGTACGGAGGGGATGCCGCGCATCGCGTACTCGGCGCGCAGCAGCATCATCGGCGTCATCGCCACCCGGCGGTGCGCGGCCCCGGCCGGCGCCTCACCCCGGGCGGCGGCGCGCTCCAGCATCGCCAGCCAGGCACGGTCCATGGTGTCCGCTCCGGACCGCTCCCGCATCAGGGTGAGCAGTTCGGGGTCGTCGGCCGCGGCGGCGAGCAACCCGCGCAGGATCGCCCCGTGCGGCGACGACCAGGTCTCGTTCGCCCGCCGCAGCATCTCCAACGCGTCGCCCCGCAGGGTGCCGGTGTCCGGGTTCGGCATCACCGCGTCGGACAGGTGACGGTACGCCGCGATGCCCAGCGCCGCCCGGTGCGGCCACCGGCGGTAGATCGCGTTCTTGTTGGTACCGGCCCGGACGGCGACCCGATCCATGGTCATTCCCGCGTACCCGGACTCGCGCAGTTCCTCCGCCGCCGCGTGCAGGATCGCCCGTTCCAACTCCTCGCCCCGGCGCCTCGTACCCATGCCTTGCAGGGTACGCGACGTACCCTATAAGGTACGCGACGTACCCTATGAGCGAGGAGAGTCGTCCGATGCGCGTCTTCGGCATGAACTACGACACCGGTTTCGTGAGCGCGGGGTCCACCACCCACGAGCCGTTCGACCCCGAGGCCGTGCGACGCGACCTGCGTGTCATCCGCGACGAGTTGCACTGCGACGCGGTACGCATCACCGGCGGGATCCAGGACCGGCTCGAACTGGCCGCGCGGTTCGCCGCCGAGGCCGGGCTTGAGGTCTGGTACTCCCCGTTCACCAACGGCCTCGACCGCGACGGGCTGCTGGCGTTCGTGCTCGACGGCGCCGAACGGGCCGAGCGGCTGCGGCGCAGCGGGGCGTCGGTCGTTTACCTCACCGGCTCCGAGATCGCCATGTTCACCGACGGCTTCCTGCCCGGCGACGACCTGGCCGAGCGGATGGCGCTGTTCACCGACCCGATGCGGATGCGGGACGCGGTCCCGGCCGCACGCGCCGCCGTGCACGACTTCCTCACCGAGGCACTACCCGCCGTACGGGAGCGGTTCGCCGGACCCGTCGGCTACGCCTCGATCCCGCTGGAGGCCGTGGACTGGGCGCCGTTCGACATCATCGCCAGCGACGCGGGGTACCGCGACGCGACCAACGCCGCGACGTTCCCGCAGACCCTGGCGGTCGCGGTGGGGCAGGGCAAGCCGTACGCCGCGACCGAGTTCGGCTGCTGCACCTTCCACGGGGCGGCCGACGTAGCGGGCGCGACCGAGCCGGTGACGTACGACGAGCACGGCCGCGCCGCGAAGCTCACCCCGGGGCTGGAGCGCGACGAGGAGGGCCAGGCCCGGTACGTCGTGGACCTGCTACGCGACTACGAGGCCGGCGGGGTGGAGGCGGCGTTCGTGTACACGTTCGCGAACCGCCACCTGCCCACCACCGACGACCCGGACCGGGACTTCGACCTGGCCGCGCGCGGGATCGTCCGGATGCTGCCGGACGGCTCGTGGACACCGAAGGCCGCCTTCCACGCCCTTGCCGCGTACGGCCGCTCGCGCGCACGGAGCCGGTCGGCCGCATAGAGCCCTGGGGTCGGTACGGGATGACCTCGACGGCGGGTGCTCGTCGGATCACCGAGGTGGTGTGGGCAAGATAAGGGCATGCAGCTTCATGCCAACGTGCAAGCGGTGCAGGACGTACTGGACCGGGCGGACGCGCGGGACGGCTCCGGCGAGCCGGTCCGGGTACGGATCCTGCCCGAGGCGGTGCACACCGCCGCCGCGGCGGCCGGTGTACTCGGCATCGAGGTCGGGCAGATCGCCAACTCGCTGATCTTCAACGCGGACGGCGCCCCGCTGCTGGTGCTCACCTCGGGTGCGCACCGGGTCGACGTACCCCGGTTGGCTGTCGTACTCGGGCTGACCGCGCTCAAGCGGGCCACCCCGGAGTTCGTACGCGAGCACACCGGCCAGCCGATCGGCGGGGTCGCCCCGATCGGGCATCCGGGTGCGGTCCGTACCCTGGTCGACACCGCGCTCGACGAGTACACCGAGGTCTGGGCGGCCGGCGGGGTGCCGCAGGCGGTTTTCCCCACCACCTACGCCGAGCTGTTACGACTCACCGCCGGCACCCCGGCCGAGGTGGCGTGAACCCGGTTCCCGAGCTGGTCACCCTGCACGTCTGGCGGTTGCCCCGCCGGGCGGTGCCGCGTGCGCTGATCCGGATGGCGGTCGACCGGCGCCGACTGCGGGCCACCCCCGGCGTAGCGTTCGCCAAGCTGCTCGGCACAGGCACAGGCAGCGGCTTCGGGCCTACCGACGCCGACCTGACCCGTTGGGCGGCGCTGGTGGTCTGGGCGGATCCGGCACGGGCGGCCGGCTTCGACGACAGCCCGGTGGGCCGGGCCTGGGGCCGGATCGCCACCTCCTGCGCCCGCCTCGACCTGCGCCCGCTGGCCAGCCGGGGCCGCTGGGCCGGAGCCGAACCCTTCGGCAACCCGACCACCCGGAGCGGATCGGTGGACGGTCCGGTGCTGGCGCTGACTCGGGCGCGGCTGCGGCCGGCACGGGCGGCGACGTTCTGGCGGGCCATTCCGGCGGTCGCCGCCGCGCTGCCGGACACCCCCGGCCTGACCGCCCGGTTCGGCATCGGTGAGGCGCCGCTGGGCTGGCAGGGCACGGTCAGCGTGTGGCGCAGCAGCGCGGACCTGCTCGCCTTCGCGTACCGTCAGCCGGAGCACCAAAACGCGATCATGCGCACCCCGACCGAACGCTGGTACGCCGAAGAGCTCTTCGCGCGGTTCGAGGTACGCGCGGTCCGTGGCGACCGGACCGTACTGGACTGGACCGGTCACGATGGTGGCCCGACGTGACGGTCGCCGAGAGTGACGATGGTGGCAAGCACGAGCGTGACGAGCGTGACCGTGGCAACGAGCGTGACCATCGCGACGAGCGGGGATGACAACGAGCGTGACGGCGGTGGCGCAGTGAGGAGCGGGCAGGCATGAGGTTGGTGCCGTGGCAGCCGGACGATCTCGTCCGGCGGCTGGACGACGTGGTGACGGTCTACGGCGAGGCGATGGGTTACCGGGCCGAGTTGCTGGAGGCGCGCCGGGGTTACATCGCCACTCACGTACGCCGCCGTGGTTTCCGGGCGGTGGCCACGTTGACCAACGACGGGCGGCTGGCCGGTTTCGGCTACGGCTACCACTCGTACCCGGGGCAGTGGTGGCACGACCAGGTGCACACCGCGCTGCCCGGCGACGCCCGCAAGACCTGGTTCGCCGACTGCTTCGAGGTGGTCGAGTTGCACGTACGGCCGGCGGCACAGGGGCACGGGCTCGGCGCCCGGCAGTTGACCGCCCTGCTCGCCATGGCGGGGGCGAGCACCACACTGCTGTCCACCCCGGAGGCGGACGAGCGGAAGTCCCGGGCGTGGCGGCTCTACCGGCGGTTCGGCTTCGTCGACGTGCTGCGCGACTTCCACTTTCCCGGCGACGAGCGGTCGTTCGCCGTACTCGGCCGGGAGTTGCCGCTGCCCCATCCGCCACCGGGCGAGCACGACGACGATCCCGGTTCACCCGGATAACCGGCCGGAGGATCGATGTGAACCGGACCCGGCTGCCCTGGTTCCTGCTGGTCATCCTGGTGCTGGCGCAGATCGGCTACCCGCTGACCGAGGGTCAGGACCGGGCCCGGCTGACCATCGTCACGGTTGTCCTCGGCTACCTGCTGTCGGTCGGCCACGCCCTGCTCAGCCGGGGTCCCCGGGCCGCCGCCACGCTGGTCCTGGTGACCACCGTCGGTGGTTGGGCGGTCGAGGCGCTGGGCGTGACGACCGGTTTCCCGTTCGGTGCCTACGACTACTCCGGGCAGCTCGGTCCGAAGCTCGGCGGCGTACCGCTGGTCATCCCGCTGGCCTGGACCTGGATGGCGTGGCCGGCGTGGTTGGCGGCGGCCCGGCTGACCCGGCCCGGCATCGGGCGGGTCGCGTTGGCCGGCGTCGGGCTCGCCGCCTGGGACATCTTCCTCGACCCGCAGATGGTCGCCGAGGGTTACTGGACCTGGCGGGATCCGACCCCGGCCCTGCCCGGGGTGCCCGGTGTGCCGGTCGGCAACTACCTGGGGTGGCTCCTGGTCGCGGTGGTGCTGATGGCCCTGCTGGCCCGGCTCGCCCCGACCGCGCCCCCGCTCGACGGCGTCGACACCCCGATGTACGCGCTCTACCTCTGGACCTACGCCTCCAGCGTGCTCGCCCACGCGGTTTTCCTCGACCTGCCCGGCTCGGCCGGTTGGGGGGCGCTGGCCATGTCGGTGGTCGCGCTGCCACTGGCCGGCACGCTGGTCCGCCCCCATCAACCCCATCGGGTACGCGCATGAGCTGGGCCGCCGCCGCCCCGGTCTGGATCGGTTGCGCCGTGGTCGCCGGGCTGACCCTGCACAGCCTGGTCAACGCCACCCGCTGGCTGCGCCGGCCGCCCCTGCGGGCCACCCTGGACGAGCCGGTGTCGGTCCTGCTTCCGCTGCGCGACGAGGCGGACCGCCTGACCCCGTGCCTGCGTTCGCTGCTGGCCCAGCGGGGCGTGCCCGACCTGGAGATCGTGGTCCTCGACGACGGTTCGACCGACGGCACCGCCGACCTGGTCCGGCAGCTCGCCGCCGATGACCCACGGGTACGCCTGCTCACCGGTTCACCACCACCGCCCGGCTGGCTCGGGAAGCCGTACGCCTGCCAGCAGCTCGCCGACGCCGCCGTACCCCGGTCGGGCGCGCTGGTGTTCGTCGACGCCGACGTGGTCCTCGCCCCGTACGCCGTGGCGGGTGCGGTGACCGCGCTCCGTACGGCGGGGGCGACGCTGCTCACCCCGTACCCCCGGATCGTGGCCGGGTCGATCGGTGAGCGGCTGGTCCAGCCGTTGCTGCAGTGGACCTGGCTGACCTTCCTGCCGTTGCGGCTGATGGAACGGTCGCCCCGGCCGTCGCTGGCCGCCGCCGGTGGTCAGTTCCTGGTGCTGGACCGGGACGGCTACCGGCGGGCCGGCGGACACGCGGCGGTACGCGAGAGGATCCTGGAGGACATCGAGCTGGCCCGCGCGGTCAAACGGGCCGGCGGCCGGATCGCCCTGGCCGACGGCTCCGCTCTCGCGGACTGCCGGATGTACGGCTCCTGGGCCGAGCTGCGCGACGGTTACACCAAGTCGCTCTGGGCGTCGTTCGGCTCACCGGTGGCCGCCGCGACCGTCCTGGCCCTGCTCCTGCTCCTCTACACCGTGCCCCCGCTGCTCGCGGTCGGTGCGGCGGTCGCCGGGGCGGCACCGCTGGCCTGGGTCGCGTTCGCCGCCTACCTGCTGGGCGTGGCGGGGAGGGTGGTCAGCGCGCGGGCGAGCGGCGGCCGGACCTGGCCGGACGTATTGGCACACCCACTCTCGGTCGCGCTGCTCGGTTGGCTGACCCTGCGGTCGTACCATCTGCACAGGCGGCAACGCCTGTTCTGGCGTGGCCGACCGGTGCACTGACACCCGGCCCACTGCCCGCCCACCGGAGCAGGGTGCGCCGTCGACCATGCCTGAGGAGGCGTACGGGGTGAGTCGAATTGTCGTTGTCGGCGCCGGAGTCGGTGGGCTGGCCACGGCGGCCCGGTTGGCTGCCGGAGGGCACGAGGTCACCGTCTTCGAACGGTCCGACACGGTCGGCGGCAAACTCGGCCGGTACTCGCGGGACACCCCGGCCGGTACGTTCCACTTCGACACCGGCCCCAGCCTGCTCACCCTGCCGCAGGTCTTCGTCGACCTGTTCCTGGCCACCGGCGCGAAACTCGACGAATACCTGGACCTGGTGCCGCTGGACCCGATCGTCCGGCACCACTTCCCGCCGCTGGGTGAGGCATCCGCGACCGTGCTCGACTCGTGCACCGATCCGGGCACCTTCGCGTCCCGGATCGGTGACGTGTTCGGGCCGCAGGCCGAGGCCGACTGGCAGCGGCTGTGGCGGCGGTCCGGCCGGATCTGGCACGCCGCGTGGCGGGACATCCTCCGCGACAGTGTCGACTCACCCCTGGACCTGGCCCGGCTCGCCTGGCGGCTGGGTGACCTGGCCGCCATCCGCCCCGGTCAGAGCCTGCGCGGGATGGGCCGGTCGTACCTGCGCGACCCACGGCTACGAATGCTGCTGGACCGGTACGCCACCTACACCGGGACCGACCCGCGCCGGGCCCCGGCCGCACTCGCCGCGGTCCCGTACGCCGAACTGACCTTCGGTGGTTGGTACCTGCGCGGCGGGCTCGGTTCACTCGCCGACGCACTGCTCTCCCGCTGCCTCGACCTGGGCGTGGTGGTGCAGACCGGCAGCACGGTCACGGCCATCGACGCCGCCGGCGGCCGGGTGCACGGCGTACGCCTCGCCGGCACCAACACCCCCGTACGGGCCGACGTGGTGGTGGCCAATGTGGACGCCCTCACCGTCTACCGGGATCTGCTCCCCCGCCCCGACCGGCTCGCCGGGCTGGCCGACCGGAGCCTGTCCGGTTTCGTGCTCCTGCTCGGTGTGCAAGGCTCGTCCGGGTTGGCGCACCACAACGTGTTCTTCCCGACCGACTACGACGCCGAGTTCGACGCGGTTTTCGGCGACGCCGGTCACGGCGTACCGGCCCGACCGGCGCCGGACCCGACCGTGTTCGTCACCGTGGCCGACGACCCGGCGGTCCGCCCGGACGGGCACGAGGCGTGGTTCGTGCTGGTCAACGCCGCGAGGCAGGGCCGTTCCCTGTCGGCGGTCAACTGGCGGCGCCCCGGACTCGCCGACGCCTACGCCGACCGGATCCTGGACGTGCTCGCCGCGCGCGGCACCGACGTACGCGACCGCCTGCTGTTCCGCGAGGTCCGTACGCCCGCCGACCTGGCCACCGCGACCAGCACCCCCGGCGGGGCGATCTACGGCACCGCCGGTGGCCTGCTCCGCCCACCGAACCGGGGCCCGGTGCCCGGACTCTTCCTGGTCGGGGGCTCCACCCACCCCGGCGGCGGCCTGCCCATGGTCACCCTCTCCGCCCAGATCGTCGCCAACCAGATCGGCCCCGCCTGACCCCCGGTGCTGTTCGACGGATCAGGACGAGGGCGAAAATTGCGGTCGCGCGCCGGGCCGTACCCGTTAACCTCGGCACCGTTCATCGAGACGGCGGAGTGAGGACGGACAGAATGCGCATCGACGCACCCGGATCCGGTGCCAACCCCACCACCGACCGCCTCGTGCTGAGCGTTCCGCAGCCGTCCGACCTGGCGGAACTCCACCAGTTGTACGCGGACCCGCAGGTCTGGCGCGCCGACCCGATCAGCCGTCAGTCCAGCCAGGAGCAGACCGCCACGATGGTCGATCGTTGGCTGGCCGGCTGGCAGCGCGACGGTCTGAGCATGTGGGTAGCCCGGAGCACCGAGCCGGCCACCGAGGGCCAACTCGTCGGGATCGGCGGCTGTTTCGTCCGCTTCGGCGTGGCCTGGAACCTCGGCTTCCGCCTCCATCCGACCTTCTGGGGCCAGGGGTACGCCCAGGAGATCATCCGCGCGGCGGTCGCCGCCGCTCGCGACGTACGCCCGGACCTGCCGCTGACCGCGTACCTGCTGGAGGGCAACACCCGGTCGCAGCGTACGACCGAACGGGCCGGTCTGCGACAGGTCTGGCGCGGCCCGGACGCCGGCAACCCCGACCCCCACGCCATCCGCCTGCTGTACGCCGACCGCGACCTGTCCCCCGCCCTGGTAAAGACCCTGACCGACAACTGAGTCACCGGCGCACGGCCACCTCAGCGGACGACGTCGTAGACGAACATGGTGATGCCGTTGTTGTACGTCTTCGACTCGACCAGCTTCAACAGTTGCTTGTCCTTGTCGGTCTCGCTGAACATCCGCTTGCCGCCGCCGAGCAGTACCGGGAAGACCAGCAGGTGGTAGCGGTCGATCAGGCCGGCGTCGGAGAGGTTGCGGGCGAGGGTGGCGCTGCCGTGGATGACGATCGGCCCGCCGTCGGTCTCCTTCAGCTTCGCGACGTCGTCGAGCGTACGCAGGATCGTGATGTCACCCCAGTTGTCGACCAGGGCGTCCTCGCCGAGGGTGGTCGAGACGACGTACTTCGGCAGTTCCTTGAGGGGCGCGAAGTCCTCGATGTCGGGCCAGATCGGCGAGAACACCTCGTAGCTGGCCCGGCCGAACATCAGCGCGGTGGCCTCCTCCGTCTCCCGACCCTTCAGCTCGTACGCCTCCGGCAGGAACTCGATGTCCTTGTAGGTCCAGCCGCCGCTGCGGTGCGCCTCGGTCGGGCTGCCGCCGCCGGGAGAGTCGACAACGCCGTCCAGCGAAACGAAGGCGGTGTAGATCAGCTTGCGCATCTTCGGTGTCCTATCCGTGTGGTCCGGGTGGATGTCCTCAGTCTCCGGTGGTGTTGCGTGCACGGCCACGATTAGGCTCAGACCTAATCGGAAGGAGCGCCCGGGTGATTCACCTGCACTTCACGGCGACCGACCTTACCCGCGTACGCTTCGCCGCATCGCCCCTCACCGAAACCGTCGCGAGCCTGCGTACGCTGGCCGCCGCCGGTCGGGGAGGGCACCTGCACCGGCCGTGGATCGCCAGGTTCGCCGAGCGGACGAGCCGGCTGCGCGAGCACGACCTCGACCTCCTGCGGGCGCTGGTACGCCCGGCGGGCTACATCCCCGATTTTCTCCTACCGCCCCCGAGCCGCCGGTCCTCCACCTTCGGTGACGCGCTCGCGCAGGTCGCCGACACCGATCCGGAGATCGTGGCGCGGGAGCTGGCACACCTGGCCGCCCACCGGGCCGCCCAGCACGGGCCCGGCCACGAAGAACGGCGAACCCTGCTCCAAGCGCTGGTACGCCGACCCGACGCCGGCATCGGCCCCGTCACCGAGGCGCTGGACGCGTACCACCGGGTCGCGATCGCCCCGGACTGGCCGAGGATCGACGCGTTGCTCAACGACGACATCGCGTACCGGCTCGATGCCCTGGCCGAGGGCGGCGTCGACCGGATGATGACCAACCTGCACCCATCGGTCACGTTCGCCGACCAGACGCTGAGGATCGCCAAGTACTACGAGGGTCACGCCGACTGTGGCGGGCGCGGGCTGCTCCTCGTACCGTGTGCCTTCGCCTGGCCGGACGTCCTGGTACGGACCGCGCAGCCGGAGTCTCCCAGCGTCTCCTACTCCCCGCGCGGCCTCGGCCGGCTCTGGGAGAAGCACCCCGAGCAGACCAGTTCGGCCCTCGCCGGGGTCCTCGGGCAGACCCGGGCCGCCCTGCTGACCCAACTCGACCTGCCGATGTCGACCAGCCAGGCCGCCACCCAGATGGCGCTGGCCGCGCCGACGCTCAGCGTGCACCTCCAGGCGCTGCGCGCCGCCGGGCTGCTCACCTCGCGCCGAGCGGGCCGACAGGTGCTCTACTCCCGGACCGACCTCGGCGACCGCCTACTCACCGAGGCAGGCCGCCAGCCCACCCCCTGAGCGTCGCACGCGCCGGGCAGTCCGCGCTTCGCGGCGCGGCACCCGTCAGGGCGCCCGCCGCGACCGGTTCAGTGCTGTTTCGCCAGCCCGACAAACGCGCGCCAGGCGGCCGGACCGAAGGCCAGAGCGGGCCCAGCCGGGTCCTTGCTGTCCCGTACGCCGACAACACCGGGAAGGTTCTTCGCCACCTCGACGCAGGTCGACCCACCGTTGCTGCTGCGGGTCGACTTCCGCCAGATGGCACCGGTCAGGTCTGCCATGTCGCTGCTACTTCCTTGATCAGATCGAGGGTTTGAGGAGCGGACAGGGCTACGGCCCTGATGGCTTCCCACGCTGCCACGAGGGTATCAATGTCGTCTTGCGTGTTGAATACGTGCGCGCGTAGCCGATCATCGAGGTGGGCCGCCTCCCCGTACGGACCCTTCGCCAGGATGAAACCCCCGGCGAGCCCAGCATGACCCCCCGCACTCGCCGGCACCACCTGAATATGCACATGGGGCCGCTCAGCGAGTCGGACCAGGTGTGCACACTGCTCCGCCATGATCGCCCGGCTACCCACGCACCGCCGGACCACAGCCTCGTCGATCATCGCGAAGAACTGCGGTGGCCTCCGCCCATCCAGGACCGGCTGTCGCTCTATTCGCGACGCCACGAGTTCGTCCACCTCGTCGACGTTGAACAGGCCACCCCACCCGATGACGGCCTGCGCGTACGCCTCCGTCTGGAGTAACCCAGGCACCAGGGCGGGCTCGAACCAGCGGAGCAACCGCGCATCGCGCTCGTACTCCAACCACTCACGCAACCAGGTCGGATGCCGACGCTTCAGTACGTCCGGCCAAAGGTCCCCTACGTCCCGTCCCACCAGCTCAGCAACCCGAGCACGGTGACGTGTCTGCGGAATCCGTCCCGGAGTTACCCATCGGGCCGCCGTTTTCGGATCAACGCCGATTTCGGCGGCCAACGATTCGGCGGTGTGTCCCGACTCGATCATCGCGACTTGAAGTGCGTGGTTCATTCCGTCTCCTCATAGGACGTACTGAACAGACGAAGAACCTACCGCAACGCTGTGTGTTTGTTCCAGTACGCAAGTCAGCCTGATTCCTGAGGTTGGCGTGGCCGGTGGAGGTGTGGAGGTAGAGCCCGGCGGTCGCGTCAACGGGGCGCCCCTGACCTGCGCCAGGGGCGCCCCTTCCAATCCGAGGAGGTGTGACGTGTTCGTCTTCCGTCGTTGGTGCAGGGCCGTCTGGCCGTGGTCGCTCGGGTCCGTGCCGCCGCAACCCCCACCACCGCCACCGCCCCCTCCGCCCGCACGCCCTACCTGGTCAACCGCACCAACCGTCCTCTTCTATCCACTCCTGACACTCGGCCAGCGGCTCGGATACCGCGTGGACCGCCAGAGCGGTGAGCGGAGATGACCGGCCGACCACTGGTGAGCCTCGGAGACATCGTCAACGCCGAGGCGGGTGACTACTACCGGGGCGACCGTGGCCCTCTCGTACGCGGCGCGGCTGACCTGCACATGCGCGTCACACACGTGCCGGCCAGCACCGAGACCTACGCGGGCGACTGGATTGCCCTGCGTGGCGCCGAGCGGCCACCCGGCCAGCCCGAGCAACCCGAGGGGTGCTTCGTCGTGCACCGCCGCGCCCTGCCCGGCTACGAGCCGCGCCCGCTACCCACGGTCGCCGGCCAGGTCGATTGGACCGGCGAATGACCGCGCAGGGGCAACGCATTCCGGAGCTACAGGACCACGGTCCCCTCAGACCGTTCTGGTTCTGCCACATCGACGCCCTACCGTGGCCCTGCCCCGACGCCAGACTCAATTTGATCCACGGGTTCGAGGGCCGCCGGGTCGCGCTGTACCTGTATCTCGCCGGCCAGTTCGTCCACGCGCTCGACGACCTCTATTCGATCGACTCGTCACTGACCGCGCCACCCGAGCCCGCCGCCATCCACGCCCGCATCATCGGCTGGGTAGCCGCCCACGAAACCCGACGCCGCCGCCGACCCATCTGAGCACGTCCCCGCCCCTCGTCGGTCGACGCCACCAGGGCACGGCCCGCAGAGCGTCCCCCGCGCTCACCCAGCGAACACCGCTGCCCACCAAAGAGGGACGGGAACAAGGGAGGGGCGCTCCCACGAGCGCCCCTCCCTTCTCCACCGACAAACCCGACTCGAACAGTCCCCGATACCCCGAGGCTCGAACGCCCCGACCCACCAGGCTGGCCCGAGCTGTGACGACTAACTGCCCCCATAGGGGCAGTAGACGACCACAGCCCAGGCCGGCCACACCCCCCAACCCCACCCAGAGCAGGCAAAACCCCACGCGCCTATCCCCGACGTCGCCCCACCGGCCACAACTGCACCTGGTAGCGCTCCGCTGCCGCGGGTTCGAGCCGCCGGAGTTCGGTGAGCGCAGTAGTGAACCCGTCGCCGGGTAAAGCACGTGCCTCCTCGAACCGGTCGAGCACGGCGTTGTGGTTGTACGCGATCACCCGTACGCCGTAGCTGCCCGCCCCGGACGCCAGCTCGATACCGACCTGCACCGCCGAGTCGAGTGACTCGGCGATGCACCAGCTCTCGTCCGGAAAGTCGAGGACCCCCTCCCAGGCAAAGTCGAACGGCCGCTGGTCCGGCAGGATCAAGGGCATTCGCGACCACGTCTCCACCGACACCAGCGCATTGCTCAAGTCGGTCGCGGTATGGACCCCGAGAGCGCTCGACGCGAACCCGATCGTGTCAGCCCAAGCAAGCCGCGCCGCCTCCGCCAGATCCCGCTGCTCGTGCTCACCCCGCGAATGCAGGCAAAACACCCGGAACAACGGCGACACAACGGTTTCGACAACGGATCGAAGAACGGCCACCCCCGCAGTGTGACAACAAGCCACCACAGCTCACCGACGCGGTCCGCCGGGCTGGCTCGTACCAAAGCCGATCGTGCGCCCACCCACTCGCCGCAAACCCGACCAGCGCAAGCCGGAAGGGGTTGGGGGCGGCGTGACCCGCGAAGGGATCAAGCCTGACGGCCTTCGCGGGGCACGCCGCCCCCAACCCCCACCACCGCGAGCCGCCCCCAACCCCCACCACCACGCACCGCAACAAAAGAAATCAGAGCAACGCCCGACGAACAGCGCCAAGCAACTGAACAAGCCCGTACCCAGCAAGCAAAACCCAAACAGCGGCAACCACCGTGACAGCCCCCGCCGCCACATCGAACGAGAAGATCCGGACCGCCCCCGCCAACACCAACCCGACCAACGCCACCAACACCCGACTCGGCCGCTCCCCCACCGTCACCGCCCCGATCTCCCGCATCCCCGCCGACACCGACCGGGCCCGCACGTACTCGTGCAGCCAGGACAGCGCCCCGGCCGCCACGACCAGCGGCCCCGGCGCGCCGAGCAGCCAGAACGCGATCAGCCAGGCGGCCTCACCGACCCGGTCGGCGACCGAGTCGTAGACGTAGCCGAGTCGGGTGGTGCGGCCGGTGACCACGGCGAGCGCCCCGTCGACGCTGTCGGCCACCGCGGCGAGCAGGACCAGACCGGCGGCGATGAAGGGTCCGCCCGGTTCCCGGAGGACGACCACCGGGACCAGGACGCAGAACAGGGTGCCGACCACGGTCACCGCCGTCGGCGACACCCGGAAGCGACCCAGCAGGTGCCCGATCTGGTACGCGAAACGCAGCCACCCCTGTACGGTCGGCGCCGCCTTACGCGGGTCGAAGTCGCCGTGCAGCCGCGCCCAGGTGGCCGCGTACTCGTCCCATTCCAGCCGGGTGCCCGCCACGGGTCAATTGTCGACGCAGGCGCGGGCTCGCGCGGCCGGGTTGCTCACACCTCGACGCCGACCTGGAGGTTCTGCCAGATCTCGCGGGTCGCGGTGGAGCGGTTGAAGGTGATGAAGTGGATGCCGGGGGCGCCCTCGGCGAGCAGTCGCTGACACATCTCGCTGGTCTGCGCGATGCCGAGTTCGCGGACCGCGTCCGGGTCGTCGGCGACCTTGGCGAAGCGGGCGGCGAGCGCGGGCGGGAACGGGGCGCCGGACAACTGCTCGGACCGCTCGATCGTAGTGATCTTGGTTACCGGCATGACACCCGGCAGGATCGGGGTGTCGCATCCGGCCGCCGCGACCCGGTCCCGCAGCCGGAGGTAGTCCTCGGCGTCGAAGAACATCTGGGTGATGGCGAAGTCCGCCCCGGCCCGGCACTTGCGGATGAAGTATTCGGTGTCGGTCGCCACGTCGGGCGAGCGCGGGTGCTTGTACGGGAAGGCCGCCACCCCGACGCTGAAGTCACCGGACTCCCGCACCAGGCGGACCAGGTCCTCGGCGTACAGGACGCCGTCGGGGTGCCGGACCCACTCGCCGGTCGGGTCACCCGGCGGGTCGCCCCGGACCACCAGGAGGTTCCGTACGCCCACCCCGGCGAGCCGGCCGACGATGTGTCGCAGCTCGGCGACGGAGTGGTTGACCGCGGTGAGGTGCGCCATCGGCAGCAGCGTGGTGTCGGTGGCGATCCGTTCGGTGACCGCGACCGTGGTGTCCCGGGTCGATCCGCCGGCACCGTAGGTGATCGAGACGAAGGACGGCTGGAGCGACTCCAGCTCCCGGATGGCCTGCCAGAGCAGCCGCTCACCCTCGGGGGTCTTCGCCGGCCCGAACTCGAACGAGAACGACGGCCGGGGTCCACGAACGAGGTCCCCGATCGCAGGTTGCGGATTGGGGAGAACAGAGGGGAGACCGAGCGCCACCCTACGACCTTACCGGCCTACTGGGTCGAATATCCGCACCTTCCCATTTACCGGCCGGTCGATCCGCCCCAGCGCCCGACCGCTGCCCCCCGAGGTGGGCGCGGGGGTGAGAAAGCACACGCGGCCGGCGTACCCGGATCGATGCCGCAGCGACCGCGGCCGTGGGCGGCCCAGCCTGCCGGCCGGGAAACGGCCGTGGCCGGGGCCGGCGGCCGGACCCGGGTACGGGTGGGCGACCGGGGTGCGGAGGCGGGTTGTTCCGGGAACGGCTAGCGTCAGGGCGTGACCGATGCTGCTCCCGTCCCGCCCGTGGACCGCGCAGGCCTGCGGGACCGGACCGACAGGGCGTTGGCCGACTTCCTCGCCGGGCAGCGCGCCTGGCTGGCCGCCGCCGACGACGCCCTGCTCCCGGTGGCCGAGGCGCTGGAGGCGTTCGTCCTGCGCGGCGGCAAGCGGCTGCGCCCGGCGTTCGCCTACTGGGGTTACCGGGGTGCCGGCGGCACCGACTCCGACCAGGTGGTGGCCGCCCTGGCCGCACTGGAGTTCGTGCAGGCCAGCGCGCTGATCCACGACGACCTGATGGACCGCTCCGACACCCGCCGGGGCGAGCCTGCGGTGCACCGCCGGTTCGCCGCACACCACCGGGGCGCCGGTTGGGTCGGCAACGCCGACGGTTTCGGCGACTCCGCCGCCATCCTGCTCGGTGATCTCTGCCTGGTCTGGTCCGACCAGTTGCTGCACGGCGCCGGGCTGGACCCGTACCAGGTGCAGCGGGCCCGGCCGGTCTTCGATGAGATGCGTACCGAGGTGACCATCGGGCAGTACCTGGACGTGCTCGCCCAGGCGTCCGGGGACACCTCGGTCGAGCGGGCCGGCAAGATCGCCCGGTACAAGTCGGCGAAGTACACCGTCGAACGGCCGCTGCTACTCGGTGCCGCGCTCGCCGACGCGTCCGCGCCGCTGCGGGACGCGTACTCGGGCTACGGGTTGCCGCTGGGCGAGGCGTTCCAGTTGCGCGACGACGTACTCGGAGTGTTCGGCGACCCGCGCCAGACCGGCAAGCCGGCCGGGGACGACCTGCGCGAGGGCAAGCGGACCTTCCTGGTGGCGGCGGCCATGGAGACGACCGACGCGACCGGTCGGGCGTTGCTGACCAAGCGGCTCGGCGATCCGGGGCTCGACCCCGACGGGATCGACCAGCTCCGCGAGGTGATCGCCGCCAGCGGGGCGCTGGCCCGGACCGAGGAGCGGATCACCACGCTGACCGACACCGCGCTGGCCGCCCTGGACCGGGCCGAGGTGACGGCCGAGGCCCGCGAGGTCCTGGTCGAGCTGGCCATCGTCGCCACCCGCCGCTCCCTCTGACCGAGGGCCGGGCGGCGGTCGCCGCCGGGTGGGCACCGACCGGACATCCGGGGCCAACCGGAAAGCCATCCGCTCGATAGATCGACGTCAACGGGCGGTGGGACCGTCGGGCCGTGCCCGGCCCGAACCACCCGACCTCGGACCATCCGGTACGCCCACGGGTGGCCGGTCTCGCCGCGACCACGCTGATGACCGCCGGTGCGCTGCCCGGTGCACCCGACGGACGGGCGGGTCCCGGTGACGTCCTCTCCGCATCGTGGCCGTACTGGCTGGGTCTGAGCGGCTGGCTCGCCGGCCTGGTCCTGCTCGCCGTCACCTGGTGGCGGCTGGGCGGGACCCTGCACCGGCCGGGTCACCCGATATCGAACCGGTGGCTGCTGGTGACCGGGGCACTCTGGGCCGCCCCGCTCCTGTTCGCCCCGCCGATGGGCAGCCGGGACGTGTACGCGTACGCCTGCCAGGGTGCGCTCTGGCTCGACGGGGTGGACCCGTACGCCGTGGGGGTCGCCGACGGCGGCTGTACGTGGACCGACTCGGTGCCGTCGCTCTGGTGGCACACCACCACCCCGTACGGACCGCTGGCGATCGCACTGGCCGGCGGGGTGATCGCGCTCGCCCGCCTGACGGTTCCGGGACCGGACGACCAACTCCTCGTGGCGGTGGTCCTGTTCCGGGGCCTCGCCCTGCTCGGTGCGCTCCTGCTCGCCCGGTACCTGCCCCGGCTGGCGCGGGCCGTCGGCGCCTCACCCGCGGCGGCCACCTGGCTGGCCCTGCTCTCCCCGCTGACCGCGGTGCACCTGGTGGGCGGGGCGCACAACGACGCGCTGATGGTGGGGCTGGTGGTGACCGCGCTGGCCCTGGCCGTCGGGGCGTCGACGGGCGGCGTACCTGGACCGGGTCCGGTCCGGTCGGGGCGCCCGCCGCTGGGTCCCTGGCCGGGGCTGCTTCTCGCGGGGCTGGCGGTCGGGCTGGCCGCGTCGATCAAGATCACTGCCCTGGTGGCACTGCCGTTCGTCGCCCTGCTCGCCACCGTCCGCCTCCCGCTCGCGACCGCACCAGCCACCGTCCGCCTCCCCCGCGCGACCGCACCAGCCACCGTCCGCCTCCCCCGCGCGACCGCACCAGCCACCGTCCGCCTCCCCCGCGCGACCGCACCCGCCACCGTCCGCCTCCCCCGCGCGACCGCACCCGCCACCGTCCGGCTGTCCCGTGGCGTGGCGCTCGGCGTCACCCTGCTCGCGGTGTCGGTGACGTTCGCCGCCACCACCGTGGCCACCGGGCTGGACCTGGGTTGGCTGGCCGCCCTACCGGACACCGGCCGGCTGGTGCAGTGGACCTCGCTGCCGTCCGGGCTCGGCATGGCCGCCGGCTACCTGTTGCGGGTGCTCGGCCACCCGGAGGCGTACGACCCGGCGGTGGCGGTGGCCCGGACGCTCGGCCTCACCGTCCTGCTGGCGGTGGCGGTCGCCCTGGTGCTCCGCGCCTGGCGGGCCACCGAGGCGATCCGCCCGGTACGCGGCAGCGACGGGCGGGAACCGGTCGACGCCCGACGGTCCGTGACGACCGCGTGCGGTCTGGCGTTCGGGGCGGTGACCCTGCTCTCCCCCGTCTTCTACCCCTGGTACGCCCTGACCGCCGTCACCGTGCTCGCCGCGACCGTCGGGCAACGGTGGTGGCGAGTTCCGCTGGCCGTGGTGGTGCTGGCGACGGGTTTCCTGGTCCTGCCGGACGGGCTGGGCCTCGCGGTACGGACGAAACTGCCCGGCGCACTGTTCGACGTTGTCCTCGTCGCGGTGCTGACCGGGTACGCCGCCCGCAACGCCCGCCGGGTCCGGCGGAGTCCGTCGACGAGCACGGGTGCCACTGGGGTAGACCGTTCTGCCCGAATTCCCCGAAGTCGCTCGGGTTCCCCGCCGGTAGGGACGGCCGGCGGCGGTGGTCTCGGCCCGGTCAGCCCACTCAGCCCTGTCAGCCCGGTCAGTCCGGTTGGGTCCGGTCCGAACTGGCCGTGGCGGCGGGGCGGCGGCGGGGCGGCCACCGCAGCCGGCCACCGGTCCCGGCGGTCGGGGTCCGCTGCACGCCCCGGCGCCCCAGCCAGACCCAGACCGAGAGGGTGAGCAGGACCAGGGCGAAGCCGAACAGGAGGTCCTCCACGGGGGCGTAGACCAGCCGCAGGCCGATGATCGCGTCCGGGTCGTACCGGACGATCCGGCGCCCGGTCAGGATGCCGTTCGAGATCAACTGGAAGAAGATGATGATCGGGTAGGTCGCCCAGAACACCCGGCGCCGGACCAGTCGGGCACGCAGCACGTACAGGTCGACCAGCACGGCACCGACCACTCCGAGCAGCGCCGCGACGGTGTAACTCACCGGTCGACCCGATCCGCTCGTCGTCCCCCGGCCGTCATTCCTCGTCCCCCGCCGGCCAGCCTCGCACCGCACGGACCGCCTCGAACCCGAGTACGGCACAGACCGGCACGACCAGGAAGAAGAGCACCTCGTCCAGGGGCAGCCCGCCGGGGAACAGGACCCCGGTGATCTGCGCCGGGTCGAAGGTCCAGTGTCCGGCGGCGATCGCGGCGAGGTCCCAGAGTACGAAGATCGCCGCCACCGGGACGATGGTGAGCAGGAGGCGCCGCCAGCGGCGGAGCACGTTCACCCGGAGGATCGGTTCCAGCCAGAGTGCCCCGACGAGGCACCCGGCTAGTACCGCAAGGTAGGCGAAATGCCCCATGGCCGGCGTTACCAGCTAGAAGCCCAGCGCCTGGGCGCGGCGCTTGACCTCACGGGCCAGGTCACCGCCGAGCGCGGCGGCGGGCGTACCGGGCAGGGTCTCGTCGGGCTCGTAGAGCCACCGTACGGCCGCCTCGTCGTCGTAACCCGCGTCGCGCAGCAGGTTCAGCACACCCGGCAGGTGCTTGCGTACGGTGTCGTTCGCCACCAGCTCGGCGGGCACCCGCCGGACCCCGTCCCGGCGTACCGCGATCAGTTCGCGGTCGCGGATCATCTGGTGCACCTTGCTGATCGTCACGTCCAGCCGGACGGCGACATCCGGCAGGTTCAGCCAGCCCGCGGCGTCCGCCGGGCCGGCAAGTGGGGAATCGGTCACCCGATCACAGTGCCACGACCGGTCCCGGTGTTCCACCGGGACCCCCACCGGGGTAGTTTCCGAACCGACCAGGGTACTTTCCACGCGGTACGTGACCGACCGGACACCGGGGGCTATCCCGCCCCTCGGTCAAGATTTCCGTTCGGCACCGCCTGTGGCATCCTGTTCTGCCGTCACCCTCTGGAGACATAGACTGCCTGCCGATGGACATTCAGGTCGCCGACACGTTGCTGGGCTCGCTGATCGACGGGCGCTACCGCATCCGCGGTCGCGTGGCCCGTGGAGGCATGGCGACCGTGTACACCGCCACGGACGAACGCCTCGAGCGCACCGTCGCCCTCAAGATCATTCACCCCAGCCAGGCCCAGCAGGCGCAGGGCCGGCTGGCCGGCTTCCTGGCCCGGTTCACCGAAGAGGCGAAGACCATCGCCCGGTTGACCCATCCCAACGTGGTGGCCGTCTACGACCAGGGCACCCACGCCGGCCTGCCGTACCTGGTGATGGAGTACGTCCGGGGTCGTACCCTGCGCGAGATCCTGGCTGAACGCCGCCGGCTCAACCCCGGTGAGGCCCTGGCCATCCTCGAACAGATGCTCGCGGCGATCGCCGCCGCTCACCGGGCCGGTCTGGTGCACCGCGACGTCAAGCCGGAGAACGTCCTGGTCGCCGAGGCGCCCAGCGGTGGCTCCGGCAACCTGGTCGACAGCGTGGTCAAGGTCGCCGACTTCGGGCTGGCCCGCGCGGTCGAGGCGAGCGCCGACGACGACGCCGGCAGCCAGTTGATGGCAACCGTGGCGTACGTCGCCCCGGAACTGGTCACCGAGGGCCGGGCCGACCCGCGTACGGATGTCTACTCCGCCGGCATCGTGCTGTTCGAGATGCTCACCGGCCGGGTCCCGTACGACGGGGACCGTCCGGTCGACGTCGCCTGGCAGCACGTCGACCGGGACGTACCGGCTCCCTCGACCCTGGTCCCCGGCCTGCCGGCGGTCCTCGACGACCTGGTCATCCGGGCCACCCGCCGCGATCCCGGTGCCCGGCCGACCGACGCCGGTGCGTTGCAGGCCGAGGTGCAGGTGGTACGCGACGACCTCGGCAACGCCAACGCGAACACCGCGCTGCTGCGTCAGGTGTCCCAGCCGACCATGGTGGTCGCCTCGGTACGCCCGGCCGACCGGCCGTCCTGGGCCCGGCTGCCCGACCAGCCGGAGCCGCCCCGTAGCGCCCGCCCGCACCGCCGTCGCGCCGCCGAGCCGACCGGTCCGCTGGCCCGGCTGCAGACACTGCGCGAACAGGTGATGGCCGACAAGCGGGGCAGGGTGGCGGTCGCCGCCGCCGTTGTCGTGCTCGGACTGGTCGCCGCGATCGGCGGCTGGTGGTTCGGCGCCGGCCGCTACACCGACGCCCCGCAACTGGTGAACATCACCAAGGCCGAGGCGGAGGCGCTGGCGACGAGAGACGGGTTCACCCTCGCCTACGCCGCGCCCCGCTACGACGAGGCCGCCGCCAAGGACCAGGTCCTGGCGCAGGACCCGGCGTCGGCCGCCCGGATGGTCAAGGGCAGCACGATCACCCTCACCCTCTCCCTCGGGCCCGAGCGTTACCAGGTGCCGGACGTGCTGGGCAAGACCTTCGACCTGGCCCAGGCCGACCTGGAGCAGGCGAAGCTCCAGGTGACCAAGGGACCGGACCGCTACGACGAGAACCTGCCGGCCGGCGTGGTGACCGCTATCGATCCCGCCGTCGGTGCCGAGGTCAAGCCCGGTGACAAGGTCACCGTGACGGTCAGCAAGGGCCGGGCGCCGCTGTCCGTACCGAACCTGGTCGGCAAGAACATCAACGACGCCCGGGCCGAACTCCAGCGCCTCGAACTGGTTCCGGTGGAGCAGTACGAGGACTCGGACAAGCCCAAGGACCAGGTGACCGGCCAGACCCCGCCGAACGGCACCGGGGTCGAGAAGGGTGCCGAGATCAAGCTCAAGGTGAGCAAGGGTCCGCCGGCGGTGCTCGTACCCCGGGTTGTCGGCCTGCCGTGTCCCGAGGCGCAGGCGCGCCTACAGGAGGCACAGCTCACCCCGGTGGTACAACTCAATCCGAACGGGACGGTCGGCCTCCAGAACCCGCCCGAGAACACCCAGGTACCGCCCGGCAGCCAGGTCCAGATCACCTGCTTCTGAGTGGCCGGACCACCGGCACCGAGGTAGTCGGACCGAGAGCAACAGGTGACACGAATGACAACCGCACCCAGTCGACCGATCGGCTCGCACACCCCGACCTCGGGTGGGCTGGCCAAGGCCGCCCTGCCCTATCTCGACGCGGCCGAGTCCGAAGTGGCGCAGGTCTACGTCGGCAACTCCCGGGGGTGGGCCCTGCCGCCGGGTGACCCGGCCCAGGACGCCGCCTTCCGGGAGGGCTGCGAGCAACGCGGCGTACCGGTCTACATCCACGCGTCCCTGCTGGTGAACCTCGGCTCACCGACGCAGGCGACGGTGGAGAAGTCGATCGCCACGCTGGCTCACGCCCTGCACCGGGGCGCCGCCATCGGTGCCGCCGGGGTGGTCTTCCATTCCGGTAGCGCGGTCGACGCCGACTACTACGACACCGCCATGACCCAGGTACGCGAGTCGCTGCTGCCGCTGCTCGACTCGGCCGCCGCCAGCGGCGGACCGAAGCTGCTGATGGAGCCGACCGCGGGCGGCGGCCGATCACTCGCCTCCCGGACCGAGCAGGTGGGCCCCTACCTCGACATTGTCGAGCGGCACCCGTGGCTCGGCATCTGCTTCGACACCTGTCACGCCTGGGCGGCCGGGCACGACCTGGCCCGACCCGGCGGCATGACCGAGACCCTGGACGAACTCGTCGCCACGATCGGTGACCGGCTCTGGCTGATCCACGCCAACGACTCCCGGGACGCCTGCGGATCCATCCGGGACCGCCACGAGACCATCGGCAAGGGCAGCATCGGCGAGGCCGCCTTCGCCGAACTGATGACCCACCCCGCGACCGCCGGTATCCCCGTGGTCGCCGAAACCCCCACCGAGGGCCACGTGGGCCACGCCCACGACATAGCCACCCTCAAACGCCTCCGCCCCTGACCCCACACCAGCAGCAAGCACGCAACAGCACCGAATCACCCAGAAAGATCAACCCAACCCCCGACGGACCGGCACCCGCCCACGCATCCGCCCGGTACGGACGCAGGGATTGGGGGCGGCGTGCCCCACGTCGGGATCAAGCCTGACCGCCCAGAGTGGGGCACGCCGCCCCCAATCCCGACCCGCGCACCCCCACAACCAGGATCAGCGCCGAAAAATCCCAGTAAGCACGTCGACAGCCCGCTCCACCCCGGCATCGTCAAGGTCAAGATGCGTGACCAACCGAGCGATCCGAGGCCCGAGGACCGAGACCAGCACCCCCTCGGCCCGCGCCGCCGCCCCGAACCCCGGTGCGTCGAGCGCGAACTTGGTCAGGTCCAGCGGCACGATGTTGGTCCGGACCGGGCCGGCCAGCACCCCGAACGGCGCCAGCGCCTCGGCCAGCCGGGCCGCCCGTACGTGGTCCTCGGCCAGCCGGTCGATGTGCTGGGCGAGGGCGTGCCTGCCGGCTGCGGCGAGGATGCCCGCCTGCCGCATGCCGCCGCCCATCCGCTTGCGGATCAGCCGGGCCCGTTCGATCTTCTCCGCGCTGCCCACGACCACCGAGCCGGCCGGTGCGCCGAGCCCCTTGGACAGGCAGACCGACATGGTGTCGAACAGCTCGCCGTAGCTGGCCAGCGGCACCCCGTCGGCGACGTGTGCGTGCCAGATCCGGGCCCCGTCGCAGTGCATCCCGATGCCGGCCTCGTCGGCGATCCCGCGAAGCTGGCGCAGGGTGGCCAGCGGGATGACCCCGCCGCCGCCCCGGTTGTGGGTCTGCTCGACCGCGATCGCCCGGGTCGCCACGGCCCAGTAGCCGTCCGGACGGATCATGGCGGTGACCTGGTCGGGGTCGATGTCGGCGCCGACGGCGGGCCAGGTCCGCGAGGAGATGCCACCGTACGCGGCAGCCGAGCCCATCTCGTACGTGACGATGTGCGCGTCGGCGTCGCAGAGCAGTTCACCGGCCGGCGGGACCAGCACCTGGAGGGCGATCTGGTTGGCCATCGTCCCGCTCGGGGCGAAGAGTGCGGCCTCGTGCCCGAACAGGGCGGCCACCTCGGCTTCGAGCGCGTTGACGTTCGGGTCCTCGCCGTACACGTCGTCGCCGACCTCGGCCTCGGCCATCGCCGACCGCATCGCGGCGGTCGGGCGGGTGACCGTGTCGGAGCGCAGGTCGACCGGTCGCGGATCAGCCACGGAGCATCTCCGCCACCAGGAAGGCCAGTTCCAGCGACTGCTGGGTGTTCAGTCGCGGGTCACAGGCGGTCTCGTACCGGTCGGGCAGGTCGATGTCCTCGATCGCCTGGGCGCCGCCGAGGCACTCGGTGACGTCCTCGCCGGTCAGCTCGACGTGCATGCCGCCGGGGTGGGTCTCCAGGCCGCGGTGCACCTCGAAGTAGCCGAGGACCTCGTCGACGATCCGGTCGAAGTGGCGGGTCTTGTAGCCGTTCGACGACTCGTGGGTGTTGCCGTGCATCGGGTCGCACTGCCAGACCACCTTGGCGCCGGCGGCGGTGACCTTCTCCACGATCGGCGGGAGGGCCTCGCGGACCTTGTGGTTGCCCATCCGGCTGACCAGGGTGAGCCGGCCCGGGATGTTCTCCGGGTTGAGCTTCTCGCACAGCTCGATCGCCTGGTCGGGGGTGGTGCCGGGGCCGATCTTGACGCCGATCGGGTTGGCGATCCGGGAGATGTAGTCGATGTGCGCGCCGTCGATCTGCCGGGTCCGCTCGCCGATCCAGAGGAAGTGGCCGGACAGGCCGTACGCCCTGCCGTCGGAGACCCGGGTCAGCGCCCGGTCGTACTCCAGGGCGAGCGCCTCGTGGGAGCAGTAGAGGGTGACCGTGCGCAGCGCCTCGTTGTCGTCCATGCCACAGGCACGCATGAACGCCAGGGCCCGGTCGATCTCGCGGGCGATGGCGTCGTAGCGCTCACCGGCGGGCGAGTTGCGTACGAAGCCCTTGTTCCAGTCGTGCACCGCGTGCAGGTCGGCGAGGCCACCGGCGAGGTACGCCCGGAGCATGTTCATCGCCGACGAGGAGTTGGCGTACGCCCGGATCATGCGCTGGGGGTCGGCGATCCGCGCCTCCGGCACCGGCTCCAGGGAGTTGATCATGTCCCCGCGGTACGCCGGCAGTCCCCGCGCGTCGGTCGGCAGCGATCGGGGCTTGGTGTACTGCCCGGCGACCCGGGCCACCTTGACCACCGGCAGCGACGCCCCGTACGTCAGTACGACCGCCATCTGGAGCAGGGTGCGCGCGTTGGCGAGCAGGTGGCTCTCGGTGTTGTCGGTGAAGGTCTCGGCGCAGTCGCCGCCCTGGAGCAGGAAGGCCTTGCCCTCGGCGACCTGGGCCAGCTGCACCCGCAGGTGATCGACCTCATACGGCGCGACCACGGACGGCACGGTGGAGAGGACCTCGGTGACCTCGTCGACGGCCTTCTGGTCGGGCCACGGCGGGGTCTGGGCCCGCGGCAGGTCCCGCCACCGGTCCAGCCCGAGGGCCACGTCCTCGGCGGAATCATCGGTCGGACGGCTGGTCTGCGGGCCTAGGTTACCCACCGTGGGGTAGCTCAGCTGATGCCACTCATGGCGCATGAGGAAAAGCGTACGGCGACGGTCGGGGTGGCCCGCCATTGAGGGTGGCCCTGTCCGACCCGTGGGAGGTGTATTGGCCGCCTCCGCGCCCGGTGTCCGGGTATCCTGTCGAGCCGGTCAGCCGGGTATCCGACCGTGCCGGGGTCAGGGGTCCGACCGTGCCGGGTCAGGGGTCCGACCGTGCCCGCTCAGGGTTTCGCGCCACCGGCGCTGGGCGACGGGTCGGGGGTGCCGGCGCCACCGACGGTCTCGTTCGCGATGCACCAGCCGGCCTCGGCCTTCGTCACCGTGAACACGAGCTTGGCCGGGGTGGCCGCCCCGTTCCCGGCGAGGACCGAGACCGAGGTGCTGACCTCGAGTTGGCCGGCGTTGGGGCGTACGTCGGTGATGGTCGCCTCGGTGACCTTGAAGTGGTCGGCGAAGTCGCCGTTCGGGCCGGTCGCGGCCTGGTCGAAGGCGGCCTGCATCGGTACGCAGAGCTGGACCCGCCCGGCGGCGACGTCCTTGGTCATCATCGCGTCGAGATAGCCCTGCACCACCGCGCGGGACTTCTCCGGGCCGTCGTCGGGGATCTTGTTCGGCCCGCCGTCGTCACCGCCGCCGAGACCGCAGGCGGTCAGACCGAGCGGCAGCATCGCCAGCACCACGGCGAGAACCGCCGCGCGCCCCCGTGGAACCTCCATCGCGTTCCCCCTCCTCGACGTCCTCACCGACGGTGGACCCGTTCACCGACGGCGTTTTGAGCCGACAGTGCCGAGCGACCGACCGCGCCAAGCGGCGAGTCTGACACATCGACCATCCGGCGACCACACACGCAAGATCAGGGAGGGGTGATCGGTGTGTAGATGTGGTAGCCGGTGACGGTCTGTGGGGTGAATCCGGGCCGGTGGGCGAGTTCCGTGTCCAGCGCGGATCCGACCGGAGCGACGACCGCCCGTGCCTCGGGGCGCCAGTAGCGGGGGTACCGGTTGAACCCCCGGTCCAACTGGTCGTCGACCACCCCGCAGGTGATCCGCTCACCGGTGAGGTACGTGATCCAGTTGCAGGTCCAGTACTCGCTGTGCACGTAGGTCAGCCCCGCCCGGTCGAGTGCCGCGACGAGCCCCGCCTGGCTGGTCCGCATGCTCCGGTACTGCGGCACCGCGTCGGTGAGGCTGACCGTCGCGGCGAGCATCGTGGCGACCAGCGCGGCGATCGGTACCGCCGCCGGGATCGCCCAGCCGGTGCCGGACCTGACCACCCGCCACAGCGGCCAGAGGGCCACGGGCAGCGAGAGGGCCAGGGTCGACAGGTACCGGGCGCTCTCGATCGACGAGTCGGCGGCGGCCGGACTGCGTACGTAGGTGAGGATGCTCACCAGTCCGGCGGCGGCGAGGACCAGCCGGAGCTGCTGGCGGGCCCGCTCGGGATCGGCGGCGGAGCCGGGTTCCGGCTCGACGGCGGGACGGCGTAGCGCGCGTACGGACAGGACCAGTGCCGTGGCCAGCAGGGCGACGACAACAGGCCCCCACCACAGCGACCAGCCGTCGCACCGGCTCGGCGCGCACAGCCCCATCCCCATCGGCAGCCCCAGCCAGGCGCCGCCGACGATCCGGTCCCAGAGGGAGGGGTCCGTACCGGCGCCGTTGAGGCTCAGGAACACGGCGATCGAGTTGTGGCGCGGTCCGGCGAGGACGTTGTCGACCAGCAGGGGCAGCGCGCCGAGCAGGAACCCGCCCGCCGTCACGACGGCCGCCCGGCGGGTGAGGACCCGGCCGGCGACCAGCAGGATCAGCGCGCCCAGCAGGTACGGCGCCGGCAGCCAGTGGTTCCACACGATCAGCCCGGCCAGGAGTCCCCAACCGGCGAAAACTCGTCGACGTGGCCGGTCGGCGGCGAGCAACGCGTACGTGAGCAGGAGCAGCCCGGCCACCATCGGTCCGGTCTCCGGATAACCGCCCCCGGCGATCAACTGGTTCTTCACCACCCGGTCCGCGCCGAAGGCGAGCAGGGCGGTGGTCAGGACCGCGAGTCCGGCCGAGAACAGCCGCCGTACGAGCAGGAACATCAGGACCAGGAACAGCGCGTACAGCAGCAGGGTGGGCACCCGCAGCGCGGTCACCGACGGGCCGAACAGTCCCACCAACGGCGCGGCCAGGTACGCCTCGATGGTGCCCATGTAGTGCTGGCCGTAGAAGAAGACCGGCAGCCCGCGCCCCTGGCTGACGTGCAGCGCGGCCAGTCCCATGGTCGCCTCGTCGCTGTTCGTGGGCGGTGATTCGACCAGCGTCAGCCAGATCCGCCAGGCGAGCCCGAGCCCGCCCAGGATGGCCGCCATCAGGGTGTACCGATCGGGGCGGAGGGCTATCGGCTGCACGCCCGGCAGTCTGGTGCATAGCGACCGCCGGGCGCCTGGCACCCCCGCGTCCGTCGGGCCGCGCGGCGTCGGGGTCCGGTGCCGTCGTACGTTCGACAGCACCGGACCCGTTCGCCGCGTTCACCGGGCACCCGTTCGCCGCGTCTACCGCCCGGGTCAGTCGAGCAGGGCGGTCACCGTGCCGGCGGCGACCGTACGGCCGCCCTCCCGGACCGCGAACCCGAGCCCGACGTCCATCGCGATCGGCTGGCCGAGCCGTACCGTCAGCTCCACGGTGTCGCCCGGCGCGACCTGCGCCAACTCGCCCAGGTCGACCGCACCGACCACGTCGGTGGTACGGAAGTAGAACTGCGGCCGGTAGTTGGCGTGGAACGGCGTGTGCCGGCCACCCTCGGCGGTGGTCAGCGCGTGCAGTTGCGCCGTGAAGGCCCGGTGCGGCGTGACGCTGCCCGGCGCGGCCAGCACCTGACCGCGCTGCACCTGGTCCCGCTTGACCCCGCGCAGCAGTACGGCCGCGTTGTCCCCGGCCTCGGCGGTGACCAACGTACGACCGAAGGTCTCCAGCCCGGTCGCCACGGTGGCCAGGGTCGGACCGAGCCCGACCACCTCCACCTGGTCCCCGGCGCGCAACGTGCCACGCTCGACCGCACCGGTGACCACGGTCCCCCGGCCGGAGATGGTGAGTACGTTCTCGATCGGCATCAGGAACGGCTCCCCCAGCTCCCTCGGCGGCACCGGGACGTAACGGTCGACCTCGTCGAGCAGCTCACCGATGGAGGCGACCCAGCGCGGGTCACCGGCCAGGGCACGCAGCGCCGAGACCCGTACCACCGGGACCTCGTCGCCGGGGAAGCCGTACTCGGTCAGCAGTTCCCGCACCTCCAACTCGACCAGGTCGAGCAGCTCGGGGTCGGTCACCGCGTCGGCCTTGTTCATGGCCACCACCAGGTACGGCACCCCGACCCGCCGGGCCAGCAGTACGTGCTCGCGGGTCTGCGGCATCGCACCGTCGAGCGCCGAGACGACCAGGATCGCCGCGTCCACCTGCGCCGCCCCCGTGATCATGTTTTTCACGTAGTCGGCGTGGCCGGGCATGTCGACGTGGGCGTAGTGCCGGGTCGCGGTCTCGTACTCGACGTGGGCGATGGTGATGGTGATGCCCCGGGCGACCTCCTCCGGTGCCCGGTCGATGCCGTCGAACGAGACGAACCGGTTGACCGCCGGGTCCCGGTCGGCGAGCACCTTCGTGATGGCGGCGGTCAACGTCGTCTTGCCGTGGTCGACGTGTCCCATCGTGCCGATGTTCAGGTGCGGCTTGGTACGGACGAACTGGGTCTTGGCCATGATGGCTTTCTCCGCGAAGGGTGGAGCTGGAATGGCGGACGGAGGTACGCGGGCGGATGCCAATCCGCGAAAGAGAAACCGCGCCAGAACCGCGCGTCGCGGCGTCACTCGGGGCGACGCCGGGGAGACCGGGCCACCCTCCTCCGTGGGTTCCGCTGGTGCGGGAGGAGGGTCAGCTTCGCGTATCAGCCAGCCGCGGGCAGGCGTCGGCGGCAGCCGGCAGGTGTAGACCTGCGGGCCGCACGACGGCTGCGGTGGCGAACATGGCGATCACGTTAGGTCGGAACGCCGCCCGTCGCCATCGATATTCCCCACGGGCACAGGGAGCCCGGGACCGGGTGGCCCAAGGCGGCCGAGCCGACGCCGGACCAGCCGACGCCGGACCAGCAGCCCGCCCAGCAGCAGGGTCAGAACGGGCAGCAGCACCAGTCCGATCAGCCGCAACGGCAGGATGCCGCCGGTCGCCGTGGTCGCCTCGACCGGGTCGACGGCCTCCCCCGCGACCGTGACGTACACGGGGACACCCACGCTGCGATTCACGCCGATGCCGGTACGACCGTCCGGAGCGGACACCGAGAAGATCACGGCGACCTGGTGCTCACCGGGTTCGGCGTTGGCCGGTACGGCGATGTGCAGGCTCACCTGTCCCGCCGTCCCACCGTCCAGACGGAAGCGTTCCGGCTGGACCCGGACCCATCCGGCGGCCGAGTGGGGTGCGTCCGACCGGAAGTGGAGATCGCCGTCTTCCCCCGCCGTGAAGCTCTCCATCCGGGTCACGACATCAGCCGGGATACGGCCTTGGTTGGTCACGGTGAACTGTCGGGGTCGCGCCGTCTGGTCGGCCGGGACGAGCACCCGGCTCGGGCTCACATTGAGCGCGAAGTCCGGCTGCGCGGGCTGCCGGGCGACCGCGGGCGCGGTCGGCGTCATCACGAACACGACCGGGAGCGTCGCTCGAATGAGATTGATCCACATATTTTCTCGTTCGAATCCTTAGTCGCGTGGTAACCGCCATTCATCCTAGCCGCATAACTCGCGGGAAAACGCCTGGTCGATCGAACTCTCTGCACCCGAGCCATCGTTTCCGTCCCGACCGAAAGCACTGTCCACTGTCCAAACAGACCACAGGATGCTCTCTATTCACGACAATGGTCCGAACGAGGAAGTCGGGTGGAAATGTGAGGTGGGCTCCACTCTCGGCGGCCATCGCCTGCCTCCTGGTCCTCGGGTGTCCGATGCGGGCGGGGGCCGCCCAGGACGTTGACGCCACCATCACCGTCCTGGCAGGTGAGCTGTCCATTGCCGTACCGACCTCGGTATACCTCGGTCTCGCGGTGGCGGGTACGGTGCGCGGTGGTCGGCCCGGTCAGCGTCGCAACGGCCATCGGATCAGTCCGCGACGCTCGCGCGGGCCAGGTGCCTACCCGTTCCCGCCTCGGGTCGTGCCGCCAGGAGCCGTCGACGACGTCGACGCAGGAGAACGGTCGTGACCAGTGCAAGAACCGCCAGTGCCGCGGCGGCTGCGCCGTACCGCATCCAGGGGGTGACGGCCTTCTCCTCGGTACGGGTGGCCACGGCACCGGCGGGCAGCAGGTCCGAGTGGGTCGCACAGACGAGCGGCTTCTCGGCCCCGTCGGCGGTGGCGCATGCGACCGTGGCGAGGCGGAGCAGTTCGTCGGGCGTCTGCCCGAGCCGGGCGACGGTGGTGAACGTCGCCTCCTGACCGGTCTTCAAATCGGTCGGCCAGACGACCCGATCGGCATCGGCGGTGCCACCGTTGTCGGCGGCGGCGAACGTCAGACCCGCGGGAAGGCTCTGCGAGATCTCGAGTCCCTTCGCCTCCGTCGTACCGAGATTGCGGATCGTGATCTTGTACGTCAGCTCGTCGCCGGCGGCGGCACTGGTCCGTCCGTTGTCGATCGCGATGCTCAGCAACGGCTGCTCCGCGTCGACCGTCGGCGTCGGGGCCACGCCCGTCCGAGGTGCGGCCGGCACGGCCACCGACATCGTGATCATCGACACCACGGCGGCTACGGCAAGGGCGGGGAGGTTGGACATGATGCTCCTAGCTGCTTCCTACTGGGTGATCGCTATGTACTCCAACGTCACGGAGTACTCATCGGCCACGACCTCCGGGATGAGAACCTCGTAGTCGTTGCTGATCGCGTCCCCGCCGGGGGCCGATGGTGTCGACTGTCGGTACAGGACGAGCGCGGTCTCGTCGGACAGCGGTAGAAAGGGCCCGGCGCCGTTCTCGCGTACCCGGAGGTTTTCGATCGGGATGGTGTCCGGGTTGGCGGGAAGCGCCGGCGTGAGCTCGGGCGCCAGGGCCTGGACCGTCACCAGGTAGCCGGTGGGACTGTTCGTGATGACCGTCATGCTGACCGCGTCGTCCTTCCTCGCGACGTCGCCGGAGAGGCCCGCGATGGCGACCGTGGCGGGCAGGTCGGTGAGGGTGATGCTCTGCTCCACCACGGTGGTGTCGGTGACACACAGGGGGTCGGTCCCGTCCTCCGGACAGTTGTTGCCGAGGGTGGTGGAGGTGACGGTGTTGACGAGTTGCCCGTCGCCGGTCGTCGGCTGGTTGACCAGCACGGTGTACGTGATCGCGGCGGTGGCACCGACCGGCAGGTCACCGGTCCAGGACAGTGCCGCGGTGGTGTACGTGAGCGCGCCGGTGGTGGCGGTGGCGTCGTTGCCGTAGCCGGCGTCGTCGAGCACTCCGACGAGGGAGTCGGTGACCGTCGCGCCGCGGTAGGGCGACTCCCCGCTGTTGGTGATCAGCACGGTGTACTGGAGCGTCCCACCGGCGACCACCGTACTGCTGGCGGCGGTCTTGGTGATGGTCAGCGCCGGGACGAGAACGGCAACCGTCGCCGTGCAGGCCGGACCACCCGGGCAGTTGGCGCCGGGGGTGTCGGAGGTGACGGTGTTGACCAGGATCTCGTCGCCGTCGTCCGGGAAGTTCACGGTGACCGAGTAGGTGATCAGGGCCGCGCCGCCCACCGGTAGGTCCCCCGACCAGCTCAGCACCGGCTCGTCGTAGGAGACCTCGCCGAGTGTGGTCGCGGCGTCGGAGTTGTAGTCGGCGTCGTCGAGCACCCCGGTGAGCGGGTCGGCGAACGTCGCGCCCACGTACGGCGACTGCCCGGTGTTGGTCACCCTGATCGTGTAGGTGACCGTGCCACCGGCGGTGACGGTCGCGGTGTCCGCCGCCTTGGTGATGCTCAGGCCGGGAATCAGGATCGCGACGTTGGCGGTACAGGCCAGGGCGAGACTGCCGGTCGGGCAGTTGTTGGCCTGCGCGGCGGAGGTGACGGTGTTGGTGAGGATCCGCCCGCTGGTCTGGGAACCACCGACCGTCACGGTGTAGGTGATGGTGACGGCGGTGCCGATCGGTATGTCGCCGGTCCAGGTCAGGACCGGGGCGTTGTACGACAGCGCCCCGCTGGAGGCGACCGCGTCGCCGTTGTACGCGGCGTCGGCCACCAGACCGGCGAGCGAGTCGGTGATCGTGGTGCCGAGGTACGCGGTCTCACCGGTGTTCGTGGCGGAGATCGTGTACGTGACGGTCCCGCCCGGTGTGGTCGTGGGGTTGTCGGCGGTCTTCTGGATCGCCAGGCCGGGCAGGAGGACGGACACGGTGACGGTGCAGCCGGGCCCCGGTGCGGCGGTCGGGCAGTTGGTGCCCGGCGCGTCGGTGGTGATGGTGCTGGCGATGGTCCGGTTGCCGGTGTCCGGACTGTTGACGGTGACGGTCCCGGTGACGACCACGACGCCGTCGATCGGGATGTCGCCGATCCAGGTCACGGCGGCGCCGACCACGGTGAGGGTGCCGGAACTGGCGACCTGGTCGCCGTTGGGTCGCGCGTCGTCGAAGACGTTCGACGCGTTGGTCACGATCCTGATGCCGGTGTAGGCGGTCGGACCGACGTTGGTGAAGGTGGCGGTGAACCGGATGACGCCACCGGGGGTCGCGGTGGCGACGTCGGCGACGTTGGTGATCGCGAGCGCCGGGATGAGCACCGCGACGGTCGCGGCGCAGGCCGGGTCGGTGCCGCCGGCCGGGCAGTTGCTGCCGACGGTGGTGGAGGTGACCGCGTTGCCCATGCTCCGGTCACCGGTGGCCGGGGTGCGCACCACGACCGAGTAACTCACCACGACGGCGGCGCCCACGGCGAGATCACCGATCCAGGTCAACACCGGTTCGTCGTACGAGACCGCCCCGCCCGAAGCGGCGGCGTCGCCCTGGTAGACGGCGTCGTCGAGCACACCGGCGAGGTCGTCGGCCAGGGTGGCCCCGGTGTACGGGGTCTGCCCGCTGTTGGTGACGGTGATGGTGTAGCCGACCGTGGCGCCCGGCGTGGTGGTGCCGGCGCTCGCGTGTTTCGCGATGCTCAGGGCCGGCAGCAGCACCTGGACGGTCACGGCACAGGCCGGATCGGTTCCACCGGGCGGGCAGTTGCTGCCCGAGCTGGTGGAGCTGACGGTGTTGGTGAGGATCCGGCCGCCGGTCTGCGGATCGTCGGCGGTGACGGTGTACGTGATCGTCGCGGTCCCGGCGATCGCCAGCGCCCCCGTCCAGGTGATGTTCGGGGCGGTGTAGGCGACGGTACCGACGCTGGCGGTGGCGTCGGTGTTGTAGCTCGCATCGTCGAGCAGCCCGGCCAGGCTGTCGCTGATCGTCGCGGCCGGGTACGGCGTCTCACCGGTGTTGGTGACCGTGATCGTGTAGCCGACGATCCCGCCGGGGACGGTGGTGGCGCTGCTCGCGGTCTTCAGCACGCTCAGGGCCGGGACCAGGATCGTGACCGTGGCGGTGCAGGCCGGGTCGGTGCCATCCGACGGGCAGTTGTTGCCGGGCGCGGTCGAGGTGACCACCGAGGTCATGCTCCGGTTGCCCGGATCGGGGTCGTGCACGGTGAACGAGCGGGTGATGGTGGCGCTCGCACCGGGGGCGAGGTCGCCGGTCCACCGGATCGACGTGGGCGGCACCAGGGCGATGGTGCCGGTCGAAGCGGCGGCGTCACCGTTGTACGACGCGTCGTCGACCGAGCCGGCGAAGTCGGTGGTGAGGCTGATCCCGGTGTACGGCGTCTGCCCGGTGTTGGTCACCGTCGTGGTGAACACGACCGTTCCGCCCGGAACGGCGGTGGGAGCCCCCGGGCTGTTCACGATGGTCAGGACGGAAACCGTCACCGTGCTCGTACAGGCGGGGTTGGTGTTGCCCGCCGGGCAGGTGCTGCCGACCGCCGCGGAGGTGACCGTGCCGGTCAGTATGCGGTTGCCGGCATCCGGGACGGCGACCGTGACGGAGTAGGTGACGGTCGCGGTCGCGCCCGGGGCGAGGGTGCCGGACCAGACCAGGTTCGGGCTGGTGAAGACGGCGGTGCCGGCCGACGCCACGACGTCGCCGTTGTACGACGCGTCGTCCAGCACTCCGGCCAGCGCGTTGGTCACCGTGACGCCGGACTGGGCGGTCTGGCCGGTGTTGGCGATGGTGGTGGTGTAGCCGACCACGGCACCGGGTGTCGTACTGGCCGTGCCGGCGGCGGTGGTGATGGTCAGGGCGGGCGTGAGCACGGCGCGCAGCACCGTGCAGGCGGGGTTGGCGCTCGCCGGAAGGCAGTCGCTACCGACCTCGGTGGACGACGCCACGTTCACCATGACCTTGTCGCCCAGGTCCGGATTGTTCACCGTCATCGAGTACGTGATGACGGCGATCGCACCCACCGGCAGGTCCCCGGTCCAGGTCAACGTCGGTGCGACGTACGAGAGGCTTCCCGTGTCGGTGGTCGCGCCGCCGTAGGTGGCGTCGTCGAGTGCACCGGTCATGTTGTCGGTGACCACCGCACCGAAGTAGGGGGCGGTGCCGGTGTTGGTGATCCTGATGGTGTAACCGACCGTCCCACCGGGGGTGGTGACGGGCACGTTGGCCGTCTTGGCGATGCTCAGGCCGGGGAGCAGTACCGCCACGCTGGCCGTGCACCGTGGGTCGGTCCCGTCGGACGGGCAGTTGTTGCCCGGGATCGCCGACCTGACCACGCTCGTCATGACCTTGTCGCCCGGATCGGGATTCCGTACCAGGAAGTTTCTCTCGATCGTGACCTCGTCGCCCACCGGAATGTCGCCGGTCCATTCCAGCGTGGTCGGCGTGACCACGAGGGTTCCCGAGGAGACCGCGTCACTGGTGAGGATGGCGTCGTCGAGCAGGTCCGCACGGTCGAACGAGACGGTGACGCCGAAGAACGGGGTGCCACCGGTGTTGCTGATGACCCCGGTGAAGGTGACCGTGCCACCCAGCGTGGTGGTGGCCACGTCGGCGGTGTTCACGATGGTCAACTCCGAGACCGTCACCACCGTCGTACACCGGGGGTCGACGCTGCCCTCGGTGCAGTTGCTGACCTCCGCGGCCGAGACCAGGGTGTTGCTCATGCTGTTGTCGCCGCCGGGGGCGAGCACCGTCACGGAGTAGGTGACGGTGATGGACCCGTTCGCCGGCACGTCGCCGTTCCAGGAGAGCACTGGTTCGTCGTAGTCGACGGTCCCGCTCCCCGTCGCCACCGCGTCGTTGTTGTAGTCGGCGTTGTCGAGCACGTCGGTCAGCGAATCGGTGAAGTCGGCGCCAAGGTAGGGCGACGCGCCCGAGTTCGCGACGACGATCGTGTACGTCACCACCGATCCGGCGGTCGTGGAGGTCACGTCGGCGGTCTTGATGAAGCTGAGTTCGGTCGACGGGACCACCGCGACGGTGACCGTGCACCGGGCGTCGGTCGCGAGCGCTGGGCAGTTGGCTCCGGGCGCGCCCGAGCTGATCGAGTTGACCATGCTCTGGTCGCCGGGATCGGGGTTGTCGATCGTCACCGTGTAGGTGACGGTGACGGTGACCCCGACGGCCAGGTCGCCGGTCCAGGTCAGCACCGGTGCCGCGTATGACATCGAACCGCCGGTGGCGCCCGCGTCGCCGTTGTAGACCGCGTCGTCGAGCACGTCGGTCAGGTCGTCGACCACGCTGATGGCGGTGTAGGCGATCTGCCCCGAGTTGGTGATCGACACGGTGTAGGTCAGGGTGTTGCCCGGCGTGGCCGCCACGGCGTTGACGGACTTCACCGTGGTCAGCGCGGGTGTGAGCACCAGGACGGTCGCGGTGCAACCGGCCGCCTGGCCGGCCGCGGAACAGGAGCTGCCGGCGGCGGTGGAGTTGACGGTGTTCACCATGATCTTGTTGCCGGGATCGGGCGACCGCACGGTGACCGAGTAGGCGATGGTCACGGCCCCACCGACCGGGACGTCGCCGGTCCAGGTCAGCGTCGGTGCCGCGTACGACACCACACCCGCGCTGGCGCTCGCGTCGCCGTTGTACGTCGCGTCATCCAGCACGCTGGTCAGCGGATCGGTGACGCTGATCGCGGTGTACGGCGCCGTACCCGTGTTCGTCACCGTCAGGGTGTAGCCGACAGCCGCGCCCGGTACGGCGGTCGCACTGTCCGCAGTCTTGGTGATGCCGAGCCCCGGTATGAGCACGGCCACGCTGAACGCACAACGCGGGTCGCTGCCTCCCGCCGGGCAGTTGTTGCCCGGCGCGGCCGACGACCAGCTACCCCTGATCACGTGGTTGCCCGGGTCCGGATCGAGCACGGTGGCGGTGCCGGTCAGCGTGATCGTCTCCCCTACCGGGATGTCGCCGGTCCAGACCGCGCCGCCGGAGCCGGCGATGAGGGTGCCGGAGGAGGCTGTCTGGTCACCGGTGGGGAGGACGTCGTCGATGAAGTCGGAGAAGTCGGCGCTGACCCTGATCCCGGTGTAGGGCACCTGGCCGGTGTTGGTGAAGGTGGCGTCGACCCTGATCACGCCTCCCGGCGTGATGGTGGCCACGTCGGTCGTGGTGACGATCAGCAGCCGGGCGACCGGCACGCTCACCGCGCACGCGGGAATGGTGTTGCCGACCGGGCAGGAGCTGCCGACGGCCGCCGAGGCGACCCGGCTGTTCAGGACAAGGTCGCCGGTGTCCGGATTCGCCACCGTGACGGAGTAGGCGATGGTCGCCGAAGCACCCGGGGTCAGGCTTCCGGTCCAGGTCAGGTTGGGGCTGGTGAAACCGACCGTGCCGGCGGAGGCCGAGGCGTCGTTGTTGTAGACCGCGTCGTCGAGGACCCCGGCCAACGCGTTGGTGACGGTCAGCGTCGGGTACGCCGTCTGGCCCGAGTTGGTGATCGTGACGGTGTAGCCGACCACCGAGCCGGGCGCGGTGCTGGCCACGTCGGCCGTCGTGGTGATCGTCAACGCCGGCACCTCCACCAGCACGGTGGCGGTGCAACGTGGGTCGGTGCCCGCGACCGGGCAGTTGCTGCCGGGGGTGGTGGAGACGGCCGTGTTGGACAGGATCTTGTCACCCGGATCGGGGTTCAGGATCGTCATCGAGTACGTGATCGACGCCGAGGCGCCGACCGCCAGGTTGCCCAGCCAGCTCAGGGTGGGGGCGGTGTAGGACACGGTGCCGGTGGACGCGGTCGCGTCACCGTTGTACGTGGCGTCGTTGAGCGGGTTCGCCAGCGAGTCCGTCACGCTGGCACCCACGTACGCGGTCTCGCCGGTGTTCGTCACCGTGATCGTGTACGACACCACGCCACCCGGTGTCGCCGTGGCCACGTCGGAGGTCTTGACCACCTCAAGGCCGGGGATGAGCACCGTGACACTGGCCGTACATCTCGGATCGGTGCCGCCCGACGGGCAGTTGTTGCCAGCGGCGGTCGAGGTGAGCGTCGAGACCATCGCCCGGTTGCCGGAGTCGGGGGCGCGCACCGTGACCGAGAACTGCACGGTGGCGGTCACCCCGACAGCGAGCGAACCGGTCCAGGTCAGCACGGAGCCGCTGAGCGTGACCGTGCCGGTGCTGGCGGTGGCGTCCGCGTTGTAGACGGCGTCGTCGAGCACGGCGGTCAGGTCATCGGCCACGCTGATCGCGGAGTAGGCGGACTGGCCCGTGTTCGCGATCGTGATGGTGTAACCGACCGTGTCGCCGGGAGTGGCGGTCGCCGCGCTCGGCGTGTTGGTCAGGGTCAGTCCGGGCAGCAGCACGGCGACGACCGCCACGCAGCGCGGATCGGTGCTGTCCCCGGCGCAGTTGGCCCCCGCCGTCGGTGAGACCACCCGGTTGGTCAGCGTCCGGTCGCCCAGATCGGGAACGGAGACCGTGACCGAGTACGTGATAACGGCGGTCGCGCCCACCGCGAGGTCGCCGGTCCAGGACAGGGTCGGGGCGGTGTAGCTCACCACTCCGGCGGTGGCGGCGGCGTTGGCGTCGTAGGAGGCGTCGTCGAGCACCCCGGAGAGCGAATCGGTTAAGGTCGCCCCCAGGTAGGCACTCTGGCCGGTGTTGGTCACCTCGATCCGGTACGCCACCACCGTTCCCGGCGTCGCGGTCGGCGTACTCGCGGTCTTGAGCAGGGTCAGGCCGGGGATGAGGACGGTGACCGTCGCGGTGCACCGGGCGTCGATGCTGCCGGCGGCACAGTTGTTGCCGACGGCCGTCGACGAGAGCACGGTGGTCAGCACCGACTGGCCGGTGGTGGCGGCGGTGACGGTCGCGGTGAACGTGATGGTCACCGAGGCGCCGACCGCGAGGTTGCCGGTCCAGGTCAGGTTCGGGCTGACGTACCCGAGCGTGCCGCTGGTGGCGGTCGCGTCACCGTTGTACGTCGCCCGGCCGAGCAGCCCCGCCAGGGAGTCGGTGACGCTGATCCCCGTGTACGGCGTCTGCCCGGTGTTGCTGATGACCACGGTGTAGCCGACGGTCGATCCGGGCGTGGTGGTCGTCGTACTCGGGGTGTTGGTCAGCACCAGGCCCGGTACCAGCACGGTGACCGTCGCCGTACAGCGGGCGTCGCTGCCCCCGGACGGGCAGTTGCTGCCCAGGGTCGCGGAGGTCACCGTGTTCGTCATGACCTTGTCGCCCGGGTCCGGGCTGCGCACCGTCACCGAGTAGGTGATGGTGGCGCTCGCGCCGACCGCGAGCACACCGGTCCAGGTCAGGTTCGACGAGGTGAACCCGACCGCGCCGACCGTCGCCACCGCGTCGGCGTTGTACGTCGCGTCGTCCAACACCGCAACCAGCGCGTCGGTGAACCCGGCACTCGCGTAGGTGGCCTGGCCGGCATTGGTCACGGTGACGGTGTAGTGCACGACGTCCCCGGGTGTCGCGGTCGCCATGTCCGCGGTCTTCACGATGGTCAGCACGGCCACCGGGACGCTGGCGGTGCACCGGGCGTCGACACTGCCGGCGGCGCAGTTGGTCCCGAGCGTCCCGGAGGTCACCGTGTTGGTCAGTCTCAGGTCACCGGCGGACGGGTTGGCCACGGTGACCGAGTAGGTGATGGTGACGGCCGCACCTGCGGCCAGGTCACCGGTCCAGGTGAGGGTCGGGTTGACGAACGACACCGTGCCCGAGGTGGCGGTCGCGTCCGCGTTGTAGGTGGCGTCGTCCAGCACCCCACCGAGCGGGTCGGTCACGCTGACGCCGGTGAAGGCGATCGAGCCGGTGTTGGTCACGGTGATGGAGTAGTTGACGGTTCCGCCGGAGGCGACGGCGTTGACATTGGCGGTTTTCGACACGATCAGCGGGCCCGCCGCGATCACGTGGGTGACCGCCTGGGTCGCCTGCTGCCCGGCGGCGTCGACCACCTGCACCGTGTAGGGGTAGCTGCCGACGGTGGTCGGCGTGCCCGAGAGCAGACCGGTGCCGGTGTTGAGGGTGAGGCCCGGCGGCAGACTGCCCGCCGAGACCGACCAGGTGAACGGGGCCGTGCCACCGTTGACGGTCAACTGGTCGCTGTACGGCACGCCGACCTGGCCCGGTGGCGGCGGCGGGAACGTCAGGGTGGGCGAGGCGGTGATGCCGAGCGCGACCGTACGGTTGGCTACCTGCGCGAACGCGTCCACCACCCGGACGGTGAAGGAGTAGTTGCCGCCCAGGGTCGGCGTGCCGGAGAGCAGACCGGTGGCGGTGTTGAGGGTGAGGCCGGGCGGCAGGCTACCCGCCGGGATCGACCAGGTGAACGGGGCCGTACCACCACTGACCGTGAACGGCACGCTGTAGGCGATGCCGACCTGGCCCTGCGGCGGTGCGGGGAAGGTCAACGTCGGCTGCGGTGCGATGACCACGGTGAACGCCTGGGTGGCGGACTGGTTGCTGGCGTCGGTCACCTGGACGGTGAAGGGGAAGCTGCCGGCGGCGGTCGGGGTGCCGGAGAGCAGGCCGGTGGAGGCGTTCAGGGTCACCCCGGGCGGCAGTGAACCCGCGCTGACCGACCAGACGTACGGTGCCGTACCGGCGGTGACGGTGAGCGGCACGCTGTACGCCACACCGACCTCACCGGTCGGCGGCGGCGGATTGGACAGGCTCGGTGAGAAGTTCGGCGTCACCGCCGCGGACCGGGCCGAGGGCGGACCCGCGCCGCCGGCGTTCGTCGCCGTGACGGTGAAGGTGTACGCCGTACCCGGTGTCAACCCGGTCACTGTCTGGGTGGTGGCCGCCCCGGCGAACGTCTGCGTGGTCTGCGCGACGTTGCCGATGTACGGCGTGACCACGTACGAGGTGATCGGGCTTCCTCCGGTGCCGGGTGCGGTCCAGGTCAACGTCGCGGACGAGTCCCCGGCGCTCGCGGCCGTGATCGTCGGCGCTCCGGGCAGGCTGAACGGCACCACCCCGACCGACGCCGGGCTGGGCAGACCGGTGCCGATCGCGTTCACCGCCGTGACCGTGAAGGTGTACGTCGCGCCGACGGTCAGCCCGGTGAGCACCCGGCTGGTGGTGGAGGCGTCGTACGTGATCGGGGTCTGGGCCACCCCGTTGCGGATCGGGGTGACGATGTAGCTGGTGATCGGGCTGCCGTTGCTCGCCGGCGCGACCCAGTTGACGGTGGCGCTGCCCAGGCCGGCGGTCGCGGTCGGGGCGGCCGGGGTGCCCGGCCGGTCGGTGTAGACGTAACTCGCGGCGGCGGCGACGCCCCTGGTGACCACGGTGATGCCCACCGTGGCGGCGGTGGTCCGGGCCGGCATGGACGAGATCGCGAGTGTCCCGTCGCCGTTCACGGTGAAGCATCCGGCCGCCGGGCCGGACTGGCAGGGCAGCAGCGTGACCGGCGTGCCTGCCTGTTGCTCGGCCGTGGTGCCGATCTCGATGGCGGTGGCCCCGGCGATGTTGGTGCCGCCGACCGTGACGGGGATGCCACCGGCGATCGTGCTGGTGGCCGGCGTGACGGTGATCCCGCTCGGGGTGGCCGGCACCGTACCCGCGGTCGTCGTCAACGCGAGGCCGGGGTTGGCGTCGATGGACGAGGCGGCGGCGGTCGACCCGGTCTGGATCAGGGTCGGTGTGACGCCCGTTCCGGTCACGATGCCGACAATGCTGACCGGCGACAGGGTGGATCCGTTGGCAAACGGGGCGTTGCTGTTGGTACACGTGATCTTCTGTCCGACCGGGGCCGCGCAGACCCAGCCCGTGCCGAACGCGCCCACCGGTACCACGCCGGTCGGCAAGGTCTCGGTCACCGAGATCGGGGCGGTCTCGTCGGCGCCGACATCGACCCCGGCGACCACCGTGTAGTTCACCGGGTCACCGGGTTGCGGCGTCGGGCCGGTGTAGCTCGTCTGCGACACGTTCAGGTCCGGCACCGGGGTGAAGGTGACCACCTTGGTGTTGTCGACCTCGTGGTTGTCCACCACCGAACCGGTGGAACCCACCCAACCGAAGGCGAGCTGCCGTGGTATCCCGCTGCTGTTCAACCACGTCGCCGACGGGTACAGGCCGGCGGCCACCGCGGGCAGCGGGCCTGTCAGGGAACGTGGGGCCCCACCGACGGGCGTGAACCTCACCAGGTAGGTACCGGCAGCGACGACCAGGCCAGAGGCGGTGGTGAACGAACTGGCCGTCGGATTGATCACCACTTCGACCGGAACGACCGAGGCGGCCCGGGTGGCCGCACGCAACGGAATCACCGGGGAGGAACTGTTCGTGGCGGTGCTGTTCAGCCCGCAGTAGCCGACCGTTCCGCGCCCCGGCCCGCGAACCACCACCTGGCCCGCGGTCTTGGTCGCGCTGATGAACGGCGGATCGACGCAGCCAGTCCCCTGGTACGTCGGAGTGCTGTAGTTCCCGAAGACGTCGAAGCCGATGCCCAGGTAGCCGTTGGCCAGGCCGTTCAACGCTCTGGTGCTGGTGTAGCCGAGCCCGCCACCGACCTGCCCGAGGGTCGCGGGCGCGGTCCCGCCGGTGGGGTCGACCGCCGCGAGGACGAGCGACATCCCGTCCGCGTTGCCACCGCCCCACTGGTAGAGGTTGAACGTGACGTCCAGACCCATCGAGGTGGGGACGCTCGCCGCGCCGAACACGCCACCGATCTTGTTGATGGTGGTATCGGTGAGACGCAGCTTGCCGCTGCCGAGCGGGTCGGTCGTTCCCGTGCAGCTGTACAACCCACCCGTACCGGGATTACCCGAAGCGGTCAGGCAGGCGACGTTCGTCCCCGTCCCGCCGGCCGGTAGGGCCGGCAGGATGACGGCGCCGAGACCGTTCGCCGAATTGTTGTGGAACGGCTGATCGAACAGGGTCGAGCCGACCGCCGACGCCACGGTCGCTGGCAGGACGACCGCCAGTGTCGCGAGCAGCACGGCGACAACCCCGGCACCGATCCTCCGCCGTGCTGCCAGCCTTCTGCTGTTCACAGCGTCTCCGCGGCTTCGGTACTGGCCCCGATCACCAAACCGAGCGAAAGTCGCGTTTCCACACATACCCCCCGTATGACTCACCGAGGGTATAACGGGCACCATTGCCTCTATACCGGATAATAGGAATAAGCGAGACCTAGCTCCGTCAGCTCCTCCGTGGGGTCGTTGGGGCCAGGGAGATGGTCCGAGCACCGGAGCCGAAACAGGTCTTCCCCTGCGCGCCCACCTCAAGGTGGATGGGCGCCACCTGGCCCGTGACCAGGTCGGGGAATTCGAGCGGGCAGTGGCAGCACCTGCTGGGCGCCTCGGGCACCGGACGCCGAGTGGCTCCGGTCATCGGTCAGACCGCCCGCAGCCGGCGACGGATCGGCGGCTCGTCGATCCAGCCGAGAAACCGGACCTCGATCTGCTCGGCGGTCAGCTCCACCAGGACGGGAGCCGCCCTGTCCCGGAAGTGCGCCATGAACGCCAGCATGCGGTCCGGGTCGTCCCGGTAGAGCGTCCACATCCGGCGCCGGAAAACCGGACACGGCCACTCCCCGTTGTCATCGCGGCAGCGCCAGTCGGCACCGGGGCGGTGCGGGGCGCGCAGATCGTCCTCGTCGTCGTCCATCACCGGGCAGCTCCGTTCTCTAAAGGAAGTCAGGTCAGTTGGACGATCCGGTGCCGGGAGCCGTCGGGCAGGACGACCACGAACTCACCACCGGGGGCGATGGTTTCCAGCCGCTGCGCCAGCAGGAGCGACCGGTTGAGGGCGTCGGTCCGGCTGAGGGTTACTCCGGCCAGGAAGTCGAGCGCGTCGGCGGCGGCCGGAGTGAGATTGAACGTGACCTTGGTAAGGGCGCTCATTCGGTACGCCGTACCTGCACCCAGCCCAGAAACCGTTCGTAGAGGATGCGGGAGTCGGGCGGCTCGCCCAGTTGCGGATCGATCGAGTGGAGATCTTCCAGCGCCTCGACGAATTGAGCGGCCAGGAAGAGGGTCAGGTTGATCGTCTTGTCGCGAAAACCGGCCGCCAGGTCGAGCCGCGCGTCCGCGCAGGGCCACGGCTGGGCATCCGTACGGCAGATCCACAGCGGTTTCAGGGGCAGATGTACGGGGCTTTCCCCCGCTCGCCCGGTCATGCCCGACCACGCCGATCCCGTACGCGATACCCGGTTTGCTGGCCGAGCGTCATGATGCGCGGCCGGTATTCGGCGATCGCCTCCGTGGCCCAGCACGGCGGTACGGGTGGCGGCTGCGTCACGTCCGATTGCGGCGAAGCGGCGACCGACGTTCGCCGCCGAAGCAGCTCCCGCCAGCGTCGGATGAGTAACATCGCACCTCCTCAATGTTGGCTGCGGGGCCGTCCCGTGGGGGCGGGACGGCCCCGCGCAGTTCCACCCGTCCTTGTCGACGGGCTTCGCCGAAGGGATGTGGATCCGAGCGGAACCGCTTGCAGTCCACTCTGTACGGCAGCTTCCGGAGATTGCAATGGTCGATCTTGCGACAATTCAAAATAAGTAGTCGCTGTATCGACATCCGACGTTCAGCCGTCGCATAATCGCTTCGCGGATGCAGGAAATTGAGACAGGGGGACGAATGACGGATACGGGATCGTCCGTACCGCGTAGGCAACTGGGTCGGTATCTGAAGCAGGCTCGCGAACAAGCGGGGATCACTCTCGAGGCCGCAGCAAGAGATCAAGAATGGTCCCGAGCGACGATGTATCGGATCGAGGGCGGATACGCCGCCGTACGACGGGCTGACGTCGTGTCGATGTGCACGGCGTACGGCGTGTCGGCCAAGATGACCGAGGCGCTCATCGCGCTCGCAGCCGAAACCAAGGCCAAGGGCTGGTGGCACGCGCACGGCGCGGCGATCCCGAGTTGGTTCGAGCTGTACGTCGGCCTGGAGTCGGCGGCTTCCCGGTTGCGCCACTTCGAGCCGGCGTCCGTGCCGGGACTCCTGCAAACCAGGGAGTACGCCGAGGCACTGTTGCGCTCCCACCCGGAGATCGCGGATGAGGAGGTCGACCGTCTGGTCTTCGTACGGATGGAACGCCAGCAGTTGCTCCGCCGCAAGTCACCCACCCCGCCACAACTTGACGTCCTGCTCGACGAGGCCGCGCTCCGCCGGCAGGTGCCAGGGATGGCTCGGCAACTCCGGCACCTCAACGAGCAGGGGAAGACCAACCGGGTGAGCATCCGGGTCGTGCCCACGCTGGCCCGACTCAACTACGCGCTGGCCGGCGGCAGTTTCGTCATCCTGGACTTCCCTGCGGTCGGGGTCCGCACCCCGGAGCCGACCACCGTCTACTGCGAGTCGCTGACGGGCGCCCTGTACCTGGACAAGCCGACGGAGGTCGCGACGTACGATGGCGCATGGAAGGCGCTCGAAGACTCGGCCCTGGACCCAGGCCGGTCGGCCGACCTGATAGCGATGATCGCCAAGGAGATTGACAATGCGTGACCTCACCGGCGCCCGTTGGCGCAAGTCCAGTCGTAGCAACGGTTCCGGCGGCAACTGCGTGGAGGTCGCCGACAATCTGCCGGGGCACGTTTTCGTTCGGGATACCAAGGACCGTGACGGTGGCACCCTGACCTTCGGGCCGGCGGCATGGAGCGCCTTCGTCGGCTTCGCCAAGACCTCGGCTAGCTGAGCAGGAGCATCACGAAAGTTTGGCAAGCCGCCGACGTGGTTTCGGAGCCAGCAAGGAGAGCGACGATGCGTGACCTGACCGGCGCACGGTGGCGTAAGAGCACCCGCAGCGGCAGCACTGGCGGTGATTGCGTGGAGGTGGCGGACAACCTGCCCGGCGTCGTGGCGGTGCGGGACACCAAGGATCGTGACGGTGGCACCCTGACCTTCGGGCCGGCGGCGTGGAGCGCCTTCGTCGGCTTCGCCAAGACCGCAGCCCACTGACGACAGACCGATAGGAAGAAAGCCCCCGGCGTTGACGCTGGGGGCTTTCTTTGTTCTGCTGGCCCAGCGCCGGTCCCCTGCCGACCCGTGGGCGCGGGCCGGCCGGGGACCGGTCAGCAGTCACGGCGCCTGACAGTGCTGGCCCGATGTCGTACAGGGAACCGCGCTGGCCCGAGGATGAGCACTCGGGAGTACATGGACCGGTTCCCGAAGTCCCGGCCGACCGCCACCGATAGCCGCGCGCCCACCCATCGGGCGAAATTCAAGCCAACCGCACTTCAAGATCGGTGGTGCTGTGGCGAATTTCTGCCCCCATAGGGGCAGTGGACCGCCACAGCCCGCCCCGGCGGGACACGCACCGCCGGGCCGGGACACGCACCGCCGGGCCGCCGGGGCGGGACAGGCACCGCCGGGGCGGGGTACGAGTGAGGTCCCCGGCCGACCCGTGGGCGCGGGTCGGACGGGGACCGTCCTACTGCTGGTGGTACCTGTCACGTGGGTGTTGCGTCAGCCGTCGGGGTCAGCCGAGGCCGTTCTTGACCGCGGTGATCAGTTCACCGTTGGTGGTGTCGCCGGAGAGCTCCCAGAAGAAGGAGCCACCGAGACCCTGGTTGTTGGCGTACGACATCTTGCCGTTGATGGTGCTGGGGGTGTCGTAGCTCCACCAGTTGCTGCCGCACTTGGCGTACGCGGTGCCGGCGATGGTGCCGGTGGACGGACAGGTGTTCTTGAGGACCTTGTAGTCCTCGTTGCCGGCCTCGTAGGTGCCCTGCGCCGCCCCGGTGGCACTGCCACCCGGTGCCGCCTGGGTCACCCCGGTCCAACCGCGACCGTAGAAGCCGATACCCAGCAGCAGCTTGCTGGCCGGGATCCCCTTGCTCTTCAGCTTCTGGATCGCCGCGTCGGAGTAGAAGCCGGCCGTCGGGATACCGCTGTACGACGTCAGCGGCGAGTGCGGGGCGGTCGGGCCCTGCGCGGCGAAGGCGCCGAAGTAGTCGTAGGTCATCGGCATCAGCCAGTTCAGGTTGTTGATCGCCCCGGCGTAGTCGGTGGCGTCGATCTTGCCGCCGTTGGTCCCGTCCGCGGTGATCGCCGCGGTGACCAGGGCGGAAGAACCGAACCGGGTACGCAGCGCCTGGATCACGTTCTTGAACGCGTTCGGGCCGCTGGCGTCACAGGTGAGGCCACAGGCGTTCGGGTACTCCCAGTCGATGTCGATGCCGTCGAACACGTCCGCCCAGCGCGGGTCCTCGACCAGGTTGTAGCAGGAGTTCGCGAAGGCGGTCGGGTTCGCCGCGGCCTGGGTGAAGCCGCCGGACCAGGTCCAGCCACCGAACGACCAGATCACCTTGATGTTCGGGTACGCCGCCTTGAGCTTGCGCAACTGGTTGAAGCTGCCCCGCAACGGCTGGTCCCAGGTGTCGGCCACGCCGTCCACACTGTCCGCCGTCGTGTACGCCTTCTCGTAGTCGGCGTAGCTGTCACCGATCGTGCACTGGCCGTTCGTGGTGTTGCCGAAGGCGTACATGATGTGGGTCAGCTTGGACGCGGACCCGCTGGTGACGATGTTCTTGACGTGGTAGTTCCGGCCGTAGACGCCCCACTGCGCGAAGTAGCCGACGACCTTCTTGCCGCCCGGCGGCGGGTTGGTCGGCGGCGTGGTGGTGGGCGGCGGGGTGGTTGGCGGCCGGGTGGTCGGCGGCGCGGTGGTGGGCGGCGCGGTGGTGGGTGGGGTGGTCGGCGGCCGGGTGGTCGGCGGGGTGGTCGGGGTGGTTCCGCCACCGCACGAGGCGCCGTTGATGGTGCAGTTCAGCGGTGCCTTGTACGCGCCGGTGCCGTTGTAGCCCCAGGAGAACGAGGCGCCGGGGGCGAGCGCACCGGCCCAGCTCTTCTTGACCGCTACGTAGTGGTTGTTGGTCCGGGTCACGTCGGCGTCCCAGAAGCTGCCGATGGTGGTGCCGGACGGCAGGTCGAACTCCAGCCGCCAGGTGGCGAGCGAGGCGTCGGTGCCGTTGGTGATCGTGACGCGGGCCTCGTGACCGGTCCCCCAGTCGGAGGCGGCCGCGAACGTGGTGGTGACGTTTCCGGCGCCGAAGGCCGCGGTCACCGGGACGGCGGCGACCGCCACCGCGACCACGGCGCCGGCCCAGAACGCCCGACGGAGGGAACTTCTCATGCGGCGTCTCCCTGACAACAGTTAGGAAACTTTCCAAATAGCAAGTGAGACGCTACTCACGGGTTCACCACTCCGTCAAGATGTCCATGTTTCGATTTCCGGATGTCGGCGGATGACCAGGTCAGCGGGTAACCTCACGCACATGACGATCTTCGACATCAACCTGGCGGCGCTCGGCGGCGGTCCGGCCCGGTTGGATCAGTACCGCGGCAAGGCTGTCCTCGTGGTCAATGTCGCCTCCAAGTGCGGCAGCACCCCGCAGTACGCCGGTCTCCAGGCGCTCCAGGACAGCTACGGCGAGCGCGGGTTGGTGGTGCTCGGCGTACCGAGCAACCAGTTCGCCGGCCAGGAACCCGGCACCGCCGAGGAGATCGCCGAGTTCTGCTCGACCAATTACGGGGTGACGTTCCCGCTGACGGAGAAGATCGAGGTGAACGGCCCCGGCCGGCACCCGCTCTACGCCGAACTGGTCGACTCCCCCGACGCGGACGGTTACACCGGCGACATCCGGTGGAACTTCGAGAAGTTCCTGGTCGCCCCGGACGGCACGGTAGCCGCCCGCTTCCCCACCAAAACCGACCCCCAGTCCCCCGACCTGACCACCGCCATCGAACAGGCCCTCCCCCACTAACCCCCCACCCCACCCCACCCCCACCCCCACCCCACCCCCCGAACGTCCCGCCCCGCACCCGCCGACGATCTTGCAGTTGTGGTGCCCCGAATCAGGGCATTCCTTCGGATTTGCGTACCACCACAAGTGCAAGATCGTCGACGTGGCCGGTGTGGCGGGCAGGGGGGAGGGGCAGGGGGGAGGGTTAGGGGGTTTGGGTGGGGCAGGTTGGGTTGGTGGGCGGCAGCAGGCCGTCGCGTAGGTAGGTGTTCACGGTGGTGTCGACGCAGGCGTTGGCGTAGTTGCCGTAGACGCCGTGGATGCGGGCGTCGGCCAGGGTGAGCAGGCGGGAGCCGGTCAGCGCCCGGTGCATCGCCAGCGCGTGCTGGTAGATGGTCCGGGTGTCCCCGGTGGCGGCCACGATCAGCGCCGGCACGTTGTTGTCCACCCTGGTCGGCTGCTCGCGGGGCAGCACCGGCCAGGACATGCACGGGCCCGGGCTCCGGACGAACGCCCCGAACCGGGGCTCGGCTGCCCGGTGCTCCCGGATCCCACGCCAGTAGTGCTCCGGGTCGCGGGAACCGGCCCGGTCGGCACAGATGATCGCCGCCTGCACGCTGCCGTACGCCGACTCCGCGCCGGTCAACGCGAATTCGAGGGTGTCGGCGAGCGACGGGGTCGGCTCGGCCGGCAGACCGGCCGCCGCCCGAGCCAGCACACGTACGGTCTCGGCGAGGTCGTCACCGGTCTCGTCGCGGTCGTCTGAGAGCCGGTTGAACAGCAGGAACGGCACCAGGGACGCGTCCACCCGGTAGTCGCCCACCACCAGCGGCCGGCGCGCGGCGGCTGCCGAGATCCGGTCCACGGTGGCGAGCACCTGCCGTTGCGTGATGCCCAGTCCGTACTCGGAATGGCGGTCGGCGGTCCACCGGGCCCAGTCGCGCAGCGCCGTCTCGTTGGCCGGGCCGGCGTCATGCAGCAGCTCGGGACCGTACCGCTGCGGGTCGACCGCGCTGTCCAGCACCATCCTGCCCGCCCGCTCCGGGAACAACTGGGCGTAGACCGCACCCAGGTAGGTGCCGTACGAGTAGCCGAGGTAGGACAGCTTCGGGGCACCCAGCACCGCCCGGATCAGGTCCATGTCACGGGCGGTGTTCCGGGTCGAGGCGTACGGCAGCAGGTCGGGCTGGCTGCGGGCACACCGTTCGGCCAGGTCCCGTTCGAACTTCACCACCCGGTCGAAGCCGGCCCGGTCAGGTCCGGCCGAACGGGTCCAGGTACCGGTCGGCCAGCCACAGTCCAACGGGGTGCTGCGGCCGACGAACCGTGGGTCCATGCCGATCAGGTCGTACCGCGCCCCGACGTCACCCATCCAGTCGCGTACCGGGAGCACGTCGGTCCGGCCGGGTGCACCGGGACCACCGGTGTTGAGCAGCAGTACGCCGATCCGGTTCGCGGTGTCGGTCGCCGCCAGCCGGGACATCGCGATGGTGATCGCCCGACCGCCCGGCCGGGTGTAGTCCAGCGGCACGGTGATCTCGGCACACCTCGCCCCGGCCCGGTCCAGTTCCCCGCCCGCCTCGTCGCCCACGTCCTGCCGGCAGTCCCCCCAGTCGACCCGCTGATGCCGGTACCCGGCCAGCCTGTCGCTCCCGGCAGCGCCGGTGACAGCAGCACCGCTGGCAGCGCCGGTGACAGCAGGACCGCTGGCGGCGCCGGTGACAGCGCCGGTGACAGCAGCACCGCTGGCAGTGGCACCGGCGACGGCAGCGCCGGCCATGTTGATCACCGACAGGCCGGCACCGGTCGTCAGTGCGGCGACGAGGATCGCCGAGGCGCTCTTCCACCCTGCTCTGTTCATGTTCTCCTGCCTCTCCTGTGGACGGTTTGCGGTAGACCGCTGTCCGGGCTCATCGGGCTTCGCAGAGGGCGGTACGGACGGTGGCGTGCAGGGCCGCCCAGCCCTCGTACGACATGGGTTCGTCGTTGACGACGAGTTGCACGGACCGCCCGTCGACGGTGGTTGCACCGAGCGTCCGAAAACCCGGCGTCGTCCCGCCGTGGCCCCAGTAGGTGCCCCCGCCGCAGCCGTCCAGCGGGGTCGAGATCAGGCCGAGGCCGTACCGGGCGCCCGGCCACAGCCGGTCGGGATCGGCCGGTACGGTCTGCCGCATCTCGGCTAGTTGGGCGGGCGGCAGCAGCCGGCCACCGAGCAGCGCCGTGAAGAACCGGTGCTGGTCGGCCAGGGTGGACACCAACGCCCCACCGGCACCGCCGAAGGACATGTGGAAGTCGGTCCGGTCCACCTTCCGTACGGTGCCGTCCACCTCGACCGGCGCGTAGCCGCGCGGATGCGGCCCCCGGATCCGCACCGAGTCCCCCGGCCAGTACGTGTCCCGCAGGCCGAGCGGGACGATGACCCTCCGGGTGATCTCCGCACCGATGTCCCGACCGGTGACCCGCCCCACGATCAGCCCCGCCAGCAGGTAGTTGGTGGTCGAGTAGTTCCACCCGGCCGGCGGTGGCGGCTGGGCCAGGGCGAGGGCCAGGAGTTCCGCCGGCTCGAAACGCCGCAGCCGCCAGCTCTCCACCCGGTCCCAGTCCAGCGCGTCCACGTGGTCGGGCAGGCCGCCGGTGTGCCGGAGCAGGTCCCGGACGGTGATCCGCCGGCCGTCGTAGCCGTTGCCCCGGACCAGTCCGGGCAGGTACCGCTCGACCGGAGTGTCGAGGTCGATCCCGGCCCTCGGCGACGAGTTGGAGCACCACGGTCGCGGTGAAGGTCTTGGTGGTACTGCCGATGCGGATCCGTTCATCGGCCGACATCGGGCGGCCGGTACGCAGGTCGGCGAGACCACTGCCGGCACTCCACCGCCCACACCCCGGGGCGTGCACCTCGACCGCCGCACCGACCAGCCCGTACGTCGTGGTCAGCTCGGTCAGGGCGGCGGCCGTACCGGGATGGTCGGTGCAGCGGACCGGCGGCCCGCCACGTCCCGGGTGGGCGGTGGCGACACCCGGTACGGCAACCGTCCCCCCGAGCAACAGCAGGCCGCCGACCAGGGCGAAACACCGCCTTGTCCATTCACGACTTCTCATACCGGTGACGTTAGGTACGCGGTGGCGTACTCCGCGATGGACCGTGCACCCCGGTAAAAGGTGTAGCTGGCTACACCTGACACCCGCGTCCACGGCCCGGAGAATGGGGGCGTGCGGACGGCGTGGGCGGCGACCCGGCAGGTGTTGACCGGCGGCCTGACCGGGCTCGCCTCGATCGGAGTGCTCGTCGCGCTGGCGGTGGCCACGGTGCTCATCCCGGTCGGCATCGGCCTGCCCCTGCTGCGCCCGGCCGCACGACTGGCCCGAACGCTGGTCGGGTACGAGCACCGCCGCGCCACCCGTTACCTGCACCAGGAGGAGGACGAGGAAGAGGCGGAACCCGGTCCGCTCGACCCGCGACGGCTCGGCTGGCTCGGGCTGCACCCGATTGCCGGGATCCCGTTCGCCGCCGGGGTGCTGCTGCTGTGGCTGGTCGCCGCGGGTGTGGTGGTCGTGCCGGCGCTCTGGTGGGGCGTACCGGGCGGTCGGCCGTTGACCTTCGTTGTCCCGATCACCACCTGGTCACACGCGCTGCTGGTGCCGCCCCTGCTCACGGCCGGGGCGCTGGCCGTACTGCGCTGGGGTGTGCCGGTGCTCGCGCTGGCCCAGGCCCGCCTCAACCGGGCACTGCTCGCACCGGGACCGGGTCAATCGCTCGCCCGCCGGGTGGCAGAGCTGTCCGAGAGCCGGGCCGGGGCCCTGGACGCGCACGCCGCCGAGCTGCGCCGGATCGAACGCGACCTGCATGACGGCACCCAGGCCCGGCTGGTGGCGATCGCGATCCAGCTCGGGGTCGCGCAGAGCCGCCGGGCGGCCGACCCGGCACTCGCGGACCAGCTCGTCGGCCGGGCCAGGTCGGGAGTGGAGGACGCTCTCACCGAGCTGCGCGCCGTGGTCCGGGGCATCTACCCGCCGATCCTCGCCGACCGGGGTCTGTCCGGAGCGGTGCACGCCCTCGCCGCGGCCTGTCCCGTGCCGCTGACCCTGCGGATCGCCCCGCTGGGCCGGCTGCCTGCGGCGGTGGAGAGCGCCGCCTACTTCGTCATCGCCGAGGCCCTGACCAACGTCGCCCGGCACAGCGGTGCCAGCGGGGCCGAACTGCACCTGGAACATCCCGGTGACCGGCTCGTCGTACGCCTCGCCGAGGACGGGGTCGGTGGTGCCGACGAGCGCCGGGGCACCGGTCTGGCCGGGATCCGGCAGCGGGTCGCGGCGCTCGACGGGCGTACCGAACTGTCCAGCCCGCCCGGCGGGCCGACGGTGCTGCGGGTGGAGTTGCCGTGCGTGTCCTGATCGTCGAGGACAACGTCCTCCTCCAGGAGGGACTGCAACTGCTCCTGGGCACGGCCGGCTTCGAGGTGACCGCCGCCGTCGCCACCGCCGAGGACTTCCTCACCGCGCTCGACCGGCAGCGGCCGGACATCGCCATCGTGGACATCCGGCTCCCACCGACGTACCGGGACGAGGGGCTGCGTGCGGCGCTGGCCGCCCGTACCCGGCACCCCGGTCTGCCGGTGCTGGTGCTGTCGCAGTACGTCGAGCGGGCCTACGCCACCGAACTGCTCGCCGACGGTCAGGGCGCGATCGGGTACCTGTTGAAGGACCGGGTGTCCCGGGTCGACGAGTTCCTCGACGCGTTGCGCCGGGTCGCCGCCGGTGGCACCGCGATGGATCCGCACGTGGTGGCGCAGTTGGTCGCCGGCCAGCAGCGCAGTCCCCTGGCCGGGCTGAGTCCACGCGAGCGCGAGGTGCTGGCCCGGATGGCGGAGGGGCACAGCAACCCCGCCATCGCCGGGCAGCTCTTTGTCACCGAACGGGCGATCAGCAAGCACATCGGCAACATCTTCACCAAGCTCGGCCTGCCACCCGACGAGAGCGGCCACCGGCGGGTGATCGCGGTGCTCACGTACCTCGGGCATCACCCCGGCTGAGCGCGGAGCCGGCCTGGTCCGGTCGACGATTTCGCTGGTCGGAGAATCGGGCCGGGCGAGGCCGACGGACGTGATTTGATCACCGCATGAGCCTGGTGGCGGAAAGCTACGGAACCGGTCTGCCGATGCTGTGCCTGCCCGGTTTCAGCCTGGCCGGGTCGGCGATGGTGGCCGCACTGGAACCGGCCGTGGCCGCCAGTGCCGGGCTGCGCCGGATCTACCTCGACCTGCCCGGCACCGGCCGGTCCCCGGGTGGCCCGGAGAACTCCGACGGTGTGCTCGACGCGGTCGCCGACTTCGTCGACGCGGAGATCGGCACCGCCCCGTTCCTGGTCGCGGGCTGGTCCTACGGCGGCTACCTCGCCGCCGGGCTGGCCCGGCGCCGGCCGGACCAGGTCGCCGGGCTGCTGCTGATCTGCCACGGCACCAGGATCCTGCCGGCCGACCGGGACGTCCCGGTGGCTCCGGTGGTGAGCGAGCAGGCCGACTGGCTGGTCGACGTGCCCCCGGACCTGCGCACCCACCTGTCGGTGGCATTGGGCAACCGGACCAGGGAGGCGGCCGAACGGGTGGCGATGGTCCTGGCCGCGTCGGGGCCGGGCGACGAGGAGTACCTGGAGCGGCTGCGCAACACCGGTTACCAGCTCTCCGACGAGACCTCCACGCGGGTCTTCCTCGGACCGACCAGCCTGATCGCCGGCCGCCAGGACTACATCGCCGGGTACGCCGACCAGTTCCGTGCCCTGGCCAGCTACCCGGCGGCAAGTTACGCCCTGCTCACCGACGCCGGGCACTACCTGCCGTTCGAGCAGCCGGAGGCGTTCCGCGGGCTGACCCTGGACTGGCTGGCCCGGTGCACGGCGGTGCTCGGCGGGCCACCGCTGGACCACCCCGCCGGCTGACACGGGGCAGAAATCGTGGGGTACGCGGTACACAATCAGCACCCATGAACGACTTCGACTTTCTCATCGGCTCGTGGAACATAGTCAACCGCCAACTCACGAAGATCTTCTCCGACAGCGACGACTGGGACACGTACCCGTCCAGCAGCACCTGCCAGCCGGTCCTCGGCGGGGTGGGCAACGTGGAGGAGATCGTCTTTCCGGAGACCGGTACGCGGGGAATGACGCTTCGGCTGTTCGACACCGAGCGCAAGCAGTGGTCGCTGTACTGGGCGAACAGCCGTACCGGACTGCTCTACCCGCCGGTGGTCGGCACCTTCGCCGACGGCCGGGGTGACTTCTACGGCGACGACACCCACGAAGGTGCGCCGATCAAGGCCCATTTCATCTGGTCCGGCATCACCCCGAACTCGGCCCGTTGGGAGCAGGAGTTCTCCGCCGACGGAGGAGTTACCTGGGAGACGAACTGGGTCATGGAGTTCACCCGGGCCTAGGCACCGGCGCCGCCGGGTGGGGCAGCCGGGTCAGGAAGTCGCGCAGGATCCGTTGCCACTCGCGCGGGCGTTCCAGGTGCAGGTCGTGGCCGGCGTCCGGCAGTTCGACCAGCTCGCTGCCGGGCAGCCGGTCCAGCATCCGCTGGGCCTGGTCCGCCCCGACCACACCCCGACCGGCCCGAACCAGCAGGGTGGGGCAGCGGACCGCCGACCAGTCGGCCCAGAACGGCGTGGTCGACGCCTCGCGTACCGACTCGACCATCAGCTCCGGCACGAACCGGGGCCGCCAGCCGTCGACCTCCTCGGTCAGCCCGTCCGCCCAGGCCCGACCCCGGTCGCCGCCACCGAAGAAACGCACCGCGTCCGCGTACGACGGGAACGGGACCGGCCAGTTGGCCAGCCACTCGCCGATCCTCCTCGGGTCCGCCCGGTCACCGCCCGGCCAGGCGTCGACCACCACCAGGGCCCGGACCAGGCGCGGGTAGCGGGCCGCGGTGAGCATCGCGGTGTGCCCGCCGAGGGAGTGTCCGACCAGCACCACCGGGGCGGCCCGGAGGGCGCCGACCACGGCGGCGACGTCGGCGACGTACGCCGAACGGGTCACCTGCGCGGGGCGGCGTTCGCTGCGGCCGTGTCCGCGCTGGTCCAGGGCGAGCACCCGGTGGGTGCCGTCGAGGGCGGCGGCGCTCGCGTCCCACTCCCCCGCGTGACCGGCCAGCCCGTGCAGGAACAGCACCGGCGGTTGCGGGCCGGACCGGTCGAGGCAGGCCAGTCGTACGCCGTCCCGGCTCACCGTGCGCCACTCGCCGACCGCCACCATGGGCACCCCCTCGCGGGTGGGAACCGCCCACCCCGCCGCCCGAATTCTCGGCCCGCAACGCGGCGACCAGGCAATATCTTCGAGTAACGATTTGATTACTTGACGTGCTGCACTTGCCTGGGAGTCCGATGAACGGGACTCTTTGGTGCGGAACCGCTCGATCGGCGCTCGCCGTACCAGGGAGGCAGTATGCGTTCGTCCCGACCGCCCGCCCGTACGCTCCGACGGATCCTGGCGATCGCCTCGGCGACCCTGCTCGGAGCGGGTCTGAGCACGGTCGCGGCCCAGCCGGCCGGCGCCGCCGGGGTCGGTTACGTCCGGCTCGCCCACCTGTCCCCGGACACCCCGGCCGTCGACGTCTACCTGGGCACGGCCACCGGCTCGGACGAGCCACGAGTCTTCCCCGCGGTCGGCTACGGGGTCGTCTCGGGTTACCTGACCCTGCCGGTCGGCCGGTACGCAGTCGCGATGCGCCAGGCCGGTGCCCCTGCGGACACCAAACCGGTGCTGACCGCCGAGGTGGCGGTGACCGCCGGGGACGCGTACACGGTCGCCGGGGTGGGTCGCTACGCCGACCTGGGGCTGCGGGTCCTCGACGACGACATCAGCGCACCGGCCAGGGGGCGGGCCAAGGTACGCGTGGTGCAGGCCTCCGTACGGGCACCCGTGATCGACGTCGCCGCGGCGGACGGGCCCACCATCGCCGACGCCGTGCAGTTCGCCACCACCACCCCCTACTCCCAGGTCGAGCCGGGCTCGTGGAAGTTGCGACTGAACAGCGCCGGCGGGACCCCGACCACGGCCGACGTACGGCTCGCCGCCGGCACGGTCTACTCGCTCCTGGTGCTCGACGCCGAGCAGGGCGGGCTCACCACCGAGTTGCGGGTCGACGCCCGGGGCGGCGAGGTGGTGCCAGCCGGCGGGGTGGACACCGGCGCGGGCGGCGCCCGGGACGTCATCGGCGCCCAGGACGTGATCGGGCTCGAAGCGTCGGAGGCGAGCGACGACCCCGGCCGGACCTACCCGCTGATCGCCGCCGTCGCGGCCGGTGCCCTGCTGGTCGTGCTCGCGGCGGCAACCGTGCTGCTGCTCCGGCGCCGCGCGCGGCGTACCTGGTGAACACCGCGCCGCCCACGCGTGCCGCCGGGATCAGGCGGCACCGTGGGCGGTGGCCCCACCTCGGGGTACGGACGACAACCGGGCGCCGGGTGCCCTCGGCGAGCGGTGCCCTGGGCGACCCGGACGGGCTCGGACCGGCCGGCGTGGGTGGGGCCCTCGGCGACCCGGACGGGCCCGGACCGGCCGGCGGCCTGCCCCGGCGGACCGGGCTGGCGCTGTTCGGACTCGGTGTCCTGGTGCTCGCCCTGATCACCGGCACCGGGCTGGGCCTGGCCGGTACGGGTCCCGTGACCACGGCCGTGGTGTGGCGGGCGGGCTGCACCACCGACTGCCCGCCCACCGACGCGCAACCGCCCTTCGGCCCGCAACCGTCCATCGGCGCCCGACCGGCGCAACCGGAACCGTCCACCCCACCCGCCGGCCCACCGAGCCGGGTACGGATCCCCCGCATCGGCGTGGACTCGTCCCTTGAGGTGCTCGGCCTGGACCGGTCCGGGCAACTGGCCGCGCCGGCCGACTTCGCCCGGGCCGGCTGGTTCGGCGCCGGTACGGCACCGGGCGACACCGGCCCGGCGGTGATCGCCGGACACGTCGACTCGACCACCGGCCCCGCGGTCTTCTACCGCCTGTACGAGCTGCGCCCGGGCGACCGGATCGAGGTGCTCGGCGGTGAACGTCGGATCCCGTTCGTGGTGGTGGCCACCAGCCGGTACAAGAAGGACGAGTTCCCCACCGCCGAGGTGTACGGCCCCACCCCCGGCCCGGAACTGCGGCTGATCACCTGCGCCGGCACCTTCGACCGCGACACCCGCCACTACCGCGACAACCTGGTCGTCTACGCCGTCGCCGCCCCGTAGGCAGGGCCGCCGGTCAACCCGGATTCCCGCCGGTCAAACCCGGCCTCGCCGAGGACCTGCGGATCCGCATCCCGCAGGTGGGCGGGTCAGAGCCGGCGACGACCCTGGAAGCCGCAGTCGGCGCGGTGGTACCAGCGGATGTCGTCGTCACCCTCCAGCCAGCACCAGAGCACCTGCCGGCCCTCCCGCTCCCCGACGAAGTCGAGCAGCACCGGGGCGAAGCCCTTGACCTGGATCTCGTGCTCGTTGAGCTCCTCCAGGATGCCGTGCAGCCGGGCCTCCAGGGCCTTGACCTCCGGTACGCCACCGAGCGGACTGAGCCCGCCGCCGTCCAGATCGGCCCGTAGCTCCGCCAGGTCGGCGCGCAGCAGGATCAGCTCGTCGATCCGGGGGCGCAGGGTGGCGATCAGGTATCTGGCCTGGGCGAGGGTGAACACACCGGACAGTATGGGCCACCGACCGCCGAACCGGGGCGACCCCGAGCCCGGCTAGTCGCTCTGCGCGGCGATCTCCCGAGCCCGGTCCCGGGCCGCCTCCAGCGCGGCGAGCAGAGCGGCGCGTACGCCGTGCTTCTCCAACTCGCGGATCGCGGAGATGGTGGTGCCGGCCGGCGAGGTGACCGCCTCCCGAAGCTTCACCGGATGTTCACCGGAGTCCCGGAGCATGACCGCCGAGCCGATCGCGGTCTGCACGATCAGTTCGTGGGCGACCTGCCGGGGCAGCCCGAGCAGGATGCCGGCGTCGATCATCGCCTCGACCAGCAGGTAGAAGTAGGCCGGTCCGGAGCCGGAGAGCGCGGTGACGGCGTCCTGCTGCGACTCGGGCACCCGGATGGTCGAGCCCAGCGGGGTGAACATCTCCTCGGCCAGGCTCAGGTGCGCCCCGGTCGCGTACGGACCGGCGGAGATCGCCGTCATCGCCTGGTCGACCAGGGCCGGGGTGTTCGTCATGACCCGGACCACCGGGGTCCCCTCCGGGAGCCGCCGACCGAAGAAGCTCGTCGGCAGGCCCGCGCAGAGCGAGATCACCAGCTTGTCGGCCGGCACCTTCGGGCCGACCTCGTCCAGGAGCGTGCCCGCGTCCTGCGGCTTCACCGAGATGGCGAGCACGTCGGCCTCGGCGACGGCGGTCAGGTTGTCCACCACCCGGATGCCGTACCGGGTGGCGAGTTCCTCGGCCCGGGTCTGCCGCCGGGTGGTGGCCAGCAGCCGGCCCGCCGGCCAACCGGCCCGGAGCAGGCCGGAGAGCATCAACTCACCGATCTTCCCGGTGCCGATCACGGCCACCGTGTGCGCACCCGGTGCCATCTGGTTCCCCCCTCGTCGGTTCCGGTCGCACCGAACCGGGGTGGTCTCCGCTGGCTGGAACCAGCTTCGCGGAGTCCACCCCGGCCCGGGTGGTACGTGGCCGATCAGCTTCCGAAGAAGACCTCGGCCTCTTCGTAGCGCTCGATCGGCACGGTCTTCAGCTCGCGGGTCGCCTCCGCCAGCGGCACCCGGACGATGTCGGTGCCCTGCATGGCGACCATCTTGCCCCAGTCGCCCTCGTTCACGGCGTCGATCGCGTGCAGGCCGAGCCGGGTGGCGAGCACCCGGTCGAACGCGGTCGGGGTGCCACCGCGCTGGATGTGCCCGAGCACGACCGTGCGGGCCTCCTTGCCGGTCTTGGCCTCGATCTCGCCGGCCAGCCACTGCCCGATGCCGCCGAGCCGAACGTGCCCGAAGGAGTCCAGCTCCTGGTTGTGCAGGACCATCTGCCCGTCCAGCGGCTGTGCGCCCTCGGCGACGACCACGATCGGGGCGTACTGCTTCTGGAACCGCTTCTCGACGTAGGTGGCCACCTGCTCCACGTCGAACTGCCGCTCCGGCAGGAGGATCACGTTGGCGCCACCGGCGAGGCCGGCGTGCAGCGCGATCCAGCCGGCGTGCCGGCCCATGACCTCGACCACGAGGGTGCGGTGGTGGCTCTCGGCGGTGGTGTGCAGCCGGTCGATCGCCTCCATCGCGATGTTGACCGCGGTGTCGAAGCCGAACGTGTAGTCGGTCGCGTTGAGGTCGTTGTCGATCGTCTTCGGTACGCCGACCACGTGGACGCCGAGTTCGGTCAGCTTGGTCGCGACGCCGAGGGTGTCCTCGCCGCCGATCGCGACCAGCGCGTCGACGCCCTGCGCGGCAAGGTTGTCCTTGATCCGCTCGACCCCGTTTTCGATCTTGAACGGGTTGGTCCGGGACGAGCCGAGGATGGTCCCGCCGCGCGGCAGGATCCCCCGTACCTCGTCGATGCCGAGCTGCTTGGTCAGCCCCTCCAGCGGACCGCGCCAGCCGTCGCGGAAGCCCACGAACTCGTGACCGTAGGTAGCGACACCCTTACGCACGACCGCTCGGATCACCGCGTTCAGACCCGGACAGTCACCGCCGCCGGTGAGCACGCCGATACGCATGATCTGCTCATCCTCCAGGAGCTTCAGGTAAGCCCAATTCAGCCCCAGGAGCGAAGTCACGTCAGACCATCGGCGTCGTTGCCGGCCCGGGGCGGGCCGTCAATGCGCACTGTAGTCGTCGCGCCGGAGGCAAGCCAGCACGCCTCACGGGCGAGGAGGGACCCGGGTCGACCTTCGGGCGGAGCCGTCGGCCCGGCCGGCATCGACCGGTTTCAGCCGCCCATGGCCCGCCACCGGGCCAGGTTGTGCTGGGCGTCGACCAGCGCGTCATGCCGCTCGGCCGCCGCGTCCGGCAGCGGCGGGCGCCCCAGGTCGTCCCAGCGCTGCCGCAGGTCCTTGGTGAACCGGGGAATCTCCCGGGGCAGCGCCGGCATCGCCCCCCAGAGCTGCGCGAGCGCCACATGGTCGTACGCGGCGTACCAGGCCCACAGCTCCAGCTTCTCGTCCGGACGTCCGCGTACGGGCTCGGTCAGGAACTCGTAGAGCTCGTCGCGGATCCGCTCCCGGGAGCGCCAGACCCGGTCGCCGGGTGACGGGAGCTTGTCCAGCACGTTGCGGCGGACCCAGGGCACGGCTCGGGAGTCGTCGAACTGCGTGGAGACGGCGTAGAACTCCCGGCCGTACTCGTCGACGACGCCGATCGACACGAGGTCGACGATCCGGCCGTCCTCGATGAATTCGCAGTCGTAGAAATAGCGGTAAACCATCCCCGCCATCCTCGCCCACCCGCTCTGCGGGTCCGGCGCCGGGGGCGTACCCGATCATCGGCACGGTCCCCGGTGGTGCCGCCGGCCGGTCGCCCGGCTGTCAGCGGCGCGTCCCCCGGCCGCTCACGCGACCGGCCGGACGACGGGCGCAGCACGCTCGCCGTCCGGCCGGTCGCGGCACCCCGCGACCCCAATCCGCCACGCCCCCGTACAGCCCCCACCCAGCGGCGGATCTGAGCACAAGAATGCCGGTCGCCAGGACGCAGGACTGTCACAGAAGCGATTCGAGGGGTGTACAGCACGCGACAGGACCGTCATGATCTGATGTGTACCGCTACCGGACGGGTCATCCGGTGTCAGATCATGTTGCTCTCGGGGGCGAGAGCCTCGACCGAAAGCAGACTGTGAGGGGTTGAGCCTTGGAGGTTCGCCTGCCGGAGCCGGGTGACGCGCTCACGGGTGTGCAGATGTTCGCCGGCCTCGAACCGGAGGTACGGCAGCGGGTGATCGCTGCCGCGGTCCCGCGCACCTATCGCAAGGGCCAACTGCTGTTCGTCGAGAACGACCCCGGCGAGTCACTGATCGTGCTGCGTCGCGGCGCGGTGGTCGTCTTCCGTACGGCACCGACCGGCGAGCGTGCCGTGCTGTCGGTGATCCGGCCGCCCGACGTACTCGGTGAGGTGTCCCTCCTGGACGCCTCCACCCGCTCCCTGTCGGCCGAGGCGATCGAGGACTGCACCGCGCTCGCCCTGTCCCGGGGCGCCTTCATGGAGCTGGTCCACTCCAACCCGCGCATCCTCGACGCGGTGATGCGGTCGTTGGGCGGCCTGATCCGCCGGCTCACCGAGCAGAACGCCGACCACGTCTTCCTCGACCTGCCCGGCCGGGTGGCCAAGACCCTGGTCCGGCTGGCCGGCGAGAGCCAGGCGCCGATGATCACGATCGAGCTGAACCAGAGTCAGCTCGCGGAGATGGCCGGCGGTTCGCGGCAGAGCGTCAACCAGGCGATCGGCTCCTTCGCCAGCCGGGGTTGGCTGCGTACGGAGGGGCGCCGGATCGTGGTGACCGATGTGGCGGCGTTGCGTCGCCGAGCGGGCATGTCCGACCGCTGATCGGCGTACACATTCCGGCCGAACGGAACGTGGGGCCCCGCCGGTCGCTCTCGGCGACCCGCGGAACCCCACGGTTCCCGCTGTGTTGCGGCAGCCCGGAAATCAGGGCTTGGTGCTGGTCGGTCCGACCCAGTCGGTGTCGGCGCCGCCGCCACCGGAGCCGCCGCCCGCCTCGCCCACGATTCCCTCGGCCTGGAGCCGGGCCAGCGTCGCGGCGTCCACATCGACCATCGCGCCCGCGGAGTGGTTGACACCCGCGTCGTCGGTCCACCCCTGTGCCAGCTGGACGTACACCATCGACGTATCTCCCTAACATCGCTCGATCACTTGGCTGCCCGACTGTAGCCGGCAGGCGCTCGGGTCAGCCGGCCGAACGAGTGTCTGCTAGCCAACAGCCCGGTTACCGACACTGGCGCGGACCGGCGATACTCGGCGTTGGCGACCAACACGGCCAGCACCCCGCAACACGGCCAGCAAGCCGCAACCCGGCCAGCACACCGCAAGCCGGGCAGCGGCACGACCGGTTCGCCACCAGTGCTTCGGCTGGCGCTCCCGTCTGGTTGCGGCAGCACGACCCATCCCGACCCGACTGCGGTAGGAGGACGTTATCTCCGCTCCGTGTGCCAAGTGTGGCCGGATCGCCGCAGCCGAGGACCGCTTCTGCGGCGGCTGCGGCAACGAACTCGTGCCCGCCTGCCCGCACTGCGATCGGCCGCTGGCCACCAACGCGGCGTTCTGCACCTCCTGCGGCAAACCCCGCCCGGGTGGGGCGACCCGGCCGGCGACCACCGCGCAGGAGGACCGGCGGCGGGTCAGTGTCCTCTTTGTCGACTTGATCGACTTCACCCCGTACGTGGAGCGGGCCGACCCGGAACTCGTCCGTGGCATGCAGACGAGCTTCTTCTCCGCCGCCCGCCGAGTCGTCGGTCAGTACGGCGGGGTGGTGGAGAAGTACATCGGGGACGCGGTGATGGCGTTGTTCGGGGCGCCGGTGGCGACCGAGACCGACGCGTTGCGGTGTGTCCGGGCCGGGTTGGAGTTGCAGCGGGTACTGGCCCGGTTCGCCCCCGCCGACGCCGGTGGTCTGCGGTTCCGGGTCGGGGTGTCGACCGGTGAGGCCCTCGTGGACGTGGCCGCCGCCCGCGACGGCGGTCAGGCGATCGTCGCCGGTGACGTGGTCAACACCGCCTCCCGGATGCAGTCGGTCGCGCCCCCCGGCGGCGTGCTCGTCTGCGGCAACACGTACCTGCTGACGAAGGACGCGATCCGGTACGACGAGCAGCCGCCGGTGACGCTGCGTGGGCGGTCGTCGCCGACCGAGGTGTGGTTGGCCCTCGCGCCGGTACGCCGACAGCACCCGGACCGGGAACTCGACTCGACCCCGCTGATCGACCGGGAACACGAGCTGGGCCTGCTGGTCAACGCCCTGCACCGGTCGGTCCGGGAACAGATCCCGCAGGTGGTCACGGTCTTCGGTCGGGCCGGGATCGGCAAGAGTCGGCTGGTCCGGGAGCTGTTCCGGCACGCTGACCGGCTGATCGACGAACCGGTCACCTGGCGTACCGGGCGCTGCCCACCGTTCGGGGAGAACGTCACCTTCGCCGCGCTCGCCGACATCGTGAAGTCCGAGGCGGGAATCCTGGACACCGACCCGGCGTCGGTCGCCGCCCAACGTCTCGAGTCGGCGGTCAGCGAACTGGTCGCCACCAACGGCGAGACCGCCCGGGTGGTGGACGCGCTGCGCCCCCTGGTCGGGTTGCCGGGGCCGGCGCTGCCGGTGGAGGAGACCGAGTCGGCCTGGCGGCGGTTGCTGGTGGCCCTGGCCGCCCGGCGGCCGACCGTACTGGTCTTCGAGGACCTGCACTGGGCGGACGAGGCGATGCTGCGCTTCGTGGAACTGCTCGGCGCCTCGGCCCGGGACGTACCGCTGGTGCTGCTCTGCACCGCACGGCCGGAACTGGTCGACCGGGAACCGAGCTGGGCGGCGAGCATCACCTCGTCGCTGACCATCAACCTGCCGCCGCTGCGCAACACCGGCATCGCCTCGCTCTACGCGCACATGTTCGGCCAGGCCGCGTTCTCCGCCGACATGCTCAGCCCGCTGGTCGAGGTCGCCGACGGCAACCCGCTCTACGCGTACGAGTACGTCCGGATGCTGATCGAGCAGGGTGCGTTGCGGCAGTCGGGGCGGGGGTGGTCGCTGGAGAAGCAGCACGACCTGCCGATGCCGGACAGCGTGCACGCGGTCATCGCCAACCGGGTCGACCTGCTCGACGTGAACGACCGTACGGTGCTGCTGGCCGCGTCGGTGGTCGGGATGCAGTTCTGGCCCGGTGCGGTCGCCTCGGCGCTCGGCCAGCCGGTCGAGTCGGTGGAGCGGGCCCTGCGCCGGCTGGAGCAGCGGGACTTCGTCCACGAGCAGGCCGGGTCCATCATGGCCGGTCAGCCGGAGTTCCGGTTCCGCCACGTGCTGGTACGCGACGTCTGTTACCAGCGGTTGCCGCGTACCGAGCGGGTGGCCCGGCACGAGCGTACGGCGGACTGGCTGGACGCGCTGTCGCGCAGCCGGGACACCGACCTGGCCGAGGTCCTGGCCCACCACCGCTGGGCGGCGCACGAGATCGCCGGCACCCTCGGGGTGGACACCGAGCGGTACGCCCCGGCCGCACGGGACGCGCTGCACCGGGCGGCCCGCCGGGCGTACGCGTTGCACGCCCTGGACGCCGCGGCCAACCACGCGGCCAAGGCCCTGCTGCTCGCCGGCCTCGACGACAAGCTGGACCGGCTCCAACTGGAACTGCTCAGCACCGAGATCTCGTTCTTCCGGGACGGGCGGGCGTTCCTGTCCGGTGGCGGGACCGAGCAGTTGACCGCGCTCGCCGACCGGCTCTACGCGATCAACGACCAGGGTTCGGCCGCCCGCGCCTGGACCCTGCTCGGGCACGCGGCCTGGCTGCGTGCCGACCGGGCGGCGGCCCTGGCCTGCCTGGACCGGGCGGTGGAACTGTTCGACGCGCTGCCCGACAGCGAGCAGAAGGCCGAGGCGTACGCCGAACTCGGCCGGCTGCACATGCTCAACATGGAACGCGACCCGGCGCTCGCCGCCGCCGGTGCCGCGGCCGACATCGCCGAACGGCTCGGACTGGTCGAGGCGCAGACCAACGCCCGGATCACCATGGCGTCGACCCGCTACTACGCCGGTGACCGGACCGGGCTGGACGAGTTGCACGCGGCCGTCCAGTTCTGCCGGACGCACAAGCTCCAGGCCCTGACCCGGGCCATGCAGAACCTCGCGTACGCGATGCTGGAGGAGGGCGACTGGGTCCAGTCCAACGCCATGCTCACCGCCGCCGCGGCCGAGCAGGGCGACGAGCAGACGCTGACCACCGGTTATTCCGGCGAGGCGATGCGGGCGTACTTCAACGGCGAGTTCGGCAAGCTCCTCGCCGCCGCGGACGCGTTCGTCGACACCGACGAGGGCCGCTGGGACATGCAGGTCCGGGGGCTGCGCGCCTGCCTGCGGGTGCTGCGCGGCGAACCGGTGCCGAGCGGCCGGGACAGCCTGGCGAACCGGGCCGCCCAGGCCGCCCTGCCATCGGGTACGGCCACCGCGTCGACCGGGGCGGCGGCGGGCGGGGCGGCGGCGGGCGGGGCGGCGCAGCCGAGCGGACCGCAGGCCGTACCGGCTCAGCCGGTGTCGGTGCCGGCCGGGGGTCAGCCGGTGCCGCTGGCGGACGACATCGCCGAGGCGTTGGAGACGGCCCGTCGCAGCGGGTTCCACCGGCTGCACTGGACCGTGCTGGGGCCGGCCGCCCTCTGCCGAGCCCTCCAGGGGCGCAGTGCGGACGTGGTCGAGTTGATCGACGAGTTGGCCGACACCTGGGCCCCGGTGCCGGCCCTGGCCAGCGGTGAGTGGATCACCGCAGCCGCGTACGCCGCCGCGCTGACCGGGCGGGACCAGGCGGTACGCGTACGCGGGATGTTGGACCGGGTCACGCACCGTACGCCGTGGGCGGAGGCCGCGCTGCGTACGGTGACCGCCGCGGTGGCCGCTGCGGACGGTGACCATCACCGCGCGGCCCAGCTCTACGCGGCGGCGGCGGAGATCTACGCGCAGATCCCGGACGTGACCGACCGGATGCTGGCGCTGGCGCTGGCCGGAGGTGAGCTGAGCCGTTCGGGCGAGCGGGCGACCGCGCAGGTCACGCTCGCCGAGGTACGCGCGTTCGCGCTGCGCAACCAGGCGCCCGGTCTGCTCCGGTTGGGCGGAAACCCGGGTGGCGCGGGCGGGTGGTCGCCGGTCCTCGCCTCCTGAGAAGGGCCGCTCGCACCCCCGCCGGTAAGGTTTTCGGCCTTTGCGACGAAGGTCACTTTTCACTCGATCATGAACGGGGTGGGGATCCGATCCGACCCGGCTCCCGATCAGTCGGCACAGCACGAGCGTCGGTCCCGACCGGATTCCGCGCGTACGCGACCCTCCCCACGGGGTGATCTGTCAGGAATGAGCCTACGAAGCGAGTACGGCGCGCCACAACGCACTCCCGGAACCCGCGCCTGGCGTGTCACGATTCAAGGCACGGCACGCGCGATCGCGCGCGACGGGGGTCTGGGTCGGGCGCGCGCACGCGCCGGTGAGGGAGGGTATCCAGTGTCACCGGGTGGTGCCCGCCGAGGGCGGCGGGACAACGGGCTCGACGCGACCGAATACGCCGTCGCTGGCGACGTGGACCCACGGGTGGGCGAACACCTGCTGGACGTCCTCGCCGCCGGCGGCATCGCCGCCTACCTCCAGCCCTCCGCCGACCTCAACCCGGTGACCCGGACCACCACGGTGCCGGCGCGACCGACCGACCGGCTCTACGTCGACCGGACCCACCTCGCGACCGCCCGGGACTACCTGACCCAACTCGCCGACGAGGGCACGCCGAGCCCGACGCCGTCCCGCCCCGATCCGGACGTGGACGCCGAGTGGGCCCGGATCGTCGCCGGCTACCACGCGGACGTGACCGAGGGCGCCCGGCCGTGGCCGGCGGCCGAGGACGTGAGCGCGGACGAGCCGGTCGACAAGACCGGCTCGGCCACCGGCACCGCCACCCGGACCGGCCAGGAGAGCGCCGGCCCGGCCACCGAGGTACGGCCGCTCCAGTCCGCCACCGACATCTCCGGGATCTCCCTCGACCCCCGGTCCGACCAGGGCTCCCTGCTCGACGGGCTGGACACCTTCGGCGCGGACCTGCCCGACGGCACCGAGGACCGGTACATCCCCCCGCCTCCGCCGCCGCTCCCGCACGTCTCCAAGTACGCCGTGGCCGGGGTGCTCGCGGTTGTCCTGGGCTTCATCCTCTTCGTCTTCCCGAGCCTGCTGCCGATCGACCGGGGCCTGGTCACGCTGATCGGCTTCACCGGGATCCTGAGCGGGTTCGTCACCCTGATCTGGCGCCTGCGCTCGGGCGACGAGGAGGACGACGACCCCGACGACGGTGCGGTGGTCTGAACCCGTAACAGGCAAATAGTGAGATTGATCGCACACAGCGTGCGTGCGTAACACTCGTGTAACTTGATGTCAGTAGGAATACCCCTGTACGTCACCTCTCCTCACTCCCCCTCACGACTGCCCGATCGCGCATCATTCGCGGTGGTCGCCTCGCTCGGAACGAGGTGCCCGAATGCGACAGAGTCCGCTTGTGGTGGTGGCCAACCGGCTACCGGTTGACGACGGTGTGGCGCTCGACGGCGCCTGTGAGTGGCGTCGTAGTCCCGGTGGTCTGGTCGGTGCCCTACATCCCATCCTGAAGAAGACCCCGGCGGTCTGGGTCGGCTGGGCCGGTGGCAGTGGCCCCGCTCCCGCCGTACCCGACATCGACGGCGTACGGATGCACGCGGTACCACTCAGTGACGAGGACATGCGGGACCACTACGAGGGTTTCGCCAACGCCACCCTGTGGCCGCTCTACCACGACGCGGTCGAGCAGCCCGTCTACCACCGCCGCTGGTGGGAGGCCTACCAACGGGTCAACCAGCGGTTCGCCGAAGCCGCCGCGGAAGCCGCCGAACCGGGCGCCGTGGTCTGGGTGCAGGACTACCACCTGCAACTCGTACCGGGCCTGCTCCGGGCGCTCCGCCCGGACCTGCGGATCGGCTTCTTCCTGCACGTGCCGTTCCCGCCGCCCGAGCTGTTCATGCAACTGCCCCGCCGGGCCGAACTGCTGCTCGGCATGCTCGGCGCCGACCTGGTCGGCTTCCAGCGGGCCCAGGCGGCGCACAACTTCGCCCAGCTCGCGTCCAAGGTGCTCAAGCTGCCCGCCACCGACCGCCGGATCGCGGTGGACGACCGGGTGGTCCGGATCGGCGCCTTCCCGGTCTCCATCGACATGGCCGAGATGGAGGCACTGTCCCGCCGCCCCGACGTGGTCCAGCGGGCCCGCCGGCTCCGGGGTGACCTGGGCGACCCGCAGCACGTGATCCTCAGCATCGACCGGATGGACTACACCAAGGGCATCGAGCAGCGGCTCAAGGCGTACAGCGAGCTGATCGCCAACGGCCACATCAAGGTCCGGGACACGGTCATGGTCCAGGTGGCGGTGCCGAGCCGGGAACGGGTCGAGCAGTACCAGGTCCTGCGCGAGCGGGTGGAGCGCGAGGTCGGCCGGATCAACGGGGAGTTCGGGCGGGTCGGCGAGCCGGCGATCCACTACCTGACCCAGCCGTTCGACCGTACGGAGCTGGCGGCGCTCTACCGGATCGCGGACATCATGGCGGTGACCCCGCTGCGGGACGGAATGAACCTGGTCGCGAAGGAATATGTGGCGGCCCGGGTCGACAACGGTGGCGCGCTGCTGCTGAGCGAGTTCGCCGGGGCGGCGGCGGAGTTCACCCAGGCGTATCTGGTGAACCCGCATGATCTGGAGGGGTTGAAACTGACCCTGATGCACGCGTTGCAGGCGACACCGGCGGATGTCAGCGACCGGATGCGGTCGATGCGCGACCATCTGCGGACGTATGACATTCGGGCTTGGGCTCGGGCTTATCTCACGTCTTTGGACCAGACCGGGGCGTTGGCTGATCGGTTGGCGCCTGCGTCTTAGTTGCGGTGGGGGGTTCGGGGGCGACGTGCCCCACTCCGAGCGGTCAGGCTTGATCTCTCCGTGGGGCACGCCGCCCCCGAACCCCTGACCTGGTCGTTCTGCGCTGGCCGGCTGCGGGTTGGCAGTGAGTGGCTTGGGCAGCTTGGCTCAGTGGCTCGGGTGAGTTGGCTCAGTGGCTCGGGTGAGTTGGCTCAGTGGCTCGGGTGGGGTTGGCTCGGGTGGCTCGACCCGGCTTGGGTCAGGGGGTGGGGAGGTCTTTGTCCAGCCAGTCGAGGAGGGCGTCCACGGGTTCGCGCCAGCGGGCGTCGAGCATCAGGTCGTGGCCCATGCCGGGGAAGAGCAGCGGGGCGGCGTCGTAGCGGCGGGCCGCGCGGGTGAGGGCGGCGGCCGAGACGATCCGGTCGTCGGGGCTGCCGAGGACGAGCAGCGGGGGGTTGCCGACGGGTGGCTCGGGGTCGCGGTGCAGCAGCAGTTGCCACTGGGCGCGTGCGGTGGCCCGGCCGAGTCGGGTGGTGTAGTCGGCGGCGGTCGCGGCGGGCAGTTCGCGGCTGAACAGTTGGCGGCGGTTGAGCCGCAGCCGGCCACCGAAGATCGCCGGCAGGGTACCGGCGGGGTTGCGCCGCAGGGCGCCGGCGAACGTGCCCCAGCCGCCGAGCACCGGCGCCACCAGCACCCCGGCCCTGGCTGGATAGCGGGCCAGGGCGTGGGTCACCACGAGCGCGCCGGCGCCGTGCCCCACCAGCACCGTCTGCCGGGGCAGGCTCGCCGCCACCTGGACAACATCATGGACGTACGCCCGAAGCGTCGCCTTCGGCGCCGCGCCGCTGCCGCCGTGCCCGCGCAGGCTCACCGCGTGCGCCGCGAACCCGCGCGTCGCGCAGTGCTCCAGCCAGTGCTCGGCGAAGGCCCAGGCGCCGTGACCGAAGCCGGGTACGAACAGCAGCGGCGGCTTGCCCTCGTCGGTCTCGGGGGTGGCGCTGCGCACCTCGCGGCGTACGGGTGGGACCGGGTTGGACCAGTCGCGCGTCCGGATGATCCGGGTGCCGGCCGCGCTCATTTGCTGACCTCCAGGTCGTCGAGGACGGTTTGCAGCTCGCTCAGGTAGTCCCGGTGGCCGATCTCGAACCAGTGCCGGGTGCTGTCCTTGACCTTCGCCGAACTCCACCGGCGGGCGGCACCGGCCTCCACGCGCGCGGCGAACGCGTTGGCCCGGTCCGGTTCGGTCTCCTGTACGCGCAGGCGTCGGGCGATCGCCACCGTCTGCCAGTGCACGAGCGGGAAGATGCCGGAGTCGGACTGGAGCAGGCCGGCCACGGCCAGGGTGGGATGGCGGCGCGGGAACGCGTTGAGGTAGAGCGTGGGGCGGCCGGAGTTGTCGTCGCCGAGGAGCGACGGGTCGAGGAACTCGAACTTCGGCAGGTAGCCGGTGGCGAGCACGACCAGGTCCGGTTCGATCTGCTGCCCGTCGGTCAGTTCGACGCTGTGCCCACGGAACCGGGCCACGTCCGGTACGGGGGTGATGTCGCCGTGACCAACGTAGTAGACGAGTTGGCTGTTCGCGATCGGGTGCGTCTCGTAGATCTTGTGATCGGGTGCCCGCATACCGAACCGGGTCAGGTCACCGACGGTGAGCCGCAGCGTACGGGCGGAGAACCACTGGCGCAGTCCCAGGGGGAGTTTGGCCAGTCCGGCGTTGACCTGGTCGGTCGGGCGGCCCAGCACGTACTTGGGGGCGTACCAGTAGCCGCGCCGGGTGGAGTGCCAGCACTTGGCGGCCTGCTGGGCGGCCTCGACCGCGATGTCGCAACCGGTGTTCCCGGCCCCGATCACCAGTACCCGCTTGCCCCGCAACTGCGTCGTGTCCTTGTACGCCGACGCGTGGATGACCTGCCCCCGGAACTCGTCGAGTCCCTCGTACGCGGGGATCTTCGGGGCCCAGTTGTGCCCGTTGGCGATCACCACGGCGGCGTAGCGGGAGGTCCGTTCGGCGCCGTAACCCCCGGTGCTGCGGGTGGTGACGTCCCACCGGTTGCCGTCGGCCGGTTCGACCCGGATCACCTCGGTGCCGAACCAGACGTCCTCGCGCAGGTCGAAGTGGTCGGCGTACCGCTCCAGGTAACCGAGGAGCTGGCTGTGGTGGGGGTAGTCCGGCCAGGAGTCCGGCATCGGGAAGTCGGGGAACTGGGTGAAGGGCTTCGACGAGATCAGGTGCGTACTGGCGTAGACCGGGCTGCGGTCGTGCCGCCAGTTCCAGGCCCCGCCGACGCTGGTTTCCCGTTCGTAGCAGTCGACGCCGAAGCCGTACTCCTTCAGGTTTTTGATCGCGGCCAGGCCGCTGGCACCGGCGCCGATGACGCAGACGGTGCCGCCCCGGTCGTAGACCGGGCGCCCATCAGACCGCAGGGTCGCGCCCGTTTCGGAGCTGTCTTGGCCAGTGGAGGTGGACACCGGGAATCTCCTTTTGTCCGGCACGAATGCCGAGTGCTGCCGAATCCTCTCGGCTCGCGTGACCCTTTGTCCAGCCCGGTGCCCAACGTTTGGTCATTCCTCCGGATCGACGTACGGCCCGTCCCGGTCGGCCAGGCGCGCCAGCAGGTCGCGGGCGACCCGCCCCCGGTAACCGGTCAGCGCCTCGGCCAACGCCCGGCGCACCTCGAGTTCCGGATGGTCGACCAGGTACGCCAGGTCCTCGGCACTGCCCCGGCGCCGGGCCCCGATCGCCCACACCGCGTCGACCAGGTCCTCGGTGGTGGTGGCGGCCCGGAGCGTGGCCATCATCTCCGGCACGGTCGGACCCGGCTCGTCGCCGGAGTAGCGGGCCCTGATCCGGGTCGCCCGGTACGAGCCCGCAGGCAGGCAGACGGGACAGGCGCAGGGGGCACGGCCGTGGGCATCGGGTTGGTAGCGCCAGCCGATCCCCTGCCGGACCGGGCGAATCCGCCGGACCTCGCCGGGACGGATGGCCCTGGGCACGAACACCTCCCACCCGCGGGGATCCTCGAGTTTCCGGACGACCGCCACGGCCTCGGCGGAGGTGACCCGCAGGGGTGGCCGGCCGTACCGACCCACGGTCACCCGCTCGTCGTCGGGCAGCCGTACGTCCACCGCCACCAGGACCCGTCGCTGCCAGCGGCGCAGTTCGCGTACCCACTGGTGCGTGAGCGTGTACGACGGCAGCACCGGCATGCAGTAGACGCCGTCGCTGTCGTCGTCGTACCAGCCTCGGCTGCGTGCCCGGATGCCGGCGCGGACGATCCGCCGGGCGTTGGCCTCCGGGGTGAGGTGCACCAGGGTGGTCATCGGTGTTCCGGGGGACGGGGTGGCGGGTCAGGCGGTGGTGGCGGGGCGGTTCGCGCCGGTGGTGGCCGGTTCGTGGGCCGGGAGCAGGAGGTCGGCCAGGACCGGGAAGTGGTCGCTGGCGCGGCGGGTCTGCGGGGTGTCCACCACGTCATAACCGGTGACCACGATCCGTGGGTCGACGAAGAGCGCGTCGATCCGGTCGCGCGGGTCGGCGCACGGGAACGTACGCGCGTCCGCCCGGCCGGCGGCGACCGCGGCGTCGGTCAGCCCGTCGGCGATGGTCCGCCAGGCGGCGCCGCCGGAGTTCTCGTTGAGGTCGGCGCCGAGCACCACCGGCAGGTGCAGTTCGGACAGTTCCCGTTTGAGCAGCGCGGCCTGTCCGGGACGTTCGGTCGGGTCGGTGCCCAGGTGCGACCCGGCGACCACGAACGGGGCGATGGTGTCGGAGCCGACCGCGCATTCGGCGAAGATGGCGCCGCGCATGTGCCGGCCCGGGGTGAGCGGGAACTGGCGGTGCCAGGTCCGGCGTACCCGTACCCGCAGGCTGGTCAGGACGATGTTGCCCAGGGACGGGAGCCCGCCGCCGCCGACCACCAGGCCGAGCGCGTCGGCCAGGACACCGGTCTTGTGGCGCCAGCGGAACCGGCGGGGTCCCTCCTGGACGATCACGACGTCCGGCTCGGCCTCCCGGACGGTCGCGGCCAGCGCCGCCACGTCGTCGCGCTGGCCGTGCACGTTGTACGACAGCACCCGCAGGCGTACGCCCGCGACGCCTCCGCCGGACGGTTCTGCCTGCGTCACGGGTACCCCTTCGCTCGTCCTGGTCCGGGAGTCGGGTCGGCTACCGGCGCCGGGCCAGGTCGGCCGCCCCGACCATGCCGGCGGTGTTGCCCAGCTCGGCCGGACGGATCTCCGCCACCGCCAGTCGGGAGCGCTGCGCCAGCGTTTCCGTGAACGCCTGTTGGGTGGGGCCGAGCAGCAGGTCGCCGGCCTCGACCACGCCTCCGCCGACAACCAGCACCTCGGGGTCGAGGATCTGCACCATGTCGGCGAGTCCCAGCCCGAGCCAGTGGCCGATCTGGGCGAACGCCTCGCAGGAGATCGGGTCGCCCTCCTGGGCGGCGCTGGTCACCATCGGTCCGGTGATCGACTCGACCTCGCCGGCGGCCATCTCGAGCAGCCGGGTGGCGCGGGCCGGGGCCTGACGTGCACCGGCGCGGGCGAACCGGACCAGGGCCCGGCCGCTGGCGTACTGCTCGATGCAGCCGAGCCGGCCGCAGCCGCAGAGGTGCCCGTTCGGTACGGACAGGGTGTGCCCCAGTTCGGCGGCGATGCCGTGCGCGCCGCGTACCAGTTCGCCGCCGAGGACGATGCCGCCGCCGACGCCGGTGCCGATGGTCAGCATCACCATCGAGTCGGTCGCGTGCCGGGCGGCGCCGTGCCGGAACTCGGCCCAGGCGGCGACGTTCCCGTCGTTCTCCACGATCACCGGCAGGTTGACGGCCGCGCTGACGTAGTCGCGGATGGGCTCGTCACGCCAGGCGATGTTGGGCGCGAAGAGCACGATCGAGCGGCTGGCGTCGATCCAGCCGGCCGCGCCGATCCCCACCGCCTCGATGTCCCGACCGGTGGCCAGTTCCGCGACGACCTCGACGATGACGTCGCGGGTCTTGGCGACGTCATCGGCGGGGGTGTCCCGCCGGGTCCGTACCAGGACATTGCCGTCGGCGTCGACCACGCCCGCGGCCACCTTGGTACCACCGACGTCGACTCCGATGGTCAGCGTCACCGCCGCCGCTCCCCTCTGTGCTCTGTTCTGCCGGCACCACACCGGTCTGTGCCCTGCCCTGCCGGCGTCACACCGGCCGATCGCGTCCCGCTGCGTCGCTGCAGCCCGGTCCGCTCAGCCCCCGTCGCCGGTGTCGCCGTCGGCGAGCGCCGGCTCTCCCGGTATCCGGGCGGCGGGTACCACCGGCGCCGGGCCGGTGGCTTCGGCGCCGGGCCCGGCTCCGGTGGAGCTGGGCGGCGCCGGCCGCGCGGACGCGCCGGTGGTCCCGGCCGCGTCGGCGGGCGGGGTGGTCCGGTCGGTTCGGGTCTCGGTTGCCGCGCGGGTCGCGGCCGCCCAGACGTCCCGCTCCGGTGCCGGCCACGAATCATGCACGGTACGGGTGGCTCCGCGCCACACCTCGTCGTCCGCCCCCGGTCGGGCGGCCGGTGCGGCGGGGTGGGTGGGGGCCGGGTCGGCCGGTCCGTCCGGTGCCTCCGGCGGGGTGCCGGTCGCCGGTGCCGCAGCGTCCGGTGACCCTGCCGGGGTGCCGGTGGGCGGTGGCGGGGTGCCGGGGTGGGCCGACGGGGTGCCCGGGGCCGGTGGGCTGGTGGTGGCCGTGGACAGGGCCCGCAGCAGGCTGGCCAGGCCGGCGGCGAAGTCGCCGGCACCGGTGGCGAGCCGTTCGGCGAACTCCGGGCTCGGGTCGCGCAGCGCGGTGATGGTCCGGCAGATCGGGCAGACGCAGCATTCGGGTGAGCCGGTGGCGAAGGCGCCGCCGGGCGTACCGGTGGTGGATCCGGGGCCGCCGTGGTGGCCGGTGGCGCCGGTCCGGGAGGTGCCGCCGCCGGTGGGGCGGTCGGCACCGCTGTGACCAAGCACACCGGTGATCAGGTCGCCCAGCGGGCCGAAGCCGCCGGCCCGGCCGGACGTACCCAGGCGCACCGCGGCCAGCGCGGTGGCGACCAGGCGCTCAGCCTCCGTACGCGCGGACGTTGGGTCGGTTGCCGCCATGCCCGCCTCCTCTCGCCGTGACGCTGCCGTGCGCGGTCGGTTCAGTTGGTCGCATCGAGCGACTCGACCCGCCGCTTGAGCTGCTTCAACGCCGTATCCATGATCATCTTCTCGGCCTTGCGGCGGAACATGCCCAGCATGCCGACCGACAGCTCGACCTCCAGCATGTAGGTCACCGTGGAGGTGCCGTCGCCGTTCTCCTCGATGTCGTACGACCCGTTCTGGGCCTGCTGCATCCGGGACGGCGCGGCCAGGTGCCACTGGATCCGGGAGATGTCCTCGGCGTACTCGTAGACGAGGGTGTACTCGTCCGCCAGGACGCCAGCATCCAGGACGAACCGGACCTGGCTGGCGTAACCGTCCTCGTACTCCTCGACCACCTCGACCCTGCGGACCGCGTCGGTCCACTCCGGGTAGCGCGCGAAGTCGCAGATCACCGCCGCCACCCGGTCCGCGGGCGCGGCGATGACGATCGACTGGATGGAGCTGTCCGCCATGGGGGGCAGGCTACCCGGTTCACCGGCCGGCACGGCCCTCCGGCTCAACCCGGCACCTCCCGTCCGACCGGCCTGCCTGGCGGGTCGACCCGGACGGGCGGGTAGGTTTCGTGTATCCGGCCCGGCCCGCGCGGCTCATCCCCGCCGTCGAGTACGAGCACGAAGGAGTGCAGGTGCGCGAGTTCTCCGTCCCACCCGTCGCGACCATCGGCGACACGGCGAACCTGACCGACACGGTCTGGGACAACGCCGAGGTGGCCCCGGACGCGATCCAGTTCGCCCGCCGTACCCGGGGCACGGCCGACACGCCGACGGCGGGTGGCCGGGACGGTTGGACCGAGATCACCACCCGGCAGTTCCGCGACGAGGTGGTCTCGGTCGCCCGCGGCCTGATCGCGGCCGGTATCGCCCCCGGTGACCGGATCGGCCTGATGAGCAAGACCCGGTACGAGTGGACCCTGCTCGACTACGCCATCTGGGCGGCCGGCGCGGTGACCGTGCCGATCTACGAGACCTCCAGCGCCGAACAGGTGGCCTGGATCCTCGCCGACTCCGGCGCGGTGGCCTGCGTGGTGGAGACCACCGCGCACGCCCTGCTGCTGACCGGCGTCCGGGACCAGGTGCCCGCCCTGAAGCAGGTCTGGCAGATCGAGACCGACGACCTGGACGCGCTGGTCGGCGAGGGCGGCCGGATCGACCCCGCCGAGGTCGAGACCCGTCGGCGCGGCGTCAAGGCCGACGATCTCGCCACGATCATCTACACCAGCGGTACCACCGGGCGCCCCAAGGGCTGCCTGCTGACCCACCGCAACCTGTACGCCGACGCCGCCAACGCGGTGGCGGTGCTCCCGCACCTGTTCAACGAGGGCGCCTCCACGCTGCTGTTCCTGCCGCTGGCGCACTCGTTCGCCCGGCTGATCCAGGTCGGTGTGATCTACGCCCGTGCCACCCTGGCGCACAGTTCCGACCCGAAGAACCTGGTCAACGAGCTGCAGGCATTCCGCCCGACGTTCGTCCTCTCGGTGCCCCGGGTGTTCGAGAAGGTCTACAACGGCGCCGCCCAGAAGGCCGCGGCCGAGGGCAAGAGTGCGATCTTCGCGCGGGCCGAGCGGGTGGCGATCGCGTACAGCGAGGCGTTGGACTCCCCCGGCGGACCGGGCCTGCCGCTGCGGATGCAGCACCGCGTCTTCGACCGGCTGGTCTACCGCAAGCTGCGGGCCGCGCTCGGCGGACGCTGCCGGGACGCGATCTCCGGCGGCGCCCCGCTCGGCGCCCGGCTCGGCCATTTCTTCCGCGGCGTCGGGGTCACCGTACTGGAGGGGTACGGGCTGACCGAGACCTCCCCGGCGGTCGCCGCCAACCTGGTCACCGCCATCCGGATCGGTACGGTCGGCCGCCCGCTCCCCGGTGTCTCGGTCCGGATCGCCGACGACGGGGAAATCCTGGTCAAGGGCGAGATCGTGTTCCAGGGGTACTGGAACAACCCGGAGGCGACCGCCGAGGCGCTCGACGAGGACGGCTGGTTCCACAGCGGCGACCTGGGCAACCTCGACGGTGACGGCTTCGTCAGCATCACCGGCCGAAAGAAGGAGATCATCGTGACGGCCGGGGGCAAGAACGTCGCCCCGGCCGTGCTCGAGGACCGGGTCCGGGCGCACCCGCTGATCAGCCACTGCGTGGTGGTCGGCGACCGGCGGCCGTTCATCGCCGCGCTGGTCAGCATCGACGAGGACGCCTGGCCGAAGTGGCTCGCCGAGCACGGTCACCCGACCGAGACCCCGGTGGCCGACCTGCGCGAGGACCCGGCGCTGACCGCCGACGTACAGTCGGCGATAGACGACGCGAACAAGGCCGTCTCCGCCGCCGAGTCGATCAAAAAGTTCCGGATCCTGCCGCGCGACCTGACCGAGGCGACGGGTGAACTGACCCCATCACTGAAGGTCAAGCGCGCGGTCGTACACCAGACATACGCCGCAGAAATCGCCGCTATCTACGGAGACTGACTACGATCCGTCAGGTGCCCGCCTCGACTCCCGCCCTCCCCCGTCCGCATCCGCTCGCGGCGGCGGCACGCGTCGTCATGCTCGCGCTGGTCGCGATCCTCACTCTGATCACCACCGGCGAGGTGGACCAGCTGCGCTGGATCGCCCTGCTGGCGGTCGCCGGCATCCCGGCCGTACTCGCCCCGCACCATCCGATCCTCGCCCCGCTCGGTCGGTTCGCCGAGGTGGTGATCGTCGGCTTCGCGGCGAGCCAGGTGGCGGCCGAGGCGTCGATCGGTGGGATGGGGGCGGCGGCGATCCTGCCGTACCTCGCCGTACCGCTGACCGTCGCGGCCCTGCAACGGCGCTCGACCGAGGGGGCCGCGCTGCTCGCGGTCACCGCGGCCAGCCTCGCCGTCGGCGGCTTCATCAGCGGCAACAGCACGAACGAGCCGCTCGGGCACCTCGGTCAGCTCGGCTACCTGGCGGTGTCCGCCCAGTGGCTGGTGCTGGCCGCGCTCGGCCTGTACGCCGCCGGCACCCTGCAACGGATCTGGCAGCTCCGGGGCGAGAGCCGGCCCCAGCCGTACGCCGAGGCGACCCGACTGCTCACCCAACTCCGGAGCGTGGCTCGCCAACTACCGGGAGCGACCCTGGATCCGGGCAGCATCTCCGAGCACCTGCTGGAGGAGTTGCGCGCGGTGGCCCGTGCCGACCGGGCGGCCGTCCTCTCGGCCAGCGGCGGCGGCCGGCTGGTGGTGCTCGCCCAGGTCGGCGTGGACCGGGTCGACTGGGAGACCACCCTCGACGCCGACTCCGCCATCGCCGACGCCTGGGCCAGCCAGCAGCCGCAGACCGCCCCCCGCTCGCAGGCCCGGTCCCACCCCGGCGGGGAGGTCTCCGCCCTGGTGGTGCCGCTGGTCGCGGGCGTACGCACGGTCGGCCTGGTGATCATCGAGGCGGACGCCGCGACCGCGTACCCGGCCGCCGTGGTGGGCCGGGTGACCGCGCTGACCCGACCCGCCGCGCTCCGGCTGGAGGCCGCGCTGCTCTTCGACGAGGTGCGCTCGCTGGCCACCAACGAGGAACGCCAGCGGCTGGCCCGGGAGATCCACGACGGGGTGGCCCAGGAACTCGTGATGGTCGGTTACGGCATCGACAACGCCATGGCCACCCTCCCCGAGGGCGCGGAGGAGACCGCCGGCGAACTCCGTACGCTGCGCGGCGAGGTCACCCGGGTGATCCAGGAACTGCGACTCAGCCTGTTCGAACTGCGCAGCGAGGTCGACCGGCACGGCGGACTGGCCGCCGCGATGGCCGAGTACGCCCGAACCGTCGGCGCTTCGGGCGGACTCCGTGTCCATTTGTCCCTCGATGAGTCCACCGCCCGGCTTCCCGCAGCCACCGAGGCCGAGTTGTTACGTATCGCGCAAGAGGCAATCACGAACGCGCGCAAGCACGCGGGCGCGTCCAATTTGTGGGTAACTTGCGCCGTGGACCCGCCGTACGCACAAATAGAAGTGTCGGATGATGGTCACGGCATAGCTGACCAGCGCCCGGACGGGCGGTATGGTCTTGCGATCATGGCCGAGAGAGCGGAACGTATCCGGGGCCGGTTGGAGATCCGTCCACGGCATCCCAGCGGCACGACGGTGGCAGTGGTGCTCGGAACCACGCCCCGACGAGATAACGTGCGCGATAGCGTCACCGCATCAGAAGGGGAGTAACCCGAGCATGACCACGAGCCCCACGCCGGCTGGCCGCACCAAGGTCCTTCTTGTCGACGATCACGACCTGATCCGCAAGGGCCTGCGCCACGCGTTCGAACGGGACCGTCAGTTCGAGGTCGTCGGTGAGGCCGCGACGGCGGCGGAGGGGGTCCGCCAGGCGGGTGCCCTCCAGCCCGACGTCGTGATCATGGACCTTCGCCTCCCCGACGGCAGCGGCCTGGAGGCCACCCGCGCCCTGCGCAAGTCCAGCGCCACCATGGGCATCGTCGTCCTCACCATGTACGCGGGCGACGACCAGTTGTTCGGGGCACTCGAGGCGGGGGCCAGCGCCTTCGTACCGAAGACCGCCCCGGCCGACGAGGTGGTCGCCGCCGCCCGGCACGCCGCGTCGTCGCCGAGCGCGTTCACCGCCGCCGACCTCGCCGAGGCGATGAAGCGCCGGCTGGCCCCGTCCGGTCCGCAACTCTCCCCCCGTGAGGGGCAGGTGCTCCGCCTGCTCGCCGACGGGATGAGCGTGGCCGGCATCGCCAAGCAGCTCTTCGTCAGCGAGTCGACGGCCAAGACCCACATCTCGAAGCTCTACGAGAAGCTCGGCGCGGCCAACCGGGCTCAGGCCCTGATGACCGCCCTGCGGCTGGGGCTGCTGGAAGCCCCCGACGCGCCGAAGTTCTGACCGCTCTGCGGTTCGGGCCGGCCCGGTGTGCGTACACCGTGTCGGCCCGTACCCGTGGCGAGGCCGGCTGACCGGGGTCAGGACGCGTCGACCGGCACCCGGGCCGGGATCGCCCGGCCGCTCAGCCGGCGGAACGCCAGGTAGGCCTCGCACCCCAGGCAGAGCCCGAACGCCGAGTTGAGAAACGCCGCCGCGAGCGCCAGGGCCGCCGCGACCAGACCCACGCCGTCCGCGCCGCCGAGGTAACCTGCCGCCGCGACCAGTGTGAAGACCAGCCCGACAACCTGGGCGAACCGCACCGGGGCGGCCGGTTCCAGCTCCGTCGGCGGGCTCAGCCGACGCGCCACGAGGGCCCGGAACAGCAGCCCGTACGGACCCCGGCGCGGAACCGCGGCGGTGATGGCGAAAACGGCGGCCTGGGCCAGCGCCAGCCAGCCGGAGCCGGTGAGCAGGACGATGATCAGGACCACGGTGGTGACGGCCGCGGCGAACCGGGGACCGCGAGGGTCGAGCAGCATGGTTTACCTCTGTCGGGGAAGAGGGCGACGCGTGTCGGGGGAAGAGGCGGCGCGCTGACGGCCGCCGGTGAGCCGGGACGAACGGGGTCCGGGCTCAGCGACAGAGGCTGGTGCAGAGGCGGCCGTGGTCGACGATGCGGCGCCGGGTGAGCAGGCGGGCGGTCACCGGCCGGCGCCTTCCCGGTCCCGCCCACCGGCGGTGTCACCGGAAGCGGCGAGCAGGGGCGCCAACGCGGCGATCACCTGCGCCTTGCCCGGCACACCGGTGGCCCGCTGGACGATCCGGCCGGCCCCGTCGACCACCAGCACCGTCGGCGTACGCCAGATGTTCAGTGCCCGGACCGCGGCGAGCTGGCTCTCCGCGTCGACCTCGACATGCCGTACGCCGTCGAGCAGCCCGGTGACCTCACCGAGCACCCGCCGGGTGGCCCGGCAGGGCGCGCAGAACGCCGACGAGAACTGCAACAGCGTCGCGGGCGTCCCCGGCAGTACGCCGAGCGCGGCCAGCAGGGCGGGTTCCACCACCATCCCCGGCGCACCGGGATCGTCGGCCGGCCGGTCCTGCGGCTGCTCCGACTGACCCCGCACTGACACCGTTCGCCCCTCCGCTACCGCCGTTCGCCCCTCCGCAGGTGCCGGTCGGGCCGGCACGGGGCGCAGCCGACCGTCACGTCGGCGGCGCCACAGCCCGAAGGCGGTCGCGGCGACCAGTACGGCCACGACCACGAACGAGCCGGTCAGCGCGGAGTCCTGCACGATCCCCAGAGTGCCACGCGCCGCGACGGTTGACCACGGCGTCCCACTCCGGGTGGGCCACGTCCCACCAGCGCCGGCCCGCCGGGCGGATGGGGCGGACCCCGTGTCCATGTCGGATCGGAGCCGTGCGATGGTGACTGCCGTCATTGATCCGGGTGACGATCCGGCGCGGTCTGGATAGCTGGACGGACGACGGGCAGAATAGCCGGGGAACCACCCGAGGGGCAGTATTTCGTGCGTTCTCAGCGTAGGGGCAGGTAGGCATGCAAAGGCCGGACTGGGCACCGCAGAGCATCGACATCGAACGACCCAGCGTGGCCCGCATGTACGACTACTATCTGGGCGGCTCGCACAATTTCGCGGCGGACCGGCGGGCGGCCCAGGCGATGATCGCGTCCGTTCCGGAGGCGCCCCTGATGGCCCAGGCGAACCGGGCCTTTCTCCGCCGGGCGGTGCACTACCTCATCGACGCCGGTATCCGGCAGTTCCTCGACATCGGCTCGGGCATCCCGACGGTCGGCAACGTGCACGAGATCGCCCAGCAGGCCGCCCCCGACACCCGGGTCGTCTACGTCGACGTGGACCCGGTCGCGGTGGCGCACAGCCGGGAGATCCTCAGCGGCAACGAGCAGGCGACCGCGCTCTGGGGCGACCTGCGCCAGCCGGCGGAGATCCTGAGCCATCCGGACGTACGCAAGCTGCTGAACTTCGACGAACCGGTGGCCGTCATGGTGGTCGCGGTGCTGCACTTCATCCCGGACTCGGACGACCCCCGTGGCATCCTGTCCACCATCCGGCGCAGCCTCGCCCCCGGCAGTTACCTCGTGCTCTCCCAGGCCAGCGACGACGGCCGGACCGACGACGAGCGCGAGGACGCCGAGCGTGTCTACCAACGTACGGACAATCCGCTGACGGTTCGCAGCCGGCGGGAACTCACCGGACTCTTCGACGGTTTCGACCTCGTCGACCCCGGTGTGGTCTGGGTGCCGCAGTGGCGACCCGACGCGTTCGACAGCCTCGACGACGCCGAACGGGCAGTGTTCATGGGCGGCGTGGGACGGCACGGTGGATGACGATTTCGGCGACCGGTCGGTGCTGACCGCCGCCCGGCCGGGCCTGCCCACCTTCGCCCGGGCCTGGGCCAAGGCGGTCACCGGCACCAGTTACCTGCCGATGACGCAGACCCAGCTCGAAGAACTCCTGCAACGGTTGACCGGCGAGTTGGCCGACGCGTTGCAGTCGGAGCCGTTCGACCTGCGTACCGGGCACCGGGTCGGTGCCGCCCTGGTCGCCGCGCACGTGGCGTCGGCGGAGGGACTCGGCCGGACCATCGAGGTCATCCAACTGCGCCTGCTGCGCGATCTCGGCCTCTGCCAGGAGGACGCCCAGGACCGGATGGCCCGGCTGCTGGCCACCGTCGCCACCGGGTACAGCCGGGCGATGCACGACCGTACGCTCGACGAGCAGGAGTCGATCCGGCGCGCCGGCATGGTCGCCCGGGAGCAGGCGGAGCGGGCGCTGCGGGAGAGCGAGGCGCGGTTCCGCCACCAGGCCACCCATGATCCGCTGACCAACCTGCCCAACCGCGCCCTGTTCACCGAACGGCTCGGCGCGGCCGTACGCCGACCGGACGCGGGCGACAGACGGATCGGCGTCTGCTTCATCGACCTGGACCGGTTCAAGGTCGTCAACGACACCCTCGGGCATCCGGTCGGCGACCAGTTGCTGGTCTCGGTGGCGGAACGGCTGCGGGGGCAGGTCGGCGACCACCTCGTGGCGCGGCTCGGCGGCGACGAGTTCGTCATCCTGGTCGAGGACACCACCTGTACCGACGACGCCCTCAAGGTCGCGGACGCCGCCCTGGCGGCGATCGGTGAACCGTCCGTGGTCGACGGGCACGAGCTGACCATCTCGGCGAGCGTCGGTGTGGTCGAGCGCCCGGTCACCGGCACCACCCCGGACGACGTGATGCGGGCCGCCGACGTGACCCTGCACTGGGCGAAGGCGTCCGGCCGGGGACGCTGGGCGTTGTTCGACGCCGAACGCAACGAGCTTGAGCTGAACCGGCACGCCCTGTCGGCGGCGATGCCGGGTGCACTGGACCGGGGCGAGTTCTACCTGGACTACCAGCCGCTGGTGTCGCTGACCCGCGACGAGGTGCTGGGGGTGGAGGCGCTGGTCCGCTGGCGGCACCCGACGCTGGGCGTACTGAACCCGGACAGTTTCATCGGGCTGGCCGAGGAGACCGGGCTGATCGTCCGGCTCGGCGACTGGGTCCTGAACGAGGCCTGCCGGGAGGCCCGGCGCTGGTTGACGATCAGCCCGGACGCGCCGTTCATCAGCGTCAACCTGGCGGTCCGCCAGGTGCACGTGGCCGGTCTGGCGGACGAGGTACGCGCGCTGCTCGACCGGACCGGCCTGCCACCGCACAAGCTCCAGCTCGAAATCACCGAGAGCGCGTTGATGACCACCACCGGCGAGCCGGTGCAGGCGCTGCGGTCCCTCGCCGAACTGGGCGTCCGGATCGCCATCGACGACTTCGGCACCGGCTACTCCAATCTCGCCTACCTGCGCTCGCTGCCGGTCTGCGAGCTGAAGGTGGCCGGCTCGTTCGTGGCCGGGCTGCAGGCGGCCGACGACGACCCGGCGAGCCACACCGACGAACGCATCCTGGCCACCCTGGTCTCCCTCGCGCACGCCCTCAACCTCACCGTCACCGCCGAGGGCGTGGAGACCGCCGGGCAGGCCGCCCGGCTGCGCGAACTCGGCTGCGACGCCGCCCAGGGCTGGCACTTCGGCCGCCCCGAGCCGGCCGTCCGGATCCACGACCGCCTCGGCCACCGGAGCTAGCCGCTTCCGTGATCAGGAAGAGTTCGGCTCGCTATGGGCCAAACTCTCCGCGACATCGGAACTAGCGGCTGTCGGGGTGGAGGAGGTTGGTCAGCCGGTCGGCCTGCAACTCCCAGCGCCACTCCCGTTCCACCCAGGCCCGGCCGGCGGCGCCCATCCGCCGGGCCGACGCCGGATCCGCGAGCAGGGTCGCGACCCGGTCGGCGAGCTGTGCCACGTTCCGGCCGTCGACCAGGTAGCCGGTCTCGCCGTCGCGTACCGCGTCGGGGGCGCCGCCGGAATCCCCGACGACCACGGGCAGGCCGGTCGCGGAGGCTTCGAGGAAGACCATCCCGAGGCCCTCGACGTCCAGACCGTGGTTGCGGGTCCGGCACGGCATCGCGAACACGTCACCGGCCGCGTAGTGCGCCGGCAGGTCCTGCCACTCCACGTTGCCGGTGAAGGTCACGTCCGCGGTCAGGTCGTGCTCGCGTACGAGTTTCTCCAACGTCGACCGGTACGGCCCGCCGCCGACGATCAGCAGGGCGGTGTCCCGCACCCGGCGCCTGATCTGCGGCAGTGCCCGGATCAGCGCGTCCTGGCCCTTGCGCGGCACCAGCCGGGACACGCAGACGACCACCGGCCGGTCGGTGAGTCCGTAGCGGGCCCGCAGCCCGGTCGCGTCGATGTCGGGGTGGTGCAGGTCGACGTCGACACCGGGCGCGAGCCGGCGCAGCTCGGTGACGTCGTGCAGGACCCGGTCGAGCCGGACCCGGGTGTACTCCCCCAGGTAGGTCGTGACGTCCAGTCCCCGGCCGATCCGGCGCAGGGTGGCGCGGGCACCGGGGAGCGCGGCCCACCCGATCTCGTGGCCGTGGGTCAGGGCGACCGCCCGTTCGATCCCGGCCCGGCGGCGCAGACCGGGTGCGAGGAGTCCGAGCGGGGCGGCGGCACCGAACCAGAGGGTGTCGCAGCCGTACTCGACGGCGAGTCGGGCTGCCCGCCGGGCGACCGAGGGGGTCGGCAGCAGCATCCCGGTCGACTCGCGGACCACCTCGAACGGCTGCTCGGCGTCGAACTTCTCCGCGCCGGGATGGGTGGAGGCGTAGACCACTATCGAGCCGGCCGGTTGGCGTACGGCGAGGTTGTGCACGAACGACTGGATCCCCCCGGCCCGGGGTGGGAAGTCGTTCGTGATCACGAGCGTCCGGCTCACCGGCCCTCGTTCCGGGCGTACGCGCGGGCGGCGGCCATCCGTTCCACGGTCGACGGGTGGGAGGCGGAGTAGAGGTACTCCCAGCGGGGCGGGTCGGGGTCGGCGAGGTTCACCGTGGCGAGCCGCCGCTGCATCGCCTCGAAGGTGGTCGGGTCCCCGGTCAGGTCGAGGGCGTGCGCGTCGGCCCGTGCCTCGACCCGCCGGGACAGCAGCGCCTGGGCCGGGGTGCTGACCAGGCCGACCACCGCGACGACGGCGAACAGGAGGGCGAACGCGCGCGGTTGGGCGATCGAGTCGACACCGGCCGCCCGGAGCAGCCCGCCCCAGAACCCGAGCAGGTAGAGCGCGGTCACGGCGGCGGCGGCCCCGAGTGCGCCGGTGAGCGTACCGGCGAGGACGTCCTGGTCCTTGGCGTGGCCGAGTTCGTGCGCCACCACGCTGGTCACCTCGTCCGGGGTCGCCTCGCGCAGCAGGGTGTCGTAGACGACGATCCGGCGGGTCGGGCCGAACCCGGAGACGTACGCGTTGACCGCGCGGGTCCGGCGGGACGCGTCGGCGACCAGGACGTCCCGTACCGGCACCCGGTCCCGTTCGGCCAACGCCATCAGCTCGGTACGCAGCGGCCCGGCCTCCATCGGGGTGAACCGGTTGAAGACCGGCTCGACCAGCACCGGCAGGACGAACGACAGCAGCACCACGAGTACGGCGGCACCGGCCGCGCCGAGCGCCCACCACCAGCGCGGGGCGAACCGGGTCACGGCGTAGAAGCCGAACAGCGCGACCGCGCCGATCACGGCACTGACCGCGTACGACTTGAGCAGGTCCAGACCCCAGCCGCCCCAGCTCTGGGTGGACAGCCCGTAGCGGTCCACCACCGCGTGGCGCCAGGCCGCGAACGGGAGGGTGACCAGGTCGGCGACGAGCACCACGGCCAGGCCGCCGAACACCGCCTGGGCGATCCAGTGGTCCCCGAACGGGCGGCTGACCAGGTCGACGAGTTTGCCGCCGAGCGGGGTCAGGCCGAGCACCAGGGCGATCAGCAGGCCGACGAGGAGTGCGCCGTACGAGCCGGGGCGCAACGCGGCGTGGAAGGCCCGGCTGCGGGCGACGTCGGCCGCCGGGAGTTCGCGCAGGGCGGCGAGTTGGTCGGCGCGGGGCGCCGGTGGGCGGTGCCACGGCACCAGCAGGGCGGAGCTGGCGATCAGCAGCACCACCAGCCCGACGAGCGTCACGACCGCCCACCCCCGAGGCGTCATCCGTGTCGCTCCTCCCGTTTGCCCGTGCGCCGGCTCATCCTAAGCCGGGAACTCAGGCGACGTGGCGGCGCCGGGGGCGACGGGGGCGGACCATCGGCAGTGCGGCGGGTGCCGGCCCGGACAGCACCGACACCTCGAACCCGGCCCGGGTGAACACCTCGATCGCCAGGTGCTCCTCCGCGTTCAGCCCGGCCTCGGCGGCCGGCTGGTCGATCAGTGCGCTGACCAGGCAATCGGAACAGGCCGGGCCACGCACCGTGCAACTGTCGCAGTCGATGAGCATCGCTCCTCCTCGCGGTACGGCCGAAGCCCTGTCGCGCCCCAACCACCGTCAGTCACATCGACGCTAAGTCAGGGGTACGACAAACCGCCCGACCGCCTCCTCCCACCCCAATCCGACCACTGGCCCTGATACAGAGAACGAGTGGCTATCCGGGGACGAATAACCACTCGTTCTCTGTATTAGCGCGCTTCCAGCCGGCGCGCAGCGCGGCGCGGTGTGGGTGGGTCAGGAGCGGGAGAGGCGGCGGAGGAGGGAGTCGGCGCCGAGGGGGTAGGCGCCGTGGCGGCGTACCCCGTCGGCTACCTCGCGGTCGGAGGAGACCACCACCACCGGGCGGCCGGCGGGCTCGGCGCGTACCAGCCGGCGGATCAGGTCGTCCGCGGTTTCGCCCTTGCGGGAGAAGAGGACCCGTACGCCGCGCGGTGCGGGCGGCAGCCCGTGCATCCGTTCGGCGCCGTCGAAGACCACGGTCACCTCGGCCCCGGTCTGCGCCGCCAACCCGCCGAGCCCGGTGATCAGGCGCTTACGCTGCTGCTCCAGCGACATCTCGCCGAAGCCCCGCTTGGTCACGTTGTAGCCGTCGGCCACCAGGTGCACCCTCGGCATGGCGAGCAGTTCGTCGAGCCGGGCCGGGTCGTCGGTGTCCAGCGCGCGGGCGGAGGTGGCCGACGCCGGACGGTCGGCGAACGCGTCCGCGACGTAGTCGGCCGGCATCCGGTCGGCCGGGTCGAGCGCCAGTTCCCGGCGCAGCCCGACGGCGGCCTGGCCGATCGTCTCCAGCAGCAGCCAGAGCCGGGCGTCGTCGACCGAGCGGGCCTCCTTGGCGGTCTGCCGGGTCGCCCCTACCACCGCCTCGGCCTCGGCCAGCCGGGCACGCAGGCGGCGCAGTTCGGCGTCGTGGTCGGCGCCCAGCCGGGCCGCCCGACCCTTCTCGGTGGCCAGCATCTCGGTGGCCTTGCGCTCCTTGGCCTGGGACTCGCGCAGCGACCGGGCCAGCACCCGGGACTCCTCGCGGAGCTGACCCAGTTCCTCGCGTACCCGGGCGACCTCGTCGCGGAGCTTGTCGGCCTCGACCCGGGCCACGGCACGGTCGTGCTCGGCCCGGCTGGCCCGCTGCTCGGCCTCGCGGACGAGTTCGGCGACGACCGCGCTGTCCGCCTCGGCCCGTACCGCGACCCCGGCCGCCTCGACCAGTTCCCGCCAGCCGCGCGGGCGGACCAGGTAGGCGAGGGCGGCGACCTCGACCGGGTCGGCCGCCGCCGGGGCGGTCCCCGCGATCACCGCCGCGCCGAGTTCACCCGCGTCGGTGAGTACCCGTTTGGTGATCCGCTGGCGGAACAGGGGGTCGCTGGCGAGTTGGGTGGCGATCATCGGTGCGCCGAGCCGGGCCCGCCGGTTGGGCGCGAACTTCGCCACCCGGCGCAGCGGTACGGGCAGTTCCTCGTTCGGCAGTCCGGGCAGGGCGACGGCGGTCAGCGCGACGATCCGTTGCCGGACCGGTTCGGGCAGTACGGGCTCCGGTTCGAGTTCCAGGACCTCGTCCTGCTCACCATCCCCGTCGACGGCCGGCACGGCGTGCGCCCCCGGTTCGGGGAGGCGGTCGTCGGTCGGTTCGGTGAGGGGCATGTGCCAAGTCTCCCACCGTCGGCGTCGGGAGTGCCCGATGACTCAGATGATCTCTTCTGGTAGATCGGCTGTTACCAGCGGTACGGATGGTGCGTCCGTGTCGTACCCAAGCCCTAACCTGCCCGAATGGCGCAACCCCATCCCCCGGTGCCCCGTTCCGGGCCACCCCGACCCCGGACCGGCACCGAAACCGCCCGGCCCGCCACCGAGGCGGCCCGCCCCGGATACGTCCAGGGCACCCTGGACGGCCTGCTGACCGGCACCGGGGCGCCGGACGAGCTGCCGCTGTTCCAGACCACGTTCGTGGTGGTCGACCTGGAGACGACCGGTGGCGCCCCGGACGGCGGCGGCATCACCGAGATCGGGGCGGTCAAGGTGCGCGGCGGCACCGAGCTGGGGACGCTGGCCACGCTGGTCAACCCGGACCAGCCGATCCCACCGTTCATCACCGTGCTGACCGGGATCACCCAGGCGATGCTGCTGCCGGCGCCCCGGATCGCGGAGGTCCTGCCGAGTTTCCTGGAGTTCATCAGGGGCGCGGTCCTGGTGGCCCACAACGCCCCGTACGACGTGGGTTTCCTCAAGGCCGCCTGCGCCCAGCTCGGGCACACCTGGCCGAACCCCCGGGTGCTGGACACCGCCGCGCTGGCCCGTCGGGTGCTCACCCGCGACGAGGTGCCCAACCGCAAGCTGGGCACCCTGGCCGCCTACTTCCGTACGCCCAGGCAGCCGAGTCACCGGGCGTTGGACGACGCGCTGGCCACGGTCGACGTGCTGCACGGGTTGATCGCCCGGCTGGGCGGGCACGGGGTGCACACCCTCGGCGACACGATCGAGTTCGCCCGCGCGGTCACCCCGACCCAGCGGCGCAAGCGTTACCTCGCCGACGGGCTGCCGAAGGTGCCGGGGGTCTACATCTTCCGGGCCGCCGACGACCGACCGCTCTACGTCGGCACCTCGGTTGACATCGCCACCCGGGTACGCAGCTACTTCACCGCCGCGGAGAAGCGGGCCCGGATGTCGGAGATGCTCGCCGCGGCCGAGCGGGTGGAGGCGGTCGAGTGCGCGCACGCGCTGGAGGCCGAGGTCCGCGAGCTGCGGCTGATCGCGGCACACGCGCCGCCGTACAACCGGCGGTCGAAGTTCCCCGAGCGGAAGGTGTGGCTCAAGCTGACCACGGAGGCGTACCCCCGGTTGTCCGTGGTCCGGCAGCTCGCGCCCGACGACGACGCCTACCTGGGTCCGTTCACCTCCCGGCGCGGCGCGGAGCTGGCCGCCGCCGGCATCCACGACGCGGTCCCGCTGCGCCAGTGCACGCACAAGCTCTCCGCCCGGACCACCACGCCGGCCTGCGCGCTGGCCGAGCTGGGTCGGTGCGCGGCGCCCTGCGAGCACCGGATAACCCCGCAGGAGTACGAGCGCACCGCGACCATCCCGCTGCGGATCGCCACCCGGGAGGATCCGCAGGTGGTGGTCGACGCGTTGCTGGCCCGGATCGAGGCGCTGGCCGTCGACCACCGCTACGAGGAGGCGGCGACCGTACGGGGCCGCCTGGTCGCGGTGCTCCGGGCCACGCTGCGGATGCAGCGGCTGACCGGGCTGACCCGGATCGGGGAGCTGTCGGCGGCCCGGCGCACGGACACGGGCGGCTGGGAGCTGGTGGTGGTCCGGCACGGGCGGCTGGCCGGCGCGGGGACCGCCGCGCCGGGGGTGCATCCCCGGCCGGTGCTCGACCTGGTCCGGGCGACCGCCGAGACGGTCCTGCCCGGACACGGGCCGATACCGAACGCCTCGGCCGAGGAGACCGAGCGGATACTGGCCTGGTTGGAGCGACCGGAGACCCGACTGGTCGAGGTTTCCGCCGGCTGGGCATCACCGGTACGCGGCGCGGCACGGTTCCGGGACCTGCTCGCGAAGGCCGAGTCGGCCTCCTCCGCCCAACTCTCGACCGAACGCCTATGAGCAACTGACCGATCGGACTACGTCAACCCAACTAGGCTGTTAAGGAAGTGCAGTCCTGCCCGATTAATCGGGCTGCTCCCGTACGACCGCGCCGGTCCGTGTGGGAGCCGGGTGAGGAGGTGTCTCCGCGTGGACGTCGACGCCGGACACGGCGCCGCTCTCGGAGGCGCCCCGACGACCCGAGCTGGTGAGTTACCGCTGACCAGACGCCTGCGCTCGCTGCTGTCCTGGGCGCCCGCGGAAGACGACCCGGTGACCCAGTTGGCGCGCAGCCACCGTGGCATCCATCCGAGTGCCGACACCGTTGTCCTGCGCCGGGGTTACACCATCGCGGAGAACATGCACCGGGGGCAGTTCCGCAAGAGCGGCGAGCCGTACATCACCCATCCGCTGGCGGTCGCGCAGATCTGCGCCGACCTGGGGATGGACACCACCACCCTGGTCGCCGCGCTGCTGCACGACACAGTGGAGGACACCCGGTACACCCTCCAGGCGCTGACCGACGACTTCGGTCCCGAGGTGGCGCACCTGGTCGACGGGGTGACCAAGTTCGACAAGGCGTTCTACGGCAAGGCCGCCGAGGCGGAGACCATCCGAAAGATGATCATCGCGGCCGGCAAGGACGTCCGGGTGCTCATCATCAAGCTGGCCGACCGGCTGCACAACATGCGTACGCTCGGAGTCCGCTCGCCCGCCTCCCGGGCCCGGATCGCCCGGGGCACCCTGGAGGTGCTGGTCCCGCTCTGTGACCGGCTCGGCATCCAGGCGCTCAAACGGGAGCTCGACGACGTGGTGCTGATGCACCTGGAGCCCGAGCAGTACTCCCGGATCGAGGAACACGTCAACAACCGTCCACGGTGGGCCAACTACCTGCAGGACGTGGTCGGTCGGGCCCGGACGGTGCTGCGACGGCACCGGGTGGTCAGCATGGTCGAGGCCCGCCCCCGGCACTTCTACTCGATCTGGAAGGACACCGTCGCCGGGGAGCACTCGGTCCCGTTCGACCTGCCCCGGATCGCGATCGTGGTCGACGGCCCGGACACCGACTGTTACGCCGCGCTGGGCGCCATCCACGGGATGTGGCGACCGGTCGCCGGCCGGTTCAAGGACTTCATCGCCTCACCGAAGAACAACCTCTACCGCTCGTTGCACACCACCGTGATCGGTCCGGAGGAACGCACCGTCGAGGTGCTGATCCGTACCAAGGCCATGCACCAGTCCGCCGAGTACGGCATCGCCGCCGAGTTCCGGTTCCCCCAGTCGGGCACCGCCGGCGGCTCCAACACCGACCAGTTGGACTGGCTGCGCCGGGTCCTCGACTGGGAGCAGGAGACCTCCGACTCGGCGCAGTTCCTCAAGTCGCTGCGCGGCGACCTCGCCGAGAGCCAGATCCAGGTCTTCACCGAGGGGCGGCAGGTCGTACTGCCGGCCGGTTCCACCCCGGTCGACCTGGCGTACGAGCTGAGCATCCACAAGGGCGACCACTGTCTCGCCGCGAAGATCAACGGACGGTTGGTGCCGCTCTCCTCCCCGCTCGACGAGGGCGACGTGGTCGAGATCTTCACCGAGGCTGACGGGCACGGCGAGTGGGACGTGGCCACCGAGCCGTCCGGCCCGCGCCGGGAGTGGTTGGACTTCGTCAAGTCCCCGCACGCCCAGATGCAGATCAACCGGTTCTTCGCCGAGCACCAGGAGCCGGGGATCTCGATCTCGGACAAGGTACGCCTGGGCCGGGCGACCATCGGGCTGACCCTGCGCAAGCACGATCGGGGCCTGGCCAACGACCTGCCCCTGCGCCGGCTCTCCGAGGAGCTCGGCTATCCCGACCTCGAAACCCTGCTGGTCGCGGTCGTCGACCGGACGATCGAGCCGGACATGGTGGTCGACCGGCTGATCGCCCAGGTCGACCAACCCGAGTGACGCCTCATGCCCCGGCTGCCCGCAACCGTGCCACCGACCTCTAGCCTGGTTCAGTGACCACCCGTCGAGCGCCCAGGGCCATGTTCTACCGCACCTTCTACCGACTCCCCCACCCGGTACGGCGGAAACTGGTGCGACTGGTCGTACCGAAGTACATCGTCGGCGCGGTCACCCTGCTCTACGACGAGGACGCCCCGCCGCCCGGACGTCTGCTGCTGCTGCGTCAGCCGCCCGGCGACAAGGGCTGGGGCCTGCCGGCCGGGCTGCTCCAGCGCCACGAGGAGCCGGTCGTCGGCGCGGCCCGCGAGTTGCACGAGGAGTCCGGGGTTCTGTTGGCGCCGGAGCAGTTGCGCCCGGCCACCCCCAACGCGGTGATCCACCTCAAGGGCTGGGTCGACTGTGTCTTCGAGGCGTCGGTGCCGGCGGCTACCACCCCGTTGGTGGTGGACGGCGGCGAGGTCTACGAGGCGGCCTGGCACCCGCTGGACAACCTGCCCCGGCTGACCACGTCGACCGCGAGGCTGCTCGGCCGCTACGGCATCGGCCCGCTGGCCGACACCTTCGTGGGCCCACCCGCAACGCCGGCATCGGCCACGCCGGGTGATGTGGCAGCACCCGGATCACCCGGCGTGGCGGGTGATGCGGCAGGGCCCGGATCCACCCCGTCTGCGCCGGGCGCAGCGGCGGCCGACGAACCGGGCGCCGACGAGCCGGGACGGACCGCTCCCGGACCGGCGGCATGACCGCTCCGCCCGACGGCATCTGCGCGATCATCCTGGCCGCCGGTGAGGGCACCCGGCTGCGGCCACTGACCGAGCGGGTCCCGAAGGCCCTGTGCCCGGTGGGCAACGTACCGCTGCTGGAGCGGGCGCTGGACCGGGTGGCGGCGCTCGGCTTCACCGGCACCGAGCGGGTCGCGGTCAACGCCTGCTACCTCGGCGAACAGGTGGTCCGGCAGGTCGGCGCGCGGGCCCATCTCTCGGTCGAGCCCGGTTCCCCGCTCGGCACCGCCGGTGGGGTGGCGAACCTGCGCGACTGGATCGACGGGCGGGGCGTACTGGCCGGGAACGCCGACAGTTACCTGGCCGACCCGCAGGCGGCACCGGGGCCGGACATCGCCGCGCTGCTCGCCGACTGGGACGGCCGGACGGTACGCCTGCTCGGCCAGCCCCTGCCGGACCCCTCGGAGCCGTACGGCTTCAGCGGTCACCGGTTCGCCGGCTTCTCGCTGCTGCCCTGGCGCTACGTACGGGACCTGCCGGTCGAGCCGGCCGAACTCGTACGGGCGGTGTGGCGGCCGGCGGAGGCGGCCGGTGACCTGACGGTGGTGCCGTACTCCGGCACGTACCTGGACACCGGCACCCCCGCCGACTACCTGGCGGCGAACCTGCACGCCGCCGGGGACGGCAGCCTGGTAGATCCCACCGCGACCGTGACCGGCGCCCACGACCGCGCGGTGATCGGCGCCGGCGCGCGGGTACGCGGCACGGTGCACCGATCCGTGGTCTGGCCCGGTGGCGTCGTGGCCGAGGATGAGCGGCTGGAGAACGTGATCCGGGTCGGCCACGACCTGACCGTGACCGTCGGTGACCCTCTAGCATGAGCGGCAGGTCCACGAAAGGAGCCCGACGGTGATCACCGCGATCGTCCTCATCGACTGCGCGACCGACTCGATTCCCGAGGTGGCCGAGGCGCTGGCCGCCCAGCCGGGGGTCAGCGAGGTCTACTCCGTCGCCGGCAACGTCGACCTGATCGCGGTGGTGCGGGTACGCGAGTTCGAAGAGATCGCCGAGGTCATCGCCGGCCGGATCTCGAAGGTCCCCGGCGTCATGAACACCGAGTCGCACATCGCCTTCCGGGCCTACTCCCAGCACGACCTGGAGGAGGCGTTCGCCATCGGCCTCGCCGACGCGGACTGACCCGCCCCTGCGGCCGGTCCCGGCTGCGGCCCGTGCACCGACACGTTGCCCGCCAGCTCGTTCGCTGGCGGGCGACGTGATTTCCGCTCCCCTGGAGGTCAGCCAGGGATCAGCTGGTGCCGGGGTTGGGCGAGAGCGTCGATCCCGGACCGGACTGGCTGCCGGTGCTGCTCGGGCTCGGGCTCGGCGTACCCGACGATCGACCCGGGCTCGGTGCGCTCGGGTTCGGGGTCGGCCCCACGGACGGGTTGGCCGGCACCGGTACGCCCAACTTCCGGGCCAGTGACAGCAACTCGTCGAAGTGCATCTGGAGCTTCGGCAGGGCGGCCTGGGCCACCTTCTTCACCGCCGGATCCGAGCCCTGTGCCAGCTCGGTCTGCGTCGCCTGGATGTTCTTCAGGTGCGCGGTCAGCTCCGCCGAGATCCACTGGGTGTCGAACGCGGCACCGCTGGTCCCCTGCAACTGGCTCAGGACCGCCTGCTGGTCCGGTGTCGGTGAATCCGGCAGGGTCACCCCGGTGGACGAGGCGGTGCTCTGCACCTGCTTGTCCAACTGGGCGTGATCCATCACGAATTTCGACCCGAGATCCTGGACCTGCTTGTTCGTACCGTTCTGTCGGGCCAGGTTCCCGGTCGCGATCTCGGCCAGATTGGCCTGGTGAATCGCCTGCAGATACTGCGAATCCTGCTGGGAAGGCGCGGCAGCGCCATGTGCGGCGGTAGCCGGCGCCAGGCTCACCAGCGCCAACCCGAGCATCGCCAGACCGGCACCTATCCCCAAGCGTTTGACAGCCAACATGTGCTTCCCCCCTCGCATCGTTGGACAGCACCCGCTTACCCCATCCCAGCCCACACACGCAGCCATTCCCCGCCACCCGCCAAAACGCGTTGATCATGAAGTTAGCGACGTCCCGAAGGCTTCGGGACGTCGCTAACTTCATGATCAACGCAGCGGGGCGGGGATATGGGCGTGGCGCCCGCCGGGGTTTGGCGGGCGCCACGTTGGTGCTGGGGTGCGGGGGTTAGTGCTTGGTGCTGGTGATTTCCTCGCGGTCCAGGGGTTCTACCGGGGGGTGACCGGGTGAGACCGGGGCTTCGACCGGCTTCTCGATCGGGTAGAAGAAGCCCTTGATGGCCGGTCCGAGTGCACCGAGCCGGTTCATCTTCTTCGGGACCACCCAGCCGACGTACTCGAGCCCGCCGTGGCCGTGCTCGTCGGTGTCGGCCAGCGGCTGGTGCACCTCCATGAAGCGCCCGTCCGGCAGCCGGCGGATGATGCCGGTCTCGACGCCGTGCACCAGTACCTCGCGGTCGTGCTGCTGGAGACCCAGGCAGAGCCGGTAGGTGACGTAGTACGCAAGCGGCGGCACCAGGATCAGACCGATCCGGCCGGCCCAGGTCATCGCGTTCAGGCTGATGAAGAACTTGTCGGCGATGACGTCGTTGGCCCCCGAGAGGGTCAGCACCAGGTAGAACGAGACGGCCATCGCACCGAGAGCGGTACGGCTGGGGTTGTCCCGGGGGCGCTGCAACAGGTTGTGGATCTTGTTGTCCTTGTTCAACCGCGCTTCGATGAACGGGTAGAAGATCGGCAACATGGTCAGGATGCCCGGCAGCACGACCGTTGGCCAGAACAGCGGCGGGATGACGTACCCGTCACCGATCGGGATGTTGATCTGCCAGGACGGCATCAACCGGGTCGAGCCGTCGAGGAACATCACGTACCAGTCGGGCTGGCTGGCCGAGGAGACCACCCAGGCCTCGTACGGGCCGAACAGCCAGATCGGGTTGATCTGGAACAGACCGCCGAGCAGCGCGATCACGCCGAAGACGATCATGAAGAAGCCGCCCTGCTTCAGCGCGTAGCGGGGGAACATGCGCTCCCCGACCACGTTGCTGTTGGTCCGGCCGGGGCCGGGCCACTGGGTGTGCTTCTGCTTGAAGACCAGGCCGAGGTGGGCGCTGATCAGCGCCAGCAGCAGGCCGGGGATCAGCAGCACGTGGGCGATGTAGAACCGGCTGATGATGATGTCACCGGGGAACTCGCCACCGAAGATCGACGAGGTCACCCAGGAGCCGATCACCGGGATGGAGAGCATGATCGCCGAGGCGATCCGCAGGCCGGTGCCGGAGAGGCCGTCGTCCGGGAGGGAGTAGCCGCTGAAGCCGGCGAGGAAGCCGATCCAGAACAGCAGCGTACCGATGATCCAGTTCAGCTCACGCGGCTTGCGGAACGCGCCGGTGAAGAAGATCCGCATCATGTGCACGACGATCGACGCCATGAACATCAGGGCGGCCCAGTGGTGCATCTGCCGCATGATGAGGCCACCGCGGACATCGAACGAGAGGTCCAGGCTGGAGGCGTACGCGGCCGACATGTGCGCCCCGCGCAGCGGCGCGTAACTGCCGTTGTACGTGACCTCGGTCATCGCGGGCTCGAAGAAGAAGGTCAGGAAGACACCGGTCAGCAGCAGCACGACGAACGAGAAGAGCGCGATCTCACCCAGCAGGAACGACCAGTGGTCCGGGAAGACCTTGTTCAGCAGCGCCCGCAACGGGGTGGCCACCTGCAGCCGGTCGTCGACCTCGCCGGCAGCCTTGCCCGGTACCGCTGCTACGTCGAACTTTCGGCGCTTCACGGCCGCTCCCAGAAGTCTGGCCCGACGGTCTCGGTGAAGTCGGACTTCGCCACGAAGAAGCCTTCCTCGTCCACCTCGATCGGCAGCTGAGGCAGGCGGCGGCTGGCGGGCCCGAACACCGGTCGGGCATTGCTGGTGATCAGGAACTGCGACTGGTGACACGGGCAGAGCAGCCGGTTGGTCTGCTGCTCGTAGAGGCTCGCGGGACAGCCGGCGTGGGTGCAGATCTTCGAGAACGCGATGTAGTTGCCCCACATGAAGTTCTCGTGGTTCGCGCTGTTGTTGGCCGCCTCGGCCCGACGGGCGTCGTCCTCGCGCAGATGGATCAGGAGCGTCGGGGAGTCGGCGTGCTTGTTGCTGACACCGTCCTCGATGCCCGGGAAGACGGTGAGCTGGCCACCGGCGCTGACGTCCTCGGGACGCAGCGGCGTGCCGTCCTCGCGGGTCAGCCGGACCTTCTTGCCGTCGTGGGGTGCCCAGCCGGTGGTGAACATCTGGTTGTTCTTGTGCGGCTGCTGGATCAGACCACCGACCAGCGGCGCCGCGGCGACCAGACCGACCGGGGCGAGCCCGGCCAGTGCGGCGAACCCGAGCAGCGGCCGGCGCTTGAAGCCGAGTTCCTCGGCCATGTAGACGATCGTGCTGCCGGCGATCTTCCGGTCCGTCGGGTCCGATCCGCCGTCGTGCCGGCCCTGGATCGAGACCTCCTTGGGCAGCAGCTTCTTGCCCCAGGCCAGGATGCCGAAGCCGACGCCGAGCAGCGCCAGGCCGAGGGTCAGGCCGAGCAGCGGGGTGAAGACCTTGTCGTCACCGGAACCCGGCTTGTACTCCCACGGCCACCAGATGTAGATCGCCAGGAAGGCGGTCGCGGCCAGGCCGGTGAGCAGGAAGAACAACGAAATTGTACGGGTCAGCCGACGCTCGGCCTTGGTGCCGAGGACGGGGAACGGCGGCTCGTAGTGGACGATCTCGATGCCGTCCCGCCGCGCGCCCTCCTTCATGACCTCGAAGTGCGACAGCCGGGGGTCGTGCAGGTCGAGCTCGTCCTGCTCCGGGGCCCCGTGCATAGACGTGCCGGTGCTCATGACTTCCCCGCAATCCAGAGACTGGTGAAGACCAGCGCGACGATGCCGACCAGGAAGATGGCCAGACCCTCGGTGGACGGGCCGAACCGGCCGAGGTTGAAGAAGCCACCCGGGTCCTGCTCGTGCTTCAGCGTCTCCTGGACGAAGGCGATGATGTCGGCCTTCTCCTCCGGGCGGATCTGGTTGTCCCCGAAGACCGGCATGTTCTGCGGGCCGGTGAGCATCGCGGCGTAGAGCTGCCGGTCGGTGGCCGGCTTCAGGTTCGGCGCGAACTTGCCCGAGGAGAGCGCACCACCGCCGCCGCCGAAGCCGTGGCAGGCGGCGCAGTTGATCCGGTAGAGCTCGCCGCCCTCGGCGACGTCGCCACCTTCCCTCAGGTTCTCGCGCTCGGGCACCTGCGGCCCGCCGCCGAGTTCCTGGACGTACTGGCCGAGCTGGGTGGTCTGGTCCTCGTTGAAGACCGGGGGCTTGCGCTCGGCCTGAGCCTCCTGGCGGCCCAGCGGCATGCGCCCGGATCCCACCTGGAACTCGACCGAGGCGGAGCCGACGCCGATCAGGCTCGGACCCCGGCCCTCGATGCCCTGGGCGTTGCGGCCGTGGCAGGAGACGCAGCTGACGTCGAACAGCGCCTTGCCCTCCTGGGCCGCACTGGAAAGCTGCGGGGTGTCCTGCGCCTGCAGGCCCGGCGCGAACACGGTGTAGGCACCGCCGGCCAGGATCAGGGCGGCCACCAGGCGCACGGCGGCGCCCAGCCGCCGGCGGCCCCGGCTGCGCGGCGCGGACCGGCCGCTGCGCAGCCGCGCGAAGATGCCGCGTTGGCGATCGCCCCGGCTGGCCCGCGTCCCGGGGCCGCCCGCATCGGAGCCGGCCGCGCCGGTTCGCGCGCTGGGGGTGTCAGAAGTCATGGCCTGTGTCCTTAACGGTGTCTCGACCTTTTCTCAGGGACGGGGCGGCGGCGCGCAAGGTGACGGCGCCATGATCACTGAAGCCAGTAGATCATGCCGTACAGCGCAATCCACACAACGTCGACGAAGTGCCAGTAGTACGACACGACGATCGCCGAGGTGGCCTGAGCCGGGGTGAACCGACCCATGGTGGTGCGCATCATGAAGATGATGAACGCGATCAGACCACCGGTGACGTGCAGGCCGTGGAAGCCGGTGGTCAGATAGAACATCGATCCGTAGCCGTCTGCGTTGATCTTGACGCCCTCGTGTACCAGGCTGCGGTACTCGTTGAGCTGACCAAGCACGAAGATCAGGCCCATCACGAAGGTGAGCGTGAACCAGCGCCGCAGCGCGTGCACGTCACCCCGCTCCGCGGCGAAGACGCCGAGCTGGCAGGTGACCGAGGACAACACCAGGATCACCGTGAACGTCGTCGCGTACGGGACCTTGAGCACCTCGGTGTGCTTCTCCCACTGATCCGGCGCAGCCGCACGGATCGAGAAGTACATCGCGAAGAGCGCCGCGAAGAACATCAGTTCGCTGGAGAGCCACACGATCGTCCCGACGCTGACCATGTTCGGACGCGTCAGAGAGTGGATCCGGCTCTTGTCAATGGCTGGGGCCGCTGTCACGCGGTCATTATTGCCCCCGATCAGCACCCGCGATCCTCGGGGTGGCAAAACCGGCACGAGTTCCGGGGTAGCTAACCTTGCCCGCTTCGACTGGCCTAGCCTGAAAAACGTGCTGCGCGTCGATCCGATTCACACCCTCACCTCGACCTTGACGCCGACCCTGGCGTCGGCCGAGGTTTCCGGTCCGCCCCCGTTCACCGTCTCCGCGATCTTCACCCAGACCAGGCTGGACAGCTGGTTGGCGGTCGGCCTGGTGCTCGCCACCGGCCTCTACCTGTACGGGGTGCACCGGCTGCGGGTACGTGGCGACCACTGGCCGGTCTCCCGGACGGTGCTGTTCATCGGCCCCGGACTCGGCTCGATAGCGGCGGTGACGGTCAGCGGACTGCACGCGTACGACACGTCGCTGCTGTCCGTACACATGGTCCAGCACATGGTCCTGTCCATGGTCGCGCCGATCTTCCTCGCGCTCGGCGCGCCGATGACCCTCGCTCTGCGTACGCTCACCGGCGCGCCGCGTCGCCGACTGCTCGCGGTGGTGCACAGCCGGGTGGCCCGGGTGCTCGCCTTTCCGCTGTTCGCCTTCGGCCTGTTCGTGGTGAACCCGTTCGTGCTCTATTTCACGGACCTCTACCGCTTCACGCTCGAACACGCGTGGGCGCACGAGCTGATCCACGCCCACTTCATCCTCACCGGCTGCCTGTTCTTCTGGCCGCTGGTCGGGCTGGACCCGCTGCCGGGACGCTGGCCGTACCCGGGGCGGGCGCTGCTGATGCTGCTCTCGGTGCCGTTCCACACCGTGCTGGGGCTCACCGTGATGCAGAGTTCCACCCTCTTCGGCGGCGACTGGTACCCCTCGCTCGCCCTCGACTGGTCCGACCCGTGGGCCGACCAGAAGGTCGCCGGGGGCATCCTGTGGGCCGGTGGCGAGTTCGTCAGCGTGACAATGATCGCGGTTCTGGTGCTCCAGTGGATGCGCCAGTCGGAGCGGGAGGCCCGCCGGGTCGACCGTGAGCTCGACCGCCAGGAGGCCCGCGACCTCGCCGCTGCCACCGTCTCCGCCGCTGGGGCCTCCTCCAGCGCCACGCTCGACCCCGTCGGCCCCGACGATGCCGACCCGCCCGTCCCGCCCCCGTCCGGCAGCGCCCCGACCCCGTCCGGCAGCGTCCCGACCCCGTCCGGCAGCGTCCCGACCCCGTCCGGCAGTGCCTCGGCTTCGAGCGTGTCCGGCGGGGCGGCCGGCTGAGTCCGTACCCCGGCCCGACCGGCCGGAGGTGGCACCGGACCGGCCGCGAGTCGCGGGCGGGGCGGGACGTCGATCGCCCGGTCCCGCCATCCGGGCGGCCCCGGCCCCGGTCCACGGGTGGAACCGGCCCCCCCGGCGGCGACCGGTACGATCAGCGGGCAGCTACGACCTGGGAGCCCTGGGACCGATGACCGAACGTCTTTACACCGTCCTGCTGTACAGCGACGACCCGCAGGTCCGGGACCGGATGCGCTCCGCCGTGGGCACCCGTCCGGCCAGTGACCTCTCGGTCGAGTTCGTCGACGCCTCCACCTACGCGGAGTGCGTCCGGCTGGTCGACACCTACGAGATCGACCTGATGCTGCTCGACGGTGAGGCGACCCCGGCCGGCGGCATCGGCATCGCCCGGCAGATCAAGGACGACCGTGAGGACTCGCCGCCCACCTGTGTGGTGATCGCCCGCGCGGCGGACCGCTGGCTGGCCGCGTACGCCCAGGTCGACGCGACCCTGGTGCACCCGCTCGACCCGGTGACCACCGGCCGGACCGTCGCCGACCTGCTGCGCGTACGCGCGAGCGGGGCGAGCAGCGCGGCCTGACGCTGGACCGGCCGACCGCGCCCGACGCGGTCGAGCCCACTGGGGAACCTGCGCCACAGCCCGTATCCCAACCCCCGCTCGGGAGGCCCACCGTGGGCGAACGGACCTGGTCGAACCTGCTCGCCGCGCTGCTGCGCGCCGAGGAACTGTCCACCGCCGACACGGCCTGGGCGATGGGCGAGATCATGTCCGGGTCGGCCACCCCGGTCCAGATCGCCGGGTTCGCGATGGCGCTGCGGGCCAAGGGTGAGACCACCGCCGAGCTGGCCGGTCTGGTTGAGGCGATGCTCACCAGCGCGGTGCCGGTGGACCTGCCGGACGAGATCCGGGCCGGCGCGGTCGACGTGGTCGGCACCGGCGGCGACCGGGCGCACACGGTCAACATCTCGACCATGACCGCGATGGTGGTGGCCGGGGCCGGCGTACGCGTGGTCAAGCACGGCAACCGGGCCGCCTCCTCCTCGTGCGGTGCCGCCGACCTGCTCGAATTCCTCGGCATCCCGCTCGACCTCAGCCCGGCCGGGGTGGCACGCTGCGTCACCGAGGTCGGGATCGGCTTCTGTTTCGCCGCCCGGTTCCACCCCGGCTTTCGACACGCCTCGGTTCCGCGCCGTGAACTCGGCGTGCCGACCGCCTTCAACTTCCTCGGTCCGCTGACCAACCCGGGCCGCCCCACCGCCGCCGCGGTCGGCTGCTTCGACCTGCGGATGGCCCCGGTGATGGCCGGCGTGTTCGCCGGCCGTGGCGACTCGGTGCTGGTCATGCGCGGTGAGGATGGGCTGGACGAGTTCAGCACCGCCGCGCCGACCCGGGTGTGGGTCGCCGCCGACGGCCGGGTGACCGAGACCGTGCTCGACTCGACCGACCTCGGGCTGCCCCGCTCCGCCCCGGGTGACCTGCGGGGCGGGGACGCGACCTTCAACGCCGACGCGGCCCGCCGGCTGCTCGCCGGTGAGCACGGCCCGGTCCGGGACGCGGTGCTGGTCAACACGGCAGCGGCCCTGGCTGCCGCCGGTGGGCTGGGCGGCGACCTGATGACGTCGTTGCGCGAGGGGCTGCGGGTCGCCGAGGAGTCGATCGACTCCGGCGCCGCCGCCCGTACCCTCGACCGTTGGATCGAGGTCGCCACGGCCGCCAAGGCGTCCGAGGAAGCCTGACCCCTACCCCGAGGGCCCGCACCGGCCGTTAGGGGCTCTACCAGCGCTTTCACCGGGCTGTACGCACCTCTGCGTACAGCCCGGTCCGCATCTCGGGGACCATGCCGCATCTCGGAGACCATGCCAAAAAGCCGTCGACCGGGACGGATCCCGGTCGACGGCTCGATGTGTGTTGCCGGTGTTGCCGGCTACCGGCTCAGTGCTCGGCGGTGCGCCGGGTGCCGGAGTAGTACTCGAAGAGCAGGCCGCAGGCGGAGAAGATGACCGCGAGCAGGCCGACGCCGATCAGCCACCAGAGCCAGAACACCAGGCCGAGGCCGGCGATGCTGGCCGAGACGGCCAGGCCGAACGGCCAGTAGCTGCCGGGGCTGAAGAAGCCGATCTCCCCGGCGCCGTCCGCGATCTCCGCGTCCGGCCGGTCCTCCGGGCGAGGGTCGATCCGCCGGGAGACGAACCAGAAGAAGCCACCGCACATCAACAGGAGCAGGGTGGACAGCGCCAGGGCGGTGCTGCCGATCCAGTCGACGTGGCCCATCTGACCATCGGTCCAACCCGCGTACACGAAGGTCACGATGAACAGAAAGACCGCGAGGATGCCGAAGAGGCGCCACTCAGACTTCATGCCCGTCCTCAGCTTCCCACGCCGGTAGCGTTGGTCTTGTTGAAGTTGTTCTGGTCACGCCGGGTCTTGAACGGCTCGGTCGTGGTGGCCAGCGGGTCCTCGCCGATCGCGCTCAGCGCGTCCTGCGTCGACTGACCGGCCTTCTTCGCCGCCAGGAACTGGTCGTACTCGGTCGGCGAGACCACGCGCAGCTCGAAGTTCATCATCGAGTGGTACGTGCCGCAGAGCTCGGCGCAGCGGCCGACGTACGCGCCCTCGGTGGTCAACCGGGTGACCTCGAAGACGTTGCGCACGTTGCCCGGGAAGACGTCCCGCTTGAAGAGCAGCTCGGGCACCCAGAACGAGTGGATGACGTCCTTGCTGGTCTCCTCGAACCGGATCGACCGGTCGGTCGGCAGCACCAGGATCGGGATCACCTCGGTGGTGCCGAGCGTGGAGGCGACCGTGTTGGCGTCGGCTCCGACACCGTCGCGGTAATTGAACTGCCAGTTCCACTTGAACGCGACTACCTCGACGGTCACATCCGGGTTCTTCGACGTCCGGTCGACGTCGGTCTGGATGATCGCGGTGTAGTAGAAGAGCACCGCCACGATGAGAACCGGCGCGATGGTGTAAAGGAACTCCATCGGCATGTTGAACCGGGTCTGTACGGGCAGCGAGTCACCGCGCTTGCGGTAACGGATGATGCACCAGAAGATCAGGCCCCACACGAATACGCCGACCGCGAGCGCGGCGATCGCGGACGCGATCCAAAGGTCGTACATCCGGTGCGACTGCGGAGTGATTCCGCCCTGCGGCCAACCGAAGCCGCTGACCGCCCCGCCGACGTCACAGCCGGTGAGCAGGGTCAGCAGCGCCGCGCCACCGACACCGAGCCCGGCGAGCCGGACGGCATTACGCCGTTGGCTGCGCCTTCCGGCCGTGGGCCGTACATCTGAACCCCTTGCGACCACCTGGTCCTGCCTCCCTAGCGCGCCGCTGGTGTCTGTTTTCCGTACCAACAGCAAAGGCGTCACCGACGGTCGCAGATTACTCGACCATGCCGGGCCGAACGGCTCTGGGGTCACTCTGTCCCCCAATGGGGATCTTGCTCGATCCGAGCCGGGTTACCGTTCACAGTGTGAACCCCGTAGCGCCGCCGGAGAGCGTAACGCCGGTCTACTTCGACACGGCCACCGCCGCACCACTGCATCCGGTGGCCCGCCAGGCCCTGCTCGCCGCCCTCACCGACGGCTGGGCCGACCCGGCCAAGCTGTACACGCAGGCCCGCCGGGCACGCCAACTGCTCGACGCGGCGCGGGCCGCGACCGCACAGATCCTGGGGGTACGCCCGGACGAGCTCTCCTTCACCGCCAGCGGTACGACCGCGGCGCACGCCGCCGTGCTCGGCGGGTTGGCCGGGCGCCGCCGGGCGGGCAACACGCTGGTGCACTCGGCGATCGAACACTCCGCGGTCCTGCACGCGGCCGGGCGGCACGTGGCGGCCGGCGGTTCGGCTGTCTCCGTACCCGTGGACCGGCTGGGCCGGATCGACCCGGCGGCCTGGTCGGCGGCGGTGACCGCGCCCGGTGTGGCGTTCGCCGCACTGATCAGTGCCAGCCACGAGGTCGGTACGTTACAGCCCGTGACCGAGGCGGCCGAGGTCTGCGCCACCGCCGGGGTCCCGCTCTACGTCGACGCGGCCCAGTCGCTCGGCCGGGTTGCGCTGCCGGAGGGCTGGTCGGTCCTGTCGGCCAGCGCGCACAAGTGGGGCGGGCCGCCCGGCGTCGGGCTGCTGGTGGTCCGCAAGGGCACCCGCTGGCTGTCGCCCTATCCGGAGGACGAGCGGGAGGCCGGGCGTACGCCGGGGGTGTTGAACCTGCCGGCGATCGTGGCCGCGGCGGCGGCGCTGCGGGCGGTGACCACCGACGCGGTCGCGGAGGCGGCCCGGTTGTCGGCCCTGGTCGACCGGATCCGGGCGACCGTCGCCGCGACGGTCCCGGACGTCGAGGTGGTCGGCGACCCTGACCACCGGCTCCCGCACCTGGTCACCTTCTCCTGCCTGTACGTCGACGGCGAGGCGCTGCTGCACGCGCTGGACCGGCGCGGGTTCGCGGTCTCCTCCGGCTCGTCCTGCACCTCCTCGACGCTGGAACCGTCGCACGTGCTGGCGGCGATGGGAGTGTTGTCACACGGCAACGTACGGATCTCGCTGCACCGGGAGAGCACCGCCGCCGAGGTGGACCGGTTCCTGGCCGAACTGCCGACGGTCGTCGCCGACCTGCGGGCCGAGGCCGGGGTGGTGGGCCTGTGACCGCCGCCGCCTCTTCCGATCCCGTCGAGGTGCTGGACTGTCTCGGGCAGCGCTGCCCGCTGCCGGTGATCGCCGCCGCCCGCCGCCTGCCCGAGCTGCCGGTCGGTGCGGTCCTGCGGGTCCTCGCCGACGATCCGGCCGCCGCGATCGACTTTCCCGCCTGGTGCCGGATGCGCGGCCAGGAGTTCGTCGCCGCCGGTTCGGTCGACGACTCCCCCGCCTACGACCTCCGCCGCCTGCACTAATCCCGTCAGTCGGAGTCGGTCCGGTCCCGTCAGTCGGAGTCGGTCCGGTACCCGGCCGAGATTGCGTCGATCCAGCTCAGGTGCAGCCGCCGGCCGCCACGGGAGAGGACCCGGACGGCGTTCTCGGCGGTGGCGAACTTCCCGACGAGGCTGCTGTCGTCGGCGCAGAGCCAGGCGTGGTCCTCGAACGCCATGCCCCAGGCGAACACCCGGCCGTCGATCCGATCGCCGTGCTCCTCGCAGATGGCGAAGCGCCGGGGCGCGTAGTCGGTGGCCAGTTCGAGCAAGAGCTGGTGGAACTCCTCGGGCGTGCCGAGCGGGGTGTCGACCGGTACGGGCATGACGTCGTCCATCTCAACCTCCTACGCATCTTGTGTTGCTATACGTATAGTCGACTCCCTTGCGTAACGGAAGGGCTACCGGCATGATGCTTCGTATCGATTCTCATGGAGGCGAGGCTCCCGTGGTCGCACGTACCGACCCTTCCGCGCTGCGCTGGCTGATCGGTGCCGAGCTGAGCCGCTACCGGCGCGACGTACCGATGTCCCTGAGCGAGCTGGCCACCGCCACCGGGATCGGCAAGCCGAAGCTCGGCCACATGGAGAGCGGTCGCTACCAGCAGTTTCCCGACGACATCGCGACCGTGCTGCGGGCCTGCGGCGCCGACCAGGCGGCGATCGAACGCCTCACCTCGCTGGCCACCCGCTCCGACGCCAAGACCTGGTGGGCGCCGTGGGCGAACGTGATGCCGGACTGGTTCAAGACCTACGTCGGGCTCGAAGGTCTGGCCGAGGGTGCGTTCGTGTTCGAATCCATGGTGATCCCCGGACTGTTGCAGACCGAGGAGTACGCCCAGGCGCTGACCATCGGCACCGGCTTCGTCCGACCCGACCACGCCGAGCGCTTCGTCTCGTTCCGCCAGACCCGCGCCCGGCGGTTGACCGAGGACGAGCCGCTGACCCTGCACGCGGTGATCGGCGAGGCGGCACTGCGCCTGCGGGTCAACGGCGACGAGACCCGCCGGGCCCAGCTCGCCCACCTGGTCACCATGTCCGAGCTGCCGAACGTCACGGTCCAGGTGATCCGCCCCGAGGATGGCCCACACGCGGCCGGCGCGATCGGCAGTTTCTGCGTGCTGGAGTTCGGTCGCGTGCGGCCAATCGCCTACACCGAGCTGCTCGACGGGGCAATGTACGTGCAGGATCCGGACAGCGTAAGGACTTATAGCATGGTGGCAGACAACCTGCGCCAGGTCGCCCTCTCCCCCGCCGATTCACGCGCGATGATCCGGGAGTTGGCCAATCTGGCCTAGCCACCACCCCGGAGGCCCCTCGTGTCCACCCCCGACCTGAGCCGCGCCCACTGGGTCAAGAGCAGCCGCAGCACCAACAACGGCGCCTGTGTCGAGTGCGCGTTCCAACCCGCATCGGCCGGTGGGTCGGTTGCCGTACGCGACAGCAAGGACCCGTCCGGCCCCGTACTCGTCTTCGACCGCTCCGCGTGGGCCGCCTTCCTCGCCACCACCGGCCGGATCCTCGGCTGCTGAACCCTGTTGCTGGCGCTGTTTGACAGGGCTGAGCAGCCGCAGATCGGTGTGCCCGAGACCCGGGAGCGAATGCGGCGATGAGTTTTCGGGTTGGCGCGGGTTGTAGTCCCTGACGGACGTAATCAAGCCGGAGGGATTGGGCTTACCCATGTCGACCAACGAAGAGCAGATCCGCGCCCTGATCGAACACTGGGCCGAGGCGGTGCACGGCGGCGACCTGAGCGGGGTGCTCGCCGATCACGCCAAGGACGTCGTGATGTTCGACGTGCCGCCACCGTACGAGGGGGTGCGCGGGCTCGACGCCTACCGGGATACGTGGCCGCCCTTCTTCGAGTGGCAGCGCGGGGGCGCTTCGTTCGAGATCGAGTCGTTGGAGGTGACTGCCGGCGAGGACGTTGCCTTCGCGTACGCCCTGCTGCGCTGCGGGACCGAACAGGATCTCGCCGCGAATCCGGCCAACCGGCTCCGGCTGACCTTCGGCCTGCGCCGGGAGGACGGCCGTTGGGTGATCGCCCACGAGCACCACTCGTTCCCGCTGGACGGCCCGTCGGACAGCCCCGCCCGCGATGATCTCGATGCCGAGCGGGAGGTTCGGGAGCTGCACGAGCGGTGGTTCGCCGACACCGCCGCGAGGGACCTGGACGGGATGATGGCCGCGATCGCCGACGACGTGGTCTCGTACGAGCACGAGGAGCCGCTGCGCTACCTGGGCATCGACGCCGTACGCGAACTCTGCAAGCGCAACCTCGACGCCGCCCCGCCCGACACGGCCGTCACCTGGACGGTCCCCGACCTGAAGATCCTCGTACGCGACGACCTGGCCGTCGCCTGGGGCCTCAACCACGTACGCATAGAGCCCCCCAACGCCCCCGCCATCGACACCTGGTCCCGCGGCACCAGAGTCTTCCAACGCCGCAACGGCCACTGGCTCCTAACCCACCAACACCTCTCCCTCCCCCTCCCCAAAGCCGTTGATCATGAAGTTAGCGACGTCTGAGCGCGAAAAATCCGTCGCTAACTTCATGATCAACGAAGGGAGGCGGGCTGGAGGTAGGTGAGGATGGCGGGGAGGGGGTCGCCGGGGATGGAGGTGTCGACTATCAGGCGGGGGCCTATGTAGGGCTCGTACTCGGCGCGGCGGAGCAGGGTCTGCTCCCAGGTGGGGACTAGGGGGGCGGCGGGGCGCTCTTCGACCCGGCGGCGGTGTTCGGCCTCGTCGGCGCAACAGACCTCGATCACCCGCAGCGGGACCCCGGCCCGCTCGGCCAGGTCGTGCCAGAGGCCACGGGCCGAGGCCACCGGGTTGACCGCGTCGACGATCACCGGCAGCCCGAGGCCGAGTTGGACCTCGGCCAGGGCGGCGACGCTGAGGTAGGAGAGGTGGCCGGCGGGGATGCCGTGCTCGGCGAGCACCCGCTCGATCGGGTCGACGGGCAGGACCGGGGCATTCAGTGCCGCCCCGAGCCGGGCCGCCAGGGTGCTCTTGCCCACCCCGGGCAGCCCGGCGAACGCGACCAGGTGGCCGTTCACGGGTACGGGCATCCGCTCAGGCGTTCAGGTACGGCCGGATGTCCTCGGCCGCCTCGCCCCCGTACGACTCGGCCATCCGCTTGATGAACAGGTCGCTGCGGACCTCGTACTCCTGCGGGCCGACGGTTTCCAGCACGTGGGTGGCGATCAGCGAGCCGACCTGGGCGGCCCGTTCCAGACCCAGTCCCCAGGAGAGGGCGGCGAGGAAGCCGGCCCGGAAGCCGTCGCCGACACCGGTCGGGTCGGTCGCCTCGATCTCGCGGGCGATCGGTACCCGGAACGTCGCGAAGTCGCGGCCGGCGATCTCGACCCCGTCCTTGCCCAGGGTGGTGACCCGTACCTTGACCCGCTCCAGGAGCTGGGCGTCGGTCAGCCCGGCCTTGCTCTGCAGCAGGGACTTCTCGTACTCGTTGGTCATGAGGTATTCGGCGCCGTCGATCAGGCCGACCACGTCGCTGCCGTCCATCCGGGCGAGTTGCTGGGACGGGTCGGCGGCGAAGGCGTAGCCGCGTTCCCGGCACTCGGCGGAGTGGCGGAGCATCGCGGCCGGGTCGTTCGCGCTGACCAGGACGAGGTCGAGGCCGCCGACCCGGTCGGCGACCGGGGCCAGCTCGATGTTGCGGGCCTCGCTCATCGCCCCGGCGTAGAAGGAGGCGATCTGGCACATGTCGAGGTCGGTGGTGCAGACGAAGCGCGCGGTGTGCGCGACCTCGCTGACGTGGACCGAGTCGCAGTCGACGCCGTGCCGCTCCAACCAGGACCGGTAGTCGGCGAAGTCGGCACCGACCGCGCCGAGCAGGATCGGCCGGAGTCCGAGCTGGGCCATGCCGAAGGCGATGTTGGCCGCCACCCCACCCCTGCGCAGCACGAGGTCGTCGACGAGGAAGGAGAGTGACACCTTGTCGAGCTGGTCGGCGAGGAGCTGGTCGGCGAACCTGCCCGGGAAGTGCATCAGGTGATCGGTGGCGATCGAGCCAGTAACGGCGATCTTCATGTCGGCCCTCGGGTCGGTGTCGGTTGTACAGCCGAGTCAGCCTACCGGCCCGGCCACCGGATCGTCGCCGGTCCGTCGGTTAGCGGCCACCGCCGGGTCACGAGTCGGCACGGGAGGAGAAAAATCCTTCGGGTACGACAAAAGCGGGGCCTCCCGCCACCTGCACTGTCCGCCCCGACGTGTGACGTACGTCGGGCTGGACAGCGCAGGCGGCACGGAAGGCCCCGCCGGTGGTTCGTGGGACGCGCCGGGTGAGGCGCGCCGCCGAGCGGTCGGCTCTAGTGGAACGAGTCGCCGCAGGCGCAGGAGTTCTGCGCGTTCGGGTTGTCGATGGTGAAGCCCTGGGCGTCGATCCGGTCGGCGAAGTCGATCGTCGCGCCGGTGAGGTACGGAACGCTCATCCGGTCGACAACCACCTCGACACCGCCGAAGTCGTTGACGACGTCGCCGTCGAGCGAGCGCTCGTCGAAGAAGAGCTGGTAACGCAGGCCGGAGCAGCCACCCGGCTGGACGGCGACCCGCAGCCGCAGGTCGTCGCGGCCTTCCTGCTCGATCAGGGCCTTGACCTTCTGCGCCGCGATGTCGGTGAGGGCGATGCTGCTTGGGGCCTTTGCCTCGGTCGACTCAGTCGACTCGGTCTGCACTGGCGTGGTCACGTGAAAGTCTCCCCTGCGACGGTGTCTTGGGTCCGTACTGGCCAACGCTAGCCCTCTGACCGGCCATTCCCAATGTGGTTCAGATCTAATTGTAGGTCGATGAGGTGCGGGTCACCCGGCTGACGGCACTGCCGCCGCGCCGAGGCTCGCTTCCAGCACCGCCCGCTGCGTGGGCCGGGCCTCTTCCTGACGCTGCCGACCGGTGTCGGTGAGCGTGACGAAGACTCCGCGCCGGTCCTGCTCGCAGAGCGCCCGGCAGACCAGCCCGTCGCGCTCCAGCCGGGCGACCGCCCGGCTCAACGCGCTCTGACTCAGGTGTACCAGTTCGGCCAGCTCCTGCATGCGCAGTTTGGCCGCCTCGGCGGTGGCGAGCCGGTCGATCACCTCGAACTCGCTCATGCCGAGGCCGTGTCGATCGTGCAGCTCGCGTTCGAGCGCGCACGAAGCCGCCGCGTACCTGCTGGCGAGCTGGCGCCATTCGGTTACTAGCCGGTCGTCTTCGGACACGTCCGCGATCCTACCAGATGCTCAAGCAAAATGTGTTCATACACTTATTGCTTGTGCATTAGATGCAGACGCAAGTAAGTTGCTGGTCATGGCACTTCCCACAACTCCGACCGAATCCGACAGCGAGCCACCATCAAGGGCATCCGCCCCTGACAACCCCACCGGCGGGCCGCACATGACCGCCCGCCTGTACGGCACCCTGCTCGTACTCTGTGGCGCGCTCTTCCTCGACGGACTCGACGTCTCGATGGTCGGCGTGGCACTGCCCTCGATCCAGGCCGACCTCGGGCTCTCCAACTCGGCCCTGCAGTGGATCGTCAGCGGCTACGTGCTCGGCTACGGCGGCCTGCTGCTGCTCGGCGGGCGGGCCGCGGACCTGCTCGGCCGGCGCCGGGTCTTCCTCTGGGCGATCGGCGTCTTCGCCCTCGCATCCCTGCTCGGCGGCCTGGTCGACGACCCGAACCTGCTGATCGGCACCCGGTTCGTCAAGGGCGTCGCCGCCGCCTTCACCGCCCCGGCCGGCCTGTCGATCATCACCACCACGTTCCACGAGGGCCCGGCCCGCAACCGGGCGCTCAGCTTCTACACCGCCTGCGGGGCCAGCGGCTTCTCCATGGGCCTCATCCTCGGCGGGCTGCTGACCGAGGCCGGGTGGCGGATGACCTTCCTGCTCCCGGCACCGATCGCGCTGGTCATCCTGATCGCCGGGATCAAGCTCATCCCGCGTCACCGCACCGAGCGCCCGGCCGGTGCCGGCTACGACCTCGGCGGCGCGGCCACCTCCACCGCGGCGCTACTGCTCCTGGTGTACGCCGTGGTCGAAGCGCCGAATGCCGGCTGGCTGTCGGCCCGTACGCTCGGGTCCTTCGCCCTGGTGGCGGCGCTGGTCGTGGCGTTCGTGTCGATCGAGCGCCGGGTCGCCCACCCGCTGGTACGCCTCGGCATCCTGCGCAACCGGACCCTGGTACGGGCCAACCTGGGCGCGCTCGCGGTGACCGGTTCCTACATCGGGTTCCAGTTCATCGGCACGCTCTACGTCCAGGTGGTGCTCGGCTGGTCGCCGCTGTCGATGGCGCTGGCGTTCCTGCCGGCCGGGTTGATCGTCGCCTTCGGTGGGCCCCGGGTCGGTGGACTGGTCAACCGGTTCGGCACCGCCCCGGTGGTGGCCGGCGGTTTTGTCGCCTTCCTGGCCGCGTACCTGCTGTTCCTGCGGATCGACGGGCAGGCCAACTACGTCGGCGTGATCCTGCCCACGATGCTGCTGCTCGGCGCCGGGTTCGCGCTGGCCTTCCCGACCCTGAACATCCAGGGCACCTCCGGGGTGGCCGACGAGGAACAGGGTCTCGCCTCCGGGCTGGTACAGACCTCGTTCCAGATCGGCGGCGCGATCGCCCTGGCCGGGGTCACCGCGATCCTGGCCAGCGACGCACCGGCACCGGGGCACGTACCGGACTCGTTCTACCCGGCGATCGGGCTGGTCAGCGGGATCGCCGTGTTCGGGCTGCTGATCGCGGCGATCGGCGTACTCGACCGGCGGGGTCGGCACCGGGGCACCCCGGTCGACCGCAGCGGGATGGACCACGTTCCGGCCGACTACAGCCGTACGGAACTGGAACGCATCGGCCGCGCCGGCTGAGGTTCGGTGGAGAGGAAGGGCCCCTCGACGACGAGGGGCCCTTCCTTACTTACTACGAGACTCACTACGGGACGGACCGGGCGGTCAGCGGCTCCACTGGCCGGCGAGGCGGGCGCTGACCGCGCGCAGCCCCTCGGCCGGGCGGGTCATCGCCTGTTCGACCCCACCGTGTTCCTCGCCACCGAAGTGGTCCACCAGGCTGTACGCCTCGGTCACCCCGGCCGCCGCCGCCTCCCGGCGCCCGGTGCTGACCCGGCCGGCGAGCACGACGCAGGGCAGTCCCCGGTCCCGGGCCGCTCCGGCGATGCCGGCGACCACCTTCCCGCGCAGGGACTGGTGGTCGAACGACCCCTCGCCGGTGATCACCAGATCCGCCTCGTCCAGCGCGGCGGCCAACCCGATCATGTCGGTGACCAGGGCGATCCCCGACTCGCACCGACCGCCCAGGGCGAGGATCGCCGCCCCGAGCCCACCGGCCGCACCGGCACCGGGCAGGGTGGCCAGGTCCGGCGGGCAGGTCGGCAACTCCCGCTCCAGCACTCCGGCGAACACCTCCAGGGCGGAGTCGAGCAGGAACACGTCCTCGCGGGAGGCGCCCTTCTGTGGTCCGTACACGTTCGAGGCGCCGTGCAGGCCGGTCAGCGGGTTGTCCACGTCCGTCGCCGCGACCAGTTCCACCTCCCGCAGGCGGGGTGCGCCGGCCAGCGCCGAGGCGGTGCCCAGCGCGGCACCCCCGTACGGGAGGGCGTGGCCGAGCTCGTCGATCGGGGCGGCGCCGAGGGCGGCGAGCAGGCCCGCACCGGCGTCGTTGGTGGCCGAGCCACCGAGCCCGATCACCACCCGACGGGCCCCGGACTCGACCGCGGCGGCGATCAGCAGCCCGAGCCCGTACGAGGTGGTGGTCTTCGGGTCGCGTTCGTCCTCGGTGAGCAGGTGCAGGCCGCAGGCCTGCGCGCTCTCGACGTACGCGGTGGGTACGCCACCGGCGGCGTCCGGGTCGGTGACGAGGATCTCGCCCTGCGCCGGGCGACCGAGCGGATCGACGGTCGGCACCGCCAGCCGGCGGCCGGCGACCGCGTTGGCGAGCACCTCGACGAAGCCCGGACCGCCGTCGGCCAGCGGTCGGGCGATGGCCTGGTCCCCGGGGGCGGTGTCGTGCCAGCCGGCGATCACCGCGGCGGCCACCTCGGGGGCGGAGAGGGTGCCGGCGAATTTGTCTGGACAGATCAGAACCCGCATCACGGCAGTGTGGCAGCCCACATCGGCAGGCGCTGCGGGCGCCCCGCGCTGTGGGAGCATGGAGGGCGTGACTTCGACCTGGGTAGAGCCGTCCAACACCGCTACCGCCCTGCTCCTGCTGGGTCGCGGAACCGACCCGGACAGCGAGCGTGGCGTGGACTGTCCGGGGGAGCTTCCCCCGGCGAGTGACCCGAACCTGGTCGCCCGCGCGACCGCGGCGAAGGCCAAACTCGGCCAGCGGGTGTTCGTGCTCGGCCACCACTACCAGCGCGACGAGGTGATCCAGTTCGCCGATGTGACCGGCGACTCGTTCAAGCTCGCCCGCGAGGCCGCGGCCCGGCCGGACGCGGAGTACATCCTCTTCTGCGGTGTGCACTTCATGGCCGAGAGCGCCGACATCCTCACCACCGACAGGCAGCAGGTGATCCTGCCCGACCTGGCCGCCGGCTGTTCGATGGCGGACATGGCCGCGCTGCCCCAGGTCGAGACGGCGTGGGAGGTGCTGGAGGAGCTGGGCGTCGCGGGTTCGACGGTGCCGGTGACGTACATGAACTCGTCCGCGGACATCAAGGGCTTCGTCGGCCGCAACGGCGGTGTGGTCTGCACCTCGTCGAACGCCGAACGGGCGCTGCGGTGGGCGTTCGAGCGCGGGGAACGGGTGCTGTTCCTGCCCGACCAGCACCTGGGTCGCAACACCGCGGTGCTGGAGATGGGTCTGGACCCGGCCGACTGCGTGCTCTACGACCCGCACAAGCCGGGCGGTGGGCTCACCGCGGAGCAGTTGCGCGAGGCCAAGATGATCCTCTGGCGCGGGCACTGCTCGGTGCACGGCCGGTTCACTCTGGAGAGTGTGAACGAGGTTCGGACCCGGGTCCCCGGGGTAAACGTGCTGGTGCACCCGGAATGCCGTTACGACGTGGTGACGGCGGCCGACTACGTCGGTTCCACCGAGTACATCATCAAGACCATCGAGGCCGCGCCGGCCGGCTCGGCCTGGGCGGTCGGCACCGAACTGAACCTGGTACGCCGGCTCGCCAACGCCCACCCGGACAAGCAGATCATGTTCCTCGACCGGGCGGTCTGCTACTGCTCGACGATGAACCGGATCGACCTGCCGCACCTGGTGTGGGCGCTGGAGGAGCTGGTCGCCGGCCGGGTTGTCAACCAGATCACGGTGGATCCGGACACCGCGCACCACGCCAAGGTGGCACTGGACCAGATGCTCGCCCTTCCGTGAGCAGATCCAATTACTTGCAGTAATGGCCGCCGTACCGATAGGCAGTGACGTCCCGATTTCGTGCCATCTAGGTCGGGGTGACCAACGCCATTTCGGTCACGGAGCGCTATGCTGCCCAGGCGACACAGAGCCAGCCGTATCCCCGCGGCTGCGCCCTACGGGCTACGGCCGTGAGTGACGCTCAGCCGCCCCGCACCCCTTACCCGGCAGCATCTATTCCGCTGGAGGTTGCGTTGACCGACGACGTACTGGTCGTGCACGGAGGTACCCCGTTGTCGGGGAAGATCCGGGTCCGCGGCGCCAAGAATCTTGTTTCGAAGGCGATGGTCGCCGCCCTGCTCGGCGACACCCCGAGCCGCCTGTTCGACGTCCCGCGTATCCGCGACGTCGAGATCGTCAAAGGTCTGCTTGAACTGCACGGAGTCCGGGTCAGTGACGGCGCCGAGGACGGCGAGCTGATCTTCGACCCGGCGAACGTGGAGAGCGCCACCACCGACGAGATCAACGTGCACGCCGGATCGAGCCGGATCCCGATCCTGTTCTGCGGGCCCCTGCTGCACCGGCTCGGGCACGCGTTCATCCCCGACCTGGGTGGCTGCCACATCGGCCCCCGGCCGATCGACTTCCACATCCAGGCGCTGCGGCAGTTCGGCGCGGTCGTCGACAAGGCGCCGGAGGGCATGCACCTCACCGCGCCGAGCGGCCTGCACGGCACCAAGTTCGAGCTGCCGTACCCGAGTGTGGGTGCGACCGAGCAGGTGCTGCTGACCGCCGTGATGGCCGAGGGCGTCACCGAGCTGCGCAACGCGGCGGTGGAGCCGGAGATCGTCGACCTGATCGCGATCCTGCAGAAAATGGGCGCGATCATCAAGGTGCACACCGACCGGGTGATCGAGATCCAGGGCGTACCCCGGCTCCAGGGTTACACCCACCGGCCGATCCCGGACCGGATCGAGGCGGCGAGCTGGGCGGCGGCGGCACTGGCCACCGGCGGCGACGTCGAGGTGCTCGGTGCCGAGCAGGTCGACATGATGACGTTCCTGAACGTGTTCCGGTCGGTCGGCGGCGCGTACGAGGTCACCGACGCCCGCCCGCCGAAGCTGGGCTCGCCGGGCCAGGAGGGCGGCATCCGGTTCTGGCACCCGGGCGGCGAGTTGCAGGCGGTGGCGCTGGAGACCGACGTCCACCCCGGCTTCATGACCGACTGGCAGCAGCCCCTGGTGGTCGCCCTGACCCAGGCCCGGGGCCTGTCGATCGTGCACGAGACCGTGTACGAGCAGCGCCTGGGCTACACCGAGGCGCTGAACAAGATGGGCGCCACCATCCAGGTCTACCGCGACTGCCTGGGCGGCACCCCGTGCCGGTTCGGCCGGCGCAACTTCAAGCACTCCGCGGTCATCGCCGGCCCGAGCAAGCTGCACGCGGCCGACCTGGTCATCCCGGACCTGCGGGCCGGGTTCAGCCACCTGATCGCCGCACTGGCCGCCGAGGGCACCTCCCGGGTGTACGGCGTCGACCTGATCAACCGCGGGTACGAGGACTTCGAGGCGAAGCTCTCCGCCCTCGGTGCCCACGTAGAACGCCCGTAGCAGCACATACGGCGTAGCCGCTGACGCCTCCCGCACCGTGATGTGTGGGAGGCGTCAGCCGCCCGCTACCCTTCATCCGTGCCGTCGTTGTTTCGCCGTAAGCCCACCGACCTCGTCGAGGAGAACGTCACCGCGGTGACGCCCGAGGAGTCGACCGATGCCGCCCGCCCCAGGGGCTACACCCCCAGCAAGAAGGAGCTCGGCAAGGAGACGCCGAAGCGCCCGAGTGCGGGGCGTCGAGCGGGCGCCGTGGAGACCCGCCCACCGGCGAACAAGCAGGAGGCGCGGGAGCGTCGTCGGGCCGCACGGGCCGAGGCGGCGGCCGAGTTCCGTCGCGAGGGTGGACCCCGTGACCGGGGACCGGAGCGGGTGCTGGCCCGTGACGTGGTCGACTCCCGCCGTACGATCGGCACCTGGTTCTTCGGTGGTGCCCTGATCGTGCTGATCGGTTCGTCGGCCGCGATGCCGGATCCCGTACGGCTGATCTCGAACCTGCTCTGGGGTGCGCTCGCCATCGGTCTGGTGATCGACTCGATCCTGATCTCCCGGCGGATCAAGAAGCTGGTCACCGAGCGGTTCCCCAAGTCCGAGCTGCGGATGGGTTCGCTCTACCTCTACGCGATCATGCGTTCGATCACGTTCCGCCGGATGCGCGCACCCACTCCCCGCGTCAAGATCGGCGACAAGATCTAAACCCCGCGCTCCCCCCGACCGGGCGACGCCGGGCAGAGCCTCGGGCGACACCGGGCAGGAACTCAGGCGACGCCGAGCAGGCGGAGTACGGCGGTGGTGCCGGCCGCGGCGACCACCACCAGTACGAACGGTGCCCGGCGTACGGCGAGTGCCAGGCCGACCAGTACGCCGGCCGGGCGGGCGATGCCGGCGAAGGCACCGCCCTCGGTGAGCGCCGCCGTGGCGGCCAGTGCGGCGAGCATGGTGGCGGCGGCGATCGGGAGCAGCCGGGCCAGCCAGTCCGGCAGGTCGGCCCGTTCCCGCAGCACCACCCCGGAGAGCCGGAACGCGTACGTGCCGACGGCCAGGGCCAGGATCACCGCGATCAGCATGGCCGTACCGGCTTGCGTCGGGGCAGGGCGAGTACGCCGAGCCCGCCCAGGGCCAGCAGTACCGGCAGACCGGCCGGCAGGACCGGGGTGAGCAGCACGGCGGCCAGCGCCCCGACCACCGCCACCCGACGGGTGTCCGGGTCCCGCAGAACGGGCAGCAGCAGGGCGAGCAGACCGGCCGGGAAGGCGGCGTCCAGGCCGAGCCGGTTCGGGTCGCCGGCGATCCCACCGAGCAGCACACCGAGCACGGTGCCGGCGTTCCAGGCGAGGAAGAGCAGCACCCCGGCCAGCCAGTACGCCCGTCGTCGTTCGGCACCCTCGGGCCGGGCGAGGGCGAACGCGGTGGTCTCGTCGGTCATCAGGTGGGCGCCGACGATTCGGGACCGCCAACTCGTACCGAGGGTGTCGCCGAGGGTGAGCCCGAACGGCAGGTGCCGGGCGTTGAGCAGGAGTCCGGCGAGTACGGCGGCGAGCGGGTTGCCGGCGGCGACCAGCCCGACGGCCATGAACTGGGCCCCGCCCGCGTAGAGCACCGTGGACATGGTGATCACGGCCCAGACCGGCAGCCCGGCGGCGAGCGCGATCGCGCCGAAGGAGGCGCCGACCGCGATGATCGCCACGCTGAGCGCGCCGATGTCACGCAGCAGTGCGCGGTCGGTTGTTCGGTCTACCGTACGCATGGTTCAGAATAATGAACGCCGTGCCCGCGTTCGTCAAACCGAACAGCCTGACCGATGGAGCGAACATGCCACCGTCCCAACCCAGCTCGCCCGTGGCCACCATCGCCGCCGCCCTGCGCCGGGAACGGGAACGCGCCGGGATCTCGCTCACCGAACTGGCCCGCCGGGCCGGCATCGCCAAGTCGACGCTCTCCCAGCTCGAAGCCGGGACCGGCAACCCCAGCGTGGAAACGGTCTGGGCGCTCGGCGTCGCACTGGAGGTGCCGTTCAGCCGGCTGGTCGAGGAACCCGCCCCGGCCGTACGGGTGGTCCGGGCCGGTTACGGCAGCGGCATCCGCTCGGAACAGGCCGACTTCACCGGCACCCTGCTCGCCGCCGGCTCGACCCACGCCCGGCGCGACATCTACCTGCTCACCCTCGAACCCGGTGCCGTACGCGAGGCGACCGCGCACATCCCCGGCAGCATGGAACACCTGGTGGTGGGCGCCGGACGGCTGCGTACCGGACCCGCCTCGGCGCCGGTGGAACTCGAACCGGGCGACTACGCCGCCTTTCCCGGCGACGTACCGCACCGCTACGAGGCGCTCGCCCCGGGCACCTTCGCCGTGCTCGTCATGGAGCACCCGTGAGCGGGCTCATGGAGCACCCGTGAGATCGGCACGGGTAACCGATTCCGGCGCCTGGAGTGGGATGACACCGGGCGGCGCGGGGGTCTGGTAGAGGCGACGGACCACGTCCTCGATGTCCGGCTCGACGATCGCGATGTCGCGCAGGGTGGTAAGCCCGGCCAGCCGGGCCACCACCTCCCCCGCGGTCGCCGACTCCAACTCGAAGACCAGCCGCCGACCGTCCGCCTCGATCCGCCGCACCGGCGCACCGGGCAGGACCGGCGGATCGGCCAGCGGTTCGTCCAGGTCGACCACGACCAGGCGGCGCGAACCGTACCGGGCGTGCAGCGCCTCTATGTCGCCGTCGTGCACCACCTGACCGTGATCGATCACCACCAGCCGGCGGCAGAGGCGTTCGATGTCGGCCAGGTCGTGGGTGGTGAGCACCAGGGTCGTGTCCCCGGCCCGGCCCAGGTCACCCAGGAACTCCCGGACCGCCTGCTTGCTCACCAGGTCCAGGCCGATGGTCGGCTCGTCCAGGAAGAGCACCTCCGGCCCGTGCAGCAGCGCGGCGGTCAGCTCACCGCGCATCCGCTGCCCCAGGGAGAGTTGCCGGACCGGGGTGTCGAGGAACTCTTCCAGGTCGAGCCGGGACCGGCAGCGGCGCAGCCGGGCGGCGTGCTCGGCGGATGGCACCCGGTAGATGTGCCGCAGCAGGTCGAACGAGTCCCGCAGCGGCAGATCCCACCAGAGCTGGGAACGCTGGCCGAACACCACCCCGATGCGCATCGCCAGCCGGGTCCGCTGCGCCACCGGGGTCAGCCCGCAGACGCGTACGTCGCCACCCGAGGGCATCAGCACACCGGTGAGCATCTTCAGGGTGGTCGACTTGCCGGCCCCGTTCGGTCCGATGTAGCCGATCATCTCGCCCCGGGCCACCACCAGGTCCACCCCGTCGACCGCGGCGACGACCTTTTTCGTCCGGCGCAACCGGCCGGTCTTCACCCGTACCGTGAACTCCTTGCGCAGTCCGCGCGCTTCGATGACGTCGCTCATCAGGACCCCGTACTCCGGTAGTGTCTGATGCCGCCGCGCCACGCGGCGGCGGCGCCGACGGCGGCCAGCCCCGCGACGCCCGGCGCGGCCCAACCGACCCAGCCCGGCAGGCCCAGCGGGTCGGCCCGGCCCAGCAGCGCCAGCGCCGGGTGGTAGGCCACGAAGGCAAAACCCAGGCCGTACGCGAAAATCGCGCGGAACCATCCGCCGTAGACGGTGATCGGGTACGAGGTGAAGTCCCGACCACCGTAGGTGAACGCGTTGCCGACCTGGCCCGAGTCGATCCACCAGAACGCCAGGGTGGCCGAGGCGACGAAGATCGAGGCGAAGAAGACGGTCCCGGCCAGCGGGGCGACCACCACCAGCACGACCCGCCCCGGAGTCCAGTCGATGTCGGCCGCGGCCAGCGCCACGACCAGCACGGCGAGCCCGAACGCCGCCCGGGACAGCTTGCGCAGCGGCAGGTCCATCAGCAGCAGTTGCGGCAGGGCGCCGAGCGGGCGTACCAGGACCGCGTCCATCAGCCCGGTCCGGACGTACTGCTGGACCCGTTCGATGTTGCCCACGGCCAGGTCGGCGGTGGCGAAGGAACAGGCGGACAGCCCCACCATCACCATCGCCTCGCGTACGTCGAAACCGCCGAGGATCCGGGTCACCTGGAACAGCACCAGCACCGTGACCACGTCGAAGACGGTGGCGCCGACGTTGCTGACCAGGTCGATGGCGAACGAGGTCCGGTACGACGCCTGCGACCGCGCCTGCCCGCGCAGCAGGGCCAGGTAACCCGCGCCCGGTCCGGCCGGGTTTTCCCGTTCAGCCACCCTGCACCACCAGTCGCCGCTCGGCCCGCCGCTGCACCGCACGGCAGGCGAACAGGAGCACCCCGACCCAGACCACCTGTACGCCGACCAGGCCGACCTGCACCGCCGGACGGTCGCGTTCGACCACCACGTCGAGCGAGGTCTGCATCAGGCTCGGGAACGGGGTGGCCAGCCACAGCGGCACGCTGATCCACTCCGGCAGGAAACGCAGCGGGAAGTAGAGACCGGCGAGTACGCCGGAGGCGAGGGTCCAGAGCACCATCGGCCCGCGTACGTCCTGCAGCCAGTAGGCGGTCGCGTTGACCAGGTAACGGCAGCAGAACGAGAGGACCACGGCGACGAACGTCGAGACCAGGAAGAGCGGGGTGGTGTACCAGCGGTTCGGGAGGTAGACGTCGAAGAAGATCGGGCCGGTGAGCACCGGCGGGACGAACCGGGTCAGCATCGCGTACGCCGCCCGTCCGAGGTCGGTGGCGAGGTAGCTGACCACCGGGTGGACCGGCCGGAGCAGGTCGGTGGCGATGTCCCCGGTCCGGATCCGATCAGCCAGGTCGGTCCGTTCCCAGAGTCCCACCACGGCGAGCATTCCCTGCCCGACCCAGACGAAGGTGGCCAGTTGCGCCGGGTCGTAACCGGCCGCCGGGCCGCCGACCCCGGTGGCCACGGCGAGCAGTACGTAGCACCGGAGGAAGCCGAAGACGGTGTTGGTGAAGGCTCCGGCGAACGTCGCCTGTCGGTACGTCGAATAACGACGGTACCCTGATCCTGTTATCGCAGTAAATGTCCGGAACAAGGACATGATGTTTCTACTGATCGGTGGTGCCGCAGTGGCGGTGACCGAGCCCACGCCGTTACCCTCCTTCCGCGACCACGCTGCAGCGAGCCGGGCGACTTTACCCGGCGCCCCCGGCTGCCCAGTGAGAATTTCCGACGAGGTGACACCGCCGTGATTGAGCGCCGCGAGCCGTTCCAACGGCCGCGCCGCGCCCCCCGCCGGAACGGGGTCGGATCATGACGGATCGCTACCGGGACCGGTGGGGAGACCCGCCCGAGCCCTCCTGGATGGGTGAACCGACCACCGAGTGGCAGGCCGCCTTCCCCGGCCAGCGGTATCCGGGCGACCCCGGACCGAAGCGAACACCGCAACGCCCAGCGGCCAGTGGCCGCGCCTCGGTCGTCTCCGGCCGGGCCGGGGTCTACCCGTCCGACGGACCATCGTCGCACCCCGACGACTCGAACCCGTCCCATTTCTCCGGCCAACAGGCGGGTCGTGGTCCGGCCTCGGGCCACGGACAGTCGTCCGGGCACGTCTCCCAGGGTCACCGCCCGACCTCCACCTCCGACACCCCACCCTCCCGGTACGGTCAGCAGCCCGAGAACGGTCCACCTTCGAGGCACGGCCAACACCCGGACCACGGCCAGCCCTCCCGGCACGGCCCGCCCTCGGACCACGGCTCACCGTCCGGGCACGGCCGACAGTCGGACCACGCCCCCTCCGCATGGCACGACTCGTCCTCTTCCCGGCACGACTCGTCCTCACGGCCTGACTCGTCCTCTTCCCGGCACGACCCCTCGTCCTCGCGGCACGACACGTCCTCTTCGCGGCACGACCGGCAGCCGGGCCAGGGCGGCGATCGCGGGCAGGGCCAGCCGTCCGGGTACGGCCAGGCGGGCGAGCGGGGGCAGTATCCGACCACGGACAGCCGGCGCCCGGCCCAGGACGGGTGGGGGACGACGCCGCCCGCACCCGACCGGGCCGAGCACTGGGGCGGGCCCCTTCCGCCGGCTCGTCCGGTCGGACCCGCGCGCCCGGTCGGACCCACCCACCCGGTCAGCCCGGCCCACCCGGTCGGCTCCACTCATCCGGTCAGCCCCGCGCACCCGGTCAGCCCCGCGCACCCGGTCAGTCCCGCCCACCCGGTCGGTTCGGCTCGTCCGGTCAGTCCGGCGCACCCGGTCAGTCCCGCCCACCCGGTCAGTCCCGCCCATCCGACCGGTCCCGCCTACCCCGGTGGGCAGAATCGTGGTGGGGCGGGCGGTCCCGGGCGCGGTGGACCGGGCGGCTCGGGGCACGGCGAGTACCGGGCGACCGACCGACCCGACCAGCGCTACCAGCAGGATCGGGGCCGCCCCGGCGGGTACGACTCCGAGACGTACGAGCGGGACCGGGAGGCGCGGGAGCGCCAGCCGTACCGGCCGGGTTCGGAAGCGGCGTGGAGCGGGCAGGGTCCGGAAGCGACATGGAGTGGGCCGGGTCCGGTTGCGCCGTACGACCGGTCCGGCGGTTGGCGACCGGACTCCGCGCCGGAGGAAACCCAGGCCCTGCCCGGCCGCCGCCCGTCGTCGGCCGACCGCCGGTTCGACAACTCCGAGGGACCGGGCCGCACCCAGCCGAGGGGCTGGTCCGCACCTGACGCCCAGGTCCCGATCGGTCCCGGTGGCATAGCCCGGCCGGGCCGGAGCGACGGCCCGGCCGAGCGGCCGAGCCGGGGCGAGCAGGGTTACCCGCCCGGTGCCGAACCACCGCGCCGGCAACCGCCGAACACCGGCCGTCCGGAGCAGGAACCCGTACCGCCGCACGACCGGTGGGCCGGACCGGGTCCGGACAACGGCTGGTCCCCCGACCGTGGTCCCGCCGTACGCCAGGACCAGCCGCCGACGCGCGACGGTTACCGGTCGTCCGACCCCGGTACCGGTCGCCCGCCGATGACCGAAGCCGGCCCGACCGCCGGCCGCCCCGGCACGCCGACCCGGCCCGACCGTCCCGCCGAACACATTCGGCCCAGCCAGGACCGGCCGACCGAGCACACCCGCCCGAGTCAGGAGCGACCGGTCGAGCAGGGGCGCTCTGCCCACGACCGGCCGGTCGAGCAGGGACGGCACGGCCAGGTGCCGCCCGGACAGGGCTGGCCGCTCGCCGAGGCGGTGCCGCCGTACCGGACACCGGACCGGGCGACCGCGCCCACCTCCGGTCCGCCGGTGGTGAACGAGCCGCTGCCGAGCGGTGCCGACCTGTTCACCCCCAAGCGCGAACGGCAGCACCAGGCTCCCGAGCCGGCACCGGCTGAACAACCGGTGCCGTCGCAGCGCACCGGTGGCCCGGCCGAGGACCGCGACTCCACTCCGGGCTGGCCGCCGACGACCGCCGACGACAAGGCGACCGCCCACCCCGTTTCGCCGAGCGGGCCGGAGGAGCACGACGACCTGCCGCGTACGCCGGTCTCCGCCCCGCCGGCCGCCGGACTGCGCCTGGAATTCCTCACCGCGCCGCCACCGCCGACCCCACCCCGACCCGCTCCGGTCGAGCCCGCACCCGTCGAGCCCCCCGCACCCGTGGTTCGGCTCGACCCCGCCCCACCACCGGCCACCGTGCCGGCGCCGACCCCGCCCCCGCCCACACCGCCTTCGGCACCGGCGCCGCCATCGCCATCGGCATCGGCATCGGCATCGGCATCGGCATCGGCATCGGCGGAGCTTGTGTCGCCGGGGTCGGTGCCGGATGCCAGCGCGGGCCGGGATGCCGAAGCCGCCGCCACGCTGCCCGCCGGGCCTGCGGTGCCGGAGTCCGGCCCGGTGGTCGGGGCACAGCCGTCGGAGCCGACCTCGACCGGTCTGCCCGACGCCGCACGACCGACCGACCCCGACCGGGTGCCGGACCCGCTCACGGGTGCGATCCCCGCTGCCCTGCCGACCGGCACGCCGCCCGCTCCCTCGACACCCCCTGCTCCCTGGCCGCCGCCCGCTCCTGCCCGGACCGATGACGCCGCAGTGACGGCTCCGGCCACCGGCACCACACAGACCGCGTCGTCCACCGGCGGCACGGCGACAGCAGCGTCCACCGGCGGCACTGCGACGGCGTCGTCCGGCAGCACGGCGACGGCACCCGACCGCGAGCCGAAAACGGATGGCGGCTCCCCCGGTGTGTCGGCAACAGGTGTCCACGCTCCCCGTGAATCGGCAACAGCCGTCCACGCTCCGGGCGGATCGGCGGCGGGTGTCGGCGGACCGGCCGGGGAATCGGCGGTCGCCGACGGCATCCGCGTCGACGCGGTAACGGGCGATTCCGCTTCGGTGACGCCGGGCGGGGCCGCGTCCGACGTACCGGCCGGTCCGATCGCCGGCACGACCCGCCCGGTATCGGCGGACCCGGCCGGCACCGACGCGCGGGAACAGGGGGCACCGACCGATCCGGGCGCCAACGGGTCCACCTCGGACCATGCGGCGGTCGGACCGTCGACGGGGCAGGCAACGGGCGATGCGCCGACCGGGCCGGCGGGCGACGCCGGGGCACCGGTGCAGGGCTCGACCGACGAGGAAGGTCCGGCCGACGACGGGTACCCGGCCGAGGGCCCGCTGCCGGAGGATCCGGTGCCGGTCTCCGGGCCACCGCTCGCCACCGCTCCCCCGGGCTCACCGGTTGCCGAGGCCAGCCCGGACACCGTGCTGCCCGCACCGGAGGGCCCGGCGGCGGGTGCCGCCACGGCACTGCGGGCGCCGACCATGCTCACCCCGATCATCTCGCCGGAGGAGCGGACACCGGACGAGACTCCGGCCGAGGAGGAGACGCCCGAACCACCGCCCCCGGACCCGGAGCAGGTGCTCTCGGCGTACCGGTGGCGGTTCCACCACGAGACCCTGCGGGAGCTGGTCGAGGATCCCGACGAGTTGCGGGCGATCCGGGACCGGCTGACCGAGAAGGTCGATCCGGCGCAGGACAACCGGACCCGGGCACGGCTGCTCAGCCTGCGCGCGGTCGTCTCCCGGATCCTCGGCGACCTGGGCAAGGCGCTCGCCGACGGCAAGCTCGCCCTGGGTCACGCGGAGGCCACCGGCGAGCTGCGGCGGATCGCCATCGCCCAGGCCCGGCTGGCGCACGTGTTGCAGTGGCGGGGCGACTTCGCCGAGGCCGACCGGCTGTTCGAGGAGGCGAACTCGTCGGAGTTGCCGGACCGGCTGCGCGCCACCATGCACGAGCACGCCGGCCGTTCCTGCTACGACCAGGGCCGGTACATCGAGGCGTGCAACCACTTCGAGAAGGCGCTGGAGCTGCGCAAGGTCGAGGATCCGGACCTGATCGCCCGTACCGAACTCGCGCTGGACGCGGTGTTCAGCAAGGTGGCGCAGCAGGGCTGGGGACCGTACCCCCGGGAGAGGGACGAGATCCTCCAGGTGCACCGGCCGCCGGTGCCGACGTTCAGTGAACGGATGCAGCGGTGGGGCTACACCACACCGGAGGGCGAGTCCGCGATCGCGCCGAGCTACGCCGACGCCCAGCCGTTCCACGACCGGGTGGCCTGGGTACGCCGACCGGAAGCCCGCGCCTGGGAGCTGATCGACGAGTCCGGTGAGCTGCTCATCGGGGCGAACGCCGGTTACCTCGGCGTCGGGTCGTTCGCCGACGGACTGGCCTGGGTCTCCCGTGACGGTACCGGCGGATGGATCGCGGTCGACAAGAACAACCAGGTGGTGATCGGGCAGGGCTGCGACGACGTACGGCCGTTCCGTCGGGGCATCGCCGCGATCCGGCGCGGGGGCTGGGGTGCGGTCGACAAGACCGGTCGGGAGGTCCTGCCGACCCGGTACGCGGCGTTCGCCACCGCCCTGACCGACGGGCGCTACGTCGAGGGGTTCACCGACGAGGGACTCGCGATCGTCGACCTCGGCGGGCGCAAGGGTGTGGTCGACCGGACCGGTCGGGTGATCGTGTCACCGGCGTACCCGGCGATGGTGATCCACCCGGTGGCGTTCCTGATCGCCACCCCGGACGGCCAGTGGGGCGCGCTCGACCGGCGTGGGGAGTTGCTGATCGACCCGGTCCACCCGAGCCGCAACGACGTGATGGACGAGATCGACCGGCTGCTGGCGGACACCAAGCCGGTGCTCTGACCTGTCGGCGGCCCGGCTAGTCGATCATTGAAACGATATCGGCAGAGGTTAGGGTCTTGGGCATGGACTTCCGACACCTTGGCCGTTCCGGTCTCCAGGTCAGCGAGATCTCGTACGGCAACTGGATCACCCACGGCTCGCAGATCGAGGAGGACGCCGCCCTGGCCTGCGTCCAAGCCGCTCTGGACCACGGAATCACCACGTTCGACACCGCCGACGTCTACGCCGGCACCCGCGCCGAGTCGGTGCTCGGTCGCGCCCTGCAGGGCCAGCGCCGGGAGGGTCTGGAGATCCTCACCAAGGTCTACTGGCCCACCGGTCCCGGCCCGAACGACCGGGGTCTGTCCCGCAAGCACATCATGGAGTCGATCAACGGCTCGCTGCGCCGGTTGCAGACCGACTACGTCGACCTGTACCAGGCCCACCGGTACGACTACACCACCCCGCTCGAGGAGACGATGGAGGCGTTCGCCGACGTCGTACGCTCCGGCAAGGCCCTCTACATCGGGGTGTCGGAGTGGCGCGCGGACCAGATCCGCGAGGCGTACGAGCTGGCCCGGCAGTTGAAGATCCACCTGGTCTCCAACCAGCCGCAGTACTCGATGCTGTGGCGGGTGATCGAGGGCGAGGTGGTGCCGGCCAGCGAGGAACTCGGCATCGGTCAGATCGTCTTCTCCCCGATGGCCCAGGGTGTGCTCTCCGGCAAGTACCTGCCCGGCCAGCCGCCGCCGGCCGGTTCCCGGGCCACGGACGAGAAGTCCGGGGCGTCGTTCATCGCCCGGTTCATGACCGACGAGGTGCTGTCCACCGTCCAGCAGCTCAAGCCGCTGGCCGACCAGGCCGGGCTGAGCCTGGCCCAGCTCGCGGTCGCCTGGGTGCTCCAGAACCCGAACGTGTCGTCGGCGATCGTCGGCGCGACCCGCCCGGAGCAGGTCGCGGACAACGTCAAGGCGGCCGGGGTCAAGCTCGACGCCGACCTGCTCAAGGCGATCGACGAGATCGTTTCGCCGATCACCGAACGGGACCCGGCCAAGACGCAGAGCCCGGCCCGCCCGTAGTCGTGCCGTCCCGGCACCCGCTCTCGCGGCGGGTGCCGGGACGCCGTCACGGACGCATCGCCGTCACGGCAGGACGGGTCACATCCAGTCCTGCCAGAACCGGATCAGGTCGTAACCGGCGGCGTAGAGCGGGCTGGGCAGGCCGATCCAGTCGCCGACGGTGAACACCACCGAGAAGAACCAGTTGCTGATCCGCGGGTTCCAGAGCAGGGCGAACAGCAGCAGGAAGCCGTACGGGGCCATCAGGTCGTAGCCGCGCCGCCACTGCGGCGAGAGCCACGGGTAGAGCATGTTGCCGCCGTCCAGCCCCGGCACCGGCAGCAGGTTGAGCACGCTCGCGGTGAGCTGGAGGAAGCCGAGCAGGGCGACCCCGGCCCAGAACTCCGGGTGCGCGCCGATGTCCAGGGTGAACGCGAACGGGAGCACCAGGACCAGGGCGAAGAGGACGTTGGTCGCCGGACCGGCGAGGCTGACCAGGGTGTGCCGCAGCCGTCCGGGGATCTGGTGGTGGTCGACCCAGACCGCCCCGCCGGGCAGGCCGATGCCGCCGAGCAGGACGATCACCACCGGGAAGACGATCGACAGCAGCGGGTGGCTGTACTTCAGCGGGTTGAGGGTGAGGTAGCCGCGGTGGGCCACTCCCCGGTCCCCGGCGCGGAAGGCGACGATCGCGTGGGCGTACTCGTGCAGGCAGAGGGAGACCAGCCAGCCGGAGACGACAAAGAGGAACACGTCGAACCGGACGTTACCGAACTGGTTCCAGCTCAGTACGCCGCTGGTCACGAAGAGGGCGACCAGGGCCAGGAAGATGGGGCTCGGCCGGAACGCCTCCCTGGGCACCCCGAGTACGAGCCGTTCGCGGCCCGAGTGTTCGAAGCCCATCAGACTCACTCGGCGACCGGTTGCAGGCTCATCCGGTACTCGACCCGCTCGTCCTCCAGCAGGATCACCGTGGTCACTCCGGACGCGGAAAGTTCACGCCAGGCCTGGCCGATCCAGGACTCGGCGTCGGCTTGGCTGCCGAACGTCTCGTCCGGCCCGCTCACCGCCTGGCCGTCCGTGCCCTCGTACCGCCAGCTCCACGGCATCTTGCGTCTCCCCTCACCGATGTCCCCGACGGACCCCGCCAGCCTAGCCGTCCGGCGGCGACCGTCGATCGCCCGCAGCAGCCCCACCCCCCACCCCCACCACCGCCGGGTCACCCGCGATCTAGGGCATATGGTGGTGGATGGAGATCAACAAGCACGCATTTGCCCTAGATCGGCGGGGTGGGGGGTTCGGCGCGGGCCCGCGGGCGTCGCGCCCGGACCGGTCCGGCGCCCCGACCACAACCGGCACCGCCGCCGGACCGGTCGGATAGGGCACGAACCGGGATACCTCGCCGCCGGGGTGTGGTTGTCGCCGATGGTGGACCGACCTCCCAGGCGAATCCCCGGCTGGGCGCTCTAAGGTACGGACATGTCCGTTGACGGTTGGAACACGGTTCTCGTGCTCGGCGGGATCCGCTCCGGCAAATCCGAGTTCGCCGAGTCGCTCGTACGCGACACGACCGCTGTCCGTTATGTCGCGACCGCGCGGCAGGCCGAACCGGACGACCCGGAGTGGGCCGCCCGGATCGAGGCCCACCAACTGCGCCGGCCGACCGGCTGGACCACCGAGGAGACGGCCGAGGATCCGTCCCGGCTGGCCGAGCTGATCGCCGGCTCCGGGCCGGACGAGACGCTGCTCGTCGACGACCTCGGCGGCTGGGTGACCGTACTGCTCGACCCGGTTCACCAGCCCGCCGACGACCGGGTCACGATCGCCGAACTCGCCGCCGCGATCCGGGACTGCACCGCCCGGCTGGTCCTGGTGAGCCCGGAGGTCGGGCTCTCCCTGGTGCCGACGACCACCATCGGGCGGGCGTTCACCGACGCCCTCGGCACCACGAACCAGGTGGTCGCCGAGGTCTGTGACGCGGTGGTCCTGGTGGTCGCCGGGCAGCCCACCTGGCTCAAGCCCGGCCCGGCCCAGCCGAACGTGGTCGTACCCAGCCAGTCCGGCCCGACCCGGAGCGCACCGGCCAGCACCGAGATCGCCACCGAACAGCCGGTCGCCGCGCCGGACGTGTCGAACCGGGTCGCCTCGCCGGACGTGGTCACGCCGCACCTGCCCGAGCCGGAACCGGAGAAACCGGCCGACAGCTCGCCCTGGTCCGCGCCGACAATGATGCTCCCGATGGTCGCCACCGGACTGGTCATCCAGACCGGGATGGACCTGCCGATGCCGGACGAGTACGCCGGTCCGCAGGCGATCGACCGGCTCGCCACGCTCGACCTGCCCGGTGCCGGGCTCGGCAACCTCGAACGGGTGGTCGGCTTCGCCGCCGGCACCCAGGGCACCCCGACCCCGCGCCCGTGGCGGTCGGTACGCGTACTCCTGCTGCACGGTGACCACGACGGTGGCAGCGCCGCCGGGACCGTACCGGGTGAGTCCGGCCGGCGCGCCGACCAGGCCCGCGCCGGCAGGGGCCCGCTCGCCCGGCTCGCCGCCGGGGTCGGCGCGAGCCTCCAGGTGGTGGACGCGCCGACCGCCGCCCCGATCGAGGACGGACCGGCGCTGACCGCCGAGGCCGTCGAGTCCGCCCTGCGTTACGGCTGGCGGCTGGCCGAGGAGGCGGTGGACGACGGGGTCGAGGTGATCGTGCTCGCCTCCTGCGGGGCCGGCACCGAGGCCGCCACCGCGGCCGTGCTCGCCGCGACCGCGGGTGCCGAGCCGGCCGCCGTACTCGGACGGGTGATCAGCCCCGGCAGCCAGGTGGACGACGCGGCCTGGATGATCCGCTGCGCGACCGTACGCGACGCCCTGCACCGCAGCCGGCGCAGCCCGCGCGGACCCAAGGACATCCTGGCCGAGCTGGGCGGGGGCGACGTCGCGATCGCCGCCGGCATCCTGCTCGGTGCGACCGCCCGGCGTACGCCGGTCCTGCTCGACGGTCCGGTCGGCGTGGCCGCCGGGATGGTGAGCCGTGATCTCGCCGGGCAGTCCCGGCACTGGTGCCTGCTGCCGGACCACGGCGGACATCCGGCGGTCCGGCTCGCGGCCGACGTGCTCGGGCTGACCCCGCTGCTCGACCTGAAGCTCGACCTGGGCGAGGGGGCGACCGCGCTGGCCACCCTGCCACTGCTGCGTACGGCGCTGACCCTGGCCGGGTCGGTGGGCGGGCACCCGTCCCTGGCACCGAGCGGCTGGGCCGAACCGGAGGACGAGGCGCCGGCCACCGGCGAGCAGCCGGGCCGGCACGGATCACCGGACGGGGACGAACACCCCGACGGTGACGAACAGCGCTTCGGTGCCGAACCCGGCCGGCACGGGACCGGCGACGACGGCGAGTTCGACGAGCCGGAGCCGGCGGGCCCCGGCCCCGCCCGACCCGACTGGTCCCCCACCGGCGACCCGGACAACCGGGCCTGGGCCGAGGACCGAACCGGTCCGGACAGCGAGCAGGCGGGCGGCACCGGAACACGGGCCGAGGGATTCGACGCGCGGGCCGGCGACGGCGCCTCGCGCGGTGCCTGAACGCAGGATTCCGGCCGGCGCCCGGCTGGCGCTGACCACGTTCACCACCCTGCCGCTGCGTACGGGCAGGGTGGACCGGGAGACGGCGGCGGTGGCGATGACGCTCGCCCCCGCCACCGGTGCACTGCTCGGTACGGTGCTCGCCGCGATCCTGCTCGGGGCGACCGCCGCCGGTGCCCCGGAGCTGGTCGCGGGGGCGGTGACGGTCGCCGCCGGAGCCCTGTTCACCCGGGGACTGCACCTGGACGGGCTCGCCGACACCGTCGACGCGCTCGGGTCGTACCGGTCCGGGCCGGCGGCGCTGGAGATCATGAAGAAGCCCGACGTGGGCCCGTTCGGGGTCGCGGCGCTCGTGCTCGTACTCCTGATCCAGGTCGGCGTGCTCGCGGCGCTGCCGGACCGGAGCTGGCCGGCCCTGCTGGCGACCGTGGTCACCGCGAGCGCGGCCGGCCGGCTGGCGGTGACCTGGGCCTGCCGGCGGGGTGTGCCGGCCGCCCGGCCGGAGGGACTGGGCGCGCTGGTCGCCGGGACCGTCGGGCGGGTGCCGCTGGCGGTGGCCACCGTCGCCGTCGCGGGTGTGGCGGTGGCGGCCGTGCCGGGCCGCCCGTGGCAGGGCCCGGTCGTGGTCGGCCTCGCCCTGGTCGGCGGGCTGGTGGTGCTGCGCCATACCGTACGGCGGTTCGGTGGGATCACCGGTGACGTCCTCGGTGCCCAGGTCGAGCTGGTCACCACGCTGGTCTACCTCGGTCTGGTGCTGACCGGCTGATCCGGCCGGACATCTTCGGTAGCGTTCGCGAAAGAGAATCACTACTTTTCGTCGAGCGGGGCACGTCATGATCATTACGGACGATTTCCTGCCTCTGCCGGTGCCGGAGTCGCTCTCCGCGACCTACCTGGTACCGGTCTCGACCCCGCCCGAGGTGACCCCGGCCCAGGCCATGGCGGCACTCGGCGACCGGGTCACCGAACTGGTCCACGACCTCACCCGGCAGATGCTGGACAGCCCGCTGATGACCGTCGACCTGCGGCCGGTGTCGGAGTTCCCGCACCTGCCGCCGGACCTGCTCACCGCGTTCGGCGCCACCGACGAACAACTCGCCCGGCTCGCCGCCGCCAACAACCTGGTGGTGATCCAGGCGAGCTACCGGCCGGGCTGGCCACCGGCGCACGAGTGGGCGGCCCGGGCGGTCGGCGCGGCGATGGCGGACGCGGTCGGCGGGGACCTGGTCGACGTGTTCGGCCTGCAGTTCCTCGAACCGGCCACCGCGCTGCGGTCGCTGCCCGACGCCGAGGGCCGGGTCCGGCTGGTCGACTGGGTGCTGGTGCCGTACTCGACCGCCGAGGGCGGGCTCTGGTTCACCACCAAGGGCCTGCGCCGGTTCGGGCTGCTGGAACTCCAGGCCCAGGAGGTGCCGGGGCACCTGACCCGGGGCTGGGGTGCGGTGATGACCGGGGTCGCCCGGCGACTGCTGCGTACCTGGACCGACGGGCTGAACGGGATCGAGGTGCCCGCCTTCGTGCAACTGCCGGTGGTCACCACCGTCACCGACCACGACATCGCGGTCGCGTACGGCTATCCGCGCCAGTCCGACGCCGCCGGCCCGGCCGCCCTGCGGCTGGAACTCGACCCGGCCACCGATCCCGAGGCCGACTCGTTCCTGACCCTGCTCCCCCCGATCGGGCACCAGGGTCCGCCCAGCCGGTACTTCGCCGGCATCTGCACCACCCTGTTCGGCGCTCCCCGCTCCGACATCCGCTACGACCGCAGCGACGACGCGATGGCGCGGGCCGTCGCCACCGCCCGCGCCGGCCTGACCGGGGTACGGGACCGGTTCGTCGGCGGCTCGCTCGCCGGTGACCTGCAACTGCTGATCAAGTACGGCCTGGTCACCGCCGAGGGCCCCGAGTACGTCTGGGCCGGCGTCGACTCCTGGCACCGCCCGGAGCTGATCCACGGCACCAGCGCCTGCGACGCGGTAGCCGACCCGGCGGTCCGGATCGGTGCCCCGGTCGTGATCGCGACCGCCGACGTCGTCGACTGGGCGCTACTGGACCGGGGCACGGTCGTCGAGGGCGGCTGGACCCAGGCCGTACTGGACTCCGGCCGCAACGGCTGAGCCGGTCCGGTGGTCCCGATCGGCGGACCGGTCCCCGGCGCGCCGATCGGCGGTCAGCGGACGGACGGTTGCACGAACGGGGGCCGGACCACCTTCATCACCGAGCGCCGGCCGCGTACGTCGACCTCGACGGTCGCGCCCTCGGCGAGCCCGGCGTCGGTGTCCAGCAGGGCGAGCCCGATCCCGGACTTGTTGGTCGGGGAGAACGTGCCGCTGGTGACCGTGCCGACCCCGGCGTCACCGGCGAGGACCCGCATCCCCGGACGCGGGATGCCCCGGTCCTGTGCGGCGAGCCCCCAGAGCAGCCGGCGCGGTCCGGCCGCCTTCTCCGCCAGCAGCGCGTCCCGGCCCCAGAAGGCGGGCTTGTTCCAGCCGACCGCCCAGCCGGACCGGGCCTGGACCGGGGTGATCTCCAGCGACAGGTCCTGCCCGTGCAGCGGGTAGCCCATCTCGGTACGCAGCGTGTCCCGGGCGGCCAACCCGCAGGCCCGCAGCCCGTACGGCTCACCGGCGGCGAACAGGGCGTCCCAGACCGCGGTCGCCCCGGCCTCGGGTACGACGAGTTCGTACCCGTGTTCGCCGGTGTATCCGGTCCGGCACACCACCAGTTCGACCGGCTCGCCGTCGCCGACCGCGAGGGTGGCGGTGGAGAAGCTCATGTAGTCGTGTTCGGTCGGCAGGCCGAGCGCGCCGAGCAGGTCGGCCGAGCGCGGCCCCTGCACCGCGAGGACCGCGTACGCCCGGTGTTCGTCGGTGACGGTGACCCCGGCGGGGGCGGCGGCGCGCAGGCGGCGGACCACCTCGGCGGTGTTGGCCGCGTTCGGGATGAGGAAGACGTGCTCGTCGCCGTAGAGGTAGGCGATGATGTCGTCCACCACGCCGCCGGTGGCCTCGTCGCAGCAGAGCGTGTACTGGGCCCGGCCGGGGCCGATCCGGCCCAGGTCGTTGCTGAGGCAGGCGTTGACGAAGTCGGCCGCACCGGGACCGGTGACCCGCGCCTTGCCCAGGTGGGAGACGTCGAACACGCCGACCGCCTCGCGGACCGCGGTGTGCTCCTTGAGCACCCCGCCGCCGGCGTACTCCAGCGGCATGGACCAGCCGCCGAAGGCGGCGAACTTGGCGCCCAGCGCGGCGTGCCGCTCGTGCAGGGGTGAGCGGAGCAGCGCGTCGGCGGCGGGCGTGGTCAGGTCGGTCATGGTTGGCAACTTACCGGGGGGCGCCCTCCTGGCTCACCGGGGCTCGACCTGGTGATTAACATCGGCGGGATCCCTTCGGCGACAGTCGCTGGGACAGCCGACCTCTCCGGCGGGTAGGTTCGCCGGAGACCTTCGTCGCCGGACCGCGCACAACGCGGCCGGCCAAGCCCGTCCGGAGACGCCGAGTGACATCGCCCAGCACCACCCTCAGCCTGGTCGACACCGACCCCGCGGAGCTTCCCGTCGACGCTCTTGTCATCGGCGTGCACAGCCAGAGCGGATCCGCGGACACCGGGGGTGAGGGGCCCGGCGGGTACGCCGGCACGCTGCTGCTGGCGACCGGGGCGGAGAGCATCGCCGCCGCGTTCGACGGGCGCCTGACCGAGACCCTGGCCCTGCTCGGCGCGACCGGCGCCCCGGGCGAGGTGATCAAGCTCGCAACGCTCGGTACGGTGACCGCACCGCTGGTCGTGGCCGTGGGCCTGGGTGCCGAGCCGACCGGTGCCGCCCCCGCCCCGGAAATCCTGCGCCGGGCGGCGGGGTCCGCGATCCGGGCCCTGGCCGGCGCGGACCGGGTGGCGCTGAGCCTGCCGGTGCCGGACGACGAGGACGCCCCGGCCGCGCTGCGCGCGGTGGCCGAGGGCGCGCTCATCGGCGGTTACCGGTTCACCGGTTACAAGACCCGCCCGCAGCCGACCCGCCGTACCCCGGTGGTGGAGGTTTCGGTGCACGTGCCGGACGCCGCCGACGCGACCGCCCGCGCCGAGATCGCCCGCGCGACCGTGGTCGCCGCCGCCGTCGCCCGGACCCGGGACTGGGTGAACACCGCCCCGAACGAGCTGCGCCCGCCGTCGTTCGCCGACTCGGTGGTGGCCGCCGCCAACGCGGCCGGGCTGACCGTCGAGGTGCTGGACGAGAAGGCCCTCGCGGACGGTGGTTACGGCGGCATCGTCGCGGTCGGGCAGGGCTCGGACGCCCCGCCGCGGCTGGTCAAGCTGAGCTACCAGCCCCCGGCCGGCACCGCCGGGGCCGGGAAGCGGATCGCGCTCGTCGGCAAGGGCATCACCTTCGACACCGGTGGCGTCTCGATCAAGCCGGCGCAGGGCATGTGGGAGATGAAGTCCGACATGGCCGGCGCGGCGGCGGTCGCCGCCACCATGCTCGCCATCGCGGAGCTGAAGCCGGCCGTGTCGGTCCAGGCGTACCTGCCGATGGCGGAGAACATGCCGTCGGCGAGCAGCTACCGCCCCGGCGACGTGGTCACCATGTTCGACGGCAAGCGGGTCGAGGTGCTCAACACCGACGCCGAGGGCCGGATGATCCTGGCCGACGCGATCGCCCGGGCCTGCGCGGACGGCTGCGACTACCTGCTGGAGACCTCCACCCTGACCGGTGGCCAGGTGGTCGCGCTGGGCAAGCGGGTCGCCGGGGTGATGGGTACGCCGGAGCTGTGCACCCGGGTACGCACCGCCGGTGACGCGGTCGGCGAGCCGGCCTGGCCGATGCCGCTGCCGGAGGACGTACGCAAGGGCATGGACTCGGACGTCGCCGACATCTCCCAGGTCAACGCGGGCATGGACCGGGCCGGTCACATGCTGCAGGGCGGCGTCTTCCTGCGCGAGTTCGTCACCGACGGGGTCGACTGGGCGCACATCGACATCGCCGGCCCGAGTTACCACTCGGGTGAGCCGACCGGTTACTGGACCAAGGGCGGGACCGCGGTCCCGGTACGGACCCTGCTGCACCTGGTCGAGGACATCGCCGCCAACAACTGACCGCCACACGCGAACCGACCCCCGGCCACGCTCGGCCGGGGGTCGTCGCACTTCCGATGCGGCTCAGGCACCCGCATTTCTCTTGCGGCGTTCGTTGAAGTCGCGCATCCGCTGCGGGTAGCCGACCAGTCGGACGTCGTAGATCGGGATCGCCATCTTGTGGGCGAACCGGCGGGCGCCCTCCGGGCTGTCGATCCGGCGCCGGGTCCACTCCCCGTCCGACGCGATCAACATCACTGTCGTCTCGGTCACCGTCGTACGCGGCTCGATGAACGCCTCGACACCCCGTCTCGACTTGACGAACTGCTCCAGGTGCTCCACGTCCCCGCGGTTCGCAACGCGATCACCTGCCGCGTTGCCGCCCTGCTTGCGGCGCCTAAACCAGGCCACCCGCTCTTCTCCTCCCGCCCACCCGTGCCGGCCGTGTCCGGTGGTTGGGCAAAGAGTACGTGGAACGGACGTGTCCTTGGGCACCTCAGTTACGCGGCGCGGGACTGCAAGTGACAAGATGGCCCAGGTAGAAGGTATCCGGCCGGAATGCAACGGTCGGTGAGGACGAAATGCCCGTTTCCATTGGCATGGCCCTCGTGGCAGCGACGCGACCTGGGAGTTAACTGTGAGCGAGCCGAACGGCGAAACCTTCGATGTTGTCATTCTCGGCGGTGGCAGCGGGGGGTACGCGGCGGCGCTGCGCGCCGCGCAGCTGGACCTGTCGGTCGCGCTGATCGAAAAGGGCAAGCTCGGTGGGACCTGCCTGCACAACGGGTGCATCCCCACGAAGGCTCTGCTGCACGCGGCGGAGATCGCCGACCAGACCCGCGAGTCCGAGCAGTTCGGCATCAAGGCCGAGCTGATCGGGGTCGACATGTCCGGGGTGAACGCGTACAAGGACGGGGTCATCTCCCGCCTCTACAAGGGCCTCCAGGGCCTGATCAAGAGCGCGAAGATCACCGTCGTGGAGGGGCACGGCAAGCTGGTCGGCCCGGACACCGTCGAGGTGGACGGCCGCCGCTACACCGGACGCAACATCATCCTGGCCAGCGGCTCGTACGCCCGCAGCCTGCCCGGCCTCGAGGTCGACGGCGAGCGGGTGATCACCAGTGACCACGCCCTGGTGCTCGACCGGGTGCCGAGTTCCGCGATCGTCCTGGGCGGCGGCGTCATCGGCGTCGAGTTCGCCAGCGTGTGGCGCTCGTTCGGGGTGGACGTGACGATCATCGAGGCGCTGCCCCGACTGGTCGCCGCCGAGGACGAGGAGTCCTCGAAGGCCCTCGAGCGCGCCTTCCGCAAGCGCGGCATCAACTTCAAGACCGGCAAGCGGTTCGAGAAGGTCGAGCGGACCGAGACCGGGGTCAAGGCGACCATCGAGGGCGGCGAGACCTTCGAGGCCGAGCTGCTGCTGGTCGCGGTCGGCCGTGGCCCGACCACCGCCAACCTCGGTTACGAGGAGCAGGGCGTCAAGGTCGACCGGGGCTTCGTGCTGACCGACGAGCGGCTGCGTACCGGGGTGGCGAACATCTTCGCCGTCGGTGACATCGTCCCCGGCCTCCAGCTCGCCCACCGCGGTTTCCAGCAGGGCATCTTCGTCGCGGAGGAGATCGCCGGGCTGAACCCCGCCGTGATCGACGAGAACGGCATCCCGCGGGTCACCTACTCCGACCCCGAGCTTGCCTCCGTCGGCCTCACCGAGGCGAAGGCCAAGGAGAAGTACGGCGCCGACAAGGTGTCGACGTACAACTACAACCTCGGCGGCAACGGCAAGAGCCAGATCCTCAAGACGGCCGGCTTCGTCAAGCTGGTACGGGTGGAGGACGGGCCGGTGGTCGGCGTACACATGGTCGGCGCCCGGGTCGGCGAGTTGGTCGGCGAGGCTCAGTTGATCTTCAACTGGGAGGCGTACCCGGCCGACGTGGCGCAGCTCGTACACGCCCACCCGACCCAGACCGAGGCCCTCGGCGAGGCGTTCCTCGCCCTGGCCGGCAAGCCGTTGCACGCGCACGCCTGACAGCACCAGATCTTCCGCGACACCCGGCGGCAACCGGGTGACCATCGCAAAGGCCACGAAGGAGTCTTGAGAGATGCCGGTATCGGTCACCATGCCCCGGCTCGGCGAGAGCGTCACCGAGGGCACCGTCACGCGCTGGCTGAAGCAGGAGGGCGACCGGGTCGAGGTCGACGAGCCGCTGCTCGAGGTGTCGACCGACAAGGTCGACACCGAGATCCCCTCCCCCGCGGCCGGCGTGCTGAGCCGGATCGTGGTGAGCGAGGACGAGACCGCCGAGGTCGGTAGCGAACTCGCCGTCATCTCCGGTGAGGACGAGTCGGCCGGCGACAGCGCCCCGGCTCCCGAGGCCGCCCCGCCCGCCCAGCAGGCACCCGCCGAGGACGAGCCGGTCGCGGAGGAGCCGCAGGCGGCTGCCCCCGCACCGGAGCCGGCCGCGGCCGAGCCCGCACCGGCGGCGACCGCCCCGGCCACCGGTGGCGGCACCGTACTCAAGATGCCCGCTCTCGGCGAGAGCGTCACCGAGGGCACGGTCACCCGGTGGCTCAAGGCCGTCGGCGACACCGTCGAGGCCGACGAGCCGCTGCTCGAGGTCTCCACCGACAAGGTGGACACCGAGATCCCGTCGCCGGCCGCCGGCACGCTTCTGGAGATCAAGGTCGCCGAGGACGAGACCGCCGCTGTCGGCGCCGACCTCGCCGTGATCGGTACGGCAGGCGCCGCACCGGCCGCGACCCCGGCCCCGGAGCCGACCCCGGCCCCCGCCAAGGCAGAACCGGCTCCGGCGCCCAAGGCCGAGCAGGCCCCGGCGGCCCAGCCCGACCAGGTCTCCGGTGCGTCGTACGCCGCCCCGGTGGCCGAGGCCGAGCAGTCCACCAAGCCGGTGCAGACCGAGCAGGCGGCTCCGGCAGCCCGGCCGGCGCCCGCCCCGGTCGCGCAGACCAACGGCGAGGACGTCGCCGGCTACGTCACCCCGCTGGTCCGCCGGCTCGCCAGTGACCAGGGCGTCGACCTGTCGACGGTCACCGGCACCGGTGTGGGCGGCAGGATCCGCAAGCAGGACGTGCTGGAGGCGGCGGAGAAGGCCCGTGCCGCGGCGGCCCGCCCGGCTCCGGCCGCTGCTGCCGCTCCGGCGGCTGCCAAGCCGGCCGCCGCGAAGGCCGAGCCGAGCCCGCTGCGGGGCCGGACCGAGAAGCTCACCCGGACCCGGGCCACCATCGCCCGGCGGATGTTCGAGTCGCTCCAGAGTTCCGCGCAGCTCACCACCGTGGTCGAGGTGGACGTCACCAAGATCGCCCGGTTGCGCCAGCAGGCCAAGAACGACTTCGTGGCCAAGCACGGCGTCAAGCTCTCCTTCCTCCCCTTCTTCGCGCTCGCCGCGGTGGAGGCGCTGAAGACGTACCCGGTGGTGAACGCGTCGATCGACCTGGACGCGGGCACCATCACGTACCCGGCGGGCGAGAACCTGGGCATCGCGGTCGACACCGAGAAGGGCCTGCTCGTACCGGTGATCAAGGACGCCGGTGACCTCAACCTCGCCGGCCTGGCCCGGCGGATCGCGGACGTCGCCGAGCGGACCCGGTCCAACAAGATCAGCCCGGACGAGATCTCCGGCGCCACCTTCACGATCACCAACACCGGCAGCCGGGGGGCGCTCTTCGACACCCCGATCGTGCCGGCACCGCAGGCGGCCATCCTCGGCACCGGCGCGGTGGTCAAGCGGGCCGTCGTGGTCAACGACCCGAACCTGGGCGAGGTCATCGCGCCCCGGTCGATGGTCTACCTGGCGCTCTCCTACGACCACCGACTGGTCGACGGCGCCGACGCGGCCCGCTTCCTCACCGCGGTGAAGGAGCGGCTGGAGGCCGGCAACTTCGAGGCCGAACTGGCCTGACCGGCACCACACAGCACGGTCCTCGGGGACCGCGGGGCGGATGCCCCGCGGTCCCCGACCCGTTCCAGGAGGCTGCCGGTGGCCGTTTGCGGGCTGCCCGCCGTGCGGCGGTCGGGGGCTCTGCCAGGATGGACGCATGCGGATCCTTGCCGCCGGTGCATCCGGCTTCCTCGGCAGTCGGCTGATCGAACGGCTCCGGGCCGGCGGCCACGAGGTCGTCCAACTCGTACGCCATCCCCCGCGCGACCCCGGTCAGGTGCAGTGGAATCCGGCGGCCGGACAGCTCGACCCGACGGCACTCGCCGGCACCGGGGCGGTGGTCAACCTGGCCGGCGCCGGAGTCGGCGACCAGCGGTGGACCGACCGGTACCGCGAACTGCTGCGTACCAGTCGGGTGGACACCACCCGGACGCTGGCCGAGACGATCGCCGCCCTGCCCCCGACCGACCGGCCGGCGGTCCTGGTGAACGCCTCCGCGATCGGCTGGTACGGCGACACCGGCGATCGGACGGTCACCGAGGAGACCCCGGCCGGCGACGGTTTCCTCGCCGACATGTGCCGGGTCTGGGAGGCGGCGACCGGGCCGGCGGAGAGTGCCGGCGTACGCGTGGTCCGGCTGCGCACCGGGTACGCCCTGCACCGGGAGGCCGGTTTCCTCAAGCCGCAGCTCCTGCCGTTCCGGCTCGGCATCGGCGGCCCGCTGGCCGGCGGCCGGCAGTGGATGCCGTGGATCTCGCTGGCCGACTGGCTGGGGGCGGTGGAGTTCCTGCTGGACCGTGACGACATCGCGGGACCGGTCAACGTGGTGGGTCCGGCGCCGGTCACCAACAACGAGTTCACCCGGGAACTCGGTGCCGCCCTGCACCGGCCCGCGGTCCTCCCGATTCCCGGCTTCGCCCTGCGGATCCTGCTCGGCGGGCTCGCGGTCGAGGCGCTGACCAGTTCCCGGGTGCTGCCGGGGGTGCTGCCCCGAGCCGGGTTCACGTACCGGCACCCGGACCTTCCCGGTGCCCTGCGCGCCGCCCTCGACGACTGACGGCAACGAGAAAGGGCTCCCCGTCATCGATGACGGGGAGCCCTTTCCGACCGACGGGGGTTCAGCAGCCGATGACCCAGTAGTTGGGGCCGGTCTGCTTCAGGGTCGAGGTGTAGAAGGTGTTGTAGAGGCCCATCCGCTGGGCGGAGCCGTTGGCGTACGCGTACCCGCCGGACTGGTAGGCGCGACCGGCCTGCACGTGGGCGTAGTTGGTCGCGGTGACGCAGACCGGGGGCGTGGTGCCACCGGTGGTGGTCGCGGAGACCGTGGCGGAACGGGCGCTCTCGGTGCCGGCGGAGTTCACCGCGCTGACCGCGTACGAGTAGGTGGTTCCGGCGGTCAGACCGGAGTCGGTGTAGGCGGCGCTGCCCACGGCGGTCGTGGTCACCCGGCTGCCGTTGCGGTAGACGTGGTAGCCGCTCGCCCCGCTCGCCGCGCCCCAGTTCAGCGAGACCGAGCTGGCGGTGGTGCCGGTGACGGCGAGGCCGGTGGGGGTGGCCGGCGCGCCCGGCTGACCGGGGTTGCCCGGATCGGTGGAGCCGCCGTCGAGGCCGAAGAAGAGCGCGTCCCGGTACGCCGAGCAGATGGTGTCCAGGAAGTACGCCGCAGCGGTGCCGCACTGGTCCGCGCCGGAGCCCGGGTCGACCGGGGTGCCGTGGCCCATGCTCGCCACCTGGTAGAGCCGTACGGCGTCGTTTCCGTACACCTCGAGGGTGGTGTTGGCCGGCAGGGTAGAGGTGCTGGTCGGGGTCTGGGAGACGCCCGCCACGTTGGTGAACTGGTCGCGCAGTTCGGTGCCGTTGGCCGGTACGACGACCGCGTCGGAGCGACCGTGCCAGATCGACACCCGGGGGCGGGGGCCGGTGTAGCCGGAGTAGCCGGCGCGGACCAGGTCGCCCCACTGCTGCGGGGTCTTGCTGACCGTCGAGTACATGCAGGTGTACGCGTTGGTCTGCGAGGTCGCGCAGCGGTACGGCAGCCCGGCGACCACCGAACCGGCGGCGAACACGTCGGGGTAGGTGGCGAGCATCGCCGCGGTCATCGCCCCACCGGCGGACAGGCCGGTGACGTAGACCCGGGCCGGGTTGGTCCCGTAGTTGGCCACCGAGTAGTCGACCATCTGCTTGATCGAGGCCGGTTCACCCTGGCCCCGGGTGGTGTCCCCGGTGAGGAACCAGTTGAAGCAGGCGTTCGCCGCGTTGGACGCGCTGGTCTGCGGGAAGATGACGGCGAACTTCCACTGGTCGGCGAACTTCTTCCAACCGGAGTTGGTGTAGTAGCCGTTGGCGTCCTGGGTGCAGCCGTGCAACGCGACCACCAGGGGCGCGTTCGACGGCAGGCCGTCCGGGCGGTAGGCGTACATGCCGAGGTTGCCGGGGTTGCTGCCGAAGCCGGTGACCTGGGTGAGGCTGGCGGCCTGGGCGGGCGCGGCTCCGGTGAGGACCGCCGCGGCGATGAGCACGGGTACGGCGGCGGCGCGGACGATCCGGGTGAGTAACGCTGATGGGCGGCGGCGCACGGCGTCTCCTGACGATGAATTGTGAACTGAGTCACCCCCGAGTTGCCGGAACGTTACGTCCGCATGACGGCGCCATGACATGGTTGGCAGTCACATATTCACCTACGCCGGCATGTGCCCCTCCCGCCGCCGCGACACCGCAGGGGTCCCCGGTCGCACCGACCGGGAACCCCTGCGTGCGTGGTCAGCAGTCGCGTAGCTCCGGGGACTGGTTGCGTAGCTGGGCGAGCGGGGAGATGAACCGCCGGTAGGTGTCGCCGCCGACCGCGCCGAGCTTGAACGCGGCGACCCGGTGGCAGTTCTGGAACGCGAGCTTCACTCCGAAGTGGCGCTCCAGACCGCCCCGGATGGCGTCGCTGGCCAGGGCGCGCAGCAGTTGCCCGCGCTCGGCCTCGCTCGGCGGCGGGACCGCGTGGTCGGCGAACTCGACCGCCGGGTCCGCCGACCGGGCGGCCACGTCGGAAACCACGGTCCAGGCGTACGGCAGTGAGGTCCGGACACAGTCGACGAACTCGTTGTCGTCGACCTGACCGGCCTCGGCCCGCTCCAGCAGCGCGGCGGAAACGTCGAGGGACATGCTCTCTCCTTCTGTCATGGGGCTTGTCGGTTGTGCGGGTGGAGTCGTCATCCGGCCCGACCGGCGAGGTCCACCGCCGTCGGGCCGAGTACGAAGTCCGGGTCGACCTGGCCGGCGAGGTCCTCGCCGACCCGGTCGTTGGCCCAGGCGGTCGCGTTGCGCAGGTGGAATTCGACCGCCTGCCGGGTGTAGGTGCCCCAGTCCTTGCCGCCCTCGTCGACGGTGGCGCGCATCAGTTCGAGCGCACCGAGGTTGGCCGGCTCCAGGGCGGAGATCGGTTGCGGTGTGCCCCGCTCGGCGGCCTTGACGTACGCCGACCGGCCGATCCAGGTGAGCAGGTCCGCGCCGACGTGTTCGGTGAGGAACTCGACGTCGGACTCGTCGTCCACCTTGTTGCCGACCACGTGCACCCGTACGCCGTACTCGCGGGCGTAGCCGACGTACTGGCGGTAGACGCCGATGCTGCGCAGGGTCGGTTCGCAGACCAGGAACGTGGTGTCGAAGCGGGTGAACAGGCCGGAGGCGAACGAGTCGGCGCCGGCGGTCATGTCCACCAGGACGTACTCGCCGGGGCCGTCGACCAGGTGGTTGAGCAGCAGTTCCACCGCGCCGACCTTGGAGTGGTAACAGGCCACCCCGAGGTCCTCGGTGCTGAACGGGCCGGTCACCGCGAGCCGGATCCCGCCCACCTCGCGGACCAGGGTGTCGTAGAGCGGGTTGGCCCCGGTGACCGGGAGCAGCCGGGAGCCCCGGCCGGGCGGGGTGGTCTTGACCATCGCCGCCGCCGAGGTGATGCGCGGGTTGTCACCGCGCAGGTACTCCTTGATCTCGCCGAGGTGGTCGCCGAGCGCGGGCAGGGTGAGCGCCTCGTGTTCGGTCGCGCCGAGCGCGGCGGCCAGGTGTTGGTTGATGTCGGCGTCGACGGCGAGCAGCGATGTCGACGCCCCGGCCAGGTGGCGGGCGAACAGCGCGGCCAGGGTGGTCTTGCCACTTCCGCCCTTGCCAACAAAAGAAATCTTCACGGTACGGACCTTTCCGCCACAGCATCGGCTATCAATTGAATTGATAGTCATTTTCAGTAAGCCAGTCAAGGCTAGGCGCAACGCGGGCGTGTCGGACGAGAATTGGTAACGTCCGCCCCGTGCCGATCTCCTCGTCCCTGGTCGCCGGGCCGACGCCGGCCGGTTCCGACCCGCCGCCACCACCCGTACGACCGACCGGGGCGCCCCGGGACAGGCGGGTTGACCTGCTCGCCCTCGTCGCGGCGGTGGCCCTCGCGGTCTGGGTGACCAGTGGCCTGTGGGGCGACCCGAACGGCCGGGCGATCACGGTCAACTCCAGCGACCAGGCCCTCTTCGAATGGCTGCTCGCCTACGGTGCGCACGCGTTCACTCACGGCGCCGACCCGTTGTTCACGTCGCTGCTCAACGCACCCGACGGGGTCAACCTCGCGGTCAACACCTCGATCACCGTGTACGCCGTGGTCTTCGCCCCGCTGACGTACCTGATCGGGCCACCGGCGACCTTCCTGGTCGTACTCACGCTCAACCTGGCCGCGACCGCGCTCGCCTGGTACTGGCTGCTCTCCCGGCACCTGGTCCGGCACCGCCCGGCGGCCCTGCTCGGCGGGCTCTTCATCGGCTTCGCCCCCGGCATGGTGTCGCACGCCAACGCCCACCTGAACTGGACCGCCGGCTGGCTGGTCCCGCTCCTGCTCTGGCGGGTCCTGAACCTGCACGCGCAGGGACGCTGGGTACGCAACGGCGTCGTACTCGGGGTGCTGGTCGCGGTGACGTTCTCGATCGCCGCCGAGGGACTGTTCTTCACCGCCCTGGCCTGCGCGGTGTGGCTCGGCACCTGGTCACTGGACCGGAGCCGGCGGGCGCAGGCACGGGCCGCCCTGCCCACCTTCCTGCGCGGGCTCGCCGTTGCCGGGGCGGTGGCGTTCGCCCTGCTGTCGTACCCGTTGTGGTTGCACTTCCTCGGCCCGCAGCGTTACCACGGCACCGGCTTCGACCCCCGGATCCACGCCGAGGACATCCTCGCCTTCGGTGCCTTCCCGGCCCGGTCGCTGGCCGGCGTGGCCGGACTGGACTCCTCGCTCGCACCCAACCCGACCGAGGAGAACTCGTTCTTCGGGCTGCCGCTGCTGATCCTCGCGGTGCTCTGCCTCGCCCTGCTCTGGCGGCACGCCGACGCCGGACGCCGGGCCACCCTGCGGGCCCTCGCGGTCACCGCCACGGTCTTCGCCGTCCTGTCCTGGGGACCCAGGATCAAGGTCGACGGCCACATCCTCGACTTTCCGCTGCCGTACGCGCTGCTCGGCAAGCTGCCGGTGTTCAACGCCGCACTGCCGTCCCGACTCGCCCTGGTGGTGGCACCCGTACTCGGCCTGCTGCTCGCGTACGCGGTGGAGCACCTGGCGAAGGCGCGGCTGGACCGGCGGGTTCGGATCGGCTGGACGGTCGGCTTCGCGGTCGCCCTCCTGCCGCTGCTGCCGGTGAGCCTGCTGACGATCGAACGGGAACCGATCCCGAGGTTCATCACCTCCGGCGACTGGCGCGAGTACGTCAGCGCGAACGGCGTACTGGCACCGCTGCCGTTCACCCTCGACGTGACCCCGGACGGGCAGCGCTGGCAGGCGTACGCCCTCGCCCACCGGCAGGGCGAGTTCGCCATCCCGTCCGGCTTCTTCCTCGGCCCCGGCGGCCCGGACGGGCGGGGCCGGATCGGCCCGGTCCCCCGGTTCACCGACGCCCTGTTCGCCGAGGTCGCACAGACCGGCGTCGTGCCACCGATCAGCGACGCCGACCGGGCCACCGCCCGCGCCGACCTGCGCCACTGGCGGGTCGAGGTGGTGGTGCTCGCCGACCGCGTACACGGCGCCAAGTACCCCGTCCACGTAGACGCCCTCCGCCAAACCGCCACCGCCCTCCTCGGCCCACCCCAACGCGCCGACGACGTCTACCTCTGGCCCCTCCCCCCGGCGTGACCCCCGCCGTGATCCGGAAGAGTTCGGCTCGCCATAGCCGGCCGAAGTCTTCGGGATCACGGAGGGATCGGGCAGTTCGGGCCGCAGGGGCGGGGTTGGCGGGGCCAGCCGTGGTGGCGGAGTACCTGTGCCACCTGGTGGGCGGTGGCACAGGGCGTTCGGGTGACGTCGGTCCAGCCGTAGCGCAGGGTGGTTTCGCCGGCTGCTGCGGCGGCGTTGTCGCGATGGGTGTCGCGCCAGCGCCGGTCGGGCGGATGCGCGGCCCGGCCGTCGAGTTCCACGCGGGTGCGCCAGGCGTCGTAGGCGACGTCGTCGTACCACCGGCCGCCACGGCGGGGGCGCACCGCCTGGCGTACGCCGGTCGGCAGCCCGTGCGCCCGCTCGACGTCACGCAGGTAGCGCAACTCCAGCAGTGAATGGCATCCGTCGGCGGTGTCGCCGAGCGCCGCGAGCAGTTCCGTACGCCAGCGCAGCTTCGCCCGCCCGCCGATCGCCTTCCGGATCCGGTCGGCGGTGGTGAGTCGCCGGCCACAGGCGCGGGCCAACCAGCCCAGTGCGTCATCGAGGGTGCCCGCCTGCTGGGTCAGGTCGAGCACCGTCTCCTCGATCCGGGTCTGCGGCGGCAACCGAGTCGGATGTCGCGCCGCCGCCGCTCGGGCCGAGAGGTGCACCACGATCCCGGCCACAGCGCTGATCCGGCGGTCGGCGGGAACGGTCAACCGAACCGGGTCGGACGGACGGTCGACCAGTCCCTGAAGTTCCCCCGCCGTCTCGTGACTGAGTACGGCACCCCGTCCGGCCCGCAACACCGCAGCCCAGAGCAGCGCCTCCCGAGGCGGGGTACCGGTGAACGTGGCGAGGACCCGCCCGAACAGGAACCGCCACCGCCCGCCCCGTACTCGCGCTTCCACCTGCGCCTTGCTCAGCCCACACGCGTACGCCTGCGCCCGTGTCAGCACCCCGTGCTGCCGAACAACCAACTCATCGAACACCCGAGAAACCCTGTCCCCCCGTCCCCTCTCCCGCCACCCCTCCCCCTCCCCCTGTGGACGACACGCCACCCCATCCACAGCCCGGCCCTCCCGTGATCACGAAGACTTCGGCCGCCTATAACGAGCCGAACTCTTCATGATCATGGAAACCAGCCGGGTCGCGGTGAGCACGGTCACCGGGGGTTTTGACGCTGGGCGGGACTAGTCTGGAGGGCGTGACCAGCACTATTTCCGGCCTGCGGGCCGTCCACGTCGGCGAGATCGACTATCTGGCCGCCTGGGAGGAACAGCGCCGTCTGCACGCGGCGGTGGTCGCCGGTGAGCAGCCGGACACGGTCCTGCTGCTGGAACACCCGAGCGTCTACACCGCGGGCAAGCGCACCGAGCCGGCCGACCGGCCGATCGACGGCACTCCGGTGATCGACGTCGACCGGGGCGGGAAGCTGACCTGGCACGGGCCGGGGCAGCTCGTCGGCTACCCGATCGTGAAGCTGCCGGATCCGGTGGACGTGGTCGCGTACGTGCGGCGGACCGAGGACATGCTGATGGAGGTCTGCGCCGAGGTGGGCCTGCCCACGGTACGGATCGACGGCCGCAGCGGGGTCTGGGTGGCGCAGGACGAGCGCGGTCCGGCCCGGAAGGTCGCCGCTCTCGGCATCCGGGTGGCCCGTGGCGTGACCCTGCACGGGTTCTCCATCAACTGCGACTGCGACCTGGGCGCTTTCGACCAGATCGTGCCGTGCGGGATCCGCGACGCCGGTGTCACCTCGCTCACCGCCGAACTCGGCCGCCGGGTGACCGTGGCCGATCTGCTCCCCCTGGTCGAACACCGCCTGCCGACCCTGCTCGGCTAGCCCCTACTCACCGCGTCGAGAAGTGCCCCGGGTTGCACCACACCCGGGGCACTTCCGGTTCGACGGGCGGCTACGGGGTCAGCCGGTGCAGGTCGCGCGGGAAGGCGGTGACCTCACGGACGTTGGCGGCACCGGTCAGCCGGGAGACGAACCGTTCCAGCCCGATCGCGAACCCGCCGTGCGGCGGCATCCCGTGCCGGAACGCCGCCACGTAGGTCTCGACCGGCCCGACCGGCTCGCCCCGGGCGGCGAGGGCCGCCAGGTAGTCGGCGTGCCGGTGCAGGCGCTGACCGCCGGTGACCAGTTCGACCCCACGGAAGAGCAGGTCGAACCCGTTCGAGTACGCCGGCTCCACCGCACCCGTACGCGCCGGCCGGTGTTCGGGGCTGCCCGGTCGGGCCGGGTGGGTGTAGAAGGGTCGCTTCGCCATCGGGTAGCCGGTGACGAAGAGGAAGTCGGAGCCGTACTCGGCGCGGGCCCACTCCCCCAGTGCCCGTTCGTGGGCGGGGGCGAGGTCGGGTTCGTCCGGCTCGGCACCGGCGATCCGCAGTGCCTCGGTGAAGTGCACCGACGGGATCTCGGCCGGCACCGACGGCAGTTCGATCCCGAGGGTGGCCACCGCACCGGCAGCCCGTACGGCAACCGAGTCGAGCATGCCGGCGAGCACCTCGCGCAGCATCCCCATCACGTCCCGGTGGTCGTCGACGAACCCGAACTCGACGTCGAGTGAGGTGTACTGGGCCAGGTGGCGGGCGGTGTCGTGCGGTTCGGCGCGGAACACCGGCCCGACCTCGTACACCCGCTCGAAGACGCCGACCATCAGCTGCTTGTAGAACTGCGGCGACTGGGCCAGGTACGCGGGCCGCCCGAAGTAGTCGAGGGCGAAGACGTTCGCCCCGCTCTCGGTCGCGCCGGCGACCAGTTTCGGGGTCTGCACCTCGACGAAGTCGCGGTTGTCCAGGGTGGCCCGGAAACCGGCCACGGCGGCGGCGGAGATCCGTAGCGGCGCCGACCGGGTCGGGTGGCGCAGCGCCACCGAGGCGTGGTCGAGTTGGGTCGGCAGGGTGGCGGCCAGGGCCGGCCGGTACAGGTCGAACGGCGGCGGTACGGCGGGTTCGCCGAGCAGGCGTACCGAAGGCTTCACCAGCTCGACCCCGGCGGGCGCGGCGGGGTTCGCGGCGACCTCGCCGATGACCTCGACCACGGTCTCCTCGGGCAGTTCGGTCAGCCGGGCCCGTAGCTCCGGGTCGGTGACCACGACCTGGGTCAGCCCACCGGCGTCGCGCACGATCAGGAACGCCACCGATTTGAGCAGCCGGCGGCGGTGCAGCCAGCCGGCAACGGTGACGGTTTCGCCGACCTGGGTGGGCAGGGAGGTGGAAAGGACGCGTCGCATGTGGTGTTACCTCCTCGTCAATCGCAACGCGATCCCCAGGGAGGTGTGGGCGAGCGGGAACCTCGCGGTGCCACCACACCTTCGCCGTCGGGCGGCGAACCGTCGACGGCCTCTTTCGTCGCCCGTGACGTGGGCCGGTCGGCGGGCTCTACTGGATGCCGTGGCCTGCGGCCCCGACATCGTTCTTCCCGCAGCTCAGGAGGGTCTTCACGGCCCGGACGGGTGTCACCTTCGCAGCTACCGGTGACTCTCTGCGCCCCGCTGGTCGTACCGTTACTCGGCTCCGTCGTCGCTGTTGCGGGAGACCCTAACAGGCGCCGGTCGGGCCCGGGAGCGGGTTTCTCCGGGGGTGGGTGAGTGCGATCACAACCAACGGGTAGTGAGCCCCGTCGCCTACGCCGCCACCGACCACCTGCTACGCGTAGGCTCGGATTCGTGACCATCGAGCAATCCGGAACGCCGACTGCCGCGCCGCAGCCGGCCGGCAACGTCGCCACCGCTTCGGGCCCTCGGACCACCGGACCCGCGGCACCCGAGGGGCGCCGCCTGCTCCGCGTCGAGGCGCGCAACGCGGCGACGCCGATCGAGCGGAAGCCGCCGTGGATCAAGGTCAAGGCGAAGATGGGTCCGGAGTACACCCAGCTTCGCAGCCTGGTCTCCCGGGAGGGGCTGCACACGGTCTGTCAGGAGGCCGGCTGCCCCAACATCTACGAGTGTTGGGAAGACCGCGAGGCGACCTTCCTCATCGGCGGTGACCAGTGCACCCGCCGTTGCGACTTCTGCCAGATCGACACCGGCAAGCCGGCCGAGTTCGACGCCGACGAGCCGCGCCGGGTCGGTGAGTCGGTCGCCACCATGGGCCTGCGGTACGCGACGGTGACCGGGGTGGCCCGCGACGACCTGCCCGACGGTGGTGCCTGGCTCTACGCCGAGACGGTCCGCCAGATCCACGCCCTCCAGGGCGGTTGCGGCGTCGAGTTGCTGATCCCCGACTTCAACGGCGACCCGCAGCAGCTCGCCGAGGTGTTCGGTTCCCGGCCGGAGGTCCTGGCCCACAACGTGGAGACCGTGCCCCGGATCTTCAAGCGGATCCGGCCCGGTTTCCGTTACGAGCGGTCCCTGGACGTCATCACCCAGGCCCGTGCGGCCGGTCTGGTGACCAAGTCCAACCTGATCCTCGGGCTGGGCGAGCAGCGCGAGGAGATCTCCCAGGCGCTGCGCGACCTGCACGCGGCCGGCTGCGAGCTGATCACCATCACGCAGTACCTGCGCCCGACCCCGCGCCACCACCCGGTGGAGCGTTGGGTGAAGCCGGAGGAGTTCGTCGAGCTGGCCGCCGAGGCGGAGCAGATCGGTTTCGCCGGGGTGATGAGCGGGCCGCTGGTGCGCTCGTCGTACCGGGCGGGTCGGCTGTACCAGCAGGCGCTCGACGCCCGGCAGGGCAGCGTCGCCGCGCTCGCCGGCTGACCTCTTTTCCGTACGCCGAACCGGGGTGCGCGTTACGCCGAAACGGGCGTGGCACGCACCCCGGTCGCTTTTGTTCGTGGGGACGCAGCACGTCCGAAACCCGTCACACGTGTTAGATTCCGGCCGTCCAGCCTCAGCCCCAGCGGGCCCGTGGCGACCGCGCACGCATTGACGGGCATCGGTCTGTTTCGGTACCGGGGTTGCCGCCAACGCGTCGAAGGTGATGAATAGCATCATGGCGACCACGCCCCATACCGTGATCATCGGAGCCGGCCCGGCCGGACTGACCGCGGCGTACGCGCTGACCAAGCGGAACGCCTCGGTGCAGGTCTTCGAGGCAGACGACGTGGTCGGGGGGATCAGCCGCACGGTGGAGCGGGACGGCTGGCGTTTCGACATCGGCGGGCACCGGTTCTTCACCAAGGTCTCGCAGGTCGAGGCGTTGTGGCACGAGATCCTGCCGGACGAGGACTTCCTGCTCCGGCCCCGGATGAGCCGCATCTACTACGACGGCAAGCTGTTCGACTACCCGCTCAAGGCCGGCAACGCGCTGCGCAACCTGGGGGTGTTCGAGGCGGTCCGGTGCGTCGGCTCGTACGCGTGGGCGCGGATCAACCCGCCGAAGGACCAGAGCCACTTCGAGGGCTGGACGTCGGCCCGGTTCGGCACCCGGCTCTACACCAAGTTCTTCAAGACGTACACCGAGAAGCTGTGGGGGATGCCCGCCACCGAGTTGCAGGCGGCCTGGGCGGCCCAGCGGATCAAGAACCTCTCGCTCTCCAGTGCGGTGATCAACGCGTTGCTGCCCAAGCGCAACCAGAAGGACATCACCAGCCTGATCGAGGAGTTCCAGTACCCGAAGTTCGGCCCCGGCATGATGTGGGAGCGGGCCGCCGAGCACGTGACCAAGGCCGGTGGCACGGTCACTATGCAGTCGTGGGCGACGGCCGTACACCGGGCCGAGGGTCGGGCGGTCGGGGTGACCGTGACCGACGCCGACGGGGCGAAGCGGTACGACGCCGACCACGTCGTGTCGACCATGCCGCTGTCCCAGTTGGTGCAGATCATGGACCCGCCGGCACCGCCGGAGGTCCTGGCCGCGGCCGAGGCCCTGCGCTACCGCGACTTCCTCACCATCGCCCTGGTGGTTCCGGCCGAGGCCGGGTTCCCCGACAACTGGATCTACGTGCACACCCCCGGCGTACGGGTCGGCCGGATCCAGAACTTCGGCTCCTGGTCGCCGTACCTGGTCCGGGACGGTTTCACCTGCCTGGGGCTGGAGTACTTCGTCTTCGAGGGCGACGACCTGTGGGAGCAGGACGACACCGATCTGGTCGCGCTCGGCACCGAGGAGTTGGAGCGACTGGGCCTGGCCACGCCGGGTGCGGTCAGCGCCGGGTACGTGGTCCGGATGCCGAAGGCGTACCCGGTCTACGACGAGGGGTACGAGGACGCGATCAACACGATCCGGGGCTGGCTGGCCGAGGCGGTGCCGAACGTGCACCCGGTCGGGCGTAACGGGATGCACCGGTACAACAACCAGGACCACTCGATGCTGACCGCGATGCTGACCGCGGAGAACATCCTCGACGGCACCACCCACGACGTGTGGCAGGTCAACGTCGAGGAGGAGTACCACGAGGAGAAGGACTCCGGCTCGGGTTCGGGTTCGGGGAACCACGGCACCGGACGGTCGGCGCCGGTGCTGCCGAAGCAGCCGAGCGGTTCGCGTACCGGCGAGCGGACCCGGTAGCCGCCGGGCGGTCGGAGGTGGGCGGCGCCGGGACCGGTGGCCGCGGGTGAACGAGATCCGCGCCGCCCACTACACTTTCACGCATGGCAAAACCCCAGGAGAAGGTGTCGTTCGGCCAGCGGCTGAAGCAGATCGGCATGGTGTTCTCGTTCACCGCGAAACAGGACAAGTGGTTCGTCCCGCTCGCGGCCGGCGCCGTACTGATCCCGCTCGCCCTGACCGTGGTCGCGTTTTTGTTCTGGGGTTGGATCTGGATCCCGATCGGCATCCTGCTGACCGTGCTCGCCGTGCTGATCGTGCTGAACCTGCGGTCGAACCGGGCGATGATGAACGCCGCCGAGGGGCAGCCGGGCGCCGCACCGCAGATCCTGGAGAGCATGCGGGGTGACTGGCGGGTGACCCCGGCGGTCAGCTCGACCACCCAGATGGACATGGTCCACCTGGTGCTCTGCCGGGCCGGCGTGGTCCTGCTGGCCGAGGGAAACCCGCAGCGGGTGCGCGGGCTGCTCGGCCAGGAGAAGCGGCGGCTGGCGAAGGTGATCGGCAACGCCCCGCTCTACGACTACACCCTCGGTCAGGCCGAGGGTGAGCTGCCCATCCGCAAGCTCCGGATGACGCTGATGCGGCTGCCGCGCAACCTGAGCGGCAAGGACGTGAACGCGCTCGACCGCCGGCTCAAGGCGCTCACCGCCCGGCCGCAGATGCCCAAGGGCGCGATCCCGAAGAACATGCGCCCGGCCAAGGGCGCGTTCCGCCAGACCCGGGGTCGCTGACCCCGGCGTACCACCGGGCAGGGCTCAGGCGCGGGCGCGCAGCCGGCGGAGCATCCGGGCGTCGGCGAACCCGACCGTACGGGCCGCCGACTCCACGGTCGCACCGTGCCCGATCAGGTGTTCGGCCCGCTCCAGCCGGAGTAGTTGCTGGTAGCGCAGCGGGGTCAGCCCGGTCGTCCGGACGAAGAGCCGGGTCAGGGTCCGTTCGCTGACCCCTGCTCCGGTGGCCAGTTCCGTCAGCGGCAGCGTCTCGCCGTACCGGGCGTCGATCTGGTCCTGGGCCCGGTGGACCGCGTCGCTGAGGTGGGCCCGGTGCCGCAGCATGGCGCTGGCCTGCTGCTCGTTGCCGTTGCGTCGGGCGTAGACCACCATCGAACGGGCGATCCGCCCGGCGGCGCCGGGGCCGTGCCTGGTGGCGACCAGGTGCAACGCCAGGTCGATCCCGCTGGCGATGCCGGCCGAGGTGACCACCCGGCCGTCGACCACGTAGAGCACGTCGCGGACCACGGTCGCCCTCGGGTAGCGCCGGGCGAGTTCGTCCTGCACCTCGTGGTGGGTGGTGCAGCGCCGCCCGTCGAGCAGTCCGGCCCGGCCGAGGGCGTCCGCGCCCGCGCAGACGCTGGCCACGGTGCCGCCGGCCGCGTGGTGGTCGGCCAGCCACCGCAGCGTGCCGGGCATCAACTGCCCGTTGCGGTCGATCGTCGGCGCCCGCCATCCGGGTACGACGATCAGGTCCTCCGGTCCGAGTCGCGGCGGCTCGACAACGGTCCGTACGGGCAGCCCCTGCGCGGTCGGTACGTCTTCCTGCTCGCCGAGATAGTGCAGCCGGTAGTCGTACCCGAGAGTCGCCGCGGTCGAGAAGACCTGGGCGGGCCCGGCCAGGTCCAGCAGGTGCACCTGGGGTACGAGCAGGAAGACGACCTGGGTCACGATCCGGTCAGCCGACCGGTACGACCGGAACCGCGCCGGTCACCTCGTCCACGGTACGGATGGTGGCGAACCGCCCGGCGAGCGCGTACTCGGTCCGGTCGAGGATGTCGGCGGTCCCGAGCGTGGTCGGGTCGGCCAGGATCTCCTCCACCGACCGCCCGGCCGGGGCGTTCCGGTGCTGGATCGGGAAAGTGGCGGTGGCGTCGATCACGAAGGTGACGTCGAAGCCGAGGTCGTTGGCCACCCTGGCGGTGGTCTCGCAGCACTGCTCGGTCTGGATGCCGCAGACGACCAGTTCCCGGATGCCCCTGGTGGTGAGGAGTTGTTGCAGGTTGGTAGTGGTGAAGGCGTTGCGGGAGGTCTTGGTCAGCACCGGGTCGCCGGGCTCGGTCCGGAGCGGTTCGATCAGGCGTACGTGACCGTTCGCCGGGTCGAAGACGTCCCCGGTGCCGGGCTCGCTGTGCAGGACCCAGACGACCAGGTCGCCGTCGTTGCGGGCGGTGTCGACCAGCCGGGAGACCCGGTCGACGATGTCGGGGTTGGAACTCGCCCGCCAGATCGGCCGCTGCCGGAACGACTCCTGGACGTCGATGACAAGAAGTGCTTTATCCATGGCTCGATCCTGACCCGGTGCGGCCAGCGTCAGAAGACACAATCACGCCCGGTTGCGGACGGATCCGGTCAACCTGCCGGGGTGGCGGTGGTCGACGGGGCCGTGACGATCACCGAGCCGACCGCCCGATCGTGCCAGCCGCGCCGACGCTCGTCCATGATCAGTACGGGGATGACCAGCGACACCAGGACGCCCCGGACCAGTCCCCGGATCACCCCGATCCGGCCGCCGTCGGCGTACGCGACGCAGCGCAGTCGGGTGACGAACATGCCCGGCGTCTGGGCGAACAGGCCGACGAAGAAGCCGTACACGCCGATCAGGACCGCGACCGGGGGCCAGCCGTCGCGTACCGGGTCGCCGATGAAGTTCGCCACCAGCAGGCAGAGCACCCAGTCGATGACCAGCGCACCGAACCGGCGGGCGAGGCTCGGCGGCACGAAGGCCGGATCCGTAGCCGGGCTGAGGGCCATGCTTCCATCCTGAATCGCCACGGAGAGTCAGGGTATCGGGGACCGTACGGCACCCCGGCACCGGCCGGCCCTCGACGGGTTCCGCCCGGTCCCGGGCCGCGACACGGAGTCCGAGCACTGCCGCCTGCGGCCTCGGCGGGGTATCGTCCGAGCGGGGGACCCGACCACGGCCAACCAGTGGGGATCACGCTCCGCAAATGACGTAACACGGCAGAAACATAAGAGACATGCTCGGGCAACCGCATGGTCATAGCGTCCCCACCAGCCTAGCCACCCCGTGGACGTGCCAGGAGGATGTGTGTTCGCCAATCCCGAGGAACTCCTGCGATACCTCAAGAACGAGGACGTAAAGTTCGTCGATGTACGTTTCTGTGACCTGCCGGGCGTGATGCAGCACTTCAACCTGCCGGTCGAGTCGTTCGACGACAGTGTCTTCACCGACGGTCTCGCCTTCGACGGATCGTCGATCCGTGGTTTCCAGGCGATCCACGAGTCGGACATGCTGCTGCTCCCCGACGTCGCCACCGCCTTCATCGACCCGTTCCGGGTGGAGAAGACCCTGGCGCTCAACTTCTTCATCCACGACCCGTTCACCCGCGAGGCGTACTCCCGGGACCCGCGCAACGTGGCGAAGAAGGCCGAGGCCTACCTGGCCGCGAGCGGCATCGCCGACACCGCCTACTTCGGCGCCGAGGCGGAGTTCTACATCTTCGACTCGATCCGCCACGAGACCTCGGCGAACCAGGCCTTCTACTACATCGACTCGATCGAGGGCGCCTGGAACACCGGCCGCGAGGAGGAGGGCGGCAACCGGGGTTACAAGACCGCGTACAAGGGCGGTTACTTCCCGGTGCCGCCGGTCGACCACTACGCCGACCTGCGCGACCAGATCGTCCGCCGGCTGATCGACACCGGCTTCACCGTGGAGCGCTCGCACCACGAGGTGGGCACCGCCGGCCAGGCCGAGATCAACTACAAGTTCTCGACCCTGCTGCACGCCGGTGACCAGCTCCAGCTCTTCAAGTACATCGTCAAGAACCAGGCCTGGGCCGCCGGCAAGACCGCGACCTTCATGCCGAAGCCGCTGTTCGGTGACAACGGTTCCGGCATGCACACCCACCAGAGCCTCTGGCTCGGTGGCGAGCCGCTGTTCTACGACGAGACCGGTTACGCCGGCCTGTCGGACACCGCCCGCTGGTACATCGGCGGTCTGCTGCACCACGCCCCGTCGCTGCTCGCGTTCACCAACCCGACGGTCAACTCGTACCGCCGGCTGGTGCCGGGCTACGAGGCCCCGGTCAACCTGGTCTACTCGCAGCGCAACCGCTCCGCCTGCACCCGTATCCCGGTGACCGGCAGCAACCCGAAGGCCAAGCGGGTCGAGTTCCGGGTCCCGGACCCGTCCGCCAACGTCTACCTGGCCTTCTCGGCCATGATGATGGCCGGCCTCGACGGCATCAAGAGCAAGATCGAGCCGCCGACGCCGATCGACAAGGACCTCTACGACCTCCCGCCGGAGGAGTGGGGCTCGGTCAAGCAGGTTCCGGGTTCGCTGTCCGAGGTGCTCGACTCCCTCGAAGCCGACCACGACTACCTGCTCGAGGGTGGCGTCTTCACCCCCGACCTCGTCTCCACCTGGGTCGACTACAAGCGCACCAACGAGATCGACCCGGTCCGCCTGCGCCCGACCCCGCACGAGTTCGCCATGTACTACGACTGCTGAACGAGCAACACCACGGCGAGCCGCCGACGCCCTCCGGGCGTCGGCGGCTCGCCGTATTTCCCCTCACCCCAAGCGCCTCTTGTAGAGAAAGAGGGCTTATTCCGCGCCCCGAAGCAGCACTTTCTCTACAAGAGGCGCTTCACCGCCGATGGGATGGTGCGGGCGGCCTCCGACCTGCCCGGGCGGGGCGGGTCGGAGGCCGTCGGACCGGTACCGGTGGAGTCGGTGACCGGTCAGCTCTGCGGGGGCGGGGCGGGCAACGTCACGGCGCGGAAGGTCCGCTCCGGTGCGGTGGCTGCCCTCGGGTCAGCGTCGGCGGCCTGCTGCTTGGCGCCGGACGCGTTGGCGCCGGACGCACGGGCTGCGGGCAGGTCGCTGGCGACGTACACCCGGCTGGCGTTGTTGATGTTGCGGAACACGATGATCCAGGTCTGGCCGTTGACGTTGGTCAGCGGAGCGACGGTCGGATCGGAGGCGGCCGGATCGGGGAAGTCGAACACCGGCGCCCACTCACCGAACACGCCGGTCCCCTGGGCGGTCTCGAAACTGCGGTAGATCGTGTCGTCGGTGCCCCGGACCACCACCGCCGTACGGCCGAGCACCGGGTCGAGGATCGCGGCCGGCGCACCCGCCGCCGCCAGGGTGCCGACCTGGGTCCAGGTCGCCGGCCAGGTGCCACCGGTGGCGTCCTGGAGCTTGGTGGCGATGGTCCCGTCGGCGGCGCGTACGAAGACCCGGAGCCGGTAACCGGGGTAGAGGACCACCGAGGGGGTCCCGGTGGCACCGGAGCCGCCGAGGCTGGTCCAGGCCGAGACGGCGCCGTCGGTGGCGTACCTGATCGTCTTGACCGCACCGGTGGTGTCGACGCCGAAGACCTGTACGCCGCCGTTGACCGCCGCCAGTACGGGCGTACCGACCAGGTTCTGGTCACCGAGGTTGCGCCAGTACGGCACCGCCCCGGTCTGCGCGTACGCCCAGAGCTTCCCGTCCACGTCGACGGCGAACAGCACCGTCGTGCCGGTGGTGAGGCGGGTCATCGCCGGTGGGGCCGCCATCGACCCGCCCAGGTCGGAGAAGGTCTTCCAGGTGGCCGAGTTGACCGCGGTCTGGCTGTTCACCCAGATGTTGCTGCCGGCGTGCTGCGCGGCGAGTTGCACCCGGCCGTCGGTGAGCTGGGTCAGGGCGGGGCGGCCGGTGAGCGCCTCGTTGCCGGAGAGCACCGTCCACTGCACCGAGCCGAAGTTGTCCGGGTCGGTCTGGTGGCCGGAGACGACCCGACCGATGTTGTCCACGTAGGCGTACTCGATCATGCTGGCGGTCGCGCCGGCCTGGGGCGTGCCCTGGAGCACGGTCGTCGGGGCGTACTGGGCCACCGGGACGGCCGGGATCGGGTCGGCGAACCAGCCCTGCAGGTCGACGATCAGGTTGGCCGGCTTGTTGCTGGAGTTCCGGATCCGGATCTTGCCGTCGGTGCCGGGTTTCACGAACGACAGGGCGGACCGGGTGATGCCGGCGGCCCGGTTGGCGAACGAGTTCGGTGCCTCGACGTCGCCGACGCCCCACATCTTGAGGAAGCCGCCCTCGCCGGTGCTGTTCGACTCGACGTCCACCGCCACCGCGGCGACCCCGCGCAGCGGCAGCCCGTTGGTGCCCGCCACCTGCACGTCGACGGTGGCGTTCGCGCCGACCTGGGCAAAGTTGCGGCTGTCGTACAACCGGGTGTTGACCGGCCGGAACCCGGCGCCGGCGGTCGGGCTCGCCCCGAAGTACGCCTTCAGGTCGATGAACACGTCGACCGCACTGGAACCCTTGTTGATCAGGGTGACCCGCCCGTCCGCGGCGAGTTTGAAGGTGGCACCGCTGTTGGTGGCCGCCCCGTCCTCGTAGTTCAGCAGGCCGACCCCGGTGGTGGTGCCGGCCGGTGCGGCGGCGAGCCAACCGGCGGCGGTGGCGCCGCCGACGGTGATGGTGCCGTAGACCGCCTGGGCGCCGGCCGGTACGACCGCGCCGGTGACGGTGAAGGTACGGCTCGCCCCGGCCGCCATCGCCCCGGTCGTGGTCCCGGTGCCGTTGCGGGTGTCGAAGATCCGGGTCTGCGGGATCGGCACCAGCCCACCCCCGGTGGTGCCGGGCGTGCTGGTGAAGTAGCCCTGGACCTCGACCAGGATGCCGGTGTTGCCGGCGCTGTTGTAGACGGCGACCCTGCCGTTGGCCCCCACCTTCGTGATGGCGGTGTTGGAGATGTTCTGCCCGGCGGTCACGTTGATGTTCGAGGTGCCGGGTCGGGTGGTCCCGTCGGGGTAGAGGGTCAGGTAGGTGGTGGCCGTCGCCGCCTGGGGCGCGATCCGTACCAGCACCGCGCTGACCCCGGAGGCGGGGATCGAGTTGACCCCCAGCACCGGGAACGTGGTGGTGCTCGCCGGTCCCCGTACGCCGGTCACCCCGCCGATCCCGGTACGGGTGTCGAGCACCGCGCGGGGCGTGGGGAAGGCCACGAAGTCCCCGCCCACTCCGGCGGCGTCGGCCAGCGCCGGGGCCGGTCGTGGTGCCAGCACCACGACCACCGCCGCCAGCAACACCGCCAGTACGGCCAGCAGTCGCATCGGTCGTACCCGGACAAACTCTGTTCTGGACAAGTCAACCTCCCTAGTCATTGCCGTGCCTGACCACGCCGCGCAGGATCTGGAAGGCCCTGAACAGCGCGAACTTCCCTCTGCTGCCGCTACTCGGCGCGTCCGAGGTGTAGCGGATGATTTCTGGCTGGTTGTGCCGCAGGTCGCCACGGTTGCCGCCCCGGCTGAACGGCTTCTGCGCGTTCGGGACGCCGACGATCTCGTGCGTGTCCTCGGCCCTGACCCGGCCCAACTGGTTGTCGATGTCGTCCAGGTTGCTCACCCGGTCCAACGCGGCCCGCTTCGGGCACTCGTCGTTGTGCACCAGCAGGTCCCGGCCACCGGCGACCACGTAGTACGTGTGCAGCCCGTCGACGGTCAGGTTGAACACCCGTTCCGGCTCGGTCCACCGACGAGTTGCCGAGACCGTCGCGGAGGCACCGTCGGCGGTCCCGATCCGCTGGCCCGCGACCAGTTCGCCGGCCTTGACCCACCGCCGCTCACCTGCCACCCAGAACGGGTGCCCCTCGGTGGCGGTGACCGACGCGCGGGTGCCGGCGTCGTCCACGGTGACCTCGACCAGGTTCTTGTCACCGGCGCCGATGATCAGGTCGGTGACCGTACGGGCGCCGCTGACCCCGGTGGTCGGATCGGACGCGAGGACCCGCTCGCCTGTCTTGACCTCGCTGATCGGCCTGGTGCTGCCGTCGGCCATCCGTACCCGGGTGTCGGCGGTGAAACTGTTCACCGGGCAGGAGGCGAGCTGCTTCACCGCACCGTCGGACCTGCTGGCGCCCTTCGCGCCCTTGGCCGCCTTCACCAGGTCGACCGCCTCGTCGGCGTGCTTGGCCGCGAGCGAGCCGGCCCGCGCCGCCCGGACCGCGCCGCCGCCGACCCCACCCGCGAGGGTGCCGGCGACCGTCGCGACCGTCCAGGCGCACGCCTCCAGGTCGCCCTTGGTGACGCAGGCGACGAGGTCGGTGACGCCGACCATGTCGGCCGCTATCTTCAACCCCGCCTTGAGGTACGGGGCAGCCGCCTGGGCCAGGTCGACCACCGCATCCACCGCCCGGGAGACGTCCTCGATCACGTTCCCGGCGACCTTCACCGCCGCCTGGTAGATCACGTCCACCGACTTGGCCACGTCGGCGACCACGTCACGGGTCACCGCGACCACTGCGGCGGGCAGGTGCGCGGCGGCCGACACGAGGGTCTTCAGCCCGGAGGCGAGCGGCCTGAGTGCCGCCCTGATCGCCGGCAGCGGGTTGTGCTTCGCCGCGTACGCGACCGCCGCCCTGGCCACCCTGGTGATCTGCCGGGCCCGTTCCGCCGCCGCCCGGCGTACCTCCTCGGCCCGTTGTTTCGCCCAGCGGGCCGCCGCCGCCCCGGCCGAGGCGACCTTGCTGGCGACCCAGCGGACCCCGGCGGAGACCTTCCTGGCGACGTACTTCACCGCGTCCTTGGCCTTCTTGTAGACCCACTTCGCGGCCGAGGAGATCGCCGACGCCGCCGTTTTGATCGCCGACCAGGCGTAGCTGGCCGCCGTCCGGATCCCCGACCAGGCGTAACTGGCCGCGGTGGAGATCGCCCGACCGACCGCCTTCGCCCCGGACTTGATCGCCCCGCCGACCTTCTTCGCCGCCTTCTTGCACCAGCCACAGGAGGGCCAGTGCCCGTCCGGGTCGGTGAAGCCGAGCGGGTCGCCGGCCGCGTAGACGTACCGGTTGGCGAGGATCGAGTCGCCCTCGACGTAGTCGACGCTGTCGCGGGAGGTGAAGGCGCCGGTGCCGGGGTCGTACCAGCGGGCGCCCATGTTGACCTGGCTGGTCACCGGGTCGGTCCAGTCGCCCTGGAAGCCCAGGTTGCCGGTGTCGCCGGTACGGGCGGTCACCTTTCCGAACGGGTCGTACGCGGTCGAGTCGCTCGCCCCGGTCAGGGCCGTGTTCGCCGGGTCGAACCCGATCGTCACGTCACCGTGCTGGTCGCTGAGGGCGATCTGCTTCTCGCTCCCGACGGCGACGGCGAGCAGCTCGTCGGCGGCGCCCCGGGCGTACCGTTCGGTGCCGTCGGAGACCACCGAGTCGTCGAGCCCGGCGTAGCTGAACCCGGCACCGTTGCGCGACGCCACCCGGTCCAGCCCGTCGTACGCGTAGTTCTGCCCGGCCGCCGAGATCAGCCGGTCGAAGGCGTCGAAGTCGAACGTCTCGGTCAGCCCGGAACTGGTCTTCGACGCCAGGGTGCCGCGCGGGGTGTACGCGTAGCTGTAGTCCCCGTCGTTCAGCAGCCGGTTGCGGGCGTCGAAGGTGCTGGTCTTCGCCCCCGCCCGGATCCGGTTGCCGGAGGCGTCCCAGTCGTACCCGACGGTTCCGCCGGCGCTGGTCCACTCGCGCAGTCGGCCCGCCTGGTCGTACCGGTAGGTGTTGTCACCGGCGCCGGCCGTACCGGTGGTGGTCTTGCCGATCGGTTGGTCGTTGGTGTCGTAGCGGTAGCTGGTCGAGCCGACCGACTGGGCGGCGGCGTTGCGCAGCGTGTCGGAGGCGACCCGGCCCAGGTCGTCGAAGGTGTAGGTACGCACCCGGCCGGAGCCGTAGTCGATCGTCTTCAGCGCACCGGCCGCGTCGTACCCGAGGGTCTGGGTGGTGCCGGTGATCCCGTCCTTCACCGTGTCGAGGCGGGCGTTGCGGTAACCGAAGACCGCCGAACCCGCCGCGTCGGTACGGCTGGCCAGGTTGCCGTCACGGTCGTAGCCGAAGCTGGCGTTGCCCGACGGTCCGGCCGAGGTGAGCAGGTCACCCCGGTCGTTGTAACCGAAGGTGTCGGTCCCGCCGGGGGCGTTGACCGAGGTGAGCCGGCCGAGCGGGTCGTACCCGAGTTGCCGGGTCGCGGTGCCGGAGTTCGTGCCGTCACCGGTCTCCCGCTCCAGCCGCCCGCCCGCGTCGTACGTCTGGAGCCGGACCACCCCGCCGGGCGAGGTCATCCGGATCGGGTTTCCGCCGCCGTCGTACGCGACGGTCCAGGTCCGGTCGGTTGCCGCGGGATGCGCCGGGGTGGACGGTTCGATCACCGACTCGGGCAGGCCGAGCGAGTTGACGGTGAAGATGGTGCTGTTGCCGCGCCCGTCGGTGTACCGGCTGCGGTTCCCGGCCGCGTCGTAGCCGAAGGTGGTGGTGATCGAGGTGGTCGGGTCGACGGGTTCGATCTGCTTCACGAGCTGGTTCGCGGCGTCGTACTCGTAGGTGGTGGTGACGTCGAGCGGGTCGACGGAGGCGATCAGGTTGCCGGCCGGGTCGTAGCGGTACCGCTCGGTCCGGAGCACGGTTCCGTCCGACTTGAGGTCGGATTCGCTGCTCACCTGGCCGAGGGCGTCGAAGATCCGCTGCGACGTACGGCCGAGGCTGTCGCTGGTGCGTACCTGCCGGCCGGCGTGGTCGTAGCCGTACTGGACGGCGACCCCGGAGGCGTCGGTGCTGCGGGTCAGCCCGCCGACCGCGTCGTAGCCGAACAGGCTCTTCGCCCCGGTCGGGCTGGTCACCTCGGTCAGGTTGCCGGAGTCGTCGTAGGCGTACCGGGTGGTCATCCGGTCCAGCGTCGGACGGCGTTCGACCTGGGTGGCGGTGAGCTGGCGGTCCAGGTCGTCGTAGGTGGACTCGGTCCGGCCGCCGGTCGGGTCGGTCACCGACAACACCTCACCGGTACGGGTGTACTCGTACCGCCACACCGCGCGTTCGGTGTTGGTCCGGACCGGCTCGTCCCGTACGGTCATCCGGCCGAGCTGGTCGTAGCCGTACCGGGTGATGCCGCCGCGCGGGTCGGTCTCCTCCACCACGTTGCCCAGCGGGTCGTAGCGGGACGTCACGGTGGGGGTGATCTCGGCGATGGTGCCGGGGCCGAAGTACCGGGGCGCGCTGAGACTGGTCTGCCGGCCGACCCGGTCGTACGTCGCCCGGCTGACCCGGCCGAGTTCGTCGGAGGTCGCGACCCGCTCGTCGAAGGTGTTGTAGCCGAACTGCCGGGTCGGGGTGACCGTGGTCGCCGCCTGCCCGCCGCTCTCCGCCGCCACCGCCGGAGCGCGGGCGGCGACCTGCCGGCCGAGTTCGTCGTAGCTGTACCGGCTGGTGTACGCGGCCGGGTCGGCACCGGTGACGTTCCCGCGCGGGTCGGTCTCGCTGAGCAGGAGTCCGCGCTGGTCGTAGGCGTACGTGGTGACCTGGGTGGTGGTTCCGTTGGTGGCGGTCTCCCGGATGGTGTTGCCGGTGTCGTCGTAGGTGTAGTCGACGACCTCGGCGGTGGCCGGCATGATCCAGGGCACGTTCGACGCTTTGCCGGAGGTGCTGGCCCGGAGCACGTTGCCGTTCTGGTCGTAGCTGTAGGTGGTGGTCCGGTCCAGCCCGCCGGGGTCGGAGACGGTGGTCAGCACCTTGCCGACCCGGTCGACGGTCTGCGCGGTCACCACCCGCCCGTTTCCGGCGACCTGCCCGAGCAGGTTGCCGGCGCCGTCGTACGTGTTCTCCTCGACCACGTAGTCACGGGTGCTGCCGTCCGGGTTGCGGAAGTTCTTCAGCACCACCCGGTGCAGCGAGTCGTCGCCGTAGTACTGGTACTCCACCCGGCGGCCCATGGCGTCGGTGTCGCTGGCGGTCCGCCCGGCGAGGTCGTAGGAGTACGAGTGCAGGACCAGGTAGTCGCCGGTCGGTGGCGCGCCGGCCGGGTCGCCGGTCCAGGCCCGCAGGCGCACCTCGGCGATGTCGTTGCGGGCGGTGTACGCGTAGTCGTACCGGTTCCCGGCCGGGTCCACCATGGACGTACGGTTGCCGAACCGGTCGTAGGTGTACGCGGTCTCGTTGCCCTCGGCGTCGGTCACCCGCTCGGGCCGGTTGAACTCGTCGTACTCCCAGACGGTGGAGCGGGCGGTGTCGGTGCCGAGGACGTCCTGCACGTCGACCCGGGCCACGTTGCCGTCGCTGTCGTAGGTCTGGGTGGACCGCTGCTGGTGCCGTACCCCGCCGATCGGGTCGGTGGTCGCCGGTTCGGTGGTGCTGACCGGGCGGGACAGGGCGTCGTAGGTGTAGGTGGTGGTGACCCCGGCGGGGAAGCTGTCCGAGATCTCGGTGTCGGTGATCTTCCGCCCGAGCACGTCGTACGTGCTGTTGGTGACGAGCCCGGACGGTTCGGTGGTCCGGGCCAGGTCACCGTTGGCGAAGTACCCGTACCGGGTGATCTTGCCGCGGGCGTCGGTCGAGGTCAGTACGAGCCCGGCCGGCATGGTGCCGCCACCGGCCGCCGGTTCCGCCCCGGTGGTGTACGTGTGGCTGACCGAACTTCCGTCCGGGTTCGTCTGCGCCGCGAGCTGCCCCGACGGGTGGTACGTGAACGTGGTCCGGTACGTGTTGTCGGTGGCGCTCGCCGACCGCCCGTCCCGGCTCTCGATCGGCAGGTCGTTGCGCGGGTCGAACGGGTTCGTCACCGTCGCCGGGTACCTGTCGTAGCTGGTGTTGCACTGGGTGCTGGTCCGGCAGGTCCTGCGCGAGGTGACGTTGCCCCGGTCGTCGAACGTCATCGTCACCGCGTCGCCGTTCTCGTTGGTGACGACGTTCTGGAACCCGTTGTCGTCGTACGAGAAGGTCCGGATCGCCATCCCGTCCAGCGGGTGCGACACGAACACCGGACCGCCGGAACCGCCGGGGATGATGGTGCAGAACGCCGGGTCGGCCGGGTCCGGGCGGGAGCAGACCTCCTGCGGCGGTGACGGGGTCGGGGTCGGCGGAACGGGCCGGTCCTCCGGGCGGGTCTCCAACCCGAGCGGGGTCCCGCTGCGCAGGAGCCGGCCGGCGAGGGCGTCGTACTCGTACAGGTGCGGGCGGTTGGCCGGGTCGAGGACCTGGACACTGCGGCGCAGGTCGTCGTCGCCGCCGTACACCGCCGGGGCGCCGATCTTCCAGAGTCCGCCGTGGTTGTCGGTGTACTCGGCGATCCGGTCCAGGTTGACGTCGTAGGCGACGGTGGCGGCGGTCTTGCCGCTGGGCAGGGTGACCGTGGTGAGCTGGTCGGCCTGGTTGAGGCCGTACCGGTAGTGGGCGGTCACCGCGGCCGGGCCGAGCGGGCGGGAGTAGAGCGCCACCTCGTCGATCGCACCGTTGAAGTGCCGCTGCGCGGTGGTTCCCCAGCCGGGCCAGGACGTCGGGGTGGTGGCGTACGCGGCACCGATCTGGTTGAACGTCAGCGTCGAGTGGTCGAGCACCCTGCCGGTCAGTTCACCGGCCTTCACCCCGTCGAGGTAGAGGGTCTGCACGTCGGACATGGTGGAGAGCACCACGTGGTGCCACCGCCCGTCGTTGACCGTACCGGCCGAGGCGAGCGGGTTGATCCCGGCGGTCCGGAACTGCCCGCGCAGCCGGCCGTCGGTGCCGACGTAGAGCAGCGGTACGCCGACCGTGGACGCGCTGCCCAGGGCCTTGTCCTGGTAGCCGAGCAGCGGGCCGCCGGTGCCGGTGGTGGTCGACCTGAACCACAGTTCGACCGCGCCGTCCCGGCTCTTCTTCAGCGTGCCCTTGGGCAGTTCGACCGAGGACGAGGTGCCGTTGAAGGTGGCGGCGGTTCCCGCGCCGCCGGCGAGCGCACCGGCGGTGCCGAGGGTGACCGTGCGGTACGTGCCGGCGTCCTTGCCGAGGTTCAGCGCGACCTCACTGCCGGCCCCGGTCCCCTCGTCCTCCCCCAGCCGCCAGTACGACTCCGGCCGGGAGTCGAGGACCGCGCTGCGGTAGTGCGAACCGGCCGTGTACGCGTAGTTGGTGCAGAGGTTGCCGGGGGCGCAGACCCGGGTGAGCACGTCACCGGTGTAGGTGTAGTTCCAGGTGAGCGCGGTCCCGTTGACCGGGTCCGTACGCACGCTCGCCACGTGCCCACCGGACCAGGTGAAATAGAGCGCCCGCCCGGCGGTGTTGGTGGTGCTCGTCGCCACCTGCGCCTTGGCGAGCCGGCCGTCGGTGGTGTTGTAGGTGAGCGTCACCGACCGGAGGCTGGTGTCGGTGATCTTGTTGAGCCGCCCGGTGGTGGCGAACTGGTAGGTGCTGCCGGCCTTGTCGGCGAGCCTCCACCCGCTGGTGTCGGCGGTCAGGGTCGCGGTCCGGCCGGACGGTGCGGCGTACGTGCCGTCGGGGTTGCGGCCGAACCGGACCGCCTGCCCGTCCGGGTACGTGATCACCACGTTTCCGCTGCCGTCGTCGTCGGGGACCAGGCGCATGTCGTACCGGGTGGTCCAGCCGGCCCCGAAGGCGGAGTCCCGGCGCGGGTCGAGGCTGTTGTAGGTCCGGACGAGGTTCAGCTCGGGGCCGACGGTGGTGATCGTGGCGTCCACCGCGGCGGTGGTGAAGTTGCCGACCTGGGCGTCGAACTCCCGGTCCTGGGTGCCGTACGGGGCACCGGCGATCCGGGAGACGATCTCCGGCTGCGGTACGTCCGCCAGGACCGTCGAGTACGGGGAGACGACCTCGGTGGTGGCGTCCTTGACGTACACCCGCCACTGGTAGCTCTCGCTCCACCGCAGTTTGCCCGCCGGCACGGTCCAGGCGGTGCTGGTCAGGTAGCCGGAGTTGAAACACTCGACCGGGTTGCCGGTGGCGTCGCGCCGGCAGACCTCGTACTTGAAACGCAGGGCGAGTCCGGGCGGGGCGTCGATGTCCAGCGCCTGGGCCCAGAGCTGCGGGGTCAGGGTCGGCGCCTGGTAACCGTTGGGCGGGTACAGCGCCTGCACCACCGGCGGGATGTCGATCACCTTGAGCACGATCCGGCCCGGCGGCACCTGGTGGTCGGTGAAGACCACCCCACCGGTACGCACCATCGTGAAGTCGAGGAAGTAGGTGCCCGGCGGCATCGCCTTGATGGTGGCGTCCAGCGTCACCTTCCCGCCCCTGGCCACCGTGGCGGTCAGGTCGGCGGCCCGCTGCTGCCCGACCGCCGCCCCCGTCGCCGAGTTGTACGCCCGGTAGGCCAGGTAGTACGAGCCGGGTGCCCAGGCGTCGGCGCTGAGGTTGGTGACCGTGACCTTGACCTTGCCGGCCTGGTTCTGGAGCACCGGCGGCTCCGGAACGGGCTTCGGGATGGCGTACTTGGCGTTGTACGGGCTGTGCGTGACGTACAGCCTCGGCGGGTTGGCGGTGCCGGACCCGGCGAACCGTTTCCACGCCGACGAGTCCGACGTGGAGGCACGCAGGGAGAGCCCGTTGTTGGCCTGGGTGCCCTTCACCCAGCGCTGCACCAGGTCCCGACCGGCGACCCCGAGATCGATCAGCTCGGCGGCGGCCGGGCACGCCGACGACGACTGCCCGGTGGTGATGTAACCGTGGGCGAAGGAACGGCTGGCCAGGGCCCCGCCCACCGCCGGACCCGGGTACGAGTAACCGGAGCCGGCCGTCCAGGAGCCGGTGACCGGGTGCACGCTGACCGAGCGCGGCCGGCAGGACCCGGAGTCGTAGTTGACCACCTGGAGCTGCACGCCGTAGATGGTGTGGTTCTGCAACCGGCCGCTGAGCCCGTTGAACTTGAGGTACGAGGCCGCGTTCCCGCCGGACATCGCACCGACCCGCAGTTCGGAACTGCCGGAGGCGGAGCTGCCACCCTGGACGTACATGCTGCTGTCGGCGCCGCCGGGGTCCACCGGCAGGTCGACGCGCTGCGCCGCGAGGGCGGTGTCGACGATCGGGGCCCAGCTTCCGTCGGCCAGCCGCTTGTTGATCGGGGCGCCGGAGAACTCGCTGGTGGTGGTGCCGTCGGCGTTGGCGTACGTCCGCTCGAACTCCCCGCGCTCGGCGGGCAGCTCGCGGCTGGTGGCCCGGTCGAAGCCGCGCGCGGTCGACGCGGGCGGCTCGACCACGGAGGCGGTGTTGGTGCCCGCCGCCGGCTTCTGGTCGAGCTCGCGCACCGGGTAGCGGGACCGCTGCGACGGGGGCAGGTTCCGGTTGACCCGCTCCCCGGTCAGGTGGCTCTCCCCGCCGGCCGACCGCCACCGCTGCTGCGGGGCGGGCTCGGGGCGGTGGTTGTCGCCACGTCCGGTGCCCGGCTGCGGCGCCGGCAGAGCCGCGACCGCGTCCCCGGTGCCGGCAAGCAGCGCCGAGGCGAGCACGAACGCGACGAACGGCGTGACTGTCCTCAGTAGACGGTTGACGTGCCTGTTTCTGTTGCGGCGCAAGGTGAACATCGACGGCCCCCGGGCGAAGGAGTGGTGCGACGGCGGGTAGACCGTCGCACGGGCATCGATGGATCACGCTCGGCCCGGAAAGAACTTGAGGATTTCTTGCAGATTCGCGACAGCGACGACGGCCACCCACGATTGGTGGGTGGCCGTCGATGCGGGAGGTGCCGTCAGGAGATCGCGGCGCCCACCTCGGTCCAGGTGGTGTCGTCCTGCACGTTCCCGAGCGTGATGCCGTTGAGGATGTTCGCCATCTCGGTGTTCGACAGCCGGCCACCGCTCGCGACCTGCAGGTTCACCGTGCCGTTCGCGGCCCACCGGTTGCAGAAGCCGTTCAGGCAGGTGACTCCGGAGGAGGGCTGCTGGTTGGAGTTCGCGGCGGGTACGACGAAGACGAGGAAACTTCCGGGCGGGTCGGCGCCCTCGACACCGCCGTACGGTTCGGTGAGGCCGGTCGTCGGCAGGGCGGGGTCGCTGAACAGCAGTCCCGCGTAGTCACCGTCCCGGGCGCCGGCGATCCCGTTCAGGCCGGTCATCGCGTGCATCCCGACCTCGTCGAGCTGGTATCCGGACGGCACGTACGCCATCTTGATCGGGATTTTCGCCTCGGTCGGCGTGCTGCCGCGCAACCCTGCGGCCAGCTCCCGCAGGTCCTCCGCGGCCGGGTAGTCGGCCTCGGAGGAGCGGGCGTCGATCACCGCCCAGGCGTTCGTGTTGTACTCCCAGGCGAGGGTCCGGGTCCCCGCCTCCGAGCCGTCGACCTCCAGTCCCCGCCGGTCGCCGATGGTCACCTGCCGGGCACCGGCCAGCTTCGTCGGGTCGTAGGCGCCGGGCCGGTAGACGGTGAGGTAGGCGTACAGGCTCGGCGACCGTGACGGCTCCTGTTTCGGGTCGCTCGCCTTGTCGTTGGTGGTCAGGCCGTCCGCGTACACCGGGGCGAGCTGGTACGCGGTCGACACGATGATCGGCTGCGCCACCCGCAGCTTCCCGACCTGGTACGCGCCGAACGTGAACGTGAACGGCTCCGCCGCCACCGGAACGGTCTGCGTCGTCCCGGACAACGCGCCCGCGTTGGGGCCGGACGGGCTGGCCGTTTCCACCGACGCCGTTCCGGTGAGCGACGGGATCGTCACGGCGGCCACGACGCCGAGCACCGCCACCGCCGTCGCCCCGGATGCCGCCCAGCCGAGCCGGCGACGACGCTGGCCCCGCTGTCCCGACTCCACGATCTCGTCAACGGTGTAACGCAGCGGCGGTGGCTCGGAGGTCGCCAGCTCCACCAGGTTCTGCATTCGCATCGGTCCACGCTCCAAGTTCCGACGGTTCATCAAGGACCACGCCTCCGGCGGCCAGCGCCGTACGGAGATTGGCCAGACCTCTGCTCGTCTGGCTCCTGACTGTTGCGGCTCGTACGCCGAGCACATCCGCGGCTTCCTCGGCCGACATGCCGAGGTAGTACCGCAGGACCAGCACCGCCCGCTGCCGAGTCGGCACAGCCCGTAGTGCCGCTCGTACCAGCAGGCGTTCGTCGGTGGCGCCACTGAGGTCGGGCTGGGCGATGTCGGGCATCCGGTCGCTGGCCGACCGCTCCCGGCGCCACCACGGCCGGCGGGTCTCGTCGATCGCCGCCCGGAACACCATGGTCTGGGCGTACAGGTCCGGCCGTTCCAGGCGCGCCCACCGGGGATACAGCTTCGCCAGGGCGTTGGCCACCGCGTCCTCTGCCGCGTGCCAGTCCCCGCACGTCACGTACGCCAGCCTCCGAAGCGCCAGCATGCGCGACGCCACGAACTCCCGGAATGCGTCCTCGTCATCTTGTTTCAAGCGGCCGCTCCCTCCGACACGGGTAGAACGGTCGCCGGCCCCTCGAACGATGCACGCCCGACGAGGATTTTTACGACGCTCCCGTATCGCGCGACGGGGCTGCGGCTTCGGGACCTACGAGGCCAACCGCTGAGCTGCGGCGCTGTTCGATCTTGCCAGTTCGACCCCGCCGGCCGACCGGTTGATTTCCGACCACACCGCGTCGAGGGAGAGGCCGAGGACGTCGGCGATCGCGGCGATGGTCGGGAAAGCGGGCGTGGCCACCCGACCGGACTCGATCTTCCGAAGGGTCTCCGGCGAGACGCCCGCGTCCAGCGCGGTGAGGAGCATCGAACGCTGCCCCCTGGCTCGACGCAGGAGAGCGCCGAGGCGCTGTCCGCGCTCGACCTCTTCGGGTGTGAGCGGCAACCTGACCATGGCACCGATTCTAGTACCGGGATAATATGGCCGGGATACTTATTGGCCGTACGAGTAAGGCGCCCCATGATCGAGATCCTGAGCCCCACCGACCTGCCCCGAGCGAAGGCGACAGGCGCCCTGGTCGCCGGCATCTTGCAGACCCTGAAGAGCCGCAGCACGGTCGGCACCAACCTGCTGGACATCGACCGGTGGGCCCAGGCCATGATCATCGAGGCCGGGGCACAGTCCTGCTACGTCGACTACGAGCCGTCCTTCGGGCGCGGGCCGTTCGGCCACTACATCTGCACCTCGGTCAACGACGCCGTGCTCCACGGCCTGCCGTACGACTACCCGCTCGCCAACGGCGACCTGCTGTCGCTCGACCTCGCCGTCTCCCTGGGCGGAGTTGTCGCCGACTCCGCGATCAGCTTCATCGTGGGCGACGTGCAGCCCCCGGAGAGCGTCGCGATGATCGACGCGACCGAGCGCGCGTTGAGCGCGGGGATAGCCGCAGCCGGCCCCGGAGCCCGCATCGGTGACATCTCCCACGCCATCGGTTCGGTCCTCAACGAGGCGGGATACCAGGTCAACACCGAGTTCGGCGGCCACGGCGTCGGATCGACGATGCACCAGGACCCGCACGTCGCGAACACGGGGCGGCCCGGTCGCGGGTACAAACTCCGCCCCGGGCTGCTGCTGGCCCTGGAGCCGTGGATCATGGCGGACACCGCCAGGCTCGTCACCGACGCCGACGGCTGGACCCTCCGGAGCGCGACCGGCTGCCGCACGGCGCACAGCGAGCACACGATCGCCATCACCGACGACGGAGCCGAGATCCTCACCCTGCCGAAGCAGGTCTGATCCGGCCAACGGCCGACCCCAACGCCCGCAGCGTTCGAAGTTGTTCGGGCTCGTTCGAACACCTCCCACCGTCGATCAACGGCGACGATCATGTTGATCACGACCATCCCGGTCGTCGTCGATGGAGGTGTACGGATGATTCGGAAGAAGTCACGCTGGTTCGGTGGCGCGCTGATGGCGGTGGTGCTCACGGTCACCGGCCTGGTGGCGTCCCCGGCCGCCGCCCTGGCGGCAACGCCCCTGTATGCCGAGTCGTACGACGATTACTACAACGGCTACGGGTATGCGACGTGGAGCAACACCGGGCAGTACTCGTCGTTCCAGGTCTGCGACTTCGGCGCCGGTGACGCCCGCCGCGCCGTCGGCTACATCTGGTGGCAGGGCGGGGGGACCATCGAACGGCATGCCGATGGCGGCAGCGGCACCTGCTCCACACCGGTCAACGTCTACGTCCCAGCGGGCAGGTGGGTCTCGATGGAGGTGTGCGAGCGCAAGGGGGTAAACGGGCTCGACGAGAAGTGTGGCCCCGTGTCCCAGGGCGTCGCGGGTTCATAAGCCCGCCCAGCTCGGCCGGAGGTGTCCACTTCCGGCCGAGCTGGCCTGCCTTGCCCGGCAAACCGTCTGGTGTTCCACTAGCGCCCGCTCGGGGCCGCCTCCGCCAGCTCCGGGCGGTCCGGTGCCACCCGGCGCCGCCGCGCCGCACGCACCCCGAGCACCGCCACGACCAGCACGAACGCGGTCATCGCCAGGGCGCCGGGCAGTTTGCTGAACCGGGCCAGGTTGGTCCCGTCGGGCAGGGTCAGGAACGAGATCAACAAACCGGGTACGACCAGCCACCGGCCCGCGATCGCGGTCGCCGCCGCAACCGCCAGGGGCCAGGTCGCGTACCAGGGGTGGAAGACCGGGGCGAGGGCGACCGTGGCGGCCAGCGCCAGACCCGCGCCGAGGACCGGGTCCGCGTGCCGGGCCCGCCACCAGAGCACCACCAGGAGTACGGCGAGCAGCCCCAACCCCACCAGCCGGGTCACCGGCACGGCGTCGAGGTCGGCCCCGAACAGCCGGCCGGCGTAGTCGACGGTCAACCCGAAGGCGGTCGGCGGTGAGGTCCACTGCACCGAGTCGCCGCTGCGTAGGAGCCCGTCGACCCAGCCCCAGCCCAGCCCCGACACCCCTGTCACGGCGAGTACGGCAAACGCCGCCCCCGCCGCCACCGGCACCCCGTCCCGCAACAGCGCCCGCACCCGGTACGCCCCGGCCAGCGCGGCGAGCATCGCGAACGGGATCACCACCCCGGCGGTGACCTTCACTCCGACCGCCAGCCCGAGCAGCACTCCCCCGGCGAACAGCGGCAGCGGGCGTCCCCGCCCGACCACGGTCACCAGCAGCCCGGCGGTCAGGAGTCCCACCATCAGCGCGTCGTTGTGCGCCCCGGAGACCAGGTGCACGGCCACGATCGGGCAACCGAGCAGCAGCCAGAGCGCCCGCTGCGGCGCCACCCCGCAGCGGCGGGCGAACGCGGGCAGGCAGGCGGCGGTGAGGGCGACTCCGAGCACGGCGTACAGGCGCAGCACCGCCAGGGTGCCGACGAGGGTCCCGCCGATCGCCACCGCCAGCCCGGCGAGCAGGACGAACACCGGCCCGTACGGCGCCGGGCTGTCCTGCCACGTCGGCGACACCGAGTCCAGCCACGGGCACCCGAACTCCCGTACACCCCCGGCGTACGGGTTTCCCCCGTCGTGCAGCACCGCCCCCTGGCAGGCGTACGAGTAGACGTCGCGGCTGCCCAGCGGCGGCGCGGCGAGCAGCGGCAGGAGCCAGAGCCCGGTGGTGACGTACACCCACCGGGTCGACGGCACGCCGTCGCGGGCGGCCCACCAGGCACCGGCGAGCAGGGCGGTCCCGACCAACCAGCAGCCGAGGATCAGCGGCCCGTGTTCGCCCTGCCAGATGCCGGCCGGGGTGACCCCGGCGCGCCACTGCGGCAGCACTCCGCCGAACCGGGCCCCGACCGCCAGCAGAATCGCCCCGGCCAGGCCGGCGTAGCGGACGAGACGGAACCGGGGCACGGCGACCATCGTGCCATGGCCACCCGGAGGCCCTGGTCAGGGGCTGTAGCGCGGAGATCCCGTAAGGCTTACCGAGCACAGTTCCGCGTCCATCCACCTGGCGTTCTGCACATACTCGTCGCATGGCACAGATCAACATCACCAAGGAGTCGCCGTCGTTCTGGCGTGCCTCGCTCGACAATCCGCCGGTCAATGTCATCGGCGGACAGATGATCGTCGAAATGCGCGCACTTCTCGATGCGGCCGAGAACGATCCCGAGCTGACCGTCATCGTGTTCGAGAGCGCGAATCCCGACTACTTCATCGCGCACTGGGATCTCGCCGATGACCTTTCGGTCCTGGCCGACCAGCCGCCGCCGGTCACCGGTCAGCAGCCCTTCGTCGACATCATGGTGCGGCTGAGCAAGCTTCCCGTCGTGACGATCAGCAAGATCCGCGGTCGGGCACGCGGGGCCGGCAGCGAGTTCCTCCTGGCGACCGACATCCGTTTCGCGAGCCGGGAGCGCACCCTGATCGGCCAGTTCGAATTGAGCGCGGGCGCCCCGCCGGGCGGCGGTGCCCCGGCCCGCCTGCCGCGTCTGGTCGGTCGCGGTCGCGCCCTGGAAATCCTGGTCGGCGCCGAGGACTTCGACGGCGACCTCGCCGAGCGGTACGGATACGTCAACCGCGCCATCCCGGACGCGGAACTGGACGACTTCGTCACCGCGTTCGCCACCCGTGTCGCGAAGTTCGACCGTGGCGCCCTGGTCGAGATGAAGGGCTGGGTGAACGCCATCACCCTCCCCGACGACAACGAATTCCCACCCCAGTCCGCCACCTTCACGGCTCAGCTCGGCAAGCCTCGATACCAGAGCTGGGCGGCGGGCGCCTTCGCGGCCGGCTTGCAGCAGCCGGGAGACCTCGAGGAGCGCCTCGGCACCCGCTCGGTCGAGTTCTGACGGGAAATGAGCGGCGGGAAATTCGGTTGGAGCCCGTACCCGGGGGCCTATTCCGCCCCCGAAAATCTTCCCCGCGTCGAACCCGGCCGTGTCACGGGCCTGGGCGCCCTCTGTGATCTGAGAACGGCACCCACCGATGATGTGAGTAGCCAGAGCTTCCTGGTCAGTGAGTTCGCGACGTTGGAAGACGGCCGGCGTGTGCTCCTGCACGCGGATCGCGGCTACAGCATCGCCGCGAGATCGACCGGCGCCCCGGGAAATGGTGCGATCCCGCTCCACGAGACTCGGGACGGCGTCATCGAGAACGTGTTGCTCACCGTGCTTCCGGACGACGACGAGTGCGGCGAGGCGCATCCCTGGTCATGGTTGGCCGAATTGGCTCGGGCTCGCGGTCTGGAGGTCACCGCGGAAGACCTGAAAAATCTGCCGTACGAGGTGGTCCTCACCGACGAGGTGACCCGGTGGCTTGCGTCAACCTGAATGGCAACTCGACCGTTTCACGGTCAGCATGACGGCTACAAGAACGCGAAGATGCGTTCGTCCGGGTCCACGACTGCGGCCAGAACCACTCCGGGCACGAGGGCCGGGTCGACAGCGCGGATCGTCTCGGCCTCGAAGGTGGCGAACCCGGAACCACTGATCCGGACGCGGAGTTCCAGCCCGGTTTCCTCCCCACCCAGGTGGTCGGCCACCGCGAGAACTTCCGCCGTCGCCGCGACACCGGTAGCGGCTAGCCGCCGCATGTCGCGTCGCGAGCGGGTGACCAGGCGCAAGCCCCAAACTCCGAAGCCGCCCCCGACGAGCGTCGCCAGTACGCCCCCGGCGAGCAGACCCCAGAAGTCCCCGGTAGACAGACTCGGGCCCTGCGATACGGCCACGTACAGCAGGACCGGTCCGGGCAGCCAGATCGCCAGGAACATCACTCGGCAGAGCAGCGCGCCGATCGGACCGATGCGCGTCTCCGCCTCCCGGGGTGTCGTCATCCCCACACCCTAGTGCGGCGTCCGAGAGTTCCTGTCTGGAGCGAACGCGGACGGCCCGGATCACGTCCTCGAACACTCATTCAGATTGCTCGCAGTCGACGGCGGACCGGCGGGTCGTGCACCCAGCCGATGAAGCGTGGGCTTGACCCGTTTCGACGGACAGGGTCGTTGTGTTGATCTTAGTTAGGCGGCTCGGTCGATCGGTAGCGGTTGTGAGCTGGTGGTCTCGAAGGCCGCAGGGCTGAGGTAGCCGAGGGTTGAGTGTCGGCGGCGGGTGTTGTACCAGCCCTCGATGTATTCGAATATGGCCTGGCGGGCGGCTTGGTGGGTGGGCCAGGCCTGGCGGTGCAGGAGTTCGGTTTTGATGGTGGCGAAGAACGACTCGGCGACTGCGTTGTCCCAGCACTGTCCGCGCCGGCCGACGGACAGGCGGATGTCGTGACGGTGTGCCAGGCGGGTGTGCTGGGCGCTGACGTATTGCGTGCCACGGTCGGAATGAAACACCAGCCCGGGCTCGGGTCGGCGGCGTGCGACAGCGTCGGCGAGGGCGGCGTCGACCAGGTCGGTCTTGAGGTTGTCGGCCACGGCCCAGCCGACGACCCGGCGTGATGCGAGATCGATGACAGTGGCCAGGTAGAGCCAGCCCTGCCACGTGTTGATGTAGGTGATGTCGCCGCACCAGCGGGTATCGATTACGCCAGGATCAACACGGAAATCGCGGCCGACCAGGTCAGGTCGGAGCCCGGCGGCCGGATCCGGGATTGTGGTCGTGCGCCAGCGGCGTGGGCTCTTGCCGGCGAGTCCGGCGATGCGCATCAGCCGGGCGACGCGTTTGCGGCCGTGCCGTAGCCCCTGTTCGGTGAGGTCAGCGTGGATCCGCGGCGCCCCGTAGGTGCCCTTGGACCGTTCGTGCAGCACGGTGATCTTGTCGGTGAGCCGGGCATCGACCCGCTCGCGCTGCGACTGGGTGCCGGTTTTCTGCTGGTAGTAGGCGGATCGGGAGACCTCGAGCAGTTCGCAGGCACGTTTAACGTTGTGCTTGCCGGCCTGCTCCGCGGCGATGAACGGGAAGACGTTCACCGGGTCTCCTTCGCGAAGAAAGCCGTTGCCCGTTTGAGCACATCGACGTCTTCGCGCAGCCTGCGGTTCTCTTTGCGCAGCTGTGCGAGTTCGGCCCGTTCGTCGGTGGTCAGCCCATCGGCGCGGACGCCGGTGTCGAGTTCGGCCTGCTTGACCCACTCACGCACTGCCGTCTCGGTCAGGTCGAAGTCCTGGCTGACCTGCCGGAGCGTGCGGTCACCACGCTGACACAACTCGACGATCTCGGCCTTGAACTCCGGCGTGAACGAACGCCGAGGCCGCGGCCGCTTCTTTCCCATGCTCTCCATGATGCTGGACATCCTCCCGGAGACCCCAGGTCCCCTGATCTCGGATGTCCGTCAAAACGGGGCAGGCCCAGCGGGCCTCGGCCAACTCCGGAGTCATGCCGTCCACCTCGCGCAACGCCTTGTCGCGGAACCGTGTCATCACGTCGATCAGTTGAGGCCGATTGCGGCGGTAAAGCGTCCACATCCGGCGCCGGAACACAGGACAGGGCCACTCCTCGGCGTCGTCCTTGCAACGCCAGTCGTCGCCCGGTCGGTGCGGGGCGCCCATCGCGTCGTCCAACGTCACGAGGTCGCTCCCCCATGCCTTCGCGACGGCACCCAGCCCATGAAGCGCTCGTAGATCGCGCGGGGGTCCGGCGGGTCGGCCAGGTCCGGGGCGATCGCGGACAGGTCGGTCAGGGCCTCGACGAACAGGGGCGCCAGGTACAGGTTCAGGGCAAGTAGCCGCCCGTTGAAACCCGCGAGCAGGTTCAGCCGCGCGTCCGCGCACGGCCAGGGGTAGGCGTCCACGCGGCAGATCCAGAGCTGCGGCAGCGCGACGTGGTTGGCGACCCTGTCCGCCACCGGCTCGCCGTCCATCACCAGACCGGTCCGGTCGGCGCCGGCTGCTCGACGTCCGCGAGAACGCGGCGACGAATCGCGTACGCGGCCTCGGGCAACTCGGGCTTTCCCATCGGCTTTTCGATGCCGCGTACGGTCACCCACTCGGTGTCGTACGCCCCGGCGTCCATCGGAACGTGCGTCACCCGCAGATGGAGATCGCCCATGCTGTCCCGATAGGCGGGCTCCCTGTCCCGCCGGTAATCGCCCTCCTCGGCGTTGATGACATCACCGACTCTCACCATGGCCGGCGCCAATCGCGAAGCCTCATCTGATCACCCCTCAAGTTGGAATTAGAGGCGGGGACCGCCCGCCACCCAACAGCGTTTCTTGGGCGGTCCCCGCCGGACGGAGCAGCCCCGGGGGAAGCGTCGGGGGTGCTTCCCCTCGATGCGGCAGGGCCAATGCAAATCTCCGTCTTCATCTACTCTGGACTATTGGCATCCGTCATCGGAATGGAATCGGTTGTCAGTACCGGCGTCTACAGTGCAGTAATCCGTAGTCGGGAGTATTACGTGAATAAGCTCCGGGAAATCCTCAAGACAGAGCGAGCCAAGCTCGGCATCACCCAGGACCAGGCCGGGACCGCGATCAACGTCAGCGGGTCGCTGATCGCAGCCATCGAGAGCGGCCGACTGGTCCCCCAACCTGACACCGCCATCCAGTTGGACACCCTGTTCGGCAGCGGCGACAAGGTCCAGCGGGCCGCCGCCGACGCCCGCGACGACGCGCGCCCGACATGGCTACGGCCATGGACCGACCACGAGCAGCGATCGGTGCTGTTACGCACGTTCCAGCCGATGCTGGTCCCCGGTCTGCTCCAGACAGAGTCGTACGCCCGCGCCCTGCTGCACAGCGGTCGGCTGTCGCAGGAGGAGGTCGACCGAACGACGCAGGTTCGCCTCGAACGCCAAGCCGTCACCGTCGACCAGGAAAATGCTCCGATGCTGTCGGCCGTGCTAGGCGAGTTTGCGCTCACCTGCGGCCCACCCGACGTCCTCGGTCCCCAACTCAAGCACCTGCTGGACATGAGCGAGCGGCCGAGGGTGCAGATCCTGGTTGTGCCTCGGAGCGCCGGCCTTCATGCTGGCCTTCAGGGGGCGTTCGTCCTCGCGACGCTCCCCGGGAAGGATCGGGCAGGCTACGTCGATGACCAGTTACGCGGGCGACTGGTGGTGGAGGGAGAAGACCTGAATCGGCTGGAAGTAGCGTGGGAGATCGTCGCCGGGCTGGCCCTGCCGGTGAACCTGTCAAGAGACCTCATAGCGAAGGCGATCAACGATCATGACTGACCTCGCCCCTCAGTGGCGCAAGAGCACCCGCAGCGGGACCAATCAGGGAGACTGCGTGGAGGTGGCCGACAACCTCACCAACCGCGTTCTCGTCCGTGACAGCAAGGACCAGTCCGGCCCGGTGCTGACCTTCGGCCCGGACGCATGGCGGGCGTTCGTCGGCCTCGCCAAGCAGCAGTAGCAACCCTCGCGCGCGCCTCCGTACCAACAGTGCGGGGGCGTTGCTGTGTCCGGGGCCGAACCGAAGCCATCGTTGACCTCGTCCGAGAGAGCCGAGGGGCCGTCCACAAGTACGCTCTCCCCAGACGTCCAATCCCGAGCTGATTCTGGAGGTAGCGGAGTCATGGAGCCGATCGCCGTGCCGCACTGGCGGAAGTCCTCCCGCAGCAGCGGGAATCAGGGAAACTGCGTGGAGGTGGCCGACAACCTCACCAACCGCGTTCTCGTCCGGGACAGCAAGGACCAGTCCGGCCCGGTGCTGACCTTCGGCCCGGACACATGGCGGGCGTTCGTCGGCCTCGCCAAGCAGCACTGACAACAGTTTCGACACGCCCCCGCCTCCGACCCGACGTCGGGGGGCGTCGCTCTGTCCAGCGCAGGTGTCAGCAGTGCGGGCCGGAGTCGATCAAGTCGCTGCTGACCCGGTAGGTGCCGCCGCTGACCCGTACGGTCGTCCAGCCGTCGTCGGTGGCCCGCAGGCAGGCGTCCGGCCCGGTCACGCTGAGGAAACGCGACCAGTGCACCCGCAGCAGCACCTCACCCGCTCCCTCGGCCGTGAAGGTCACCGCCTCCGGCGTCGAGTCGGCCAGTTCGCCGGGCGCGGCAACCAGTGGCGACGGATCCGCCACCGCGTACAGCCGCCAGGTCGCGTCGCGCCACACCTCACGCAGTTCCGGGAGACCGGCGTTGACCAGGGCGGCTTCGTCGCGGGCGTACAGGTCGGGTGGACTGTTCGGGGCGATGGCCACGTAACTCACGGCGTTGTGACGCAGCCAGTCGACGTACTCGTTCACGTCGAGGTTGTCGCGGTAGAACAGCGGGTTGCGGTCCACGTCGACCTGGCGTTCCCAGCCACGCGCGAGGGGGACGGTCGGTGCCACGTACGTCGATTCCCAGTGGTCCCGCAGCGGGACCACCTCGACCCGGCCGATCGGCCCGCGCCGGTCCAGTTCGTCGACCAGCGGCCGGTAGAACGCCGCTCGGCTCTCGGTCGAACCGGCCCTGGTCAGGTCGGCGACCATCACCGGATTCTGCCACCAGACGGCGAGCGCCAGCAGCGGCACCAACCAGCGCCACCGCAGGTCGGCGAAGGCCGCCAGCACCGGCAGGGCGAACAGCATCGACAGCCGCAGCGCGTTCGAGCCGACGGGGCTGTCCAGGTAGTAGGCGCCGACAAGCAGCACCACGGTCAGCGCGGCCCCGACCTTGACCGCCCGCCACCGGCGCGGCACGACCACCAGCACCACCAGCGACAACACCACATTGGTACGCATCGACTCGAAGCTGTACGGCTGCACCCCGCCGTTGCCGAACAGCAGCGCCATCGGCGCCAACGCGACCGCCGGCCCAACACAGAGCACCAGCGCCCCGGTCAGCCCCTCACCCGAGCGCCAACGGATCGACCGCCACCGACCGGCACGCCGGGCTCCCGTACGCGGCGGCGCCGGACGGACCGGGCGCAGCAGGTTGGCCAGCAGCAACGCCCCGCCGGCCAACCCGAGGAACAGTCCCGCCACCGGGCTGGCCCACGTGCTCAACGCGGCCAACACCCCGGCTCCCACCAGCCAACCGACACGCCTCCCGCCCACCGACCGTCCGGTGTTCCGCCCGCCGGCCGCCGTCGAGCGCCCGAAGCCGCCGGCAGCCGCGACCGTGCAGAGGGCGAGCAGGCCGAGCAGCAGGCCGATGGCGAAGGTGATCCGGCCGCTGACCAGGTTGCCGACCAGCACCACGGCACCGAGCAGCGCACCGAACACCGGGCGTCGGGCGCGGGCCACCACCAGCAGCCAGGCGAAGGCCAACGCCGAGCCGACCGCGGCGACCGCACCGACCACCCGTACGCCGAAGGTGGCGCCGAGGGCGGCGGTGAACAGGCTGTAGCCGAACTGGTTGATGCCTCCGTACCAGCCGAGGTCGATCGGGGTGGCCCCGAACCGGTCCACGAAGTTGGCCCGTGCCACCTGGGCGGCCAGGTCGGTGCCCATGTTCGGGGCCAGCAGGAAGGCGACCGCCAGCACCAGCGCCGCCACACCCGCCACCCGGACCGGGCCGCCGACGGAACGGATCCGGCCACCGGCGGCCCGGACCTGTCCGGCCACCGCCGGGCGGCGCCGGTCAGGCATCGAGTACGCGCTCCACGGCGGCCCGCGACCGTCGCGCGGTACGCAGGTAGTGGTCCAGGAACTCCCCCGGATCGTGGCCGCCGAGCAGCCGGACCACGCCCGCCAACTCCACCCCGTGCCGGGGCAACTGGTCGCCGGCCCGCCCCCGGACCAGCATCAACGCGTTGCGTACGCGGGCGGCCAGGGTCCAGCCGGCGGCCATCACGGTAGCGTCGGACGGATCGATCAGCTTGGCGTCGCAGGCCGCGCCGAGCGCGTCGAGGGTACGCGTACCGCGCAGTTCGGGGACCGTACCGGCGTGCCGGAGCTGGACGAGCTGCACCGCCCACTCGACGTCGGCGAGCCCGCCCCGGCCGAGCTTGGTGTGGGTGGCCGGGTCGGCTCCCCGGGGCAGCCGCTCGGTCTCCACCCGTGCCTTGATCCGCCGGATCTCGGTCACCTGGGCGCGGTTCAGCCCCAGCTCCGGGTAGCGGACCGGGTCGACCATCAGCTCGAACTCCCGGCCAAGGTCGGCGTCGCCGCAGACGAACCGGGCGCGCAGCAGCGCCTGCGCCTCCCACACCTTCGACCAGCGGGCGTAGTACTGGGCGTAGGCGGCGATGCTGCGTACCAGTGGACCCTGACGGCCCTCGGGGCGCAGGTCCGCGTCGACGCCGAGCGGCGGGTCCGCCGTCGGCGTGCCGAGCAGCCGGCGCAGTTCCTCGGCGATGGCGTGCGCGGCGGCGCTGGCCGTGCTCTCGGCCACCCCCGGCGGCGGGTCGTAGACGAACAGCACGTCGGCGTCGGAGAAGTAGTTCTGCTCGTAGCCGCCGAGCCGGCCCATGCCGATCACGGCGAACCGCAGTCCGGGCAGCTCCGGTACGGCCGCGCGGGCGACCTGGAGCGCGGCGGCCAGGGTCATGTCGGTGACCGCGCTCAGCGCCGCCCCGGTGCCGATGATGTCGGACTCCCCGGCCACCGCCGGAGTGGGCGCGACCTCGGTGTCCGATGACGGCGGGGCCAGCGAACCGGCGGAGTGCAGTACGTCGGCGCAGGCGAGCCGGATCAGCTCCCGGCGGCGCAGCGCCCGGACCGCGCTGATCGCGGCGGCCGGGTCGGCCGGCTGGGGACCCCGTCCGGGCAGGTGCCGGTTGGCGGCGGCGAGGAACCCGTCGCGCAGGACGGCCGGGTCACGCGGGACCAGTTCGGTGTCGTCGGCGAGCAGCCGCAGCGACTCCGGGTCGCGGGCGAGCAGGTCGGCGACGTACCGGGACAGGGCCAGGGTACGGGCGAGCCGCCGGGCCACCGGCCCCTCGTCACGCAGCAGGCGCAGGTACCACGGGGTGCTGCCGAGCTTGTCCGACACCTGGCGGTAGTTGAGCAGCCCCCGGTCCGGTTCGGGTGCGTCGGCGAACTCCTGGAGCAGCACCGGCAGCAGGGTGCGCTGGATCGCGGCGGTCCGGGACACGCCGCCGGTGAGCGCCTGGAGGTGCTGCAACGCCCTGGTCGGATCACCGAAGCCGAGGATCTCCAGCCGGTGCTTGGCCGCCTCCGGGGTCAGCCGCAGCCCGTCGGTGTTGACCCGGGCGACCGCCTCCAGCAACGGCCGGTAGAAGATCTTGATGTGCAGCCGGCGTACCTCGGTGGCGTGGGTGACCCACTCGGCCCGGAACGCCTCGACCGCGTCCCGCTCCGGGGTGGCGGTGTAGCCGAGGGCGTGCGCCAACCAGCGCAACGCCTGCGGCTCGGTCGGCACGGTGTGCGTACGCCGCAGGCCCTGTAGTTGCAGCCGGTGCTCGACCGCACGCAGGAACCGGTAACCGCGCAGCAGCGACTCACCGTCGGCCCGGCCGACGTAACCACCGGCGACCAGTGCCCGCAGGGCCGGAATGGTGCCGCAGGCGCGCAGCGACTCGTCGCCGCGACCGTGCACCAGTTGCAGCAACTGGATGGCGAACTCGATGTCGCGCAACCCGCCGGGTCCGCGCTTGATCTCGCGTTCCAGCTCGCGGGCCGGGATGTTGTCGATGATCCGGCGCCGCATCGACCGGACGTCCTCGACCGCCTCGGGGCGCTCGGCGGCGGTCCAGACCAGCGGCGCGAGCTGCTCGATCCACTCACTCGCCAGGCCGAGGTCACCGGCGGCCGGGCGGGCCTTCAACAGCGCCTGGAACTCCCACGTACGGGCCCACCGCCGGTAGTAGGCGAGGTGGCTGGCGAGCGTACGGACCAGCGGTCCCCGGTTGCCCTCGGGGCGCAACGCCGCGTCGACCGGCCAGGCGACCAGTCCACAGATGTTGATCAGCCGGGTGGCGATCGTGGTCGCGGCGGTCAGGTCGTCGTCGGTGGCGGCGACGAAGATGACGTCGACGTCGGAGACGTAGTTGAGTTCCCCGCCCCCGCACTTGCCCATCGCCACCACGGCCAGCCGGGGCAGCGTCGTACCGGGCGGCAACTCGGCCACCGCGATGTCGTACGCGGCACCGAGGGTGGCGTCGGCGAGCGCGGAGAGCGCCGACATGGTCTGCTCCAGGCCCTGTCCGCCGGTCAGGTCGGCCGCCGCGATCCGCAGCAGACTCAACCGGTACGCCCGCCGCAGCGCGGCCACCACCGGCAGCGGCGGCAGTACGGCACCGGGCAGGGTGCCGTCGTACAACGTCCCGTCGGCCCGTGGCGCGAGCCCGTCCGCACCGGTGACCAGCACCCGCCACTGGTCCGGGTTCGCCACCAGGTGATCACCCAACGCCGACGACGCCCCGAGTACGGCCACCAGCCGGCGGCGCAGCCCCGGATCGACGGCCAACGCGCCCAGCACCACCGACTCCGCGTCGCTGTCCGGGGCCGCCGCCCGCCGTTCCGCCTCGACCAGGCGGTGCAACTGGCGCAGGGCCAGGTCGGCGTCGGCGGCCCGGGACAGAGCCGTGATCAGGTCGGCGGCGACGTCGTCCACCGGCTCCTGCGCGGCGTCGTCCCAGAGCCCGAGCCCGGTCTCCCCGAGCAGGTCCGCCGCGCGGGAACCGTGGTCACCGTCGGCGGTACCGAAGCCGTACCGGACGAGCCGGCCGTGTGCGCTGGTCGGTCTGGTCACCGCGGCTCCTGCGGCCCGAGCAACGGCAGGTCGAGCCGGGGTGCCGGCACGTCGAGCTCACCCTGGGCCAGGGCGGCGAAGCGTACGGCAAAGGGCTGCCAGGCCTCTTCCACGTCGGCCATCACCGCGTCCGCGGCGGCGATGACGGCGTCCCGGTCGTAGCCCAGCTCGGCCAGGACCTCCGAGTCGGTCGCCCAGTCCGCGATCATGTCGGTGTCGGCCTCGATGTGGAACTGGAGCCCCCAGGCCCGGTCACCGAGGCGGAACGCCTGGTTCGGGTAGCGGGTCGAGGCGGCGAGCAGCACCGCGCCGCGCGGCAGCTCGGTGATCTCGTCGTGGTGCCACTGGAGCACGTCGGGAATCAGCGGCACCCACATGAACAGCGGGTCGCGGTCGGCGGCGTCCCGCTTGCCGACCACCCCCGGACCCACCTCCGGCCCGGATTCGCTGCGCTCGACGGTGCCGGCGTGCGCGGTCGCCAGGAGCTGCGCACCGAGGCAGATCGCCAGGGTGGGCAGGTGGTAGCGCACGGCCTTGCGCAGCAGTCCCTCCAACTGCGGGAACCAGGGCGCTCCCGGGCTGCCGTCGGGCAGCGGGTACGCCTGCTGCTGCCCGCCGAGCACCACCAGCGCCTCGAAGCCGGACAGGTCCTCGGGCAGGGCGTCACCGGCATGCGGCCGGAGCACGTGCAGGTCGAGACCGGCCTCGGTCAGCCACTCCCCCAGCCGACGGAGGTCGTCCGTCGGGTCATTCTCGATCACCAGAGCGGTTGCCACGACGTCGAGGCTATCCGGTGGCCGAAGTTGATCCGGATAGGCTGGCACCCCATGACCGATGTCCGACCCGTGACCGCCGTCCCGCTGGCCGGGGCTGCGCCCGTACGCCCGCCCGCGTTGCGCCCCGGCGACCGGGTGATGCTGGTCTCGCCGTCCGGCCCGACCAGGCCGGAGCGGGTGGCCCGGGGGCTGGAACTGCTCACCGGCTGGGGGCTGCGGCCGGTGCTGGCACCGAACGCGTACGCCCAGCAGGGTTACCTGGCCGGCTCCGACGAGCTGCGTGCCGCCGACATGAACGCCGCCTTCGCCGACCCGGACGTACGCGGTGTGCTCTGCACCCGTGGCGGTTACGGCGCGCAGCGGATGGTCGACGCGATCGACATGGCGGCGGTACGCGCCGACCCGAAGGTGGTGGCCGGCTTCTCCGACATCACCGCGTTGCAGTTCGCGCTCTGGCGGGGCGCTCGGCTCGCCACCGTGCACGGTCCGGGTGCCGCCTGGCTGGACCAGCGCACCCCGGCGGACTCGGCCGAGTCGCTGCGCCGCGCAATGATGACCACCGAGCCGGCCACGGTCACCCGGCTGCCCACCGAGGAGACCGCCCCGGTGCTCGTCCCCGGTACGGCCACCGGCCCGCTGATCGGCGGCAACCTGTGCCTGGTGGTGGCGTCGCTCGGCACCCCCGACATGCCGGACCTGACCGGGGCGATCCTGTTGATCGAGGACATCGAGGAGCCGCCGTACAAGGTGGACCGGATGCTCACCCAGCTCCGCCGGACCGGAGTCCTGGACGGGGTCGCCGGGGTGGCGGTGGGCCAGTTCACCAACTGCGCCGACGACTGGGCGGTGAGCGTCGCGGACGTGATCGCCGAACGCCTCGGCGACCTGGGTGTGCCGGTGCTCGGCGGGCTCCCGATCGGGCACGGCCACGGCCAGCGCACCGTCCCGGTCGGTACGCCCGCCACGCTCGACACGACCGCCGGCACCCTGACGGTTTCCCCCGCCGTGAGCTGAGTTCGGCTTCCTCGCTGTCCAGCTTCCCGACTGTCCGGTTTTATACCAACAATTCGGTTTTCAGGGCTAATTCACAGGCTGCGCATAGGTTCGGCACGGGGTTCGTCCAGGTCGGTACGTGACGGTGGGTGGGTCGTGCACCACACACCGATCATGGGGGTTTCGATGTTCAGGACCATCTCCAGAAAAACCGCGCTCGGCGGGCTCGCCGCTGCCGGCGTACTCGCGGTCGGGATCGCCGTACCGACCGTCGCGTTCGCCGAGGACCCCACCCCGGCACCGTCGACCTCGAACTCGACCACCGCACCGGCCCCCGCCGCCCCGGCTCCCGGCGACCAGGGCGACCAGCAGGGGCGGCCCGGACACTCGGGTGCCTTCGCCGAGGACCTGGCCAAGGAACTGGGCATCTCCACCGACAAGGTGACCGCCGCCCTGGACAAGCTCCGGGAGCAGCACAAGTCCGACGCCAAGCCGCAGGGCGGCCAGAAGGGCGACCAGAAGGTCGACTGGCAGGCCAAGATCAAGGATCGGCTGGCCCAGGCGGTCAAGGACGGCAAGCTCACCCAGGAGCAGGCCGACGCGATCACCGCCGCCCTCGACGCCAACATCCTGCCCGGCGGCTTCGGCGGCCACGGCCGCCCCGGCGCCCCCCAGCCCGGCGCCGCCCAACCCAAGTAACCCCCCACCCCTCGCCGGCCTCCCCTCGGCCGGCACCCTGATCACGAAGGGTTCGGCCTGCTATGGCGAGCCGAACCCTTCGTGATCACGGGGTGGGCTCGTCGGTCAGGGTGACTGGACGGGGTAGGCGCCGGGGGCGTACGGCATCGAGCTGGACTGGGGCGGGGGGAAGTCGCGGCGCTCCGTTTGGGCGAAGCCGGCGGAGCGGGTCTGCTCCCGGGGCCAGCCGCCGGCCTCGTGGAACAGGCGCAGGGCGGTGGCCACCACCTCACCGAGTGGTTCGTGGGCCTCGATGTCGATGGTCGCGCCGGGGGTCTCGATCCGTACCTTCGTCGGACCCGGTCGGGTGGTCACGGCGACCGTCGGCAGGTCGGCCGACACCGCCACCGTCGGCGCGTCCGTCGCCACCTCGACCGTGGCATCACCGGTCACCGCCACCACCTGAGTCTCGGCGGTGGTGACCACGGTGCCGGTCGTCGTGGTCACCACAGTGGACGCGTCGCCGGTCACGGCGGGTGTCTCGGTGGGTGGTGCCGCTGGCTGTGCGGGAACGCTCGTCACGGCATCATTCTGCCGCCGTCACGCCCCGCCGCGCCACGTGCGATTACCGCCGGAGGATCAGAGGGCGCCGAGGTAACGCTGGCGCTCGTACGGGGTGACCTCGCGGCGGTACTGCTCCCACTCGGCCCGCTTGTTGCGCAGGAAGAAGTCGAAGACGTGCTCACCGAGCACCTCGGCGACCAGTTCCGAACCCGCCATCACGTCGATCGCCTCGGAGAGGTTCTCCGGCAGGGCCTCGTACCCCATCGCCTTGCGCTCGGCGTTGGACAGCGACCAGACGTCGTCCTCGGCGCCCGGCGGCAGCTCGTAGCCCTCCTCGATGCCCTTGAGGCCGGCGCCGAGCAGCACCGCGAAGGCGAGGTACGGGTTGGTCGCCGAGTCCAGCGACCGGACCTCCACCCGGGCCGAGTTCGGCTTGCCGTACGCCGGGACCCGGACCAGGGCAGACCGGTTCAGGTGCCCCCAGCAGACGTACGCCGGGGACTCGGTGATCCGGTCCGGCAGTGCCTGCGGGAACAGCCGCTTGTACGAGTTGACCCACTGGTTGGTGACCGCCGTGTACTCACGGGCGTGCACCAGGAGCCCGGCGATGAACGCGCGGGCGACCTTGGAGAGCTTCGACGGGTCGCCGCCGTCGTGGAAGGCGTTGCGCTCGCCCTCGAACAGGGACAGGTGGGTGTGCATGCCGCTGCCCGGCTGGTCGGTGAAGGGCTTCGGCATGAAGCTGGCCTGGACCCCGGTGGAGAGCGCCACCTCTTTGATCACGTGCCGGAAGGTCATGATGTTGTCGGCGGTGGTGAGCGCGTCGGCGTAGCGGAGGTCTATCTCCTGCTGGCCGGGGGCGACCTCGTGGTGGCTGAACTCGACCGAGATGCCGATCCGCTCCAGCGACAGGACCGCCTGGCGGCGGAAGTCGCGGGCGATGGCGTGCGTGGTGTGCTCGAAGTAGCCACCGGCGTCGACCGGGACCGGGACCGAGCCGTCGTTGGGGCCGTTCTCGAGCAGGAAGAACTCGATCTCGGGGTGGGTGTAGAAGGTAAAGCCCTTCTCGGCGGCCCGGGACAGCGCGCGGCGCAGGACGTGGCGCGGGTCGGCCCAGGAGGGGGTGCCGTCGGGCAGCAGGATGTCGCAGAACATCCGGGCGCTCTCGCCGCTCACCCCGCCCTCGAACGGGAACACCTGGAACGTGGTCGGATCGGGCATCGCGACCATGTCGGATTCGAAGACCCGGGCGAAGCCCTCGATGGCGGAACCGTCGAAGCCGATGCCCTCCTCGAAGGCCGCTTCCAGTTCGGCCGGCGCGACCGAGACGCTCTTCAGCGTGCCGAGTACGTCGGTGAACCACAACCGGACGAACCGGATGTCGCGCTCTTCCAGGGTGCGGAGCACAAACTCCTGCTGACGGTCCACTTCAACCCCTCGTGACACTCCTGCTTGACCTGGCCAGCCGACCCCCGACCTAGCGGACCAGTCTTACCCGACCTCGTTACGCCGACGTTACGTGATCTCCGTCGCGCCCGGTACGCCGGGACGGCGACTGTCCCGTTAATGGCCTTCCATCCCCAAAGATACGAGGACAAGGGTTTTCCGGCAGCCCTGGTCGGCAAACCAAAGCCTGACCACCTGCCCTTCCTTACGCCCCCGGCGCGAGCGAACGCGACGGCGGCGCGGCAAGATGAGGACATGCCCACCCTGCGCCTCGCTCTCGCCCAGGTGAACCCCACCGTCGGAGACCTGACCGGCAATGCCGAGACGGTACGCCGGACCAGCCGTACCGCCGTGACCGCCGGTGCGCAGCTCGTCGTCTTCCCGGAGATGATGCTGACCGGCTACCCGGTCGAGGACCTGGTGTTCCGCAAGTCGTTCGTGACCGCCTCCCGGGCCGCCCTGCGCCGGCTCGCCGCCGACCTCCAGGCCGACGGGCTCGGTGCCGTACCGGTGCTGGTCGGTTACCTCGACTCGGACGAGTTCGGGCAGACCGCCGACGGGGCGGTGGCGGGCGGCGAGACCGCCGACGGTGGACCGGCCACCTCCGGCACCGGCCCGCACCGGACCCGAGGCCCGCGCAACGCCCTCGCCGTACTGCACGGCGGGACGGTGGCGGCGACCTACTTCAAGCACCACCTGCCCAACTACGGCGTCTTCGACGAGGACCGCTACTTCGTAGCCGGTGACACCCTGACCGTGGTCCGGGTCGGCGGGGTCGACGTCGGGCTCACCATCTGCGAGGACCTGTGGCAGGCCGGGGGGCCGTTCGCGGTCGCCCGCCGGGCCGGGGTCGGCCTGGTCGTCAACATCAACGGCTCGCCGTACGAGCGGAACAAGGACGACGTACGGCTGCCGCTGGTCCGGCGCCGGGCCGCCGAGGCGGGCGCCACGGTCGCGTACGTCAACATGGTCGGCGGCCAGGACGAGCTGGTCTTCGACGGTGACTCGATGGTCGTCGCCGCCGACGGGACCCTGCTGGCCCGCGCCCCGCAGTTCGTCGAGCACCTGCTCGTACACGACGTGGACCTGCCCGGTGCCACCACCGACCGGGACACCGACGAGGTCGTCACGGCCACCGGGACCACCGACGAGGTGGCCGCCGGAACCCGGTACACGGCGGGCGACGGACGGACCACCATGCGGATCGCCCGGGTGGCGGTCACCGACACCCTGCCCGCACCCGCCGGACCACCCGCCGACGGTGGTGTCGCCGAACGGGTCGCCGACGAGGCGGAGGTCTGGTCGGCGCTGGTGCTCGGACTGCGCGACTACGTCAACAAGAACGGTTTCCCGTCGATCGTGCTCGGGCTCTCCGGCGGCATCGACTCGGCGGTGGTCGCCGCGATCGCGGTCGACGCCCTCGGCCCGGACCGGGTGGTCGGGGTGTCGCTGCCGAGCCACCACTCGTCCGGGCACTCCCGCGACGACGCCGCCGACCTGGCCAAACGGACCGGGCTGGACTACCGGGTGGAGCCGATCCAGCCGATGGTCGACGGTTTCCTGGCCAACATGTCGCTGTCCGGGCTGGCGGTGGAGAACCTCCAGGCGCGCGTACGCGGGGTGATTCTGATGGCCCTGTCGAACCAGGAGGGGCACCTCGTCCTCACCACCGGCAACAAGAGCGAACTGGCGGTCGGCTACTCCACCCTCTACGGCGACTCGGTCGGCGGTTACAACCCGCTCAAGGACGTGTGGAAGTCGCTGGTCTGGCAGTTGGCGAGCTGGCGCAACGCGGACGCGGTCGCCCGTGGCGAGCAGCCGCCGATCCCGGAGAACTCGATCCAGAAACCGCCGAGCGCGGAACTGAGCCCGGGGCAGCTCGACAGCGACTCGTTGCCCGACTATTCGGTCCTCGATCCGATCCTGGTCGGTTACGTCGACGGGGATCAGGGCCGGGAGGATCTGGTCGCGGCCGGGCACGATCCGGCAATTCTCGACCGGGTGCTGCGAATGGTGGATACCGCCGAGTACAAGCGCCGGCAGTCGGCGCCCGGCACCAAAATCACCATCAAGGCGTTCGGCCGGGACCGCCGGCTGCCGATCACCAACCGGTGGCGGGAGCGCGGTTGAACCGCCCGAGAGGTGTGAAATCCTCCACTGCACTCTGACCGGGTCCGGCAACACGGTGCGACGATCGACGTGGACCCGGGGACCGCGAGCGCGGCCTCGAGGTGGAAGGAGTCGTCATGTCCGAGCAGGGAAACAAGCCGGCGACGCCGGGGACCGACCCGGCCGAACCCGAGGTGACCGCGCTGTACGGCGGACCGGCGAGCCGGCGGATCCGTACCCGTGATCTGGCCGTCGCCCGCGAGCGCGGCGAACGGTGGGCGATGCTCACCTCGTACGACCAGTACACCGCGTCGATCTTCGACCAGGCCGGCATTCCGGTGCTGCTGGTCGGCGACTCGGCGGCGAACAACGTCTTCGGCTACGAGACCACCGTCCCGGTGACCGTGGACGAGTTGCTCCCGCTGGTCCGGGCGGTGGTCCGGGCGACCCGGTACGCGCTCGTCGTCGCCGACCTGCCGTTCGGCTCGTACGAGGAGGGGCCGACCCAGGCGCTGCGTACGGCGGTGCGGTTCATGAAGGAGGGCGGCTGCCACGCGGTGAAGCTGGAGGGCGGCCGTCGGGTCGCCGCCCAGATCGAGGCCCTGACCACCGCCGGTATTCCGGTGATGGGGCACGTCGGTTTCACCCCGCAGAGCGAGCACACCATCGGCGGGTACCGGGTGCAGGGTCGCGGCGACGCGGCCGAAGAGGTGCTGGCCGACGCCCGTGCGGTGGCCGAGGCGGGCGCGTTCTCGGTGGTGCTGGAGATGGTGCCGGGCGAGGTCGCCAAGCGGGTCACCGCGGAGGTGGGGATTCCGACGATCGGCATCGGCGCCGGCCCGGACACCGACGCCCAGGTGCTGGTCTGGCAGGACATGGCCGGTCTGCGTACGGGCAAGGCACCCCGGTTCGTCAAGCGGTACGCCGACCTGTCCGGGGTGCTCACCTCGGCCACCCGGCAGTTCGCCGCCGAGGTACGCGACGGCGGTTTCCCGAGCGCCGAGCACACGTTCTGAGCTGCCCGTCCGGGGGTGTGGTGGTCCCACACCCCCGGCGGACGGTTCAGACGTCGGTGACCCGGATCCCGGCGTGCGACCGGTACCGCTTGTTGATCGCGATCAGGTTCGCGGTGAACGCCTCGACCTGGTGGGCGTTGCGCAGCCGGCCGGCGTAGATCCCGCGCATGCCGGGGATCCGGGCGGCGAGCGCGCCCACGATCCCGACGAGTTCCCGTTCCTCGGTGCAGATCAGCACGTCCAGGTCGATCCGGTCGATCTCCGGGTCGGCCAGCAGCGGCGCGCTCACGTGGTTGAACGCGGCACAGACCCGCGACTCCGGCAGCAGGGCGGCGGCCTGCTGCACGGCGCTGCCCTCCTCCACCCGCAGCGCGTACGGGCCCTGCTTGTCGAAACCGAGCGGGTTGACGCAGTCCACCACGATCTTGCCGACCAGGGGTTCACGGAGCGCGGCGACGGTGTCGTGGTGCCCGTCCCACGGCACGGCGATGACGACCACGTCGGACTCGGCGCAGACGGTGTTGTTGTCGGCACCGGTGAGGTCGGCGTCGGCGGGGACTCCGGGCAGCGCGGCGATCTCCTTCGCCGACTGTGCCGCCCGCTCCGCCGACCGGGAGCCGATCAGGACCCGCTGCCCCGCGCGGGCGAACCGGTAGGCCAGCCCCCGCCCCTGGTCGCCGGTTCCGCCGATGATGCCGACGGTGAGCCCGGAAACGTCGGGCAGTTCGCTCGCCTCGTATGCCATACCCGCATCCTGCCAAACCGCCCGTTCGGCCGGCTGGCGCGGTCGTCGCGACCGGCGGTGCCGTTCCGGCCGGCGCGGTCAGTCCAGGGCGAAGAGGACCTTGCGGGCGACCGGGTCGGCGGTGACCAGGCGTACGCGTACCCGTTCGCCCAGGGGCAGGTCGCCCTCGCAGCGGGCGCGTACCGGTGGCTCGTCGAGTGCGACGGTCCCGCCCGGCCGGCGGGCCGGTTTACCCGACTGCCGGACCACCGGCGCGGGCGCGGCGGCGTCCGTGGTCGCACCGGTCGCGGGCGGCGCGGGTACGCGGTCGACGTCGAGGACCCCGGCCTCGAAGGTCTCCCCCACCCGGTCCTCCAGCAGCACCGCCTCGGTCAGCTCCACCGCGGCCCGGGTCGCGGCCGAGGCGACCCGGTCGGTCCCGGACATCACCCCGGGCAGTTGCGGCAGGGCCGTACGGGCCCAGTCGGGAACCGCCGTACCGGCGTGCAGGGCGAGGCACACCTCGGTGACGTAACGGTCGGCGAGCCGGCGCAGTGGCGCGGTCACGTGCGCGTACGCCGCGCCCACCGCGCCGTGCCGGGGGTCGGCGGGCAGGTCCCCGTCGAACGCGGTGTAGCCGGCGCCGCGCATCAGCTCGGCGGCGTGGTCGAGGAACGCGGCGGCTCTGGGCTGCGCCGGGTCGATGGTGGCGAGCACCTGCCCGACGCTCGCGCCGTCCGGCCAGTCGATGCCGAGCACGCCCGCCGCCGTACGCAGTCGGGCCACCGCCTCCGGCTTCGGGGTCGGCATCGTACGCAGCAGGCCCACGCCACCGGCGAGCATCAGATCCCCGGCGGCCATCCCGGTCAGCAGGGAGATCTGCGCGTTGTAGTCCTCCATCGGCACCGGTGCCCGCAGCACCAGCCGCCACCCGCCGTCCTCCGGCTCGATGTCCTGCTCCGGCAGCGGCAGGTTGATCGCGCCCCGGTCCAGCCCACGGGCGATCAGGAGCTTGCCGAGTTCGGGGAGCAGGGCGATCGGTTCGGCGAGCCGGCCCGCGTCGGCGTCGGCCTGCACGCCGACGTAGTCGAGCTTGGCGCGGCTGCGTACCCGTGCGCGTTCCAGGCCGACGGCGACGGTCTCGCCGTCGGCGGCCAGGTCGATGGTCCAGACGACCGCCGCCCGGTCGACGTCGGGCAGCAGGCTCGCCGCGCCCTCGCTGAGCGTCGGCGGGTGCAGCGGGATGTTGCCGTCGGGCAGGTAGATGGTCTGCCCGCGCCGCCAGGTTTCCGCCTCGAGTTCACCGCCGGGGCGGACGTGGGCCGCCACGTCGGCGATCGCGTAGTGGACCCGGTAGCCGCCGCCGGGGCGCCGGGTCAGGGACATCGCCTGGTCCAGGTCGCGCGAGCTGGCCGGGTCGATGGTGACGAACGGGATGTCGGTCCGGTCGGCAGCCGCCCCCGGTGGGGCGGTCGCCGCCTCGTCGGCCTCGCGTTGCGCCGCGACCGGGAACCGCGTGGGCAGTTCCAGTTCGCGGCGCAACGCGCTGAAGTCGATGCGGGGCGCAACTACACGTCTGATCACCACGGGTCATTCTTATCAGCGCGACGCGAGAACATGCCGGAGCGCCCGGCACCGGTTTGTCAGCCGGCCGCCTTGCGTACGGTCGCCCGGGTCGACTTCTTCGCCGGCGCCTGACGCGCGGCGACCTTCTTGGCCGGCGCCTTGCGCGCGGTGATCTTCTTCGCGGGCGTACGCGTGGCGGTTGCCGTACGCGTGCCCGTCGACTTGGCGGGAGCCTTCTTGGCCGCGCCAACGGTGGTCTTGCGGGCGCCGGTGGCCGCGCGCGAGGTGGTCGACTTCGCGGTGGTGGCCTTCTTGGCCGGTGCCTTCTTCGCGGTCGCGCGGGTGCCCGGAGCGGTCGACCGGGTCGCGGTGGCCTTCTTCGCCGGGGCCTTCTTCGCCGTGGTCTTCTTCGCTCCCACGGTCTTCTTCACCGCGGACTTCGTCGCCGTCGACCGGGTCGCGGTCGACCTGGCCGGCGTGGACTTGGCCGGTGTCGCCCGCTTCGCGGGTGCCTTCTTCGCCGCGGTCTTCTTCACCGCGCCGGCGGCCCGGGTCGCCGCCGAGGTCGCCTTCTTCCGGGCGGTCGCGGCCTTCGACGCAACGGTCTTCCTGGCCGTTGTCGTCTTGGTCGCGGCCTTCTTCGCCGGCGCCTTCTTGGCCGGCGCCTTCTTGGCCGTCGCGGGCCGGGTCGCGGTCGCCCGGGTGGCCGCCGTGCGGGCCCCGGTCGCTCGGGCCGGCGACGTCTTCTTGGCCACGCCGGTGCTCTTGCGTGCGGCCGTGGTCTTCTTCGCGCCGGTGGTCTTACGGGCCGACGTGGTCTTCGCGCCGGTACGTTTGGCAGCCGGGCGGCTGGTGGCCTTTACTGCTTCGGCCATCTGGGTCCTCCTTGCGGGACATGCTCTCGGGGGTCTCCTTGTGGAGACCGCGGAGTACTTCGACGACGCGGGCTCTGCGCCACGCCGCTACCTCTCCTCCCCGGCCCAACGGGCGTCCTCGGCGTCCCACTCCTCGTTGCGTTGCCGGACCTTCTCCAGCGCGTGCTCCGCGTCGTGTGCCGAGGCGTACGGACCGAGGACGTAGCGCGCCGCACACACGTCGGCATCCGTCTCGACCCGGTGGTGTCGGAGGCACCAGAAGTACCGCTCACCACTTCCGCTGTCGCTCATGTGATAACTGTGCACCGGAAAGTAACTGGAGCGCTACCTTTTCGCACAAAAAGTCGGAGTCTTCTCCACAGTAGATAACTTCCGTTTCCGCAGGTGAGGAATCTGCGGACTCGGTTCCTATCCGGGAAATGCTTGCTATTAAAGGCAATCGCGCAAGGTCCGCATCCCGGACGGCCCGGCGGCGGCCGATCCGGGCCCGGAAAAAAATATCCGCCACCGGTACGCCCGCAGCCGCTCCCACCGGCCCGGATCGGTAACCTCGTCCGCCATGGGGTACCACCTGGTGGCGGTGATCGGCGGCTCGGACCTGCTCGGCCGGGTGACGCGGGCGGCGACGGTGTCGCTGACACAGGGACTGTCGCTGCTGCCGATGACGGACGAGTTCCGCGACGAGGTCGGCGACGGTTCACCGGTGGTGCCGGCCGGTTTCGAGTTCATGCCCGGTGGCTTCGACCGGACCCTGATGTCGTGGTCGGCGGGCGGACCGGTCGCGTACGTCGAGGCGGAGTACTTCGGCGGCGTCGGCACCCAGTGCGCGGCCGTCTGGCACGGCGGAACCCTGGTGTACGGACCCTGCGCCGAACCACCCCTGCCGCGTACCCGCGACGAACCGCTCGGTCGGCGTACCGCGTCGACCCGCAGCCCGATCTCGGCGGCGTTGCACCGGTTGGGCGTCGTACGCGGCGAGCACGACGACGAGTTCGCGGCGGTCGGGTTGGGGCGACACCGGGATCTCGACGACTGGCTCGACTCCGCCACGGGACTGCACGACCAGTGAGCGGCGGCACTGGGGATCGGCTGGTCGGCTGATGGCCGGGGTCGTCGCGCGGTCACATCATCGGATCATGTCTCGCTACGAGTACGCCGAAATCGTCTCCCAATGCGCGCTGCACGGTCCGGCGGTGGTGCGGGAGTGGGTCGACTCGAACGGCAAGACCCACCAACTCGGCGGTATCCACCCGGTCGCCCTGCTCACCGCCTGGTCGACCGAGGGTTGGGACCTGGTGAGCACCACCACCTACGGCAACCTCCGCATCTACACCGTGCGTCGCCCGGTCGGCTGAACAGCGGCACTCCGTCTCCCCCGGGTTTGACCCCGTACGCGGTGGGAACCACCGGCTTTTGTCGCCGTCCGGGGCCGTCACCGCAGGTGGGCCCGCCACCGTAGGGGAGCGGATGAGACTACCCACCGCCCGGGGACCCGCCTCGGCGATGCTGGTCGAAGCGCTGACCGGGATCGTCGGCGGGTTACCGGGCGACGCCGACCGCTGGTGGCCCGACACCGACCGCGACACCACCGGTCCCGACGCCGGCACCGACCCGCTTTCCGACGAGGATCTGCAACTGTTCCTCTTCGTCTGTTACGAGCTGCACTACCGGGGCTTCGACGGCGTCGACGAACGGTGGGAGTGGGACTCGTCGCTGCTCGCCGTACGGGCGGCGGCGGAACGCCGGTTCGAGGCGGCGCTGCGCCGTGCGGTCGGACCGCTGCCGGCGGTCGAGCCGGGTGCCGTACCCGAAGGTCTGACCGCGCTGGTGGCGGCGGACGACGGCCCGTCGCTCGCGACCGCCCTGCACCGGGAGACCGACCTGGACCGGTTCCGCGAGTTCGTCACCCAGCGTTCGGTGTACCACCTCAGGGAGGCCGACCCGCACACCTGGGGCATCCCCCGGCTGGACGGACCGGCCAAGGCCGCGCTGGTCGAGATCCAGATGGACGAGTACGGCCGGGGCCAGCTACCCAGGATGCACGCCGAGTTGTTCCGCGACACGATGAACTGGCTGGGCCTGGACACCGGCTACGGCGGGTACGTCGACTCGGTCCCGGCGGTCACGCTGGCCGCCAACAACCTCATCTCCCTGTTCGGCCTGCACCGGCGGTGGCGTGGCGCCCTGCTCGGTCACCTCGCCGCGTTCGAGATGACCTCCTCGTTGCCGAACCGCCGGTACGGCGACGCCCTGCGCCGGCTCGGCGGCACACCCACCGCCACCCGGTTCTACGACGAGCACGTCGAGGCCGACGCGGTGCACGAGCAGATCGCCGCGTACGACCTGTGCGGTTCGTTCGCGCTCACCGAACCGGCGCGTACGGCCGACGTGCTGTTCGGTGCCGCCTGCTGCCTGAAGCTCGACGGACTGGTCGCCGAACACGTCCTGGGCTGCTGGGCGGCCGACCGGTCGTCGTTGCGGCTGCCGCTGGCGGCGGGCCATTGACCACCACCCGACCGGCTGCCGGCGGTCCGACCACGCGACCGACCGACCTCGGCACCGGCCGGCTGCCGGTGGAGTACATCCTGCCCCTGCGCTGGTCCGACGACGACGGGTGCGCGGAGCTGACCGGATACCTGCGCTGGTTGTCCGAGCGGGTGTCGGTGACCGTGATCGACGGCTCACCGCCGGAACTGTTCGACCGGCACGCCGCCTGCTGGCCCGCCCTGGTCCGGCACCTCGCCCCGGACCCGGCACTGCGTTACCGCAACGGGAAGGTCAACGGGGTCCTGACCGGGATCCGGTTGGCCCGGCACGAGCGGCTGGTGGTCGCCGACGACGATGTCCGCTACGACGACGACAACCTCCGTACGGTGTGCCGGCTGCTCGCCCGCGCCGACCTGGTACGCCCGCAGAACTACTTCGACCCGCTGCCCTGGCACGCCTGCTGGGACACCGGCCGTACGCTGCTCAACCGCGCGGTCGGCGAGGACTATCCGGGCACCTTCGGATTGCGCCGCTCGACCGTCCTGGCGATGGGCGGCTACGACGGGGACGTCCTGTTCGAGAACCTGGAACTGCTCCGGACCGTACGCGGATTCGGTGGCGTCGAGTCCTGCCCCCCGGACCTGTACGTCCGCCGCCTGCCGCCGACCGCGCGCCGGTTCTGGTCCCAGCGGGTCCGCCAGGCCTACGACGACCTGGCCATGCCACCCCGGATGCTGACGTTCCTGGCCGTGCTGCCGGCGGCGGTCGCGTTGGGCCGGCTCGACCGGCGGCTGCTCCCGGTGGCGGTCGCCACGGTGGTGGCCCTGGCCGAGCGGGGGCGCCGCAGGTCCGGCGGTCGGCACGTCTTCCCGGTCCGCGGCTCACTGCTCGCGCCGCTCTGGGTCCTGGAACGGGCGGTGTGCAGTTGGGCGGCGTTGGGGCTGCGGTTCGGTCGGGGTGGCGTCCCGTACGCCGGGCGCCGGATCCGGACCGCCGCGCACAGCCAACGGTGGTTACAACGCACCCGCTGAGCTGTCCCCACCGGCATCCGGACGGGAATCGGCACCGGCGTCCGGACGGGGATCGGGGTCGGCGGCGGCCCGGAAGCCGATCGCCTTGTGCGTACCGTCGCAGAACGGTTTGAGCGACGACTTGCCGCACCGGCAGAGCGCGATCGTGTCCCGACCGGGGTCCACCGTCCCGCCCAGTGCCGTACGCAGGGTGAACTCGCCCCGGACCAGCAACGGGCCGTTCTCGTAGACGGTGACGCTGGCGGCGGTGTCCGTCCGCTCCTCCGAGGTGTTGCCCGTCTGCCCCGTCTCCTCCGGCATGTCGCCTGTCTGCCCGGTGCCGGCACCCCGAAACCCGGCCCGTTCGGAACCGCCCGAGGTTTGTCCGGGAGCCGGGCGGGTAGCACCGGCCGGGACCGGACGGTGCCCGTACGAGGGAGGCCCGGTGGACGGCAGGCAGCGGGTTCGACGGTTGATGGCCAGCACCGGGCGGGCGGCGGCCCGGGGCGCGATCGGCGCGATGGCGATGTCCGGCGTACGGCAGGCCACCACCTCGTTCGGCCTGGTCCAGCAGACCCCGCCGGAGCAGTTGCTGAAGCACGTCGCGCCGGCCCTGTTCAACCGGGTGCCGGTGAACCGGCGACCGGCGCTGGTGGAACTCATCCACTGGACGGTCGGCGCGGGCGGCGGTGCGTTCTTCGGCCTGCTCCCCCGACGGATACGGCGCCGGGCGTGGATCGGACCGGTGTACGGCTTCGTCTTCTGGGCGGTCTTCGAGGCGGTCGCCGCACCGAAGCTCGGCATCGGTCGCAACCGCCGGGTCCTCCGCGAGCAGGCCGCCCTCCTGGTCGACCACACCCTGTACGGAGTGGTGATCGGTTCCTCACCCTGGCCGAACGCCGACTGACCCCGTCGACTCCCTGCGGTACGACTTCCGACTCCTCGCGGTACGACTTCCGACTCCCTGCGGTACGACTCACCGGCAACACGCTGAGCTGCGCGTTTCCCCTTCACCACGGTTGGGCAGAAGGTGACCGTTCGGTGAGAGGAGCCGGAGATGAAACGCTGGCTGCGGAGCAACGCGCTCTCGGTGACGATGTTCGGGGCCTTCCTGCTCTTCCTCATCCTGCAGAGCGTTTTCGGATGGCAGACCCGCAACGAGGAACTGACCCAGTACGGGCTCGGCCCCGAGGGCTACCTGGCCTACCTCGGTACGGGCCACTTCGCCGAGGCGGTGTTCGAGAACTGGGAGTCGGAGTTCCTCCAGATGGGCGGTTACGTCCTGCTGACCGCGTACCTGGTGCAGCGCGGCTCGGCGGAGTCGAAGCCCGAGCAGGAATCGGACCGCCCGGACGACCGACCCGACCACGCCAAACCCGACTCACCGTGGCCGGTGCACGTACGCGGTCTGGCCCTGGTGGTCTACCGCAACAGCCTCTCCATCGCCCTGCTGCTGCTCTTCGCCGGCTCGTTCGTGGGGCACCTGTTCGGCGGGACCGCCGAATACAACGAGCAGCAGGCGTTGCAGAGCGGGGCGGCGTCGATCAGCGCCTGGCAGTTCATGCGGACCAGTGACTTCTGGTTCCAGTCGATGCAGAACTGGCAGAGCGAGTTCCTCGCCGTCGGGGTGCTGGTCGTACTCAGCATCTTCCTGCGGCAGCACGGGTCACCGGAGTCGAAGCCGGTCACCGCGCCGCACGCGATGACCGGCGCCTGACCGGGCCGCCCCGTACCCGCCGGCTTACTTCTGGCGTACGTCGTTCGCGGTCTGCTGGGCCTGCCCGCGCAGGTTCTGCCCGGTCGACTGGGCCTGGTCACGCAGGGACCCGGCGCCCTGGGTGGCCTTCGACCTGACCGACTCGGCGGCCTGCTGCGCCGGTCCGCGCAGGTTGTCCTGCGCCTGCTTGGCCATGTTCGTCGCCTGCTGCTTGAGGTCGCCGGAGTGCTCGGTCGCCCGGCTGCGCAGTTGTCCCGCCACCCGACGCTCCCGATCGCTCGACGGCAGCAGCGCGGAGGCGAGCACACCGAGGCCGAACGCGACGAGACCCGCGGCGAGCGGGTGGCCCTGCGTCTGCTGCTGGGCGTTCTGGCCCAACCCGTGGATCCGATCACTCGTGGCATGGCCCATCTCCTGCGCGCGGGCGCTGGTCGCGTGGCCCATGTCCTGCGCCCGGTTGGCCGTCGCGGAGGATGCCTGCGAGATTCGCCCCTCGGAGACGTCGGCCGCGTGCATGGACGCGTCCCGGGCGTGTGCGGCGCTTCCCATCACGTTCTCCTTGACCCTCTGCCAGGTGCCGCGGGCCCGGTCGACCTGTTGGCGTGCCTGGTGGCGTGGGTTCACCTTGTCCCCGAGCGCGTTGACGTTGCGACCCAGGTCGTCCTGGGTGTCCTCGATGTTGGCTCGGATCTGATCCGGATCCATGCTGCTCACTGGTGTCCCCCCGTTCGGTGGTCTCCCCCGGCCTTGACCGCGTCCGGTATCCGCCGGACCGATCCCGATGTCTGCGGCAGGGCCTTGAGGCCCCGCATCCGCTGGCGGGCCATGGTGATCAGCACCGCCGCGATGACCGCCCAGACCGCCGCGACTATCAGGGCGGACCACCCCTGGTCGATCACGTTCGACAGCCCCCACCACATCGCGTACGAGAGGAACAGGAGCACCATGAACCCGCCGAGGGCGGCGCCGCCGAACATGCCGGCGACCTTGACCGCGCTGCGTACCTCGGCTCGGGCCTCCGCCTTGGCCAACTGGATCTCCTGGCGTACCAGGGTCGAGGTGTCCCGGGTGATCGCGGTGAGCAGTTCGCCGATCGACGCCTGCCCAGGGTCCCGCTCCCGCTCCTGGGCGGCTCTCGCGCCACCGGCCGCCGCGCTCACAGCCGTGCTCCTCCGGGTCGCGAGTCTGCGGCCGGCACCCCCGGGTCCGCTTCCTCGTCGACGTTGCCGCGCGCGGTGCTCTGGAACGACGCCCCCGGCGCGGTCGACTCGCCCGGCCGGTAGTCCGACATCGTCCCGGACCCGCCGCCCTGGCGGTGGCCGTCGCCGCGATGGCCGTCCTCGTGCATGTCGCCGCCGCTCTGCATGGAGCGCATGCTCTTGCCCAGCCGACCGGCGAGGATCCCGGCGACCGCGGCGCCGGCCAGGAAGATGCCGGGGTTACGCCGGGCGTAGTCGCGTACCTCGCTCACCACCGTGCCCGGTTCGCGCTGGTCGAGCCATTGCGCGGCCTGGTGGGCGCGGTCGGCCGCGTGCCGTACGAGATCGGTGGCGACGCCCTGCTGCTCGGTCCGCTCGGACATCGTCTGCAGTTCGTCGGCGAGCGCCCGCAGACCATCGGCCGCACGATGCTGCTGCTCGTTGGCCTGCTGCTTGAGCTGGTTCGACGCCTGTTCCATCAGTTGCCGTGCCTGCCGGCTGGCCTCGTTGGCCACGTCCCGGCTCTGGTCGACGGCGCTGTGCGCCAGCTGACCGCCCGCCTGCGATACCTGCTGACCGGTCTGCGCGGCGCCCTGTTTGGCAGCCTGCACCTTTGCCGCCCGACCGTCACCGGCATTCGGATTCTGCGTCATAACCAGCCCCCAACAGTGCCGTGCCGTCACCGTCTCGACGGAGTCGTCGAATCGGTGCTGGCTACCCGCCCGACCAGGGGTTATGCCGGAGCAGGGGCGGCGGCCGGGTCAGCTTCCGAGCCGGGTGAGCAGTTCGCGCATCAGGGTCAGCTCGCCGGGGGTGAGCCCGGCGGGGTCCCGGTCGAGCGCGGCGAGCAGGGCGATCGCCGCGGTCGTACGCGACGAGTCCCCGCCGCCGGTCACCCGGTGCTGCGGTGCGATCAGGATCCCGCCGAGGATCGCCTCGCGTACCCGTTCGGAGAGCCGGAGGTCCCAGCCGTCCTCGGGTTGGGTGATCAGGCTGAGGGTCACACCGACGTTGGCGGCCAGGATCTGCCCGGCGGCCTCGGCCGGTGGCACCCGGAGCAGGCCGCGCCGGGCCGCCTCGTCCAGCAGCCGGACCAGCATGTCGGTCGCGGGACCGGTGATCGCGCACGGCCGTCCGGGTACGACGTCCCCGTAGAGCAGGGCGTAGAAGTTGGGGTGTTGCAGACCGAAGTCGACGTGCCTGTCCCATCCGTCGCGCAGGTCGCGTACGGGGTCGTCGGAGAGTTCGGGCGACCCGGCGGGTGAGACGTACTGGGTGAACCCGTGGTGGATCACCGCGTCGACCAGCCCCTGCTTGCTGCCGAAGTGGTGGTAGAGGGTGGGCGCGGTCACCCCGGCCAGGTCGCAGATCGCCCGGGTGGAGAAGGACCGGTCGCCGCCCTCCATGAGCTGCGCGGCGGCCAGCAGCAGCCGGTCCCGGGCGGGCGCGGCCTCGTTGATCCCCAGCGTCACCTCGGGCTGCATAGCGCTACATTACCCGACCTAGCGGTGATCGAACGGTTCGGACGACGCCGGCCGGAGTTCCCCGTTGAGGACTCCGACCGGCATCCGGCTAGGGATCAGCCCGGGAAGTAGCAGCCCTGCATCATCGGGCCGCCGTTCTTGCCGAAGATGGCGAACCCCATCCAGGCCCGGGTCTGCGGCCCGTAACCGCCGTCCTCGGCGATGTTCGCCCATTCCCAGGTGGCGTTGATGTCCCGCTGCACCCAGAGCACCGCGTTGTACGTGTTCTGGCCGTACTTGCCGTCGAGCAGCAGCCCTCGGCTGTAGCAACTGTTCAGCGCCTCCTGGAGCACCTTCACCGCGAGGCCCTGGTGACCGCGCGACAGGTGGCACTCCTTGTTCCCGGTCTGTGCGCCGTACGTGGGCACGTGCATGTCGCTCGGCGGTTGGCTCGGGGCGGAGATGTAGGTCAGGTTGTTGCAGACCGGCGTGGCGGCCTGGGCGGTCCCGGGCAGGACCACCGCCAGTACGGCCGTCGCCAGGAGCAGGAGCAGGGCGGAGACCACGGTGATCGCACCGCGCTCGGGTCGGTGTGACCGAACGTTTCGCAACATGTTTCCCCTTCCGGGTCGGTGTTCTCCGGTCAGCAGGTCTGTACGGCGTCGATCCGGTCGTTCATGTGGGAGCCGTCGTCGGCCTTGTCCTTGCTGAGGTCCCGCCAGTAGCCGTACGCCTTGAGGAACTTGAGGTCGTCCCAGCCGCCGCCGTCGGACCGCCAGTCGTAGAAACCGGACCAGGTCCCGCTGCTCTGGTTGTTCATGATCGACGACACCTTGTCGCTCCAGATGCCACCGTCCGGGAACGGCCACGGTCCGAAGTTCTCCACCCCGCGACCGCAGACGGTGAACGTGATCCGGGGCCCGACGAAGCCGTGCTCGGACCAGAGGCAGAGGTAGTAGTAGCCGCAGTTGGCCATGGTGCTCGCACCGCCGGACGGGTCCGGAACGGTGACGAAGGCCCCCTCGGTCATCTCGACGGTGTACCGGTCGATCCGCTTGGCGCCGGGGAAACTCAGCATCCGGTCGATCTGCTGCTCGACCGTCTGGTTCGCCGACACGACGGGGTCGACGGCCACGGCCGGCTCGGCGGCCGGGGCGGCGCCCGCCGGTGCGGGGACGGCGGTCGCCGCCAGTACCCCCACCAGCGCCAGGCCGAGAAGTCCGGACAGGTGCTTGCGCATACGTGCTCCGTTCCGTTGGTCGGGTATCGCATTGACGTTCACCGTTCTGCTGACGAGGATCGGCGACAGAGGTCGGCCTTTTCTTGGCGAAACATCAAAAGCACAGGTCAAGCCCGGTGTACGGCGACCAGCCGGGCGCGAAGCGGAGGCAGCGGGTGGAGTTGCGGCTCCTCGGACCGGTCGAGGTGTGGATCGACGGCGGCCTGCTCGACGCCGGGCCGCCCCGGCAGCGTGCGGTGCTGGCGGCGCTCGCCGTCGACGTCGGCCGGACCGTCTCCACGGACGCGCTGATGAGCCGGGTGTGGGGTACGGCACCACCGCAGCGCGGGCGGCACACCCTGCACGTCTACATCGCCCGGATCCGGCAGTTGCTGGCCCGCGCCGACGCGCCCGCGACGCTCGTCCGCCGATCCGGCGGTTACCTGCTGGAGACCGAGGCCGGGCGGGTCGACGTACACCGGTTCGAGGCGCTGGTGGCGCAGGCCGCGACCGACCGACTGCCGGACGAGCGGCGGGCCCTGCTGCTGCGGCGGGCGCTGCGGCTGTGGCGCGGCGACGCCCTGGCCGACCTCTCCGGCGACTGGGTCGACCAGGTACGCGAAGGGTGGCAGCGGCGCCGCCTCGACGCGGTGCTGTCCTGGGCGCGGGCGGAGCTGCGGATCGGTAACCCGGACGGGGTGATCGGGCAGCTCACCGAGCTGACCGCCGCGCATCCCCTGGTGGAACCGCTGTCGGCGACCCTGATGCGGGCGTTGGTGGCCGCCGGGCGGGGCGCCGAGGCGCTCGACCACTACAGCCTGGTCCAGACCCGGTTGGCCGACGAGCTGGGCGCGGACCCGGGGCCGGAGTTGCGGGACCTGCACCGGGCGATCCTGCGCGGCACCATCGGCACCGCCGCCCCGGCCAACGCACCCATGTCATCCGCACCCGCCCGGCCCGCCCAACTCCCCGCCGACCTGCCCGACTTCGTCGGTCGGGCGGCGCTCGTCACCCGGCTGGTCGCGGCGTTGCGGCCCTCCGGTGGGAACCCGGCCGTCGCCGCGATCACCGGCATGGCCGGCGTCGGCAAGACCAGTCTCGCGCTGCACGTCGCCCACCTGCTGCGCACCGACTACCCCGACGGGCAGCTCTTCGCGGACCTGCGCGGCATCCAGGCCGAACCGGTGGACCCGATCCGGGTCGTCGGGGCGTTCCTGCGGGCGCTCGGCGTGCCCCCGCCCGGGGTGCCGACCGACCCGGCGGAACGGACCGGCCTGTGGCGTTCGCTCCTGTCCGACCGGGCGATCCTGGTGCTGCTGGACAACGTCCCCGACGCCGGCGCCATCCTGTCCCTGCTGCCCGGCACCGGACCGGTCGCGGTGCTGGTCACCAGCCGCGAACCGCTGACCGGTCTGCCCGCCACCGTCGCCGTCGACCTCGACGTCTTCGACCGGGACGAGAGCCTGGACCTACTCCGAGCCGTCTCCGGCGCGGGTCGCGTCGCCGCCGACCCGGCCGCCGCGGCCGAGGTCATCGACGCCTGCGGGCGGCTACCGCTCGCGGTCCGCCTGGCCGCCGCCCGGCTCGCCGCACGTCCGAACTGGACGGTCGCAGACCTCGCCGCCCGGCTGGCCGCCGGCCACCGCCGGCTGGAGGAACTCAGGGTCGCGGACCAGGAGGTACGGGCCAGCCTGGAGCTGAGCTACCGGGCGCTGAGCGCCGCCGGGGCGACCGCGTTCCGGCACCTGTCCCGGGCCGAGCTGGGTGAGCTGTCGGTCGACGTGGTGGCCGCCATGCTCGACGTCGACCCGACAACGGCGGCCGGCATCGCCGAGGAACTGGTCGACACCCGGCTGCTCGGCTCGCCCCGGTCGGGGCGATACCGCTACCACGACCTGGTCCAGCTCTTCGCCCAGGAAAAGTCCACCCGCGACGATCCGGACGGGATCACCGGCCTGCTGCTCGGGCGGCTGGCCGAGGCGTACCGGACCCTGGTACGGGACGCGCGACAGGCCGGTCAGGGCGTACCGGCCGGCCGGTTCGAGGACGCCGAGCAGGCCCGGCAGTGGCTGGCCGGCGAGTGCCACCTGGTGGTGGCGGCGGTGCTCCGGGCGGTACGGTCACGGGCTCCGGTGGACCCGGCGGTGCTGACCGACATCGCGACCGCGCTCGGCCCGTACCTGCGGGCGTCGGGTGAGTGGGACGAGGGCCACCGGTTGGCGTACGCGGTCCTGGAGCTTGCCGAACGCGACCGTGACCCGGCGACGGAGCTGGTCGCCCGGATGCCGCTCGGTCAGCTCGCCACCCTGCGCAGCGACTTCGACGAGGCCGGGACGCAGTTGAGCCGGGCGTCGGCGCTCGCACACAACCTCGGTGACGTACGCGCCGAGGCGCAGGTCCTGAACCTGCTCGGGCTCCTGCTGTTCTGCCAGGCCAGACCGGTCGCCGCGATCGAGGTGCACGAGGCGTCGTTGAAGCTCTTCTCCGACCTGGACGATCCGGCCGGGTGCATGGCCGCGCGGATCAACCTGGCCAAGTGCCTGGCCACCCAGAAACGGGGTGAGGAGGGCCTGTCGGTGGTCGCCACGGCCGAGAACCTGCTGCAACCCGGCGACGACGGCTCCCGGACGATGCTGCTGCACCAGAAGGCGCGCTGCCAGTCCTCGACCGGCCGGTACGACGAGGCACTCGACACCCACCAGCGGTGCCTGACCCTGGTCCGGCGTCACGGCATGCGCGAGGGTGAGGCGTACGTGCTCGCCGAACTCGGGGTCACCCTGCTCGACGCCGGTGCACCCGAGGAAGCCCTGGCTCATCTGCGTACGGCGGTGGAGCGTTTTGACGAACTCGGCGACCGGAACGCGGCGGACTCGTACCGGGTGGTGCTCGGTTTGGCGTACCGGGCGCTCGGCGACCTCGACGCGGCCCGAGCCGCCTGGCGCCGGGCGATCGACCTCACCTGACGCCGTTCCCGACTGCACCGCCGAGCGGGCTCCCCCGCCCGTGCGAAGATCCACTCAATCTCGGCCTGACGCCGGTGCTGCGCACCGGCATCACCGACCGGGCCGGGCTGACGAGTGACCGAGGTGCGAGCAGTGCTGACCAACTACCGCGAGCTGTTCCGTCTGGTCCACCTGCGACCGGGCATGTACGGCGTCCGGACGTACTGGGAAACGGCCGCCCTCGTGACCGGGTGCGACGCCGGCACCGGCTGGATGCTGCTCGAAGGTTTCCGCGAGTGGCTACAGCTCCGGATCGGTGCGAACAGCTCTCTCGGATGGTCCAGCATGGTCGTGCAACTCGCGGACCCGACGTACTACGAGCGCAGCCCCCGTGCCTTCACCCCCGCCGTCGAGACGGCGGCGCTCGACCTGATGTTCGAGCTGCTGGACCAGTTCCTGGCAGTGCGAGAACAACACGGCGGCCTCGCGCGGATCTTCGCCGAGTACGCCCAGCGGCAAAAGGTCTGGGAGGACGGGAAGGAGCTGACGGATAGCATCGTCGGCGTAGATGGTGAAGCGGGCTCAGAGTGTCAGCCAGGAGGACGAGACCGTGCCGGTGACGCTACGCCGTACCAAGCCTGAACCGCGGACCCCGATCCTCAACATCGAAAATCATCCGCTCACGACAGCCGACATGATGGCGAAGCCACTCTGGATGAGGCTTCGCCCGCTGGTTGTCGCCGTTATCGGTGGGTCGGTCCTGTCCCTCGCAGCGTTGGGACTGGTGCCGGCGCCGTGGTGGTCGAGCCTTGCGACCACGTTGACGGCGCATACGCCGACGCTGGTGCTGGCAGTGCCGGGAGTGGGCTGCCTCATCCTGGGGTGGATCCTGCATCGGCATCGAAAACTCCAGGATGAGGCATTCACTACGGCGCTGCCGCCACAGCAGTCACTGAGACCGATTCCGCCCTGGACCATCCTCGCCGGAGGCACTGTGGTCGCGGTGATCACCGTGGTAGCAACGTGGGCGCTACAGGGCGGGGTGCCGACTGCGGGTGGAGCTGTGGAGCGGGCACAGCTCCGGGTCGAGACAATCCGAACCGGTTTATCGATTGGCGCGGGTGTTGCGGCCGTACTCGCGCTGGTGCTGGCCCTACGGCGGCAGCAGCTCGCAGAACGAACGCAGCAGGCAACTGAGTACGACGCAGCCGAGCGACGAATCACGGAGCTGTACGTCAAGGCCGCTGACCAGCTCGGTTCCGAAAAGGCTCCCGTTCGGCTTGCCGGCCTCTATGCACTGGAACGGCTGGCTCAAGACAACCCGATGCACCGGCAGAGCATTGTTGACGTGCTCTGCGCCTATCTACGGATGCCTTACCTCGCGCCCGAACGGCCCGGCACCGTCTCGGGGAGCGTTACAACGGAACCCGCTACCGACGAGACTCATGTGCCGAGCGGTGACTCGTCGGCTAGGCCGGAAGAAGACTCACGCGAGGAACGGCAGGTGCGCCTCACCGCACAGCGCATCCTCGCCCGCCACCTGAAACCGGGCGTACGGGGTGGCAGACCAGATCCGATCCACTGGGGCCCGGTGATCCTCGACCTCACCGAAGCCGTCCTGATCGATTTTGACATGACTGGCTGTCACCTCCACCGGGCAACCTTCGACGGAGCGGCGTTCATCGGTGAAGCAGGATTCGACGGCGCAAGGTTTACCGGCGACGCCGAGTTCGACGGTGCTACGTTCGCCGACATCGCTCGCTTCAATGGCGCGACCTTCAGCGATGGAGCGTCCTTCGGCAGTGTGGTGTTCAGGGACGGTGCCTGGTTCGCCGGGGCGACGTTCACTGGCAGTGCCATGTTCGCGAGTGCAACGTTCCGGGGGACCGCCGTGTACGGCAGGTTCTCGGGGGCCGGAGACTTCGAACGGTTCGGCCCTGCTATCGGACCCGACTTCGCCGGATCTATGTTCAGAACCGATGCGGTATTCGGTGGGGCGACGTTCAGCGGGCGTGTCGCTTTCGGAGAATCGACGTTCAGCGGCGACGCGGTGTTCGACAGCGTTGTCTTCGGCGGCGACGCATGGTTCGGATCGGCGACTTTCCGCGGCGACGCAACCTTCGCTCGATCGGGATTCGGCGCGGGTGCATGGTTCGACCGGGCGACGTTCGACGGCAAGGCGTGGTTTAGTGACACGACTTTCGAGGGCGATGCCTGGTTCGGCGGTACGAGCGGGGACGGAGAGGTCTGGTTCGACAACGTGGTTGTCAACAGCAACCGCCCGTTCCCCAGCCTGTGGCCCGAGGGGTGGCATCTTGATCAGTTCGGCAAGACACTGTTCCCGGGTGAACCGCCAGAAAAACCACAGTCAATCTGACGACCAGAGCAGCCCCCCATCGCGGGAAGGAGTCGACCGATACAGCTGTTCTACTCGATGGAGTGGAGTAGCGACGCGATCGAGTGGAGGCAGACCGTGCCGGTGGAGTTCAACGAGGAGATACGCAAGCTGCTCGACGGGCGGAACTTCGCCACCGTGGCCACCCTGAACCGGGACGGCGGACCGCAGACCTCGGTGGTCTGGATCCTCCGGGACGACGACACCGTCCTCTTCTCCACCACCGCCGGACGGCAGAAGGCGCGCAACCTCGCCCGTGACCCGCGGATCAGCCTCACGGTCTTCGACCTGGAGGACCCGTACCGGTCGGTGGAGATTCGCGGAACGGTCGAGCTGGTCGCGGACCCGGAGAAGTTGCTACCGCGTACGGTCTCGCACAAGTACCTCGGCGTGGACCCGCCGCCGGAGTCGGACGACGTACTCCGGTTGGTTGTCCGGGTGAAACCGGACCGGGTCATCGGGATGTCGGTCTGAGGGGCCGGCACAGTGGCCAGGCAGCAGCCGATCTTCTTCGAAACCGAGGTCCGGCGACGCTTCCAGTTCCTCGTGGACGCCTACCACACGGCCGAGCCGGAATACAGCGAACTGCTCCTGCCGGGCGTCCTCTACAAGCGACCGGACCTGTGGGTGTGGGTGTTTCTCGAGTCGGGTGACGGGGCCGGCACCAGCATCTCGGTCAGCGTCGACCTGCTCCGGCGCGACTGGCCCGCCAAGGCGGAACTGCCGGACCTGGTCGAGGCCGCCGAATTCGCGCCCCGACACCTGGTCACCCGCAAGGCCCACACCCCCCAAGCCGTACGCGACACCCTCGACCAGAGCGCGATCTGGCTCCGCCGCCTGATGCCCCTGCTCCTGTCCCCTGATGCCGAAGCCCTCGTACGCAGGGCAACCAGGCATCCGCTCAACCGCGCCGGCAACCCCAAACCCCGCAACCCCAACACCAAATGGAAGTACGCCTGACCGCACGCGTCTCCCGGCGAACGGGCTGGCGGACGCCGGCTACTCTCCCGGGCATGTCGGGTGATCAAGTTACCGTGACGTTCAGCCGGGACCAGGCATTCGTCCTGTCGCACTGGCTGTACGAGGTGATGGGCAGCAAAGACTTCGACCGCATCGTCGACCGGGACCCGACGGTGTGGTCGGCCATCTACGTCCTCGACGGCATGTTGAAGTCGGACCCGCTCATCTTCTCCCCGGACTACAGTGCGCGGTTGGAAGCCGCTCGCGGACGGCTGCGCGAGATCCTGGGGGAAGAGTTCGTGGCGATGCGCCTCGCCGGTGACGAGGGTGAGTCGGGGCGAGCATGAACCCGAGCGCTCCAGACGACCGTGTCCGTGTAAGACGGACGAGGATCGTTTCGGGATTCGGGTGGCTCCTGATTGCCGGCGGGTTCCTGCTTCCGTTGATCGCGTGTTGCTCGGGAGTCAACATGCCGTACCAGGACCCGACGCCCGAGATGGCGGAGCAGTTCAACCGGGAGGTGGCGGCGTCCAACCGCCTCATGAAGCTCGGGTTGGCCGGGGGCGGCGTCCTGCTTGCCGGCGGCATCGGGCTCGTGCTCCGTACGGCGATCACCCGCCGCCGCGCCCGGCGTACGTGACGCCGCCGGGCGATCATGTCGTACGTGAGCGCAACCGCACCGGACCGGAGCCGGCCATCCGAGGACGAGTACGTCAAGATCTGGTTCCGGTTCGTCCCGCGCGAAGGGTGGCTTCCCTACGACACCGAGGGCCTGTGGGCCATGGCCGTCGGTGCTGACACCGCTCGCATCAGCAACGTTCCGTTCCTCCAGGACGGTGTGGCCGAGGGCGACCTCGTACGCTTCGAGGCAGACCCCGCCGGACTCCGTTGGGCTACCGGCCGCGTCGAGTCGTCCGGCAACTGCACGGTACGGATTCTTCCGATCCCCGACGGCCCGCTCGGGCGAAGCGCCCAGGCGGTGCACGACCTCGTTGCACCACTTGGCCTCGGCGGCGAGGTGTTCAGCGAGGAACTTCCTCTCGTCGCGCTCACCGTGCCGGCCGGGGCGGACCTTCCACGGATCAAGGCGTTCCTGATCGAGGGTGAGGCGAAGGGCTGGTGGCACTTCGAAGAGGCCTGCACAACCGAAGCCTGGGAAGTCGCCTGAACGAGAGCGGCGCGCTGAAGCAGGCCAGTGCACTCAGTGACAGCGTTGCCCCCGGCGATCGTCCCCTCCCCGAAGGGCGCCTCGCGCTCCTGAGCAATGATGCCGTGGTGAGCACGCCAGTTGATCCAGGCATCCAAGCAGCTGCAGTGTCCTTCTTGCGCGGCGACCTGTCGGTGGTCGATTACACCTACGCCTTCAGGACGGCGATGAACAAGGTCGTGGAGCTGCGACCGCTCCAGGAGCACGAGCTCGAGCTGTTCTATGCTCTGGAGGAGTGGGAAGAGAGTGGCTGGGCCGGTCGACCGGACGTGGTCGATCGCCTTCGCATTCTGGCCCGCGCAATGGTGGACAAAGCCTGAGTACGACGCCGGAGCCGGCCCCGGCAGAACCGAAGCCGACGGAGGTCCGGCGTGGGTCCCCGGCTCGGTAGGGTCAAGGGGCTGTGGGCTGCATCCGCTGCCCAACGCCCGTCCCGAGGCAGTCAGTCCTCGACGTCGTAGTCCTCTTCCGGCCGCAGGGCTTGAACGAAGCTCACGAAGTTCGGCGCCAGTACGGTGACCCGGTAGTCGACTTTCCTGGTCGACATGGACCACCTGCGGCTCGCCGCCGGGTCCGCAGTCTCGGTAGTCGACGCGATCATGTCGTGCCCCGCAGAGGGACAGTCAGCGAAATACACCCCGATCGCGGGATAACCCCACTCGTCGATCCAAAAGCGGCTACCAGCGCTACCCGCCAGCGAATAATCCTTCTGCCGCCCAATTCCCATGATCCCGGACACGGCGACATGGTCGTCGGCCCACGTGGTCCTTTTCGGCGCCGGGCAGCAGGTGTTGCGGGGCATCCCGCCGTTGTGCAACCGCATAAGGGCCACGTACAGCGCCGGCAACCGGAAGCCCAGTTCCACCTCAACTGATGCGACCAACCCGTCAGACGGCGGCCCGTCAACGTAGGCGCGCATCGCGTAGTCGCTGTCGTCCCAAAACGTATCCAAGTCGAGTTCCGGGAAGCTCCGCTGGAGCGGGCCCTTCGCCATAGATATCTCCCCTCAGCCGGGACGACACGGTACCGCTCCGGATGCAGGATCCTTCGCGCGGGTCGCGCTGCTGCGGGCACCGGCCGACGAGGTCCCAAGCCGGCTAATTGCCGGCACGAGCACCTCGAGCGCCAATCAGGCACGCCCCCACCATGCGGCGAAGAGGGCGCTTACCTGCGTCTTGACCTCCTCTCCAATGATCTCGTGGGTGTCCCCCATGAGCGGTTCGACGGCGTGCTTGTAGACATCTGGGTGCTGTTCTACGGAAGGGCAGGTGTATACGGTCAGTATTCGGAGGACGCGCAGAGTGTCTGCACCTAGGAGGGGGAAGTGGGCTTCCAACAGCCTTTTCAAGGCTGACCACACCTTGTCCACGACGATGCTGATGACGGCGTCGGCAACCAGCCGGGAGATCCCCGACTTGAAGTGCTGTGACAACGCGTTCTTGACGAACTGCCTGGCCGCGTCGCTGAGTAAGTCGATAGCCTTGTTGGTCTTCTCGATCAACTGAATCAGGGCCACCAGCAAGCCGCACCAGGCGTGATTGGCCAAACTTTTCTTGACTTCCCTGGCGTTCGGCTCGTTCTGGACAAGGTTATCGATCTCTATTGAAATCTCGTCCCAAGTGTCCTCCATGATCGCTTTGGCAAAGACGTTCACCCGGTCGAAGTCGGATGACACGGACGCCAGGTCGGCGGTGTCAACATCAGGTGGCATTCGGACGTCCAGCACCGGGCGCGGGCCGGTAGTCCACAGGTGATCGGCGATGTCCAGGCGCGCCAGGTTGAGATAGGTCCGCCGATTGTGGGCGTTGAAGCTCAGGCTCCCGGACCGTCGGTCTGTTTTTACGCCGTGCTCGAGTTCGCGCCGCAACTCGTCGCGTACCTGTCGCGGGCCCGCGGCGAGTGTTGTCCACCCTCGCCAACCGTGCAGCGAGCCGCCGCAGCCGGAGCACTCACAGCCGGGCCTCTGGGCATTGGCGCAGTTCGCTCTGTGGGTGTTCCCTGCCATGCTCAGACCACCATCCAGATCGTCATCGCTCTAGATCACCGATTGATTACGGTACGTGCATGTTTGGTGGTTGCCAATGCTTGCTCGTTCGGGTGTGGCGGCTCAACTTCCGGCATTTTGGCCGCTCGCGAGCAGCTTGGCTGCTAGGCCTATGCGAACCTTGCCCGCAGCATTGATGCTGTCGGATTTCTGATGGACTTGGCCGGTGTCGTCTGCATGCCCCGAGCGAGCAGACCCATCCGGCGTGAGGGCATAGCCATGGGCCAGGACCGGATCGCAGATCTCCGCTCGGCTGCCTATCCCACCGAGCACCGGCACACGAGGACATGCCGCGGTAAGCGGAGCTGTCCGGGCCGCCGGATGCCGACCGGGATCGCCCAACGATGACCAATAACGCCAAGAGAATTGGCAGGTCAGAGCCCTCATCGAGACCGTGACCAGGAGGGCGACGGACGAGTCGACCTGTACGCCGGATTCTGTGCCCGGCGGCACCGTTGCCGGTGTCGCCGGCGGCGGCCATCCATCTCGGCCTGCCGTTGCCGGCAGGCTCCAGCGGCCTACCCGCAGACATCGGGCGGGCAGCCCTCAAGCGTCTGCGCGGGCCGTCACCTCGCGGTGATGGCCCTGTCTTGGCCTTGCTCCGGGCGGGGTTTACCTAGCCACCCCGGTCACCCGGGGTGCTGGTGGGCTCTTACCCCACCGTTTCACCCTTACCTGGCGTCACTACCGCGCTTGTCAGCTCGGCAGACTCTGCCCGGCGGTTTGTTTTCTGTGGCACTGTCCCGCGGGTCGCCCCGGGTTGCCGTTAACAACCACCCTGCCCTGTGGAGTCCGGACGTTCCTCGGCGACGGGTTCGACCCCGTCGACGCGACCGCCCGGTCAACTCGTCCGTCGCGCCGGCAAGTCTACTTGTCGACGGCGTCACAGAGCCGCCGGGAGTGACGCTGCCCGTACCTGACCGGTCGTTACTCTCGGCAGCGATGGACTTCCTCGACGCGGGCCTGCTGCTCGCCGCTGGGCTCGCCGCGGGCACCATCAACGCGGTCGCCGGTGGCGGGTCGCTGATCACTTTCCCGGCGCTGATCGCGGTCGGACTGCCGCCGATCCAGGCTAACGTGACCAATTCCGTGTCGGTTTGTCCGGGTTATCTGGCTGCGGTTGCCGGCAGTAAGGATGACCTGCCCGACTATCGGCGGCTGCTGCCGCTGCTCCCCACCGCCGTGCTCGGTGCCGCCGCCGGGGGCGCGCTGCTGCTGAACACCTCCGAGGACGCATTCAAGATCGTCATCCCGATCCTGGTCCTCGGCGCGACGGCCGTACTCGCGTTTCAGGATCGGCTGCGCCGCCTGGTCGGGCATCCGGCGGACCTGGGGCCGCGCCGCCGTACGCTCACCCTCCAGGGCATGGTCGCGCTCGGTTCGGTGTACGGGGGCTACTTCGGTGCCGCCCTCGGCGTGATGCTGGTGGCCGGTCTCGCCCTGGTGCTGGACGAAACCCTGGCCCGGGTCAGCGCCCTGAAGAACGTGATCTCGGCGGTGGTCGGGCTGACCACGGTGGCGATCTTCTCCGCGTTCGGGCCGGTCGACTGGGCAGCCGTCGCCATCGTCGCGCCCGCCACCCTGGTCGGCGGTTACCTCGGCGCGCGGGTCGCCCGCCGGTTGCCGCCGGCCGTGCTCAAGGGCTTGATCGTGGCCTTCGGTACGACCATCGGCCTGCTCCTGATCTAGCTAGCACCGGAAAGCGCGCCCGGGGACCCCACCCTCACGGCTGTGCTCCGGAAACGATCGATTTCCACTCGCGCAGTGCGGCGGCCAGCTTCACGGTCTGCGGGTGCTGTTCACCGACGAACCGGGTGCTGTCGGCGAGCAGCCGTTCGAGCGTGGCTATCGCCTCGCCGGTCCGCTCGGCCTTCCAGTAGAGGCCGGCGAGGGCGAGCCTCGCGTTCGGTCCGCTCGGGTGCGCTTCGTCGTACACCCGGCCGTTGTCGTTGATCACCCGTTCGAGCATGGGGATTGCCTCGGTGATTCGCCCGGCGTCCGCGTACGAGGCGGCGAGGTTGGCCCGCGCGGTCACGGTCTCGGGGTGCCCCTCGCCGAGGGTCCGCTCGCTGGCGGCCAGCACCCGTTCCGCGATCGGGATCGCCTCGGCGACCCGCCCCGCCTCCCGGTACGAGGAGGCGAGGTTGCCGAGCACGGTCAGCGTCTGCGGGTGCTCGTCGCCCTGGACCTCGACACAGTCCGCGGCCACCCGTTCGGCAAGCTCGATCGCCTCGGCGTGCCGGTCGGCGACCCGGTAGGAGGCGGCGAGGTTCATCCGCGCGGTCAGGGTGTTCGGGTGCAGGTCGCCGAGCACCTGCGCGTTGTCGACGACCACCCGCTCCTCGATCGTGATCGCCTCGGTAACGCGCCCGGCCTGCCAGTACGACGCGGCCAGGTTGATCCGGGCGGACAGGGTGTTCGGGTGCTGGTCACCGAGGTTGCGCTCCCGGTCGGCGACCATCTGCTCCTCGATGGTGATCGCCTCGGCGGTACGACCGCTGTGCCGGTAGGCGTCGGCAAGACCGAGCCAGAGGGTTGCCATGCCCGGATGCCGGTGGCCGACCAGCCGTCCGGTGACGGAGATCAGGTGCTCCCAGTAGCGGATCGCGGCCTGGTGCAGTCCGCCGGCCAACAGGCTGTCCCCGAGCGTGAGTAGGACCACCGGCGGGTCGGGATACCACAACCCACCTGCGGTGTTGTCGATCAGCGCCGCCGTGTTCGTACGCAGCGCGGCGACCAGTTCTGCCTGGTCGGGGTGGGTGTCCGGGTCGGGCCAGGCGTCGAGCAGGGCGTCCGCGACGGCCTGGATGGCGGCTTCCAGTTCGGCCGGCGGGGTGGTTTCGCGTACGGCTCGGGCGGTGAGGGCGTGCACGCGTACCGCGCGGGGTCCGGTTCGCGGGTCGTGGGCGAGCAGTCCGTACCGGTGCAGCAGGCGCATCGCGGCCCGCGCCCGGCTGACGGTCACGCCCCGGTCCGGCGCCGGGTTGTGCCTGCTCAGGTGAGCGACGACGGCGGCGTCGGTCCAGAGCTTGTCGGGGTGTCCGGCCGGGTCGAGCACGGCCGCCAACCGGAGTGCGGGCAGCGCCAGGCCGACGGGTTCGCATGCCTGGGCGGCGTCGAGGGCGACGAGCAGGGTGGCGCCGATCGACCGGCGCCAGCCCCGGGAGTCGGTGGTCGACGGCAGCACGGCGTCGAGCTGCGACCGCCGGTCGGTGAACAGACCGAGGTACGCGGCACACCCGACCGCCTCGTTGACCATGTACGCGGCAGCGTGCGACAGGGCCAGCGGCAGGTGCCCCAGTGCCGTGGTGAGCGGGCGGGCGCCGGTGTCGAGCAGGTGCGGCGCTCCGGCGGCGGTGAGCCGTTCGGCGAGGTAGCCGGCGGATTCGGGTTCGTCGTACACGTCGACGTCGATCACGGTCCGGCCGTGGTCGGAGAGGATGGCGTCGCGGCGGCGGGTGGTGGCGAGCACCCGTCCGTTGCCGGTGGCACCGGTCGGCCACCACAGCTCGATCCGCTCCGGCTCGGTGATGTCGTCGAGGACGATCAGCCACGTACGTTCGGTGGTGGCCAACCAGTCCAGCAGCGCCCGTGCCGCCACGACGGCGTCGGAGCCACCCCCACCGGGAGCCTGTACGCGGCCAGCGGTCTGCGCGTACGCGGCCACCACCGCGTCGGGTCCGCTGGCGTCGACCCATACCAGCAGGTCGACGCCGTCCCGGGCGGCCTCGATGGCGTACGCGGCGGCGAGTTGTGACTTGCCGACCCCGCCCCCTCCGGTCAGGACCTGAGTGGACACGGCGCCGCTGTGGCGCGTACGGCTGGTTTCGATCGTGGCGCGGAGCCCGGCGCGGTCCTGGAACGCCGATGCCAGCGCGGGCACCACCCCCACCCGCTGCGGCCACCCGACCGGCGGCCCGGCCTGCACGTAAAAGTTGTTCTGCTGACTGTTGACGCCCCCCTGATTGACCTGCACCCCCCGCCCACCCGAAGCATCAACCCCATCCACCCCACCACCCTCCCACCCCACCCCCACCCCGTCCACCCCCGTCCACCCCCGCCGTTGACCATGAAGTTAGCGACATGAATCAAGCCGAAATCCGGCGCTAACTTCATGATCAACCGGGAGAGCCGGGGGGCCGGGGGGCCGGGAAAAGCCGGGGAGAGCCGGGGGGAGCCGGGGGAGCCGGGGGCGGTTAGGCGATGGGTTCTGCCGGGGTGGGGGTTTCGGTGCGTTGGGTGGGGATGGGGTGGGGGTCGTTTTCGTCGGCGAAGTAGTCGTTGCGGGTGGTGCCGTCGGGGCCCTCGGTTATCCGTAGGGCGCGCAGGATCAGGGTGAGGATGGTGGCTACCAGGAGGTTGAGGGCGACCGCCACCAGTCCTACGTAGATGGTCTTGGGGGTGTCGAGGCCGAACTTCTCCAGGGGGAAGTTGGAGCCGCCGAAGTGGGCGCGCTTCGAAGCGGCGTTCGGGATCTGGTAGAGCATCCACATGCCCAGACCCATGCCGGCGGCCCAGCCGGCGATCAGGGCGCCCCGGTGGAACCAGCGGGTGTAGAGACCGAGCGCCACCGCCGGCAGGGTCTGGAGGATGATCACGCCGCCGATGAGTTGCAGGTCGATGGAGAACTGCGGGTCGAGGAAGACGATGCAGGCGACCGCGCCGACCTTGACCACCAGGGAGGCGATCTTCGAGACGTGCGCCTCCTGGGCCGGGGAGGCGTCCCGCTTCAGGTACTCCTTGTAGATGTTGCGGGTGAACAGGTTCGCCGCCGCGATCGACATGATCGCGGCCGGGACCAGGGCGCCGATGCCGATGGCGGCGAACGCGATGCCGGCGAACCAGCTCGGGAACTGCTGCTCGAAGAGCAACGGGACCACGGTGTTGTTGTCGACGCTGCCCTCGGTCGCGCCGGGCAGCGGCTTCACCCCGGCCGCGATGGCCATGTAACCGAGCAGGGCGATCAACCCGAGCAGCAGACTGTAGGCCGGCAGCGCGGACATGTTCCGCTTGATCACGTCCCGGTTTTTGCTGGCAAGGATGCCGGTGATGCTGTGCGGGTAGAGGAACAGGGCGAGCGCGGAGCCGAGCGCGAGGGTGACGTACTGGATCTGGTTGTTGGCGTTGAGCAGCGTGCCGTCACCCGGCGCGGCGCTCGCGTCGAACTTGGCGTCCGCCGCGTCGAAGATCTCCCCCCAACCCCCCAACTTGTACGGCAGGTAGATGATCGCCACCAGGATCACGATGTAGATCAGTATGTCCTTGACGAACGCGATCAGCGCCGGTGCCCGCAGTCCGGACTGGTAGGTGTAGGCGGCGAGGATGGCGAACGCGACGATGATCGGCAGGTGCCGGGCGATGGTGCTCTCCCCGGTCACGCCCATCGTCTTGAGCACCGCCTCGATCCCGACGAGCTGCAGCGCGATGTACGGCATGGTGGCGGCGATGCCGGTGATCGCGATCAGCAGGGCGAGCAGTGGTGACCCGAACCGGGTCCGGACGAAGTCGGCCGGGGTGACGAATCCGTGCCGGTGCGACACCGACCAGAGCCGGACCACCACCAGGAAGATCAACGGATAGACGATGATCGTGTACGGCACCGCGAAGAAGCCGGCCGCCCCCGCCCCGAACAGCAGCGCCGGTACGGCAACGAAGGTGTACGCGGTGTAGAGGTCCCCGCCGACCAGGAACCAGGTGATCCAGCCGCCGAAGCTGCGCCCGCCCAGCCCCCATTCGTCCAGGTGGGCCATGTCCTTCGGTGCCCGCCACCGGGCGGCGACGAAGCCCATGCCGCTGACCAGCAGGAACAGCAGGGTGAAAATGATGATCTCAGTGAGATGGTCGCGCCACATGTGGGCTCACCCCCGCCGCTTCGTGAGCTGGTAGACCACCGTGGTGGTGGTGACGCCGAGCAGGATGAAGGCCAGTTGCAGCCAGTAGAAGACCGGGAAGCCGAACAGCCGGGGTGAGTCCTGGTTGAACAGGGGTGTCATCAGCGGGACCAGGATCGGCAGGAAGAGGAGCCAGTTCCACGGGCTGCGGTCGCCGGCCTTCGAGGCCGCCACCGGCACCGGTTCGGGAGTGGGAGCGGGGGCCTCGGGCGTACCGGCCGGATCCGGTGGGTCCGCCGTACCGGGGTTGGCCGATTCTGGTTCGCTCATCGCACACCTCCACCAGCGGTTCTGATCTCGTACGCGGCCGGAGGTTATCGAGGCTGTGACCGCCATCACGTACCGACGGCGGAGGTGGTGCGCCGAACGGCGAGCGCGCTGCGCCGAACGGCCGATACGAGGACTGCCCCGCCGACCGGGTGGTCGACGGGGCAGCCGTCAAGCAGGTGCAGGTGGCGACGCTTTCCCGGTAGCTCAGAAGGTCCAGAGTCCGAGGGAGAGCGTCCGGGTCAGTGACGCGTTGTCGTCGTCACCGTCGAGCGACCAGATCATCGCCCCGCCCAGTCCCTTGGTCCGGATGTAGAGCGCCTTCTGCAGCACCACCGCCGGGTCGTCGTACGTCCAGAGGGTCGTGCCGTCGAACAGCCAGGCGTGCCCGGCGCGCAGGTCGCGGTGCACGGTGTAGCCGTTGCCTGCCAGGTTCTTCAGCACCTTGTAGTCCTCGTACCCGGCCTCGAAGGTGGCCGGTGCGGGGCCGGTGGCGGGGCCGAAGAGCCCGTTGCCGCCGCCGGTGATCCCGGTCCAACCCCGCCCGTAGTACGGGACCCCGAGGACCAGCTTGCGGGCCGGAGCACCCCGGTCGAGCCAGGCGTTGATCGCGACCTCGACGGAGAAGTCCGGGTTGTCCGGCGCACCCGCCGGCACCCGCAGCGCGGACTGCTGGTTGGCGCGGGCGTCCCAGCCGCCGTGGAAGTCGTAACCCTGCACGGTGGCGAAGTCCAGGTACTTGAAGATCTTGTTGCCCTCGAAGCCGGCGTCGATGGTCGCCGGGGCGGCGGGCAGGAACGCGGTCAGCTCGTAGTGCTCGCGCTGCTTCTTGCCGTACGCGTCGAGCTGCTTGCGGAACTCGGCGAGCAGCTTGGTGAAGTTCTGCTTGTCCTCGGCGCGGATCACGTTGCCCGGCTCGCCGGCCGATCCCGGCCACTCCCAGTCCAGGTCGATCCCGTCGAAGACACCGGCGGCCGTGCCGGGGGCGGTGCCCGGCAGGTTGCCCTTGAGATAGAGGTCGATGCAGGAGGAGACGAACGCCTTGCGGGAGGCGTCGGTCGCGGCGGCGTTGGAGAAGTACGTCGACCAGGACCAGCCGCCGAGCGAGATCAGCACCTTCAGGTCGGGGTGCTTGGCCTTGAGCTTGGCGAGCTGGTTGAAGTTGCCGTTCAGGGCCTGGCCGGGCGCGTCGGCGACCCCGTCCACACTTTCCTCGGCCGGGACCGGCCGCTGGTAGTCGGCCCAGGCGTCACCCTCGCCCGGCCCACCGTCCACGTAGCACTTGCCGTCCTCGGTGACGTTGCCGAACGCGTAGTTGACGTGGGTGAGCCGGGCGGCGGCGCCGGAGGTGTCGAGCTTCTTGACCGGGAACGCCCGGCCGTAGATGCCCCACTGGGTGAAGTAGCCGACCTTGTAGTAACCGTCCGAGGCCCGGTTGGTGCCGGTGGCCTGCGCGACGGTGGGCGGAGCGGCGGTGAGCAGCAGAGACGCGGTGACGACGAGGACACCGAGTCGACGGGCGAGACGGTTATTCATCCACACTCCTGAGGAGCTGAGATCTGTAAGGAAACCTTGCAGATCGATGATCTGCTGATCACCTGCTGCGGTCAAGCCCTGACTCTGGCATGCTGGTCGGGTGCCGAGGTTCCCCTCGTACGACGCGACCGAGTTGACCTACCACGTGCACGGTGCCGGGCCACCGCTGGTCTGCCTACCGGGCGGCCCCGGACGCGCGTCGTCCTATCTGGACAAACTCGGCGGGCTCTCCGCGTACCGGACTCTGATCATGTTGGACCACCGGGGGACCGGCGAGTCCGAGGTGCCGGCCGATCCGGCCAGCTACCGGTGCGACCGACTGGTCGACGACGTCGAGGCACTCCGGCAACACCTCGGCCTGGACCGGATGAGCCTGCTCGGCCACTCCGCCGGTGGTGACCTGGCCCAGCTCTACGCCGCCCGGTTCCCGGACCGACTGGAACGGCTACTCCTGATCACCCCGGCCCTGCGGGCCACCGGGACCGAGCCGGTCGGGCAGGACGACGCCCTCGCCGCCCGGGCCGGCGAATGGTGGTACCGGGGCGCCCGAGCGGCACGGGCCACCTGGCAGGAGGCGGTGGCCGGCGGGGCCAGCCTGGCCGACACCGCCGCACTTCGGCTCGCCGCCGCCCCGTTCAGCTACGGCCGGTGGGACGAACGCGCCCGCGCCCACCGCGAGGCCGACGCCTGGGAACGGGCCGACGCCGCCACCGAGGGCTTCTACGCCGGCTTCGAACCGGACACCGCAGCGGTACGCGCCGCGTTGGCGACGCTGGACGTACCGGTGCTGGTGCTGGCCGGTGAGCTGGACCCGATGCCGGCGCCACCGGCCGCACGGGCGCTGACCGACCTGTTCCCGTACGGCGAACTTGTCGTGCAGGACCGGGCCGGCCACTACCCGTGGGTGGACGACGGACCGACCTTCGCCCGACTGGTGCTCACCCACCTCACCGCCGTCGCCCCGCACACCGCCTAGATCGTGGTCAGGTGGGCGGTGTCGTTGACGGTGCGTACGGCCACGCCCCCGTCCGGCCAGAAGTCCACGATGGACAGTCCGGCGGGCTCCAGGTAGAGGCGGTGCAGGAAGGCGTCACCGGCCGCGAGCGCGTCCCGGAGCAGGATCTTCAACGGCGACACGTGCGAGACCACCACCACCGTCTCCCCCGGGTACGCCGCCAGCAGCGCCGACTGGGCCCGACGGACCCGACCGGTCACCGCCCGGAACGACTCCCCGCCCGGCGGGGCGACGGCCGGCGAGGCCAGCCAGGCGTCCATCTCCCCCGGCCAGCGTTCCTGCACCTCGGCGAAGGTGTGCCCCTCCCAGCGACCGAAGTCGCACTCGATCAGGTCCGGCTCGATCCCCACCGGTTTGCCGCCGAGCTGCTCGGCGATGATCGCGGCGGTGGCCGTACACCGGGACAGGGGTGAGCTGACCACGACCGCGGCCGAGGGTGCCAGCCCGGCCACCCGGGCGGCCGTCGCCCGCGCCTGGGCCAGGCCGCGTTCGGAGAGCGGCACGTCGCCCCGGCCGGAGTAGCGGCGCTCGGCGGTCCGCTCGGTCTCGCCGTGGCGGACCAGCAGCAGCCGGGTCGCGGTCGACGCCGGCCTCGGCTCCCACGAACTGCGGGTGGTCGAGCCCTGGGCGGCGACCTCCCGCGCACGGGCCCGGGCGGAGGCGTCCGGCCCGGTCAGGGCACCGGCCTCGGCAACCTCCGGCCTGCCCGCCGCCAGGTCCATCGCCGCGTTCGCCAGCGCGTCCGCGTGCCGGTTCTGGTCGCGCGGGATCCACTGGTACCGCACCGACTCGAACTTGCGGACCAGGGTGGCCGCCTGCGCCGCCAGCGGGCGCAGCCCGTGGTTCTTGATCTGCCACCGGCCCGACATCTGCTCGACGACGAGCTTGGAGTCCATCCGTACGTCGATCTCGGCGGCCCCCAGCTCGACGGCGGCCTCCAGACCGGCGATCAGGCCCCGGTACTCGGCGACGTTGTTCGTGGCCACCCCGATCGACTCGGACCGCTCGGCCAGGACCTCGCCGGACTCGGCGTCCCGGACCACCGCGCCGAAGCCGGCCGGACCCGGATTGCCCCGCGCCCCGCCGTCGGCCTCCATCACCACCCGCAGCCGGCGGCTCATTCGAGCACCCGATCCACGGGCTCCGGACGGTGGACCTCGGCCCGGTTCCGGCGCCGACGGGCTGACACGGTCACAACCCCGACTCGGCGGTCCGGACCATGATCCGCCGGCACTCCTCGCAGCGCACCACCTCGTCCGGCGCCGCCGCCTTGATCCGGGCCAGGTCGGCGCCGTAGAGCTCCAGCCGGCACCCGCCGCACCGGCCGTGGGTCATCAGCGCCGCGCCGAGCCCACCGGAGGTCTCGCGGATCTTGTCGTAGAGGGCCACCAGGTCCGCCGGGAGGTCCGCTGAGAGCGGCTGCCGCGCGCCGGCCTTGAACTCCTCCTCCTTGGCGATGTCGGCCAGCGACTGGGCCCGCCGCTGCTCGGTCGCCTCGCGCGTCTCCCGGGTCGTGGTCAACCGCTCCAGGATCCCGTCCAGCACACCCTGGGCGGTTTCCCGCTGCTCCATCAGCTCCAGCTCGGTGTCCTCCAGCTCGCTCTGCCGCCGGTTGAGCGAGTTGAGCTCGTGCTGGATCGCCTCCAGTTCGCGGGCCGGGCCGGAACCGACGGTCAACCGTGCCTGGTCCCGGTCCTTGCGGGCCCGAACCTGGTCGATGTCCTTTTCCATCCGGTTGATGTCCCGGTCGAGGTCGTCGACCGCCACCTGGGCGCGTACCCGCTCGTCCTCGAGCGCGGAGAGCTGCCGGGCCAGCGCCTCCAACTCCGCGTGCTCCGGCAGGGTGCGGCGCCGGTGCGCGAGCTGGGCGAGCTGGGTGTCGATCGCTTGCAGGTCCAGCAGGCGACGCTGCTCTTGCGGGTTGGCCTTCACAGAAGGTGCTCCTTGTCCACGGGGGATGCGGCGTGCACGGGAGGTACGGCGGCCACAGGCGAAGGTACGGGGGTGACGGGTGGTGCGGGGGCGCCGTGGGACGGCGATCCGGCCCGGACCGTCCACGGGTCGGTGTCCAGGTCGGACACGTACGCGCTGACGGGCAGGTGTTCCCGCAGGTGGGCCGCGAGATCATCCAACCAGGGACGTTCGGTGGCCCAGTGGGCGGCGTCCAGCAGCGCCGGGCCGCCCTCGGCCAGGTACTCGCTGGCGGGGTGGTGACGCAGGTCGGCGGTGAGGAAGGCGTCCACCCCGGCGGTGCGCGCGTCGTCGAGGTAACCGTCGCCCGCGCCGCCGCTGACCGCGATGGTGTGGATCACCCGGTCCGGGTCACCGGCGGCGCGTACGCCCCAGGTGGTGGGCGGGAGCGCGTCGGCCGCGTACCGGGTCAGGTCGGTCAGCGTCATCGGTCGGGGCAGCCGGCCGATCCGCCCGGCGCCCCGTCCCGCTCCCGCCGCCGGGCCGGTGGCCGGACGCAGCGGGCGCAGGTCGGTGAGGCCGAGCCGGGCGGCGAGCGCGTCGGAGACGCCCGGGTCGGCGACGTCGGCGTTGGTGTGCGCGACGTACAGGGCGACGTCGTTTTTGATCAACTGGTGCACGATCCGACCCTTGTACGTCGTCGCCGCGACCGACGACACTCCGCGCAGCAGCAGCGGATGGTGGGCGACGATCAGGTCCGCCCCCCGGGCCAGTGCCTCGGCCACGGTCTCCGGCACGCAGTCGACCACGCAGGCGACCCGGCGTACGGGCGCCTCGGGGTCGCCGAGCACCAACCCGACCCGATCCCACTGCTCGGCCCAGGCCGGCGGGTAACGACGGTCCAGCGCGGCCACCACTTCGGCCACGCTCGACGTCTCGGATCCAGTTGTTCCCACGGCGGCCCAGCTTACCGGCGTCGGCCCGTCGACCGTGGTGCCGGCTCGATCGGCCCGGCCGGTTCGCCCGGTCGGTCCGGTCGCACCACCGCCGACCGGGCCGGGGCCGGGCCGGTCGGGGCGCTCAGCCGGGGAGGCCGTTGACCGCGCATCGGGCCCGCAGGGCGTCGCGCCCCAGCTCCCAGGGGTACTGGTCGAGGTAGTGCGCACCGCTGCCGGGGGCGAACGGCGGCAGCACGTCGTCGCCGAACAGCACCGTCACGTCCCACCCGCGCAGCCGGTCCAGGCTGGTCCGGAAGGCCGGGTGGGTGGCCATGGCGGCGTTGGTGAACGGCATCGCCACGATCGGCAGCCCCAACCCCTGTCCCTCGATCAACAAGCCCAGGGCGAGGCTGTCGGTGATCCCGACCGCCCACTTGTTGACCGTGTTGACCGTGGCCGGGGCGACGATCATCGCGTCGGCCGGCGGCAGCAGGTCCGGATCACCCGGGGACTTGTACGTCGAACGGACCGGATAACCGGTCTGCTCCTCGATCGCCGGTACGTCGACGAACTTGCGCCCGTCCGGCGTACTCACCACGCAGACCACCCAGCCGTCCTGCTGGGCGAGTGCCACCAGCCGGTCGACGTTGCGGGCCAACGGGGACCCACAGGCGATCACGTACAGGACTCTGCGCTGGGGTTGCCCGGTCATCCGGCCACCAACCCACTCATATGCCGACACCCATGTGCTCAGCCAACTCCGCAATCGGCGCGGGCGGCGCACCACGTGTGCGACGGAGGATGTCGGACATCACCTCGTGCGCGATCGGCCGGCACCGGATCTCCGAGGGGGCCAGCCGGTCGCCGTCGACCAGCATCTCCCCCGCGCTGCTCACGTCCCCGATCTGGGCGAAGCCGCGGGCGATGTCGAGCAGGTGGTGGGCCCGCCGCTCGGGGAGCAGGGCGGCGAACCTCCGCTTGTCGATCCGCTGCTCGTGGGTCTCGACCGCCTGCCGGCCCTCACCCAGCTCCACCGCCGCCGCCGCCCGGTGCAGTTCCAGGTTGGTCGGACCGAAACTGGTCCAGTAGTAGTTCTGGTCCGAGCCGAGCGCGTTCGACGCCTCCTCGGCGCCCCGGATCAGGTCCCGGACGGTGGCGTTGTCGCCCAGCCGGGCGGCGGCCATCGCACCCTGGAGCAGGAGCATGCCGTACACCGAGAGCCGGTCCGGGTCGGCGCCGTTGGTGCCGCCGGGGGCGAGCCGGTTGGCGATGTTGACGTTGACCTCCAGCGCCGACCGGGCCCGGCCCAGGGCAAGCAGGGCGTTGCCGACCCGGTACGTGGCCACCCCGGCGAGCAACTGGTCGTCGGCGCGTACGGAGACGGCCATGGAGCGGTCGGCGGCGAGCCAGGCCAGCTCGTGCTCACCCAGCTTGCGCAGGGCCGACGAGGCGATCTGGTAGACCTGCCCGAGCAGGCTCGCGGCGAGTTGCCCGTCGTCGCCGGTGTAGTACGCGTCCGCCGCCTGCGCGTCGCGCAGCAGCTTCGGCAGCGCCCGGGTCAGTACGCCGTAGCGCGCGTACTGGTACGTCAGCCAGGCGTGGCTGACCGCCTTGCGGAACTCCGGCAGGGGCGGCGGGACCACCTGCGCGTCGAAGTACTTGCTCATCGAGACGTACCGCTCCAGTGCGGCCCGGATCTCCTCGACCTCGACCTCGTCGATGCAGTTCAGGGCATCGGTACGCCGTTCCGGGTCCTTGCCGAGCAGGAGCTGTACGTCGATGGTGAGCACGTCGGCGATCTCGTAGAGGACGGAGAACTTGTCCAGCCGGCGTACCCCGCGTTCGACCTTGTCCACCCAGCTCTTGGACTTGCCGAGGCGGTCGGCGAAGACCTGCTGGGACAACTTGCGTCGACCACGCCAATAGGCGACGCGGCGCCCGATGGGCAGCTCGTCCACGTCCGTTCCTCCCCTTTGCCATGCCGGCGGTCCGGGCCGGTCGAGCTCTGTCGGGTATGTATCGGGCTCACTTTTCAGATGTACGCTTCGTTGCCGTACGAGATCCATTGTGCGTTTTGTTCGCTATGTGCCGGTCGCACATTCTGTGCGTCTGACCCCCGTTTGGTGCTCGTACTTTTCGATGCAAGTTGCAAGTGGCTTTATGCCAGGAGCAACGAATACGCCCGGCGCCGGTGACGGTGCCACTCCATCGATCTCACCTTGATCGACCCCGAGAGGAGCTGCGTGCCATGTGGGGGACCACCCGACCGCCCATCACCCGCCTGACCACCCTGGAACGGGTACGCCTGAGGCGGGTCGCCGTCCGGTACGCCATGCACGGCTGGGAGGTGACCCCCGGCGCCTTCCTCAACCGGCAGCGCTTCGTCTGCGGCCGGGCCGGCTGCCCCACCACCGGCTGCCACCCCGCCCTGGAGGAGTGGGAGGGAGCCGCCAGTTCCGACCCGGCCCGGGTCGGCGCCTGGTGGCGGGTACGGCCGCACGCCGTACTGCTCGCCACCGGCTACACCTTCGACGTCCTGGAGGTGCCGGCGTACCTCGGCCAGCACGTACTCGACGCCTCCCGGCCCCACCCCGGCGTGACCATCCCCGGCCACGACCAGGTACGCGGCCCGGTCGCACTCACCCCGGGCGGGCGTTGGATGTTCCTGGTCCGCCCCGGTGACCCGCTCCGACCGGAACTCGACCAGTGCCTGTACGTGGTCCGGCACGGTCCCGGCTCCTGGATCCCCGCCCCGCCGACCCGGCTGCCCGAGGGAACCGTGCGCTGGGTGGTGCCGCCGGAGGAGGTCCGCTGGCAGCTTCCCGACTCGTACGCCGTGCAGGAACTCCTGGTCGACGCGTTGCAGGCGCACACCCCGGCGATCCCGGTCGCCCTGCTGCCCGGACGGCTGCCCGCTCCCCGGCGCGGCTACTGAACCACCGCACCGCGTGGCGCCCGGCTCCCACGCCGGTCCGGGCGAGTCGGCGCGCGGCATGCAGCGACCCGCCGAGGTAACGGTCGTTAACGCAGGTAGCACAGCCGAGGTCGGGACCGCAAGAGGCAAACCGAGCCGGCGCGCACACGGGGGATGACATGCGAACTGACGAGACACCGCCGGCCTCCGGCGGTATGGACGGGGCGGAGCCGGCCACCGGCTCACCGCCGTGCCGGTGGGCGGGGACCCGACCGAAGGGATCCCGCCCCGGCGGTCCTCGGCCGACCGGCTCCCGACCAGCCGGGACCCACCGCCCCGTGCGCTGACCCGGCCCACCACGGTACGTCAGTCCGTGATCGGCAGGCGGTCGGACCGGGGCGTACGCCGGTCGTCGGTGACCACGGCCCACTCGTACCCGGACAACCGGCCGAGCCAGCTCACTCCGGCCTGCCCCATCGCCAGCGCCGCGGTCGCGTACGCGTCGGCGGTGCCGAGGTCGGTGCCGACCACCGTCACCGAACGCAGGCCCCGGGCCGGGGTGCCCCGGCGCGGGTCGATCACGTGGTGCCCCCGCTCGTAGACGCCGGAGGTGGCGACCGCCAGGTCGGTCCCGTGCACCACCAGCGCGACCCGGCTCGGGTCCCACGGGTCCTGCACCCCGACCCGCCACGGCTCGCCGGAACTGGACAGGCCGCGTACCCGGACGTCACCACCGGCGTTGACGCAGTGGTTCGGCGCCCCGGCGGCCACCAGCCGGTCCGAGGCGACCTGGGCCGACCAGCCCTTGACGTACCCGGACGGGTCGAACCGGCCGGTGGCGTACGCGTCGAAGAAACCGTCGGTGTCGCCCCACAGGTCGGCGCAGCGTTCCAGGGTGGCCCGCAGGTCCGCCGACGCGTCGGAGAGCACCACCTCGCCCCGGTCGAACCGGCTCACCTCGCTGTCGGCCTTGAACGTGCTGAACCGCTGGTCGACCTCGCGCATCCAGCCGAAAACCTGCTCGGCGAGCTGGTCGAGGCGCTCCGGGGGCAGGTCGTCGGCGAGGTCGAGGCTGATCGCCGTACCCATGACGAACTCGACCCGGCGCAGCCCCGGCCTGGTCCGTACGCTGGTCACGCCGACCTCACATCTTGTCCAGGGCGGCCTGCAACGACCGCCGGTACGCCGAACTGGTCGCGGTCGCCCCGCTGACGGTGTCCGGCAGCCGGCCCTGGTTCGCCGCCGTGACCGCCTGCCCGCCGGTCCCGCTGTAGGCCCGGTCCACCCGGTCGCTGTTCCCCTCCGAGGTGGCCGTCTCGCCCGGCAGTTCCAGCGCGATGACGTTGGTGACCCGGTCACCGGAGACGGTGATCTGCACCTGGACCAGGCCGAAGTCGGCCGCGGGTGTCACCGAACCGTCGATCTTGCGGGGGCCGCTGGCCGGCGGCGGGGGTGCCTTGGTGGTGGTGGGCGCTCCCCCACCGGTCGGCGCCTTCGACGTGGGCTTGCCGGTCGGGGTCTTCGACGGTGACTTTCCGGGTGATCCGCTCGGCGCACCCGGCTTACCGGACACGGTCGGTTGCGCACCGCCATCGGCCGGGTCCGGGGTCGGCTCCGGCGGGGCACCGGCGCTCGGGTCGGTCGACGCACCCGCCGTCCCGACCGGTACGTCCTGGGCGGTCGCGGTCGTCGCCGGCCCGCCCTTGAGCACCACCAGCAGGGTGGTGCTCGCGGCAAGACCGGTGATGCCGAGAATGGCGCGACGCAACGGTGCAACCTCCGTCAGAGTTCGAACGTGGCCAGGTGGATCTGCCGGCGCGGCACCCCTGCACGACGCAGCGCCCGGACCGACTCGCGGACCAGACCCGCCGGCCCGCAGAGGTAGACGTCCCGCTCGGTCAGGTCGGGCACCAGCCGGCGCAGGCCACGGGCGGTGAAGATCTGCTGCGGACCGGGGTCGTTGCGGGAACCGAGGACGTACCACATCTCGGTCTCCCGGGCCTCGGCCAGCCAGTCCAGCTCCCGCCGGAGCAGCAGGTCGTCCGGGGTGCTGGCCCGGTAGATCAGGGCGGCACCGGGCGGCAACTCCTCCAGCAGGGCCCGGATCGGGGAGATCCCGCTCCCCCCGGCGATCAGCAGCGACCGCTCGGCGACCCGGTGCGCGGCGGTGAACGTACCGGACGGGCCGGAGGCCCAGACCCGGGTGCCGGGACGCAGCCGGCGCAGCTCGGCCGTGTGCCCGCCGACCACCTTCACGGTCAGCCGCAGCCAGCGGCCGTTGCGGGCGGCGGAGAGCGAGAACGGGTGCGACTGCCACCAGCGCCCGGCGGAGAGGAACCGCCACCGGAAGAACTGCCCGGCGAGCACCTGCAACCGGTCCAGGTTCCGACCGGTCAGGTAGATCGAGATGGTGTCCCGGCTCTCCGCCACCACGTCGGCGACGCGCAGCCGGTACCGCAGGTTCAGCCACAGCGGGGTGAACACCCGACCCCAGACGACGGCCGCGATCACCAGGACGTACACGGCGATCCAACCGGTCCGCACCGGTCCGGGCCGGAACAACTGCTGGCCGTACGTGAACTGGTGGCCGAAACCGAGCAGCAGTACGGCGTAACTGCTCAGGTGCAGGTAGTACCAGAACTCGTACGGCAGTGCGTTGCGGACGAACCGGATCCCGGTGAACCCGAGCAGGACGATGATGGCGGCGGCGCCGAACGCGGCGAGCATGTCCTCGTAGTCGCGCAGGAGGGTGGTCGCCTCGGCTAGCAGCGTCTTGCGTTCCAGGCCGGCGTAGCCGGCGAGGATGAGGCCAACGTGTGCCAGCACCGCGACGAACACGGTGCCGCCGATGTCGCGGTGCCACCGGCTGAGCTGCTCGGCGCCGATCCACCGCTCCAGCGACCGCAGCCGGCTCATCAGCAGCACCTGGACCAGGAGCAGGTAACCGGCGATCAGGCCGCTGATCCGGCCGGCGGCGGTGAGGGCGGCGTGCTCGCTGTTCACCGCACCGGGCTCGGTGTCCAGCCACCACGGCACCACCGCGGCCAGCAGCCCCACCCAGAGCAGGAGGACGACCACCCACCGGCCCACCGGCCCCCGCTGCTCCGGCACCTCGTTCGGTACGCCCGCAGGCGGATCCGACCGCGCCGGCCGGGTCTGCTGCCCGCCCGACCGGGGCTGTTCGGTACGGCGGGGCTGTTCGGGGTAGCGGGTCTCGTCGGTCCAACGGGCGTCGTCGGCGTAGACGTACGGCTGCTGGCCACCGTCCCGGGAGTAGTCCCCGGAACGGTGGCCAGTGGAGGTCGACCGGTTTGTCACGCGTACAGCTTGACCGGGGTGAAGGTCTGACGGGGGAACATCTTCTTCACCTCGGCGTCGGTCAGGCCGAAGCGGCCCTGGGCCACCGACCCGTACACGTTGAACATGTTGTTGTACTCGGGCACGTCACCGCTGTCGAGCTTGTCCAGCCCGTTCCAGTTGCCGAGCAGGGAACCGGCCAGCTTCTTGCCGGACAGGATGGTGACCACGCCACCGTGGCCGTGGTCGGTGCCGCCGCTGTTCGAGGCGACCCGGCGACCGAACTCGCTGCTGACCATGATGGTCACGTCGGCGGCCAACGGGCCGAGGTCGGTGAAGAACGCCGCCATGCCCTTGGCCAGCTCGCCCAGCCGGTTGTGGAGCTGACCGCCGGCCGCCGTGCCCTGGTTCTCGTGGGTGTCGTAGCCGCCCATGCCGATGGTCGCCACCCGTACGTTGGCGCCGCCCTTGATGAGCTGGGCCAGGGTACGGAACGAGTTACCGATGCCGGTGTACTCGGCCCCCTCGGCCGGGGCGTACGGCTTGGCGGCCAACTGCTGCGCGGTCTTCAGCGCGCCCAGCCCGGCGATCACCGACTCCTCCACCGGGTGGTTGATCCCGGTGAAGAGGCCCTGGATGGCCCTGGCGGTGGCGTCCTTGAACCGGCCGTCGCCGTTGAAGCCGAGCGAGCCGACGTTGTTCAGCGACAGGGCGCTGTTGTTGCCGACCAGCGAGCGCGGCAGGGTGCTGCCGACACCGACGCTGCGGAACGCGGTGCCCGGCCCGAGGGCGTCGACCAGGCTGTCCAGCCAGCCCCGGCCACCGGTCTCGTTCGGCAGGCCACCGAGGTTGCAGGCGTCCGCGGCCTGGAAGTGGCTGCGCGACACCCGAGGGTCGGAGGCGGCCGGTACGAAGCCGAGCTGCCCGGCGTCCAGGAACTTCTGCAACGGGGCGAACGCGCTGGTCAGCTTGAACCCGCGGTCCAGGGCGAGCGAGTCGGTGCCGAGCAGCAGGTCGGGGCGGGCCTTGCTGAGGACCGGGTCGTTGTCCGGCGCGACCAGGCTCAGCCCGTCCAGCCCGCCGTAGAGGAAGACGTGGATCAGGGTGCCGCCGGGGGTGGCGGCGAACGATGCCTGGGTCGAGACGAACTGGGTGGTGGCCAGGGCGGTCACCGTGGCGGCGGCACCGGCGACGAACGTACGGCGGGTGACGCCGCGCCCGTCCTGCTGGGCCTCCTCCACTTCGGACAGGTTGAGGAACTGCTCGCGTACGGCGGCGTTCTCGGCCGTCACCGCGGCGTGCTCGGCGCGCAGCACGGCCTCGGTCCGGTTCGGGGCGAGACGCCGCAGGTCGGGGCAGTCGGGGTGCAGGGGGTACGAGTGCACAGTCTTCTCCACTGTTAGCTCACCGGAGGTGGTGCTGGGGGGAGGCGAGAAGCGCCCGCGCGATGGCGGTGATCGCGCCGTTGAACGTGGCGTCGACCTTCGCGTCGGCGGTCACCCCGGCGATGCCGAGAATCAGGGACTTTTCCTTGTCCGTCAGCTTCTGGTGCACCAACCGCAGCGACAGGGCGTCGAGGTAGGCGCCCGCGGTGGCCGGCGGGGCCGCCACCAGTTTGTCCGGCTTGGTGTAGGAGAAGACCTTCCGGTTGCCGTTGATCACGTCGTGGGCTTCGTTCCAGCCGTTGACCATGGTCCCGGCGGAGGTCCAGGCGACGTAGACGTCCGGGTAGCCGTTCGGGGTGGAGAGGCCGGCGGGGAACTGGCCCAGCTCCTCCATCTTGTTCCTGAGCTGGTTCAGCCCGTCCGCGAACGGGGTCCGCCTGAGGTCGGCCCGCTTCTGGTAGTCCGGCGACGGGTCCGGCTGCATGCCGAGCACCCGGTACGTGGCGACCAGGTACTCCATCGGGCGGCGTACCTTCTGGCCGACGGAGCCCCAGAACTCGGTGGAGCTGAACAGGGTCATCAGGGTCGGCCTGATCGCACCCTTGTTGGCCGTGTACGTCTTGGCCAGGCGCTCGACCAGGGACTTCGGCGGGGTGTCCGAGACGAACCGGGTGGCCAGGCTCTGCGCGATGTAGTTCGCGGTCGAGGGGTGCAGGGCGAGGTGCTTCAGGTACGCCTTGATCACCGACTCGCCGCCCTCGGCGGAGCTGTTGTCGCTGTTGAAGCCGAGGATGCTGACCTTGCCGACGTAGTGCCGGTTGGCGCGGTAGACGTACTCGTCCTTGTCCACGCCGAGGCCGGTCTGGAGCATCGCGGCCTGCCGTACGTCCATCTCGGTGTAGCCGCCGTCGACGCCGACCGAGTACAGCTCCAGGTTCTCCCGGGCCAGGTTCTCGTTGATCGCGTCCTTGTGCGACTCGTTCTGGTTCAGGTAGACGATCAGCGCCGGGTGGGTGTTCGCGGCGACCAGCATGTCCGCGTAGTTTCCCAGGGCGTGCTTGCGGATCACGTCCCGGTCGAACGTCGAGCGGGTGATGTCACCGCCGTCGAAGAACGCGGCGACGTGCAGGAAGTCGTTCCAGAAGTCGACCATGACCTCGAAGAGCTGCCGGTCGGACCAGATCTGGCGGGCGACCGACGCCCAGACGAACTCGTTGTCGGAGTTGTCGACGTCCTTGACCGTGTCGCGGCGTTCCCGGAGCTGCTTGATCGACAGGTTCAGGGTGGGCAGCTCGGAGAGCTTCAGCTCACCCTTGGTCGGCGCGATCTTGTCCGGATCGAGCTGCCAGCGCAGCCACTCGTCGATCCCCATGGTCTTGATCTCGGCGAGGACCTTGGGGGTGGCGCCGAAGGTGGCCCGGGTGGCGAGGTGCCGGATCGGGTCCTTGGCGAGCACCGTCTTGACCGTGACCTCGGTCTCGGCCGCTGCGGAGGCCGGGCCGGCGAGGGTACGACCACTGGCCGGCGCGTTCTTCTTCAGCTCGGCCCCGGCCCGGGAGCCCATGTAGCTCTCGTTCTGCTCGGTGTAGGTACGCACCGTGCTCGGCTGCTGTCCGCTGGGGCGGTCGGCGGTCCCGTCGGTGATCGCGGCGGCGGTCGCGTTGCCGTTGCCGCCACCGAACGGGGTGTTGCCGAGGATCTTGTCGCCCAGTTCGGTGCCGCGCGAGGCCATCGCGATCGCACCGGCACCGGCCACCACCGCGGCGGCACCGGTCAGCGCGACCAGGGCCCGGCGACGCCCGACGTTGCGCTTGCCCGGCTCACCGTCGTCGTCCAGTTCGGGAAGCTGCGACGGCCCGGCGTACGGGTCGCGGCCCTGCGGCTCCAAGCCCTCCGGACCGACCCACTGCGGGCCCCGGTGCCCGGTGCCACCGGCGCGGTGCTCCTGGGTCCACTGGTCCACGTACTGGTCGGGGTGCTGCGGGCCACGCTGCGGGTGGCCCGGCTGGGGGTAGCCGGGGTACTGCTGGTGACCCGCCGACTGCGGGTAGCGCGCGTCCGGGTACGCGTCGGATCCGGGGGCCGGGCGGCCGTACGCGGACTGGCCGGGCGCGGCCCGGTATCCGTCGGCGCCGGGCTGGGGTCGACCGTCCCAAGGGCTGTCGTCACGCGATCGGCGTGGTGGCACATTCTGGTCAGCCATGTACCAATCCGTCTGCTGAGGCGCGCCGGATTCAGCCGCGTAAACGGCAGGGGCGGTGATCCGGCGGCGGTTACTGAGGGGGGTTGCTACGGCAAAGTAACCAAGCCGCCGATCCGCTTCAAGGTCGCCGAAACCGCCCTCCAGCAGCGACTTAAGCAACCCTGAAGGGGAATCACCGGCGCGCGGTTTCGACCGGGGCGCACGGCAACGGTCGCCAGCAGCACCGATGTCGCCGGGCCGGTGGTTACGAAGGGATCCGTAACCTGCTCGTAGCACGGACCGGGATTCGGCGGTAAAGGCAAACTTAAGGTGGGAATAAGTAAAACCTGCGGCAATCCGAGCGCTGGAACGCAGGCGATCGGGAGCGGGAGTGAGAGCGGCTACGGATCGGGTATCCCCGCCCCGGACAGTTGACGCGTGAGGGGAAGGCTGCCGCCATGCTCAGCAAAGAGGATCAGCGTCGGTTCGACGAGATCACCCGCCAGCTGAGAATCAGCGACCCGGACTTCGTCGCCCGGCTCAGCGATCGTGCCCAGCACCGCCGGGGCAGACTTCTGCTCCTGTTGACCGTCGTGCTCTGGAGCGCCGTACCGGCCGTGGTTGTCATCGGCGGTTGGTTGGCGGCCGTGATAGCGCCGGTCGTGCTCGCCGCCGCCAGCGTGCTGGCCTGGCGGGTCCGCCGGTTGCACCATTGACCCCGGCGTCACCCGTGCCGGTTCACCGTCGGCACGCGCGGGTCGTCACGGTGCGGGTTGGCCGAACCGGTCGTACGCCCGCCGCAGACGCTCGACCAGTCCGGGGCCGCCGATCGGGGCACCGGGAGCGCCGAGTTGGCGCAGCAGCAGGTCGGGTTCGGTGGCCAGGATCGGCACCGGATCCGGCAGCGGCACCGGTGGTTGCCAGTAGCGGTCGACCGCCGTGGCCGGTGCGAGGTCGGGCAGGTCGGCCAGGGCCAGTCCGGCACCGGCGACCGGCACCGCCGGACGTTCCAGTCCCGGCAGTGGCTCGGCCGGCACCGGGTCGGCGTACTCGTCGGACGGGCCGACCGGCTCGACGGACGGGTGGCCGGTGCGGAGTTCGCGCAGCCGGTCGAGCAGTTCGGCACGGGTACGGCCGCGCCAGTGCAGCAACTGGAACGGGTCCGCGTCGAACGCCTCGGCGAGCAGGTAGAACGAGGCGGCGAGGTGCTTGCACGGCACCGCGAAGTCCGGGCAGTTGCAGCGCATCGTCAGGTCGTCGATCACGCTCGGGAACAGCGGCGCGTCCGCCTCGGCGAACACCCGTTCCAGTTCCGGCGGCAGGTCCCCGGCCAGTAGTTGGGCGCTGAACAGCGCCTGACCGGCGAGGACCGTCTCGATCCCGGTCCAGACCGGTTCCGGGTACGGGTGCAGTCGCACCGTCACCTGGTACGGCTTCGGCCGTGAGCCCTGCACCACCGCCGTCACCAGTCCCGGCGCGACCTCCAGCGACAGCACCTGCCCCGCGCGGGCGTACGCCCGGCCACGGGTGAGCCTGGTGCCGAGCGCGAACGACTCCAGTACGTCGACGAACCGGCGGGACCACCAGGACGCCCCGATCGAGCCACGGGCCGTACGCGCCCGCAGTCCGCCGTCGACCTTGCGGGGGCGCCCGTAGTCGGCGAACCGTCCGGATCCGGTGCTCTGCTCGGTCACTCGGCCACCGCCCCGGCTTCCAGGGCGAACAGGCCGCGTAGTTCCGTTGTGGACAGTTCGGTCACCCACTGCTCGCCGGTGCCGACGATCTTCGCGGCCAGACCGCGCTTCTCGTTGATCATCGCGGCGATCTTCTCCTCGACCGTGCCGGCGCAGACGAACTTGCGTACCTGGACCGCCCGGCGCTGCCCGATCCGGAACGCCCGGTCGGTGGCCTGGTCCTCGACCGCCGGGTTCCACCACCGGTCGACGTGCACCACGTGGTTGGCGGCGGTCAGGGTCAGCCCGGTCCCACCGGCCTTGATCGAGAGGACGAACAGCGGCGGGCCGTCGTCGGACTGGAACCGGGTCACCAGGGTGTCCCGCTCGGCCTTGGCGACGCCGCCGTGCAGGTAGAGGACCTCCCGGCCGAGCCGGGCCGAGAGCTGCGCCCGGAGCATGTTGCCGAACTCGGCGTACTGGGTGAACAGCAGGGCCTTCTCCCCCGCCGCCAGGACCTCGTCCACGATCTCCTCCAGCCGGGCCAGCTTGCCCGACCGGCCGGTCAGCGCGGAGCCGTCGCGCAGCAGTTGCGCCGGGTGGTTGCAGACCTGCTTGAGCTTGGTCATCGTGGCCAGCACCAGGCCCCGGCGCTCGATCCCCGTACTGGACTCGATCCTGGCCATCATGTCGTCGACCACCGCCTGGTAGAGCGAGCCCTGTTCGGCGGTGAGGTTGCAGAGCACCTCCATCTCCAGCTTCTCCGGCAGATCGGAGATGATCGACTTGTCGGTCTTGGTGCGGCGTAACACGAACGGGCCGGTGAACCGGCGCAACCGCTCGGCGGCGGCGTCGTCACCGTGCCGCTCGATCGGGACCGCGTACCGCTTGCGGAACGCCGAGGCGGTGCCGAGCAGGCCGGGATTGGCGAACTCCATGATCGACCACAGGTCGGCGAGCCGGTTCTCCACCGGCGTACCGGTGACCGCGATCCGGTGCCGGGCGGGCAGTGCCCGGACCGCGGCGGCCTGCCGGGTCGCCGCGTTCTTGATCGCCTGCGCCTCGTCCACCACCAGCCGGTGCCAGTCGACCTCGGCCAACGCCGCCGCGTCCCGCGCCGCGACCGAGTAGGTGGTCAGGACCAGGTCCGCGTCCCGCACGGCCGCGGTGAACGTCTCCCCGCGCGCCCGCTCGGCACCGTGGTGCACGTGTACGCGCAGCTCCGGCGCGAACTTCGCCGCCTCCCGCTGCCAGTTGCCGACCAGCGACATCGGGCAGACCAGCAGCGTCGGCCCGTCGGTCGGCCCGTCACCGGCGAGCAGCGCCAGCAACTGCACGGTCTTGCCCAGCCCCATGTCGTCGGCGAGCACCCCACCCAGGCCGAGCGACTGGAGGAACGCCAACCAGGCCAGACCCCGCTTCTGGTACGGCCGCAGCGTCCCCCGGAACCCCTCCGGCTCGTCGCGCGGGGTCAGGTGCCGCTCGGCCTGCCCGGCGAGCAGGTCACCGAGCGCCCCGTCGGCGCCGACGGTCAGCACCGGCAACGCGTCCGGCTCGTCCGCGCTCTCCAACCCCAGGCGCAGCAGGTCGGCGACGGTCAGCTCGCCGCTGTCCCGGAGCAGCCGCAGCCCTGCCGCCAGCCGGCGGGCGTCCAACTCGACCCACTGCCCGCGCAGGCGTACCAGCGGGGTCTTGAGCTTGGCCAGGTCGCGCAGTTCCCGGCCGGACAGCGGCTGGTCGCCGAGGGCCAGCTCCCACTTGTAGTCGACCAGCGCGTCCAGGCCGAGCGAGCTGCGCGCGGCGACGGTGCCCGGCGCGGTCCGGCTCTTCGCCTGCAACCTGGCCCCGAGCCGGGCGCTGGGCCGGGACCACCACGACGGGAGCAGCACCCCGAACCCGGCGGCGTGCAGGACCGGCGCCCCGTCCCGCAGGAACCGGTGCGCCCCCTCGGTGTCCAGCGCCAACCCGTCCGGTGCGGCCGTACGCAGCGCGTCGGTCAGCTCCGGCCAGAGCCGGCTGGCCCGGCCCAGCTCCGCCAGGAGCGTCTCCTGTGGCGCGTCGAGGTGCCGGGCCAGCGCCCGCAGCCCGCCCCGGGACTGCCAGATCCGGTCGGCCCCGACGACCAGGCTCGGTTCGTCGGCCGACTGGAGCGCGAACTCGACCCGCCAGCCGCCGTCGGTGTCAACCTCGATCCCGACGCCGTCCACCGCCTCGGCCCCGATCTCCTCCGGGTCCGGTGCCGGTGGCTCGACCAGCCGGAAGCAGGCCCGTACCTGGCTGCCGGCGGCGTCACGCTGCCAGGTGTCGAGTTCCGTGACCAGGGTGCCGAGCGCGTCCGGTGCGATGTCGAACCGGCGCTGCCGCCCGGTGAGCGCCCGCAACCAGGCCCGTACGCCCACCGACACCCCGGTGGCCCGCGAGTCGATCAGGCGTACGCCCTCCAGGGCCGTACGGGCGGCGGCGTCGGTGAGCGTGTCCAGGGCGTCGGCGACGAGTACGGCGACGGAGAGGTCCGGTTCGGCCGCCCGTGCCGCCGGGGGCAGCGCCATGGCCAGTGCCCGTACCCGGGCCGCGTCGGCACCGGTGAGCAGCGGACGCCAGACGGCGGTGGCCGGGCCGGTGCCGTCGGTGCCGGTGCGTACGCCGGGCAGGGTCCGCCCCCGCCCGACCAGGTCGGCGGCGAAACCGGCCAGTTCCTCGATCAGCCGCAGGGTGCCGCCCCGGACCACGGTCGGATCGTCGGCGAGGGCCAGGAGCACCGGCAGGGCGTGGTCGGCGTCGTACTCCAGGGTCGGGACCCGCCACCCGGCCAGGGTGAGGGTCGCCCGACCCGGCTCGGCCTGGTCGGCCCGGATCAGTTCCGGTGAGTCGACCGGGAGGCCGGCGCGGGTCGGCAGGGTGAGCAGCGCGGTGCTGGTCGCGGCCTTCGCGGCGACCTCGTCGAGCACCTCGGCCAGGACGGCGTGACCGGCGGCGTACGGATGCGCCCGCTCCCTCGGTGCCCGACCCGATCGCCGGACCACCGGCGCGACCAGGGTCGAGTCCTCGCCCCAGAGCGCCAGCCGCCCACCGCGCAGCCAAAGCCCGTGGATCACCCGCAAGGAAGGGCCCTTCTCGTCGTTCTCGAAGCAGGAAGGGTCCCTTCCTAACATCCCAGGCTAGTCATCCGGCGGACCCACCCCGACGGACGGACGGTCCGGTGTAACCGGCCTCTCCGCCGTGACCGTCCAGCACGCCCCGCCGGTCGGTTCCGCCCCCCGCCGGACGGGCCGCCCGGCTAGCCTCGGCCGGGTGACCGAGTCGACGAACCAGCGCAACGCCGTCATCGTCCCGGGCGGCGGGTACGGCCCGCAGGCGCCCCTGTTGATGTACGCCGCGGACGCGGCCGAGGCCCGCGGCGCCCGGCCGCATCCGATCTCCTGGACCGGGAACCCGAGGGAGGTCCCGCCGGAGGAACTCTTCGACTGGGTCGCCGCGCACGTGACGCCGGTCCTGGACGAGCTGACCGCCGGGACGCCCGGTGACCCGCCGCTGCTGATCGGCAAGTCGCTCGGGACGCACGCCGCACCACTCGCCGCCGACCGGGGACTGCCGGCGGTCTGGCTCACCCCGCTGCTCACCGTCGAGCCGGTCGCCGCGCAACTGCGCCGGGCCACCGCGCCGACCCTGCTGATCGGGGGGACCGCCGACCCGGCGTGGGACGGTGCACTCGCCCGCCAGCTCTCGCCGTACGTGCTGGAGGTGCCCGACGCCGACCACGGGATGTACGTCCCCGGACCGCTGGCCGGGTCGGCGGAGGTGCTCGGTCGGGTCGTCACCGCGATCGAGGAGTGGCTCGACAACGTGGTCTGGCGTACGCCGGTCGTCGCCGGAAATTGACGGGCGTTCGGCCCGGTTCGTCCGTACCGTACGGGCACATGAGTGTGACGATCCGCGAGTTCCGGCTCGACAGCCCGACCGCCGAGGCCGATACCGAGGCCGCCGCGTCGGTGTTGCGCGCCGTGTTGCCGTACCTCGTGGTGACGCCACGGGCGTTGCGCTGGCAGGTGGAGACCGCGCCCGAAGCCCAGCACCACCGGCTGCTGCTGGCCGAGGCGGACGGGCAGCTCCTGGGCTGTGCGCGGACCGGGATCTACTACGACAGCAGCGAGCCCGGTCAGGCGTACCTGAACATCTACGTCCACCCGGACCGGCGCGGCCGGGGTGCCGGCCGCGCGCTGCTGGCGGCCGGTGAGGCGTACGTGACCGGGCTCGACGCCCGGACCAACTTCTGCTGGTCCCTGGACGACGACCGGTCGATCGGATTCGCCGAGCGCAACGGGTACCGGCGTGGCCGTTCGGCGCACTTCCAGCGGCTGGCGCTCGACGACGGTTCGCTGCCCCCGATGCCGTCCTGCCCGCCCGGCGTCGAGGTACGCACCGGGGCCAGCTTCGGCGACGACCTGCGGGGCATCTGGGTGGCCGACAACGAGGCGGCCATGGACGAGCCGGACGACGTGAACATCGAGCCGATCAGCTACGACGTGTGGTTGAGCCAGTACTGGTTGCACCCGGAGCACGACCGGGAACTCACCTCGGTGGTGACCGTGGACGGCGAGGTGGCCGCGTTCAGCCTCGCGATCACCGACGGCGACACCCGCTACATGTCCGGGATGGCCGGCACCCGCCGCGCCTACCGGCGGCGGGGGTTGGCGAAGCTGGCGAAGTCCGCCTCGCTGCACCGGGCCGGCGCGGCCGGCTACACCGAGGCGTTCACCAACAACGACAGCGGCAACGAACCGATGCTCGCGATCAACAAGTGGTTCGGCTACCAGGAGTGCGCGACCGAGGTGCGCTGGATCCGCGACCTGACCGGCTGAGCCCGAGCCGCCCCGATCGGTGCGGGCCTGCGGGACCGGGGCGATCCGCTGCGGGCGGTCCCGGCCGGCGGGTTAGATGGTGGCATGGGAGCGACGGCACAGGTACCGCTGGAGGGCGGGGTGGCCGACGGTGGCGTGGTCACCGTCGAGTTGGACGCGCACGGTCGCCCGCCGCTGGTCCACCCGCACCTCGGCGAGGGCGGCCTGGCCAAGGCCGAGATGTACGAGCTGGAGTCGGTCCTGGACGACGGCCCGCCCTGGGTCTACCGCTGGCGCGGCCCGGCGTCCTGAACGTCGGAACCGCCGCGATCAGAGGCCCTTCAGCAGCGGGGTCACGAGCTGGCTGGTGAGCCGGGCCTGTTCGCGTACCTCGTCGACCCGGCGGGCGGTGTCGGCAGCGCGTTCCTCCCGCTCGTCCCAGAGCTGGTCGACCTCGGCCAGCAGCGGCCCCTCGACCTCCCGGGCCAGCCCGCTGAGCGCCGGCACCCCGATCCGCTGGGCAAAGTCGAAGACCTTTCCCGCGTACGGCAACGGCAGGAACGGTACGCCGGACATGGCGGCGAAAATCAGGAAGTGCAGTCGCATCCCGACTGCCATGTCGAAATGCGACATCAGCCCCAGTAGCTGCCGGGGCGAGTAGTCGCCGTGCAGGATCCGACCCCGGTCCGGTGCGGTCATGTGGGACAGGACCCCGTGCGAGTGCTTGATGTCGTCGCGCTCCATCGGGACGAACAGGACGTTCGCCTCCAGCCGCCGGACCAGGAAGTCGCCGATCTGGGCCAGGAGCCGGTGGTAACCGTCGACGTCGAGGCGGGAGGCGGCCCGCCCCGGCTCCCGTACGCTCATCCCGACCAGCCGCCGTCCTGGACGTACGCCCTCCCGGCGCAGCCACTCCACCGGGAACTCCTCCGGTTCGAGCAGGAAGGCGGGGTCCGCGGTGACCGTGATCGGGGTGTTCACCCCGATCCCCTCGAGCACCAACTGCGACTCGTCGTCGCGTACGGTCACCCCGACGGCTCCGTCGAGGCTCTGCTGCACCATCGAGCAGTCGATCGAGTCGGTCAACGGACCCGCACCCACCGCGTACGTGAACACCGGCAGGCCCCGCTCCTGTGCGGCCAGGACCAGCCGCAGGTAACGCCGGGCCTCGCTGTCGTAGAGGATCCCGCCGCCGCCGAGGATCAGCAGGTCGAGCCGGGCGACCGTGGCCGCCGAGTCGGCCCGCCGGATCCCGTCCCAGGCCGCCGGTTCGACCCCCGGATGCGCGTGCGCGGTGTGCTCGGGGTTGCGGGAGAAGACGATGATCCGCGCCTCCGGGCGGGCGGCGCGCACGTCCCCGAGGATGCCGGTGAGGATCGCCTCGTCGCCGAGGTTGCGGCCACCGTACGACCCGATCACGCCGATGGTCGGTTCGTCACCCCTCGACATCTCCACCCACCCTCCGGTGCTGGAGTGCGGCGTACCCGCTCAGCCGCTCTCCATGCCTGCCCGGAGGGTGGGTGTCCGACTTGCGGGTCAGGCGGTGATCAGGTCGAACTGTTCCCAGGGGCCGATCGCGGTCCGGTTGGCGACCAGCGCGCTCGATCCACCACCCTCGGCGCAGACGTAGCTGCTGTTGATCCGGGCGAGCAGGCTGACCGTGCCGTTCGGGTTCTGCACCAGGGTGAACGACTCCCACGGTCCGGCCGCCGTACGGTTCGCGACCAGCGGGCCGTCACCCGCGTCCTCGGCGGTGACCAGTTTCCCGTTGGCCCGACACCGCAGGGCGATCCCGCCGTCGCCGAGGTCCACCCGGTCGAACTGTTCGGCGGCACCCGCACCGGACGCGTTCGCGATCAGGGCGGAGTCGCCACCGGTGCCGGCCGAGACGAAGAGGTTGTTGGCCCGCGAGCGCAGGCTGATCCCGGTCCCGACGACCGGGCCACCGACCACCGGCGGGGTCGGACGGGTGGCGGTCAGCGCCAACTGCTTCTTGAGCATCCGGCCCCCGTCGGCGGTGAGCCGCAGGTAGTAGTCGGAGGAGCACACGGTCCCGTCCTCGTCGAGCGAGGGCATGGTGATCCCGACCGGCACCATCGAGGCGTTCTCGGCGTTCTTGGCGATGTGGTTGCCCTCGCCGTACTCGTCGAACATGGAGATGTAGATGCCCTGGGCGCCGAGCCGGACCATGTTGTAGAACTGCCGCCACATGAAGTCGCCGTGCGCCCGCTGGCCCTCGGTCAGGTCGCCGGGAAGTACGCACGGCTGGTAGTCGATCCCGTTCGCGTCACAGTCGGCCTGGTCGGCCTGGTTGACGTTGGCGTAGAACCGGTCCGAGTCGGCGGTGTTGCCGATCCGCCCGACCATCCACGGGGAGAGCATGTGGAAGGCGCGGTAGACGTCACCGAAGCCGGGCCGGGAGTCCTCGTTACCGGACCGCCAGTGCGTCGGCACACCCCCGATGACGTAGCAGCCCTGGGCCTTGAACCAGTTGACCACGTCGAGGCAGGCCGCCGCGCCGAACGGGCGGCCGGGGTCGTTGAAGCCGAAGCCCCAGACGCAGACGACGGGCTTGCCGTTCTGCCGGGCGTACGCCGACGATCCGGTGTGGACGGACATCTTGCCGGTCCAGTCGGCCTTGATCTCCGACTGCATGTTCGTCCAGTTCGTGACGTCGTACATGATGTAGAACTTGCGCCCGGTGCGTTCCGCCGCGCTGCGGACCCTGGCCGCCATGGCGTCGCGGGTCGGCCCCTCGGAGCTGTTCGGGTTGAAGCGTTGCAGGGCCGCGGTGTCGCAGCCGTACTGCTGCATCCACGTGAAGTGGGTGTCGACGGTCTGCTGGTCGTACGAGGAGAACAGGGTCGCCGGCTGCCCGTTGCCGAAGTTCGGGTACGCGGTCCGGTACACGTTCGTGTACTCGCGCATGTCCGGCCAGCCCTTGATCACGTTGTTGCTCGGTGACGGGGACTGGGACCAGTTCTCGCTCCAGTGCCACCAGCCGTTGATCGGCGCCCCGTCGCCGGCGCACGCGAACCAGCCCTGGTAGCCGACGGTGATCTTTCCGACGACATCGCCCGGTCCGCTGGCCGCCGACGCCGGTCCGGCCAGGTACGCCGAACCTCCGAGGCCGGCTCCCACCAGCGCGGAGGCGAGGACCGACCGTCGTGAGATGCCCATGGAACTCCCTTGAATCATTCGGCGTCGCCCGCTGGCGGATGCGGGTCAACCGCGACAGCAGTTGCGGGTCAACCGCGACGGCAGTTGCGGGTCAACCGCGACGGCAGATGCGGGTCAACCGCGACAAACGCGGTAGCCGTCGCAGGGAAAACCTAAAGACCGCCGCTCGGTGCATCAACACGAAAAAGCCGCAGTTAAGGCAAATTTGAAGTTACTTCACTCTTCGCGCTGCCCTGACGTCGGACCGGCGATCAACCGTCGGCCGCCTCGGGGCCCTGCATATACCGTCGCTCGGTATATGCTGCCGACATGAGTAGTCCACCACTCACGGAACCGACGTTCCTGATTCTCACCGCGCTGGCCGAGACACCCCAGCACGGATACGGCGTGATCGGGGACGTCCTGGAGATCTCCGACGGCCGGGTCAAGCTGCGCGCCGGCACCCTCTACGCCGTACTCGACCGGCTCCGGACCGAGGGCCTGATCGAGGTCGACCGCGAGGAGGTGGTGCAGTCCCGGCTGCGCCGCTACTACCGCCTCACCGCCCTGGGCGCGCGACGGCTCGCCGAGGAGGCCGCCCGCCTGCGGCACAACGCGAACACGGCCGGCAGCCGGCTGCGCCGCCGTGACCTGCTCGCCGAGGGAGGCGTCGGATGACCGGCCGGGATCTGGAGACCCGCTACCGGCGGCTGCTCGCCGTCTACCCCTGGGAGCACCGCCGCCGCTACGAGGACGAGATGCTCGGCGTACTGCTCGACGACGCCCGACCCGGCCAGCGGCACCCCGGCATCGGCGACACCGCCAACCTGGTCGTCGCCGGGTTGCGGGCCCGGCTGGGCTGGACCGCCCACGGGCTGACCGACCGGGCCTGGCCCGACGCGGCGGCGGTGACCGGCCTGCTGGCCGCACTCACCCTGCTCACCATGAACGGCCACGCCCTGATATCGAACCTCGCACCGACGCTGGGACAGCGCTACTACCCGTACGGTGGCGACGGAGTCGATGCGATCGACTGGTTACCGGTCGGCACCTGGGCGGCGGTCAGCCTCGCCCTGCTGGTTGGACTGCGCCGGCCGGCGATCGTGCTCGTCTGGGCGGCACTGCTCACCGAGGTCGCCCTGGTCCCGTCGCAGTACGACACCGATCCCGTACCAGCCGTGAGCGCCCTGTGGCAAATCCCGCTGGCACTGGTCGCCGCCGTCGCGGTCACAGTACGGGCACCGCGTCGCCGCGCGCTCGTAGTGCTCGGCATCCGTCGACTCCTGACGATCGTGCTGGCCCTGGCGACGATCGACGCGGTCTTCCTGATCAACCGGCTCGCCAGCGACAACATCGGCGCGAACGGCGCGACGTTCTACGTGTTCCACCTGCACGACAACAAGGTGCCGCGTCCCAATCTCGAACTGGCCTCCGGTTCCGACGCCCAGGTCATGTTCTACCTGGCGTTCCTCGCGGCGGCCGTACTCGCCCTGCTCGTCACGGTGGCCACCATGGACGGACCGGTACGCCGGCGGATCGCGGTCCTGCTCGCACCGGTCGTCGCACTGGTCGTGCTGGTCGAGCAGACCCTCGACGGGTGGGCGGTGTCCAACATGAACATGGGTCACCCGATCTACCTCGTGCCGGCCCAGTGGTTGGCGCTCGCCACCGTCCCCCTACTGACGCTCCTGATCGCGCTGCTCCTACTGAGACGACGCGAGCACACCCTCCGAATGGTCGCCCTCGGCCGCACCGCCGACCGCGAACACCCCACCCCGTAGAGCAGGCCCCTCTTGTAGAGAAAGAGTGGCAATCGTTCGCCGGATTGCGCCTCGTTCTCTACAAGAGGGCGGATCTTGGGGGTGGAGGGGGTGGTCAGGTGAGGTCGGGAAGGACGTGGGTGGCGAAGGTCTCGAGGAAGTCGCGTTGGTCGAGGCCTACGTGGTGCAGGTAGATCTCGTCGAAGCCGAGGTCGGCGTACTCGTTCAGCCAGTGGGTGTGGCGGGCGGGGTCGTTCGAGATCAGGACGTGTTCGCGCATGTCGTCGGGGCGGACGTACGCGGTGGCGCGGGCGAACTCGGCCGGCATGGCCAGATCCCAGGCCACGTCACTGCCGAGGATCCCGGTACGCCACTGCTCGTGCGCGATCCGCAGTGCCTTCTCCTCGTCCCGGTCCCAGCACAGGTGCACCTGCAACTTGACCGGCTTGCCCGCGCCACCGCCCTCGCGGTATGCCTCGATCACCGGTCGGAGCTGTTCCACCGGCCGGTTCACGGTGATCAGTCCGTCGGCCCAGGAGCCGACCCACCGGGCGGTCTCCGGGGTGACCGCCGCACCGAAGATCGCCGGGGGTGACGCCGGCAGCGTCCAGAGTCTCGCCCGGTCGACGGTGACCAGGCCCCGGTGGCTGACCGTCTCGCCCGCGAACAGGGCCCGCATGATCTGCACCGATTCGAGCAGGCGGGCGTTGCGCTCGTCCTTGGCCGGCCACCGTTCGCCGGTGATGTGCTCGTTGACCAGTTCCCCGCTGCCGACCGCCATCCAGAACCGGTCCGGGAACATCTCGGCCAGGGTGGCTGCGGCCTGGGCGATGATCGCCGGGTGGTACCGCTGGCCCGGTGCGTTGACCACACCGAACGGCAGGTCGGTGCTGGCCAGTGCGGCGCCCAGCCAGGACCACGCGAACCCGGACTCGCCCTGCTCGGGGCCGAACGGGGCGAAGTGGTCCGAGCACATCGCCCGGCTGAACCCCGCCTGCTGCGCTGCCTGGACCTGACGCAGCAACTCGCTCGGCGGAAGCTGCTCGTGCGATGCGTGGAACCCGTACGTGGTCACCAGGACCTCCCGGCCGTCGTGGTCGTTGTCACCAACCAGGTGCCCACTTCGCGGAGGTCCCGAAACCCGACCGGTCGCCGTTGCTCTGCCGGGCGGGACGGCAGGGGACGGTCGGCACCGACGGGCCGCAGGCCGCGAGGCTGCACCACCGGCGCAGCCCGGTCTCGTCGAGGAACAGCCAGCCGCAGCGCGGGTCGGGGCACATCCGGATGGTGAGCCGGCGCGGATCGGCCAGCAGTTCGGCGGCGCTCCACGCGACCGCGTACAGGGGTGATCGCAGGCCCGCGGCGGCGGCCGGGCGCCACCGCCCGACGCCGTCCACGTCGCGCCCGAAGACCAGCGTTTTCGCGGCGGCCTCCGCGGACCGGGCCACCGCGTCGAACGCCCGCCGGTCGTCGGGGTCGGTCAGGCAGGCATACAACCGGGTACGCAGTGCGCGAACCTCGTCGAGCACGGTGGCTGCCGTACCGGGGTCCCGTCGGGCGAGTTCGACCAGCCGGCTCACCTCGACGTCGTCGAGAAGTCCGACGTACCCGGCCCAGACCGCCACGGTCCGGTACGCGCGCAGCCATTCCGAACCGGGCAGCGGCGGCTCCTGTCCCCAACCGGCGAACGTGTTGCAGAACTCCAACGCCGGATGCCCGCCCACGTTCCACGGCAGGGCTTCGTCGCGCACCCGCACCTCGTACGCGGGCCGACCGGGTCGGTCGAGTCGGCGGTCGTCGAGCAGGATCCGTTGGTGCACCTCCCGCAGCTTCGGCCCCGGTTCGACTCCGAGGTCGTCCACCAGTCGTTGCCGGGTCGTCCGGTAGAGCAGCAGCGCGTCGGCCTGGCGGGAGGCCCGGTACAGGGCGGTCATCAGGGTCGCGACGAGCTGTTCCCGGGTCGGGAACCGGTCGACCAGCGGGGTCAGGTCGCCGACCACGAGGGTGTGCTGTCCCAGGGCGAGCTGGGCCTGCGCCCGCGACTCGATGCCGGTCAGCCGGAGTTCCTCGATCGGGCCGTCCAGCCGTTCCCGGAGTTCGTCGTCGGCGGTGTCGGCGAGCAGCGGTCCACGCCAGAGCGACAACGCCCGGTCGAGCAGCCGTACACGTTCACCCAGGTCGGTGGTCGTGCCGGCCAGGGAGGTGAGCCGGGTGAACTCCGCCACGTCGACCCGGTGCCCCTCCGCCTCCACCAGGTAGCCGTCCCCGCGCGTGATGATCCGTACCCGGTACGGGGTCAGTGCCGCCCGGAGCCGACCGATGTACGTGTGCACAGCGCTGCGGAACGACACCGGCGGGCGCCCGTTCCACAGCAGGTCGATGAGCCGGTCGGTGCTGACCACGCGGCCCGTGTCGAGCAGGAGGACGGCGAGGATGCACCGCTCCTGGCGACGGCTGCCGATGTCGACGGGGTGACCGTCGTGGCGGGCTTCGAACGGGCCGAGCAGTCGGAATTCCATACCCACACTGACAGCCTGGCCGCCGGGGACGGTTGCCGCCCCGGTCAGCCGATGGTGAGTCCCGGTGCCCCGGTCGGCCGGTAGGGGTGTTCCGGCGTCACCGGACGGTCAGGACGTGGTGATCGGGGCGGGAAATGCTGATCCGGTCATGCTTTCGGACAGACCTGGAGTGATCATGCGTTGGAGACTGAGCATCGGAGCGATCGCGGCGGCGCTGCTGGTGGCGACCGTGCCCGCCACGGCGTCCGCCGCACCGGCCGGCACCGGAGGCGGGTGGCCCGGCGGCTGGGTGCCGGCACCGCAGGAGGCGTTCGAGATGCCCGCGGGGGCGCGCTGTGATTTCGCCGTACGGGTGCAGCCGGTGGTGGACGAGGTCCGCAAGCTGGTCCTGGCGGTGTATCCGGACGGCTCGCCCAAGCGGGAGCTGTACACGGGTGCGTTGATCAACGAGATCACGAACCTCGAGACCGGTGCCACCAGCACGGCGGACGCGAGCGGCACCTCGCTGGTCGAGTACGCCACCGACGGCTCGATGACCTGGTACGTCACCGGGCCGGTCCTGCTCGGCTTCCGGGAGAACGCCGGCTCCCTGCCGCGTGGCCTGTGGATAGTCGACGGAGTGTTCATGGTCGAGTTCACCCCGACGTTCGACAAGACCATCACGATGGCGCACGGCACCACCCACGACGTCTGCACCGACGTGGACTGACCGGGGCCGGACGGGCGGGCGCGGAGCGGCCGGGGTACGCGGGGCTCAGGGTTCGGCGAGTGCGGTCTGCACGACCTGTACGCCGTCCCGGCGCCGGACCAGCGTGCCCCGGCCCGGTGGCAGCGGGGTGGGGCGGATCGAGCCGAGCACCGCACCCTCCTCGCGGTTGCCGGACATCAGCAGCCCCGGAGTGTCCAGTTCGCGCAGGCGTTGCAGGACCGGCTCGTACTGGGCCCGTGCCACCCCGGCGACCCGGCGGGCCAGGATCAGGTGCAGGCCGAGGTCGCGGGCCTGCGGCAGCAGGTCGATCAGGGCCGCCAGCGGGTTGCCGCCACCGGTCGCGACCAGGTCGTAGTCGTCCACCAGCAGGTACAGCTCCGGTCCCCGCCACCAGGTCCGGTCCCGGAGCTGGGCCGGGGTGATGTCGGCTCCCGGGAGCCGCTCCTGCATCACCGAGCGGACCTGGCCCAGTATCTCGCTGAATGCCTGGTGGGACGCGGCGTAGCCGATGAGGTGTTCACCCTCGATCGCCCGGAGCAGGCTGCGCCGGTAGTCGGCGATGACGATCCGCGCCTCGGCCGGGGTGTGCCGGGCCACGATGGTCCGGGCGATGTGCCGCAGCAGGTTCGACTTGCCGCACTCGGCGTCGCCGAAGACCAGCAGGTGCGGGTCGATCGAGGGTTCGAGGTACACCGGGGCGAGGGCGGCCTCGTTCACCCCGATCGGCAGCCCCGGCCGGTCCGGGTCGACCACCCTGGCCAGGTCGTCGGCGGTGAGCGTACGGGGAAGCAGCCGTACGCTCGGCGCGGGTTGTCCGGGCCAGCACTCGCGGATCCGGCGGGCCAGGGCGGTGGTCGCCTCGGCCTGTTCCCGGTGCGTCGGTCCGCCCTCGCCGATCCGGGGTGCGGCGGCGACGAAGTGCCGCTTGTCGGCGGTCAGACCCCGGCCGGGCCGGTGACCCGGCACGTTGCGCGCCACCCGGCGATCGACCTCCGACTCGGTCGGGTCGGAGAGCCGCAGCTCCAGCCGGATGCCGAGCAGGTCGCGCAGGGCCGGTCGGATCTCCGTCCACCGGACGGCGGTGAGGATGACGTGCACCCCGACTCCCGGTCCCCGGGCGGCGAGGGTGAAGATCGCCTCCTCAAGCTCCTCGTAGTCCTGGCGCAGGGCGCTCCAACCGTCCGCCACCAGGAACAGGTCCCCGAACGGGTCCTCGGGAAACTCACCGGACGCCCGCCGGTCCCGGTACGCACCGATCGAGTCGATGCCCAGCCGGCCGAACAGCGCCTCGCGCTCGTCGACGATGTTCTCGACCTCGGCGACGGTACGGCGTACGGCATCGGGTTCGCGGCGGGTGGCGAGCCCGGACAGGTGCGGCAGGCTCGCCAGGTTCGCCAGCGACCCGCCACCGAAGTCGAGGCAGTAGAACTGCACCTCGCGTGGGGTGTGGGTGAGCGCGAGCGCGGCGATGACCGAGGCGACCAGGGTGCTCTTGCCACTGCGGGGCGCACCGACGACGGCGAGGTTGCTGGTCGGGGCGGCGAAGTCGAGCAGGAGCCGGTCCTGGCGCTGCTCCAAGGGCAGGTCGACGATGCCCACCGGCACGGTCAGCAGGTGACGTTCGGCCGCGCGCAGGCCGAGTTCCGGGTCTTCGACCAGGTTCATCAGCCTGTCGAGGCCGGGCGGTTCGTCGAGCGGCGGCAGCCAGATCGGGCGGGCGGGTGTTCCGGAGCCGCGCAGCCGCGAGATCACCACGTCGAGGACGGTGCTGTCGCCCAGTTCGCGGTCACCGGCCAGCGGCGGCGATACGTGGGCGAGGTACGGGCCGGAGACGTACCCGGCGTGGAAGCGGGTCAGGTCCTGGCCGACCCTGAGGTAGCCGTGACCGGGGGCGGTGGGCAGTTCGTACGCGTCGGCCACCCCGAGGACCGCCCGGGACTCCGAGGCGGAGAAGGTGCGCAACCCGATCCGGTACGACAGGTGGCTTTCCAGGCCCCGCAGCCGGCCCTCCTCGATCCGCTGGCTGGCCAGGAGCAGATGTACGCCGAGGCTGCGTCCGATCCGTCCGATCAGGATGAACACGTCGACGAAGTCCGGCCTGGCGGCGAGCAGTTCGGCGAACTCCTCGCAGATCACCAGCAGGGTGGGCATCGGAGGCAGCTTCGGGTTGGTCTGCCGGGCCCGTTCGTACTCCCACCGGCCGCCCACGTTGCCGGCTTCGCGCAGCACCTCCTGCCGGCGCCGAAGCTCGCTCTGCAACGCCTCGGCCGCCCGCTCGACCAGCGACAGGTCGTCGGCGAGGTTGGCGATGACCGCGGCGGTGTGCGGGAGCTGGCCCAGTGGTCTGAAGGTGTTCCCGCCCTTGTAGTCGATCAGGAGGAAGTTCAGCTGGTCCGGCGTGTGCCGCATCGCCAACGCCGTGACCAGCGTACGGAGCAGTTCGCTCTTGCCGGACCCGGTCGCGCCGACGAGCAGGCCGTGCGGCCCGTCACCGCCCTGCGCGGCCTCCTTGATGTCGAGCTGTACGGGCCCCCCGTGCTCGTCGAGCCCGATCGGCACCCGCAGGTAGTCGGCGCCGCTCGGGGTCCCGGCGCCGGTGAACTCCAGCAGCGCGGCGTAGTTCGGCACGCCGAGCACGGTCAGGACCTCGCTGGGTGGCGCGACCGTTCCCGGCGTCTCCGCCGTTTCCACCGCGCTCGTCGGGTCACCCGGATCGGTCTGCGGCACCACCACCCCGCGTGGTACGCCGCCGTTCTCTCCCCACGGGGGTAGTCCGTCGATGGTCCCTCCCGGCGTTCGGTCGCCGGACGGCCCCGGTGGCTGCCACGCCTCGGCGATCGTCGAGACCAGCAGGACCGCGCCGTCGGGTGCGCCGTCCACCGGTTCGGTGTCGACGTCGACCTCGCTCGGGGTCAGGTCGGGCAGGGCGATGCGGAAGGTCTGCCGGCCGTGGATTGCCCAGCCGGGGAGGTTCGGCAGCCGGCCGGCGTGGTCCGGGTTGACCAGCGACTCGTGCGGTTGGGTCAGCCGGGTCTCGATCCGCGACTGGGGCAGTTCGCGCAGTTCCTCGGGGATGGTCCGCCAGCTCCGGTCGAGTACGACGACGTGCATGCCGTACCCGAGGCCCTTGTTGGCGAGGTCGATGACCCTCGGGGCGAAGTCGTGGATCAGCGTGGCGAAGTCCTGCCAGCGGTCGACCACGAGAAAAACGTCCGGGTACGGTCCGGAGTCCAGCATGGCCCGCTTGGCGCGCAGGCTGGTCGGTGATTCCAGCTCGTGTTCGCGGAACAGTTGCTTGCGCCGCAGCACGTCCTGTTCGAGGTGGTCGAGCAGTTTGCCGACCTCGCCCACCTCGTCGTCACCGACCACCGCCCGTACGTGTGGCAGCCGGCGCATCGGGCCGAGCCAGTTGCCGCCGGATTCGAGGCAGTAGAACGCCACCTCGTGGTCGGTGTGGGTGAGGGCGAGCCCGCCGATGATGGTGCGCAGCAGGGTGGTCTTGCCGGTGCCGGCGCGCCCGACGAGCAGCAGGTGCCCCTCGGTGGCGGCGAGGTCGAGCCAGACTGGTTCGCCGGCCGGTTGGTCGATCCGCTGCGCCTGCCCGATCGGCACCTTGAGCAGCCCGCGCCGGCGCCATTCGGTGGCGCAGAGGCGTACGTCGTCGCTGGGTTCGAGCGGACCGAGCAGGTCACCGAGGCGGATCTCCCGCTGGTCGCGGTGACGGCGCTGGCGGTGGTGCCCGTCCCGGGACAGGGCGATGTGGACCTCGTCGCTGGCCCGGCCGAACTGGCACGGTGACTGGTTGGGCGCCCGCCGGGGCAGCTCCATCCGCACGTACCGCCAGAGGTCTTCGGGGGTGATCCGGCCGATCCCGGTGATGTCGGCGGCGCCGGTTCCCAGCCCCTGGATGATCGTCTCGGTGAACGCGGACCGCAGCCGTGGGGTGATCTCGGTGGCCGGGCGGCCGTCGTCGGCCCGCTCGACGGAGTTGGTGGCGGTGATGACGTAACGCCCGTAGCCGGCGCTCAGTTCACCGTCGATCGGGAGGTCGTCGGTGGACTTGAGGCCCTGGCCGTCGAAGGCGCCGCTGTAGCAGCAGTCGAGCAGGATGACCGAGCTGGCGGCGTCGGACTCGTCGAGGAGTTCGCGGACGAAGGAGGCGGAGATGGCGGTGGACGACAGGGCGTCGAGTTCGGTGTTGGCCACCGCCAGGTAGAGCCGGCCGCGTTTGTTGCTGCGGATCCCGTGACCGGAGAAGTAGAGCAGGAACAGGTCCTCGGGCCCGGCGGTACGCAGCATCGACTCGATCGCCCGCTCGACCGCGCTCTTGGACTCGTTCTCCAGCAGTACGGTGTGGTCGAACGCGCCGACGTCGGCGTCCGACAGCAGGCTGGACAGATCGCGGGCCTCGTCGCGCGGCGCGTACAGGTCCGACAGCGACTCGTCGATGTACCGGTCGTTGGCGATCAGCAGGGCGAGGCGGCGTCCCATCGTGACTCAGCGATCGGTGTCGGCGCGTTGTTCGCCCTCGACCGCCCGTGGCCCGTCCCCGCCGCCCGGCGGAGCGGGCGCGGTGCTCAGCGGAGCAGACCCGGTGCCGAAGATCTTCTCGAGCTGGGCGACCAGGGCCGGGTCGTCGAGCCGGGTCGAGCCGGTGATCTCGACCTCGTTCTCGCCGCTGCGCAGCCTGATCGACCGCGCGTTGGCCCGGTTGACGTACGCGACCACGATCTGGGCGACCGCCCCCATGGTGGCGGCGGAGAAGACACCGCTGACCACGAGCATGCCGAGTTCCCACGCCTGGGGCGACTTGCCGGGGCCGATCGCGGTGGATCCCGCGTGCCCGATCCGGAGCCCACGGATGGTACGGAGGTCGTCGGCGAGCCCTCCGGCGAGTGCGTCGAGCCGTTCGGCCGCGACGGGTGTCTGCGGTTCGATCGCGACGGCGACCTCGGACATCGGTGATACCTCCCACGGTTCGCGCGCGTCTACATTGAACACCACCGCGCCCCGGCCGGCGGGTACGGCCGCCATCCGCCGGGACTTTTGTATCCGTCGATCGGAAGTTGTGGCGGTCGCCGCGAAAGGCATAGAAAATTCGACGTTTGTCGATTAGTGTGACGCCAACCTCAGCGCGACGTATCGGCGAAGTTACATCGTCGGCGTGGCTGGCCTCCGAGTCGGTGTCTCCGGGCCAGTTGTCGACGGCGCGTCGCATGTGGACCGTCCCGTCCCACCGCGCCCAGGAGACACCATGGACAGACGATGGCTTCGCCATGCCCTCGCAGTTGCCTCCCTCGCCCTGGTAATACCCGCCACCCTGCCCTCGCCCGCCTCGGCGGGCCCGATCCGCGCCGCGGCGCCGGTCCACGCCACAGGCCCACTGTCGGCGCTGGCCCCTCCGCCGCAGGAGCCCGGCGTCACCCTGCGGGTCTTCGACGTGCAGGTGCCGCTGGAGGAGATCTGCGTACTGAAGCCGGGGCAGACCCCGAACATCGACAAGCTGATGCCGACGATCAACTGGACCACCACCGCGGACTTCGGCGGGATCGCCGACAACTTCGTCACCCAGGTGATCGGCAACATCAACGTCCCCCAGGCGGGTACGTACAACTTCCGGCTGTTCAGTGACGACGGGTCCCGGCTGACCATCGACAGCACCGTGGTCATCGACCACGACGGCCTGCACGGCGCGAACCCGCCGGTCGACGGCTCGATCAGCCTGACCGCGGGCTACCACTCGCTGCGCATCGACCACTTCGAGCGCGGCGCGGACCAGCAGATCACCCTGCACTGGCAGCCGCCGGGCGCCTCGTCGTACGTCCTGGTGCCCAACTCGGTGCTCAGCACCGACTCCGGTGTCGTACGGGTGACCGCCCCCGGTCAGAAGCAGTGCGAGGCGAGCACCGACACCCCCGGTGACGGGCTGCCGCTGACCTCGGTCCACCCGAGCTACAACCTGACGAACCTGCGCCCGACCGGCTTCCAGCCGCAGGTCACCGGGATGGACTTCTTCCCCGACGGCCGGCTCGCGATCACCACCTGGGGCGGCACCGACAACCTGCTCGGCGAGGTCTGGGTCCTGGGCAACACCACCGGCAACACCGGCCCCGGCCAGGTGACCACGCAGCGGGTGGCGAGCGGGCTCCGGGAACCGCAGGGGATCAAGATCGTGGACGGCAAGATCTACGTGTCGGAGAAACACCGGCTGACCGAACTCAACGACACCAACGGCGACGGGGTGACCGACAACTACCGTACGGTCGCGACCTGGCCGTTCGGCGGCAACTTCCACGAGTTCGGGTTCGGCCTGCTCTACCAGGACGGGTTCTTCTACCTCAACCTCTCCGTCTCGATCAACCTGGGCGGGAACACCACCGACCCGCAGCCGGCCCCCAACCGGGGCACCACCATCAAGGTGAACCGGACCACCGGCGCGGTCAGTTACGTCGCGGGCGGTCTGCGTACGCCGCACGGGATCGGGTGGGGTCCGGAGGGAGGCATCTTCGTCACCGACAACCAGGGCGGTTGGCTGCCGTCGTCGAAGCTGCTGCACGTCAAGCAGGACCGGTTCTTCAACCACTACATGAACCCGGCGGGCCCGTTCGACTCCCGCCCGGTGACCCAGCCGGTGCTGTGGATGCCGCAGAACGAGATCGCGAACTCACCGAGCACCCCGGTCTACCTGAACACCGGCACCTTCGCCGGTCAGATGCTGATCAGCGACGTGACGTACGGCGGGATCCAGCGGGCGTACCTGGAGAAGGTCAACGGCGAGTACCAGGGCGCCCTGTTCCGGTTGACCCAGGGCCTGGAGGCCGGGGTGACCGAGCTGACCCAGGGGCCGGACGGCGCGATCTACGCCGGTGGCCTGGGTGCGGGCGGGAACTGGGGCCAGGAGGGCAAGCTCAGCTACGGCCTGCAGAAGCTGACCCCGAACGGGGCGAACACGTTCGACATCCTGGCGATGCGGGCGACGCCGACCGGTTTCGAGATGGAGTACACCCAGCCCCTGTCGGCGGCGACCGCGGCGGCGCTGGCCACCTCGTACAAGGTGCAGCAGTGGCGTTACCAGCCGACCGCCGCGTACGGCGGCCCGAAGCTGAACCTGCAGACCCTGACCGTCTCCTCGGCGACCCTGTCGGCCGACGGGAAGAAGGTCAACCTGGTGATCAACGGCCTCCAGCCCGACCGGGTGGTGTACGTCCGTTCACCCCGCCCGTTCACCTCGAACACCGGCCAGTCGCTGTGGAGCACCGAGGCCTGGTACACCCTGAACAACATCCCCGGCACCGCCGCCCAGCCGAACCTGGCACTGGGCAAGATCGCCACCGCCGACTCCTCCTGCAAGGCCGACGAGGGCCCGGCGAAGGCCGTCAACGGCAGCGTCACCGGCGGCACCCTGGACAAGTGGTGCTCGACCGGCACCTCGAAGTGGCTCCAGGTCGACCTGGGCCAGGCCCAGACGGTGAGCCGCCTGGTGCTCCAGCACGCCGGGGCCGGTGGGGAGCAGGCGTCCTGGAACACCCGCGACTTCACCCTCGCGACCAGCACCAACGGCACCACCTGGACCACGGCCGCCACGGTGACCGGCAACACCGCCTCGACCACCACCCACACCATCACCCCGGTCCAGGCAAGGTACGTCCGGGTGAACATCACCGCCGGTGAGCAGGCCGGCGGCAACGCCGCGCGGATCTACGAGTTCGAGGCGTACGGCACTTCGGCTCCGCCGCCGACCACGAACCTGGCCCTGGGCAAGCCTGCGACCGCCGACTCCTCGTGCAACGCCAACGAGGCCCCGGCAAAGGCGGTCAACGGCAGCGTCACCGGCGGCGGCCTGGACAAGTGGTGTTCCCTCGGCACCTCGAAGTGGCTCCAGGTCGACCTGGGCCAGGCCCAGTCGGTGAGCCGGTTCGTGGTCGCGCACGCGGGTGCGGGCGGGGAGAACACCGCCTGGAACACCCGTGACTTCACGATCGCGACCAGCACCAACGGCACCACCTGGTCGACGGCGGCCACGGTCACCGGCAACACCGCGTCGACCACCACCCACAACATCACCGCGGTCCAGGCCCGCTACATCCGGCTGAACATCACCGCGCCGACCAGCACCACCGACAACGCGGCCCGGATCTACGAGTTCGAGGCGTACGGGACGGCAGCGCCGCCGACCCGGATCAACCTGTTCGACGGCACGAACCTGTCGGCGAACTGGGAGCACACCAACGGGGCCGCGCCGACCTGGCCGGTGTCGAACGGTTCGGCCGAGGTGCTCGGTGGGGATCTGCGGACGAAGCAGAGCTTCGGTGACTTCAAGCTGCACGCCGAGTTCTGGATCCCGAACCTGCCGCCGGAGGTGACCGGCCAGGCGCGCGGCAACAGCGGCATCTACCTCCAGGACCGGTACGAGTTGCAGGTCCTGGACTCGTTCGGCGACACCACGCCGGCCGACAACGAGTGCGGCGGTTTCTACCAGAAGCGGGCCCCGGACAGTAACCGGGCGACGGCGCCGGAGACCTGGCAGACGTACGAGATCACGTTCCGGGCGGCCCGGTGGAACGGGACCACCAAGACCGAGAACGCCCGGGTGACCGTGGTCTGGAACGGCGTCGTGGTGCACAACAACGTCGAGATCGACGGGTCGACGGGTGGCGGTGCCGCCGAGAGCCCGGCGATCGGCCCGATCAAGCTCCAGGACCACGGCGACGCTGGCGCCAACGTCCGTTACCGCAACATCTGGATCGAGCCTCAGAGCTGAGGCGGGACCCGGCGGCGCGGGGCCAACGTTGTCCCCGCGCCGCCGCCACCCCGGACGGCTATGCGGAGAACCGGGTACGCAAAAAGGCGCCCGCCCTGCTCAGGGCGGCGTCCCCCTCTTCGAGTACGGCCGCGAACGAGTGGAACACGTGCGGGACCTCCGGCGTCACCTCGAGCGTCACCGCCACATCGGCGCTCGCCGCCACCGTGGCGAGCCGGGTCGCGTCGTCGAGCAGGATCTCGTGCGATCCGACCTGGATCAGCAGCGGCGGCAGCCCGGCCAGGTCCGCGAAGACGGGGCTGATCAGCGGGTCCTTGACACTGTGGGTGCCGGCGTACCCGGCGACCCGCTCCCGCAGGCCCTCCTCGCCGAGGATCGGCTCGACCGCACGCTTGCCGCTCATGCTCGCCCCGCTCAGCGTCAGGTCGGCCCACGGGGAGATCACGAAGGCCGCGACCGGCAGCGAAACCCCCTCACTCTTCAACTTCACCAGGGTTGCCAGGGCCAGGCCGCCGCCGGCGGAGTCACCGGCAATCGCGATCCGGTTCGCCGGTACGCCGCTGTCGAGCAGCCCCCGGTACGCGGCCACCGCGTCTTCGAGCGCCGCCGGGTACGGATGCTCCGGCGCCAACCGGTAGTCGACGTTCACCACCCGCGCTCCCGCCCGGCGGCCGAGATCGGACGAGAGCCCCGCGAACGCCTCGGCGCTGCCCAGCGTGTACGCGCCACCGTGCAGGTAGAGGATGACGTCGTCGGCTCCGGTCCGCTCGATGTCGACCACGGGTACGCCCCCGAGCGTCGACACCTTGGCGCTGGCTCCCTCGGCCAGCGGCAGGGCCCGCATCATCCGGTCGTACCCGGCCCGCTGTTCGGCCAGGGTGTGGCTCGGCGGCGCCTGCCGGATCATCTGGTCGAGCGCGACCCGCTGTTCCCTGCTCATGATCCATCTCCATCCGAACCCCCGAGGGGCTCACTACCTAGACTCGACGTGGTGGTGCCTCCGGCCCAACACGTTGCCACGGAAGTTAATTCCACGGAATCTAAGTGCGGTGTGATGAACCTCAAGCAGCTCTTCACCGACCTGGTACGCCTGGAGACCGAGCTGTGGAACGCGGTCGACCAGCGGCTGCGCGCCGAGTTCGATCTCCCGCTGGGCAGGTACGACCTGATGCAGGTGATCTCCCGTACGCGGGGGTGCCGGGTGTACGACCTGGCCCGGGAGGTGTCGATCACGGTCGGGGCGGCCAGCAAGAGCGTCGACCGGATCGAGGCGAACGGGCTGTGCGTACGCCGGCCGCACCCCGAGGACCGGCGCTCCTCGATCATCGAGCTGACCCCCGCCGGAGAGTCCCTCCTCGCCAGGGCCACCACCACGGTCGAGAACGAACTCGACGTACGGCTCGGCTCGGCGCTCCCGAAGCGCGACCTGGAACACCTCAGTGCCACCATCAGCACCCTCCGCGCCGCCGGAGCCCGCGCCGACGCCGAGACACAGGCGCAGGGGCGCTGACCGCCGACCCGTGTGCCCGCCCAGCCGCTGGCTTCGAACCGGCCCGGCGGCAACGGATAGGGTGGGTCCGCGTCGCTGATCGTCGGCTGCCCGAGGCGCACGACCACACCGTTGACAGTGCGCAACGGCAGCCGACGATCAGCGCGAGGCGCCCTCCGGGATCTGCTCGGACTGCCGGTCGCCGGCCCCTGCCGCACGTTCGCCACCGGCGGCCTGCGTCGGGCCGGGGACCACACACCCGTTCCTCCGCCGAACCGGCATAACGCGTCGAGTTCTTACATCTTCTTCGATGTAAAAACATCAAAGAAGATGTAAGCCCCAACCGAGTTACTCGCCTGCGACCCGAACCTCGCCGCCCGCATGCGTCGACCGGATCCGACCCCGATCGCCCGTTCCCGCACCGCCTCCCGACGGCATCACGGGAACCGGCGGGGCGGGCCGATCACCCGACGTTGCGCTGTGCCGCCAGACCGCTGGCGCGTACGCGGGTCGCCCAGGTCAGTTGGGGGCAACCGTCGCGGGTGCACTGCCGGCAGGTGCCGGGTTGCCAGCTGTTGCCACCGGGCTGGTGCTGCTGCCAGGTCAGGTCGGCGGACGCACGGATCACGCCCGCGTTGATCGGCTCCTGGTTGCGGCTCATGGCGATGACTCCACTCCTTTTAGTGACGATCGCGCTACCCTCGATCAAAACGTGTACGCGCGCCCAGGGGAACCGTCCGGCCGGTCAATCGTGAATGTCCTTCGGATATCAACTAGGTCCTATGCCAGGCCGGAGCCCCTGCCGGGAGGCCCTGCCGGACACTCCCGGCGATCCGCGCGGCCTACTAACGTGTTGAACCATGGACAAGCGCACCCTCGGCACCAACGGCCCCCGGGTCTCCGCCATCGGTCTCGGCTGCATGGGCATGAGCAGCGGATACAGCGACCGGCCCGACCGGCAGGAAATGATCTCCCTGGTCCGCGCCGCCGTCGACCGTGGCGTGACCTTCTTCGACACCGCCGAGGTCTACGGCCCGTACGTCAACGAGGAACTTGTCGGTGAGGCGCTGGCGCCGTACCGGGACCAGGTGGTGATCGCGACCAAGTTCGGCTGGGACATCGACCCGGTCGAGCTCAAGTCGACCGGGCGGGTGATCAGCCGCCCCGACCACATCCGGAAGGTCGTCGAGGGCTCGTTGCGCCGCCTCGGTGTCGACACCATCGACCTCTACTACCAGCACCGGGTCGACCCGCAGGTGCCGATCGAGGACGTCGCGGGCACGGTCGGGGAGCTGATCGAGGCCGGCAAGGTGAAACACTTCGGCCTCTCCGAGGCGGCGGCCGGGACGATCCGACGCGCGCACGCCGTCCAGCCGGTCGCCGCCGTACAGAGCGAATATTCGCTGTGGTGGCGTCGCCCCGAGGAGGACGTGCTGGCCACGTGCGCGGAGCTGGGCATCGGCTTCGTACCGTTCAGCCCGCTCGGCCGGGGCTTCCTCACCGGCACCATCACCGCGTCGACCAGCTTCGACCCGAGCAACGACATCCGCAGCAGCATCCCGAGGTTCGCGCCGGACGCCCTCGAACACAACCGGGCCGTGGTCGACCTGCTCACCGGCATCGGCGAGCGCAGGGGCGCCACCCCCGGCCAGATCGCCCTGGCCTGGCTCCTGGCGCAGCAGCCGTGGATCGTCCCGATCCCCGGCACCACCAAACCGCACCGACTGGACGAGAACCTGGCCGCCGCCGACATCGACCTGTCCCCCGACGAACTCGCCGAGATCGACAGCGCCGCCTCCACAATCCAGGTCCAGGGTGGCCGCTACAGCGACGCCGCCGAGAGCCTGACCAACCTCTGACCGCCCCCGGATCCGATGATCGTTGCTCCCTCACGCACGTCACACGCCGGCAGCAACGTGCCTGAGCGAGCAACGATCACGGCAACTTCGAGCTGGGCCACCCCCGACCAACCCGCCGGGCCGGGTAACGCGTCAATCTCTTACATCAAATTCGATGTACGTACCCGCCCGGTGATGTACGCCCGCCGCAACGTCTGCCACGCCCAGCCGACGGGAGCACCCGTCCACCTCAGTCGAGGTGTTCCGCGCCGACGGGTCGTCCACGCCCCGCTGATCGGCTGACGGCTTCGACCACCCTGCCGCCGGGTAGGGCCCGTCCGTACCTTTCAACGCGGTGCGACATCGCTAGTATTTGATTTCCGAACCATTGATACGACGCAATGACCCGCACCCCCACGAGGCCCCTCCGGCGAGCGGGAGACATCAGATGTCGGATTACGTCGAGACCTTCGGCTCCGGTGCCGTGGCGGGAGCAGTATTCACCGCCGGTGGCGGCTTCCTCCTCATGTTCATCTTTGCCTTGGCACACGTGGCCATACCAGGATTGAACAAACTCATCGGGCGCATCCTCAGCGTGGTTTTCGGCCGATACTTTGGCTTCTGGGCGCTCGGCATGCACGTGGCCGCGGTCTTCGTGCTCTCCTTCGCCCCGTCCGTCACGCCACCCGGCGCAGGCAGGAACGGGGTCGTGGCGGGGTCCCTCGGCGTCCTCGCCATCTACTGGGCGCTCAGACTCGGTCGCGGGTCATCCGGCGCTCCCCCGGACCCCGCGCAGCTCGGCGGTCACCCCCGGCAGCAGGCACGTGGGGTGGACGACGGTCGGTACAACGGCGAATGGGCGTGGCGATCGGGGCGGCCACGGGGCGTGGGCGAGTACGCGTTCCGGCTCAGAAATGGCGTCGGGATCTGCACCGTCACCAACGCATCGTCGTACTTCGGTCCGGGCCAGACGATTCTGGTGATCGAGGAATTCAACCGGAATGACATCCGGGGGCGGCAGATGTTCACCGACGGTCGCTGGTACCCCGTACGGTTGCGGTTGTCGGGTTCTGGTCTTTTGAAGATGAACAGTGGCAGCGAGCGGTGGGACATGACAAAGGTCGGTTAGGCCATACCTTCGCGGTCACACCACTCATGGTTACGGCTGGCGCCTGTAGATCCTGTCGAGTGCATCGCGCATCACCGGCGCGACATGGCGAGGATGCATGGACAGAGGGGGAGACACCTCAAATGCCTGCGCAACAGCGCCTTCGACGTCCTCCAGAGCGTGACCATCCGGAAGCCGCTGGAACCAGCGATAGCCCGATGGCCGTTCAGGGATACCCGCGTCGCGGAGGTAGCTGTTTGCCTCCGTGTCGATGATTGCCTGGTCGGCGGCGGTTCGCGCCACCTGGTGCCGGTCCTGAACATGACCGAGCCGGTCGGTGACCGTCACATCCACGTGCTGAGTCCGTCGTTCCGGATAGCGGGCCAGGTGTGAGATCCCCACGAGCCATGCCATCAGGGCGTCCCAGCCCGACTCGCTCAGCTCCCTGTAACGCTCTCCGTCAACGACGAAAACCTCGTCGCGGTCGGAGAGCGGCGGTGGTTCGACGGGAAGGAGGACAACTCCCTCCCACGAGGACGCGTACTCGTCCTCAGCGGCTCCAAGCTCTGCCGTCATCGTCCTCACCACCGGCAACTACGGACGAGGGAGTGGGGAGCCGACCCGGTGCAGGGTTCCGTCCGGGTCGACAAAGGCGAACTCCCGGAGGCCGTACGGGGTGTCGCGCGGTTCGAGCAGGCGCCCCTCCACACCCGACCCGGCCCATTCGGTGTGCAGGGCGTCGGCGTCGGAGACGTAGAGGTACACCGTTGCCGCCGTACGGAGGGGGTCGTGCTCGGCCCACTCCGTCAGGTGCAGTGACACGTTGCCGCGCTCGACGAAGCCGTACCGCTCGCCGCCCTCGTAGGGGTGAGCGGTGAAGCCCAGCCGCCGGTAACGATCGAGTGCGGCGTCCAGGTCGAGTACGGGCACCACCGGCGCAACGTCCTCGAACGTGATCTCCTCGGCCATCCGCCCCTCCCCCGTCACAAACGCGCTGCTCAGACCGTACAGCTCCGAACCGCCCCCGCCGAGTCCCGCCCAGCGTGGCAAAACCGGCAGGCCGGCCAAGCGACCTATTCCGAAGGGGCCGGGCCGGCGGCCCGTACGGCGGTTGCCCAGTTCAGTTGGGGGCACCCTTCCGGGGTGCACTGCCGGCAGGTGCCCGGGTGCCAGGAGTTGCCGCCGGCCTGGTGCTGCTGCCAGGTCAGGTCGGCCGAGGCCCGGATGGCGTCGGCGTTGACCGGCTCCGGGTGCTGACTCATCAAACGGTGACTCCGTCGGGTCCGGTGCACGCACGTAAGGCACGCGCAAGCAGGGCAAACTCTGATGCTGGGACCGCTAGATCAGGTGTACGCGGTCGTGGGTACCGTCCGGCTGGACGATCGTGAAGTGCCCTTCGGGCGCCAGGTCGGCCATCAGCGAGGCCAACCGCAACGCGAAGTTGACCGCGTCGGTCCGGTTGGCGTGCACGTCGCCGAGCCTGGTCAGTGCCGCCTCGGCCGCCGGGGTCAGATTGACGGTCACCTTGATCAGCCCGCTCATCGCGTACGCCTTGCCGGAACCCAGCCGATGAAACGCTCGTACAGCGCACGTGGGTCGGGTGGCGGTCCGATGGCCGGGTCGATCGTGTTCAGGTCGCCGAGCGCTTCGACGAACTGGGAGGCGAGGAAGAGGGTCAGACTGATCGTCTTGTCGCGGTAGCCGCTCGTCAGGTCGAGTCGCGCATCCGCGCACGGCCAAGGGTAGGCGTCAATCCGGCATATCCACAGCGGTCGGAGCGGCAGATGCAGCCCACTGGACGAGGTCGCCCCGGTCGGCGTCACCATTCGACCGGTCCGACGATGGGCGGGGGCGTCCCCGGCCGATACCCCGTCAACGCCCGAAGGTGTACCACCATCGGCAGCTCGTCCCCGCAGGGCCGAGCCGGGAAAACTTCGTTCATCGGCGGTCACCGCCTGGTCGGCGTACCCGATATCCGACCTGCTGCCCGTAGGTGAGCAGCGGCCCGGAGTGCATGGTCGGCGCCGCCGCCCACCCCGGAGGCGGCACCGCGCTGCGCCCGGACGCGGCCGGCACCGGCACACTCCGCCGCACCGCCCACGGCCACAGGCGACACCACCAGCGGCGGAACCTCCCCGTCGGGCGGGTCCGGGCAGGCTGTGCGGCACGAGGTCCGTCGGCGCGATGCCGCGGCCGAAGCAGCGCCACGTCCGACTCGGCGTGATTCCGGCGTACGCCATAAAGCCCGCTCACGACCGCTCCTCCTGCTCGGCGGCCAGCATCTCCGGATCAGCCAGACGACTGTGCGCGCCCCGAAGCCGCCCACAGTCACCCGGCTCGATGCAGTAGTCACACAGCCTGCCGCCCTCGTGCGCGGCGACAACATTGCGCGCCTGCTGCATCAACGCAGGCCACAGCGACCGACTGAAGGTGAGACGGATCGGACTCGACTCACTCATACCGACCGCCAGTGCGACCCACGGTTCTCCGGCCACCTCACCCGGGTCCCGGCCCGCTCGACCACAACGGGCTCGTCACCGCGTACGGGCCGCGCCTCGGCACCATCCGGCCCAGCCGCCCTCAGGTAACCACCGGACCGACCCCCGTACTGCGTCGCCGGCCCCACCCGATCCGGCTGCTGGACAGCAGCCCGCACAAACCAACGCCATCGCATCGCGTACCTCCCTTTTCGTGAGCACAGGGCACCGGTACGGGCTCGTCCCGAACACCCTCCCGTTGATCCGAAGCTTATACAGTTAGTAGTAAGGTCACAAGAGTGTGCAGGCAGGGAGTGCCTCCGGCAACGCCGGTCCAGATACCGAACAGCCTCGGCATCGGGCAACATGATCGAGGGCCACATCTGGAGGTAGTAGCGATGAGCACCCCGCGCTGGACCAGCACGTCCGACCCCTACGTCACGCCCGGAGCCGGCGACGCGTGGGCGAACGAGGCTGCCGCTCGTGGCCGTACCGGCTCCCAGCGCCTCCTGGGCGTCGAGACGCTGACTCCCGAAGCGCCCATCCGCACCGCCCTCAGCCTGGGCGAGGAGGGTCAGGTCGTGGTTCGGCGCCGGTTGATCCTGGAGGACGACCAGTCCGTAGAACTGGCCGACTCCTACTACCCGTTCTGGCTGGCCGGCGGCACCCCGCTCGCCGAGAACCGGAAGATCCGGGGCGGCGCCATCGGCGTGCTCGCGCAGCTCGGGCACACGGCGGCCACCGTCACCGAACACATCACCGCCCGCCAACCCTCCGAGGCGCAACGGACGCTGCTCGGTGTCGACGCGGACGAGCCACTGCTCGTGATGAGGCGACTGAGCCGGAACACAGACGGCACACCGGTCGAGTACGTCGTGACCCACACTGTCTCTCGACTGTCCCCCGGCTTCACCTACCAGATGCAGGTATCCCTCGATGACTGAGCCCACGGGCGAGCAGACCCGCGATCGGCAACAACAGATCGCGGCTGACCTGCGCGCCCTCATCCTGTCCGGAGACCTCGCGCCCGGCGCACAACTCCCGGCAACCGCCGCACTCATCAAGCAGTACGGCGTCACCAACCAGACCGTGCAGCGAGCGCTACGCATCCTGAAGGACGAGGGCTTTGTCGAAGGCCAGACCGGACGAGGCGTGTTCGCCACCGGCCAACGTCCGTACGTGATCCGAGGTGACCACTACCCGCGCCCGGCTGCGGACGGCCAGCCGTACCCGTGGATCAACGACCCGAGCCGGGACGGACGGGCAGGATCGAGCCAGCTCATCGCGGTGGGCGAACGGCCCGCTCCGTTGCAGGTCGCCGCAGCATTCGCCATCGGCAAGGGCGACCCGGTGGTGATGCGACACCAGTTGCTCCTGCTCGACGGCGAACCCGTCGAACTGGTCTGGTCGTACTACCCCGTCGACATCGCACGCGGCACCCGCCTCGCCGAAGACGGTCGGATTCGCGGCGGCGCGGCAACCGTACTGACCGAACTCGGCCTCCCACCTCGGAACGCGGTCGACCAGGTCGGAGCACGACTCGCCACGGTCGAGGAGTTCGCGGCGTTGAAGCTGCCCGCGAGCATGCCGGTACTGCGACAGTTCCGCGTGGTCTACAGCGACTCTGGCCGACCGATCGAGGCAACCGTCATGGTCAAGGCGGGACACCGGTACGAAATCCAATACACGCTGCCCGCCGAGGGCGGCAATCCGTGAAGTGAGGTCCCATACCGGATGGTCGAGCACCCCATCGGCAGCTCGCACAAACCAACGCCATCGCATCGCGCACGCCCCTTCTGGAATGAGGGACGCGGCGATCGAGCAGGCTCAAAGCGGGAAGGCTGTCGATCGCCACGTCCGTCACCGAAGGTATGGCGGTAGTCACTGACAGGCGACCACGGTACGTGGAACTACCCCGCAGTGGGGTAGTTAGGCAACGCCGATCCGCTGGGCCAACGGCCGGAGTTCCGGTCGGGTGGTCGGTGTTTCGCGTACGAGGAGTTCTCGCACCAGCGCGCGCATGACCAGGTTGAGGTGCGACTCCTCAGGGATCGCCTGGTCCGCCTGCACCAACATGTACACAGAGGCCAGGTCGTCGCGTTGGGTCGCGTATCCCCGGGCCAGGTGTATGTAATGCGAGTGCTGCCGCTCCCGGCTGGGTGACTGGGTCACGTCGACCCGTTCCGCGATCCGCAGCGCCTCGGCCGGCCGTGACAGCTCCAACGCGACAGCGCCTCGGTGCACGCCGACGTTGATCGGCCCGAAGTAAAGGTGGTGCCACAGCGTCTCGCCGGTGGTCGCGGCGGTCCGCTCCGCGAAATCGAGCGCCGCCTCGGCCCGACGGTCGCTACCCAACCGCGCTTCCTGTACCGAGAGCATGAGGTGCAGCGCCCCGAGTAGGGCAATCCGCTCCTCGTTCTGGTCATCAACCCTTGCCAGGTCAGCGGCTGCGTCACGACATAGCGCCCCGGATTCCTCGGCATGCCCGGCGGCCGACAGGACGTTGGCCATGTGCCACGCGGCGGCGGCCCGGTATATCGGATCGTCAGCGTCGCCGGCCGCAGCGAGCGCCCGGTCAGCCCCGAGCAACGACACGTCCAGAGCACCGATGCGCTTACCGAACGCCCGCACCAGCATCATCAGATCAGCGGTCGCCCGCTGCGCTTCCCGGCGCTGCTGCCCCGTCGACAACTGCAACGGTCGCGCGAGCCCGAGTGATCAGCTCCGGTAACACCGACCCCGTACGCGAGTACCGGTCCCCGGAGTCGTACCAGGCGTTCCAGCCCCACTCAATGCCCCGCCGCAGCCCATCCAGGTCCGGCGGGCCGTCAAGCCTCGGCGTATATGAGTGCAGCGCGGCACGTACCGGCGCAACGGTTTCGTGTTCGGCCTGTTCGTCGGGGAGGCTGCCTACCGGCAGGCCCGTCAGCCGGTAGAGGTCCCGGACCTTGAGGATCCGGGCGATCTCGATCCAATCACCCAACGAGGTGACCGACCGCTCGCCAGACTCCCACTTTCGCCAGGCGGACACCGTCACGCCCTTGAGCTGCGCGGCCACCTCCTGGGTCAGACCGGCTCGCTGACGATAGAGCTTGATCCGCTGGCCCGGCGTCATTCCAACGTCGCTTCCTAGGACCATGAGATCCCCCCTCCCGCACGCGGCCGTCTGACTTCTGACGGTACTCGCGCCAACTCAGACCGATGCGGACGGTACCCACAAGAAATCAATAAGTCACGAACACCTCAAGGCCAGCGGGGACCTTCAGCAGGTACGGATGCCGGTGACAGCAATCGCGAACGAGCGGACCCGAGTTGGTCAAAGCAACGTCCCGCGCGTACATCAAGCCGTCGCCCGAACGAGACTCGCAACGACACCAGCGCACCCGGCTCTGAGGGACGACCGACCGAGACGGTACTCGCGCTCGCTGTCGGCTCGCCGGGGTTACCTCCAGGCAGCAAACCCCGTAAGTCAACCAAGACTGTTACCATTGCCGACTATGGCCGCCACCACCTGCCCATTCTGCCACTCATTGACGAATTTCCAATCTCTCCAGAACCTCGGAACTCCCCCATTAGCATTCAACATGGGCCGCACGACTCAACTGCATACGCGCGTAGAGATGTGTGCCAACGAATTATGCCACGGGCTTGTAATAACAGTCGTAGATGGCAGCGGAAAAATTCTACGAATGTGGCCAGAACAGGTAGGCGGTAAACAGTTTAGCGATGTACCGGACCACATCGCAGAAACCGCAGATGAAGCGTATCGCTGCAATAGCATCAAGGCATACCGAGCCGCGGTTCTACTAGCCCGATCGGCAATCGAGGCAACAGCAAAGCAAAAAGGCATAACGACCGGAAGCCTGGTTTCCAAGATCGATCAGATGCATACCAATGGATTGATTCGAGAATATGTAAAGGAAGGCGCGCACGAAGTCAGACATCTCGGGAACGATATGGCTCACGGGGACTTCGTAGACCCCGTCTCCCCCGAGGATACCGACTTGGTGCTCACCCTGATGGACGAGGTATTAGAAGAAGTATTTCAAGCTCCAGAACGAGTTGCTAAGGCTCGCGCAGCACGCTTTGCGAAGAAGCAAACCGCAGCTAGGTAGTGCATTACGAGTCGCGCAAGCGGGCCTTCACGAGTTTGACCAATGCCGCCGACAATTCTTTTGACCGTTCAGTGACTCGAATCCACAGTTTATTTACCGCACGGGCACCTTTGCCTTTGTAGGAGTGGGGCAAGTATGCCCCACCCCAGGTGTACCAGCGCATCCGGCGCGCACGCCGCCCGTACTGATGATGGGTAAGCCAGCGCCGGCCCGCGTTGTCAGTAACGATGGCCCAGTTAAGAACGCAATGCACTCCATCTACGAATGGTTCGAGTTGTACAGCCTGGTTCGGCGCCAGGTGCGCAACGTTATGGTTCTGCCAGTCCGCCTCCCATGTCTCCTGAGGAGGCACGCGGATCGGACCAATAAACATTTGGTCGAACCGCAGCCCAGGCTGAACAGACCAAGCACCGGGATACTGCGGATGGTCTCGATCGAGGTAAGCCTGCCCGATGTCAGGAACCAACCAACGCGTGCGTATTTCGCAGGCAGCATAGGTGACTTCTACGGGCAGGTCACTACCATTGCGGACATAGGTCTTGAATCGGAACTCCTCTACGCGGGACTCACCCGTGAACCTGAACTCGCGTTCGGTCTTCCACCAGATACCGACAACATCTACTTGCGCTCGTTCAGCAGCCGTTCGATCTCGAAGGAAGACCCGAAAGGCAAGCAAGAGGGACGCAGATCCGATCCACCCAGGCACATTGCCCCAGTCAACTCGCATTGGTGCAGGGTAGTTGCACCTTGCACCAATCGGAGTAAGCCGTACGGCCCAGGTTCTCCAGCTACCTTGCCGACTCGCGCTCAGGGAGCATGATTGAGCGTCCGACTAAGCGGCAAGCCCCCAGAAGTTCGACAGCATGGGCGGTGAAGCCTGCACTTCGTATACCCCACCGTACGGAGTGATACGGCGCTGGAGGTCGCGTACCGTTTCGATCCGCGGTGAATTGATCGAGGCGGCGAGATCTACCACGTGGGTCGCCCGCACCGCAGCAGCCTCGACGTTCGTCCGTCCCAGTTCGGCAATCGATAGCGCCGCCTCACTCAACGCGCCTCACCGCGCTCGTCCCTACGAGAACCGATGCCCACTACAGGGCGAAATGTTCTAATCCACCGTCAACCATCCCGTAGGCCGTCAATCCGCGCCCCTAGAGCAGGCTTGCGCCCGGAGCACCGCGGCAAGGAAACCTTGACACTCCATACGGACGGTGGCGTCGCGAGCGATGACCTGTTCGGCCTTGCTCAGTTTGACGGTTGTCGGGGTGGCCCAGGAGTTCAGGTCTTTCGTCGGGTCGGCGTGGTTGCCACTGCACCAGACTCACCCACATCAGCTCGTAGCCATCCTGGCTGGTGGCAGCATGTGCGGAGAGAAAAGGTAAGGTCCGAGCGACATGTTGCAGCGCGTTGTCCGCCGTGTTGCTTGCTGTCCGTCAGCCGACCGGTGGGGCTGACTCAACGGAGCCTTTGGTTGTAAAGTCGGGCAGCCGTCGTGAGTGCGAGTTCACCCGGCGTGCTCAAACCGCCATCTGACGTTGATGGATTCACCCTCAGCACGAGACAAGCAAGCGAATCTGATGCCAGAGGCGGACGGCACGCGCAGCCGACTTATGATTTGATCAAGTACCGTGGAGGCCCGCTCGGTGGTAGGCACAGAGGAAGACTCGAAAGAGGCAAATCGTCCCGCATGGGGAGAGTATCCACAATGGCTTGCGTCTAAGGACCAAGCGGCCGGTAATGCCCTTGCCACAAAAGGGCGCTACGAGACGGTAGGTGCAAAGATTCGGAACGACGTAGCGACATCTGAAGCATGGCAGGCGATTTTAGCAAACTTGCGCGAATTCAACGACGAATACACAATCGCTACAGGTTACCGACTTTTAGCCAACCTGGATGTACCGAACATATATCTGAAGCCCTATGACTCAATCCTGGACAAGACTTATCGCAAGAATGTACTGAACAACGATCGGTGGCCACATCCACCGGACCAGAACTGGATCACACCTGCCAACTGGTACGTAGCAACTAATGATGTTGTACGAACCACTGTCGTGGTCAAGTATCTAGATGGCGTACAGTTTCTAGTTGCGAAACTGAAGGAAATTGCAGAGAAATACGGGCATGAATTTGCGGCTGACTTTGAAGCGCGCGACGAAGGCTACTACGCAGCACATTGCTACCTCTGGTTCGACTTAGAAATTCCCAAGCTGGACTGGGACACAGAAATTATTCGTGTTCGACTGGAGATTCAGGTAACAACACAATTGCAGGACGTCATTCGTAAACTCACTCATGACTACTACGAACAGCGGCGCTCCAGGTCGACGCCACGCGATAAGAAATGGCAGTGGGACTACGAAAGTCCCGAGTTCTTGCCCAACTACCTTGGACATGTTCTGCATTATATGGAAGGGATGATCATGGAGGTTCGGAAGCGAGGAAACACCCCATGAGCCTTCCTTCAAACATAGTTCAATACCTTGAGCGGATCGATGTATCCATAAACGTAATGTCACGGATACAGGAACTGTTCTCCCTAACCCAAGACTTGCTGCCCAACGATCAGAAAATCGGCCGCGCTTTCATTAGCGAAGTCACCGGGAAGGAGGGACGAATCTACGAGAGCGCTTGGTTCTTCTCTTCCGACTTCATGTCTGAAGCCCACAACTTCATGACCGAAGATAGTGTGGATTTCTATCGGTTCACTAACGCAATCGCACTTTCTAGCTTGAAGAGGACCGATTTCCATCCCGGTGAAGCCAGTCTCTCTTCCAGGGTGTCGGTCGCATTCATGGGCACTGCCGGAAGCGGCTTGTCCAGCATTCGCGGCGAACTGAAGGCCTCTGGGACAAACTGCGAGTTTCTATACCGCATCATGAAGGAAATCATGGCGCCAAACTCTGCGAGTCCTTCCCCTAAGTAGTTCTGGCAATTCCGCCTGCCATCGGCCCGCCCACCCTAAGAGCGGACGGCCACCAGGCACACCACGTCGGTTGCACCGTTGACATCTCGTGACGGGAGCTGGCTTCGGTCGACTTACGCGGGTCGATGGCAGGCTGGATAGCGGGCGCAAACCACCCAGATCCGTACCGCAACCCGACGAGGTCTCCTTCTCCATCCGGGGAGTTGAGTCTCTAGCCGGACGCGCGCGGGACTGATCATCGTCCCGCCCGACGCCCAAAAGTCCTCACCGCGACCTCAGATCGAACGCTTCGGCATCATGCTTTGCAAACACTTCCGCAGTTCAAAGAAGTTATGTGGGCGCGGCAGGTTTCGAACCTGCGACCCCTCGCTTGTAAGGCGAGTGCTCTCCCACTGAGCTACGCGCCCGGGAACGCTCGTACGTGCAGCGTCCGGCGGCGGCAAGCTTACCCTGCCGCGTGGCTCCGGGTCACCTGAGGCGGCGTACCCCGGGGGTTTAGATCTTGGAAGCTCCCCGCATCCCCACGCGGGGAACCTCCCAAGACCACGCTGAGACCCTGTTCAGGCGGTGGCCACGGCCAGCGCCTTGCGCCAGCCTGCCTGGTCGCGGGCTTCGCCGGGGGCGTTCATCTCGGCGAAGCGGACCACGCCCGCCCTGTCGATCACGAAGGTGCCCCGGTTGGCGTACCCCTTGACGTCGTTGAAGACGCCGTACGCCTGGGCCACCTCGCCGTGCGGCCAGAAGTCGGCCAGGAGCGGGAACTCGTAGCCCTGCTCGATGGACCAGACCTTGTGGCTGTAAACCGAGTCGACGCTGATCGTCAACAACTGGACGTTGTCGTTGACGTACTCGCCGAGGTTGTCGCGTGCCTCGGACAGCTCGCCCTGGCAGGTGCCGGAGAAGGCCAGCGGGTAGAAGACCAGCAGTACGGTCCGCCGTTCCCGGAAGTCCGAGAGGCGTACCTCCTGGTTGTTCTGGTCCTTCAGCACGAAGTCGGGCGCCTGGGCACCAACCTCGATCGGCATGGATCGGCTCCTGTCACGAATGGCACGCGGATCAACCGAGCACCGGTCTCCCCCGACCGGCACCCCGCCTTCTCCGCACTGGGTGGTGACGCTACTTCTTCACTTTGGCTCCCCGGCGCAGGACCAGACGGGCCCCGCTCCAGTCCTTGCCGGCGTTGATCGTGGAGGTCTGCTGGAGGCCGGCGGTTGGTGCCGACTCACTCACCTCACTGGGCTCGACGTGGCCGTCACGTCCGGCCTTGGGCGTCAACAGCCACACCACGCCGTTGTCGGCCAGTGGGCCGAGGGCATCCACGAGAAGCTCGAAGAGGTCGCCGTCGCCGTCCCGGTACCAGACCAGTACGGCGTCCACCACCTCGTCGGTGTCCTCGTCGACCAGCTCTCCGCAGCGGTCGGTCAGGGCGTCACGGAGTTCCTGGTCGACATCTTCGTCGTAACCCATCTCCATGACGACCATGCCCGGCTCGATGCCGAACCGGTCCGCCAGGCTCCGTACTCCGTCGGCGGCCTGACCAGCGGTCGCGCTCACTGTCGCGTGCCTCCTCATCTCAGCTACAACCCGGCACCAGTCGGTGCCGGTAGGGCAGAGTCCACACAGTTGTTCGGCTCGGCGCAAGTGGCGCACCGAGTGGATGCGAATTTACCGTGCCAGCAGCGTACGGGCACCCTGGGTAATGGCATCTTCGGACACCAGCACCTCGCGCGCAGCCGGACCTAAGGGTACAAACGAGTCAATTGACGCAACGCGTCGCACAACACCCACATATCCAGCATCCACCAGGCCGGCGACCACGCCCTCACCGACCCCTCCGGACCGGCGTGTCTCGTCCACGACCAGCACCCGACCAGTGGCGGAAGCCTCCCGGAAGATGTCCGCGACCGGCAGCGGGGCCAGCCAACGCAGGTCCACCACCCGCGTCCCGATGCCCTCCTCGGCCAGCCGGGAGGCGGCTCGCAGGGACATGCGTACGCCGTTACCGAAAGTGATGATCGTGATGTCTTCGGCGGACCCTACGCCGTAGACCCTGGCCCGGCCGATCGGCACGTGTCCGCTGGCCCAGCCACCCGGCCCCAGGTAGGGCGCCAACCACTCGTCGTCGCCGTCAGAGTAAAGATCACGGGTGTGGTAGAGCGCGATCGGCTCCAGGAAGACGCAGACGGTCCCGTCGACCGCGGCACTGGCCAGGCACGAGCGCAGCATCGGCGCGGCGTCGTCGGGCCGCGACGGGACCGCGAGCACAAGACCGGGAACATCCCGGAGTACGGCAACCGAGTTGTCGTTGTGGAAGTGCCCGCCGAACCCCTCCTGGTACGCCAGCCCCGCCACCCGTACCACCATCGGGTTCCGGTAGGCCCCCTTGGAGAAGAACTGCATGGTGGCGGCCTCGCCGCGCAACTGGTCCTCGGCGTTGTGCAGGTACGCCAGGTACTGGATCTCCGGGACCGGCAGCATCCCGCCCAGCCCGGCACCGAGCCCCAACCCGAGCACGCTCGTCTCGTCCAGGAGCGTGTCGAAGACCCTGGAGGCGCCGAACCGGTCCCGCAGCCCCTTCGTCACCCCGTACACCCCGCCCTTGGCGGCGACGTCCTCGCCGAAGACGGTCATCCCCGGGTAGTCGAGCATCCCGTCGGCCAGCGCCGCGTTGATGGTCTGTGCCAGGGTCAGCGGTCCCGCCGCCTCGGGCAGCCGGTCACCGAACGCGGCAGCCCGTGCGGCGGCCCCCGGTCCCGCCCCCCAGGTCCCCGCCTCGGCGACGGTACGGGAGACGCGTACGGGCCGGCGTGGGGCGAGCGGGGCGACGATGTCGGCGGCGGTGGTCAGTTTGGCCTCGCCGAGGACCTCCTCGGCCACCTTGCGCACCTGCCAGCCGACCGCGTCGTACCGCGCGATCACCTGCTCCGGGGTGGCCAGCCCCGCTTCCACGATCAGTTTGGCGGTGCCGATCAGCGGGTCCCGTCCCAGGTCCCGCTGCAACTCGCTCGCCGGCCGGTACGCCACCTCCGCGTCCGCCCCCGCGTGTCCCATCAGCCGCACCGTGGACAGGTGCAGGACGGCGGGGCGCCGGTGCCGGCGTACCCAGGCTGCTGCCTCGCTGGCGACGTCGTACGCCTGGGCCAGGTCGCAGCCGTCGGCGGCGAAGTAGCGGATGCCGGGCTTCGCGGACAGCGCGGCGGCCACCCACCCGTCCGGTGACCGGACGCTGATCCCCAGCCCGTTGTCCTCGCACACGAAAAGTACGGGGATCCGCAGGCCGGTGTGGTCGCACCAGCCCGCCGTGTTGAACGCGGCGGTGGCGCTGGCGTGGTTGACGGAGGCGTCCCCGAACGAGCAGACCACTATCGCGTCCGCCGGCCAGGCCGCTCGTGCCTCGGCGGCGGCCGTACGGGCGTCGGTGAGCCGGCTCGGGCTGCCGCCCCGGTGCCGCGCGGCGGGGTTGGCCGCACCCCGGCGCAGGCGTTCGACGGCGAACCCGACCCCGACCGCCCTGGGCAGGTGGGAGGCGATGGTGGAGGTGGTCGGGATGATGTCGAGGGCGGCGTTGCCGAAGACCTTGTGCCGGCCACCGGCGATCGGCTCCTGCACCGAGGCGACGATCCCGCGCAGCACGTCCCGAGCAGCGTTCGCGATCGGATCACCGAATACCGGGCTCGAAGCCTCGTCGCCCCCGTCACCGTCACCCGCCAACGCCGGTACGGCGGCAGCCTGGGCCATCCTGGCCGCGTAGAAGGCACCGGAGCGGTAGTGCAGCAGGGCAGGATCGGTGGCGCGTACGGCGGCGGCCACCGCGGCGTTGCCCTCGTGGCCGGCGGAACCGATCGTGTAGAAGCCCTCACCGAAGCTGCGCAGCCAACGCGCGGCGAGGTCGAGGTGCCGGCTGGTGAGCTGGGCGTCGAACAGTTCCATGGCACGTACGCCGGTGAGCGTGGCGCCGTCGCGGACCGGCCCGTCGGCCGAGCGTACCGGGGTGGGTACGACCAGACCGCCGACCGCCTCCCGGAACCGATCGTCGAGATCTTGAGGGGTGGTCACGTCGGACAGCATTACCGACTTCTGCCACCACTGACCACTCAGACACGGTCGCCGCGCTGCGGATGTGGCGCGCCGATCAGCCCAGTGCGGGTTCTTCCGGACAGCCGCCGTCGGAAACCTTCCACATCAGGGTGCGCAGGGTGGCCAACTCGTCGGCGCTCAGCCCGGCCAGGAGTCGGGAGTCCGACATGATCCGCCCGACCCGCTCGCGTACGTCCCGACCCTCGTCGGTGACGACCAGGGTGCGCAGCCGGCGGTCGGCCGGGTCGACCTGGCGGCGTACGAGTCCGAGGCGCTCCAGTTTGTCCACCAGCATGGTGATGTTCGACGGGTCGCAGTCGAGCCGCTCGGCCAGGTCACGGGCGGGCAGGGGGCGGTCCGGGTCGAGTTCGTGCAGGGCGTTCGCGACCGCCGGGGTCAGTCCGAGTTCGGCCAGGTCGAGGTCCATGAAGTGCCGCATCGCCCCGGACACGTGCATGATCCGGCGCACCACCTCACCGGCCAGCCCACCGTCACCCGCCGGGCCTGCCGTCGCCGCCACGGCGGCAGGCGTGGCCGCCGGGGCGGGGGCCGTGGCCGGGTCGCCGATCTGCGCCATGGGCAGGACGGTACCCGCGCATAGACCACCTACCGCCCTCTTATCGCCAAGGTCACGTCCATGATCGTTGCGCGCTGAGCTGTTCTCCGAGCCGCCGTTCCGACAGGTGAGCGCGCAACGATCATGAGCGGGCCGGGCGGGGTGTGTCGGAGTCTTCGGTGGGTGCGACTTCCGGCGGGCGCGGGTGGGGCAGGGGCTTGACGGGTCGTCGTACGGTTAGTTTGCAAATCATTGAACATTGGGAACAAGCGAGGATCCGTGGTCGAGTTCTCCCCCGAACGTCGTTACGTCGAGGACGCCGGCATCGTGCTGACCGGACTGGGCCTGCCGCCCGCGTACGGCAAGGTCCTCGGTTGGCTCCTGATCTGCGACCCGCCGTACGCGACCGCCACCGAGATCGCCGAGATGACCGGCCTGTCCAAGGGCTCGGTCAGCACCGGGATCCGGATGTTGGAGAGCACCGGCCTGGTCCGGAAGGTGGCCAACCCCGGCCGGCGCGGCATCGCCTGGGAGCTCATGCCCGACGCGTTCACCCGGGTCGCCGAGTCCGAACGGTTCCGCCTCTTCCGTCAACTGATGGACCGGGGCATCGAACTGCTCGGCGGCGAACAGTCACCGCTGACCGACCGGCTCGTCTATACCCGCGACCTCTACGCCTTCGTCGAACGGGAGCTACCCGGCTTCATCGAACGGTTCAAGACCGAACACGCCCGGAAGATGGCGCGACCGGAGGCGGGCGACCGCTAGCGGCGCACCGAAGACCATCGGGCGCGTCGAACACCATCGGAGAGGAGAGGCCGATGACCGAATCGGCCATCAGCACCGAGAACCTCACCAAGACGTACGGCCGCAACCGTGGCCTGACCGGACTGGACCTGCGGGTCGAGCCCGGTGAGGTGTACGGGTTCCTCGGCCCCAACGGCTCCGGCAAGTCCACCACCATCCGGATCCTGCTCGACCTGATCCGCCCCACCTCCGGTCGCGTACGCGTCCTCGGCGCCGACCCGCGCACCCACGGCGTACAACTGCGTCGGCGGATCGGTTACCTCGCCGGTGACTTCGTGGTCGACGGGCGGCAGACCGGGCGGGACCTGCTCACCTACCTCGGGAACCTGCGCGGCGGGGTGCCCCGGTCCCGGATCGACGACCTCGCGCAGCGGCTCGGGCTCGACCTCGACCGCCGGATCAAGGGCCTGTCCAAAGGCAACCGGCAGAAGATCGGTGTGGTGCAGGCGTTCATGCACTCCCCCGAGCTGCTCATCCTGGACGAGCCGACCAGCGGGCTGGACCCGTTCCTGCAACAGGAGTTCGTCGCCATGGTCCGGGAGGCGAAGGCCGCCGGGCAGACCGTCTTCATGTCCTCGCACGTGATGAGCGAGGTGCAGCAGACCGCCGACCGGGTGGGGATCATCCGGGAGGGACGGCTGATCACCGTCGAGCGGGTCGAGGAGCTGCGCGAACGCGCCGTACGCCAGGTCGAGATCGTGTTCGAGGAGCCGGTCGGTACGGAGGAGTTCGCCTCGCTGCCGAACATCAGTGACGTGACCGTGGCCGGGCACACCCTGCGGTGCCGGCTGGACGGCCGGGCCGACGCGCTGGTCAAGGCGGCGAGCCGGCACACCGTACTGAGTCTGCGGGCCGAGGAGCCCGACCTGGAGGAGTTGTTCTTCGGCTACTACAGCGAGACCGGGCACAGCGATAGCGGGCAGGAGGCGCATCATGCTGTTGCGTAACCCGTTCACGAAGGCTCTGTTCGACACCCGCCGGTCCCTGTTCGGCTGGACCGTGGCGATCGTCGCCGTCGGCGCCATGTACGCGTCCTTCTGGCCGACGATGCAGAACCCGGAGATGGCGGAGGCGCTGGCCGCGTACCCGGAAGGGTTGCTGGAGGCGTTCAACTACAGCGACCTGACCACTGCCGCCGGTTACCTCGGCGGAGCCGTCTACGGGCTGCTCGTACCGTTGCTGGTGACCGTCTTCGCGATCGCCGCCGGCACCCGCGCGATCGCGGGGGACGAGGAGGCCGGGACCCTCGACCTGCTGCTCGCCCACCCGGTCGGCCGGGCCCGGCTCGCCCTGCACCGGTACGCCGCCCTGCTGCTCGGGTTGGTGCTGATCTGCGGCCTGCTCGCCCTGGTGATGATCGCCCTGAGCGGACCGGCCGAGTTCGAGGGTGTGGGGGCCGGCGCACTGGCCGCGATCAGCCTCCAACTCGCCCTGTTCGGGGCCACCTTCGGCGCGCTCGCCTTCGCCATCGGCGGCGCCACCGGCAGCCGCGCAGCGGCCCTGGGCGGCGCAGCCGCCGTAGCCGTCCTCGCCTACCTGGCCAACTCCGTCCTCCCCCAGGTGGATGGTCTCGCCTGGGCCCAGAACCTCTCCCCCTTCCACTGGTACCTGTCCGGCGACCCCTTGGTGAACGGCCTCCAAACCACCGGCCCGTTACTCCTCCTAGCCACCACAACACTCCTGGTCGCCGCCGGCACCTACCTCTTCACCCGCCGCGACATCGCCGTGTAACCCCACCCCCGTCCCGCCCCCCGCCCCGACCCCCGGCGATCTTGCAGTTGTGGTGCCTCGTATGTCGGAATCGTGGCCTATGTGGACGACCACAACTGCAAGATCGACGGGAGTCTTCGCCTGGTGTTCGGCTGGGGGTAAGGCGGGGGCGGTGGGGGGTGAACGGGAGATCGAGAGGCTGCGGGGGTCCGTGTTTTCCGGATCCTGGGGAGATTTCCGTGTCAGTTTCTCGACGTACTCTGCTGCTCGGTGGGGCGGCGGTCGGTGCCGTCGGCGCGGTGGGCGGGTTGCCTGCCGCTGCCGGTGCTACGCCGGCTCGGCCGCTGCGGGAGGACCCGTTCACGCTCGGGGTGGCCTCCGGTGACCCCGACCACGAGGGGTTCGTGCTCTGGACCCGGCTCGCCCCGCAGCCCCTGGCCGAGGACGGTCTCGGCGGCATGCCGGCCCGTACCGTGCCGGTCCGCTGGGAACTCGCCGCCGACGAGCGGTTCCGCCGGGTCGTACGCACCGGCACCGCGCTCGCCCGCCCGCAGGCGGCACACAGTGTCCACGTCGAACTCGACGGCCTGGCGGCCGGGCGCGAATACTTCTACCGGTTCCACGTCGAGCGGTACACCTCGCCGGTCGGCCGGACCCGTACCGCACCCCCGCCGTGGAGCGTCGGTGGGGCCCTGGCGATGGCGTTCGTCTCCTGCTCGCAGTACGAGCACGGGTACTTCACCGCGTACAAGCGGCTGGCCGAGGCCGACCCGGACCTGATCCTGCACCTCGGCGACTACCAGTACGAGTACGCCCCGGACACGTACAACATCCCCGGCGGGAACCCGCGCGACCACGAGGGTCCGGAGACCCGCACCCTGGCCAACTACCGGCAGCGGCACGCTCAGTACAAGACCGACGCCGACCTCCAGGCCGCCCACCTGGTGGCGCCGTGGCTGGTGGTCTTCGACGACCACGAGGTGGAGAACAACTGGGCCGACGACGTACCCGAGGCGGCCGACCCGGAGTTCCCGGCCCGGCGGGCGGCGGCGTTCCAGGCGTACTACGAGAACATGCCGCTGCGGCGTACGTCGATCCCGCGCGGGATCGACATGCAGCTCTACCGGCGGGTGCAGTGGGGCCGGCTGGCCACGTTCCACATGCTCGACACCCGGCAGTACCGGGACGACCAGGGGTGCGGCGACGGTTACAAGGACTGCCCGGCGGCGGTCGACCCGGCCCGTTCGATCACCGGGGCCGCCCAGGAGCGGTGGCTGATCGACGGGTTCCGCCGCTCGTCGGCCCGCTGGGACATCCTCGGCCAGCAGGTCTTCTTCGCCCAGCGGGACAACAACGCCGGCCCGGCGACGGTGACCAGCATGGACTCCTGGGACGGGTACGTCGCCTCCCGTGACCGGATCACCCGGGGCTGGCTCGGCGCGGGCGTACGCAACCCGGTGGTGCTCACCGGCGACGTGCACGCCCACTGGGCCAGTGACCTCAAGCTCGACTACGCCGACCCGACCTCGCGTACGGTCGGCACCGAACTGGTCTGCTCCTCGATCACCTCGGGCGGGGACGGCGCCGACTCGGTCCCGTCGGAGCACCCGTTCCTCGGGATCAACCCGCACCTGCGGTTCTACAACAACCAGCGGGGCTTCGTCCTCACGAAGATCACCAACGAGCACCTGAAGGCCGACTTCGAGGTCCTGCCGTACGTGAGCACCCCGGACGCCCCCGCGTACACCCGCGCCTCGTTCGTGATCGAGGACCGCGTCCCCGGCCTCCACCAGACCTACGACCGCCCCCTCGACCCCGCCCCGGCCGCCACCCAGCGCCAGTCCCTCGCCACCCCCGACACCACCGCGCAGGAGACCGCCCGCCCCTAACCCCAAGATCCGCACTCTTGTAGAGAAAGAGTGGTTATCCGAGGGTGGATAGCCACTCTTTCTCTACAAGAGGGACCCCCGGAGGAGGGGGTGGGGGTTCTTCGGGGGTGCGGAGTTTTTGAAGGGTGGGGGCAGGGAGGTCAGGCGGGGAGGAAGGAGAAGCGGACCTGGCGGGTGGGGTTGTCGCCGTTCGGGTCGACCAGGCAGATCGACTGCCAGGTGCCGAGGGCCAACTGCCCGGCGAGCACCGGAACCGTCGCGTACGGGGGCACGAAGGCGGGCAAAACGTGGTCGCGGCCGTGGCCGGGCGAGCCGTGCCGGTGCCGCCAGCGGTCGTCGGTCGGCAGCAGGTCGTCCAGGGCGCTGAGCAGGTCGTCGTCGGACCCGGAGCCGGTCTCGATGAGCGCCAGTCCGGCGGTCGCGTGCGGGACGAAGACGTGCAGCAGGCCGTCGCCCTGACCGTCGACGAACCGCTGGGCTTCCCGGGTGATGTCCCGGACCACGGGACGGGAGCCGGTCCGGACAGTGATGACTTCGGTGTGCATGGGGCACAGTCTGCCGGAGTGGTCGGGAAGGGTCCGTTCCTCCCACAAACCGGGCGCCAGCTTTCGCCACCGTCGGTTAGCTGACAAACATGTTGCCGCCAAGTTACTGGAGGGTACATGTGTCGAGTGTCGCGTCTGCGGCCACTAGGCGTGACGGAACCGGGCATGAGGGGGCAGGATGGCGCCAGAGACTAATCCCACACACAACCGAGGGAACGCCTGTGGCCACGGAACGCAAGCGCCCGGTAATCAGCGACGGCCTGCCGAGCCAGCTTCCGGACATCGACCCTGAAGAAACCAGCGAATGGGTCGAGTCGCTTGACGGAGTGATCGACGAGCGCGGTGCCAAACGCGCCCGCTACGTCATGCTCCGTCTGCTGGAGCGCGCGAGAGAGCGCCAGGTCGGGGTACCGCCGCTGACCACCACCGACTACATCAACACGATCCCCCCGGAGCGCGAGCCCTGGTTCCCCGGCGACGAGCACGTCGAGCGCCGGATCCGGGCGTACATCCGGTGGAACGCGGCGATGCTCGTGCACCGCGCGCAGCGCCCGGAGATCGGCGTCGGCGGACACATCTCGACGTACGCCAGCTCCGCTTCGCTGTACGAGGTGGGCTTCAACCACTTCTTCCGGGGCAAGAACCACCCGGGTGGCGGCGACCACATCTTCTACCAGGGCCACGGCTCCCCCGGTATGTACGCGCGCGCGTACCTGGAGGGACGGCTGTCCGAGCACCAGCTCGACGGGTTCCGGCAGGAGCTGTCGCATCCGGGTGGCGGCCTGCCGTCGTACCCGCACCCGCGGCTGATGCCCGACTTCTGGGAGTTCCCCACCGTCTCCATGGGTCTCGGCGGGATGAACGCCATCTACCAGGCCCGGTTCAACCGGTACCTGCACAACCGTGGCATCAAGGACACGTCCCAGCAGCACGTGTGGGCGTTCCTCGGTGACGGCGAGATGGACGAGCCGGAGTCGCTGGGCGCGATCGGCGTGGCCGCCCGCGAGGAACTCGACAACCTCACCTTCGTGATCAACTGCAACCTCCAGCGGCTGGACGGCCCGGTACGCGGTAACGGCAAGGTCATGCAGGAGCTGGAGTCGTTCTTCCGGGGCGCCGGCTGGAACGTGATCAAGGTCGTCTGGGGCCGGGAGTGGGACCCGCTGCTCGCCGCGGACACCGACGGCGCACTGGTCAACCTGATGAACACCACTCCGGACGGTGACTACCAGACGTACAAGGCCGAGTCCGGCGCGTACGTCCGGGAGCACTTCTTCGGTCGGGACCAGCGCACCCGCAAGCTCGTCGAGCACATGAGCGACGACGAGATCTGGAACCTCAAGCGGGGCGGGCACGACTACCGCAAGCTGTACGCGGCGTACAAGGCGGCCACCGAGCACACCGGCCAGCCGACCGTGATCCTCGCCAAGACCATCAAGGGCTGGACGCTCGGTTCGCACTTCGAGGGCCGCAACGCCACGCACCAGATGAAGAAGCTGACCCTGGACGACCTGAAGTCGTTCCGTGACCGCCTCTACCTGGACATCCCGGACAGCGCGCTGGAGAGCAACCCCTACCTGCCGCCGTACTACCACCCGGGTGAGAAGTCCGAGGAGCTGGCGTACCTGCGCGAGCGTCGGCAGCAGCTCGGCGGTTACCTGCCGTCGCGCCGGACCGAGGGCAAGAAGCTGGCCATCCCCGGCCCGGAGCGGTTCGCCGACGTCAAGCGCGGCTCGGGCAAGCAGAAGATCGCCACCACGATGGCCTTCGTCCGCCTGCTCAAGGACGTGATGAAGGACCGCGAGTTCGGCAAGCGGTGGGTGCCGATCATCCCGGACGAGGCCCGTACGTTCGGTATGGACTCCCTCTTCCCGACCCAGAAGATCTACTCTCCGCACGGGCAGAAGTACACCTCGGTCGACCGGGAGCTGTTCCTGTCCTACAAGGAGTCGACCACCGGGCAGATCCTGCACGAGGGGATCAACGAGGCCGGTTCGGTCGCCTCGTTCACCGCCGCCGGGTCGTCGTACGCCACCCACGACGAGCCGATGATCCCGCTGTACATCTTCTATTCGATGTTCGGCTTCCAGCGCACCGGTGACGCGTTCTGGGCCGCCGCCGACCAGATGGCGCGCGGTTTCGTCCTCGGTGCCACCGCGGGACGGACCACGCTCAACGGTGAGGGCCTCCAGCACGAGGACGGCCACTCGCACCTGATCGCCGCGACCAACCCGGCCGTCGTCGCGTACGACCCGGCGTTCGCGTTCGAGATGGCGCACATCCTGGAGAACGGCCTGCACCGGATGTACGGCGAGGACCCGGAGAACATCTTCTACTACCTCACCGTCTACAACGAGCCGATCCTCCAGCCGGCCGAGCCCGCCGACGTCGACGTGGAGGGGCTGCTCAAGGGCATCTACCGCTACGCACCGGCACCGTCGGTCTCGAACTCCGCGGGCGGCGAGACCCCGCGGGCCAACCTGCTGGCCTCGGGTACGGGCATCCAGTGGGCCCTGAAGGCACAGCAGTTGCTGGCCCAGGACTGGGGTGTGGCCGCCGACGTCTGGTCGGTCACCTCCTGGACCGAGCTGCGCCGGGACGCGGTGCAGGCCGAGGAGTACAACCTGCTCCACCCGGGCAGCGAGCCGAAGGTGCCGTACATCGCCAGCAAGCTCGCCGACGCGCCCGGCCCGGTCGTCGCGGTCAGCGACTGGATGCGGGCCGTGCCGGACCTGATCGCGCGCTGGGTTCCGGGCGACTACACGTCGCTGGGCACCGACGGGTTCGGTCTGTCCGACACCCGGCACGCCCTGCGCCGGCACTTCCACGTGGACGCCGAGTCGATCACCGTGGCGACGCTGCGGCAGCTCGCGCTCCGCGGTGTAGTACCCGCCTCGGTGCCGGCCGAGGCGGCCCAGAAGTACGCGATCAACGACATCTCGGCGGCTCCGGTCGGCGAGACCGGCGGCGACTCCTGATCGGATAGTCCCCGGGTACGTCTCCACGCGGGCCCGTCCGCTGGCTGGATCCCCCAGCCCAGCCGGACGGGCCCGCGCCGTTTCCCCTCGCCTGGAACGGCCGTCCGGTAACCGCCTATTGTGGTTACATGGCCGGCGTCATCACCCTGCACCACCCGGACGGGCAGGTCTTCGACTTCGACGCCGGAACGCTCTGCCTGGAGCTGGTCTGCACCACCGGCGGCGAGGGGTTCCGGGCCAGGTTCGAGGTGCTGCACAGCCCGGCCGACATCGTCACCTGGGCCGCGCTCAGCCGGCTCGACCTGGCGGCACACGGGGTGGATCCGGCCGAGGTCGACGCCGGTCCCGAGGACCTGGCCGACCTGAGGCGACTCCGCGAGGCGATCTGGTCGGTCGCGTTCACCGTGGCGACGACGGGCGCCGACGGCTCGCCGGGCGAGGGGTCGACCGGTGACGCGCCGGCCGTGGGCGGGGGGCGGTTCGGGGCCGAGTTGGCGGTGATCAACGAGTTGGCGGGCGGGCGTGGGCTGGTGCCGAGGTGGGATCCGGTGACCGGGGCGGCCGGTTGGCAGCGGCCGGTCACCGCCGGTCAGTTCGTCACCGAGATCGCCCGCGACGCGGTACGGATCTTCGGCACCGCCGCCATCGACCGGGTACGCAGGTGCGCCGGGGACAACTGTGCCCTGCTCTACCTGGACACGTCCCGCCCCGGCCGGCGGCGCTGGTGTTCGATGCAGCGGTGCGGCAACCGGCACAAGGTCGCCGGCCACCGCCGCCGACAGCAGACCGTCATTCCGTAACGCGTCGGCGCGACACGAGCACCACACCGAAAAGACGGGCCGTCGAGAGGATCAGCTCACGGTGGCGAGGCCGGTGAGCCGTTCCAGTGAGCCTTCCAGGTTGGCGCCGACGCGCCGCATGCCCCAGCGCAGCAGGGCGCCGCGGATCGGGCCGGCGGGCCACCGGACCATGATCAGCCGGACCGCGGTGGCGTCGTCCCCGTCGGGGGCGAGTTCCACGTAGACCTCGGTACGGGCCTCGGCGCGGGCGCCGGACCCCTCGATCCGCTCGCGCCAGGCGATCAGCGTGGGTGCCTGGTAGGCGATCACCTCGGCGTCCACCGCCGGGCCACGGATGACCCGAACACGTTGCCGCCGGCCGAAACCCTCACCCGAGAGGACCTCGGCCTGGCGTACTCCAGCGAGCCAGGCCGGCAGCCGCTCGGCGCGCTGGACCACGTCCCATACCGCGTCGATGTTCGCTGCCACCCGCACGCTGCGTTCAATGAGCATCATCTCTAGCTGCCTCCATTGAGGACATCGTACGAACATTCGGAGCTTATGCGCATATTGGCACCAAACCGGACGCCTATCCAACGACACGCCGAGGGACTACAGTCCGAACAACTTTCGCGTTTCGAGGAGGGGTGGATGAGCGCTCGGCTGCCCGAGTTTCCCGCCGGATTCACCTTCGGCGTCTCCACCTCGGCGTACCAGATCGAGGGCGCGACCAGCGAAGACGGCCGCCGACCGTCGATCTGGGACACCTTCACCCGCACCCCCGGGACGGTCGTCGACGGGAGCACCGGGGACGTCGCCTGCGACCACTACCACCGGTACGCCGAGGACGTCGAACTGCTCGCCGGGCTCGGCGTCGGGGCGTACCGTTTCTCGATCGCCTGGCCCCGGGTCCAGCCGGACGGGACCGGCCCGGCCAACCCCGACGGCCTCGACTTCTACGACCGACTGGTCGACGCCCTCCTCGACCGGGGCATCGACCCGGTCGCCACCCTGTTCCACTGGGACCTGCCGCAGGCCCTCGAGGACAGGGGCGGGTGGCTGGCCCGCGACACCGCCGGGCGGTTCGCCGACTACGCGAGCCTGGTCGCCGGCCGGCTCGGTGACCGGGTCAAACTCTGGATCACGCTCAACGAACCGTTCGTCCACATGAGCTTCGGATACGGGCTCGGCGTCCACGCCCCCGGCCGGCAGCAGCTCTTCGACGCGTTCCCGGTCGCCCACCACCAACTCCTCGGGCACGGGCTCGCGGTGACCGCCCTGCGCGCCCTGACCACCAGCCCGATCGGCATCACCAACAACTACTCCCCGGTCCGCCTCCAGGGTTCCACCGACGACGACCGGGCCGCCGGTGCGGCCTACGACGCCCTGCACAACCGGCTGTTCACCGACCCGATCCTCGGTCGCGGCTACCCCGAGATCCCCGGCACCGACCCGTCCATCGTGCACGCGAGCGACCTCGACACCATCGCCGCGCCGATCGACGCGCTCGGCGTCAACTACTACAACCCCACCGGCGTACGCGCGCCAACCGACCCGGACAGCCCGCTCCCGTTCGACCTGGTGCCGCTGGACGGCTACCCGACCACCAGCTTCGGCTGGCCGGTCGACCCGGACGGGCTGCACGAACTGCTCACCGGACTGCACCGCGAGTACGGCGACAACCTCCCCCCGATCCACATCACGGAGGGCGGCTGCTCGTACGAAGACACGATCGACGCGGACGGTCGATGCGACGATCCTGAACGGGTGGCCTACCTCGACGGGCACCTGCGCGCACTGCACCGGGCGATGGCCGACGGCGTCGACGTACGCGGTTACTACGTCTGGTCGCTGTTGGACAACTTCGAGTGGGCCGAGGGGTTCACGAAACGGTTCGGCCTGGTGCACGTCGACTTCGACACCCAGGCTCGCACCCCGAAAACCTCGTACGCCTGGTACCACGACCTGATCAGCGGTCAAGCATGACCACCGTGCAGCCCGTACCGGCGTCCCTGCCCGCCGCTCTCACCGAACCGACCGTCCCGGTACGCCGTGGCTGGATCGCACTGATCTTCGGCGCCAACCTCGGCGTCTGGATGGCGTTCTTCACCCCGATCCAGATCCTGCTCCCGCAGCAGGTCGAGTCGATCTCACCGGTCGGCAAGGAGGGGATGCTGGCGGTGGTGACCGGGCTCGGGGCGCTCGCCGCAGTACTGGCGAACCCGCTGGCCGGGGCGCTGTCGGACCGTACCTCCCTGCGGCTGTGGGGTCGGGCGGTCGGGCGCCGGCACGTCTGGACGGTCCTCGGCGCACTGCTCGCCGCCGGTTCGTTCCTGCTCCTCGCCCAGCAGCGGACCATCCTCGGCGTGGCCCTGGCCTGGGTCGCCGCCCAGCTCAGCCTCAACGCCATGCTCGCCGCCCTGACCGCCGCCATCCCGGACCGGGTGCCGGTGGTGCAGCGGGGCGGGGTCTCCGGGTGGGTCGGCATCCCGCAGGCGCTCGGGCTGGTGGTCGGTGCGGTCCTGGTCACCACCGTGGTCACCGGCACCCGCGCCGGTTACCTGGTGATCGCGGGTGCGCTGCTGCTGCTGGCGCTCCCGTTCGCCCTGCTCACCCCGGACGACCCGTTGCCGCGTACGCACCGGTCCGAGCTGCGGTGGCGGGAACTGATCGCCGGAATGTGGATCAGCCCGCGCCGGCACCCGGACTTCGCCTGGGCTTGGGGGACCCGGTTCCTGGTCCAGATGGGCAACGCCCTCGGCACCCTCTACCTGCTCTACTTCCTCCAGGACAAGGTCCGCCACGGCGACCCGGAAGCGGGCCTGCTGGTCCTGATCCTGCTCTACACCGCCGGGATGATGGCCACCGCCGTCGTCTCCGGACGGCTGTCGGACCGGACCGGGCGGCGGAAGGTTTTTGTCATCTGGTCCGGTGTGATCATGGCGGTGGCGGCCCTGCTGCTCGCCGCCTGGCCGATCTGGCCCGCCGCCCTGGTCGCGGCACTCCTGCTCGGTGCCGGTTACGGCGTCTACCTGGCGGTCGACGCGGCCCTGATCACGCAGGTGCTGCCGGTGGCCACCGACCGGGGCAAGGACCTCGGCGTGATCAACATTGCCAATGCGGCCCCGCAGGTGCTCGGGCCGGCGCTCTCCGCCCCGATCGTGGTCCACCTCGGCGGCTACCCCACCCTGTACGCGGTCACCGCCGCCGTCACCCTGCTCGGCAGCGCCCTGGTGGTCAACATCCGCTCCGTACCCTGAGCCGCCGTCACCGTTCCAGGAGCAGGACGCTCACGGCGGCGGCGACCGTCACGATCGCGGTCAACGCGCCCGTACGCAGGAAGCGCGGCCAGCGTGGGCTCAACCCGGCGGCCCGGCACCGTTCCAGCCACAGCAGGGTCGCCAGGGACGCCCAGGGCAGCACCAGCGGTCCGGCGTTGGTCCCGATCAGCAGGCCGAGGAGCTGGTTGGTGTGGCCGAGGGGGACCACCGCCTCGGCGGCCACGTACGCCGGCAGGTTGTTGATCAGGTTGGCCAGTACGCCGCCGGTGGCCGCGGCCCGCCACACCCCACCCAGGCCGGGATCGACACCGACCAGGACACCCAGCAGCCGGGACAGGCCGAGCCGGCCGACCGCGTCCACGATCAGGAACATCCCGCTGACCAGGGCCAGCAGCCGCCACGGGATCAGCGCCCAGCGCACCTGTGCCCGGTCCCGGACGGCGAACGCCACCAGCAGGACCACCGCGCCGACCACCGACACCACCGCGATCGGCACCCCGACCAGGATGCCCACCACGAAGAACCCGCAGGTCAGCGCGGCCACCCGGAACAGGACCAGGTCGCGGGGGTGAAAGCGCGGCGGCGGCTGGTAGCGCGATTCGGATCGCAGCCCCCGGCGCCAGTAGCAGAACCAGAGGCAGGCCGCGGTCGCCACCAGCGCCGCGAGCTGCGGCAGCGCCATCCGCTCGGCGAACCCGAGGACCGGCAGACCCACCCGGTCGGCGGCGAGCAGGTTGGTCAGGTTCGACACCGGCAGAAGCAGGCTCGCCGTGTTCGCCAGCCAGATCGTGGTCATCGCCAGCGGCAGCGGGGCGATCCCGGCGCGGGCCGCGACCGCCAGCATCACCGGGGTGAGCAGGACCGCCGTCGTGTCCAGGTTGAGGATCATGGTGGTCGCCGCGGCCAGGGCCACGCTCAGCCCGAACAGCGCCGGATAGCTGCCCCGTGCGGCGATCGCCATCCGGGCGGCCAGGACGTCGAAGAACTCGGCCCGCGCGGCCAACTCGGCCAGGATCAGCACCGCGAACAGGAAAACCAGGATCGGGGCGATCCGGTGCAGGGTGGCGTCGGCGTCGGCCGCCGGCACCAGCCCGGTGGCGAGCAGCACCAGACCGAGGGCGAACAGACCGAGCGCCAGCCACGCCGACCAGTCCAGCCGCCGCACCGGAGCCAACCGGCGTACGGCATCCAGCCGGACCATCCGCGCCTCCCCTCGCCCGCTCTCGTCCACGTTGCGGCCGGTTGCCGCCGATCGACCGGTTCTGCACCGTTGACCAGCCCTGGTCAGCGGCGCGATGGCCGGAGGCGACGATAATCGGACCGTTCGGAAACCTGGTGGCGGGGGCGTACGGGGTCGCCCGTAGGCTTGGCCCGTGACGGTACGCGTACGCTTCGCCCCCTCCCCGACTGGCATGTTCCACGTCGGCGGTGCCCGCTCGGCCCTCCAGAACTGGATCTACGCCCGGCAACAGGGCGGTGTTTTTGTCCTCCGGGTCGAGGACACCGACGCTGCCCGGAACAAGCCCGAATGGACCGAGGGCATCCTCTCCGCGCTGGAGTGGATCGGCATCGAACGCGGCAGCTACGAGGGCCCGTACTTCCAGTCCGCCAACGCCGACCAGCACCGGGCCGCCGCCGAGAAGCTCTACGGCCTCGGTCGCGCCTACTACTGCGACTGCACCCGTGAGGCGGTCCAGGCCCGCACCGGTTCGCAGTACCAGGGTTACGACGGCTACCACCGCGACAAGAACCTCGGGCCGGGCGAGGGTCGCGCGCTGCGCTTCCGTACGCCGGACGAGGGCGAGACCGTGGTGGTCGACCTGATCCGGGGCGAGCCGACCTTCGAGAACCGGCTGATCGAGGACTTCGTGATCGCCCGGGGCGACGGGTCGCCGGTCTTCCTGCTGGCCAACGTCGTGGACGACATGATCATGGAGATCAGTCACGTCATCCGGGCCGAGGAGCACCTGCCGAACACCCCCAAGCAGCAACTGCTCTGGGAGGCCCTCGGGGTGAAGCCCCCGATCTGGGCACACGTGCCGGTGGTGGTCAACGAGAAGCGGCAGAAGCTCTCCAAGCGGCGCGACAAGGTGGCCCTAGAGGCGTACAAGGACGAGGGCTACCTGGCCTCGGCCATGCGCAACTACCTGATGCTGCTCGGCTGGGCGCCGTCCGGCGACCGGGAGATCGTGCCCTGGTCGGTGATCGAGTCGGAGTTCCGGCTGGAGGAGGTCAACCCCTCACCGGCCTTCTTCGACGAGAAGAAGCTGCGCGCCTTCAACGGCGACTACATCCGCGCCCTGCCGGTCGAGGAGTTCATCGCCACCTGCCAGCCGTGGCTGACCGGCACCGACACGATCGCCCCGCCGCCCTGGGAGCCGGACGAGTTCGACCCGGCCGCGTTCGCGGCGGTGGCGGCACTGGCCCAGACCCGGATTGCGGTCATGAGCGAGATCGTGCCGAACGTCGACTTCCTCTTCCTGGCCAGCCCGCTGATCGACGAGGCGGCCTGGGCGAAGACGATGAAGGAGGGCTCGGCCGAGCTGCTCGACGCCGCGATCGCCGCCTTCGAGGCGTTGGAGACGTGGGACACCGAGCCGTTGAAGACGACGCTGGAGCAGGTCGGCGCCGAGCGGGGGTTGAAGCTCGGCAAGACCCAGGCACCGGTACGCGTCGCGGTGACGGGTCGTACGGTAGGGCTGCCGTTGTTCGAGTCGCTGACGGTGCTGGGGCGGGAGCGTACGCTCGCGCGGTTGCGGGGGGCTCGGGTTCGGTTGCCCTGATCTTTTGTTCTGGTGGGTGGGGGCCCGCCGTGCCCGCTCTGGGTCGTCAGGCTTGATCCCCGCCGCGGGCACGGCGGGCCCCCACCTTTCGCTCGTCAGGGTTTAGTTGCTTCAGTGGCTGGATCGATCGGTTGGTTGCTTGGTCAGGTGGTGCGGGAGCGGTGGCGTCGGGTCAGCAGGGTGCCGATCAGCGCTGCGAGCAGTACGACGGCGGCGCCGATGGCCCAGGGCCACCAGGTTGAGTCGCCGTCCTTGTCCTGGCCGCTGCCGGCCAGTGGGGTTAGGGCGGGGGCGGGTGTGGTGGCGGACGGTGTGGGTGTGGGTGCTGCGGCTGGGGTTGCCGATGGGGTGGGGGGCTCGGTGGGGGTTGTGCCTACGGTGAGGGTGAACTTGATTTTGCCCTTGATGGGGTGGCCGTCGCTGGATGGAAGCTCGTACCCGACGGTGTAGAGGCCGGCTGGTCCGGGCCGGAACCCCACCGTGGCCTTGGAGCCGGAAAAGGTCGGCGCGGCACTTGCGGCCGAAACGTTATCCGGTCCGGTAAGGGTGATTTTCGTGGCCCGAGGGTCGAGCCGGGCCAGGAAGGTCAGGGTCACCTGAGCGGGTGCCTTGGCCAGGCTGGCCCCGTCTTTCGGATCGCTGCTGGTCAGCGAGTTGTGCGCGGCGGCGGGCGTCGCCGTCAGCGCAACGCTTGCCACACCGGCGATCGCGGCCAGCAGCAGGCCGGCGGCCCGGATTGATTTGCCCCCCATGGAGTCCTCCGCGAAGATACGATTCGGCCACCGATCGACGGCTCGTCATTAAGTCGACCCTAGATCGCAGATAGTTCCAAATACTGCTCGAACAGGTGCAACCGAGCGGCGTTCTGCGGAGTCTGTGTAGTGAGCGCGACGAACCTGCCCCGGCAGCAGACCGCACTCCGAACAACACCAGTGCGTGACCTGCATCAAGGCCATCCATCGAACGGGGCGGGGAGGTCAGCGATGATCAGAGGGCAGAAGCACCGACTCACGGTCGTCGCCGCGCTGCTGATCGCGGTCGGTTCCTGGCTCGGCCTGGCGACCCCCGCGTCCGCCGCACCGGCACCCGCACCGAACTCGGTCACCATCACCGGCGACGGGGTCGCCGCCCCGCTGGTCATCCGCGCCGAGGGCGACCAGGAGATCTTCGCCGCCGTGCTCGACCAGGTCGGCTGGCTGGGCGGCACCGGACAGACCAGTTCCCCGCCTGCCGGCGACCTCGGCCCGAAGTACATCGTGACGGTCCTGACCGACGACGTGGCGAAGCAGACCTACGACCTCTACCCGCTGGCCAAGGGCGGACCTCGGGCGTACCGCCCGACGAAGCAGCCCGACGGCACCACCGTCGCCCCGGCCTGGTTCTTCGGCCGACTCTCGATGAACGAGACGTTGCAGGCCGCCGGGGTGCCACTGCCCAATCAGGCCAGCATGGTCAACGGCGGGATCGGCGGCGGCGAGCGGGTGATCAAGGAAGACTCCCTGACCCCGGGCAAGGACCTCTCCCGGGTCCTCACCGACCTGCGCAGCCTGCTGCTGCTCAACGGTGCCGTGGTCGTCGCGATCACGATCTGCCTGGCCGGCATCTCGCTGCTGGTCCGCCGCCGCACCCGCTGACACCACCGGGGGCGGTGACACCGCACCCGGTTTCCGGGCACGGCTGGCCGTCAACTCAGCACCACCGGTCCGGTGGTCGCTGCCGCCGGTCCCCGCGTACTCGTGGCCGGACCGCGCCGTGCCGGTGCCCACCGGCCCATCCGGGCAGATCCGGCTGGCAGGACGGCGCCCGCTGCAACTCGTCACCGACCTGGTCGACCGGGTCCACCGGCTCGGTGTCGCCGGTCGCCGGGCTGGTCGTGACGGACGTTCCGGCCGGGTCGCCGATCCGCTGCCGGGGCACCAGGGAACCCACCGCCACCTCCACCACACCGTCGTCCACCAGCGGCTCCGCCATCGGTGGACCGCCGACCGGGGCCGGGCCGGTCAACGCCGGGCCGACGCCGGAAGCGCCCACCCCGGTCGCGCCGGAGCCGGGTGCCACCTCGGCTCCGGCCGGCACTGCTCCGCAGACCCAACGCATCGGCTTACCCGTGAAGGAAGTCGACTGCTCGTCCTGGTCACCCCGGAACAGCGGCTGATCGCCGCGGGCGCAGCCATGCTCGGCCTCCCCGTGCGCCATCCGGCCTCCTCTTGCTCTTTGTCGCCGTCGCCGTGTGGGCGGTCCCCCGGAACGGCCCAGCTCATCGGTGGTGGTGACCATCGCGGGACTGTGGCAAGCCGTACCAGGCACTCTCACCGTACTGGCCTAAGTTGACGGGTCCGACGCCGCCGTGGCTGGAGATCAGGATGGCGCTGCGGACCGGACCCGGCTACGCGTCGAACCCCGGTTCGGCAGAACCTCGCGCTGACCGGTCGTACGACGCTGTACGGCCATCCGTCGATCCCACCACACCATCGGTCCGTTGCCATCCGACGAATCGATGACCCGTCGGCACCCGCACTCCGTCAATCGACGGAGGGACACCTGTTGATCACGAAGAGTCCGGCCGGATCGGACGGGTCGGATCCCCTGGAATCAGCGGGGCGCCCGGTTCGCGGCCAGCGCGGGAACGGGCGGGCGCGGGGCGAGACGGTCCACGGCGTACGCCACCGGGGGGACCACGGCGAGCGCCAGCAGCCAGCCACCGAGCACATCCGCCGGCCAGTGCGCCAGCAACGCCAGCCGGGTCAGTCCGATGAAGATCGCAAACGCCGCCGCCAGCGACACCGTGACGACCCGCCCGGTCCGCGCGAACCGGGGCCAGAGCAGGAGTACGGCCACCAGCGCCAACGCGCTCGCGTTGCTGGTGTGCCCGCTGGGGAAGCCGTTGCTGTGCACCACCACGAAACCGTTCAGCGGCCGGGGGCTGTGCACCCACCAGTGCATCAGGCTCCACAGCACCGGTACGACCACCGTGACGGCCGCACAGCACGCGGCGAGGCGGCGCTCGGCTCGGGCCAGCAGACCGGCACTGACCACCGCACCGATGACCAGGAACGGCACCGTGGCGGCCACGTCGGTGGCGATCCGCAGCACCGAGACCAGGTCGGGGCGCTGGTCTCCGTACCCCCGGAAGGCGTCGCTGACCGCGGCGTCGAAGCTTTCCAGCGGCGCCCAGCCACCGACCACCATCGCGAACAGGGCCAGGAAGGCGGCCAGCGCGAGCAACGGCAGGGCGACCGGTGGGCGGGCGATCATCCCAGCATGATGGCACGACCGGCCGGGGTCGTCCCGAGTGTTCGGCGGGGCCCTCGTTCGGAGAAAGCGATGGGCCCTTCCGCACGCCCCGGTGGGGACGTGGCAGGGTGGCGGGGTGGTGACGGAGGCGGATGGCGGCGAGTTGGCCGCCACCCTGCGCCGGATCGAGCGGGCGGCGGGCAGCCTGGCCACCGCCAGCATGGCCCGGATGGACGAGAGCCTGCCCTGGTTCCGGGGGTTGCCGGCGGAGCAGCGGGCCTGGGTGATGCTGGTCGCCCAGGCCGGCGTCAGTTCCCTGGTCGAGTGGCTGCGGCAGGGCGGTGGGGCCAGCGAGAGCCCGCAGGAGGTCTCCGACGAGGTGTTCGCCTCGGCGCCCCGGGCGCTGGCGAGGTCGATCAGCCTGCAACAGACCGTCGCCCTGATCAAGGTGACCATCGACGTGGTCGAGGAGCAGGTCCCGGAGTTGGCCGCGCCCGGCGAGGAGCAGCTGCTCCGCGAGGTGGTGCTGAAGTTCTCCCGCGAGATCGCGTTCGCCGCCGCCCGGGTGTACGCCCGCGCCGCCGAGTCGCGTGGCTCCTGGGACGCCCGGTTGCAGGCCCTGCTGGTGGACGCGCTGCTGCGCGGCGACTCCTCCGACGTGCTGGCCAGCCGGGCAGCGGCGTTGGGCTGGGCGGACGCCCCGCCGGTGGCGGTTGCGGTGGGCCGCTCCCCCGGTGGTGAGGTCGCGGCGGTGCTGCACACGGTCTACCGGGCCGCCCGGCGGATCGGGGTGGAGACGATCGGCGGGGTGCACGGCGACCGGCTGGTGCTGGTCCTCGGCGGGGCGGTGGACCCGCTGACCGCGACCGCGCGGCTGCTCGGCGGGTTCGGCGAGGGTCCGGTGGTGGTCGGCCCGGCGGTGCCGAGCCTGGACCAGGCGACCGACTCGGCCCGAGCGGCCCTGTCCGGGTACCGGGCGGCACCGGCGTGGCCGGCCGCCCCGCGCCCGGTGGCCGCGGTCGACCTGCTGCCGGAACGGGCCCTCGCGGGCGACTCCGAGGCCCGGCGTGGGCTCCGGCAGGACGTGTACGCCCCGCTGGTCCGGGCCGGCGGGGAGCTGCTGGAGACGATGGACGCCTTCTTCGCCGCCGGCGGGGTGCTGGAGAGCGCCGCCCGCGCCCTGTTCGTCCATCCGAACACGGTGCGTTACCGTCTGCGCCGGGTCGCGGACGTGACCGGGTTCTCGCCGCTGACTCCGAGGGACGCGTTCGCGTTGCGGATGGCGTTGACGATCGGCCGGCTGGACCCGGCCGCACCGGGTCCCCCGTCACCGGGACATGAACGGGCCTTCAGCGCAAAGGGTTCATAACCCGTATCACTCCCGCCGATCTTTGTAGGAACCCCACAAAGGTCGTAGTGTGGTTTGGTGACTTGCGGCAACCACGTGACCGACCAGTATCCAGCAGAGTCATAACCGTGCTCGCCGTACTCTCGCCTGGCCAGGGCTCACAGAAGCCCGGCTTCCTCACTCCCTGGCTCGACCTGACCGGCACGGAGGCGCGACTGCGCTGGTGGTCCGCGCTCGCCGGAGTGGACCTCGTCCACCTCGGCACCACCGCCGACGCCGACGAGATCAAGGACACCGCGCGCACCCAGCCGCTGCTGATCGCCGCCGCGCTGCTCGCCGCCGAACACCTCCCGATGTACGACGTCGGCCTCACCGCCGGCCACAGCGTCGGCGAGCTGGGGGCGGCCACCCTGGCCGGCGTACTGTCCCCCGAGGCCGCCATCACCCTGGCCGGCGTACGCGGCCGGGAGATGGCCGCCGCGTGCGCGCTCGAACCGACCGGCATGGCCGCCGTACTCGGTGGCGACGCCGACACGGTCACCGCCGCGATCGAGGCCCACGGGCTCTACCCGGCCAACTACAACGGCGCCGGCCAGATCGTCGCCGCCGGTGCGGTCGACCGGCTGGAGAAGTTCGCCGCCGAACCGCCCACCGGTGCCCGGGTACGACTGCTCCAGGTCGCCGGCGCCTTCCACACCCCGTACATGGCCCCGGCCGAGCAGGCCCTCGCCAGCGTCGCCGCCGGCATCGTGCCGAGCGACCCGGCCCGGCTGCTCCTGTCCAACCTCGACGGCGCCGCGGTCAACCACGGCCGGGAGATGCTCCAGCGGCTGGTCCGGCAGGTGACCGCGCCGGTGCGCTGGGACCTGTGCATGGCCACCCTGGCCGACCTCGGTGTCACCGGCGTGATCGAACTTCCGCCGGCCGGCACCCTCGCCGGTCTGGTCAAGCGCGAACTCAAGGCCACCGGGGTCCCGGAGATCGTGACCCTCAACACCCCCGACGACCTGCCCGCCGCCCGCGACCTGATCGCCCGGCACGGAATGGCACCCAGCCACGAACCCACCATGCAGTTCCGGGTGGTGGTCGCGCCGAGCGCGGGTACGTTCGTACCCGCCGTCGACCTCAACGAGGGCGACACGATCAAGTCCGGCCAGTCCATCGGCCACGTGACCACCCGGCAGGGCCCGGCCGACGTGGCCGCACACTGCTCCGGCGTGCTCACCGAATGGCTCGCCTCACCCGACGACCCGGTCGCTCCGGGCCAACCCCTCGCCCGCATCGGAGGACACCTCTCATGAGCCGTATCGTCGCCATGGGGCACTACCAGCCATCCAGGGTCCTCACCAACGACGACCTGGCCAAGATCGTCGACACCAACGACGAGTGGATCCGGGACCGGGTCGGCATCGTCACCCGCCGGATCGCCGACAGCGAGACCGTCAGCGACATGGCCACCGCGGCGGCCGACACCGCACTGGCCAACTCCGGGCTCACCGCCGCCGACATCGACCTGGTCGTCGTCGCCACCTGCTCCTCGGTCGACCGCAGCCCGAACGTCGCCTGCCGGGTCGCCGCCAAGCTCGGCATCAACGCCCCCGGCGCGTTCGACCTGAACACCGCCTGCTCGGGCTTCTCCTACGCCCTCGGCACCGTCGACCACGCGCTGCGCGCCGGAGCGGCCCGCAACGCCCTGGTCATCGGCGCCGAGAAGCTCTCCGACTTCACCGACTGGACCGACCGCTCGACCTGCATCATCTTCGGTGACGGTGCCGGTGCCGCGGTGGTCAGCGCGGACGACGACGGCGACACCCCCGGTATCGGCCCGGTCGTCTGGGGCTCGGTGCCGGAGAAGAGCGACGCCGTACGGATCGAGGGCTGGCGCCCGTACATCCAGCAGGAGGGCCAGACGGTCTTCCGCTGGGCCACCACCGCGCTCGCCCCGCTCGCCCTGCAGGCCTGCGAGCGGGCCGGGGTGGCGCCGGAGGACATCGCCGCGTTCGTCCCGCACCAGGCCAACCTGCGGATCATCGAGGGGATCGCCAAGCGGCTGGGCATGCCCAACGCGGTGATCGCCCGCGACATCGTCGAGTCCGGCAACACCTCGGCGGCGAGCGTACCGCTGGCGCTGTCGAAGCTGGTCGAGCAGCGCGCCATCCCGAAGGGCGCCCCGGTCCTGCTCTTCGGCTTCGGCGGCGGTCTCACCTACGCCGGCCAGGTCGTCCGCTGCCCCTGAGCCGCCCCTGCCCGGTACGCCACTGCGGGCAGACCCGTTGTCAGACCCCACCGGCCGGCACGTACGGTCCGGTGCAGGCGGTATCGTCCGCCAGCGCAGATCCACTTATCGAGAGGAAACCAGCACCATGACGACCCGTGACGAGATCACCGCCGGCCTCGCCGAGATCCTCGAAGAGGTTGCCGGCGTGAACCCGGACGACGTCGCCGAGGAGAAGTCGTTCACCGACGACCTTGACGTCGACTCGCTCTCCATGGTCGAGGTCGTCGTCGCGGCCGAGGAGAAGTTCGGCGTGAAGATCCCCGACAACGAGGTACAGAACCTGAAGACCGTGGGCGACGCGGTCGCCTACATTGAGGCGCAGTCCTGATCATGACTCGCCCCGACGTCGTCGTCACCGGGCTCGGCGCGACGACCCCGCTCGGCGGGGACGTCGCGTCGACCTGGGACGCCATGCTCGCCGGCCGCTCCGGGGTGGGACCGCTCACCCAGGAGTGGGCCGAGCAACTGCCGGTCCGGATCGCCGCCGAGCTGGCCGTCGACCCGTCCGAGGTCCTGGACCGGGTCAAGCTGCGCCGGCTCGACCGGTCCGAGGCGATCGCCCTGATCGCCGCCCACCAGGCCTGGGCCGACTCCGGGCTGGCCGACTCCGGCCTCGACCCGGAGCGGCTCGGGGTCAGCGTCGGCACCGGCATCGGTGGCGCGCAGACCCTGCTCGCCCAGGACGACATCCTGGAAGCGAAGGGCGCGCGGCGGGTCTCCCCGCACACCGTCCCGATGCTCATGCCGAACGGACCGGCCGCCTGGGTCGGGCTCGAACTCGGCGCCCAGGCCGGTGTGCACTCGGTGGCGAGCGCCTGCGCGACCGGTGCGGAGGCGATCGCCCTCGGGCTGGACATGATCAGGTCGGGTCGCGCCGACGTGGTCATGGCCGGTGGCACCGAGGCGGTCATCCACCCGCTGCCGATCGCCGGTTTCGCCTCGGCACGGGCCATGTCGATCCGCAACGACGACCCGGAGACCGCGTCCCGCCCCTGGGACAAGGGCCGGGACGGGTTCGTCCTCGGTGAGGGCGCCGGTGTGCTGGTGCTCGAACGGGCCGACCACGCCGCCGCCCGCGGCGCGCGGGTCTACGCCCGGCTCGCCGGTGCCGGAATCACCTCGGACGGGTACGACATCGTCCAGCCGCACCCGGAGGGCGCCGGCTTCAAGCGGGCCATCCGGTTCGCGCTGGCCGACGCCGGCCTCGACCGGTCGGACATCGTGCACGTCAACGCGCACGCGACCTCCACCCCGGTCGGGGACATGCTCGAGGTGGCCGGACTGCGGGCCGCCCTCGGCGAACACCCGGTGCTGACCGCCACGAAGTCGCTGATCGGGCACCTGCTCGGCGCGGCCGGCGCGGTCGAGTCGATCGCCACCATCCTGTCCATCCGGGACTCGATCGTCCCGCCGACGATCAACCTCGAGGACCCGGAGGACGGCCTGCTCGACGTGGTCGCCCACAAGCCCCGTGCCCTGGACATCCCCGCGGCGCTGAACAACTCGTTCGGCTTCGGCGGGCACAACGTGGCTCTCATCTTCACCCGGGCCTGAGACCAACTGCCTGCTCCGGTCGGGTACGCCCGCGTACCCGACCGGGGTGTGATCGGAGGCGTACGTGAGCACCACTTCCGTCAGCGCTGACTCCGCCGTCGTCGACCACCGCGACCCCGAGGTGCGGCTCCGGGCCCTGTTCGACGCCGGCTCGCTGCGCCTGGTGGTGCCCCGCGACGACTCGGGCGTGCTCTGGGCCCGGGGCGAGATCGACGGCGCCCCCGCCGTCGCGTACGCCACCGACGCCACCCGGATGGGTGGTGCGATGGGCACCGTCGGGTGCCAGCACGTCGTCGACGCGATCGACACCGCCGTCCGCGAGCGGGTGCCGGTGCTCGGCCTCTGGCACTCCGGTGGCGCCCGGCTGGCCGAGGGTGTGGTCGCACTCGACGCGGTCGGTCAGATCTTCGCCGCCATGGTGCGCGCCTCCGGGCGGGTGCCGCAGATCTCGGTGGTGCTCGGCCCGGCGGCCGGCGGTGCCGCGTACGGGCCGGCGCTGACCGACATCGTGGTGATGAGCGGTGCCGGTCGGATCTTCGTGACCGGGCCGGAGGTGGTCCGCAGCGTCACCGGCGAGCAGGTCGACATGGAACGCCTCGGTGGCCCCGAGCCGCACGGCCGCCGCTCCGGCGTGGTGCACGTGACCACCAAGGACGACGAGTCGGCCCTGGCCGAGGCCCGGAAGCTGGCCGCCCTCCTGGGTCGCCAGGGGCGGCTGAGCCCGGCCGACGTCCCGGCCACCGCCCCGGAGGGGCACGACCTCGCCGTGCTGATGCCGGCGGAGATGAACCGGGCGTACGACGTGAAGCCGGTGGTGAAGGCGCTGCTGGACGCCGCCGGGGTGGAGTTGCACGCCAAGTGGGCACCGAACGTGGTGACCGTCCTCGGTCGCTTCGCCGGTCGTACGGTCGGCGTGATCGCGAACAACCCGCTGCGGCTCGGCGGCTGCCTGGACGCGTCCAGCGCGGAGAAGGCGGCCCGGTTCGTGCGCATGTGCGACGCGCTCGGCGTACCGCTGATCGTGCTGGTCGACGTACCCGGTTACCTGCCCGGCCTGGGCCAGGAGTGGGACGGCGTGGTACGTCGCGGCGCCAAGCTCCTGCACGCGTTCGCCGAGGCGGTGGTGCCCCGGGTGACCCTGGTGACCCGCAAGGCGTACGGCGGCGCGTACATCGCGATGAACTCCCGTGCACTGGGCGCCACGGCGGTCTTCGCCTGGCCGAACGCCGAGGTCGCCGTGATGGGCGCGGCGGCGGCGGTGAACATCCTGCACCGCAAGCGGCTGGCCGCCACCCCTCCCGCCGATCGTGACGCCCTGCGGGCGCAACTGATCGAGGAACAGGTCAGGACCGCCGGTGGGGTGAACCGGGCGCTGGAGATCGGCGTGGTCGACGACGTGATCCAGCCGACGGAGACCCGTCGCCGGATCGCCGAGGCGCTCGCCGCCGCTCCGGCCGCCCGCGGCGCCCACGGCAACATCCCCCTCTGACCCGACCGTGATCCCGAAGGGTTCGGCTCGCTGTCGCCGGCCGGACTCTCCCGGATCACGGAAACACCGGTTCAGGAGCGCCGGGGGCTGAGCGCCGCGGGGGATGGTGTCCGATTAGGGTGAACCCCCGTGGAAGCGACCGAGATCCGCAAGCTGGCCGCCCTGGAGGACACCCACTGGTGGTACCGGGAGCGGCGGGCCCTGCTGGCCCGATCGCTGCGCCGGCTCGCCGCCGCCGGCCGGGGCCCGACCGCAGCCGCCGCTACGAGCACCTCTGACCGGGCGTTGGACATCGGTGCGGCCGGTGGTGGCAACACCCGGGTGCTGCGGGCGCACGGGTGGCGGCCGGTGGCGTTGGAGTACAGCCCCGAGGGCGCGCAGGTGGCCGCCGAACGCGGACTGCACGTGCTGCGCGCCGACGCCCGGCAACTGCCCCTGCCGTCGGCCAGCCTCGGGCTGGTGGTCGCGTTCGACATCCTCGAGCACATCGACGAGGACCAGCTCGCCGCGGCGGAGATCCGGCGTACGCTCCGGCCGGGCGGGACGGCGCTGATCGCCGTACCGTGCGACATGCGGCTCTGGTCGGCGCACGACGTCGCGGTCGGTCACGTACGCCGTTACGACCGGACCTCGCTGGTCTCGGTCCTGGAGCAGGCCGGTCTGGTCGTCGACGAGCTGTGGAGCTGGAACGTGATGCTCCGCCCGGTGGCGGCCTGGCGCCGGCGCAAGTCCACCGGCAGCGACCTCGACGAACTGCCCGGTGTGGTCAACCTCGGCCTCCGGGCGGTGATCACCGCCGAGCGCTACCTGCCGGTCAAGTCCCTACCCGGCGTCTCCCTCATGCTCCGCGCCCACCGCCCTGCGGCAGGGTGATGGCAGCCCGCGTCAGCGGAGTTCGTAGACGGCTAGGTTGCCGTTGTCGAAGCGGATGGTGGCCAGGGTGGAGAGGTCGGGGGACTCCTGCTCGACGCTGCGGTCCGCCACCAGCCAGCGGACGCCGTACCGGTCGCGGAGGGTGGCCAGGCCCTCCGGGGTCGGGGCGGTGAACGCCTCGTCGTTGGCCTGCAACCGTTCCTGGTCCCAGAACGGGGCGTACGGACCGCCGGGCAGCCCGACCATCCGGGGCGCGAACGACCACCCCTCGACCAGGACCGCGCGCTCGGTGTACGCGCTCAGCCAGAACGAGCGCGCGTCGCAGTAGCCGTTGACCATGGCTCGGCAGTGCACGTTGGTGGCGACGATGTCGTCCGGGTCGCTGTGCTCGTACACCCAGCGGGCGGCGTCGACGCGCGACTGCGGCATCGGGACCACCGCGTACGCGCCGCCGTTGGGGTACTGCCGCCCCGCCGCCGCGTCCAGCACCAGTCCCGGTGCCCCGGCGACGAGTACGCCGGTGAGCAGGATCGCCGCCCCCCGCCCCCGGAGTCGGGGCCACTGTCCGGCCAGCACCGGCCAGAGCAGCGCCCCGAGTACGGCGAGGCCGCCCAGCGCCGCCGCCCACCAGAACAGGGGCCGGAGCACGTCCCAGGTCGGCGCGGCGTACACCTCGGCCGGGTGGTCGAGCTGGATCAGGGTCAGGACGAGCGCGAACCCGGCCGCGCCGACCCCGAGCAGGATCCGGCTGCGGGTCGAGAGCCGGGCCCGTTCGAGCAGTTCGGCGTACCCCCAGGCGGAGGCGATCACCCCGAACGCGAAACCGGCCCGGATGAAGTACTGGTTGCTGCTGCCGGGGTGCCCGACGAGCAGGTAGATCGCCGGGCCGGCGAGCGCGCCGCCGAGCAGGAACACCTGCACCGGTTCGAGCCGGAACCGGCGGTACCGGATCAGCGCGACGATGCCGGCCAGCCGCAACTGGAGGTTGACCAGGAAGGCGAGCAGGACGGCGACCCAGAGCAGGGCGGTGGTGCCGGCCGGGCGGTCGACCGTACCGACGAAGGGGCGCAGGCCGGAGAACGGGTCGACGGTCACCCCGTGGCTCTCGAACGCGAACAGGATCGCGGTGGCGAACCCCTGGGCGGCCAGCGCCAGCGCCCCGGCGACGAGGACCGGCCAGGCCAGGCGTCGGCGTACCACGAGGGTGACCAGGGCGGTCAGGGCGAGGGCGGCGACGACCACCGGCACCGAGCTGGCCTTCGCCCCGGTCGAGGCGACCAGCAGCAGCGCCGCGAGCACCCAGGCGCCCCGCCCCAGCGGCGGGACCGCCACGCCGCGGGCCGGGCCGATCCGGTCGGCCAGGACCGCGATCAGTGGCAACAGCAACACCCAGCTGTACGTCATCGACGGGCTGCCCCAGACGATGAACGTCGCCTGGGTGCCGAAGAGCTGGCGGATCCCGTTCTCGTAGCCGAACTCGCCGATGGTGAACATGAGCGCCGCCGCCACCGCACCCGCGTACGGTCGCCCGGTGATCCGCCAGCCGACGACCGCGACCAGCACCACCGCGAGCAGGCAGAGCGCCGGTACGGCCAGCCGGAAGAACACCGTCGGCAGGTCCACCCCGCTGACCAGGCTCGCCGCCGCCATGTGGGCGAACCCGAACCAGTGGTAGTGCAGTGGCTCGCCGGCCACCTGCGGCACGTCCGGCGGCATCTGGTGGGTGGCGGCGCCCGCGATGGAGAGCTGGAACGGCAGGTCGATGTACTGCGCCTGGCCCTCCCCGACGGGGAGGATCGGGTTGCGGTAGAGGAACGACTCGGCGAGGTACGCGGTGAAGCCGACCACCACGGCCGCCACCGACCAGGCCCACCCGGTCGGGACCGGGGTGTACCCGCGTACCCGCCAACACCGGCGCAGCCGGGGTACGGCGAGGAACGGCAGCAGGACGGCGACCGGCCAGTACCGGAGCCAGTGTTCGAGCCCGAGTCCGGTGAGGACGGCCCAGGCGGCCAGTTCCAGGATCAGCCCGACGGCGGCGCCGACGGCCAGGTCCTCGACCAGGGTGTGCGGTCGGGCCCGCAGCGCCCGGTAGACCAGGGTGCCGGGGAGGACCACGCCGAGCAGGGCGTAACCGGTGTAGCGGGCGATGTCGACCGCCGGGGTGCCGGCGTCGAGCAGGATCGCCGCGAGGACGACGAACACCGCTACGGCGGGTGCGTACCGGCGGAGCTGGTCGAGGGCGCGGGTGGACCGGCGGGTCGGGGTGTCCAGGGTCGACGCCCCGGCGGCGACGGCGGTCAACGGAGCGTGTCGGCGAGAGCTGCCACGCCGCCGTCACCGGCCGTGCCGGCGGGTTCGCCGCCGGTGGGAGCGGTGGCCGGGCCTGCCGGCGGGCCGTCGGCACTGTCGCTGGCGACGAAGTACGCCGGCCGCCCCTGCACCGCCGTGTAGATCCGGGCCACGTACTCCCCCAGTAGGCCGAGGCAGAGCAACTGGACGGCGCCGAGGAAGAGCACCGCCACGTACAGGGAGGGCCATCCGCTGACCGTCGCGCCGAAGAAGTACGCGACCACGGCGACCACCACCAGCAGCGAGCAGACCGCGACGCCGGCCAGGCCGAGCCAGGTGGCGAAGCGCAGCGGGGCGGCGGAGAAGCTGGTCACGCTGTCGGCGGCGAGGCCGACCATCCGGGACACCGGGTACTTGGTCCGCCCGGCCGCCCGTTCGTCGCGCAGGTAGGTGACCTCACCGCTGGGAAACCCGAGCCAGGGTACGACCAGCCGGAGCACCGGGGTCCGCTCGGGCAACTCCCGCAGTGCCTCCACCGCGGCCCGGCTGAGCAGCCGGAAGTCACCGGCCTGGGCGGGCACCTGCTTGCCGACGAGCCGTCGCATCAGCCGGTAGTACAGCCCGGCGGTCCACCGCTTGAAAACCGTGTCGGTACGCCGGTCGGCGCGCACGCCGTACACGATGTCGAGCTGGCCGGCGCGGGCGACCCGCAGCATTTCGGCGATGGTCTCCGGCGGGTCCTGGAGGTCGGCGTCGAGGCTGACCACGTGCCCGCCGCCGGCCCGGAGCACCCCGGCGACGAGCGCCGCCTGGTGCCCGCTGTTGCGGCGCAGCCGCAGCACCCGTAGCTGTGGCCAGTGGGCCCGCAGTCCGGCCAGCGCGGCGGCGGTGCCGTCGGTGCTGCCGTCGTCGACGGCGACCACCTCGTACGGTTCGCCGAGCCCGTCGAGGACCGTCCGGAGCCGCTCGACCAGCAGCGGGAGCACGGTCTCCTCGTTGAACATCGGCACGACCACGGACAGCGCCGGTCCCGGTTGCGTCACGGCCCGCGCACCCCCCGTTCCGGTCGACCCGGCGGACTTCCGAACGCTACCAGCAGCGGCATCCCGGCGGGCCGACGACCAACGTCGCCGAGGCCGCCCGAGCGGGCCCCGGCGACGGCCGGCGGAACTCCTCAGGCGGTGCAGGAACTGCGCGGCAGGCCGGTCACCGGCACCGGTGACTGACCGGTCGGTCGGGCCTTTCCGGCGAGCACGTCGGCCAGTGCCGCCATCGACACCGCCGTCGACGAGTACGTCGCCAGCAGGACCGGCGACTTGGCCGCGTCGAGCACGTACGGGGTGTCCATCGCGACGGTGACCCCGGCGGCGGTGTTCAGGTCGGAGGCGGCGTCGCCGTACCCGACCAGGTGCACGACCGTGCCGCCCTGGGCGACCACGGTGGCACCGGCGGCCCGGAGCGCGTCGGTGAGCGTGGCGGCGGTCTTCTCCCGCCCGTTGGCGGCGGTGACCGTGATCGGCCCGTGCACGGCCGCCTCGGCGCAGGTGCCGCGCAGCGCGGTCACGGACGCGTTCGCCACCTTCCGGGCGGCGTCCCGGTGCGCCGCCGTGTCCAGGGTCGCCATCGCCGGGGCCGGTCGCCCGGCGAGCGTGAACTTCAGCGTCAGCACCCGGGTCACCGCCTCGACCAGCCGGGTACGGGGCAGCGTCCCGTCGCGTACGCCGGCCAGCAGCCCGTCGTAGGCCTGGGTCAGGTTCGGCGGCATCAGCAACAGGTCGTTGCCGGCGTTGATCGCCCGGACCGCGGCCTCGCCCGGCGGGTAGCGCATGGCAGGGGCCATGTTCATCCCGTCGGTGACCACCACGCCCTTGAAGCCGAGCTGCCCCCGGAGCAGGTCGGTGAGCACCTTGTGCGAGAAGGTGGCCGGCACCCCCGGGTCGATCGCCCGTACGTCCAGGTGCCCGGACATGACCAGCCCGGCGCCGGCGGCGATACCGGTGGTGAACGGCGGCAGGTCGCCCTTGTCGAGCGCGGCCCGGTCCTGGGTGAGCTGCGGCAGGTCGTCGTGCGAGTCGGCGGCGGTGTGGCCGTGGCCGGGGAAGTGCTTGAGGGTCGCGGCGACTCCCGCGCCCTGCAGGCCCCGGACGGCGGCGGCGACCTGTTCCCCGGTGACCTTGGGGTCGTCGCCGAAGGACCGGGACCCGATCACCGCGCTGTGCGCGCCGAGTACGTCGGCGTCGGGGGCGAAGTCGACGTTGATGCCGAGTGCGGCGAGTTCGGTGCCGGCGGCGGACCAGGCGGCCTCGGTGAGGCCGGGGTTGCGGGCCGCGCCGAAGGCCATCGCGCTGGGCAGCACCGTCACTCCGGTGCCGATCCGGGTGACCACACCGAACTCCTGGTCGGTGCCGATCAGGAGCGGGGCGGCGCCGGCGGCGAGCTTGGCGCCGGCCTCCTGCAACCCGCCGGTCAGCCCGTGCACCTGCGCGACGTTGTCGACGTTCGTGGTGACCTGGTTCTTACCGGTGGGGTCGTCGGCGGAGAACCCGACCAGGATGAGCCCACCCAGCCGGTACTTGGCGATCATCTCGGCCGGGGTCTCGACTCCGGCCAGCGCCTTGTTCCCGGTTGCCGAGCCGGGGGTGACCTTGGTGGCCGAGCTGCCGTACGCGTACGGCATCAGCACCTGGCCGACCAGGTCCTCGTCGGTCAGCCGGCCGACCAGCTCGGCCGCCCGCGCTGCCGGATCCGGGCCGCCGGAGGGGCTCGGACCGGCCGTGGGGCTGGCCGGGACGGTGGGGCTCGCGCCCGCCGTGGTGCCCTGGTCGGATCGACCGGCACAGCCGGTCGCGGTCAGCGCGGCCAGTACGGCAAGCGCGGCGATGGTACGCCGGAGGAGGGTCGGCATCCCGCTATCCCATCAGTTTCCCCCTTATCAGGGCAACTTGACCGGGTCGCCCCCGCACGGTCAGCCGACCCTGGTGAGCAGCGTCACCGGAGCCCCGTCACCGGCGTACCGGTACGGCTCCAGCTCGGCGTCCCACGCCGTGCCGAGTGCCTTGTCCAGGGCGTGCGCCAGTGCCTCGGGAGCCCGTGCCGACGCCATGATGGCGCGCAGCCGGTCCTCGCCGAGCTGGATGTCACCGGCGGCGCCGGTGGTGGCCCGGAACAGCCCGCGTCCGGGTACGTACATGAACCGCTCACCGTCGACCCCGGTGCTCGGCTCCTCGGTGATCTCGAAACGGATCATCGGCCACTGCCGCAGGGCAGCAGCCAGTTCCGCGCCCGTCCCCGGCCGGCCGGACCAACTGCACTCAGCCCGGCGTGCGCCGGGATCGACGGGTTGAACCGTCCAGTGCAGATTGACCGGCACGGTAAGGACGCGCGCGATCGCCCACTCGACGTGTGCACACACGGCGAGTGGGGTCGAGTGGACGTATACGACGCCACGCGTTGGCACGGTGACCTCCCGGAGAGCGAGGTGCGTCTTCCCCTACGACCTCGATCACCAGGCGATGCTGGAACACATGATGACTCGTGTGACGGATGGTGCGCCAGAGAATCGGAATTTTGGCATGCCGGAATAGCCGTACCGCTAGGGGGTGTTCATTCCTCACGACAGGCCGCGGTCGCCGTACGGCTCTCGCGGTCGTGTAAAGTTCACTCGGCGTCCTGTGTCGCCGTGCGTTCGTGGATCCGGTGGCCCAGGCCGCCAACAGCAGTTCGGCGGCCCCCCGGCCACCAAGGCGCGTCCGGCGTGTTGCCGCCGCGCATTCCGTCCTCCCGTTATGTCTGGCAAGGAGCACTTTCGTGGCGAACAACACCTCAAAGACCGCGCGCGCGTCAGTCCGCGCCGGCCAGGCCGGTCAGGGTGGCGCCCTGAGCGTGCTCGGCGAGTTCAAGTACCTGATCCCGCTCAACGGCGGCAAGCACGCCTACGTGCGGAACCTGACCAACGGCAAGACCGTGCACGTGCGCACCGACTCGGACGCCTTCATCGAGGAGCTTCGTCAGCTCGCCGGTGCCGGCCACGCTGTCAAGATCCGCGCCGAGATCGCCGGCCTGGCTGCGGCCTTCCCGGGCGAGGGCTGGGACACCGCCGACAAGCGGCTCGTCGAGGCCGGCGTCTTCACCGCCTGATCGCACTGAACCGAGCGAACGCCTCGGTCCGGCTTCGTGCCGGGCCGGGGCGTTTGTCGCTTTTCGCGCATTCTGATGCATCCGCTCCCGACACCTCGTCAGGGTGCGATTGCCCAGGATGACCGTCGGGTAACAACCGGAACGCCCGACCAAGATCGCGGGTACGCTTGTTACCCGCGGGTACGGCAACCCTCGGACGACCCGGAGGTAGCCATGTCTGACCACCCCCCGACCCAGCGCATCCCGGTCGAGCCGGTCGGTTCCGCCCCCGCGACAGCCACCCTGGCCGCCCCCGAGCCGCCCGGCACCCCCGACGCGCTCGACACTCCCGAGCCCCCGCTCGACACTCCCGACGCGCTCGCCGCCGCCGGACCCGGTACCGCCGGACCCGGTACCGCCGGGGTCGAGCTGTCCGACGGGATCCGGTTGGAGGTCGAGCAGGTCGGACCGGCCACCGCACCGATCACCGTGGTGCTGCTGCACGGCTGGACCCTGGACCACCGGACCTGGCACCGACAGGTGTCCGCCTTGGTCGAGAACCTGGGCGACGCGGTCCGGATCATCAGCTACGACGCCCGCGGGCACGGTCGGTCCGGCGTCAGCAACCTCGGTACGGCCACCCTGGCCCGGCTCGGCGACGATCTCGCCGAACTGCTCGACCGGTTGGCACCGACCGGTCCCGTGGTGCTGGTCGGACACTCGCTCGGCGGAATGACGATCATGGAGTACGCCCACCGCCACCCGGACGACTTCGCCACCAGGATCGCCGGACTCGTCTTCGTCGCCACCACCGCCGAGGGCCACACCCACACCTGTTACGGCCTGCCCACCCGGGTCGCCTGGCTGATCCGGCTCGCCGAGACCACCGGTGCCGGCGTACTGGCCCGCTGCGGAGGCCTGCGTACGCCGCAACCGCTGTTGCAGGCACTGCGGCCCAGCCTGCGCTGGCTGCTGTTCGGGGACGACTGCGCGTCGGAGGACATCCGGCTGACCACCTCGGCAGTGTCACGCGCGGCGCTGGTCGCGATCGGCGGGCTACGGTCCTCGATCGGCCGGCAGCACCGCCTGGACACCCTCGCCACCCTCGGTGACCTGCCGGTGGCGGCCCTGGTCGGCGACCGGGACCGGCTCACCCCGCCCCGGTGCACCGAGTCTATCGTCGAGACCCTCCCGGACACCGAGCTGACGGTCTGTCCGGGCGCCGGGCACATGCTCATGCTGGAACGCCCGGACGAGGTGAACGCCGCCCTGCTCGAGGTTGTCCGGCGCGCGCTCGCGCCGATCCCCGCCCAACGACGGCCCCACCCGCACTGATCGACCCGGCGGGAAGATTCCGGGGACCCGTTCCGTTGCCTTGGTGCGGGCCCTCCACGGGCCCGGTGCGGAGCCTCGTCCGGGGCGCGGTCGACACGTCCGGCCCCGCCGTCGGGGCACGATCGGGCGATCGGCGCGGAACGACCGGACGGATACCCCGTACCCTCGCATCCTGGCAATCCTGCGCGTCCGCGCCTGCGCCCGGCCGATCCGACCGGGCTCGGCGTCGCGGTCCGCGACCGACCAACCGGGAGTCTGCACGTTGACCGACCTCACCACCCTGCAACAGGAGATGGCCGCCGAGCAGCGGCATCTCGACCTGGTCTACGCCCGGCTGGCCCAGCTGCGCCAGACCGCCGTCCAGGCTGAGCAGGAGGGTTACCAGCTCGCCCGGGTGGGCAACTTCGGCGCGCTCGTCGAACGGGACGCGATGGTCTTCCACGCCGCCCGGCGCCGGCAGTCCCTCGACGCCGAACACGAGGGGCTGGTCTTCGGCCGGCTGGACCTGCGCGACCGGCAGGTGCTGCACGTCGGTCGGCTCGGCGTACGGGGTGAGCGGGCCGAGCCGCTGGTGATCGACTGGCGGGCACCCGCTGCCGCCGCCTTCTACCAGGCGACCCCCGCCGACCCCCGGGGAGTGGTCCGGCGACGCATGATCCAGTCCGCCAACGAGAAGGTCACCCGGATCGAGGACGACCTGCTCGACCCGGGGGCCGCACCGCCCGACATGCGGGTGGTCGGTGACGGGGCACTGCTCGCCTCGCTGGCCAAGGCGACCGGACGGGGCATGCGCGACATCGTCGCCACCATCCAGCGCGAGCAGGACGAGGCGATCCGCTCCCCCGCCGGCGGGGTCACGATCGTCTCCGGCGGGCCGGGGACCGGCAAGACCGCGGTCGCCCTGCACCGGGCCGCCTACCTGCTCTACTCCGACCGGAACCGGTTCGCCGGGGGCGGCGTACTGGTGGTCGGTCCGTCCGGGGTCTTCGTCGAGTACATCGCCTCCGTACTGCCCTCGCTCGGTGAGGAGACCGCCACCCTGCACTCGCTCGGGTCACTGTTCCCCGGCGTGGTCGCCACCCGTACGGACCCGACCTCGGTCGCGGCGATCAAGGGTTCGCTGCGGATGCGCCGGGTGCTGGAGCGGGCCGCCCACGACACCGTCCCCGGCGGCCCCAACGAGCTGCGCCTGCTCTACCGGGGCGAGTTGCTCCGGCTCGGTGCCGGCGAACTGGACGCGATCCGGGTCCGGGCGCTGCCCCGTGGCGCCCGGCGCAACGAGGTACGCCGGGCCGGCATCGACGGGCTGTTCAACGCGCTCTGGACCCAGGCGCAACGGATGCGGGCCGGGCGGCTGCCGGAGCGCCGCGAGTTCGAGGGCGAGCTGGCCGAACGCGGCGATTTCCGGGACTTCATCCGGGCCTGGTGGCCGCAACTGCACCCGTGGCACGTCATGGGCTGGATGACCCGGCCGGAGCGGCTCCAGGCGTACGCGTCGGGGATCCTGTCCAACCGGGAGATCCGGGCACTGAGCGCCTCGTGGCGAACCCTGGACGCCGACGGGCCGACCATCGCCGACGTGGCCATCCTGGACGAGTTGGACGAGCTGCTCGGCAAGCCGCTGCGGGCGGCGAAGCGCCGGCGGGACCCGTACCTGCTCGGCGGTGGGGTACGCGAGCTGAGCACGTACGCCGACCGGCAGCGCGCCGAGCGGGCCCGCATCGAACGCCCGGAGGACTACCAGGAGTACGCCCACGTGGTGGTGGACGAGTCCCAGGACGTGTCCCCGATGCAGTGGCGGATGCTCGGCCGGCGCGGTCGGCTCGCCTCGTGGACCGTGGTCGGCGACCCGGCCCAGACCGCCTGGACCGGGGATGCCCGCGAGCTGTCCCAGTCCCGGGACAAGGCGCTCGGTCGCCGCCCCCGACACGACTTCACCCTCTCCACCAACTACCGCAACCCGGCGGAGATCTTCGAGGTGGCCGCCGCGGTGATCCGGGAGGTCGCCCCCGACCTTCCGCTGCCGACGGCGGTGCGTTCCACCGGGGTCGAGCCGATCGAGCTGGTCGTGACGCCGGAGGAGCTGGCCGCGACGACCGTCCGGGAGGTGACGGACCTGCTCGCCGAGGTCCAGGGGACGGTCGGGGTGATCACGCCGGTGCCGCGCCGGGACGAGGTCGCCGGCTGGCTGGAACACCTGGCCGAACCGCGCCTCCAGGTGGTCACCAGCCTCCAGGCCAAGGGCATGGAGTACGACGGGGTCGCCCTGATCGCCCCCACCGAGATCCGTACCGACTCCGAGTCCGGCGTACGCACCCTCTACGTGGCCCTCTCCCGCGCCACCCAGCGCCTGACCACCATCGACACCCCGCCCCGCCCCTGACCCCCTCCCCCGCCCGCCTGGGGCGGGTCACTGGCCGAAGGTGTACCGCAGGTTCGCGTTGATGAGCTGGTTCAGTCGCTTGCGCAGGTGGCCGAGGAGGGCCGCCTCGGGCGGTGGCTCGTCGACGAGCAGCGTCCAGCGCAGGTCCGTGCCGTAACCGCCCCGGTCGGTGGGCAGGTCGAACCGGACCAGCGCGTCGGGGCGCTTCGTCCACAGTGACGACCAGACGACGAGCTGCGGGCGTTCGGCGCGTACGGTCCGGGGTCGCCGCTCGTCGTCGAGCAGCAGGAGCCACGGGCGGGCCGGGTCGCGGTCCGGCTCGGTGAGCGCTTCGAAGATCACGTGTGGCGGTGCGGGCTGGTTCCGCCTGCGGCTACCAACCTCGGGCATCCCCGAAGGCTAGTCACACGTCCGACGGTGACCCGGAACGGCCCCTTCCCATCCGTCGGGACGGGAAGGGGGCCGGCCGTCGTCAGGGGCGGGGGATGGACGTGGTGGTGTACGGGGTGGTGGCGGTCGGCGGGGTGGTGAACCGGGCGTTGGGCAGGTAGAGGCGGTTGGCGTACGCGGCCACCGTGGTCGGTACGTCGAAGGCCGGCGAGGTCACCTTCTCCACCAGGCGGGCGCTGGTGCCGGCGCGGTCGAGTTCGAACACGGCGACGGTGTTCAGGCGGTTCTGCACCACGTAGAGGGTGCGTCCCTCGCGGAGCAGGCCGTCGCCGTTGGTCAGCAACTCCCCGCCGAGGTCGACGGTCCGGGTCACCCCGGTGGCCGGGTCGACCCGGAAGAGCAGGCCGGTGCCGGACTGCACGATCAGCAGCCCGCGCCCGTCCGGCGTGGTCACGATGCCGTTGGCGTTGACCCCGGCGCCGTAGACGATGTCGCCGGTCAGCGGCAGGGTTTCCGCCTCGTCGGCGTCCGGCAGCCCGCCCCACCGGTTCAGCGGCAGCTTGTACAGGACCGGGTTGGTCGAGTCGGTGAACCAGGCCGCGTCCGAGGTGAGGACCACGTCGTTGACGAAGCTCGGTACGGAGCTGAACTGGTAGCTGGCCAGCAGTTCCCCGGTGAACGCGTTGACCACCCGGGCGGTGGCGCCGGTGGCGGTGTTGCCGCCGCTGACGAACAGGCGCCCACGCAGGTCGACCTTGAGCCCCAGGGACGGGGTGCCCGAACCGGGGTTGATCACTTCACCCCGGCCGGTGAGCAGGCTGACCCGGTAGATGGCGCCGGTGGCGCGCGAGCCGAAGAAGGCGTACGGCAGCGCCCCGATCGCGATCCCCTCCGGCTGGAACCCGTCCGGCAGCGCGAACGTACCGGGGAAGATCGTGCCGGTTCGGTTCGTGGCGACCGGAGTCGCGGTTTCGGCGCTCGGAGCGGCGGCGGCCGGGGCGGCGGCCACCAGTACGCCGGTCAGCGTCATCGCGGCAAACAGGACGGTGGTACGGGGTCGAACTCGCATCCTCGATCTCCTCCCCCGCCGTTATGGCGGGCATCGGCTGATGTCGGTGTGTGCCGCGTCCGATGTTGCCCGGTCGATCCGCCCGTCGCCACCGCACCGCAGAGCGGCACCGCACGGCAGAGCGGCACCGGGCAGCGGAGGGGCCGGTCCGTCTGCCCGGCTGTGCGGGACGGGACGTCCGGACGTGGCGGGACGGGCGGCCGGTGACGGAGCATTGGGCCGGTGACGGAACATTGGCCGATGACGGGACGCTGGTCGGGGTGAGCTGGCCGCTGCTGCGCCTGGCCGTGGCCGGGCTGCGGGCCCATGCCGTACGGCTGCTGTTGACCGCCTTCGCGGTGGTGGTCGGGGTCAGTTTCCTGGCCGGCACGCTGGTCTACGGCGACACCGCGCGGGCCGCCTTCTACGACGACCTGGCCCGCTCGGCCCGGAACGTGGATGTGGTGGTGGAACCCGCCGAGACGTTGGTGTCGGACGAGACGGTGGCCCGGATCCGGGCGGTCGACGGGGTGGCCGAGGTGGACGGTCGGGTGATCGCCTGGCTGGGCCTGCTCGACCGGGACGGCCGGCTGCTGACCCAGCAGGGCCACGTCGGTTATGGACTCTCCCTGCCGGGTACGGCGTCGCTCGCCCCGTACGACGTGGCGGCGGGGCGGCTGCCCTCGGCGGCCGGTGAGGTCGCGGTGGACAAGACCACGGTGGCCGGCACCGGTTTCACGCTCGGCGCCCCGGTGACCCTGCTCGACCAGGCCGGTACGCCGCACCGGCTGACCCTGGTCGGGGTGCTGGACCTCGGGGTGAACCGCCTCTTCGGCGGCTCCCCGGTGGCGGCCCTGGCCGAACCCGACCTGACCCGGTTGACCGGCACCCAGCGGTACGCCCAGGTGGTGATCCGGGCCGAGCCGGGTGTCGACCCGCAGACGCTGGCCGACCGGGTGGCGCGGGTGACCGACGATCCACGGTTGGCGGTGCTCACCGGCGACCAGCTCCGGCACCAGCTCGCCGAACAGGCCGGCAAGTACGTCGACGGTTTCCTGGCGGTGCTGATCGGGTTCGGGCTGGTCTCGCTGACCGTGTCGGCGTTTGTCATCTACAACACCTTCGCCATCCTGGCCGCCCAGCGGGTACGCGAACTGAGCCTGCTGCGCTGCGTCGGCGCCTCCCGCCGGCAGGTCGGGACCGCGGTCCTGCTGGAGGCGCTGGCGCTGGGTCTGCTGGCGTCGCTGGGCGGGCTGGCGATGAGCCTCCTGGTCGGGTACGGGCTGATCTGGGGGCGGGAGCTGGTCGCCACCGACATCCCGCTGCACGCGCCGGTGGTGCGGTGGCCGACGGTGGCGGTGGCAATCGGCTTCGGCACGTTGGTGGCGGTGCTGGCGGCGCTCGTACCGGCGCTGGGCGCGGGGCGGGTGCCGCCGCTGGCCGCGCTGCACGGGAGCGCCACCGCCGAGTTGCGTGGTTCGACCGGTCGACGCGGACGGGTCCGGGTTCTGGTCGCCGCCGGGCTGGCCGGGGCGGGCCTGCTGGCGATCGTGGTCGGGGTGCCGCTGGCCTTTCCGGGGCTGCCGCTGGTGCTCGGCGGCGGCATGATCGTCTTCCTCGGGGCGGTGGTGGCGGCTCCGCTGCTGGTGCCGCGCGCGGTGGGCGTACTGGGATGGCTGCCGGGGCGGCTGTTCGGACCGGTCGCCCGGCTGGCCGTGGTGAACGCGCGGCGCAACCCGCGCCGGGCCGCCGCGACCACCATGGCGCTGACCGTGGGGGTGGCGCTGATGTCGATGTTCGCGGTGCTGCTGGAGACCGCCCGGGACCAGACCGGTCGGGAGCTGACCGAGAACTTCCCGGTGGACTTCGTGCTCGACCGGGCACGGGTCGACGGCACACCGGGGGTGACCCGCGGTCCGCTGCCGGCGGACCTGGCCGGCGTACTCCGGGCCGATCCGGCGTTCGCGACGGTGGCCGAGGTGCGGTTGGCGCCCGCACCGGCGGACCCGCAGGTACGGGTCTGGTCGGTGCCGCCGGAGCAGTTGCGCGGGCCGATCCGGCCGGAGGTGACCGACGGTGACCTGGCCGACCTGCGGCCCGGCACGGTGGCATTGGACCGCCGGGTGGCCCAGGCCCGCAACATCGGCCTGGGTGACCGGTTCCCGCTCGGCCTTCCCACCACCCCGAACGACACCGGCAGCGCGGACCCGGCGGGCTCGCTGATCGTGGTCGCGCTCTACGACGACGCGCCGACGAGTGGGGCGGCGCTGGTCGAGTGGGGCCAGTTCACCGCCGCGTACGGGGCCGGTGCGGCGAACCAGCTGCTGATCGACCTGGCCCCCGGCGTCGGTACGGCAGCCGGCCGGCAGGCGCTGGACGGGCTGCTGCGGGCGTACCCGGTGGTGCGGTTGAGCAGCGCGGCCGACCAGGCGGACGCGTTGTCGGCCTCGCTGGACGAGTTGCTCGGCATCTTCGCCGCCCTGCTCGGCATGTCGGTGCTGATCGCGCTGTTCGGCATCAGCAACACGCTCTCCCTGTCGGTCTTCGAACGGACCCGGGAGTCGGCGACCCTCCGGGCGCTGGGGCTGTCCCGGCGGCAACTCGGACGCCTGCTGCTCGCCGAGGCGGCGCTGATCGCGCTGGTCGGCGCGCTGGCCGGGATCGCCCTGGGGGTGGGGGTCGGCTGGACCGCGGCACTCGGGCTGATCAGCAGCTACGGGCACGGGCTGCCGGTCGTACCGGTGGGGCAGCTCGCCCTCTGCACGGGCCTGGCCTGCGGCGCGGCGGTGCTGGCCGGCGTGCTGCCGGCCCGCCGGGCGAGCCGGGCACCGATCGTGGCGGCCATGGCGAACGAGGGCTGAGCCGGCCCGGCTTCCCCGGTGCCGGTCCTGGCCAACCCGCTGGCACACATTGCGATATCAGCATATGTTGGGCCATAGCGGGACCGGCGACGGAGGGTGTGTGCGTGGGAGCGGGTCATGACCACGGCGCGCAGTCGATGCGCGCCGCCGAGCGACACCGGGGACGGCTCTGGTCCGCCTTCGGGCTGCTCGTCGTGTTCATGATCGTCGAGGCGATCGCCGCCCTGGCCACCGGCTCGCTGGCCCTGCTCTCCGACGCCGGGCACATGTTCACCGACGTACTCGGGATCGGCATGGCGCTGGCCGCGATGACCGCGACCCGGCGCGCGACCGACGACCCGCAGCGAACCTTCGGCCTCTACCGGCTGGAGGTCCTCGCGGCGCTCGCCAACGCGGTGCTCCTCTTCGGTGTCGCGATCTACGTGCTGGTCGAGGCGGCCCGCCGGTTCGGCCAGGACCACCCCCCGAGCGTGCTGGCCGGGCCGATGCTGGTGGTCGCCATCCTCGGTCTGCTGGCCAACCTGGTGGCCTTCGCGCTGCTGCGCGCCGGGGCACGGGAGAGCATCAACCTGCGCGGGGCCTATCTGGAGGCGCTCGGCGACACGCTCGGCTCGGCCGGGGTCATCGTCGCGGCGCTGGTGATCGCGAACACCGGTTGGTGGTGGGCCGACCCGGTGGTCGCGGTCGCGATCGGCCTGTTCATCCTGCCCCGGACGTGGCGACTGGCCCGAGCCGCGGTCCGGATCCTGGTGCAGGCCGCGCCGGAGCACCTCGACGTACCCACCGTGGCGGCCCGGCTCTGTGCCGTACCGGGTGTCGCCAACGTGCACGACCTGCACGTCTGGACGCTCACCTCGGGCATGGAGGTCGCCTCGGCGCACCTGACCCTGTCGGCCGGCGCCGAGGTGGGCGCGGTGCTGGCCGCCGCCCGCGGTGCGCTGCACGACGACTTCGACATCAACCACGCCACCCTCCAGGTCGAGCCCGGCAGCGCGACCGAGAACTGCGGCCCCGCCGACTGGTGAACCCCGATCGGGTACGCCTCACACCTGTCGTCGGTGGTGCACCGCGGCCCGGCTTTCGGTAGGCGGCCCCTATCGGGTCCACTCCTTACCGGCACCGGGACCCGACCACTCTTCGCTTTCCTCGCCCTTAATTTTTGTCCCCCGACCGGGTGAAATTTTCGGTTTATATCCGGCATATCACTTCGATTCATTTGGCAAGCCCGACGCGCCAACACTGTCCGTACTGGACCCGGCCGGTAGGCTCGGCACCGGTCTCCGCCGGGCGGCGCCCTCCGGCGCCTGCGGTGACCGTCGCCTAATCGCACATGCGAGCCGGGGAACCATCGCGTCATTGGGGTGCATCCGCGTCAGCGGTAGGGATCTTCCGTCCCGAACCCGTCAGCTAACCCGGTCGGCGGCTGACGGAAGGACGTGCACCGAATGCCATTGTTGGCGCCCGTACGACCCCGCTATCCGCGCGCGGTCCGAACCGCGATCGCGATCACCCTCACCCTGCTGGCCAGCGCCTTCACCCCCGCCGCCGCGCTGGCCGCACCCGCACCGTCGCGCACCGCCGTACTCGCCGCCGCACCCGGCGGCACCGACGACGAGGGCGGCAGCGACAGCCTCCGGGAGCAGCTCGACGTCGCGGCCAAGGGCTATCTCGACGCCCAGGCGGCACTGGACAACTCCACCAAGCGACAGCAGCAGCTCGCCGCACACCTGGGGACACTGGAGGCCGAGCTGGTCACCCGTACCCAGACGGTCGGCGAACTGGCCGGCATGGCGTACCGCACCGGCCGGCTGGGACCCCTCACCGCGCTGCTCAACAGCAACTCCCCGGACGGTTTCCTGGACCGCGCCGCATCCCTGGGCACGGTCGCCGCCAACGAGGACCGCCAGCTCCGGAACCTGATCGAGGTACGCGACCAGGAGGCTCGGGCCAAGGCGGCGATCGACAACGAGATCCGGGAACAGCGCAAGCAGCTCGACATCATGGCCAAGCGCAAGCAGCAGGCCGAACGGGCACTGGCCGCCGCCGGCAGCGGCGGGTCCAGCCCCGGGGTCACCGGCACCACCACCGCCGCCACGGCCAAGCCCGCACCCCGCAACTCGGACGGCTCGTGGCCGAAGGAGTCGTGCAGCGTCAACGACCCGACCACCACCGGCTGCATCACCCCGCGCACCCTGAACGCCATGAACCAGGCCAAGGCGGCGGGCTTCACCCGCTTCGTCTCCTGCCACCGCACCGGCGGCTCGGGTGAACACCCGAAGGGCCGGGCCTGCGACTTCGCGGCGGAGAAGGGCGGCTTCGGCGGGGTCGCCACCGGCGGCGACAAGACGTACGGCGACAACCTCGCCGCGTACTTCGTCAAGAACGCCAGCCGCCTCGGTGTGCTCTACGTGATCTGGTTCAAGCAGATCTGGCTACCCGGCAGCGGCTGGAAGGCCTACAACGGCGGCGGCGACCCCTCCAGCAACCACACCAACCACGTCCACCTCTCCGTGAACTAACCCCCGCTCCACCCCTCCCCGCGAAGGCGCGTCGGCGCGAAAGCGCGTCGGCGCGAAAGCGCGTCGGCGCGAAAGCGCGTCGATCTTGCAGTTGTGGCGGTACGCAAACCCGGACCGACAACACAAATTCGGGCGCCACAACTGCAAGATCGACGGTGGGTACGGGGGACGGGGTGGGGATCAGGGGTTGGCGTTCCAGAAGCCGATGATTGTTGCGGTCCACCAGCCGAGTTGGCTGACTGTGGCGGCCAGGGCTCCGGGGAGTAGGTGGGGCCAGGACAGGGGGGCGTCGCCGACGCTGACCAGGCGGTCGCGTACGCGGCCGAGGAACAGCCCGTTGATCCCCACCGCGAGTACGGCGAGCAGCTTGAGCTGCACCAGCCCGGATGAGGTATCGGGGCGCAGAGCGGCACCGCTGGCGACCAGCCCCAGCAGCCCCAGCCAGATCAGCAGGTGCGCCCCGTGCGCCATCCCCAGTACGGTGCCGAGCCGTTCCCGGCGCAACAGCCAGCGCAGGCTGAACCAGTCCACCGTGAGTACGGCTCCGAAGCCGACCACGAGACAGGCCAGGTGGCAGAAGAGCGCGAACGACCGCCAGCCCGGACCCAGGGTGATCTGCGGTGCGACCAGCACCACGAAGAGCCATCCGAGGACAACGGCGACGATCGAGCCGATCCGCGCCCCGCGACCGGCCGGCCGACGGTGACCACCCCGCCAACCCGTGACCGGGCCGGACTCCGATTCGGAGTGCCCGGCACGGGACCGCGATCGGCCACCGGCCGGGGAAGGCGAGCCGTGGGCGGCTGGAGACGGTGAGCGGTGGCCGGCGAGGGGCAGTGAGTCGTCATCGTCGGGCAATGGCGATCGGCGACCTTCGGCGGTAACCGACGGGCGGGGAAGGCCGGCGGGGCCGTAGGCGTTGGCGGGGCCGGAGGCACCGGCGGGGACGGCGGCACCGGAGCCGGCGGCCTGGTTCGACTGTCCGGGGCGGTTCCGGCGGGTGGCCGGGTCGGAGCGGTCGGAGCGGTCGGAGCGGTCGGAGCGGTCGGAGCGGTCGGGCAGGGTGGGGCGGTGTCCGGTGCGCTGCCGGGGAACGGTGTACTCCCGCACCGGGGCCGGCTCGGGTGACTGACGGTCGGCCGCTGCGGCTTCGGTGCTGTGGCGGCCGGGGGTCCGGAGGTCAGACATCCGTACCGGCGGTTCCCGCAACCCGCATCGTGGTTCCTCCGCTCGCCTCGGACCGGGTCGGCTCGGAACCGGATCGGCCGGGGAGGGAACCAACCGCCCCTCCTGATCAGGAGACCCGCCCCGGGCGGCGGCGCAACAGAAAGTTGCGCGGGAAGATCCGTACCGGATGCCGGACGGCACGGTCCGGTCGGGCCGCGCCCACCGCCGACAGTGGCGGTGACCAGGCCGGTCGAGTCGCGCCCACCCGCCCACGGTGGCGGTGACCGGGCCGGTCGGGACCGCGCCCACCACCGACAGTGGGTCAGGTGTGCGTGACGGCGGGGGGCGCGATCGCGCCGAGCAGGAGACGCAGGCCGGGGGTGGGGTCGAAGTCCGGGTCGGGGAAGGCGAGCTGGTGCATGATCACGCCGTCCATGTGGTCCAGCATGAGCCGGCAGTGCCGTTCCGGGTCCGGTGAGCCGACCGCGCGCAGCCAGGGCGCCCCCCACCGGACCAGCTCCGCGTTGCCCTGTCCGAGGTCGGCCTGCAACTGCGGGCGGACCGCGGCGTCCAGGCAGAGGGCGAGGCGGGCGACGGTACGCAGCCGCCCCGCACCGACCGCCGTCCGGACGAAGTCGGCGAGCAACCGGGCCAGCTCGTCGAGGTCGGAGGGGTGGACCGCCCCGGTCATCCCCTGCCAGTCCGCCCGGTCCAGGGCGGCCAGTCGGGCGACCACGCCGGTGAGCAGCGCGTCGCGCGTACGAAAGTGGTTGGACGCGGAACCGGCGGGCAGCCCGGCCTCGGCGTCGACGGCCCGGTGGGTGAGCTGGCGCAGCCCCTGTCCGCCGAGTACCCGGATGGCTGCGTCGGTGAGTTGGTCCTGCCGGGACGACATCCGCTCACCCTAACGGACTACATGCGTAGTCTATTTCACTACAGTCGTAGTGACAGTACACTACAGCCGTAGTACGGTCCGGTCATGACACAGCGAGCGGGCATCATCGGCGGCGGAATCGGCGGACTGGCGACAGCGATCATGCTGCAACGGGCCGGCTGGACGGTACGGGTCTGCGAGAAGGCACCCACCCCCGTCGGCACGGGCACCGCGCTCGGGATGTGGCCGGAATCGCTGCGTGCGCTCGACGTACTCGGGCTCGGCGAGGAGGTACGCCAGCGGGGCGCCCGGCAGCACCACGGCAACTTCCTGCGTCCGGACGGGACCCGGATCGCCCGCCTGGACGTGGGCGCGATGGCCCGACGCAGCGGCGACTCGGTGTACCTGATCTCCCGTCCGGCCCTGCTCGGGCTGCTCGCCGGGGCACTCGCCCCCGGAACGGTCGCCTTCGACAGCCCGGTGACCGACCTGGCCGCGTACCGGACCGGGTTCGACGTGGTGGTGGCGGCCGACGGCGTGTTCAGCCGCACCCGTACCGCGATCTTCGGTCCGGGCAGCGCCGCCCGGTACGTGGGCGCCACCGCCTGGCGGGGCACCGTGGACGGGGCGACCGACTCGGTGAACGAAACCTGGGGTCGCGGGCAGCGCTTCGGCATCACCCCGCGCGAGGACGGCCGGACCAACTGGTACGCGAGCGCCCTGACCCCGCCCGGTGGACGCTCCCCCGAGGGCGAGTTGGCGGCACTGCGGGCCAGGTTCGGTGACTGGCACGCGGGCGTACGGCAGGTGTTGAGCCGGCTCCGACCCGCGGAGATCCTCCGCCACGACCTCTACCATCTCGCCCCGTCGCTACCGACTTACCTCGACGGGAACGTGGTCCTGATCGGCGACGCGGCCCACGCGATGACCCCCGACCTGGGGCGGGGCGCCGGGGAGGCGCTGGTCGACGCGGTGACGCTCGGGCGGTGCCTGATCGGCGGATCCTCGATCGCCGCCGGCCTGGCCGAGTACGAGAACCTGCGCCGCCGGCCGACCCAGCGGTTGGCCCGGCTCTCGCACCGGGTCGGCCGGGTCGCCCAGGCCCGCCGGTTCACCCCGGTACGCGACGCCGCGGTCCGCCTCGCCCTCTCCTTCGGCCCGCCCGCCTGAGTCGCCCCGGTCTTCCAACCCACCCGCGTGGGCCGCGTCGACCGGACCCGCGATAAGTCTGTTATTGGATGATCTGCCACGGATCGAGTTGGCTATGCTGGTCGGCATGACCGCGATGGCACCGACCCGGACCGAACCGGATCTGTCGTTCCTGCTGGACCACACCAGCCATGTGCTGCGGACCCGGATGGCGGCGGCGCTCGCCGAGATCGGGCTCACCGCGCGGATGCACTGCGTGCTGGTGCACGCCCTGGCGGAGGAGCGGACCCAGATCCAGCTCGCCGAGCTGGGCGACATGGACAAGACCACGATGGTGGTGACGGTCGACGCGCTGGAGAAGGCGGGGCTGGCCGAGCGCCGGGCCTCCGCCACCGACCGGCGGGCCCGGATCATCGCGGTCACCCCGGAGGGCGCGCGGGTGGCCGAGCAGAGTCAGCGGATCGTCGACCGGGTGCACGAGGAAGCACTGGGCGCCCTTCCTGCCGACGAGCGCAAGGTCTTCCTGCGCGCCCTGGACCGCCTGGTCACCGGGCATCTGGCCAGCCCGGTCGAGCACCCCCAACCGGTACGCCGAGCCCGCCAGCGCGGGAACTAGCCCACGGCATGACCAAGAACTAGCTCACTAACAGATCGTCTCTAACAAAACTATCTGCTACGGTCCTCCTGTCACCGGTACGAGTACGTCCGTACGACAGGAGGACCGACGTGTCCACTCCCCCCACCCGAACCCGCTGGCTGGCCCTCGGGGTCATCGCCACCGGGATGCTGATGGTCATCCTCGACGGCAGCATCGTCACCGTGGCGATGCCGGCGATCCAGGCCGACCTCGGCTTCTCCCCGACCGACCTGAGCTGGGTGGTCAACGCCTACCTGGTCCCCTTCGGCAGCCTGCTGCTGCTGGCCGGACGGCTGGGCGACCTGGTCGGGCGCAGGCGGCTGTTCCTCACCGGGATCGCGGTCTTCACCGCGGCCTCGCTGCTGGCCGGCGTGGCCACCACGCCCGGGGTGCTGATCGCGGCCCGGTTCGGCCAGGGCGTCGGCAGTGCGATGAGCGCCTCGGTCAGCCTCGGCATCCTGGTGACGCTCTTCGTCGAGCCCGCCGAACGGGGCAGGGCGATCGCCGTCTTCAGCTTCACCGGTGCCGCCGGGGCCTCGATCGGCTCGGTGCTCGGCGGCCTGCTCACCGACTCGCTGAGCTGGCACTGGATCTTCTTCATCAACCTCCCGATCGGGCTCGCCGCGCTCGCGGTCGCCCTGCGGGTGCTGCCGGCCGACCGTGGGCTCGGGCTGGGCGCGGGTGCCGACGCCATCGGTGCCGTACTGGTCACCGCCGGGCTGGTGCTCGGCATCTTCACCGTCGTCAAGGTCGACGCGTACGGGTGGACCTCGGTCCGTACGCTCGGCTCCGGTGCGCTCGCCGCCGCCCTGCTCGCCGGATTCGTGGTCCGCCAGGCGACCGCGCGTCACCCGCTCATGCCGTTGCGGATCTTCCGGTCGCGTGCCGTTTCCGGGGCGAACCTGGTCCAGGTGCTGATGGTGGCGGCACTCTTCTCGTTCCAGATCCTGGTCGCCCTCTACCTCCAGCGGGTACGCGGGTACGGCGCCGCGGCGACCGGCCTGGCGATGCTCCCGGCGGCGACCGTCATCGGTGCGGTCTCGCTCGGTGTCTCCGCCCGGCTCAACCGCCGGTTCGGCGAGCGGAACGTGCTGGTGGCCGGCATCCTGCTGCTGATCGGGATGCTCGGCTGGCTGAGCCGGATCCCGGTGCACGCCGACTACGTCACCGACCTGCTTCCGGTGATGCTGCTCGCCTCGGGGTTCGGGCTCGCCCTGCCGGCGTTGACCGCGCTCGGCATGTCGGGTGCGGGCGACGACAACGCCGGGCTCGCCTCCGGACTGTTCAACACCACCCAGCAGCTCGGCATGGCGTTGGGGGTCGCCGTGCTCTCCACCCTCGCGGCCACCCGTACGGACGGATTGCTGGGCGGGGGCGCGAGCGAGGCGGTGGCGCTGACCGGTGGCTACCGGCTGGCCTTCACGGTCGGCGCCGGGTTGCTCGTCGCCGCCCTCCTTGTCACGCTCACCGCACTGCGCCGCCCCGAGCAGCTTCGCGCCGACCCGGTGGAGCGGCACGCACCGGCGGCAGCCGCACACGGCTGACCACGACCGACCGGCGCTGACCACGCCCGAGTGGCACCGGCGACGACCACGGCGACCGGCGGCGAGTGATCCGATAACAGTTTTTCGAAAGGTTTTTCGGATCACTTGTTGCCGAAGGGAATGAGCGGCAAGAATGCGTTCTCCGTACACGGCGAATAGCGCCCCAGGTGCATCCCGTGAAGTGGGGCGCATGGCAGAGAGCGCTCTTTCACTAGCTCTGAGTAACCCGCCGAGCGAGGCTCCCACCTCGCTCGGCGGGGTCGTGAGAGCGCTCTCTCAAAGTTAGCCCGCCGGACCGCGCAGTGTCAACAGAGATCCCCTACCGAACCGGTACTCCCGCAAAGAACGGGGCAAGACATTGACAGCAGCCACCATCTCTGATGCTCTGACGCAACGCCCCCTTAATGTGCGCGAAACCTTGGGCGCACGACCGTCCCCCGACCGGAGGCACCATGAACCTGTCCCTCCGCCACGTCGTACCCGACGACGGCGGCCAACCGGACACCCGGCCGCGACCGGCCCACCAGAACCTCCGCCGCCGACTCCTGGCCGCCAGCGCGACCGTCGCGCTCGTGGCCAGTGGGCTCACCTTCGCCATAGCCGGTGGTGCGGGCGCCGACCCGCTCGGCGCCGGCAGCTACGCCACCACCCGACCGGCCGGGGCGGCACCGCCGTCCGGCTGCGCCGACCTTTCCACCAACCCCCGGCGGTACGTCACCGCCAACGCCCCGGCCGGCGCGGTCCCCACCAACGACTGGTGGTCCTCGCTGCTGTTCAAGCGCCTCGACTGCGCGTACTCCGAGCCGCTGCACGCGCACCCGGCGTCGTACGACCCGGTTGCCGGCGGGCTCGGGGTCTCGTACACCACCACCGCGGGGATCTCCGGTTCACCGACCGGACCCGGCGAGTACCACTACACCTACAACGCAGACTTCACCCTCGGCGTGACCGGGCTGAACTCCCCCGACGTCAAGGTGGACGGCTGGACCGACTGGACCGTCACGCCGTACTGGTCGGACGGGACCCGGACCCTGAAGGCCACCGTCGGGCACGGGCTGCCGTTCGTGTACGCCCAGGCCACCGGCGGCAACGCCCAGCTCAGCCTGACCAGCACCCCGACCGTGTGGTCGAACACCGCCGGCCGGCTCGGCTTCACCGTACGCGGGCACGACTACGTCGCGTACGCGCCGACCGGGGCGACCTGGACGGTCAGCGGGAACACGGTCACCTCGACCCTCGCCGGACGGGGCTACTTCTCGGTGGCGGTCCTGCCGACCACCCCGAGCAGCTCGGCCGCCGACCGCACCGCCCTGCTGGCCAGCTACGGCCAGTACGCCCACAACCACGTCACCGGCACCCGCGTCTCGTGGGGCTTCAACGCCTCCACCAGCACCGTGACCGCCACGTACGGCTTCACCACCACCGCCCGCGAGGGCACCGGCAGCGGTACGGTCGTCTCGCTCTACCCGCACCACTGGAAGAACCTGGCCGGTGGCACCCCGCTCGCGCAGACGTACATCTCGCCGCGTGGTCCGATGAAGACGCTGGTCGGCGCGACGTCGTTCAGCACCAACATCCGCTACCAGGGGGTGCTGCCGGAGATTCCGGCGGTCGCCACCTCCAGCGGGGCCGACCTCGCGACCCTCGGCGGCTATCTGGACCAGGTCGCCACCGGTGATCCGCTGGCCGGGTTCGGCAACGACACCTACTGGACCGGCAAGGGCCTCGGTCGCGCCGCCCGGCTCGCCGAGATCGCCGACCAGCTCGGTCGGACCGCCCAGCGGGACCTCCTGCTGAACGCGATCCGGAGCCGGCTCAACGACTGGTTCACCGCCTCGCCGGGCAAGACCGCCCGGGTGTTCCACTACGACCAGGCCTGGGGCACGCTCGTCGGCTACCCCGCCTCGTACGGGTCCGACCTGGAACTCAACGACCACCACTTCCACTACGGCTACTACATCGCCGCCGCGGCGACGCTGGCCAAGTTCGACCCGACCTGGGCCACCACCGGCCAGTACGGCGGCATGGTCAACCTCCTGATCCGGGACGCGAACAGCCCGGACCGCAACGACCCGATGTTCCCGTTCCTGCGTGACTTCGACATCTTCGCCGGGCACGACTGGGCCTCCGGACACGGCTCGTTCATGGCCGGCAACAACCAGGAGTCCTCCTCGGAGGGGATGAACTTCGCCTCCGCCCTGATCCAGTGGGGCCTGGCCACCGGCAACACCGCCGTACGCGACGCCGGGCTGTTCATCTACACCACCCAGGCGCAGGCGATCCAGGAGTACTGGTTCGACTCGGCCGACAGCAACTTCCCGGCCGCGTTCGCGCACAAGACGGTCGGCATGGTCTGGGGCGACGGTGGCGCGTACGCCACCTGGTTCTCCGGTGAGCCGGAGATGATCCAGGGCATCAACATGCTCCCGATCACCGGTGGCTCGAACTACCTCGGTTACAAGCCCGCGTACGTCACCACCAACTGGAACGAGCTGGTCACCAACAACGGTGGTCCACCAACGGTGTGGCAGGACGTCCTCTGGTCGTTCCGGGCGATGGCCGAGCCGGACGCCGCGCTGGCCAGCTTCCGGGCCAACCCGACGTACGCGATCGAGGAGGGTGAGAGCCGGGCGCACACCTTCCACTGGCTGCGCAACCTGGCAGCACTGGGGCAGGTGGACACCACGGTCACCGCCAACACCCCGCTGTACGCGGTCTACACCAAGAACGGCGTCCGGACGTACGCGGCGTCGAACATCACCCGCAACCCGATCACGGTGACCTTCTCCGACGGCCGTACGTTGACCGTCGCGGCCGGCAAGACGGCCACCACGGGTGCGTTCACCTGGAGCGGCGGGAACGCCAACGGCGGGATCGGCAACCCCACCGGCACTCCGACGGTCCCGCCGACGACCCCTCCGACAACAACACCACCGCCGACGACCCCGCCGCCGACCGTCACGCCGACGCCGACCGGCCCGGTGGTCCGCTCGAACCTGCTCTACGTCCGCTCCGGCGGGGCGCTGTCCGGCAGCGCCGGCACCGGCGCGGCCACCACCACCATCCCGGCCGCCAACGGCAACTGGGACGGCACCCCGCACAACCCGGTCGTCCACACGGTCTGCGGGCTGACCGGTGCGTACAACTCGGGTGCGACCGCGTTCAGCCTGCACGTGGACGCGGGCGGCGCGGTCGGCGCGGCGGTACAGGCCCGGGTGTCGTACGACTTCACCGGGTCGGGCAACTACAGCCGGGTGGAGACGTACAACTACTTCGCCACCGACCCGGTTGTCGGTACGGAGACGTACACCCAGGCTGCCGGGGTGAAGACCGCCACCGGTGGGTTCGCCGCCCTGGCGAACGGTTGCGTCAAGCTGGAGGTCTGGAACGCCATCGGCAACGCGGCGACGACGGTACGGGTCAACGCGACCGCCGCCGACGGCCGCCAGTCGACGGTCACCGTCCCGTTCACGGTCACCGGCTGACCATCGCTTCCCCGGTCCCTGGCTGATGTTCGCCGGGACAGGTGGGGCTCCCCACGGCGCGCACGTCGCGTCGCGGGGAGCCCCACCGCCGTTTCCGGCCCCGTCTCGGGGAGCCCCACCGCCGTCCGCGGCCCGGCTGGCCGACAATGGCAGCCGTGACCGTCGTCCGATCGCTGCTGCTGTTCCTGCTCGCCGCCGTCGCCGAGATCGGTGGCGCGTGGCTGGTCTGGCAGGGCGTACGCGAGCACCGCGGACTGCTTTTCGTCGCCGCCGGGATCCTGGCGTTGGCCGGGTACGGCTTCGTCGCCGCCTTCCAACCGGACCCGAACTTCGGTCGGGTGCTGGCCGCGTACGGCGGGGTGTTCGTCGCCGGGTCGCTGGCCTGGGGCGTGATCGTGGACAGGTTCCGACCGGACCGCTACGACCTCACCGGCGCCGCGATCTGCCTGGTCGGCGTCGCGATCATCATGTACGCCCCGCGCGGCTGACCGGTCGACGTGACGATGGGCGTCGGCGACGGGCCCGTCACCAGGCGACGACGCCCTGCCGGCTGGGCTGGATCGTGCCGATCTGCACGCTGCTCAGCGGCAGTTCGGTGACCGTCTGGTTGCCGCCGTCGATGCCGGTGACGTGGGCGACGACAACATCGGTGTCACCGGCCGGGCCGACCCGGACCGTGGTGGCGACCGAGCAGTCCCCCGCCGACTTGGCGCAGGTCGTCCACTTGATCCCGGCGTACGCGGACTCTCCGGGGTCGAGTTCGGCGGCGACGGTCGCACCGGGCTGACTGACCCGCTGCTGGCTGACCTTCAACAGACCACCGTCGGCGGCCTCCAGCCGCAGGTTGACCCAGCCCTCGACCCGACACGGAGAACGTCCGGCGTTGGTCAGGATCAGCATCGCCATGCCGGCCTGCTGGACCGTCAGCTCCGCCTTCAGCCCCTTGGCCGTGCAGTTGACCGCAGCGCCGGGCGCCGGGGCCGCGCCGCCCGGGGCCGTGCTACCGGGTGCCGGCATGGCGTTGCCGGCCGCCGGGGTGCCGCTGGAACCGGGGATGGCGCTGCCCGACGTACCGGGCTCGACACCGGCGGTCGTCGACGCGCTCGCGCTGGGCGAGGCCGGAGCGGACGAGTTGTCGTCGGACGATCCGCCTCCGCAGGCGCCGAGCGCGATCGTGGCCGAGGCCAGGCAGGTCGCGACGAGGAACCGGGTCGAACGCATGGATTACCCACTTTCCCGCGAACGTCAGGACTTCAGCGGCGAAACCACCCCACCGCGCGTGCAGCACACTCTCACGCCCCTCCCCCGACGGCAACACGAGCCGTCCCCCCGGTCGGCCGCGTTTCCTTTTGGGACATTGTCGGGAGTAAATTGTTCATCAAACTGCAACACGACGTCGTCCTGCCTGTTACTGGGGCAGGGTTGCCTCCCGTCCCGCGTCGCTCTCCCCCGCGAAGGATCACCATGGGTGTCCGAAGAAGCCACGCCGTCGTCACCACCGCCCTGCTCACCACCGGCCTGCTGGTCGCCGCGCTGCTCGTCGGCGCGGTCGGCCGACCCGCCGAGCGGGCCACCGCGAGTCCGGCCAGTCCGGGCAGCAAGGATGTGATCGTCCATCTCTTCCAGTGGCCGTGGGCGTCGGTCGCCAACGAGTGCACCACCGTGCTCGGCCCGAAGGGCTTCGGCGGGGTGCAGGTCTCCCCACCGCAGGAGCACGTCGTACTGCCCGGTCGGGGCTACCCGTGGTGGCAGGACTACCAGCCGGTCAGCTACCAGTTGACCAGCCGCCGGGGAAACCGGGCCGCCTTCGCCAGCATGGTGCAGACCTGCCACAACGCCGGGGTGAAGATCTACGTCGACGCGGTGGTCAACCACATGGCCGGTGGGGCGTCCACGGGGTCCGGCAGCGGCGGGTCGACGTACAGCCACTATGCGTACCCGGCGGTGCCGTACGGGACGGGCGACTTCCACCACTGCGGGCGCAACGGCAACGACGACATCGCCAACTGGGGCGACCGGTGGGAGATCCAGAACTGCGAACTGGTGGACCTGTCCGACCTGAACACCGAGTCGTCGTACGTGCGCGGCAAGCTGGTCGCGTACCTCAATGACCTGGTCTCGCTCGGCGTGGACGGCTTCCGGGTCGACGCGGCCAAGCACCTGCCCGCCGCGGACCTGGCGGCGATCGTCAATCCGGTGACCGGCGACCCCTACGTCTTCTCCGAGGTCATCGAGGGCGGCGCCGGTGAACCCACGCCCGAGGAGTACGCCGGGGTCGGCGACGTCACCGAGTTCCGGTACGGCGACGTGGTCGGCACCGCCTTCCGCGACGGGAACCTGGCGAACCTGAACAACCTCGCCTCCTCGATGCGGCTCGGCTCGGCCGACGCGGTCGCGTTCGTCGACAACCACGACACCCAGCGCAACGGCCGGGCGAAGCTGACCTACCACAACGGTTCGTCGTACGCGCTGGCCGAGGCGTTCATGATCGCGTGGCCGTACGGGGTGCCGCAGGTGATGTCGAGCTTCACGTTCACCGACCCGGAGGCGGGTCCCCCGGCGAGCGGCGGCACCACCGGTGCGGTCAACTGTGCCAGCGGCTGGGCCTGCGAGCACCGCTGGCGGACCACGGCGAACATGGTCGGGCTGCGCAACACCGCCGCCGGGGCGGGTGTCACCAACTGGTGGAGCAACGGATCGAACCAGATCGGGTTCGGCCGGGGCAACGTCGCGTACGCGGCGTTCAACCGGGGCGGAACCGCCCTCACCCGTACGTTCCAGAGCAGCCTGCCGGCGGGCACCTACTGCGACGTGATGGCCGGCGACTTCTCCGCCGGCAACTGCACCGGGGCGCGGTACACGGTCAACACGGCCGGTCAGTTCACCGCCACCGTGCCCGCGAACGGTGCGCTGGCGCTGCACGTCAACGCCCGTACCACCGCCACACCCACGCCGACCCGGACGACCACCCCGCCGGCCGGGCAGTGCGTCGGCGCCACCACGGTCACCTTCGAGGTCAACGCCACCACCGTCTGGGGGCAGAACGTTTTTGTCACCGGCAACACGGCGGCCCTCGGGAACTGGGATCCGGCGAACGCGGTCCCGCTCTCGTCGGCCGCGTACCCGGTCTGGCGGGCCTCGGTCACCCTGCCGCCGAGCGCCCCCGTGCAGTACAAGTACATCAAGAAGGACGGGTCCCAGGTGATCTGGGAAAGCGATCCCAACCGGACCCGGAACCCCCCGACGTACTCGCCCTGCACCGCCACCTGGACCGACACCTGGCGGTGAGCCAGCCGTGCGGTGCCCGTCCCGACCGGGACGGGCACCGCCGTCAGGCGGTGGGGGTGGCGTCGAGCGTGGCCTGGATCCGCGACCCGAGGGCCAGGTGCGCGGTCCGTGCCTGACGGAAGGCGTACGCGAACAGCGGTCCCGGCGCCGACAGCGTGATCTGTACGTCGATCCTGGTGATCCCGTCCGGTTCCGAGCTCAGCCGGGCGTGGTTGCGGACCGTGGTGTTCGGCCACTGCCGGGCGACCGCCACCACCTCGTCCTCGTTCGCGGTCAGGATGTCGGCCTGGTACGAGGTGCGGAACGTGAACGGCCCCCAGGCGAGCCGGTCGGAGATGGTGTAACTGCGCAGCGCTCCGGGGCGGGCCGGTCGGGGCTCGACCCGGATGATCAGCGGGTGCAGGTCGGCCTGCGCGCTCAGGTCGGCGAACAGCCGTACGGCGTCGGCCCGGCTGCACCGCGCCTGCACCGTGTAGTGGAAGTTGTCCTGCTTCGGCACCGGCTCTCCTCCGTGGGCGTCGACTCCGTGCGCATCGATGCGTTGGGCGTCGATGGTTGCCGGACAGTGCACCACGTGAACGGCACTCGGAAAAGCCCGTACGGCCGAACCGGAACAACGCGGGCGCCACCTTCCGGTGCAGCGATGTTCGCGAATCAGCCGCCTGTCGTTCGCCGGGTAGGGAAACGTAGCGGGCATGAATGCCCACGTCATGGTCTTCGCGCCCGCTCCACAACTGACGGTGACGATCGACCAGCCCAACGACGAACCGGAGATCCATCTGCATCCCGGTGGTCAGGGGGTCTGGCAGGCCCGCATGATCACCTGTCTCGGGACCCGGGTGGTGCTCTGCGCCAGCCTCGGTGGCGAGATCGGCCAGGTGCTGGAACCGCTGATGGCCAGCGAGGGCGTCGAGTTGAAGGTGGTCCGCCGGGATTCGAGCAGCGGCGGGTACGTCCACGACCGCCGCGACGGCCGGCGGGACGAGCTCGTCGACGTACCGGGGCACGCGCTCAACCGGCACGAGCTGGACGACCTCTACAACCTGGCGCTCGGCGAGGGCCTCCTGGCACCGGTCAGTGTGCTCAGCGGACCGGGTGACCCGTCCCTGGTGCCGCCGGACATCTACCGGCGGCTCGCCGCCGACCTGGGCCGCAACGGCAGCCGGGTGGTGGTCGACCTGTCCGGTGACCACCTGCGCGCGGTGCTCGAGAGCGGAGTCTCGTTCCTCAAGGTCAGCCACGAGGAACTGCTCCGGGACGGCATGGCCGACGACGACAGCGAGGCCGAACTGACCCGGGTGCTGTACGAGCTGCACGCGACCGGTGCCGAGTCGGTGGTGGTCAGCCGGGCCGACGAGCCGGCGCTGACCCTGGTCAACGGCGAGGTGTACGAGGTCCACATGCCCCGGTTGGAGGCGATCGATCCGCGCGGGGCCGGTGACTCGATGACCGCCGGGGTGGCCGCCGTACTGGCCGCCGGTGGGGATCTCGAACTGGCGGTGCGTACCGGGGCGGCGGCCGGTGGGCTGAACGTGACCCGGCACGGGCTGGGCACCGGTCGGCAGGACTCGATCGCCGGGCTGGTGGAGCGGGTCCAGTTGGCCCCGATCGGGTCCGGGCGGCAGGACCGGATGACACCGGACGACTTCGCCGGACGGGCGGCCGGCTCGTGACCGTCCGGGTCCTGGTGACCAACGACGACGGGATCGCCGCGCCGGGCATCCGGTGGCTGGCCCGCGCCGTGGCCGACCGGGGGTACGACGTGGTGGTGGCGGCGCCGAGCGAGGAGGCGAGCGGCACCAGCGCGGCGATGATCGCGACCGAGCGGGAGGGTCGGGTGGTCGTCGAGGAGCACGAGATCGAGGAACTGGCCGGGATCCCGGCGTACGGGGTCGCCGGCTCGCCGGGCTTCATCACCCTGATCGCGATCCACGGCGCGTTCGGGCCGCCGCCGACGGTGGTCGTGTCCGGGGTCAACCGGGGCGCCAACGTGGGCCGGGCGGTGCTCCACTCGGGCACGGTCGGGGCGGCCTTCACCGCCGCCGCGAACGGGTGTCACGCGCTGGCGGTCTCGCTGGACGTGCTCTCCGTCGGCGAGGGCACCACCGGCAGCGGCGGTGCTGCGGTGGCCTCGTCCGGGCGGTTCCGCGACGAGGTACGCAACTGGGCGACGGCGGCCCGGGTGGCGGTTGACCTGCTACCCCGGTTGACCTCGGGACCGCTGGAGTGCGTACTGAACGTCAACGCTCCGGACCGGCCGTACGAGGAGCTGCTCGGCGTACGGGCCGGCGCCCTGGCCGGGTTCGGGCAGGTGCAGATGACCGTGGCCGAGTCGGGGCGGGGCTTTGTCCGGACCGCTCTGGAGGAGTCCGGCGAGCAGGTGCGTCCGGGCACCGATGTCGCCTGGTTGGCGGCCGGTTATGCCTCGGTCACCGCGGTCCGGGCGATCACGGAGGCGACGGATGTCGACCTGTCGGAGCTGGATGATCCGTCGGGCTCGGGCGATCTTCCGGGCTCTGGCCGACTTTCGGGCTCGGACGAGCTCCCGGGTTCGAACGGGTCGGGCCGGCGCGGTTGACCCGTTTCCGTCACCGGCCGGGGTGTTCGACGCCGGCCGGTGACGGAGGGTGGATCGTTTCAGGCGCCGGGAAGCTGCGGTTCCGGTGTCGGAGCCGCCCCGGAGAAGTACGGTTCGGGGGCGCCGAAGAGGCCGAGCAGTCCGGTGACCCAGAGCTGCCGGTGAACGAACCGGCTCGGCTCGGTGACGACCAGTTTCACACCGCTGACCTCGGCGGTCTGGAAACCGGCGACCATGGCGCTGATCCCGACCGAGTCGATGAAACTGACCAGTCGCATGTTGAGCTCGATCCGGGGCGGACGCCCCTTCGCGAGCAGGCCGACAACAGCTTCGCGCACCTCGTACGCGGTGTCGACGTCGATCTCGCCACGCGGGGCGATCTCCACGACTCCACCAGGCAGGATCGACTTGGCGATCGACAGGCTCACGCGAGCACCTCCACTCGCCCAGATCCGGGCGTTTCATCAGTACGCGGGCCGCGACCGAGAGTATTCCTCAGATGGCCCCGGTCGCCACCCCTCCGGCACGGCAATCTATGCGGCCGGTCCGACAAAACAGTCCTTATCTGGTCATTCGTCAGCATATGTTCTCACGATCCAGGATGCCACCTACAGCGCCGTCCGGCCATCAGGGTATCCCCCGATCCGTCAGCCACCGCCCCGACGCGGTCCCCACCCGCCACCGCAACCCCTCCCGTACCGCCCTCATCCCGCCCGCCACCAGCCCTAACGCGTACGGTGAGCGGCGGAGAATGTGCGCGGCGACACGTCTGCCAGCGAGCGAAACGGACATTCATGAGGGTGGACGTGGGCGCCTAGACTCGGGGCCTCGTCCGGCGCGCTCCACCAGCGTGCACCGAGAGAGGACTGATCATGCTGAAGCGGTTGCTCGGCCTGGCTGGCGTAGGTGTCCTGCTCGCCCTCGTACTGGCCTGTGGATTCGGGTCCGGTGGCGACGATGACGACGATGACGATGACGATTTCGCCCGTGGTACGTCGATTGTCCTGATCCGCTAGCCCTTCTCCCGTCGACACCCGCCCCGACGAGCGGACCTCCATCACCACTTCCAACCGTCCGCGCGGGTTTGCGGTCGAACATGTCCGGGCACCTCCGAAGCAACAGAAACCGCGCCGAACAGATGGCTCTGTCCGAAGTGCCCGCTGCTTTCGGCATCCGAGGAGGTACCACGATGTTCGGAACGAACCTGGTGGCGCGTCGCAGCAAGCCCGAACAGATCGCCGACCAGGCGTGGCAGCACCTGCAGGCCACGTTCGGTTCGGCCGGCGAGAGCGTGCGCCACGTCGCACGGGACACCGCCCACTCGGCCCGGCGGGGCACCTCACACCTCGCCGACGAGGCCGGCGACCGGGTCAGCTCGGTCGCGGACGAGGCCTGGCGGCGGGCCACGGCGGCCTCCGCCGCACTGGCCGGCCGGCGACCGGGGCTGCCCTGGCTCTGGATCATCGGAGCAGCCGGTCTCGGCGCCGCGATCGGCTGGGCCGCCGGCTCGGCCGCCCGCGCCGTCATCGCCCGCGAGGGCGCGGATCCGAGTACGACCGAGAGCGTGGAGTTCGTCGAGGTCACCCCGCCGAACCCCAGCGTCCGCCTGCACAACTGAACGGGTTATCCCCGGCCGGCATGACCGGACCGGGAAGCGCTGACCGTGGGGTCGTCCGCCAGCACCATCGGCGGGCGACCCCACGGTTCGTGTCAGCCCCGGATCGGTGCGTCAGCTACGGGTGCAGCCAACCGGACTCGGCACCCCGTTGGTGCCGGTGTAACTGCCCAGGAACCCGAAGGTCGTGGTCGCGTCGGGGGCCAGGGCGCCGTTGTAACCGACGTTGCGGACCACCACCCCCGACCCGCTCTGGGTGTGCGTACCGCCCCAGATCTGGCTGATGGTCTGGGCGTTGGGGAAGGTCCAGTTCACCGCCCAGCCGGTGGTCGGGGTGGTTCCGGTGTTGCGTACGGTCACCTCCGCCTGAAACCCGCCCTGCCAGGAACCGGTCACCCGGTACGTCGCCGAGCAACCCCCGGCCGGTGCCGTGGTCGGCGGAGTCGTCGGCGGTCGAGTGGTCGGTGGAGTCGTCGGCGGTCGAGTGGTGGGCGGGGTGGTCGGCGGAGTCGTCGGTGGCCGCGTCGTCGGTGTGCTGGTCGGTGGAGTCGTCGGCGGGTTGGTCGGGCCACCGAGCCGGTCGGCGTAGAGGATGCCCCGACCGTTGGTGCCGAGGTACACCCGGCCGTAGATCCGGGGGTCACCGGTGATCGCCTCGGCCGCGTTGCCGTACTGGTGCTGGTCGTCGTTGATCCGTACCCAGACCCCGCCGGCGTTGTCCGAGCGGTACACCCCTGCCTTGCCGTCGATCGTCGCGTACGCGAACAGCGCCGGGTACGTCTGCCCCGGCGCCGCCCGGCCGAACCCGATGTTCACCGCACCGGTCACGTTGCCCAGCCTGGTGAAGCTCGCGCCGGAGTTGGTCGAGTGCCAGATCCCGGTGCCGCCGGTGCTGTCCCCGCCGGCCAGCCAGATGTCCCCCTCGACACCGGGCAGCGCCTTGAAGTGCACGTTCCCGCTGCTCGGGAGCCCGGTGGCGGCGCTGGCGGTGAAGCTCGCGCCCCCGTTGGTGCTGACGTAGAACCGGCCGCCGCCGAAGGCGTAGAACTTGTTCGGGTTGACCCGGTCGGACTCGATCTTCGCGTTCGCCGGTACGCCGGTCGACGCGGTCCACGAGTTGCCGTAGCCGACCGAGTAGACGACCTGCTGGCCCGAGTCACCGGGCGCCCAGACGAACCGGCTCCCGTTGGCCGCCGCGGCGACCGTACCGCCGCTGTTGATCCCGCCGGGTTCCTGGGCCTGGAACCAGTTCGCCCCGCCGTCGGTGGAGAAGGCGACGTGGCTGTCGTTCGGCCGTTCCGAGTCGGTGAAGTTGCCGGCCCGGACCATGATCGACGGATTCGACTCGGCGAAGTCGAGGCTGGTGGTGCTGGTCATGTTCGGCTGGGTGAACATCATCGCCGGTACGGCGTCCAGGTTGGCGTGCCGGAAGCCGCCGATGTCACCGAGCGCGCTGACCAGCGGGGCGCCGGTCGGCGGGCTGACCAGGTCGAGCACCGCCGTCTCCTCCAGCCCCCGGACCATCGGCCGGATGGTGAGGGTGCCGCCGGTGTCCCAGTTCCCGAGGTTGGTGGTGCCGTAGATGGTGGCGCCGGTGCCGTACATCATCCGGTTGCCGTCGAACGGGTCGATCTCCAGCGACTCGTTCATCCAGCCCAGCTTCGGTGACTCCTCCGGGGGTGCCGGGTTGGCGCCGAAGCTCAGCCAGGGCGCCGAGGTGATGTCCATCGTGTAGCGCTTGGTCCGGTTGGGATAGCTGCCGAAGTCCCAGATCCGGGTCCAGGTCGCACCGGCGTCGGTGCTGCGCCAGAAGATGGCGTCCGGCCACCAGGAGATCTGGGTGGCGACCATGAGGATGTTCGGGTTCTGCCGGTCGATGGTCAGCCCGCTGTACCCGAAGTACGCGTCCGCGCTGCTCGACGGGATCGGGCTGATCTGGGTCCACGCGCCGGTCGCCCGGTTGAACTTCCACACGTCACCCTTGTTCCCGTCGTACGGGCCGCCGGTGTCGCTGGTGGCGATGTAGAGGAAGCCGCCGACGTGGTCCACCACGCCCTTGTGGGCCAGGTACCCGGTGGGCTGGCCGGCGATCCGCTCCCAGGAGGTGCCCCCGTTGGTGCTGCGGTAGACCGGGTTCTGCTTGTCGGCCACCCCGACGTAGATGGTCTGGGTGGCGTTGCCGGCCGTACCGGTGCTGCGGTCGAAGTTGACCCAGGTGACGCCCTGGTTGCCGTTCAGGTAACCGTTCGGGTCGTTGGGGTCCTGGGCGTAGTTGCCGACGTTGGGGAAGTTGGTCACCTTGGCCCAGGTGACCCCGTAGTCGGTGCTGCGCCACAGGCCGTTGCCGCCCTCGGCGCCGTAGTAGACGGTGCTGTTCCGGTTGGGGTCGACGGCCAGCCGCTCCCCCTGCCCCCGGCCGGGCATGTTGCCGCCGACCTTGAACGGCAGGACGGTCGCCTGCCAGGTCGCGCCCTTGTCGGTGGAACGCAGGATGGCGCCCGGGTTCGGGTCCCAGTCGTTGGTGTACATGCCGACGGCGGCGTACACCCGGTTGGTCTGGACCGGGTCGGTGGCCATGCTGAGCACCCCGTTCCAGCCCCACCTGTCGTAGCCGACCCAGTCGAGCAGCGGGGTCCAGGACTGGCTGCCCTGCTCCCAGCGGTAGGCGCCGCCGATGTCCGTACGGGCATAGATCAGGTTGCGTTCGGTGGGATTGAAGACGATGCCCGGCACGAAGCCGCCGCCGTCGATCCGGACGTTCTTCCAGGAGTACGGCTCGGACGCGGCCGCCGCGGCCGGTGACGCGGACGGGCTGACGGCGACCTGGGCCACCACGGCCACCGCGCCGGCGACAACCACGGCCGCGAGCGCGCTGGCGAGACTTCTACGCATGTACGGCTCCCTCTGAGCGCTGACGCTGTTACTGGGGATGGAGAACCGCCATGCACGGAGCGCGTGGGCGCGCCGATGCCGGTGAGCGGGCACGGGGCATCGACTGCCGCGCCGAGCGCGTGCATGAGCGAGGAATGACGGTGGTGCGGAGCTGCCCTCGGCTCACGCACCGGGCACGATTGGCTCCCGCACCGGTCTCGTGCAGACACTCACACACGCCGGTCAGCGCTGTCAATAGTTGCGTATTTAAACTAAAGAATGGACGGCAATGTGTTGCCACACCCGTGAAGGGGCTGCGGGGGCTGCCGTTACTCGGTGGGATCGCCCTCGGTCGGGTCCGGGGTGGGCGGCGGCTCCGGCGACTCCGGCGGTGTCGTCGGGTCGACCGGCGGGGGCGAGGTCGGCTGTCCGGGTGGCCCGGTGGTGGCGGGGCGCGTACCGGTCGGTGTCGGTGAGGTCGGCTTGCCGGGGGCGGCCGGCGTCCGCCCCGGAAGGTTCCGGTCCGGTCCCGGCGGGAGGAGGACGCCTACCGTCGCCGAGGGGTCGGGGGTCGGCAGACCCGGCGACGCGGAATCGGTCGGCGAGGCCGTGGCGCTGGCGGAACCGCTCGGAAGCGGGGCCGCCGGCAACGGCTCGGAGCGGAGCAGGGTGCCACCCAACCACACCGCCGGTCCCAGCCCCACAGCCACGATCCCGCCGAACAGCGCGGCCACTCGGCGGTCCATCGCAAAACCTCCCCGGCCAGCTCAGCCGAGCCGGAACACCACCGCTCCGGCGATATCCTCACGGCTGATCCCGAGCCCCTGTGTGTCCCGGTTGAGCACATCCTGCCATGGTGTGCCGTTCACGTACTCGGGTAGCACGACAACTGTCCGGATGCCGATCTGCCGCAGGTACGCCACGCTCGTCTGATCGGGGAAACTCGGCGTCACCGCCCGGATCTGTTGCTGCGTCGGCGGTACGAACGACGCCAGACCGTTGGCGATCTTCGGGAACCCGTCGGTCGACCAGAGCATGATGGTGAACTCGAACGTCCCGTCGCTCGGCAGCACCAGCAGTGGGCCCTCCATCCCGCGCAGCACCGCCGGTTGCGGCTGCACCGGTGCGTGCGGGGTGGTGTTGATCCCCTCGAGCACCACCAGGGCCAGCGGCACCAGGGTCAGGAGTCGGACCACCCAGCCGGCCATCGGACGCGCCGGCCGGACCGTCCGGACCCGCTCCGGTGCCGACACCGTTTGCGCCACCGGCACCGCGGGCCGGATGACCGCGTTGGCAACACCGGCACCGACAGCCACGGGTTGCTGAGCCGGCACGGCGGCGGCGGACACGGGCTCGTCCTCCGCCACGGATCGGTCGCGGTCACCGTCACCGTCGGGCGCGCCCCGGTCGGGCACGGACGCGTCGCCGTCGACCCGGTCCGTCGCGGATGCGTCGCCGTCGACCCGGTCCGTCGCGGATGCGTCGCCGTCGACACCGTCGGGCGGGGACGGATCGCTCGACTCGACCCGGCCGAGCATGCTGAGCACACCGGCGGCGAGGATGCCGAGCAGGAGCGTGGTCCAGAGGATCAGCCGACCCGGCGTACGGATCGCGTCCCAGCCGGGCAGGTGCAGGAACAGGGTGGCGTAACCCGGACTGCCGTCGCCGCCGAAGCTGGTACCGGCGGCGAGCGCCACACTCACCAGCACCCCGGCGGCGAGCAGCACCCGGTGACGTACGCGCCAGGCGGAGAAGAAGAGCCCGGCGAACGCGAGCCCGATCAGCACCACACCGGGCAGCAGGGTCATCTCACCGGCGAACGGCAGCAGTTCCCGGGCCGCCGCGTGCCGCTCCCCCCAGAGCCACGACTCCGGCGGCGCGGTGAAGAAACCCCGCAGCGGCGGGGAGAACTGCTCCAGGTGGGCCAGGGTCCGGCGGCCGTCCGGGTTCTGCTCGACCACCTTCAGGTACGGCAACGCCATGGCGAGCGTGATCGCGGCGAAGACCACCCCACCGACCAGGTCGGCGATGAGCAGCCGACGGCCGAAGACCGGTCGGGCCGAGCGCCGCCACCAGGACCAGAGGTAACCGATCACGACCACGAGGCAGAGCACCGCCAGGGCGTACCCGAACGGCAGGCCGATGCCGAAGCCGAGCGTCATCTGCCAGGCGGCGACCAGCCAACCCGCCACCGCCCAGCCCGGACGGCGCAGCTCCGGCCGGTAGCCGTACGTCAGGGACCAGCCGTGGCCGCGGGCGAGCATGGCCAGGGCGAGGGCGATGCCGCCGATCGAGAGCACGTGCAGGTGCCCCGCCTGGGCCAGCTTCCACGGGGCGTACCCGAACGCGACCCCGGCCAGCGCGGCCCCGATCCGGTTCGCACCGAGCTGCCGGACCAGGGCGTACGCACCGACGAAGGCGAGCGCGTGGACCAGCACGTACAGGATGTTGTAACGGACGATCGCGGCGACCGGCCCCTCACCGATCATGCCGAGCGGGGCGTAACCGAGCAGGGTGTCGGAGTACGCGTACGTGTAGCGCTCGGGGAAGAACGTGTTCGAGTGCCAGAGCTGGACGGGGTCGGTGAGCAGGGCGTGCCCGCCCCAGGCGACCTGCCACGCCTGCAGGACCGGGTCGCCGGTGTCCTGCGGGATGGTCTGGGTGATGTCGCGCAACGTCGGCCAGGTGAGCAGTACGGCCAGCAGCAGCCCGCCGAGCGAGGCGAGTGTCCACTCGTGCCGCAGCAGGCGTACGACCCGTTGTGACACGGCACGGCCGCGCGGCGGCCCGACCGGCTGCTCGGGCGCCGGGGCCGACACGGCCGTCCGGTCCCCCGCAGTCACCTCGTCGGTCGTCATCCGCTCTCCTCCACCCACGTCAACACACCTGCCGGATCGACAGTCGATGATTCCCTACCGGCCGGCGACCTGTCACGTGCCCGGTCCGGCGGGCCTCACCTTTCCCGGGTGATGGGACGTCACCCGGGTACGCCGGAACATCGGCCGTGACAGCGCGGCCACCACCGGCACACCCCGGCGGTTCGCCGATGCGCAATCTATCCCGCGGGAGGAACGACCATGACCTCGGCGAGGACGATCACCCGCAGCGACGAGGAAATCCAGCGCGACGTCCTCGACGAACTGGAGTGGGAGCCCCGGGTCCAGCCCAACGAGATCGGCGTGACGGTGCAGGAAGGGGTGGTGACCCTCACCGGGTGGGTGGACAACTACGCCAAGAAGTGGGCGGCGGAACGGTCCGCGCACCGGATCAACCGGGTCCGGGCGGTGGCCAACGACATCGAGGTCCGGCTCCCGTCCTCGGCCGAGCGGAGCGACGGTGACATCGCCCTGGCTGCCACCCGTGCCCTGGAGTGGGACGCCTTCGTGCCGGTCGGGAACCTGGACGTGACCGTCTCCAACGGCTGGGTGGTGCTGCGCGGCGACGTCGGGTGGGAGTACCAGAAGCGGGCCGCGGAACGAACGGTCCGCCGGTTGGCCAGCGTCCGTGGCGTGACCAACGGGATCAACGTACGTCCGATCGGTCTGCCGTCGCCCGACAAGTTGGAACAGCTCGTGGTCAACGCGCTGATCCGCAGCGCCGAAACCGACGTCGACCGGATCGACATCGAGGTGCAGGGCGACCTGATCGTGCTCACCGGTGCCGTCGACTCGTGGCTGGAACGCCAGGAGGCCGAGCGGGTGGCCTGGTCCGCGCCGGGCGTCGCGGCCGTCGACAACCACATCACCGTACGGGTGTGAGACTCCACCGGACGCGGGCGCGGGTACCACCCGGATCGGGTGAGTCGGGGTCACCCGGCCCGGGGCGAGGATGAGAGACATGACTGATCCCAGCGGCGCACTCCAACCGGGACAACCGGCTCCGGAGTTCACCCTGCCGGCCGGGCTCGATCGGCGGGTGAGCCTGGCGGATTCCCGGGGGCGGCCGACGGTGCTCGCCTTCTACCCGGCGGACTGGAGCCCGGTCTGCGGTGACCAGATGGCGCTCTACCAGGCCGCCCGGCCCGCGTTCGACCAGTACGACGCGACCCTGCTGGGCATCTCGGTCGACAGCGTCTGGTGCCACAAAGCCTTCGCGGCGAGTGCCGGGATCGAATTCCCCCTGCTGTCCGACTTCGAACCGAAGGGCGCGGTCGCCCGCCGGTACGGCGTCTACGGCCCGGACGGCTACGCCGAGCGGGCGCTGTTCGTGCTCGACACCCGGGCGCAGGTGAGCTGGAGTTACGTCTCGCCGACGGACGTGAACCCGGGCGCCGACGGGATCCTCGACGCGCTCGACGCCCTCACCAGCCGGCAGCAGGCGCGGGCCTGACGCGGTGGTCACGCAGCATTCCTGATCCGGCCGTGGTGGCCGGGCAGGGTTACACCGAGCACGACGGGGAGGCCCGATGACAACACCGATGCAGGTCACGTCGAGCAAACTGCGGGTGCCGATCACCGACGACGATCACGTACGCGGGCCGGCGGAGGCACCGGTGACCCTGGTCGAGTACGCCGACCTGCAGTGCCCGTACTGCGGGCAGGCGTACCACCGGCTGCACGAACTCCTCCGCCAGCGACCCGAGACGGTACGGCTGGTCTTCCGGCACTTCCCGCTCAGCAACGTGCACCCGTACGCGGAACTGGCGGCGGAGACGGTCGAGGCGGCGGGCGTACGGGACCAGTTCTGGGCCATGCACGACTGGATATTCGAGCACCAGGACCAGCTCGACCCGGTGCACCTGTCGATGGGGTGCCAGCAGCTCGGGCTGCCGGAGGACGAGGTGGCCGACGAGGTCGCCCGGCACGTCCACCTCGACCGGGTCCGGCGCGACTTCGTCGGCGGGATCCGCAGCGGGGTCAACGGCACCCCGACGTTCTTCGTCAACGGGGTCCGCTACGACGGCTCGTACGAGCTGCCGGAGCTGCTCGCGGCGGTCGACCAGGCGGCGTCGACCTGACCCTCGATCCGCGTGTTAGTGGTCAGATCAGGCGCAGCTCACGGGCCCGGCGGACGGCTTCCCGCCGCCGGGTCGCGTCCAGCTTCCGGTAGATGTTGCGCACGTGCGTCTTCACCGTGTTGACCGAGACCGACAGCTCACCGGCGATCTCCACGTTGGACAGGATGCTCTGCAGGTAACGCAGGACGGTGAGTTCCCGGTCGGTCAGCGGCTCCCCCAGACCCGGCACCGCGGCGGCCAACCGCCCGCCCCGGTCCCGCCGGTCGGTGCCGGTGGGTGTGATCGCGTCGCGCCCGCTCTGCTCCGCACCGGTGGCGATCAGTTCCCGGACCATCGGCCAGTACGCCGTACCAGAGTCGAGGTGCGCGGCGAGCAGGTCGCGGGCCGGTGGCTCGGACCGGGTGAACACCCGGCGGAACCCGTCCGGCGCGGCCAGGACCAGGACCTCCTCCAACGTACGGGCGGCCCGACGGTGGTCGCCGGCCGCACGGGCGGTCAGCGCGTCGAGCAGCCCCGCCTCCAGGCGTACCGGCAGCAGCCAGGCGTCGGCGTCCGGCCCGGCCCAGTCCGGCAGCGTACGGGCCACCGCACCCAGGTCCCCCGCGTGCAGGTACGCCCGGGACAGCGCGACGGCGAGCGCCTCCGCCGGCCCGGTGGCCTCGTCCAGCGGGGCGAGCAGGAGTTCCCGGCTGCGGCCCAGGTCGCCGTGCGCGGTGCACAGGTCGGCCTCGCCCGCGAGCAGCCAGTCCGACAACCGCTCGGCCCGGTGCTGCTCACCGAGCCGGGCCCGGCCGGCGAGCAGGAGCTGGTACGCGCCGGTCAGGTCGCCCCGGTCCCGGCCGAGTTGGGCCCGGATCCAGGCGGCGACGGCGGCGACGGCGGGTTCACGACCCTGCTCGATCCGGTTACCGGCGAGGGTCAGGTTCGCCTCGGCGTCGCCCGCGTGGTCCCGGTGCAGGGCGATCAGGGCGAGGGCGAGGTAGGCGTGCCCGTGGTCGGTCGGCACGTCACCGTCGAATGCGCCGCCGACCACCAGGCGGGCGTCCCGTTCGGCGGCGGCGAGCCGTCCGCGTACCGCCCGGACCAGGGCCAGCCGGCTGGTGCAGGCGAGTTCGGTACGGGCGAGTCCGGCCCGGTGCGCGTCGGCCAGTGCCCCGCTCAGCTCGGTCTCGGCGGCGACCAGGTCCCCGGTGGCGAGTTGGACCGCACCGGCGGCGGTACGGGCGATCGCCCGCGCCCGCAGGTCCACCGGCGGGCGACCGGCACCCGCACCGGGCGGGGACGCCAGTGCGCGTAACCGGGCGGCGGCGGCGAGCACCTCCGGAACCTCCCCGCCGAGTTGCGCCCCGGCCAGCCGCAGCGCGGCGGCGATCAGCGTGAACCGGTCCCGGCGACCCCCGTCGAGCTGGGACCCCTGCCGCTCGGCCAGCCGCAGGTACCCGCTCGCCGCCGCCCGGTTGCCCCGGTCCAACGCGTCGACGGCGTACGCCAGGGCGAGTTCCGGTTCGGCGCGTACCGCCTCGGGCGCCGGTGGGTTCGGTGCCGGCGGGCCCGGCCGCGCCGGGGCGTACGGAACCAGCTCGGGCCAGTGCTCGGCGAGTACGCCGGTGGCCCGGGTCCACTCCCCTGCGGCGAGGGCGTGCCGGAGTGCCTCGGCCGGCAACTCCCGGGACACAGCCCAGCCGGCCGCCCGTCGGTGCAGGTCGAGCAGTTCGTCGGCGGGACGCAGCCGCTGCTGCGCCCGGAGTAGTTCGGCGAGCATCCGGTGGTAGCGGTAGGCGGGCGGGCGGGTGCCCAGGCCGACCACGAATCCGGTGTCCCGTTCCAGCTCGGCCAGGACCCGTTCCCCGTCGGTCCGCCCGGTCAGGGCGTTGACCAGGTCACCGGTGACCCGGTCGGCGACCGCCCCGCGGCGCAGCACGTCCCGCGCCTCGTCGGTCAGCCCGGCCAGCACCTCCACCGACAGGTAGTCGGCCACGGCGGAGTCGTCGCCCCCGAAGGCGTCGACGAACCGGGCCGGGTCGGGGTGGCCTGGCAGGGCGAGTGCGGCGAACCGGAGACCGGCCGGCCAGCCTTCCGTCCGTACGCGTAGCTCCTCGGTCTGGTCGGCGGGGACGCTGATGCCGTGCGCGGTCAGCAGTTCGGCGGCCTCCGCGGCGGTGAACGCCAGGTCGGCCGCGCGGATCTCGGTCAGCTCACCGCTGAGCCGCCACCGGTGCAGCGCCAGTGCCGGGTCGGTACGCCCACCGATGACCAGCCGGAGCCGGTCCCCGGTGTGCCGGAGCAGGAATTCGAGCCCGTCGGCCACGTCCGGGTCGTCGATCCGGTGGAAGTCGTCGAGGACCAGCGTGACCGGCTCCGGCCGGCGGCTCAGCTCGGCGGCGAGGTGGTCGAGGAAGTCCCGGTCCACCGGCTCGTCCGCCCCCTCGACGGCCGGTGCCGGCGAACCGCCCTGCGGGTCGTCGGTGGCACGGACGGCGGCCCGCAGGTACGACCAGAGCCGGCTTCCCCCGTCGCCCGGTTCGAGGGAGAGCCAGGCCCGGTGTCCGTTGTTGTCCGGGGCCCGGTACCAGGAGCCGAGCAGGGTGGTCTTGCCCCAGCCGGCCGGGGCCGACACCAGCGTGACCGGGCCGGCGGCACCGGCCTCCAGCAGCGCGAACAGCCGGGGGCGGGCGACCACCGCGCCGGGCAGCGACGCGACCGCCAGCTTGGAGGCGAGCAGCGGCGCCACGGCCACCCTGTCCTCCCCCAGCACACCGGTACGACCGCGCGGCGCGGCGGCGCCGGCTCCGATCCGGTCCTCGGGCATCCTGTTCCACCCCCGCGGACACGACAACATCCATTGGTTCGTGCACAGCCTGGACCCGGACTTCCGCCCGGGGCGCGACCCGGATACCCGGCCCGCCGGAGTTCACCCCTGACGGAGGAGACCGGTTCACCCACTGCCCCGCGACGGTCCGCCCGGACGGCGGCGATGACCCCCGGTGTCCGGTGCGACACTGCTCGGGTGTCCACGCCCCGTCCGTACGACATCGTCCTGTTCGGCGCGACCGGGTTCACCGGTGGCCTCACCGCCCGGTACCTGGCCCGCCACGCCCCGCACACGCTCCGCTGGGCGTTGGCCGGGCGCAACCCGCGGCGGCTGGCCGAGGTGCGCGACGCCCTCGCCGCGATCGACCCGGCCTGGCGTGACCTGCCCCTGCTCCCGGCCGACGCCGCCGACCCCGGATCGCTGCACCGGCTCGCCGCGAGCACCCGTACGTTGGTCAGCACCGTCGGCCCGTACGTGCAGCACGGGGAGCCGGTGGTGGCCGCCTGCGCCGAGGCCGGGACGGACTACCTCGACATCACCGGTGAGCCGGAGTTCGTGGACCTGATGTACGTCCGCCACCACGAGCGGGCCACCCGGACCGGGGCGCGGCTGGTGCACGCCTGCGGCTTCGACTGCGTACCCGCCGACCTCGGCGTGCACCTCACCGTCGGGGAGCTGCCGGCGGACGTACCGGTCACAGTGGACGGTTATCTGCGGGCGTGGGGGGTGCCGTCGTCCGGGACGTACCGGACGGTGTTGCTGGTGTTGGCGCGGCGCCGGAGCGCGGCGGCAGCGGCCCGCGCCCGGCGGCGGGCCCAGCCGGTGGTGCGGTCCCGCCGGGTACGCGCCGGCGCCGGTCGCCCCGGCCGGTCGGCCGAGTTGCGCCGGTGGGTCCTGCCGCTGCCCTCGCTCGACCCGGTGGTGGTGGGCCGTTCCGCCACCGCCCTGGACCGGTACGGTCCCGACTTCCGGTTCCGGCACCATCTCGTGTTGCGGCTGCCGCTGCTGGTCGGCGCGGTGGTCGGGGTCGCCGGACTGGCCGTCCTGGTCCGGATCCCCCCGGTCCGGGAGTGGCTGCTGCGCCGGGCCGCCCCGGGTGCGGGCCCGACGGCCGAACAGCGGGCCAGGGGGTGGTTCTCGTTCCGGTTCGTCGGTGTCGGCGGCGGGCGCCGGGTGGTCACCGAGGTCGTCGGCGGTGACCCCGGGTACGACGAGACCGCCAAGATGCTCGCCGAGTCGGCTCTCTGCCTGACCCTGGACAACCTGCCGCCCACCGCCGGACAGGTGACCCCGGCAGCGGCGATGGGTGACGCGCTGACCGCGCGTCTGCGCCGTGCCGGGATCACCTTCCGGGTGCTGTCGCTGTCCTGAGCCGGTGCCGTGCCGTGCCCGCGGTCGTGTGCGGGGTGCCGGGTCAGGAGGGGAGGCCGCCGACCTGGGTGTTGATCCAGGAGCGGATGGCGGGAAGGTCACCGTAGATGGAGGGACCGGTGGCGCAGGTCGGGTTGTTGTTGCCGGCCCGGCTGGTCGCCCCGATCAGGTTCCACCGGCCGCCGATGCTGCGTACCTGCGGGCCGCCCGAGTCGCCGTAGCAGGCACCCGCGTTGCCGTTCGTGTTGTTGGTGCAGATCTCCAGCGTGCCGTTGATGCCACTGCACCGGCTGTCGGCCACGATCGAGGTGTCGAGTTCGTTGGCGACCAGGGGGGCCGAACCGCAGCCGCGGGTCGGGCAGGTCTGGCCCCAACCGATGATCCGGGTGGCCGTACCGACCGCGCCGGAGGTGGTCGGGATCGGCGCCGGGGCGTGGCTGACCGAACTCGCGAGTTGTAGAAGTTTCACGTCACTGGTCGGGTGGTTGACCCCCCGCAGGACACTCACCACGGTGCCGCCACTGCTGCGGTTGACGCTTCCGACGCGTACCGAACTCGGGGTCGGGCAGTGTTTCGCGGTGACCGCCCAGTTGGCATTGATCAGCGATCCGGTGCAGCCGGAGACGTACACCATGAACGAGTAGTTCTCGGTCGCCGGGCGACCATTGACGACCTGGACGCCGACGCCGTCCGGGGCGGACGAGGTGGCGCCGGGGGCCGCGCCGTAGTGCGGGCCGGTTGCCGCCGTAGCCACGGTTGGCGAGGTCAGGCCGGCTGCGACGAGGCCGGCGACAAACAGTACGCGGGCCAACAGGAGGGAGGCTCTCATGGTCACCTGGTCCTTGTCTTTTCGGGGGCGGAGAAGGGATCCAAGGGCACCTTATCGTTCGTTAAATCCATGTCAATGAATGTTGGTGATATCGCTTTCCACCTATCGTCGAATGATGGTGGGGCGGTAACGGAATCCACCGCCGGAAATCCGGATACGTGGGACCGTTCCCGGTTTGCCGGTAATCGGCTAACGTACCGACGAATTGTCGTGTGGCCGAAACCCGTTACCCATGTCATGCTCGGATCGTTGTACCCATACGACTACATTGGCTCCGGCGGAGGGTGCGTGTGACCCAACTCGACCTCCCCGGTCCCGCGCCGGCCCACCCCGCCCCACAGCGGACCACCGAGCAGGTGACCCGGCTGCGCCTCCTGGTCACCGTCAAGACCGCCCCCCGCCCCACCGACCGGTCCGACCGGACGGTCTACGCGGCCGGCATCAGCGCGGACCCGGACCGCCCCGGCTGGATCCGGCTCGCCCCGATCCCGATCGGCGAACTCGGCCCCGCCGCCGCCTTCGGCACGTACGACATCATCAGCGTCGATGCCCGCCCGGCCGACCCGGACTTCGGTCGGGAGAGCTGGCAGCCGGTACCGGACACCCTGGTCCGCGAACACCACCTCAAGCGGTGGCAGTGGCGTCAGCCGTGGCTGGACCCGTACGTCGGGGAGACCGTGTGCCGGGCACAACCGGACGGGCCCACGCTCGCCCTGGTCCGGCCCCGGCAGGTCGACGGGCTCGTCCTGGCACCGCACCCGGACTGGACCATCGAACAGCGCCGACGGCTCGACGCGTACGCCGACCGCCTCGACCCGACCGGGCGCCAGGACCGTGGCCCGCTCTGCGCACCCCGGTTCACCGGGGCGTACCGCTACCGGTGCAACGGGTACGACTGCCCCGGCCACCAGCACACGATCGTCGACTGGGAGTTCGCGGCCCTGCAACACCGGCTGGCCGGACTCCCCGACGACCGGCTCCGCAACGCCCTGACCACCGCCTTCCTGCGCCGGATCTGTGGTCCGGACCGGGACCCGGCGTTCTACCTCGGCCGCTCCGGCAACCGCCCGGACGGCTACGACGTGCTCGGCGTCTACTGGCCGCCGAGGCGCTGACCTCGACAATCTCTCCCCCGCCGGACCGGACCGCGCGTCGGGCGGTCGCCGCCGCCGGCTAGGTTCGGCGGGTTGACCCTCGACCTGGTCGAGCCCCCAGGATCAGCGGACGTGGAGAGCGACATGCGCAGCATCGGGGAGATGGCCCGGGCCAGCGGCCTGACCGTCAGCGCCCTGCGGTTCTACGACGGCGCCGGCATCCTGGTGCCCGCCGTGGTCGACCCGGAGACCGGCTACCGCTGGTACGCCCAACACCAGCTCGAACCCGCCCGCCTGGTGGCCCGCCTGCGCCGGGTCAACCTGCCGCTGGCCGAGATCGGCCTGGTGCTCCGGCACTGGTCCGAGCCGGTGGTCGTACGCCGGCTGCTGGACGGGCACCTGCGCCGACTGGAAGCCGGTCTCACCGATGCCCGCCGTGAACTCTCCCGGGTCCATGCCCTGCTCGACCACGAGGAGAACCTGATGACCGGATCCACCCACCTGACCCTCACCCGCGCCGGGCTGGCCGCCGGGCTCGACGCGGTCCGGTTCGCCGTCGGCGACGACCCCGAGTTGCCCGTACTCGGGTCGGTGCTGTTCGAGATCGAGGAGTCGGTGCTGCACCTGGTGGCCACCGACAGGTACCGGCTCGCGGTCGCCGTGGCGCCGGTGAGCGTGGTCGACGGGCCGGGCCGCCGGGTCCTCGCCCCGGTCGCCTTCGTCGACCAGGCCCGGAGCCTGCTGGCCGGGGCGCGCTCCGGCACCGACGAACCGGTGACGGTGGTGCTCGGCGGCTCCGAGGTCGGTATCCGGGCCGGCGGGCTGACCGTGCAGGGCGAACCGCTCGACTACGACTTCCCGGACTACCGGCGACTGCTCGGCGACCGGCTCGGCGGGGACCGGGGAGTCAGGGTGACCGTGGACGTACCGGCCCTGCGTGCGGCGCTCACCGCCGCGAACACCACCACCGTGGTACGCGAGTACGACGGCGTCCCGTGCGAGGTGGCGATGCTGGCGGTGGGCGCCGACGGGTCGCTGGCGGTGCTGGATCCGGACCGGTCGCCGGCCGAACCGTCGGGCTCGGGCGCACCGGCGGGGGTGGACGGCCCGTCCGGGTCGATCGGGGTGAACCGGGAGTTCCTGCTGGAGGCGCTGGACGCGGGTGGCCGGGGGCAACTCGTACTCGACCTGGACGGGCCGATCCGGCCGCTGCTGCTGCGGCAGCCGGACGACGAGCGTTCGTTCTCGCTCCTGATGCCGATCCGCCGCTGACCCGCGTACGGGGTCGGTGGCGGTGGCGGTTCAGGCAGACGGCGGTGGTTCAGGCGGAGAGGCCCCGGTACCGGCGCATCCGACGGCGGTGCTGCCAGAAGTAGCCGGCGGCAACGGCGAAGAACGGCACGGTGACCAGGGCACGGATGACATCCCCCGTGCTCCGGTCACCGAGCAGGAGCAACACCACCTGGAGCAGCGCCAGTACGACGTACACCCAGGGCACCCAGGTCTGGGCGGGGCTGCGCGCGATCAGGTCGCGGGCCAGCAGGTCGATCCGGGCGTCGTCGCTGTGCCCGGCCCGGATCGCCCGGTGCACCGCCCGCCGAGTCTCCGGGTCGGCGCCCAGGATCAGCGGCGGGTCGGTTCTGCGCCGCTGCACCAGCCAGACGACGCCGGTCAGGGCCGAGGTGACCAGGGCCACGCCGACCCCGATCAGGATCAGGTTGACGGGCGGTGTGTCCCCCAGGGCGACCAGGCCGCCGATGATGATCGCCAGGCCGGCCAGCGGTCCGACGAGCAGGATGATCAGTCCCATCCTGCGCCCCAGCCGATGCCGGGCGCGTTCCCTCAGTTGAAACCGTCCGACGTTGGCCTCTGTCCCCGTCATGGCGCCCACCTCCCGTGACAGCCGGAGATACCCGTCTATCCCCCGTTCCAATCCAGGCGGGGCGGGGCCGCCGTACGCGGCCCGGCCCCGAACCGGGGTTCAGCCGAGCTGGTCGGTGCGCTGGTGGGCCAGGTAGAGCACATAGGAGATCACCGCGGGGGCGCGTACGGCCGAACGCGGCGGGCTGATCAGGGCCACCTGCTCGTAGCTGAGCAGGGTGCCGGTGTCCGGGTCCAGCACGGCCAGGTCGCGGGTGGCACCGGCGTCGCTGTCCACGCTGACCGCGACACCCGTCCTGCCTGCCCTGTCCACCACCCTCCCCCGGTACACCAGCCCGTTCGTCTCGGTCAGCACGTTCAGTACGGCGGCGCGCAAGGCGGGACTCATCTCGTGGAATCGGTACAGGTCTGCCACCGCCCGGATCACGGCCTGTGGGCCGTTGCTGAAGGGTTCGTGCGCGGACAGTTGTCGGGTCAGCACCGCCGGGTCGGTGGCCGGGTCGTCCACGACCAGGGCCATCTCCCCCGGGCGGTAGTCGGTGCGGGCGAGGTTGGCGTCGGAGCCGGGTGGCGGCCCGTCCAGCCACTGCGCCGCGTCCGTGTTGCCCGCCTGTGGCGGCAGGGCGGTGATCTCCTCCCGGCCGGACCCGTCCTCCGCCCACCACAGCCGCTCGTCCTGGGCGATCACCGCGTTCGCCCGGTCCGGGTCGCTGCCGGTGTCCTCGATCGACCAGGTCTGGCTGTGCTGGTACGTGTAGCGCCCGGTCCCGGCCGTCTCCTCCAGCCCGGCGGTCCGTTCCGCCAGCTCCCGCAGCCACGGGGCGGCCGGATCGGCCGGACCGGGAAACTGGAGCCCGAGCGCGGCCGGCGCGACGGCCATCGCCACCACGGTCCGCTCACCACGGCCGGCAGCCCCATCCGGCAGCGCGTTGACCAGCACCAGCGCGGTGATCCCGAGCACCACGGCGGCGGCCGGGGCGACCAGCCGGAGCCGTACGCCGGGCCGGCTGGTCGCCCGCCACCGCCCGTCGACCCGGCGCTGGTCGACGAGCCGCCGCAACTCGGCCGCGCTGCGCCTCGGCGGCCCGATCTGCTTGCCGCGCATCGGGTCGTTCGCCTCGACCAGCCGCCGGACCAGCCGCTCGGTCTGTTCGTCGTGGTGCTCAGCCATCGTTGCTCTCCCCCGCGCCTCGGCGACCCGCTCCGGTGAGCATCGGGTCGGCGGTCCCCACCATCCAGCCGCGCAGCCGGCTCAGTGCCCGGGAGCGTCGCTTGCGTACGGTCGCCTGCCACAGGCCGAGCGCGTGGGCGATCTCGGCGGTGTCCAGGCCGTCCAGGTAGGCGAGTTGGAGCACCTCGCGCTCGGCCGGCTTGAGCTGTCCCCAGACCCGCCCGAGGTCCAGCCGGTCGCAGACGGTCGCGCTCTCCTCGCCCTCGGCCGCACCGGCCACCACCTCCATCACCTCCATCTCGACCAGCGCCATCGGGTGCCGACGGCTCCACCGCCGGTGGTTGCGCAGGTGGTTGTTCGCGGTGGCGAACAGCCAGGCCCTCGGTTCGTCCGGTACGTACGACCGCCGGTCCCAAGCGGTCATGAAGGTCTGCTGTGCCAGGTCTTCCGCCTCGCCTTCGTTACCGCCCAACGCACGCGCCAGCATCCGGACCACGTCCGGCCAGAATCGCCGGTGCAGTGCGTCGTGCCACGCCTCGTCCCGGCCGCCGTTGCCGCCCACCGACTCTCCTCGAGGGATCGATGCCTCTCGCCAGCCGGCACGGACAGCACCGGCGACGATCTATGTCGTTCCTCCCACCATGAATATGTCCGTACGGGCGCCGATGTGACCGTCCTGGTCAGGCGGCATCGGCACAGAATCCGACGGATCGTGCGTCGGCTATCCGACAAATGACCGATCTCGACCCGGAGAAACGGCCATGACCTGCGAGAACATGAAGATGAATCGTGACAAGTCATTCACCGTCATCTTTGCCACAATATGATGAAGGTCGGATCCGGGCTCCGACCGATCTCCCTCACCGCACGGAATCCCGTACCCGAGGAGGCTGCCATGGCAACCACCCCCCGCCAATGGAGCAGATCGGCCACCGTCATGGCCACGATCATCGCGATCGTCGCCCTCATCGCCGCCGCACCCCCGGCCACCGCCGGACCATCGGACGGCCCCGCCTCATCCACCGCCGTACAGGTCGACATCGACAAGCACCTGGCCGCGTATCCGGGCGGCCGGCAGATCGGCCCCACCGAGCTCAGCTATGCCGGTGGCAAGTTCGTGCTGACCTTCGAACCGCCGGTCGGCACCCTGGCCAGCCCGAACTGCGAATCGGGCTGGTTCTGCTTCTACGACCGGGTCAACTACGGCTACCCGCGCGGGCGGCTGTCCGACTGCGGCTGGCAGGACCTGGCGAGCTACGGCTGGCACGACCGGACCGAGTCGGTGCACTTCAACATCTCGATCGGGTCGGTCTCGTACCTCAACCACACCACCGCCGGCCACGGCGGCGACCCGTACCTGTTCTCGGTCAGCGCGAGCATTCGTACGGACAACGACGTGTCGCCGTACCGCAACATGGCCGATCACGTGAACCGTTACTGCTGACCCGGATTCCAGCGACGTGCGGCACCGCCACGGGGGTGGTGCCGCACGGCCGGACTACTTCGGGTCGGTCAGCCGCAACGCGAGCGCGGGACACATCCGTACCGCCTTGCGGGCACCGGCTTCGAGCCAGGTCGGCACCGGCGTGGGCGGGAACGACGGGAACCCGTTGCCGTCCAGCCGGATGAACTCCGGCACCACGTGGGCGCAGAGCCCGTGCCCGTCGCACCGGGACCAGTCCACCGTCAGCCGGCTGGACGACACCGTCTCCGGACTCGCGGGCAGCCCCAGCACGCCCTTCACCCGCCGGCCGCACCCGTCCCGGGTGGCGTGGGCGGCGAGATCCTCGGCGAAGACCTCCATCGCGGAGGTGGCGAACCGGGAGGTGCCGTCCGGGTGGCTGCACGCGCCGCGTCCGCGTACCGCACCGGCGGCGGCCCGGACGACGTCGGCGGCGGCGGTGCCGGCGACGATCAGGTCCACCGACCGGGCCAGGTCCGGCAGGCCGAGCCGGCACGGTCCACACTGGCCGGCGGACTCACCGGCGAGGTACTGGACCACCTGGGCGACCTCGCCGAGCGGACAGGTGTCCTGGCCGAGCGGGATCATGATGCCGGCGCCGAGGGTGCCGTTGACCGCGGCGAACCCCTTGCGGGAGATGACCGCCTTGGCCGCCGCCTCGGCGGTGATCCACCGGCCGTGGTAACCGCCGGTCAGCACACCCGGCCCCTCGGGCACCTCGCAGAGCCGGAGGATGTCGGCGAGCGGCGTACCGGCGGGGCATTCCACCACCGCGGGCCGGGCCGCCGCGCCGGTCACCGTGAGCAGCACGGTGCCGGGCTCGTCGTCGGTCCCGACCGCGGCATACTCGTACGGTCCGAGCCGGGCGGCGATGGCGAGCTGGGCGTACGTCTCCGCGTTGGACAGCAGGGTCGGCATGCCGGCGACACCCGAGTCACTGGCCCGCTTCTTCACCCCGGGCGGGATGTGCGCCTCGCCGTTGATCCCCTTGACCAGCGCGCCGCCCTCGCCGGAGATGAACCGGTGCGGGACGGTGACGATCCCGGTCGGCACCGGCATCTGCCGTTCGGCCAGGGCGGCGGCCAGCGACGCCTCCCCGATCCCGTCGTCGGCGACCCCGATCACGATCTCGTCCGCGTCCAGGGCGTACGCGACCATCGCCGCCCCGTCCAGGATCAGGTGCGGGGCCCTGGTGAGCAGGACCTTGTCCTTCCAGCTCGCCGGCTCACCCTCGGTGGCGTTGACCACCACGACCGGGGCCAGGGCCTGCTTGCGGGCCGAGTCGAGTACGGCCCGGACCTTGCGGGCGAACGGGAAACCCGCACCGCCCTTCCCCTTGAGCTGCATCTCCTCGGCGAGCTTGATCAGCCCGTCGACCGACAACCACTCCAGCTCACCGTGTACGTCCTCGTGGGCGAGCAGGTCCAACCGGCCGTACTCGCTGAAGCCGGCGGTCAGTCGGGGCGGGCCGAAGGTGGCGACCGGGGGCACGGTGGCCCTGCTCACTTGGCCTCACCCCGCAGTTCCCGCCAGTACGCCTCGTCCACGCTGTCCCCGGCGCCGCGCTTGCGTTTGCCCGAGCGGCCCGAGCCGTCCCCGCCGGCCTTCCGCAGCGCCCGCCGCAGGTCCAGGTTGACCAGCGTCGGGGTGTCGTCGGTCACCGGTGCCGGATCGCCCGTTCCCCGGCGCGGCCGGTAGTCCAGGTCGGCGTCCTCGTCGTCCGCCCCTCGCCGGGGCCGGTAGTCGAGATCGGCGTCGTCCTCCGCCTGCCGGCGCGGGCGGTAGTCCGCCTCGGCTTCGTCGTCGGCACCCCGGCGCGGCCGGTAGTCCAGGTCCGACTCGTCCTCTGCCTGCCGGCGCGGGCGGTAGTCCAACTCGACCTCCGGCTCCGCCCCCCGGCGCGGCCGGTAGTCGCGGTCGGCGGTGTAGTCCCGGTCAACGTCACGCTCGGCGGTGTAGTCGCGGTCGGTGGTGTAGTCGTCGCGCTCGGCGTCGCGGGACCGGCGACCGGTGTCGCGTTCGGGTCGGCCGCTGTCGACGTAGTCCCGCTCGTAGTCACGCTGGATGTCCCGCTCGGAGCGGCGGCGGCTGGTCGGGGCGGAGTCGGTTTCCGTACGCGCGGACCAGCGCCGCCCGTACCGGGGGCCGTCCGCGGCAGGTTCGGCTCCGACGGTGCCCGGCTGCGGGACCTCCGGTACGACAAAACGGCTCGACCGGCGGCCGGGAGTGCCCTCGGCGGCGGTACGGTCGGGACGCGCCCGGCGCCCCGCCCGCTCCTCGGCCCGGCCCACCCGCAGGTTGCCGGCGCTCTCCGGTTCGGCCCAGCTCACCCGTACGTCGCTGCGCAAGGTCGAACCCGCGAGGTTGGTACGCGACTCGGCACCGTCGCGTACGGCCTTGCCGATCGGTTTGATCGAGCCGGTGGTCATGCCCTGGTCCTTGCGCTTGCGGCCGAGGCTGACCGAGAGCCGGACCAGCAGCGCGACGATCACCAGGAAGACGCAGAGCAGGTAGCTCAGGGTCACCCAGGCGGCGGGCTGGCGGCCGGCGTTCAGGCCGTGGGTCAGCGCGATCGGCCAGGAGGCGTACGCGGTGCTGTGCAGCGCCCGCCACATCCACGGCTTGCCCCGGTTGACGAAACGGGCCCGGATCAGGCCGGTCCAGAGGGTGGCGGCCATCAGGTACGCGGCGATCGTGCCGAGCCCGACGTAGAGCCCGCGCTGCGAGACGAACGGAATGATCGCGTCGACCGGTGCGGCCCGCCCACCCGAGACCTTGGTGAGAATGTGCAGGCCGAGGGTGGTGACCGCGATGACGCCGGTGGTCCGGTGCGCGGACTGGAGCAGCACCCGGTGCCGGACCAGCAGCACGATCCGGTCGGTGGCCAGCAGGCCGGCCATCACGGTCAGGCTGAGCGAGACCAGGGCGACCACACCGGCGTAGAACTCGAGGTAGACGTAGCTGTAGACGTAGAGGACCTGGCCCGCGGCGGTGAGCATGGCCAGGGCCCAGGCGCCGGCCAGTACGGAGGCGCCGAGCACCGCGATCGCACCCTTCGACCGCGGCGGTCCGCCCCGGCTGGTGACGGTCCTGGGGCCGGCGGGTCGCTGGATCTGCTGTATCCGAGCCATACGCTCCTCGATCTCCCACCCAAGCTCTTCCGTCACGTCATACGTAGGAACGGGTCGAGCGGATGAGTGGCTGACGCGATTTCTTCTCACGATCGGCGGGCGGGTGCCGGGGCCCGAGCGAGCCATCGGCCACCGAACGACGAGACTTACCAAATGGGGCGAGTTCACCACGTACAGTTGCTGTGTGCCTTTTGTCCCTTCGGAACCGCCGGCTCCGAGTCGGACGCGTGCGCGTCTGCTGCTCTCCGCTGGCCTCCTCGCGCTGCTCGGCGGCCTGGTCGCGCTGACCCTCGTGATCACATCGGGTGCCGGTCCGGACCGGGCCAGCCGGCCTCCGGTCGCACCCGATCCGACGGTGACACCGGCTTCGGCCGGTCCGGCGAGCACGACGCCGGCAAGCACCGAGCCATCGATAACCGCGATACCGCCGCCGGCCAACCTACCAGTGGTCGACTACGATGCGGCACCCGGCGGTTTCCCGGCGGACCCGGATCCGATGTCGACCGTACGGCTGGGTGAGGGGCTGCGCCCGACCGCCAGGGTCGGCGCGTACGACGCACCCGGTGGCCGACCCCGGGCCTTCCTCGCACCGATGCTCGCCGGGGTGCCGTTGACCGTGCCCATCGTGGAACGCCGGTCCGGCTGGGCCGCCGTCCTGCTCCCCTCGGCGAACCGGACCGTGGCGTGGGTGCCGCCCGGCAACTGGACCACCGTCGCACTGCGCGACCTGCTCGTCGTGGAACGGAAGACGTACAAGCTGACCTGGCTGCGCGACGACAAGCCGGTCCAGACCTGGCGCACCACCCTCGGCACCCGTGAAACCCCGACCCCGCTGGGGCGTACGTTCCTGCTCGGCCGCTCCAGCCTGATCGGCCGCGTCTACGCGGACACCGACGTGTTCGCCCTCGGCGCGGTCCCGGACGACCCGGACGCGGTGCCGGCCGGCCTGCGCGGCGCCCACATCGGACTGCACACCTGGTACAACGACGACGACCTGGGCACCAACGTCACCGACGGTTGCATCCGGATCACCCGCAGCGGGCAGCGCAAACTGCTCGACGAACTCGATCCCGGCACCACCCTCGTGGTGGTGGACAAGCTTCCGGCCGCGACGCCCGGCCCCCTCACCACGCAGTAGCCGCAGGCCCTACTGGTCGTCGGTTGCCACCGGTGAGGTGGTCAGTGCCGAGGTGATGGCGGAGGCGCTGGCGACCACGGCGGCCCGGTGGCGGCGCAGGCGTTCCGCCTCGTCGGCCCCGCCGATTGCGCGGACGGTGGGGGCGATGGTGGTCCAGACGAAGGTGAGGTTCATGACGAGCAGGAGCAGGTCGACCGCGGTCGTCTCGTCGGTCCCCCGCGCCTGCCCGGCGGTGAGCAGCGCCTGCGCCTTGTCCCGGTACGAGTCGGCCTCGGCCGTCGACACGTCGGCACGCTCCAGGAACTTCCACTGGTTCAGGCGAACGAGTTCCGGGTTCACGACGAGGTGGTCGAACAGCGTTCCGGCGTACCGGGGCAGGTCGTCGGGGAGGAACGGGACCGCGTCGGCCAGCGAGCCGAGCCGGTCTTCGAGCATCGCGTCGAAGAGACCGTCCTTGGAGCCGAAGTAGGCGTAGATCGCCTGCTTGTTGGCGGAGGCGACGGCGGCGATCCGGTCGACCCGCGCCCCGGCCAGCCCACGCTCGGAGAACTCCTCGAAAGCCGCGTCGAGCAGTCGCTTGCGGGTCGCCGCCGAGTTGTACGCCACCCGCCCATGTTAGCAATCCAACTGGATGGTTGACTCTCGGCCTCGGCCCGTGGCATGGTTTAAACCATCCGGATGGATTGAACAGCCGATCGACGCCGTTATATCCCCGTCGTAGCCAGGGAGTCCGCAATGTCCCGTATCACCACACCCTTCGACGCCCGGTCGACCGCCTCCGAGGTGATCGAAGGCGTCAACCTGACCGGCAAGCGTGCCGTCGTCACCGGTGGCGCCTCCGGCATCGGCCTGGAAACCGCCCTCGCCCTCGCCACCGCCGGTGCCCAGGTGACCCTGGCCGTACGCAACACCGAGGCGGGCGAACGCGCCGCCGCCGACCTGCGTACGGCCACCGGACGCGACGACGTACGGGTAGCCCGGCTCGACCTGACCGACCGCGCCACCATCGACAGGTTCACCGCCGACTGGACCGGCCCGCTGGACATCCTGGTCAACAACGCCGGGGTGATGGCCCTGCCGGAGCTGGCCAGGACCCCGGAGGGCTGGGAGGCGCAGTTCGCCGCCAACCACCTCGGTCACGCCGCCCTGACCCTGGGCCTGCACGGTGCCCTCGCCGCCGCACCGGCCGCCCGGGTCGTCGTGGTCAGCTCGGCGGCGCACCTGATGTCCCCGGTCGTCTTCGAGGACATCCACTACACCGCCCGGCCCTACGACGGCTGGTCCGCGTACGGCCAGTCGAAGACGGCGATGGTCCTGTTCACCGTCGCCCTGGCCGAGCAGTGGGCCGCCGACGGGATCACCGTCAACGCACTCCACCCCGGCGGGATCGTCACCAACCTCCAGCGCCACCTGGACGACGCGCAGTTGCGCTTCGTCGGCGCGGTCGACGAGCAGGGCAACCGCCTGGAGGTCCCGCCGGGCTGGAAGACCCCGCAACAGGGCGCCGCCACCTCGGTCCTGCTCGCCGCCTCCCCGTACATCGAGGGCGTCACCGGCCACTACTTCGAGGACAACAACGAGGCCATCCCCGCCCCCGACCCGGCCGGCATGGTCGGCGTAGCCCCGTACGCCGTCGACCCCACCCTCGCCAACCACCTCTGGAAAGAAACCCTCCACCTCCTCGGCCACTAACCCCCGTCCCCACCGCACCCCCGCCCCCACGCCCCCACGCCCCACCCGCCCCGCCCCGCCCCGCCCGGAACCCGCGACGATCTTGCACTTGTGGTGGTTCATAAACCCGGACGAGTACCGCAATTCGAGGCACCACAAGTGCAAGATCGGCGAGGCGAGGCGAGGGCGAGGCGGGGCGGGGGCGGGGCGGGGCGAGGGCAGGGGTTAGGTGTCGGTGCCGAGGGCGGTTACGGGGCTTACTCGGGAGGCGCGGCGGGCCGGGAGTAGGCCGGCTACGGCGGTCAGGGCTACCAGGGCCAGGAAGAGGGCGGCCAGGGGTAGGGCGGGGAAACGCAGCGGGGCGTTGGCGCCGAGGGCTTCGATCGAGAGCCAGGCGTACGGGACGCCGAGCAGGAGACCGAGCGTGGCGCCGATCAGGCCGTAGAGGCTCGCCTCGGTGGTGAGCATGAAACGCAGCCCGCCCCTGGACAGTCCCACCGCGCGGAGCAGGCCGGACTCGCGTACCCGCTCGACCACGGAGAGGGCGGTGGTGGCGCCGACACCGACAACGGCGATGAGCACGGTCAGTCCGACCAGCCCGACCGCGATGCCGAGCAACGTGTCGACCAGCCCGTTGATCTCGTCGCGCTTGTCGGCGAGCACGGTCAGGCCGAGCCCGGTGCTGCCCTCGGTCACCTGTCGCAGCGCCTTCTGGGCTGCGGTCCGGCCGTCCTCGCCCGAGCGTGCCGCGTCGGCGAGCAGCCCGGCGTAGCCGGCCGGGGCACCGAGCCGGTCGAGGTCGGCCGGGTCGAGCACCACACCGGACATCAGCGGGGTGGCGCCGGGCAGGACGGCCGCGACCCGTACGTCGATTTTCCGCTGTTCGCGGGTCAGGGTGATCGCGTCACCGGCGCGCAGGCCGGTGTCCCAGGTGACGTAGCCGGCGAGCACCACCCGGCCGGGTCCGAGGTCGGCGACCCGACCCGACCGTACGTCGAGTTTGCGCACCTCCGGCAGCCCGCTCAGGACGAGGTCGGTGGCGTCGAGCAGCTCCCCGCCACCGCCGACCGGTGCCGGATCGCCGGTACGGCTCAGCACCAACCCGTCCAGCCGACGGTACGGCGTCAGGTTCCTGATCTCGCCGCGCCCGCGTGCCGCCTCGACCACTCCGGCCGGCAGGGTCGTACCGGCTGCGGCCGTCACCTCGAAGTCGGCGGGTGCGCTGACGGCCAGTTCCCGTTCGCCGAGCACCCGCATGGACTCCCCGCCGACCAGGACCCCGGCGATCAGGGTCACGCCGAGCGCGACGACCACCGAGACCGCGGCGGCCCGCCGGGGTGCTCCCCCGATGCCGCCGACCGCCAGCCGCCCGACCGGACCGAGCCGGCGCAGCGGCCAGCCGACCAGCCACAGCACCGGCCGGACGAGTACCGGGCCGAGGGTGACCAGGGCAAAGAAGGCCAGCGTGCCGGAGACGACGATCATGAGCAGGGGCATTTCCGGGTTGTAGTTCTCCGGCTCCGGGCCGGGTAGCCGGGTCACCACCAGCCCGGCCAGCAGCGCCGCCCCGGCGGCCAGCAACAGGCCGCCCACCAGCCGGAGCACGCCGATGTCGCGCCGACCGGAGGTGGTGCTCGCGGCCCGCAGGGCCTCCAGCGGGGCGACCCGTGCGGCGCCGAACGCCGGTGCCAGGACCGCGACCAGGGTGACGATGGTCGCCCCGGCGATCACCGCGAGCGCGGCGGCCAGCGGGAAGCCCGGCGACGACACGGTCAGGTCGAAGGCCCGCAGGACCGCCGGCAGGGCGTGGCCGAGGGCGAGGGCGATGGTGACGCCGACCGTACCGGCGACGAGTCCGGTGAGTGCGCCCTCGACGGCGAGCGCCCCGGCGAGCCGGCCCCGGCTGGCCCCGATCGCGCGGAGCAGGGCGAGTTGCCGCATCCGCTGGGCGAAGACGATCCGGAAGGTCGAGGTCGCGACCAGGGCGGCGGCGGCCACGGCGATCGAGATGAACATGCCGACCAGGGAGAAGACCACGCTGAGCCGGGCCACCGCCATCTTGGCCTCGGCGGTCCGGGCCTGGGCACCGGTACGCACCACCGGGCGCTCCGGTTCTGCCACAGCGGCGAGGATGCCCTCGACCTGGGTGCGTACCGCCGCCGGTGAGGTGCCGGGGGCGAGGCGCAGGTCGACCTGGCCGAGCAGGTCCGTACCGCCGAGCGCGGTCGCGAGCAGGTCCGGGGCGTACGCGTCCTGACCGCCGTCGCTGTCGGTCTCGACCACACCGGTGACGGTCAGTTTGACCGGGCCGGTCGGTGTCCCGCTGGCGGTGGTGGTGACCGTGCCGACGGTCAGCCCCATCCGCTCGGCGGTACGCGGGGTGACCGCGATCTCGTTGGCCGCGTCCGGGTAGCTGCCCTCGACGATCCGGGTCAGCGCGAGTGGACCGGTGCCCGGATCGGCGTGCAGCCCGAGGTAGCCGCTGCCCGACTCACCCAGGGCGAGTCCGCTGTTCAGCCGGCCGGCGGCCTCGGCCACACCGGGCAGTTCCCGGAGTTTGCGGAGCACGTCGACACCGACCGGGGTTCCCTCCGGGTCGCCGACCACGAGGTCGGTCGCGGCCGGGGTGCTGGCGGCGGTGGCCTCCACGGTACGCGAGGTGATCTGCTGGGCCAGTACGGCGGCGAACACGACAAACGACGCGACCAGTACGGCCAGCCCGGTCAGCAGCAGCCTGCTCGGGCGGCGGGCGACCCCGCTGAGCTGGGTACGCAGCACGGTGGCCCTCATCGGGTCGCCACCAGCCGGTGCAGGGCCTCGGTCACCGAGGCGTGGTCGGGGCGGGCGAGGTCCCCGGCGATCCGCCCGTCGGCGAGCAGGACCGCCCGGTCGGCGTACGCGGCGGCGGTCGGGTCGTGGGTGACCATGACGATCGTCTGGCCGAGGTCGCGTACGGAGTCGCGCAGGAAGGAGAGCACCTCGGCGCCGGAGCGGGAGTCGAGGTTCCCGGTCGGTTCGTCGGCGAAGACCACCTCGGGGCGGGACACCAGGGCACGGGCCAGGGCGACCCGCTGCTGCTGGCCGCCGGAGAGTTCACTGGGCCGGTGGCTGAGCCGGTCGCCGATGCCGAGGACGTCGACCAGGTGGGCGTACAGGTCCCGGTCGGGGCGCTGGCCGGCGAGGTCGAGCGGGAGGGTGATGTTCTGCGCGGCGGTGAGCTGCGGCAGCAGGTTGAACGACTGGAAGACGAACCCGATCCGCTCCCGCCGTACGGTGGTCAGCGCCCGGTCGGACTGCCGGGTCAGGTCGGTGCCGCCGAGCAGGGCCTGACCCGAGGTGGCCGAGTCCAGGCCGGCGAGGCAGTGCATCAGGGTCGACTTCCCCGAGCCGGACGGGCCCATGATGGCGGTGAACTCGGCCCGACCGAAGCCGACCGTGACCCCGTCGAGTGCCCGTACGGCGGTGTCGCCGCTGCCGTACACCTTGACCAGGTCGACCGCGGCCACGGCGGCCCGGGACTGGTCCGGCGGGGCGACCGGGGCGGCGTGGTGCTGGGAACTCATCGATCCTCCAGTGGCTGTCCAACAACTCCGCAGGAAGCTTCGCCGTCGGCCACCGGGTGGCACATCGGTCCGGAGCCGGGTTCGGGCGGCGGCGGGTCTGACTTTCGGCCGATCTGCCGCCGCCGCCCGCTGGCTACGCTGGGTCACGATGACGACCCCTCGACTCGGACACGTGTGGTTCCGGCTGGGCCAGCTCGCGGCGCTCGCGCTGATGGCCCTGCTCGGGCTCTTCGACCTGTATGTCGGCCTGATCCGGGGGCGGGAGTCGAGCAACAGCGTGCTGACCCTGCTCGGGGTGGCGACGGCGGTGGCGACGGCGATCGTCTGGCTGCCCGCGCATCCGCAGGGTTCGCGGCGGCTGCCCCGGGCGGCGCTGGTGCTCGCCGCCGCCTCCGTCGTGCTCACCCTGGTGGTCAGGATCGCCGATCGCCCTCCGGGCAGCGCCGCGAGTTGGGGCTTCGCCGAGACCTGCGGGCTGCTCGGGGTCCTGTTCGTGGTCGCCCGCCGGGGGGCCGCCCGGTGGGCGCTGGCCGGGGTGCTGGGCACGGGTGCGGCCCTGTTCGTGCTGCCGATGCGCAGCACGACCGGCAGCGGTTACGTCATCGCCGGGCTGTTCCTGGCCCTCTGCGCCGCCGCCACCAGCGCGGGTGGGACGTACCTGCGGTTGCTGGACAACGGGCGGCAGCGGGCGATGGCCACGGTACGGGCCGAGCAGCGCGCCGAGTTCGCCCGCGACCTGCACGACTTCATCGCCCACCACGTGACCGGGATCGTGGTGCAGGCGCAGGGTGCCCGGTTCATCGCCGAGCAGGACCCACAGCGGGTGATCATGGCCCTGGAGCAGATCGAGCGGGCCGGTGCGGAGACGATGACCTCGATGCGGCGGATGGTGGGGATCCTGCGCGATCCGCAGGCCGGACCGGATGCGCCGCTGGCGCCGCTGGCCGGGGTGGCGGACCTGACGCCGCTGCTGGCCCGGTTCAACAGCGCCCCGACCCCGGTGGCCCGCCTGCACGTCGACGGGACCCTGGAGGACATCCCGGTGGAGGTCTCCACCTCCGGTTACCGGGTGGTCATGGAGGCGTTGACGAACGTACGCCAGCACGCGTCCGGGGCCCGGTTGGTGGACGTGTCGCTGCGGCGTACGCCGGACTGGTTGTTGGTCCGGGTGACCGACGACGGTGCGGCGCAGCGCGTGCCCGGCCAGCGCGGACACCACGGGTACGGTCTGGTCGGTCTGACCGAGCGGGTACGGGCGGTCGGCGGGCGCTTCTCCGCCGGTCCCGGCATCGACGGCGGCTGGGTGGTGGACGCGGCGCTGCCGCTGCGGCAGGGGGTGACCGGGTGATCCGGGTGATGATCGCGGACGACCAGGCGATGGTCCGGACCGGCTTCGGGATGATCATCGGGGCTCAGCCGGACATGGCCCTGGTCGGCGAGGCCGCCGACGGCGTGGAGGCGGTCTCCCTGGCCCGGCGGTTGCGGCCGGACGTGGCCCTGCTGGACATCCGGATGCCCCGGATGGACGGGCTGGAGGCGCTCCGGCTACTCGCCGGCCCCGGCGTCGCCGACCCGGTCAGGGTGGTCGTGGTGACCACGTTCGACCTGGACGAGTACGTGCACACCGCCCTGCGCAACGGCGCCTGCGGATTCCTGCTCAAGGACTCCGGCCCGGCGTTGCTGGTCGAGGCGGTCCGGGCGGCGGTCTCCGGTGACGCGCTGATCAGCCCGTCGATCACCGTACGGCTGCTGGAGCACCTCAGTCCCCCGGCGCCGGCCCGCGACGACGCCGGCCTGTCACCGAGGGAACTCGACGTGGTGAAGCTCGCCGCGCGGGGGCTGACCAACGCCGAGATCGCCGCCCGGCTGTTCATCGCGGTCGGCACGGTCAAGACCCATCTCGGCAGCGTGCAGATGAAACTCGGTGCCCGTAACCGGGTGGAGATCGCGGCCTGGGCGTGGGAGCGGCGGCTGCTCGGCTGACGTGTCGGCGTCCCGGCATCCTGCGATCCGGCACCCGACCCGGCGCCCGGCTGGGATCATCCGAGGGAGCCGCTGGGGACGTTCTCCCAGCTCATCCGGGGTGGAGGAGGGGCGCGATGCCCGACGACCAGATCCTGAGCGAATCCGCGTTCCACGCGGTGATCAACGCACCGATGGAGCGGGTGAACATCGCCGACTGGCTGTTCAACCTGCCCGAGGCGGAGTACCAGCGGTGCGCCCCGCCGGACCACATCGCGGCCGGCTACACCACCACCGACGACGGGCGGGCGATGTCGATCAACGTGGAGCAGATCGGTGACGGGCTGGTCATCCAGCACTACGTCGGTGACCCGGCCGGTCCGCACCACTGCCGGATGGTGTCGCTCTCCGACGTGTACAGCCCGGGTGGGCGTACCAAGATCAGGGTCATCTGGGACCTCAGCGTCAAACCGATCGACGAGGGACGCTGCGAGTACACCAACAGCGTGGTCTCCCTGACCACCCCCGAGTTCCTGGACTTCATCGACCGGCAGGGCCTCACCCTGCAACAGGCCGCCGCGGCCCGCCAGGTCGCCTCGGCCGACCACAACAGCCGAGAAACCCCGCTGTACGCGAAGAGCATCGAACGCCGGGCCCTCGCCGCCTGCTGACCCGCCAGGGGAAGGAACCACCATGAGTACGCCCGACCCGTCGACCTTCGACCTGGCCAACTCCTTCACTCCCGGAATCGCCGCCCTGGTCGCCGATCCGCTCTACAGCAACGTGTGGACCGATCCGGCGTTGAGCCCGCGCGACCGGAGTCTCGCCACGGTTGCCGTACTGGCCGCGTTGTACCGGCCGGACGAGTTGCCCGAGCACCTGCACCGGGCGATCAACAACGGGGTGACCCGGGACGAGATCGCCGCCCTGCTCACCCACGTCGCCTTCTACGCCGGCTTTCCCGCCGCCATCTCCGCCTCCGCCATCGCCGCCCGCACCCTGCCCACCTGACCGGTACCGCGACCGCACCCGCCCGCGCGCTACGGCAGCCAGCCGTGCTCGTACGCGGTCCGGATCGCCTCGGCCCGGCTGGTCACCCCGAGCTTGCCGACCGCGGCGGCCAGGTAGTTGCGGACCGTCCCGTTCGACAGGTGGGTGTGCCGGGCGATCACCGCGACCGGGGTGTCCTGCTCGGCCAAACGCAGGACCTCCAGTTCACGCGGGGTCAGCGGGCACTCCGGTGCGGTCAGCGCGTCGGCGGCCAGCGCCGGGTCGACGTACCGCCCGCCGCCGTGCACCCGCCGGATCACGTCGGCCAGGGCGCCACCGGGCGAACCCTTCGGCAGGAAGGCCTTGGCCCCGGCGGTCAACGCGACCTGGAGATGCCGGGGCCGCCCCTGCCCGGTGAGGATCACCACCGCGCAGTCCGGCAGCACCCGACCCAGCTCGGTGGCCACGCCCAACCCGTCGAGCAACGGCATCGCCAGGTCCACCACGGCCACGTCGGGCCGGTGGGCGAGCGCCGCCCGTACGGCTTCCCGCCCGTCCGCGACCTGGGCGACCACCTCGATGTCGCCCTCCAGGCCGAGCAGCGCCGCCAGGGCGACCCGGATCAGTTCCTCGTCGTCGGCGAGCAGGACCCGGATCACGGGACCGCCCGGACGGTCGCCTCCAGGGTGAACACCCGCCCGTCCCGCCGGGTACGCAGCGCCCCGCCCGCGTCCGCGAGCCGGTCGGCCAGCCCGCGCAGCCCGTAGCTGTGCCGGTCGGGTCCGGCGTCACCGGCACCGTCGTTGACCACGGTCATCCGTACCTCCTGCGGGTCGATCCGGATCTCGATGGTGCACCAGGTCGCGGTGCTGTGCCGGAGCACGTTGGTGCTCGCCTCCCGCAGCACCGGGACGAGCCGGGTCGCGGTCTCCGGCGGCAGGTCCCGGTCGGGGTGGCTGACCGTGCACCGCACCCCGGACGAGGCGAACACCTGCTCGATCGCGGCGAGTTGGTCCCGCAGCCGCACGCTCCGGTAACCGTGTACGGCCTCGCGTACCTCGGTCAGCGCGGCGGCGGCGAGGCGTTGCACCTGCGCGGCCTCCCGACCGGCCCGTTCCGGGTCGACCGGTGCGAGCCGGGACGCCAGTTCGGCCTTGAGCGCGATCACCGTGAGGTTGTGTCCGAGCAGGTCGTGCACGTCGCGGGCGAAGCGCAGCCGTTCCTCGGTGACGGCGAGCCGGGCCAGCGCGGCCCGTCCCCGCTGGGCCTGCACCAACAGGTCCCAGAGCCACACCTGGAGGATGCTCATCCCGGCAACGGTCACTGCGAGGACCAGGGTGATGACCAGGTAGTCGACCACCCGCGAGGCGGGGCCGTCGGTCCAGCGGGCCACCCCGGCCGCGACCACCAGGGCGGCCACGGTCACCACGGCGGCGGCCCGTCGACGCAGCAGCAGGGGCGCCGAGCCGGCGATCGAGCCGCCGATCCAGGCCCAGGTCGCCCACTGTCCGCCGCCGACCGGTCCGACCAGCGGTACGGAGAGGACCGACGTCACCGCGTACGCGGCCAGCAGGCGGCGCCGGAGGCGTTCGGTGACCCACGGGGTGGCCACCACGTAGAGCGCTCCGGCCTGGGCGACGACGAAGGCGAGGATCCCCACCGCGCCGAGCATCATCCACAGTGGACGGGTCTCGTGGAGCAGGCCGATGCCGGGCATGACCAGGCTGCTGAGCAGGATGACGGCGAGCGAGGCCAGGGTGGCGTACCAGGCCCGCCGGAGTCTCGGGTCGGCCCCCGCCATCTCGACGTCCATCGCCACGGGATGTCAGGCGTTGCGCGGGTGGTTCCTGGCGGTCCGCTCGTTGCCCCGGCGGTAGTTGCCGGTCCAGCGGGCCATCACCTGTTGCGGGTCGCCGTCCTCGACCTCGGCCAGGAAGTCGGCCGCCCGGCCGCCACGCAGCGTGGTCGCCGGTCGACCGTGGTGGGAGATGACGACCACGCCGCCGGCCCGGGTCGTGTACGCGAAACCCTCGGGTACGCCCATGCCCGCACCCTGCCACGACAGCCCGATCGACGCAGCCCGGTTTCACCGCCGGGAGCACCGCCACCGTTCGTTGAGTCGGCCAGCGGACAGTTCTCTCTGACGATCTGTCACAAACCATAAACTCACGGTGATCGCTCAACTACCCATCGAAGGTTTCGGTTGGGAAGGTGCCATGCATGAGTTAGCGGAAAAGAACAAGTACGTCGCGTTCCTGTTCATGAAGATCAGTCCCGAGTATTTCGCCCTGGGCCGGGACGGCATCCACGAGGTCTCCGCCGGACATGCGCGGGACATGGGCAGGTACGCCAAACTACTGACCCACGTCGTGTGCAGCGGTGTCGACGCCCGCTACGACCAGGTCACGATGGTCGAGGCGGACACCCTGGAGGAAATCCACGCGGCGGCGACGGATTTCCGGATGGGCGCCAAGGCCCGCTACATCGAGATCGTGGACATCGTGGTCGGTATGAAGGCTCCGCCGCGCGGCCTGGCGAAACGCGCCGCCGCCGAATAGGAGCGAAAACTCACCGCGGGCGGCAGGCCGGTTCGTCGCGCCGGGGCGGCGAGCCGGTTCCCGTGCCGGCGACCGTGCATTCCGCCGGTCGCCGGTACGGGAAACCACTCGGTACGGGTCAGCCGAACAGCCGTCGACCGGGTCGCCCCGGCCCGGCATGATCATTCGATGCTCTCGTCCTGGTCGTGGTTGCGAAGTCCGCGACTACTCGTGCCGCTCGCCGGATTCGCCGTCATCGGTGTCATCGTCGTCGGTGGGGAGGTCGGGCAACCCACGTGCTCGGTGGCGGACCCCTGTCTGCCGAGCCGGTCCGCCTCGACGTTTTTCGGCCTGCTGTTCGGCTCGATGCTCGTCGTCTATCTCCACTGGCGTACCGCGGCCTGGTCCGCGGTCGGCGCGACGGTGGCGTTCCTGGTGGCCGACTTCCTCGACCCGACCATGCCCTGGTGGACCTACCCCGTCGTCTTCGGCTACGCCGCCCTGTTCTGGTATCTCCCCGGATCGGCCCGGTGGGTCGCCGGGTCCGCCCCCGCGTCGACCGTGCCCGTGTCGGACCACCGGCCGGTGCCCCGGCCGACCCGGGTGCCGGTGCTCGGCCGGCACTGGCTCGCCCTGATCGCGGTGCTCGCTGTCGGCGCAATCGGCATGGGCTGGTGGGGACTGGCCGAACAGGACCGCAGGGACGCCCAGCAGCAGGCGGCCCGGGTGATGACCGGGGTGGTGCGGGAGCATCGCGACGGCTTCACGGCAGGGGTCGCGTTCCCCGACGGGAGCCAGGCGAACGTGGACGTCCTCGACGCCGACGACTACCCCGTCGGCAGCACGATGCAGTTCTACGTGGACGGTCACGGCCTGGTGCAGCCGGTCAGCGAACCGTACGACGCCGCCGGGTGGCTCACCCTCGCGGCGATCGTCGCGGCCTTCGGCACCGCCCTGGCGATGCGTACGGTCGAGCGCAACACCGCGCTGCGCCGGCTGTTCGGCGAGGCGCAGCCCGTACGGGCGGTCGGTGCGCTCGAGGAGGAAGGCAACGTGCTCGTCCTCCTGCCGGGCCCCGGACCGGGTCGGACCACGCTGGTAACCGTTCCCGCGATCCACGCCGAGCCGCCCGGCGACCCGGAGCCGGACCCCACACCGAAACAGGCAGTCCTGTACGGCGATCCGCGCCCGGGGCACTGGTGCGCGGTGGAGGTCGACGGCCGGATACGGCTGCCCCGGAACCCGGTGCGTGCGCTGAAGGAGATCCCGGTCCACCCGGTCACCGGTGAACACTCGGCCGAGGCCGACGAACCACCGGTCGACCTGAGCCTGCTCACCGAGGCGGATCGCCGTGCCTCCCCCGGCGACCTGCGGTTCCACCGGTCACACCCGCTGATCGGCTGGGCCCGGGCGCTGGCTTCCGTGGTGGCGGTGTTGGCTCCCGCCGGGCTGCTGATCACGGGCCCGCTCGACTCGCTCTTCCTGCTCGATTCCCTGTCCCTGCCGGGGGCGTTCGCCATCGCGGCACCCCTGACGGCGCTTCCGCTCTACCACGGCTGGCGGCGCCACCTGCGTGCGTACCTGTGCTGGAACGCCGGCGGACTGGTGATGGTCACGGCCTGGCGGGTCCACCGGCTCACCTGGTCGGCGGAGCTACGGGTGGACGGCACCGGTTCGGAGGTGTCCGTGCTCGACGACGAGAACGGGTACGCCCTCACCGTCACGGCGCGACAGTGGATGCGGTTCCCGCCGCCAGCGTCCGGCGAGCGGACCGCCGAGCAGTTGCGGCACGCGCTGCGCCACGCCCGCGAGCAGGCCGTACGCGGTGGCGGGACAGTCCCCCCGCCGGTGGCCGAGGTGCCCCGACCGCCCTTCGCCGCGCTCCTGCTGTGCTGGGCCGTGCTGGTCCCCGTGGTGGCCGCGGTGCTCGTCCACGGGTTGTGAGCGACCGCCGCGCTACTCGTCGACGGGCTGCCGGTCGGGGTCGTCCCGGATCCGGGCCGGGTCAGCGGCGACGAGACTGCCCAGCAGGCCCAGCAGTTCGGCGTTCCGGCTGCCCGGTTCGGCGTGGAACACCACCAGGATGAGGCCGTCGGAACCACCGATCGCCAGTTTGTTGCCCTGCAGGTCGATCTCGCCGACCTGGGGGTGGGTCAGCCTGCTCACCCGGCCCCGCTTGGGCTGCACGTCATGGCGCCCCCACAGTCGCCGGAACCGGTCGCTGCGTACGGACAGCTCTCCGACGAGTTCCACCAGCCGGGGATCGTCGACGTCGGGTCCGGCGAGTGCACGCAGGTTGGCCACGCCCTCCTCCGTCACCTCCTCCCAGTCCCGACGCAGGTCCCGCTCGGCCGGGTCGAGGAACACCGCCCAGAGCAGGTTCACCCCCGGGGCGTAGTTGGGGGAAAGCGCCGCCGCCAGGGAGTTGACCGCGAGTACGTCCGAGAACCTGTTCTGGACGTACGCCGGATTGGTGGGCCAGCCGTCGATGAGCTGGAGAATGCTCGCCGGCACCCGCTCCAGTTGCGGCGACGTCCGTCGGCGGGGCGACGACTGGGCCAGCCGGCGCAGGTGCGACGCCCGTTCCCCGGTCAGCCCGATCATGTACGCGGTCGCCTCGGGGTCGAGTTGCAGCACCGTGGCGAGCGCGTCGAGCACCTGGATCGAGGGGTTACGGTCGCGCCCCTGCTCCAGACGCAGGTAGTAGTCCGAGCTGATGCCGGCGAGCATCGCCACCTCCTCCCGGCGCAGACCCGGAACCCGCCGCATCCCGACACCCCGGCTGATCCCGACATCCTCGGGACGGACCAGTTCCCGCCGGGCACGCAGGAACTCGCCGAGCGCGTTCGTGCTGTCCATGCCACCCACGCTAGTGCCGTTCTCCCCCAGGTGGGTGGCCCTGTCACCCCCAGAAACCCCGCCGTACCGCCGCTTTTCGCCCCTGGATAAACGGATAACCCTTACCGTCCTGATCGGGTCGGCGTGGATCAATCAGATCATCATCGGCACGTACGGCTCGACGGCCACGAATGCCGACTGTTTCGTACCGGACACAATGGACCAGATGGGCCGCACAAGGCCCTGATCGGCGATGTTGTCCGCCGCGTCCGTCTGATCTGCTGTTCGCACCTGTCGGGCGCGTCGAAAGGGTGACTCGTGCTCCTGCTCGTGAAAATCCCGGTGGCACTCTTCACCGGAGTGATCTACCTGATCGTCTCTGCCGGAATCGTCGTGGTCGGCGGCGCGATGTTCCTGGTCAGCCTGGTCCTTGTGGTGTTGTTCAGCCCTCTTCTCGCCGCCAGCAAGGGCAACCTGACCTCCGCCGGCAACTTCCTGTCCAACATCATCAATGGCACGGGTGACATGATCGGAACATTGTGGTCGAGGTGGAGCGAGTTCCTCTCCAGCTGACCACGCGACCGGCATGCGGTCGACCTCGGCCACATAATGCGTCAAGGCTTTACATCAAATTCGATGTAGTCACATCATCGATGATGTACGCCCCAAAGTGCTTTGCCGCCGCCCACGGTCACCGACAGTTGAAAGACGGCTTGCTCGCGGGTACCCACGGGCTCCGGTGTCGATCTACGGTGTCGGGCATGGACCTGGCGACTCTACAGACACGCGCGATGGCGATAGCCGCGCTCTACGACCGGTACAACATCGCCGCCGGACGCGAGCCATGGGGCACCGGCGACCTGGCGTTGGGCTTCGTCGGCGACGTCGGTGACCTCGCCAAGCTCGTCATGGCGGTCGACGGTCGCCGGGAGATCACCGATGCCCGCAACCTGCTCGGCCACGAGCTGGCCGACTGCCTGTGGGCGGTTCTCGTCCTCGCCGACCGGTACGACGTCGACCTCGTCGGCGAGTTCACCCGGATGACGGACGGCATCGAGCGGCACCTGGACTCGGAAGCCCCCTGACGTCCGCACCGGGTCGGGCGGTGGGGGCTGTGATCACCGATGGCGGCAGCTTCAGCCGTTGCCGGGTCGCGTGGATGGTGGCCAGGATGCGTTCCTGGAGGGCGTCAGGATCACTCGCGAGAAGCTCGGTTACCCGACGCGCGGCTATCTGGACCAGTGACGGCAGATCACGCGAGAACTGCTCGACCCTCAGGAAGTCGAGAAACTGTAGCCACCCGGACTCGCCGTACTGCGGGTCGTAGGTGAAGGAACCATCGTCGCGCCAGTACAGGCGGTCCCCCTCGTCGAAGGTCCAGAAGTTCTTGTCCACCCACAGCCACATCGCACCGATGTTGAGATAGGTGCCCGCGCTACGGGACGACTGGAACTCGACGTGGATGACCCACCAGCCCCGATCGTCGTACCACCTACGTGACCTGCCGAGGCGGCGCAGCCCGAGCGGCGCCAGGCCCTCCCGTGCGGCGGACGCGATCAGCCGGGTTGAGGTCGTGTGGTCTGACACGGCGCCATTCTGCTCCCGTTCCGGCGACCGCTGGGACACGGTCGCCGGAACGGCGGAGCAGAACGGCAGCGTCGGCTACATCCGCAGGTGGTCCCAGTCGAGCAGGTCGGCGCCGAGGGCGCTCACGGTCGCCAGGAGGCCGAGGCGGGCGGCGCGCAGGTCGAGGTCGTCGGTCATCACGAACACGTCGTCGAAGAACGTGTTGACCGGCGCGGTGATCCGTCCGGCGACCTCGTTGAAGCGCTCCAGGTCCGCATGCGGGTCGAGTGCGGCGCGTACCTCGGTCAGGACCTCGTGCAGGCGCAACTCGGCCGGCTCGACCAGCGCCTCCGGGCGGTAGTCGGTGGGCGTACCGGCGGGGACGATCCGGCGGGCCCGCTGGATCGCCTCGACCAGGGCGCGGAACTGCTCGTCCTTGACCAGGGTGTCGATCTGGCCGAGCAGCAGGTCGACCAGTCCGGGGCGCTCGGCGTGCGGAAGCGCTGCCCGTACCCGGTCGACCGGCTGGCCCTCCTCGGTGAGCAACTGCTCCAGCCGACGGGTCAGGAACTCGGCCGCCGCGGCGAGCACCGACGGTTCGACCGGCACCGGTTGCCGCCGGGCCGCCGACGCGAGCGCCTCGGTCAGGCTCAGACCGGCGAGTTCCGGGTGGGCGCGGTGCACGGCCAGCAGACCGAGGAACGCCCGGCGTACGGCAAAAGGATCGCTGCTGCCCGTCGGCAGCCCGACCGTGGCGGCGAGCCCGGCGATCAGGTCCAGCCGATCGGCCAGGGACAGCAGCGCCCCGGGCAGCGACTGCGGCAGCGCGTCGCCGGCACCGCGCGGCAACTCGGCCTCGTAGACGGCCTCGGCAACCGCCTCGGACTCCCCCGCGTGCAGCGCGTAGTCGCGGGCCATCACCCCGGCGAGGCTGGTCATCTCGGTGACCAGTTGGGAGCCGAGGTCGAACTTCACCAGCGCGGCGGCCCGGTGCAGGGTCGCCACGTCGGCCGGGTCGAGATCCAGGGCGGCGGCCAGTACGCGGGCCAGTTCGGCGATCCGGTCGGCGCGGTCGGCCATCGAACCGAGCTTGTCGGTGAACGTCAGCCGGCTGATCCGCTCCCGCATCCCGACCAGCGGAACCTTCAGGTCGGCGCGGTAGAAGAAGGCGGCGTCCTCGTACCGGGCGCGGAGCACCGCCTCGTTGCCCGCCCGGACCAGGTCGGCGTCGACGGCACCGTTCGCGACCGCCACGAAGTACGGCAGGAGCTTGCCGTCGGCGTCGCGCACCGGCAGGTAGCGCTGGTGCTTGCGCATCACGTTGACCAGGATCGCCTCCGGAAGCCGGAGGTAGTCGGGGTCGAACCGGCCGAGCAGCGGGGTCGGCTGCTCCACCAGGTAGAGGATCTGGTCGATCAGGGAACGCTCGGCGTCGGTGTCGAGCCGCCCGCCGGCCTCGGTGGCGAGCCGCTCCGCCCCGGCGACGATGAGCCGGCGACGCTCGTCCGGGTCGACCACGATGCCGGCGTCGGCCAGGATGCCGAGGTGGGCTTCGGCCGAGGCGACCGGGATGGTCGGTGCGGGCGAGTTGCGGTGCACCCGGGTCTGCCGGTCGGAGACGAGCGACGACACCGCCACCGGGACCACCTGGTCACCCCAGAGGGCGAGCAGCCACCGGACCGGGCGGGTGAAGGCCAGGTTCGGGTCGTTCCAGCGCATGTTCTTCGCCGACCGCAGCGCGGTCACCACCTTGGCCAGCACCTCACCGAGGACGTCGGCGGCTTCCCGGCCGGCTTCGGGGCGGAGTACGGCGAGGTGCTCGACGCCGTTGAACTCGACCCGTTCCAGGGCGTCGACCTCGATCTTCTGCGACCGGGCGAAACCGAGCAGGGCGGGCGTGGGCTGCCCGTCGGCGGTGAACGCGGCGGCGGCCTTGGGGCCCTTCACCGTACGGATGTGGTCCTCTTCGCGGGCGGCGACGTCGTCGACGACGGCGACCAGCCGGCGGGGGTTGGCCAGTACGCGGATGGTGCCGTGCGCCAGCCGGGTGGCGGCCAGCCGCTCGGTCAGCTCCCGGCGCACCTGCTCACGGGCGGTACGCGCCTCGGCCGGGGGCATCTCCTCGGTGCCGATCTCGAAGACGAGCTGGCGGGTGCCGGTCTCGCCGGTCGGGGTGGCGGTGGGCGCGACGGCCGGCGGGGTCTGCTCGACCACGCCCAGCGGGTGGCCCAGCTCCTCCCTCCTGGCGGCCCAGAGGCGGGCGACCTCGCCGGCCATCCGGCGCATCCGGGCGAACTCGGCGGCCCGTTCGGAGGTGGAGACCGCGCCCCGGGAGTCGAGCACGTTGAACGCGTGCGAGCACTTCAGCACGTACGTGTGCGCGGGGACCGGCAGGCCGGCGTCGATCATCCGCTGGGCCTCGGCTGCGTACAGCTCGAGGAGTTCGCGGTTGGCCGCCACGTCCGCGTCGTCCAGGTAGTAGCGGGACATCTCGTACTCGGACTGGCCGAAGACCTCGCCGTAGCTGACCCCGGGCGCGTACGCGATGTCCTTGAAGTGGCGTACGTTCTGCAACGCCATGATGATCCGCTCGATGCCGTACGTGATCTCCACCGACGGCGGGTCGAGGTTCACCCCACCGGCCTGCTGGAAGTACGTGAACTGGGTGATCTCCAGCCCGTCGAGCCAGACCTCCCAGCCCAGCCCCCAGGCGCCCATCGCCGGGGCGGTCCAGTTGTCCTCGACGAACCGGACATCGTGCGCGGCCACGTCGATCCCGAGCGCGGTCAGGCTGCCCAGGTACAGCTCCTGCGCGTTGCCCGGTTCCGGCTTCAGGATCACCTGGAGCTGGGTGTGCGTCTGGAGCCGGTTCGGGTTTTCACCGTACCGGGAGTCGTCCGGGCGGACCGACGGCTCGACGTACACGGTGCGCCACGGCTCGGGGCCGAGGACCCGCAGGAAGGTCGCCGGGTTGAGCGTGCCGGCACCGACCTCCGTGTTCATCGGTTGGAGCACGAGGCAGCCCTGCTCCGACCAGTACGCCGTCAGGCGGGCCAGGGCATCTTGCATGGTCAGCATGGAAAACTCCGTCCGAGGCGACCCCTGGCAGGCAGGCGGCAGCGGCGGGCCAGGGTTTGCTCAGTGTAGTGACCAGCCAGCGCGCAGTTCGGCGAGCATCCCCTCGACGCTGCGCAGGACCACCCGGGCGATACGCCGCTGGTCGGGCCGGAGCAGGGGATCCTCGGCCTGGGCCTGCCAGCGGTAGAGGGCGTCGACGCCCCGCTCCCACAGTTGCCCGCCGTCGGTGTCCTGGTCCAGCTCCAGCCGTACGGCCAGGCTCGTGCCGTTGCCACCGACGAGCCGGTGTGCCTCGGCGGCCAGGTCCCGGTCGATCTTGGTTTTCGGGTCGCGGAGGGTGGCCAGCAGGCGCAGCTCGCGGAGGTCGTGCGCGGAGGCGAGCACCTGCTCCACCCGGGCCAGCAGGTCCGCCGACCCGGGCCGGGGGTCGCCGCGCACCACCCGTTCCAGGGCGGCGAGCGCGGACCGGGCCTTGAGCACCTCCCGGCGGTCGGTGAAGTACCGGGCCATCGACTCGCGCAGCTCGGTCAGCCCGCTGCGGCGGACGAGTTCGGCGGCGAGCCCGGCCCGGTTCGTGGCACCGGTACGGATCAGCGTGGTGGCCAGGCGCAGTCCGAAGACCCCGAACCGGTCCAGCAGCGCCCGCCGCTGGGTGGCGTCCGGCAGAAGGGTTGAATCGGAATAGTCAGTGGCGGCAGCGTGCAGACCACCGGCGGGGCGAACGGTGGTGAACTGGGTGTTGACGAACCGGTCGGCCGACAGCAGCGCGGCGGTCAGCTCCTCGCGGGGCAGCTCGGCGAGCGCGGCCAGGGCGGCGAACTCGATCTCGCTCAGCACCCGGCCGGCCAGGGCGACCAGCCCGGCCACCGGCACCACCCCCATGCACAGCGGGCGCACCCCCGGCTCCTGGTACTGCCGTCGGGCGAGCTGTTTCGCGGTGACCAGCGCGTCGACCCGGCCGCCGCCCAGTTCGTCCGCGCGGGCGAGGACCTGCAACACGTTGACCGGGGTGGACCGGCCGACGGTCCCCTCGCGCAGCGCCCGGAGGAACCGCAGGTCGGTCTCGCGCCCGTCGCGGGTCAGGTAGAGGACCGCGTCCGCATCCCGGATGATCTTCATCGCGGTGGGGTGTTCCTCGTCCTCGCCAGTCGGCGGGACGGCCGGCATCTCGACCAGGGTGGTGTGCCGCAGGACCCGCGTCGGCCAGCGCACCACCACCTCGCTGACCTGCGTGGACCGCCACCCGCCCAGCTCCACCCGCAGCGCCCCGGTGGACCGGATCACCGGCAGCTCCCACGCCGACCCCTCCGCCGAGTACGCCGTCGCCCCCGGTTCCGGGCCGTCCTCGTACCAGGTGTGCAGCGGGCCGCCGTCGGCCGGCTCGACCGGTGCGACCTCCTCCCCGAGGATCGCGTTGAGCAGCGTCGACTTGCCTGCCCGCCACGACCCGGCGACGGCGATCCGCAGCGGTTCGTCGAACCGGTCGAGATAGTGCCGCAGGCGTTCGGTGGCGGCCGGGTTGTCCCAGTAGAGCGTCAGCGCGTCGGTCAGCAGCGCCGGCACGGACTCGTCCAGCCGGCCGGCGCCGGTCACCGGGGGCTGCCCAGCGGGGCCGAACCCATGCCGCCGCGCCCGGCCGCGAGCTGCTGTACCTGCTCGTAGAGGGCCGCCAGCCGGCGCATCTCCTGCTCGATCTGGCGGTGCCGCTGGTCGCGGGTGGCGGCGTCGGCGTCCGCGGACTGCTTCGCCGTACGCAGGGACGCGACGATCGCCTCCTGGAGGTCCTCGGTCAGGGCCGCGAAGTGGTCACGCAGCATCCGCTGCACCCGCCGGGCGGTGTCCCGGCAGTCCTTGTTCAGGCGCAGGAAGAAGTCGTCCACGTGCCGCTGGGCGGCGATCCGTACCGCCGCCTGCCGCCGCTTGAGCAGCGACTTGCTCTCGTCCCGGATGCTCTTGCCGCCGAACAGCGCACCGGCACCGAGCGACACGAAGTTGATCAGCGGCATGCCGGCCAGGCTGGTCGCCAGCCCGAACATCAACACCCCGCCGTACGAGCCACGCAACGCGGTGACCACCTTCTGGGTCGGCGTGAACCGCTCGATCGGCGGCTGTTCCAGCACCGGGAGCCGTTCGGCGATGTCGGCGGGGACCTGCACCGACCAGTCCGGCAGGGCGTCGTGACCGTACCGGGTGAACTGGGTGGCGACCCGGCCGGCGATCCAGTCGCACCGTTGGGCCAGCCAGACGAAGTTCGCCTCGGCCGCCTCGACCAGGTTCTCCTCCAGCCACTCCTGGAACGGTTCCCACCCGGTCTGCGGGTCGGCCGTCTCGAACGCCTCGTCCACCTGGCGCAGGATCTTGCGGGTCCGGTCGCGCAGGTCGTACTCGATGTCGGAGAGCAGGTCGGCCATCTCGTCGTTGAGCGTGTTCTGCCACCGGGTGGTGCACCGGCGCAGCTCGTCGACCTCGCGCTGGGCGGCCCGGAGCCGGTTCATCGCGGCCGAGTTGTCACCGGAGGAGGCCGAGGTCAGCTCCGCCCGCAGCGGCGCGGCGAGCTGCTCGATCGTGGTCCGGCTGAGCAGGGCGACCGCCGACCGGGCCAGCACCTCGGCCTTGCTGCCCTGGTCGCGCAGGAGCCGGCCGATCAGGTCGGGGAACCGGGACTCGGCGTTGACCACCTTGTCGTCGGTCTGCGCCGCCGCCAGGCGCAACGCGGCCGAGACCGGGATCAGCGCCGCCGGGACCCCGGCGCTGGCCAGGTGCTGCCGGTTGCGGTCGACCACGGTGCGCCAGTCCGGCACCATGTCGATCTTCGTCTGGACGACGATCACGTTCGGGTGCGACTGGGCCAGGTGCAGCAGCAGGTTCAGCTCGGGGACGGAGAGTTCCCTGGTCGCGTCGGTGACCAGCAGGACCGCGTCCGGTCGGGCCAGCGCCGCGTACGCCGAGGTTGTCCGGGCCTGGTCCGGGCCCTCCGCGCCGGGGGTGTCGACCAGGGTGAGCCCACCGGCGAGCAGCCCGCGCGGGACCCCGATCTCGACGTGGGTGCTGCCGACGGCACCGGGACCGGCGACGACCGCGGTGCTGATCCGGGCGGCGACCTGCTCGATCGGCAGCGGCACCCGCTCCGCCGGTACGGGCGCCTCGACGGCCGGTCGGCCGGGTGCCGGTGCGGCGGTACGGACCAGGGCGGCGGTCGGCGCCGGGGCGTGCCGGACCACTGTCGGGACCACAGTGGTCCGGCCGTCACCCACCGGGCAGACCGGCGCGTTGATCAGGGCGTTGATGAGCTGGCTCTTGCCCTGTTTGGGTTCGCCGACAACCAGGACCCGAAGCCCCGGATCCAGCAACTGCACCCGTTTGCGACGTACCGAGTCGACCAGGTCACTGCGACCGTGCGCCGCACAGAGGCGGCTGGTCTCGTCGAGCACGTCAAGCCAAATTGGCGTCATCACGCACCAAGTGTGCCGATTTCGACGCGATTATCAAGTGGCAGTCGACGGGATTATCAAGGGGCCGTACCGGAAAGGGGGCCGGAGGCCGGGCCCACCGCAGCGGGGCCCGGTCTCCGGCCGGTCGCCGCGCCGCGCCCACCCCCGGGCCGCGGCGCAGCCGATCAGAGCAGACCGTCGGTGATGCCGAGCAGTCCGCCGTGGGTGTCGGCGGTGGCGTGCGCGTTCGCACCGAGGCCCAGGTCGCCGGTGAGGCCGACGCCGTCGAGGGTGCCGCCGACGGTGGAGGTGACGCCGCCGAGGACGCCGTGGGTGTCGACCACGTCGCCGACCACCGGGACGCCGTTCAGCCCACCGGTGAGACCGTCGGTGAGGCCACCGGTCAGGCCACCGATGTCGAGCGAGTCGGTCAGGCCGGTCACGTGGGTCAGGCCGGTGACCGTGTTCACCGCGAAGTCCGCGGTGCCGAGCAGGCCGTCGGTGGCGGTGCCGTCGAGCACGGCACCGGTCGGGTCGTTGGCCACGCTCTGCGTGGTGTCGACCAGGCCGGTCACCCCGGAGGTGTTGACCACGCCCAGGTCGAGGGTGTTCGCCACGTCGTTGACGCCGGACAGGTCGGTGGACAGGCCCGCCGGGCTGACCGCCGCACCGATGCCGGGGATCACCGCGGCGGCGGCGCCGAGACCGGTCGGGTCGACCGTGATCGCGCCGAGCATGCCGGCGTTGACGTCGACGCTGTTGCCGAACCCGGCCGAGGTGATCTGGTCCGCCACGGCCTGCAACTGCCCGACCACGCCGAGCGCACCTCCGTCGAGTCCGGCCACGCCGCCGAGGTCGCCGACCGGGGCGAGGGCGGTGATGCCCTGCAGCGGCACGGTGTCCACCACGAACGGGATCACGTCCTGCACGTCGGCCGGGGTGAGGTCGCCCAGCCCGGCGTCGGCCAGGGTGGCCTCCGGGTCCAGCTCGAAGGCCGACCGGGCGTCAACGTCGGTGAGCAGGTTGAGTACAAAATCGTGCAGGTTCTGGGTGGAGTCCATGGTGGACAAATCTCCTCGGGTGAACGGGGGCCGGTCGGGTGGACGGAGGCCGGGGCGATCCGACGACGGGGGCGCCAGAACTGCCACTGACGCTAGGCCGTGGGTGACGTACCGGACATCGGGGACGGATCCCGGTCCTGCGGGGGGCCGGACTAGGGCAGCACCGACCGTCGCCGTTAGGGGCTTAGGGGGTCCGTCCCGTCAGATTTAGGGTCCCGTTGGTGGAGAGATCTCTGGTACGAAAGGATGAGTCAGAATCGCTGAAGGAATCGGGTGCAATGGCGTACGTCCTCGGGATCGACATCGGCGGGTCCCACACCACCGCCGCCATCTCCCGACTCTGGGACAACTCCTGGGCCCCACCCGAGGTGACCTGGCTCGACACCCACTCCCCCACCATCGCACCGGTGCTGCACCTGGCCCCCAACGGCGCCCTCACCCCCGGTGACCCGGCCCTGGGCGGCACCCCGTACGACGCCGGACGGGTCGCCCGGGACTTCGTCGCCCGCGTCGGCGACCCCGTACCGCTGCTGATCGGCGGGGAGGGCTGGTCCGCACCGGCGCTGACCGCCGTACTGACCAGCCGGGTGGTCGAGCAGGTCGCGGCCCACGAGGGCGGACACCCCGAACAGATCGTGCTCAGCCACCCCGCCGGCTGGGGGGCGTACCGGCGCAACCTGGTGCACGCGGCGCTCTGGGAGATCGGGCTGAGCAACGTCACCCTCCTCTCCGAGGCGGTCACCGCCGCCGAGAACCACGTCGCCGCCGGCTTCACCGGGCGCACGGTCGCCGTACTCGCGCTGCGTCCGGACGGGTGCACCGCCAGCGTCGTCGGGCGGGGGCGGGTCGGTGGCTTCGGCGTACTCGACTCGGCCGGCGAGGGCGAACCGTACGGCGGCGAACTCGACTTCGACGAGGCGCTGCACGAACACGTACGGACCGAACTCGGCCGCCAGCTCGGCCCCCGCCAGCTCGACGACGCCCAGGTACGGGTCGCGCTGCTCGAACTGCCCGCCGAATGCGCCCGCGCCCGCGAACGGCTCGCCGTCACCACCGAAACCGACGTACGCCTGCACCTGCCGCACGGCCCGATCCGGGTCCCGGTCACCCGGGCCGAGTTCACCGAACTGGTCCGCCCCGCCGTGCAGGTCGCCGTCGACACCCTCGCCGCCACCGTCCGGTCCAGCGGACTGCCGGGCGACCAGCTCGACGGCGTACTCCTGATCGGCGGTTGGGCGCGGACGCCGCTCGTCGCCGAACTGGCCGAGATCCGGTTCCCCGGCCTGGTCACGGTCGGGCCCGACCCCGACACCAGCGCGGCGGCCGGTGCTGCGGTGGCCGCCGGGCAGATCGTCCTGCCGACCCCCCGACCCGAGCCCCGCGCCCCCGAGCCGCGACCCGCCGACCCGGCACCGGCACCGGCACCGAGCCACCACGAACCACAGTGGACCCATCCCGAACCGCTCCGGGGCCGGCAACCGTCGGGCGACCTGGTACGGCCGGAGCCCGAACCCGAACCGCCACCCCGCCCGCCGATCCGGATCACCCCGCTGAAACTGCCGAAACCCCGTGGTACGGGGATCCGCGGCACCGGCCGTGAAGCGGTCGACGAGCGCCCCGGTCGCAGTGCCCCGAGAGGACAACGTTGAGTCCGCACACCGCCATCCGCCCCGAGCTCGTGCTGGACGGACCCTCCGGGGCGCTGCTCGACGCGGTCGACGCGGACCCGCACGCCCCGCTGGCCGTCGCCATCACCGCCCCCGGCGGGTACGGCAAGAGCGCGCTCCTGCACGAGCTGGCCGGGATCTACCGGCGGGCCGGGCACCCCGTGCTCGACACCTGGCCGGCGGCGGCGACCGCACCCGAGCCGGGTGCCGTGCTGCTGGTCGACGACGCGCACCTGCTCGACGAGGACCGGCTGCGCGAACTGCGGCATTGGCTCGACACCGGCCCGGCCCGGCTGGCGGTCGCGTACCGGCCCTGGCCCCGACCGGCCGCCCTGGTCGAGCTGGCCGAGCAGTTGACCCGGGACCGGCCACCGCTGCTGCTCGCCCCGTTCACCCCGGCACGGACCGCCGCCCGGCTCGGCACCGCGTACGGCCACCGACCCGAACCGAACCTGGTGAGCTTCGTACAGGGGCAGACGGGCGGCGTACCCCGGTTCGTGGAACGGCTGGCGGCGGCCCTGCGCCCGGAGGCCGGCACGCCGGCCCGGCAGCCGCAGGCGGCGGACGCGGGCGGAGCCGTGCACCGGGTGCCCCCGGCCGCGCTGCTGCCGTTCGGGACGGAGGTCGCCGACCTCACCTGGCCGGTCCGGCGACTGCTCCTGGCCGTCGCGGCCGGGGTTCCGCTCCCGGTCGACCTGCTCGGCGCCCTGCTCGAACAGGACCCGGACGAGGTGGACGAGACCCTGGCGCAGGCCCGCGCCAGCGGACTGCTCGGCCCGGACGACCGGCTGCCCCCGATCGTCGAACGGGCGGTCACCTCGCTCAGTCCCGCCGGCCAGCGGATCGCCGTCTGGCAACGGCTGGCGGAACTGCAACGCGTACGCGGCGCCCCGGTGCTGCCCCTGGTCCGTTCCCTGCTCACCCCCGGTGTCGGCGGCGAGAACGCCGGGCTGACCATCGAGGCCGCCGCCGAGGAGGCGCTGGCCGAGCAGCCGTCGCTGGCCGCGGACCTGTTCGCCGCCGCCGCCACGGCGGGCCGACCGACCACCGCCCGACAGGCGTACGCCGCCGCGCTCGCCGGAGACCTCGACACCGCGTTGCGCCTGGCCGACCGCCTGGTGGGCGCCACGAACCCCGACGACCGGCGCGACGGCGCCACGGTCGCCGCGACCGCGCTCACCCACCGGGGGCAGCTCGGCCGGAGCGCCGAGCTGTACCGCTGGTCGAACGCCCCGTCGTCGGCCGCGTTCGCGGCGATCGCCACCATCGGCACCGGACACGACGCCGAACCGGACGCCCCGGCACCGCAGCCGTCGACGGACGGGCCCCCGACGCTGCTCACCAGCGCCGCCCTGCTGACCGTCCGGGGCGTACGCGAAACGCTCACCGCCCCGCCGACCGCGGCCCTGTCCACCCTCGTACAGGCCGCCGCCCTGCTCGAACCCGCCGGCCGTACGGTCCTGCTGCCGGACAGCCCGGCGGCGCTCGCCGCCCTGGTGGCACTGCACTGCGGCGAACTGGAGATCGGCGAACGGGTGCTGGACCGGGCCATCGCCGCCGGCCTCGGCGGGGCACTGATGTCCCGCCGGCACCGGCTGCTCCAGGCGTGGATCCTGATGGTGCGCGGCCGTACGGCGATGGCGGCCGAGGCGCTGCGCACGGTCACCGGCCCGCCCGCCCCCGAATCCGCCGCGCCCGATGCCACCGATCCGCTCGAATCACGCGACCTGCTCTTCGCCAGCGCGCTGGAGATGGGCATCGCCCGACGCGACAGCGACCTGCCGGCGGTGCAGCGCGCCTGGGGGCAGGCCCGGGAGGCGCTGGTACGGCACCCGGTCGACCTGTTCAGCTTCCTGCCGCTGGGCGAGATCACCATCGCGGCGGCCCGGCTGGGTGAACTCAACCGGCTCGAACCGTACCTACGCGAGGCGTACGCGTTGCTGGACCGGCTCGGCGGCCCGGCGCTCTGGGCGACCCAACTGCGGTGGAGCGGCCTGCACGCCGCGATCATCGCCGAACTTCCCGCGGCAGCCGACGAACACGTCGCCGCGCTCGCGGCGAACGTCGGTCACAGCCGGTACTCTGCCGTGATGGCCGCCGCTGCCGAAAGCTGGGTGGAGGTGCTGCGTGGCACCGTCGATCCCGCTCGGGTCGAGACCGCCGCGCGTGGTCTGCACGACGCCGGCCTGGGCTGGGACGGCGCACGACTCGCCGGCCAGGCCGCGATCCGGACCGCGGACCGGCGAGCGATGACCGCGCTGCTCGACTGCGCCCGGATGTTGCAGGGCCGACCGGCCGGACACAAGGGCACCGCGCACCCGGCCGGCGCCTCGAACGCACCCGTGGCCGACGCCGTCACCGCACCCACCGAGAGCCGCCTCAGCGACCGGGAGCAGGAGGTGGCCGACCTGGTCCTGAGCGGCCTGACCTACAAACAGATCGGCGACCGGCTGTTCATCTCCGCCAAGACGGTCGAGCACCATGTGGCCCGGATGCGCCAACGGCTGAACTGCGCGAACCGTGGCGAGCTGCTCAACCGGCTCCGGGTGTTGGCAGCCGAACGGGGCAGCGACGGATCGGCGACGCCGAACTGGCCGAAACGGCCGGCGTCGTGAACGTACCGGCGTGTCGTGCACGGTGCCACGTACCGATGACAGACAACACTGATGCCGGCTGACGGCAGCGAGAGGACAACGACGAGTGGTTTCCCCGATGGTCGCGACCGACAACCTGACCCGACTCCTGGACGACCTCGTCAACCGGGTCACCGGAGCGGACCTGGCGATGGTGCTCTCCCCCGACGGACTACCACTCGCCGCCTCCGGGCAGGTCGACGCCGAACTGGCCGACCAGGTCGCGAGCGTGACGGCGGGGCTGCACGCGCTCGCCGTGGCGACCGGGCGGCAGACCGGCGCCGGCACCGTACGTCAGATCATCGTGCAGATGCGGGAGGCGTACCTGTTCGTCGCCACGACTCGCGGCGGCGCCGTGCTGACCGTACGGTTCGACGGTGACGTGGAAGTCGGCGACGTCGCGTACGAGGTGGCTCTCTTCGCCGGGCAGGCGCACCACCACCTGCCGGTGTACCTCGAACCCGCGCCGATCCCCTCGTCCACGGAGTGAACAACGGATCCGAGCATCATGAAGGAGTACCGGTCGTGAATCCGGACGAGCCCACCGGCGACCTGCGGCTCGACTCGCCGGACCGTCCATCGGGGACCGTCCCACCGTCACCACCGGTGCCGCCACCACCGGTCCGGACCGGTCCGCCGCCCCGTACCCGGGCGGTGGCGGTGCTCGATGCCGTACTCGGGGTGGGGGCGGCGATCCGTGGCGCGTTCGTCTCCGGGCCGGCTCGTCCCGGTACGTCCGGCGGGGTGACCGTCGGGCGTTGGTCGATCGGGGTGGGTGTCGTCGCCGGTGCGGCTGCCGTGCTGTCCGCGCTCGTCCTGCTCATCGTGCTGGTCCTGCGTACGCCGGACGACCACGTTCCGCTGAACGTCGCACCACCGGCCGAGGTGGGGGTGGGCAGCAGCGCCGACCCCGGTACCCCGGGCAGCGAGGCGAGCCCGAACGCGCTCCGGACCGGTGCCCCCGACGCGGAGGCCGTCCCGCCCGCCGGGCTCCCGGCCCGGCCGGAGAACCCCGCCGGTACGGCCACCGGATCGCCGTCCGTCGCACCGCCGCCGCCCGCGCCCCCGGCCGGCGCGCTGACCGCGGTCTACACGATCGGGGACGCGACCCTGGTCGGTTACCGGGTGACGGTGACCATCGACAACCCGAACCCGGCCCCGACGCCGCGTTGGACGGTGACGATCACCCTGCCCCGGCCGGCGATGACGGTTCGGGAGGTGACCGGGGCCGAGGTCACCCAGGACGGCACCACCTGGACGTTCGTCCCGGCCGCCGACACCGGGCCGGCACCGGCGGGCGGCTCGGTCAGCTTCCGGTTCCGGGTCGACGGGGTGGGTGTCAGCTCCGCCCCGACCGCCTGCACCATCGACGGCCGCCCGTGCACCACCGGATGATCGGGACACCCATGGACGAGCACACTCCGATGATGTCCGCCGAGTACGTCGACCGCGTCCGGGAGTGGCACGAGAACGCGTACCGGCAGGCACGGGCCGAAGCCGGACCGGAGTCCGGTACGGGTCAGACGTTCGAGTACCTGGACCGGGTGCTGGTGGTCCCGCCGCAGGTGCATCCGATCACCGGTATGTCGCACCTGCTGGGTGGTGCGGTCCTGGCCGAGGTGCGGGAGACCGACCGGGTGCTGGACATGGGCACCGGCAGCGGTGTCAACGCGATCCTGGCCGCGTCGAAGTCGAGCCGGGTGGTCGCGGTCGACATCAATCCGTACGCGGTGGACGCCGCCACCGCCAACGCCGAGCGCAACGGGGTCGCCGACCGGGTCGACGTACGTCACAGCGACGTGTTCGGCGCGGTCGACGGAGTGTTCGACCTGATCGTCTTCGACCCGCCGTTTCGCTGGTTCGCCCCTCGTGACCTGCTCGAAGGCGCCAGCACCGACGAGAACTATCAGGCCATGACCGCGTTTTTCACCCAGGCGCGGGAGCACCTGACCGCCGACGGCCGGATGCTGATCTTCTTCGGCAGTTCCGGTGACCTGACCTACCTGCGGCACCTGATCGACGCGACCGGCTTCACCGCGACGGTCCTGGCGCAGCAGAGCCTGGTACGCGACGGTTGGCAGGTCGACTACTTCACCTTCCGGTTGACCGGGGCGCAGCCCGCGTAGGGGCCGGGCGACGGGTCACCGGGGCGCTCGGCCGATCCTCTCCAGGCCCCCGGTCGTCTGGCCCACCTCGATCAGGTAGCCGTCCGGGTCACGCAAGTAGCACCGGATCTCCATCCCGTGGTCCTTCGGCTCGGTCAGGAACTCGCCGCCGCGCGAGCGCCACTCGTCGTACACCGCGTGTACGTCCATGACCCGGATGTTCATCGCGCAGCTCAACGTCCCCGAGTCCTGCGGGGCGCGGGCCTGCACGGTCGGCTTGTCGTCGGTCGGGCCGCCCTCGTTGTTGATCACGATGTAGCTGTTGCGGAAGTGCAGGATGCACGGCTCCCGCTCGCGTACGCAGATGGCGCCGAGAACCCGCTCGTAGAACTCCCGCGACCGGTCGACGTCCCGGACGATCAGCAGGCTGGCGAGCACCGCGCCACCGCGGGGTTCGAAGTAGTCGAGCGTCGCTTCGGTCATGTCCGCTCCCCGGGCTCGGTGCCGCCCCCGGTGGGTCGACTGCTGCCGCATCCCCGCTCTGCGGAAAACAAACCCACTGCCGTACGGGCCGAGCCGGCCGATCTCGTCACCCGGCTCGGCCCGTACGGGTGGGTCGGTCAGCGGGTCAGCAGCCGATCCGGCTCGACCCGAGCGCCACGTCGTCGAACCAGAGGGTGTCCGCCCCCTCGCCGTAGCTCTCCCAGCCCAACCGCAGGTCGGTCAGGTTCGGTCGCCAGTTGGCCCGGTTGAGCCACTGCCCGTCGATGTCGTGGGTCGGGGTCCCGTCGACGGTCAACCCGGTCACCGCGCCGCCGTCGACCCAGGTCTGCAGGCGGCCCTGCACCCCGTCGACGACGAACTCCACGCAGGTCCACCGGTTCGTCGGCAGCGGCACGCTGAGCGCCACCCCGGCCGGGCTCTGTTCCGGCAGGGTCGCGTCGTCCGAGGCCCGGTTCCACTGCAGTGCCCCGTTCTGGCCGCCGACCCGCAGGTCACGGTTGCCGTCGTTGGCGTCCCGCATGGCCAGGAAGGTCACGTGCTGGGTCGGCAGGGCCGTGGTGTGCCGTACCCAGAACCGGCCGTACCGCACCTGGCCGAGTCCGGTGAGGTCGCGGGTGGCCCGGACGAACACGTGGTTGCAGTAGCCGGCGGTGCCGTTGATCCGTATGGATTTCGTGCCCTGGTGCGCCACCGTGGTGTCGACCGTGGCCGTACCGCTGCCCTGGCAGTCGGGGTAGTTGACGTTCCAGTCGCCGGTCGGCGTACCGCCGGTCTGGCTCTCGAAACCGTCACAGAACGCGGCCGTGCCGCATCCGCTCGGCGGCGGGGTGGTCGCGGGCGGGGTGGTCGGCGGCGCGGTCGTGGCCGGCGGCGTCGTGACCGGCGGGCTGGTCGGCGGCGGGGTGGTGGCCGGCGGCGTCGTGCTCGGCGGCGGGGTGGTCGGCGGCGGCGCCGTGGTGGGTCCGGCGTCGTTGCACGGTACGCCGTTGAGCGTGAACCCGGTCGGCGTCGGGTTGCTGGCCCCGAAGGTGCCCTGCACCCCGAACTCGGTGGACCCGCCGGCCGGCAGGCTCCCGTTCCAGCCGGCGTTGGTCGCGGTGACCACCGCGCCGACCTGGGTGACCTGGGCACTCCAGCCGTTGGTGATCCGCTGGTCGGCGGCGGGATAGGTCCAACGGACGGTCCAACCGGTGACCGGGGTGGCGCCGTTGGTGACCCGGACGGTGGCGGTGAACCCGCCGGGCCACTGGTTGACCTGGTAGTCGACCAGGCAACCGGCCGCCGCCGAGGCGGGTTGGGTCAGGATCGGGCCGGCGAGGCCGACGACGCTCGCGGCGAGCGCGGTCACCAGGGCGGCGACCACCGGCACGCGGCGGCGCGCGGGGATGAGTCTCATGACGGGTGGGTTCCTCTCGACCGGCTGTCGGGGCCGGTCGGAGCCGGTCCGCCGGCAGCGTGGCTGCGACGACTTCACGGCCCCCGCGTCGTTGCGCGGACGGCCGCCACCCGGCTCCGGTGCTCGTGTCCGCCGGCACCCGGTCAACCCGTGCCCGTGCCGGCGACGACACCCGCCCATGCTATATACCGGCATCTATTCCTACAACGTCCCGACGGCGTTGACGGCCCCCGTCGCGGGTGTACCGGCCCGGACGGCGGGTAGACCGGCTCGACCGGGGGGCCGACGGGGAGGACGACCATGAGCAGCGGACGGGTGCCGCAGGGTTACACCGAACAGAAAGCCCAGGTCGGTGACGTGGCCCTGAACTACGTACGCGGCGGCCGGGGCGATCCCCTGGTGCTGCTGCACGGCTACCCGCAGACCTGGTACATGTGGCGGAAGGTCCTGCCCGAACTCGCCCGCCACTACACGGTCATCGCACCCGACCTGCGCGGCGCCGGGGACAGCGACGCACCACCGGACGGGTACGACAAGAAGACGCTCGCCGACGACGTACACGGCCTACTCGCCCAACTCGACCTGGACGGCGACATCTCCCTCGTCGGGCACGACATCGGGACGATGGTCGCGTACGCCTACGCCGCCGAGCACGGCGACGAGGTGGGCAAACTGGTGCTCACCGAGGCACCGATCCCGGACCGGACCCTCTTCCAGATCCCCGCGCTGACCGAGGACGGCCCCGGCTTCTGGAACATCGGCTTCTTCAGCCTCCCCAACGGGCTGCCGGAGGAGATCATGAACGGTCGGGAGGACCTCTGGGTGGACCGGTTCACCGACTCGATGGAGGTCCAGGACGGCATCACCGCCGACGACGTACGCGAGTACGCCCGGCACCTGGAGGACGACGCGCACCTGCGGGCGAGCTTCGCGTACTTCCGTGCCCTGCCCCAGGACGTCGCCGACAACACCGAGTACGCCAAGACGAAACTCACCATGCCGGTGCTCGCCCTCGGTGCCCGCGCCAGCCTCGGGGACGCCGTACAGAACCAGGTCCGGCAGTACGCGACCACGGTGAGCGGCGACGTCATCGAGAACTCCGGGCACTGGATCTTCGAGGAGCAGCCGGCCGAACTCACCGACCGGCTGCTGCACTTCCTCGAACCACCCGCGTGATAGCGGATCGGGCTACCCGGCGTTGGACCACGACCGGTTGGACAGCACCAGCCGGTAACCGTCCGGGTCCTCGACCGTCACGCCCCACCGGTCCCAGTACGCGCCCTGCGACACCCTCCGCCCGCCGGCCTGCTCCAGACGGGTCACCAACGAGTCGTCCACCGGCCCGGCGAGATAGAGCACCAACAGGTCCTCCTCTGTCGGCACGGGGCGCACCGTGAGATTCTCCCCGCCGACCAACTCCAGGTGCCAGGACGCCTCCGGCCAGCCGAGCATCAGCAGGTCATGCTCGTCCGGGCCGCCCGCGACCCCGCGGTAGAGCACCTCCAGGCCCAGACCGTGTACGTAGAAGTGTTCGGCCGCCGCCAGGTCACGGCTGGGCCGGGCCAGGCGGATCGGCGTACTCGGGTCGATCATCAACAGCTCCGTTCTGCGTTTGATGATCAGCCTGCGAGTTGAAGCTCACTTGAGGTCAAGGCAGCAGCTCGAAGCGCACGTGTGGCGGCGACCACCGTCAGAGCGTGACCACTGCGTCTTCGGCGAGGGTGAACAGTCCGGCGTCGAAGGTGATCGTGGTCAGTTTCGTGTTCTTCGGTACGTCGAAGTAGACGAAGGCGCGAATCGAGTTGCCCGGATTGATCTCGTCCAGGAAGCCGGCGCCATCCTTGTTGCCGTAGATGTTCGCCTCACCGTCCGCCTCGTATTCGCGGTTGCTCGCGTCCTGCGCGCTGACGGTTCCGTCTGCGTGGAACAGATGGGCCTTCTTCGTTACGTTCTTCACCGAGACATCGGTCCGGCAGAAGGTACCCTGCGCCTTCCGGTTCAGGTAGGAACTGCCCACCTGGGCGATGCCGCACTTGACGCCATGCACGACGAATTCGAAATCGCCGCCCCGTACGGTCTCACCGACCTTGTACTTCTTCGGCTCCTCCGGCGGTGGCTTCGGCGCCTCGGTCTTGGCGGGTTCGGCGGCCTTCGGAGCCGCCGGGGCGTCGGAACCGGTCGCGGCGGCCGGCGCGGCGGCCGAACTGGTCGTCTCCTCCAGGTCCCCGGAGGTGGCCGCGATGATCGTGCCGCCACAGCAGAGCGCGACCACGATCCCGCCGCCGATCAGGCTCGGCACCAGCCACCGTCGGCGCTTACGCGGAGGTGGCACCGCGACCGGGTACCCCGGTTGCGGCGCCGCAGCCGGGTAGCCGGGCGGCGGCGGGGCGGGCTGGTAGCTCGCCACGCCCGGCTGATAGGCCGGCTGCGGCGGGTACGGCGCGTGCGGCAGCTCGGGCTGGTACGGCGGCTCCTGGCCGGGGTGGTTCGGGGTGCTCATGGTCTTCTCCGCGTCAATGTCAGTGGCACCCCGCCTCGGGAGCGCGAGCACAGACGTTGCCACAACTGGGAGCGACAGCAGAGCATCATTCGGTCACTCTGAGCGGCTGAAAAGTTAACCCTCCTCTAAGGACATACACCCGTGTCGCAGCCTCCGTAGGCCGCTCGAACACGCAGTTTCCACAACCAGCCAAACGAAAAGCCGAAAGGGTGGAACTACATCAGCGACAAGTCAATTCCGTACACCCTGATCGTCAGGGGGCGATGGAAGTACGGGCGAGCCACTCCGGGGCGAGCAGTGACCAGATCTCGGTGTCGTGGCGGACTCCCCGGTACGGGAACGTCTCCCGCAGTACGCCGTCCAACCGCATCCCGAGCCGGCGGGCGACCTTGCTGCTGGCGGTGTTCGCCGGGCTGGTACGCCACTCGACCCGGTGCATCCCGCGTACGCGTACCGCCCAGTCGACGAGGTGCCCGGCCGCCCGGCTGATCAGACCCCGGCCCTGCCCGGCCGGTTCCAGCCAGCAGCCGATCTCGCAGATGCCGGTGTTGGTGTCGAAGGAGGTGAACATGGTCCCGCCGACGAGGGTGCCGTCGAGCCAGATGCCGTACAGCCGGCCGGCGTCGCGGGCGGCGAGGTCCGCGTACCGCTGGAGCGTGGCGCGGGCCGAGTCCAGGTCGGTGCTTCGGCTCGCCCACGGAATCCACGGGTCGACGGTGGCGCGGGCCCGGTCCATGTGGGCGAGGAACTCCTCGGCCTGCCACGGTTCCAGCGGGCGCAGTTCGGCCCCGGCGTCCAGTGCGATCGCGAACATCCGGGCACTGTATCCGTCGGTTGACCGGGCTCAGTCGGTCAGGGCGGCGACGTGGTCGGGGCCGAGGACCGGGAGGTAGTCGGTCGGCAGGTCGAGGCACGAGGTGACCGGCTCGGCCGCCTCGATGATGTCGAGCATCCGCTCGACCAGCGCGTCCGGGTCGGGACGCAGTTCCGCGCAGAGCCGTACGTGCACCGCGCGCAGGGCCGAGCCGATCTCCTCGAAGTCCTCGTCGTCGGCGGCCTCGCCGAGCGACCCGAGCAGGGTGTCCCAGCGGCGGGCGGCGTACTCGACGGTGAGCAGGGTCGACTCGGTGGCCGGGCGCTGGGCGAGCACCTCCAGCTCCTCGACGAGCTGCTGACCGGCCTTGGCCGCGTCGTACGGATCGGACTCGTCGGTGGCGGTGAGGCCGTCGACGGTCGCGCGCACGTCGGCCAGTTCCGGGTCCGTCGGTGCGCCGAGCTGCCCGGCGTACGTCAACAGCCGGGTCTCCAACCGGCGGTCGGTGACCGCGTGCTCGGCGACCAGCATGGCCAGCCGGCGGATCGGGAGGGTGGCGGCGACCTCGGCCAGCCGGCGGACCTCCGGGTCGACCTCGACGGTCGACGGTGCGGTGGCCGCCGAGGACCAGTGGAACCCGTCACGGAGGGCGGCGAGAGTCAACGTGACCGCGTGCACGCACAACTCGTCCGGATCGGCCTCCGACGCGGCACACTCGCACTCGCCGGTGAACGCGCCACCGACCACGCCGACCCACACCTCGTACGCCGTGGTCCCCTCGCCGTGTACGGCGCCGATCAGGCCGCCGCCCACCTCGACGGTACGGCCCAGCCGGCCGTCGGCGAGCAGTTCCTCGGCCTCGCGGTAGACCGCCGGATCCACCGCACCGCGCACCGCGTCCACGTCGATTCGCACAACCATGCGCACATTGAACCGGTGCCGGTACGGCGACCGGTACCGGGGGCGCCCGGGTGAGCGGTCGGTCGACGCGCCCACCCGGTCCGCCCCGCCGCGCTGGCCGGGTGCGACTACCCGAAAATCAGCTGCAGTACGACCACGCGCTCGTCCACCAGCTGCGGTTGCCGCCGGCACCGCCCCATTGGATGCACTGGCTCGGGGCACTGATCCGGATCGGACCGGCGTAGTACAGGAAGTTGCCCTCGTCGATGCCGGACCGCCCGTCCGGAGTCCCGATCGAGGCGGCCACCCAGGTCGCCTTGCCCCGGTTCGCAGTCTTGATGGTGACCACGCAGTTGTAGGCCGCACCGCCCCGGGAGGCGAGCACGTAGACCGTGGCGCCGGAGACGCCGTGGCTGTCGAGCACGTAGTAGTCGGACCCGCAGAGCGCCACCGGGCTCTCGGCGGCCTGTGCCGGCGCCGCGATGCTCAGCGACGCCGCGACCAGCATGATCGCCGCGGCGGCGACACCCAGCAGTCTTTTCTTCATTTCTTTCCCCCATATCCGGTACGGCACATAACCGACAGGTTCGGTGATCTACCGCACAGGGCAGGCTAGATCGAGGGCTTTCCACCCGATCGTCCAAGTTGATCGGGTGTGAGCCACGCCACCGTCGGTCCACTGTGGCCGCAGAAATTCGCGGGACCCTACCGCTGGGTCGACGTAGGGTCGGGATCCATGGGGACGGTTCTCTCGGTGAACCTGGCCGTGCCGGAGGCGAACAGCGCCAAGTCGGTCGGCGTCACCGGCATCAACAAACAGCCCGTCGACGGCCCGGTGCAGGTACGCGCTCCCGGCCCGAAAACCACCGGGCTGCACAGCGGCCTGGTCGGTGACCAGATCTTCGACATCGCCAACCACGGCGGCGACGACCAGGCGGTGTACGCCTACGCCCGCGAGGACTACGACTGGTGGGAGACCGAACTGGGGCGCCCACTGCGGGGCGGGATCTTCGGCGAGAACCTCACCACGACCGGGCTGGACGTCAACGGCGCGCTCATCGGTGAACAGTGGCGGATCGGCGCCGACCTGTTGCTGGAGACCACGTTCGGCCGGATCCCGTGCGCCACCTTCCAGTTGAAGATGGCCGAGCCGCGCTGGGTGAAGCGCTTCACCCGGGAGGTGCGGCCGGGTGCGTACCTGCGGGTGGTCGAGCCCGGCGAGGTCCGTGCCGGTGATGACGTACGGGTGGTCCACCGCCCCGAACGCGGGATGACCATCGCCGAGGGGTTCCGGGCGTGGATGCTGGAGCCGGAGTTGCTGCCCCGACTGGTGGAGGCCGACGGTGTCTCGGAACACCTGAAAGAGGAGATCCGGCAACTGCTCGCCGCCCGCGCGAAGTCGTAGAGTCGAGCCATGCCACCAGCCACACCACCGGTCCGGGGCTCGATCCTGGTCACCCGCGGCGACACGGTCCTGACCCAGGTCAACAGCGGTTACGCCGACACGGCGACCGGCACGCCCAACTCGCGGCAGACCCGCTACCAGCTCGCTTCGATCAGCAAACAGTTCACCGCGGCGGCGGTCCTGCTGCTCGCCGAGCGGCACGCGTTGGCCCTGGACGACCGGATCGACCGGTGGATCGGCGGGTGCCCGCAGTCGTGGGGGCCGATCACCCTGCACCAACTTCTGGTGCACACCTCCGGCCTCGGCCACTGGAAGGACTACCCGACGATCGATCTGACCGCCGGAATGGCACCGGACGACCTGCTTGCCGCCTTCCAGCAGGCCGGGCCACTGTTCGAGCCCGGCACCGGCTGGCACTACAGCAGTCCCGGTTATGTCCTGCTGGCCCACGTCGTGCAACGAGCCGCCGACCGGCCGTACCGTGATTTCCTGACCGGCGAGATCTTCACGCCCCTGGGCATGGACGGTACGTTCGCGGGCGCCCCCGGCGACCGCGCCGGTTTGGCGCGCGGCCATGCCGCCGACCGTCCCGTGCCCTCGTTCGAGCTGGACTCGGTCGGGATGGGCGCGGGCGACGTCTGGTCCACCGTCGACGACATGCTCACGTGGCTCGACGCACTACCCGCCGGGCGCCTGCTCGGCCCGGAGTCGCTGCGGCTGACGTTCACCGAACACGCGGCCACCGTCTACGGCACCGAGTTGCGCAGCTACGGCTACGGCTGGTTCATCGGCTCGGTCAACGGTGAGCGATGGCGCCAGCACTCGGGCGACAACGCCGGGTTCAAGGCGTTCGCCGCCTGGCTGCCCGACTCCGACCGTCGCCTCGTCATCCTCAGCAACCAGGACGAAACCGGCCCCGCCGCGGTCCATGACCTGCTCGCCGCCACCGCCTGATCCGCTGGCTGCCTTGTCTACCCGCGCGAAACCAACACACGCGTTTTCTTCGTACATCGTCTTTGGTGTGCGTACACAATGCCGCTTAGTTAAGGCGTTGGTTGGTGATTTTGGTGGTGGTTTGGCTGGGTGTGATGGTGATGTGGTGGTGGGTGTGGGTGGGTGGTCGGGGTTGGTGGCGGGGTTTTGTGGGGTAGGGGGTGGCGGTTGGTCGTCGTTGGCGGGGGTAGGTGCGGTGGCGTCTGGTGAGTGGTGGTTCGTTGAGGATGTCGGTGATGGTGTGGTTGCGGGTGTGGTGGGTGGGGGGTTGGTGGAGGGCGGTGCGGGCGGTGCGGAGGGTGAGGGTGAAGGAGATGTGGTCGGGGTCGTGGTTGGCGGTGGTGGCGGCTTCGGTGCGGAGGTGGCAGAGGGCTTGGTAGGTGATGAGGAGTGCGTAGATCTCTTGGGTGATGCCGGTGGGTGTGTGTGAGCGGAGGGTGGTGTTGGTGCCGATGAGGCGGGGTTTGAGGAAGCTGTAGTGGGTTTCTGATTCCCAGCGTTGTTGGTAGAGGGCGGCGATGTGTTGTGCGGGTGCGTGGTGGTGGTCGAGGAGGGTGGTGAGGAGGCGGTATTCCTCGGTGCTGGTGTTCGGGCCGGTGGTGGTGATGGTGAATTCCACGACGCGGATTTGGTGGCCGTGGCGTGGTGGTTGGGGTGGGCAGCCGCGGGCGCGGGCGCCGTTGAGGCGGGCGGTCTCGCGTCTGGTGGGGAGTGTGGCGAGGAATGAGCCGTCGGGTAGGTGGGTGGTGGGGACGAGTTGGAGGTTCTTCTTCGCTCGCCAGATGAGGTCGGCGCCGGTGGCGGTGGCGTGTGACCACAGGTCGTGACTGGTGAAGTTCCGGTCGGCGAGGAGGAGCATGCCGGGGGTGAGTGAGGCGAGGAGCCGCCGGGCGAGGGCGGGTTCGCTGGAGGTGACGACTCCGTCGAAGGTGGCGTCGATGATGGTGTGGGTGCCGCAGTCGATGAGTGTCATGAGTCGGATCAGTGGGGTGCTGCCGAGCCGGCGCTGGTAGCTGTCCGTGGGCTTTTTGGTGGGGTTACGGGCCTGGCCGTGGTAGCCGAACTCGGTGGCGTTCGCGGGGGTGTCCGGGGTGGCCAGGGTGGTGGCGTCCCATGCGACGACGCGTCGCCCGAAAACGAACGTCGATCCGGTCGTTGGGGTGCCGGCAGGGCCACGGACCCGGTCGAAGAGCAGGTGGAGCGGTTTGACGCCGAGCCGTTGCCGGGCTTGCGTCAACGCCGAACTCGACGCGAGTACGCATCCGTGGCACAGCCACCGCCACCGCAGGACCAGGATCCGTGCAACGGCCCGGTATCCCGGTGGGCGGTAGCCGTCAGCGGCGCTGAACAGTGCCAACGCGAGCACGAAGTAGATCACCACACGGGCGGGCAGGACCCGGCGTCGCTGTTCCCGGCAACCGGCCGTATCGATGACCTCGTCAACCAGGTCGGGTGGGACGGTACTGGTCAACACCCCGAGATCGATGTGATCACGGGCTGGGCCACCCAACGCTGGCATGGCAAACTGAACCGACAACGGAACTCCCGGGACAGACGGTCTTTCTTGGTCGATCGACAGTCATACCGGTAGTTCCGTTGTTCCATGTTCCACCACGCCGCCATGACCAACCGGCGTCACCCAACCACCCACCGCCCTAACTGAGCGGCATTGTGTGCGTACATCAAAGACGATGTACGAGAAAAGGCGAGTTGGTTCTCTGGGACCGCGGATGGTGTCGAACGGCGGCGCGGTGCTCGCCGACCGGACGACGATCCGACCGGTCGATCCGCCCACCATGGACTGAACAGTCCCGACCTGCGGCCTCGAGGGCGAGCCCCGGTCAGGTCCGCCGCTTGTAACGTCAGCGCGGATGCGCAGCACGAATCCGATCGTTGACTACCGAGGGCGGCGACCCATGGGACTGTTCAACCGCGTACCGGAAGATCTCAAGGAATTCGAGGACAAGGTGCAGGGGCTCGCGGGGCACATGGGCGGTCTGCGGTTCGGCACCCCCGCCGGACTGGTCCGGGAACTCTCCGCCGAAGTCACCCAGGAGGCGGCACTACTCCGCGCCCGCCTGACCGCGCAGGGCAGGGAGAAGGACCTGAAAACCCTGCGGAAGGCGATCCTCAGCAACGGCAAGTTCCTCGACAACGGCACCTACAACCACCTGTTCTACCCCTTCGTCAAGTCGATCCTGCCGTAACGCGGCGCCGCCTTCACTCCGCCCGCCCACGTACCGGTTCGCTGTCCGCGATCGCGGCCGGGGCACCGGCGAGGGAGAACTTCTCCCGGAGCCGGGAGTAGAAGTGCGACGAGTGCAGCCGGACCAGTTTGGCCGGTTGCGCCGCCGGCTGCACGGTCACCCAGTCGCCCGGGTTCAGCACCCCCCGGAGCTGCCCGTCGACGCTGACCGCCACCGAGCCGGAGTGTTCGAGGACCCGTACGGAGACCGCCTCGTCGGCCGCCACGACCATGCTCCGGTTGAAGACCATGTGGGCGGCGACCGGGGTCAGCACCAGTGCCCGCAGCCGGGGCGACAGGATCGGTCCGCCGGCGGCGAAACTGTAGGCCGTCGACCCGGTGGGGCTCGCCACCACCAGGGCGTCCGCCGAGTACGACGTGAACAGGCTCTCGTCCAGGTAGACCCCGAGACTCGCCTGCCGGTCGCGGGCCAGCTTCTCGAACACGATGTCGTTGAGCGCGGTCACGTCCAGCGCCACCCCGGCCCGGTTGATCGGCTCCTCCGCCTGCCGTAGCGGGGGCGGGGGCAGCAACGGGCCGCGGCCGTACCGGAGCAGGTCCTGCATGCCCTTGGGGATCTCCAGCGGGCGGGAGGCGCAGAGGGTCAGCATCAGCCGCTCGTCCATGTGCACGTGCCCGGAGAAGAACGCGTCCAGGGCGGCATCGATCTCACTCGGGTCGACCTCGGTCAGGAAACCCACCCGGCCGACGTTGATCCCGAGTACGGGTACGCCGTCCTCGGCCGCGATCCGGGCACCGCGCAGGAACGTACCGTCGCCACCGACAGTGACGACGAGCGCCGGGTGGCCGGCGGCCTCGGCCTCGTCCACCGCGTTGCGCCGGTGGCAGGTGTCCCAGTCCCGCTCCCATACGTCGATGTCACTGACCGTGATGTCGTTCGCGTCCGCCCACCGACGCACCAAACCGGCGGCCTCGATCGCCGCCTGCCGGCCCGTGTGCACCACCAGGCCGATTCGCTCGCGCGTCATGATCTCGTCTCTCCTCCGTCCCGGGGGACCCGACCCTTGCCCTGCGGCGGCCGTCGCCGGGCACCGCGCAGCCGGTCAGATGCAGCTTACGGACCTCGCCGACGCCGGTACGCGGACGGTGAGCGGACTAGTCGGGCAGATTGGGCGAGATCACCACACCCTGCTCGGCGCAGGCCCGCCGCAGCCCCTCGGCGTGTACGGACAACTGCGGCAGGTAGCGCAGCGCGCCCATCTCCTCACCCGGCGGCAGCTTCGACACCTCCCACAGCACGTCCATCATCTCGGTGCCGTGCTCGCGGATCGCCCGGATGTCGGAGTCGGCGAACTGTTCGCGCAGCTCACGGTGCTCGTCCTCGGCCAACTCGCGGTTCTGCCCGGAGGTCCGGTCCGCCAACGACCGGCAGCCGGCGACCCCGCTGTCCTCCCGGACACCGTCCCAGATCGCGAGCCCACCGAGGGTGAGCACGAAGAGCGTGAGCAGACCGGCGGCGGCGACGAGAAACGGCTTCGCCCGATTACGCTGCGCGACCGGCTGCCCGGGATCCCCGTACGGGTACGGACCCCCGTCCGGGTACGGGAACGGCGCCCCACCCGGATACGACGGCGGCACAACCGGTTCACCGTACGGATACGGCGGCGGTGCGCTCGCTTCGGCGTACGGGGACGGCCCGGTGGGCTGGGCGGGGAGCGGTTGCGGGTTCGGCTGGGCGGACGGCTGTGCTTGGGAGCCCTGGCCGTACTGATCGGTCATTTCTCTCCCCAGGTCGTCGAGTCCGTGGCGGCTCTGCGTCGAGGGTGCCACAGTCTTCCGCCCCGTTCGGCGATGATGGGTGCGGGTCACACATCGAGACGGGGAGTTGTCGCCATGAACCGTTACGGCACCGCGTGGCACAGCGCGTACGACCAGCCGGGATCGCACCTGTGGCACCGGTTGCGCCTGGTGCAGGACCAGTTGCGTCGGGCGCTCGCGGAGGTTCCGCCGGGGCCGGTCAGGCTGGTCAGCGGTTGCGCCGGGGAGGGACGCGACGTGATCGGAGTGCTCGGCGACCATCCACGACGGATGGACGTACGGGCCCGGCTGGTCGAGTTGGATCCGACGAACGCGAAGGCGGCACGGATTGCGGCGTCGGCGGCGGGGCTGGACCGGCAGATCGAGGTGGTGGAGGCCGACGCGGGGGTGGCGACCTCCTACCTCGGTGGCGTACCCGCCGAGATCGTGCTGATGTGCGGCGTCTTCGGCAACATCTCCGACGCCGACGTACGGGCGACCGTGGCGGCCCTGCCCCAGCTCTGCGCGCCGGACGCCTTCGTGATCTGGACCCGGCACCGCCGTGCCCCGGACCTGACCCCGACCATCCGCGAGTGGTTCACCGAGGCCGGTTTCCGCGAGCTAGCCTTCGCCGCCCCCGACGACCGGACCCTCAGCGTCGGCCTGCACCAGCTCACCGCCCCGCCGGCCACCCTCGACCCGGACCTGTCCTACTTCGCCTTCACCCGGTAACCCGCCCTCGCCCCGGCGGGCCGCCGGGACAGGACGGGCCCCGCCGGGACGGGCCGGCTACCGGGCGACCTCGACCTGGAACTCGTGGACCCACTTGTCCGGCTCGTCCGGTACGAACTCCAGGCACACCTCGCGGGCGTACCCGATCATGCGGTAGCCGTGCTCCTCGACCCAGCGGGCCAGGATCTGCATGCTCCGGTCGGCCTCGTGCATCGAACCACGGTGGATGATCGTCGCGGCGGACTCGATGCCGGGCAGGTCGACAATGGTGAAGTCGTAGCCGTCGCGCGGGGCGACCGCGACCTGCACCGACGCGTGCACCACGACCGCCTCGCCGGACTCCCCCGGCGCCGGTTCGTAGTACGCGACCGACGGCCCGGTCACGTCGACCCCGGCCGCCTCGATCCGGCACAGCAGTTCCGGGTAGAGCGGCTGGATCACCGGCGAGAGGTCGACGGTCTCGTAGCTGGCCGCGACCGCGCTGAGTTCCGCGACCCGGACCGGGGCGATCTTCTTGAGTACAACGTCCTCGGTGTGCATGTGGCCCTCGTTCTCGATCATCCGGAGCCTCGCCTCGATCCCGGTCAACCGGGCCGCGTCCGCCGCCAGCCGCGCGGCCAGTTCCGCCCGTTGCAGGCGCAGCATCCCGCGCAGTTGTTCGACGTCCAACTCGTCGTCGAGCAGTGTCTGCACCTGCTGGAGGGTGAAGCCGAGATCCTTCAGGGCGATCACCCGGTTGAGCCGGCGCAGTTGATCGGCGTGGTAGGAGCGGTACCCGCTGCCGGGGTCGACCGATGCCGGGCGCAGCAGTCCGATCGCGTCGTAGTGACGCAGCATCCGGACCGACACCCGGCCGATCTTGGCGAAGTCTCCGATACTGAACATGACCTGTCCCACCGTGGCCCCTGACACCGTGTCAGAGTCAAGCCCACGCTAGACGCCGCCCGCCCCTGCCTTCCCAAAAGGCTGGTGGTACGGGTGGGCTGGGCGTACAACTGCTGTCATGGAGACGGTCGATCCCACACCGGTGTGGTTGCTCGACATCGACGGGGTGGTCAACGCGATCAGCCGCAAGCCGGACCGGAACGTGTGGCCCCGGGACCAGTGGGTCACCGGCACCGCCAGCTCGGCGGGCGTCGACTGGCCGATCCTCGCCGCGCAGCCGGTGCTCGACTTCATCCGTACCGTGCACGAGTCGGGGCGGGCCGAGGTCCGCTGGCACACGACCTGGCAGCACGATGCCGAGAACCTGGCCCGGTTGCTGGGGCTGCCGAGGTTCGACACCCAGGACTCCCCGGAGTTCGACGAGCGCGAGCAGGCGCTCGCCGGTGCCGCCCCGGTCGCCGTCGCGCGGGGCTGGTGGAAGTATCCGGCGGCCGAGCGGGTGGTCCGCGACGAGGGCCGCCCCCTGGTCTGGACCGACGACGACGCGACCTGGGAGCTGCGCGCCCACGACAACGGCAACGAGCTGTCCCGGCTGGCGCCGACGCTGATCGTGTCCCCGCAGTCGCACCTCGGGCTGACCCCCAAGCACCTGCGCAACATCGACGCGTTCCTGTCCATCCAGGCACCCCGGCCGAACGCCCGGAGCTGACGTCCGGCGTCAGCCGCAGCAGGCCACTGTCAGGAGCCGACCGGCAGCAGGGTCAACTGGTCGGCGTCCGGTCGGCTGCCGTCGCGGCGCAGCAGTGCCGCCAGCCGGGCCGCGTCGCGTTGGGCCTGGTCACCGCAGCAGTTGTTCATCAGCACGTGCAGTTCGTCGGTCTCGCGGGCGAACTCGCGCAGCCGGTCGGCCCACCGGGCGAGCTGGCCCTCGGCGTACGCGTACCGGAATTTTTCCTGTTTGTCGCCGCTGCCCCAGGCCGCACTGTGGCCGTGGAACCGGACCACCGCCGGGTCCGCGGTGGCGAGGAGAACCGGCGGTACGGAGGACGCGTGCCCCTGCGGCATGTCCACACAGACCATCGACAGGTCGTTGCGGGCCAGGAACCCGACCGTGTAGCGGGCGTTGTCTCCGTCGAACCAGGAGCTGTGCCGGAACTCGACCGCGACCCGCAGCGGGCGGCAACGCTCGGCGACCTCGATGATCCGCCGCTTGGCCGCTTCCCCGTAACCGAGCCACGGCGGGAACTGGAGCAGCACCACGCCCAGCTTGCCGGCGGCGGCGATCGGTTCGAGGACGGCCCGGAACCTCTCCCACAGTTCCTCGTACGTCGGTTCGGGCAGGTCGCGGCGGCGTACCCGGCCGTTCGGGTCACCCGTCGGGCGCAGGTCCCGGGGCAGTGCCGAGATGGCGGTCGGATGACCGGTGAAGAGGCTGAACGCCTTGACGTTGAACCTGAACCCCGGTGGTGTCCGGTCGACCCAGGCCGAGGTCGTCTCGACCGCCGGCAGCGCATAGTAGGTGGTGTCCACCTCGACCAGGTCGAACCGGTCCGCGTAGTAGGCCAGCCGGCCGGCGGGGGTGTTGGCCTCCCGCGGATACCAGCCCGAGGCCAGTAGCAGCCGGTCCGCCCACGACGATGTGCCCACCCTGATCTCGCTCATGCCCTACCAGTTCTCCATCCGGCCTGGACTGAAACCGGTTCTCCATCCGGCGTGGACCGAAACCGGCCGTCCCCGGCGGCGCCGGGACACAGCCCCGTAACGGCTGCACCGGTACGGGAACTGATCGGGCTATTCGTGCTATTCTCCCCCGTCGATATGCCGGACGTCCGGCCAATGAACCGATCAGCCGCCGGGAGGGCAGGAATTGACATTGGTCACCAGCCTCGGCACCGCCCCGGATCCCGCCCGCGACGAGGACCGGCCGGCCAGCGGCGCACTGAACCAGGTCTTCGCGATCTTCCCCGCGCTGCTCCGGCTGACCTGCGGTCTCGCGGGCGCGGCCGTGGCGCTGGCCGTACGGACGCCGCCGGTCTCCACTCCGCTCCTGATCGTCACGATCGTCGTGCTGACCGGCTGGTCCGTGCTGTTCGCCGCGTCGACCCTGCGGCGCGGGCTCACCCCCGGCATCATCTACGTCGACCTGACCCTGACCATCGTCTGCTGCCTGCTGATCAACCGCCTGGTCGCCGCCGAGGTGCTGCCGGGCGAGGGAAGCTGGCTGGCCATCCTCGCCAGCACGTCGATCGTCGTCGCCCACTTCGGGCTGCCCGCCTCCCGGTCCGTACCGGCCGGACTGGTGGTTACGGCGGCGTACGCGTACGGGGCGCATCTCGCCGACAACAACACCGAGGCGATCTCGCACTCGGTGACCCTGGTCGTGCAGACCATCTTCGGGGCCGGACTGGCCGCGCTGACCCGGCGCAGCAGCCGCGCCGCCGACGAGGCTTTCGCCGACTACCAGCGGGCCTCCCGCGAGGTGCTGATCGCCCGAGCCGCCCGTGCGGCGGAACGCCGGCACAACCGCGACCTGCACGACACCGTGCTGTCCACGCTCACCGTCGTCGGGCTCGGCGGGGTGGGCGCCGGTTCACCGCTGCTGCGCGTACGGGCGGCGGCCGACCTGCGTACGCTCGACGAGCTGGCCTCGTCCCGCACCCGCGCGCTGTCGGCGTCGCCGGACCCGAGCGTGCCGGCGGCCCTCGACGACCGGCTCCGGGCCCTCCTGCACCGCCTGCCCGAGCTGGCCCCGACCGTGGACCTGCACCCCTGCGCGGTGCCGCCGGACATCGCCGACGCGCTCACCGACAGCGCCGCCGAAGCGCTGTCCAACGTGGCCCGGCACGCCCCCGGCGCCGCCGTCTCGGTACGGCTCACCGCCCTGGCCGACGCGGGCGTCGCGGTCGAGGTGACCGACGACGGGCCGGGCTTCGACCCGCTGACGGTTCCGCTGCACCGGTACGGCCTGCGCGAGTCGATCCACGGGCGGATGGCGGCGATCGGCGGACGGTCGGAGGTCGACTCCGCACCCGGTCGGGGCACCCGGGTCCGGTTGGAGTGGTCCGATGTCCACTGAACCGCACCCGATCGGCGCCGCTGCGGCGACCCGGCGGACCGTCCCGCTCGCCCGCAGCGCCGATCCCGACCGGACCACCGGTCGGGACGCCACCACGGCCCGGGACGGCACCGGCGCGACGCCGAGGGACGTGGTCGCCGGTGTCGCCGCCACCGCCGACCGGGGCAGCCGGATCGCCGCCGTACTCATCGCCTTCGGCTGGCACACGGTGGTCAACGTGCCGGCCCTGCTCGGGAACTGGTCGGTGTACCGGTGGCCGTGGACGGTCGGCGCCGGATGGCTGATCTTCGTGGTGGTCGGCGCGATCTCCGCCGCCCACCTGCTCCGGGGCACCCGTACGCCGACCTGGCGGCTGATCGGCGTACTGCTCCTGGTCGACGCGGTGGTCTTCGTCAACACCCCCGACGAACTGCTGTTCCTGCCGGCGAACTGGGGCTGGGGCACACTCGGCTGGTTTGTCGTCCTCGTGCTGTGGGGGCGGCCGGTCACCGCACTGGTGGCGGTCTTCGCCGCCGAGGCGGCCATCGCCCTGGTCGCGGTCTTCGCCTACGGCGCCGGGGACGCAGCCGGGCTGAGCCGGTACGCCATGTACACGTACGGCACCGCGACCCTCCCGATCGCGTTCAGCGTCGCGGCCAGCGTGCTGCGTACCCTGGCCGCCCGTACGGCCGGTACGGCGGCGGCCCGCGCGGCCCTCGACGCCGAACGGATCGCCGCCCAGCGGGCCCGAGCCGACCGGCAGGAACGCCTGGCCCTGGTCAGCCGGACCGCCGGGGCGTTGCTCGCGGAACTGGCCGACGGCTCCGCCGACCCGACCGATCCGGCGGTGCAGCAGCGGTGCGCCCTGGAGGCGGCACGGCTGCGCCGGTTGATCGCGGAGTCCGACGACGTGCCCGATCCGCTGCTGCACGAACTGCGGGCGGCGGTCGACATCGCCGAACGAAACGGTCTTCCGGTCGAGCTGGTTTCCGTTGGTACGCTGCCGGCGTTACCCGTACACGTTCGCCGCAGGCTGGCCGAACCACTCACCGCGACCCTCGCCACCGCCCGGCAGTGGGCCAGGTTGACCGTGGTCGCGCAGCCGGATGAGGTGGTGGTCAGCGTGGTCACCCCCAGCACCGGACCGGATCCGGCCGGGCCGGCCGCGACCGGCACCGACAACGGAGAAGTCGAGTACGTCTACGAGCGGGACGGGGATCAGGTATGGGCGCAGACCCGGTGGCGGGCCACGTGAGCGACGACCGGGAGCAGCGCTTCACCGTCGCGATCATCGACGACCACCCGGTGGTGGTCGAGGGCGTACGTTCCTGGCTCGACCAGGAGCCGCGGCTGACCGTGGTCGCGACCGGTGAGGATCCGGACGTGGTGCTCGGCGACGACCAGCCGACCGCCGACGTGATCATGCTGGATCTGCGGCTGCACGGGCACCTGGTCCTCGACAAGGTCGCCGAGCTGGGTGCCGCCGGCCGCCGGGTGGTGGTCTACTCCGAACACACCGAGGCGGACATCATCCTGGCCGTCCTCGACGCCGGGGCGGTGGCCTTCCTCGCCAAGCACGAGGGGCGCGAACACTGCGTCGCGACGGTGCTCGCCGCCGCCAGCGACCGGGGGTACGTGCCGCCCGCGCTCGCCGGTGCGATCGTCGGCGACCGCCGGTCGGGTCGACCCGTACTGTCCGAGAAGGAGCGTGAGGCGCTGCTGCTCTGGTTCCAGTCGATGTCGAAGGCTTCGGTGGCCCGGCGGATGAACATCAGCGAGCACACCGTGAAGCAGTACGTCGACCGGGCCCGGATCAAGTACGCCCGCGCCGGCCGCCCGGCGGCGACCAAGGCGGCGTTGCTGGCCCGAGCGATCGAGGACGGACTCGTACGGGCGGAGGAGATCGGCGACTACCGGTCATACGCCTCACCCGATCAGCCGACCCCCTAACAGGTGTCATGACGCGGGTCACGCAGTCCGCGAACCTGGACAGGAGGAAGTTCGTCCACAGGAGGCCCTCCGCCGATGAGCGACGACGCATCCCCGTACTTCGTCCGGCCGCACCGTTTCGACCAGCCGGACCAGGACGACCGCGGGTACCCCCAGCTCGACCGGCACCACCGGGTGCTGCTCGACCCGGGCGAGCGGTCCCTCTGGCGTGGTCGGGTCGACGTGGCCGGTTACCTGCTCGGCCCGTCGCTGGGCAACGGCAACCTGCACTGGTCCCTGCTCCGGCCGGCGGACGTCACCGTCACCGACCGGCGGTTGGCGTTCGTCTGCGACAACTGGGACTTCGACAAGGTGGGCGTACCGGGCGAGGCCCGGACCGGCCGGCCCCGGCACCGCCGCCGGTCGGAACAGGTCGGCAGCCGGATCGTCACCGGGCAGATCCGCTGGCAGTGGCCGGGCCGGCTGCACCTGCTGCCGGCCGGGCCGGGCAACCAGCCGGAACGGTTGCTGCTGGTCTGCGACAGCCTGCGAACCATCCGGCAGCCGGGCCTGGCGCTCGGCGGCGGTGAGCTCGGCTCGGCGGGCGCGGCCCGTGAACTGCTCCACCTCGTCCGCCGGTCGATCGCCCAGTTCCGCCTCGCCCACCCCGGCACACCGGAGTTGTCCGGGCCGGAACGGGGAACCCTCACGACCCGCGCCGGGGCCGGGCCGTTCACCGAGGAACTCGCCGATCCCCGGCGGGGCATCAGTCTTCCCGGCGGTCTGGTCGTCGAGTTCACCCATCGCGACGACTATCACCGCCGGTCAGCGCGGAGCTCCTTCTCCGCGCGCCGGGCGCCGCAGGCCGGCAGTGCCGGCCTGCGGCGCTCCGGGCACCCCGGTTCCGCTTCCTGAGCCGCTACGGTCGTCTCGCCGCGCCGGTCAGTGGGTGGTGTCCGCCTGTACGCCCGGACGTCCGCTCTCGACCACGAAGCTGGCGTGGGTGCTCACCGGTGCACCGGGTGTCGTCACGTACGGAACCACCCGGTAGTCGCTGCGCCACTCGTCCCGGCCGACGGTGCAGCGGACGTACCCGCGCCGCTGGTTGTAGTACTTCATGTGCGGGTTCGAGGCGAGCCACTCGGTGCCCCGGGCGTCCATGTCCGCGCCGTCGGCCCCCGAGGTGATCGAGGTCCCGAGGAACTCGACGCCGACGGTGCGCGACTTCGGGTCGTCGAAGTTCTGCTTGAGGTCGGCGACCATGCTGCAGTGGGCGTCGCCGGTGACCACCACCATGTTGTCGATCCGGCGCTGGGCGACCCGGTCGAAGATCCGCTGCCGGGCCGGCTCGTACCCGTTCCAGTTGTCCATCGGCAGCAGCAGCCCCGGTCCGGGGTCGCGGTCGGCGCGGGCCATCACGGTCTGCTGGGCCAGGATGTTCCAGGTGGCGTGCGAGGAGGTGAGCCCGTCGAGCAGCCACTTCTCCTGCTGCGCGCCGAGCATCGACCGCGACGGGTCGAGGGCGTCGTCGCAGGGTGCCGACGAACCGCCCCCGCAGACCTGGTCGTCGCGGTACTGGCGGCCGTCGAGCACGTTGAACTCGGCGAGCTGGCCGTACCGCAGCCGCCGGTAGAGCCGCATGTCGGCACCGCGCGGCAGCGCGCTGCGCCGCAGCGGCAGGTGCTCGTAGTACGCCTGGTAGGCGGCGGCCCGACGCTGCCGGAAGCTCTCCGGTGACTGGTTGGCGTCCTCGGAGAGCTCGTCGGCGTAGTTGTTCTCCACCTCGTGGTCGTCCCAGGTGACGGCCCACGGGAACCGGGCGTGTGCGGCCTGGAGATCCGGATCGGTCTTGTACTGGGCGTGCCGTACCCGGTAGTCGGCCAGCGAGAAGATCTCCGCCGCCGGCAGGTGGGCGCGTCCGATCGTGCCGGCCGCCGGACCCTCGTAGATGTAGTCGCCGAGGTGGACGACCAGGTCGAGGTCCTCCTCGACCAGGTGCCGGTACGGGGTGAAGTGGCCGGTCGGGAAGTTCTGGCAGGAGACGAAGGCAAAGGCGAGGCTGCCGGGCCGCGCCCACGGTTCGGGAGCGGTCCTGGTCCGCCCGACCGGGCTGACCTCGTTGCCCGCGCGGAACCGGTAGAAGTATTCGCGGTCGGCCCGCAGCCCGCTGACCTCGGCGTGGACGGAGTGCCCCAGTTCCGGGGTGGCCAGGTCCAGGCCGCGCCGGACGACGTGCCGGAACCGGGCGTCCTCGGCGACCTCCCACTGCACCGGGACGACCCGGCGGGGCATGCCGCCGAGGCCGTCGGCCGCGAGGGCGTCGGGCGCCAACCGGGTCCAGAGCACGACTCCGTCGGGCAGCGGGTCGCCGGACGCGACGCCCAGCTTGAACAGGTCGGTGGGGAGCCTGCCGGTGGCCCAGGCGGGGGCGTCCGAGAGGCCGGCCACCGCCGCCGCGAGCCCGACGCCGGCGGCGCCGGTCAGGCCGAGGAATCCGCGTCGATCGAGTTTCTGCATGGAGGTTCTCCTTCGGGCAGACAATCGAAGATCAACACCGATCCTTCGGAGTACGGGTGAGGCCGAGGTTGCCCCGCGATGGCCGAACGAAGGCGATCCCGAGGACACCACCCGCGTACCGACGTCAGCTACCACCGGCGGGTGCTCAGGGGTGCAGGCTGGCGCCCTTCAGTGTCTTGTCGACGGCGTTGCGGGGTCCGATGACCGCCAACCCGACGAGGTCCAGCGCGGCGCGGGCCACCGCCCGTACGGCCGCCCGGTTGTCGGTGTCGTTCCCGGTGCCGAACAGCTCGGCGGTGAACACCGACATCGCCAGCCCGCGTTCCACCGCCCGCCCGTGTGCCGTGGTCAGCAGCGTGCCGGGGCCGGCGAAGACCAGCACCGGCTGGCCGAACATGGGTAGGTACTTCGTGCCGTCGGCGTCGACGTGGTGTTCGCCGATCACCTCCGGTGCGGTGGCCGCGATCCCGCTGACCAGGAACGCGGTGACGTTGAGCCGCTGCCAGGTGGCCAGGTCGTCCCGGAGCAGTACGGCGATCTTGGTGGAAAAGGTGGTCATGTCCCTCACCCTGCCGCCCACCGCCACCCCGGTCTTGTACGTTCTTGACGTGCGGCACACGCCACGACCCGAGCGGGTCACCGCCTGGCATCCGGTGGTCGCCGGGATCACCGAGGTCTTCCACGCCCGCTTCCTCGGCCACGCCTACCCGGCGCACACCCACGACACCTGGACCCTGCTCATCGTCGACGACGGTGCGATCAACTACGCCCTCGACCGGCACGGCCACGACGCCGCCGAGCAGGCGGTCACCCTCCTGCCGCCGCACGTGGTCCACGACGGACGGGCGGCCACCCGGTACGGCTTCCGCAAACGGGTCCTCTACCTCGACGAATCAGTGCTCGACCCGGGCCTGGTCGACGCGTCCGTGGACACCCCCACCCTGCACGACCCCCTGCTGCGGCGCCGGATCGACCAGCTTCACCGTGCCCTCGCCACCCCCGCCGACGCGTTCGAGGCGGAGAGCCGGCTGGCGTTCGTGGGTGAGCGGCTGCGCCGGCACCTGGTCCGGCACCCGAGCAGTCCACCAGCCGCGCCGGACCGCCGCCTCGCCACGGGGCTGCGCGACCTGATCGACGCCCGTACGGCCGAGGGGGTCTCGCTGCGACAGGCGGCGGAGATCCTGCACGCCGACCCGAGCCACCTGGTCCGGTCGTTCACCGGCGCGTACGGGGTGCCACCGCACCGGTACCTGACCGGGCGGCGGATCGACTCCGCACGCCGTCGGCTGCTCGCCGGTGAGCCCCCGGCCGAGGTGGCCGTGGCGGTCGGCTTCCACGACCAGTCGCACCTGAGTCGACACTTCCGCCGCTACCTCGGCGCCACCCCGGCCCGCTACTCCGCGTCCGCCCCCACGGGATAGCACCGCCGGGCTGACGCCGCTGGGCTGGCACCGCTGGGCTGGCACCGCCGGTCCACGGACCGGATGGCAAGAATGCGACATGTCGCAACGCCGCCAGGCTGATCTTGGTGTCGATGTAACAGACCGGCCGGATGCTCTTGCCAAACATCCGATGACGACGAAGGAAATCCCTTGCCTCTCGTACCCATCCGCAGGCCGGGGCTGATCGCCCTCGGTACGGTCGCGGCCCTGGCGGTGGGCGTCACCCCGCCCGCCGCCGCCGCACCCGCCGGCCCGGTTCCACCGCAGGCTCCGGTCACCTCACCCCCACCGGGAGCCGGCAGCTCGCACAGCGTCACCCTGATCACCGGCGACAAGGTCACGGTCGGCACGGCCGCCGACGGCAGCGCGCTGCGTTCGGTCGAGGGTCCGAACGGGACAACCGCCAGCTTCCACCGCGCGGTGGTCGACGGATCGCTGTACGTCTACCCGGACGCCGCCCTGCCGTACGTCACCGCGGGGCTGCTCGACCGGCAACTGTTCAACGTGACCGGGCTGATCGCCGACGGTTACGACGACGCGAACACCGACCGGTTGCCGCTGATCGTCCGCTACACCGACGCCGCCGCCCGTGCCCGTACCACGGCGAACGTGGCCGGCTCCACGGTCGTACGGCCGCTCACCAGCGTCCAGGGCGCGGCCGTTGCCCAGGAACGCGCGCAGGCACCGACGTTCTGGTCCTCGCTGACCGGGACAGCGGCCGGTACGACCGCCCGGCGTGCACCGGCCGGCCCGTCGTTCACCGGCGGTATCGCCAAGGTCTGGCTCGACGGCCGGGTCACCGCCAGCCTGGCCGACTCGACCGCGCAGATCGGCGCGCGGCAGGTCTGGGCGGAGGGGAACACCGCCACCGGTGTCTCGGTCGCGGTGCTCGACACGGGTGTCGACGCCGAACACCCGGACCTGGCCGGGCAGATCGCGACCAGCACCAGCTTCGTGCCGTACGAGGAGGTGGCCGACTTCAACGGGCACGGTACGCACGTCGCGTCGACGATCGCCGGCAGCGGCGCCGCGTCGGACGGCCAAGAGAAGGGCGTCGCACCCGGCGCGAAGCTGATCGTCGGGAAGGTCCTCGACGGCGAGGGCCGGGGGCAGGACTCCTGGATCATCGCCGGCATGGAGTGGGCCGCCCGGCAGGAGAAGGCCAGGATCGTCAGCATGAGCCTGGGCGGGGGCGGAACCGACGGCACCGACCCGATGAGCGTGGCGGTGAACGAGCTCAGCGCCGAGACCGGCGCCCTGTTCGTGGTCGCCGCCGGCAACAGCGGCCCGCAGAGCATCGGCTCTCCCGGTACGGCGGACGCCGCGCTGACCGTCGGCGCGGTCGACTCCGCCGACCAGCTCGCCGACTTCTCCAGCCAGGGGCCCCGCGCCGACGGCGGGTTGAAGCCGGAACTCACCGCGCCCGGTGTGGACATCCTCGCCGCCCGCTCCCACTACGTACGGGGCGGATCGGGTTACTACACCACGATGAGCGGCACCTCGATGGCCACACCGCACGTCGCCGGTGCCGCCGCGCTCCTGGTCGCCGCCCACCCGGACTGGACCGGGCAGCAGATCAAGCAGGCTCTGGTCAGCAGCGTCAAGCCGACTCCGGCGTACACGCCGTACCAGGCGGGTGCGGGGCGGGTGGACGTCGCCGCGGCGGTGCACGCGACCGTGTTCGCCACCGCCAGCGCTTCCTCCGGCTTCCACCCGTGGCCGCCGAAGCCGGGCGACACCGACGTCAAGCAGGTGACGTACACCAACGTCGGCGACGAGGCGGTCACCCTGGACCTGGCCGTCGACGCCGCCACCGCTCCGGCCGGGCTGTTCACCCTCTCGACCAGCCGGGTCACCGTGCCCGCGCACGGGACCGGCGCGGTGACGCTCACCGCGGACCTGGACCTGCTCCCGATCGACCAGCAGCTCAGCGGCATGATCAACGCCACGGACGGCACCGGTACGGTCCGCGCACACACCCTGATCGGCGCCGTACGCGAGGGACAGCGGCAGAACCTGAAGATCATCGCGAAGGACCGTTCGGGCAAGCCGCTCGCCGGCAAGGTCATCGTCACCGCGAAGAACCTCTTCACCGCACTGGATCTGGACGAGTCCGGCGTCGGGGTGCTTCGGCTGCCGGTCGGCAACTACAGCGGCTGGCTCAGCGGTGACGTGCAGGGTGCGAACGGCCCGCACTCGCTCGGCATGGCCGTACTCCCCTTCAACGACGTCCAGCTCGACCGGGACCGGACCGTCACCCTGGACGGCTCCAAGCTCACCCGGGTGATGGCGTACGTGCCGAAGGCGGCCACGCCTTCCGCCGTCCGACTCGACATCCACCGCTCGTACGCCGACAGTCTGGTGGAGAGTTCGGTGCTGCCGAACGAGTCGTACGACAGCATCTGGGCGCTCCCGACCGGTAGGAAGGTGACCGACGGCGAGTTCGAGATCGGCGCCCGGTTCCGCCTGGAGCAGCCGGCGCTGTCCGTCGGCACGAAGTCGCGTACCTATGACGACCTGCTGGTCAAGCGGGCGGCGACGCCGCTGCCGGCCGGCACCACCGACGTGGCGGCGGTCTTCGCGGCCGACGGTACGGCGGCCGACCTCGCCAAGCGCGACGTGCGCGGCAAGGCCGTGGTGGTACGCCGCAGCGACACCGTCACCATCGCCGAGCAGGCCACCGGCGCGGCAACCGCAGGGGCGAAACTGCTCCTGGTCGTCAACGACGGCGTCGGCCGGCTCAACGCCTGGGACGAGAACCCGTGGACCCCGGAGAGCCCCGCCCCGGTGACGGTGGCGACCCTCACCGCCGACGAGGGTACGGAGCTGATCGGCCAACTCCGCCGGGGCAGCGTCCCGCTGACCGTCACCTCGAACCCCACCACCGACTACCTGTACGACGTGGTGCACCACTGGACCGGCTCGACCCCGGCCAACCCGACCTGGCGTTCCACGCCCAAGGACCTGGCCCGGGTGGACGTGTCGTTCCGCAACTTCCGGCCGGGCAAGGCGATGGAGTTCCGCCCCGACATCTGGCGCGGTTGGGCGGTCGGCAACCAGCTCACCGCCCCCGCCCAGGGTGAGCGGACCGACTGGGTCACCGCCGACGCACGCTGGCTGGACGACGCGCACATCCTCGGCGAGACCGGCCAGCACCTGATCGACGTGGCCCGCTACCCGGTGGGCCCGATCAGCAGGGTGAGCTGGTTCGGTCCGATCCAGCGGCCCCGGATGGGTCCGATCGGCTACCTGCCGGTCCGGTACCTCGACGGGGTCTACATCCCGGTCCCCGGTTGGGGCGACTCCGGCTCCGGTCACGTCGGCGAGGCCGGGGGCAACTACGACGTCAAGAACTGGGCCGCCCTCTACCAGGGCGACCAGCAGCTCAAGTGGGGCAACGCGGAGTTCCTGCCGGTCACCGGGCTCGCACCGGAGCGGTTGCCGTACCGGCTGGTGGTCGACAACGACCGGGGCGGGTGGGCGAACCCGTACTCGACCCACACGTTGACCGAGTGGAACTTCACCTCGGCGGCGACCGGGCCGGAGTTGGAGGCGACCCTGCCGCTGATCCAGCTCGACTACACCGTGGACACCGACACCACCGGCCGGGCGGCCCGGCGTGCGGAGCTGACCGTGGCACCGTCACACCTGCCCGGTGTGACGGCCGACATCCGGCAACTCACCCTCGACATCTCGTACGACGACGGGGCGACCTGGCAGCAGGCCAAGCTGACCCAGGGTCAGGGTGGCTGGACGACCAGGCTGAAGGCACCGGAGGCGGCGCAGTTCGTCACGCTCCGGACCGCCGTCGGGGACAGCGCCGGCAACACCGTCACGCAGACCCTCACCCGCGCCTTCGGCCTGCGCTGAGTGCCTGCCTGATCCGCGTACGGCCGGCCTCCTGCACCGTGCTCGCCTGACCGACGTACGCCGGTTCTCGGGTGGGACCGCGACCAGCGGTCCCACCCGATGTGCCGGTCCGGGCCGGTCAGCGGCGGCGCAGGCGCTTGTCGGTCAGGGCCGGGTTCGTGTAGTAGATGTCGTCCGGGTTCAGGTTGGTGCCCGGCGGGACGATCTCGTCGATCCGGTCCAGGACGTCCTGACTCAGCTCCACCTCGGCGCCGGCCAGCAGGTCCTGCAACTGCTCGGGCCGGCGGGGACCGATGATGACCGAGGTGATCGCCGGATGGGCCCGGACGAACGCCGTGGCGAGATGGGTCAGCGGCAGCCCGGCCTCGCGCGCGAGCGTCGTCAACTGCTCGACCGCGTCCAGCTTCGCCTGGTTGCCCCTGGCGGCCAGGTCGAACTCCCCCGGCCCCAGGGTCTTGCGCCGGCCGCCGGTCGGGTCCGCCCGCCCGGACAACCACCCCGAGCTGAGCGGCCCGAAGGTCAGCACCCCCATGCCGTACTGCTGGGCGGTCGGCAGCATCCCGGCCTCGATCCCCCGCAGCAGGATCGAGTACGGCGGCTGCTCCGTACGGAACCGCTGGTGGCCGCGCCGTTCCGCCACCCACTGCGCCTCGACGATCTGCTCCGGTGGGAAGAGCGAGGAGCCGATCGCCCGTACCTTGCCCGACCGGACCAGGTCCGACAGCGCCGACAGGGTTTCGTCGACGTCCGTGTCCGGATCCGTACGGTGCATCTGGTAAAGATCGATGTAGTCGGTGTCGAGGCGCCGCAGGCTCTCCTCCACCGCCTTCATGATCCACCGCCGCGACCCGCCCCGGTGGTTCTCGTCCTCCCCCATCGGCATGGAGAACTTCGTCGCCAGCACGATGTCGTCGCGCCGCCCCCTGAGCGCCTTGCCGACGATCTCCTCCGACTCACCCCGGGAGTAGACGTCGGCCGTGTCGACGAAGTTGACCCCGGCGTCGAGGGCGGTGTGGATCATCCGTACGGACTCGTCCTGCCCGGTGTCGCCCAGCGCGCCGAACATCATCGTCCCGAGCGCCAACTCGCTCACCGACATGCCCGTACCGCCAAGAATCCTGCGCCTCATCCTGTCGTTCCTCTTCCTGTTGCCGTGACCCTCAGTGATCGCCCATCCAGCCAATCACGCCGGTACGGGTCCCGGCAGCGGTAGCGGGAGGCTCGGTTTCACCAGGGATCCGGCGTACCGGGGGTCCAGCAGACCCCCTCAAGGGCGGTGCCGGGGCACACCACCCGACCTACCCTGGACACCATGAGTGACCACTCGTCCGCCGGTGGAGGCAACCCGGAACTCCGCGACTTCCTGCGTTCCCGGCGGGCCCGGATCACCCCGGCGGAGGCCGGGCTCACCCCTCATCCGGGCAGCCGACGGGTGCCGGGCCTGCGCCGCGAGGAGGTCGCCCAACTCGCCGGCATGAGCGTGGACTACTACGTACGCCTGGAGCGCGGCCGCAACCTGAACGTCTCCGAGTCGGTCCTCGACGCCCTCGCCCGTGCCCTGCGACTCGACGAGACCGAGCGGAGCCACCTGTTCACGCTGGCCCGACCGAGCCGCGCCCAGCGCCGCCCGATGCCACCCCAGCGGGTACGGCCGGGGCTGCACCGGGTGCTGGAAACCCTCGCCGACACCCCCGCGATGATCACCGGCCACCGGATGGACGTCCTGGCCAGCAACCACCTGGCCCGGGTCCTCTACACCGACTTCGAGGCGCTGCCCCCGCGCGAGCGGAACATGGCTCGCTACCTCTTCCTCGACGAGAGCGCCCGCGACCTGTACGTCGACTGGGACGAGGCTGCCCGAGGCACCGTCGCCGCCCTGCACCTGTACGCCGGACGCCACCCGCACGACCCTCGGCTCGCCGAACTGGTCGGCGAACTCTCCGTACGCGACCGGGACTTCCGGCGCTGGTGGGCCGCCCATGACGTGCTGCGCCACGGCCATGGCAGCAAGCGCTACCGCCACCCCCTGGTCGGTGAGCTGACCCTGGCGTACGAGGCCCTCACCCCGAGCGGCGACGACGAGCAGATACTCGGCGTCTACACCGCCGAGGCCGGGTCAGCGTCCGAGCAGGCCCTGCGCCTGCTGGCGAGCTGGACCAGCGAGCCGGCCGCCCCCGCCCGACCGGGAACGGCCCAGCCGACCAACCGCCTCGATTAGCCGATCGACCGCCTCGTCCGATGTCGACGCGAATTTGCTACGGAAATGCGATTGCCATGGTCATCGGTCGCGTTTACCTTAGAGAAGCAAGCCGAACACCTACTTAGAAGCAAACACCTGACCGAGGAGCGGCCGTGTTGCAGCACAACACCGACACCGGCACCACGCGACTGATGTCGCGCGGCGGCGTCGTGCTGCTCGGCGGGGAACGAGCCCATTACTGGCCCGCGAGCGGATGTCGGCGATACCTGGGCAGGCGGCGAACGTAGCGCTATCACGAAGCGTCTACGCCGCCCCTCCCACCATCGGGAACGGGCGGCGTTCTCGTTGTACGACCATGTTCCCAGGGGTATAGCTCAGTTGGCCAGAGCGTCGGCCTCCAAATCCGAATGTCGCGGGTTCGATTCCTGCTGCCCCTGCTCTCCCCCGACTCCGGCCGGCGGGAACGATAGTTGAGAACTCCACAGCGGATGGTTACACATGCCCGGTCGACAGCATTTCCGTTGTTGGCCGGGCGGGGAACAGTGCTGGTTCCCCATCCGGCTCCGGTAGCCCAACGGCAGGAGGCAGCGCCTTCAAACCGCGCGCAGTGTGCGTTCGAATCGCACTCGGAGCACCTACACGCCGACGTAGCTCATCGGGTAGAGCACTCGACTCATGATCGGGAGGTGGTTGGTTCGAGACCAACCGTCGGCACGCACCACATGCCCGGCTAGCCCAATTGGAAGAGGCACCTGCCTTAGGAGCAGGAGGTTGGGGGTTCGAATCCCTCGCCGGGTACGCATTTGATGGGCTCGTAGCTCAGTTGGTAGAGCGCCTGCCTTGCAAGCAGGAGGTGGCAGGTTCGAGACCTGTCGGGTCCACATTGCCCCTGTAGCTCAGCGGAAAGAGTGCCTGGCTACGAACCAGGAGGTCCGGCGTTCGAATCGCCGCAGGGGCGCGTACGGGATATGGCCCAGCTTGGTAGGGCGTCTGACCGGGGGTCAGAAGGTCGTCGGTTCGAATCCGGCTGTCCCGACCATCCATTGGTTTCGTGTCGGTGGCACACTGTCCCGGCCGTCGCTTCGAGAGGAATCCGATGCCCACCCCCAACCAGACGAAGCTCCACCAGGTCAATGCGCTGGTGAAGGGTTACAAACCGCAGGCGGCCAGGGCGCTGACCGACGCCCACCACGCCTCACAGAAGGGTCAGCCGCTCGCCGGGATCTCCCGGCAGTACCAGCCCTTCTCCGACGACGAGCGGGAGCAGTTGCCGCCCGAGTCGACGCGGGTGCAGATCAACGTGGCCGACGTACTCACGGACGCCTCCCGGGCCCTGACCCGACTGTTTGACCTTCAGCTCACCCAGGACGCCAGCAACGCGATCGCCAAGGCGGACGTGGTCGTCGACGGCCGGACGATCATCGAGGCCGCACCCGTCACGTACCTGCTGTTCCTGGAGAAGCAGCTCATCGACTGGCGTACGTTCGTCGACAAGCTGCCCACCCTGGACCCGGCGGAGGCGTGGGAGCTGGACAACGACCGGGGCTGCTACCGCTCCGAGCCCGCTCGGACGCTGAAGATGCGCAAGACCTCCCGCAACCACGTACGGGCCGAGGCCACGGAAAAGCACCCGGCGCAGGTCGACGTGTTCAACGAGGACATCGCCGTCGGTACCTGGACCACCGTCAAGCTGTCCGGTGCGCTGCCGGCCGAGACGGTCAAGGGGCTGCGGCGCCGGGTCGACCAGCTCATCGACGCGGTCAAGATTGCCCGAGAGGAAGCGAACAGCGTCGAGGCCGTCGACCGCAAGGCCGGCGAGGCTGTGTTCCAGTACCTGCTCGGGTAACCCACGGACACCCCCTGGAGCGGGGGTGGCGCGAAAGCGCCGAGGTTGAGACTGACCCATCAGACTCACCAGGCGTCGGTTCCAGTGGAGGTTCGATCCCTCCTCCCGGCACCACCGGCCGGGATAGCCCAACGGGTAGAGGCAGACCGCCGCCGACCAGGCTGAGGTTATCGCTCCAGACTCAGCACCTCACCAATCGCCAGATCTACCGACCACCACCAATCGCCTCCGAGATGCCGGTTCGAGTCCGGTCTGCCGCTCCAAACCGTGCGGCGGTGGCTCAATGGCAGAGCGCGGAGACATCAGTATCAGGGGTGGCCTTAAACGCCGCTGGCGTGTGAACGGTGAAGCCATTGGGGGCCCGGCGAAGGGTATCGCCGGGCCTCCGCCAAACTCGCTCCGCTAGCTCAGTGGACAGAGCATCGGTTTCCTACACCGGGTGTCGCAGGTTCGACTCCTGCGCGGAGCACAACATCGAGCGCCGCTAGCTCAACGGGAGAGCAGTGCACTTTTAATGCACGGGTTCAGGGTTCGAGCCCCTGGCGGCGTACTGCGGGCGTAGTGGAGTTGGAACCATACCGGGCTCATAATCCGGAGACGCCGTTCGAGTCGGACGCCCGCCACCAAGTCCGTGTAGCTCAGCGGGAGAGCATCGCTCTTACAAAGCGAGGGTCCCAGGTTCGAATCCTGGTACGGGCACTGTGACAGTGGCTCAGTGGTGAGAGCGCCGGACTGTGGCTCCGGAGGTCGCCGGGTTCGATTCCCGCCTGTCACCCCGAGCGGGCGCGCCGACGCTGGAGAGTCGGGGCCGGCTGTAGACCGGCTGCTTTGCTGAGGGGGTTCGAATCCCTCCGCCCGCACCACCCGGTCGACCGTACCGGGGTTCCGACCACGTCCATGACCTGGTCGACCGGTCGGGTACGAGCGTCCGTACCCGACCGGTCGAGCGGACTCAGGCCGACGCGGGAGGCACGTTGGCCTCGTATTCGCCCTGCATGTTCCCGGCGGGGTAGAAGGTCGCCACGATGTACGTCTCCCACCACTCTCCGCCCTTGCCGGAGGCCCGGCCGAAGCCGACCTTGGTGGTCTCCCGCCAGACGAGCTGGGTGAAGTGTCCGGTGGCTCCGGGGCCGCTCGATGACGGGTCGCCGAAGTTGTAGTCGGTGATCTCCCCGTACCAGCCGGAGGTGGCGTCCTCGGCGCCGGCGGGAGTTTCGTCGGTCGACGCGTGCCAGGAGAGGTTCTCGCCGTACGTGTGGTCGAGGTCGGCGTGCCCGCGACTCAGTCCCTCCTCGGTCGAGATGAGGCTGGCCCGCGATTTGGCGTAATCCACGAGTGTGTCGTCGAGCGTCACGGGCGGTACGCCGTGCTTGGCGCGGTAGTGGTTGACGCTGGCTACCATGTTTTCCAGGAAGACCTGGTCGGTCGTAACCGGGAATGCGTCGCGCATTTTTCCGAATCCCTTCGAAAACAATCGGCGGTCGCCGTTGCGGCCCAGTCACGTCGCCATCCGGATGATCTGGGTCGCGTTGACGCGGATCACGACCGGCATCAGCCAGCCAGACGCAAGTACAGCAGCCATCGTTCCGACTCACTGTGAATGAATGGGGGATGAATGAGCTCCTTCCTGTATTCAATACTCCGTCACAACACCTTTGAGTGGGTTTAGTCGGCGCGACTGGTCCCGCCAATGTCGGTGATCCGTCAAGGGCATCACGCACTCGGGGTGGGCTCCGCGAGCCCACCCCGAGTCCTGTTTCGGAGCCGTACGCCGGTTAGCTGATCTGGCCCGGTGCGTCCACGATCCGGCCGGCCAGGCGGGTCAGCATGACCAGGAGATCGCCCTTCTTCACCTGGACCGGTTCGTTGTGAATGGGGCCCTCGGGGGTCACCTCGTCGGTGTTGAGGTCGAAGTCCTTGGCTGCCACGGATCGGTAACCGATGAACTCATGACTGCCCGGGTCAAGGAGCAGGTCCTCCTGCCGCCACCCGTCCTGCAGGCGGCCGACCGCCGTCGCCGTACGGCCGTCGACGCTGACCGGATCCGGTGCCTGGGCAACACCGGGGATCAGGGCGGCTGCCCGCAGCAGCGCCGCCATCACCGCGGGCGGGAGCAGGTTGCTGCGCAGGATCGTGGAGATCGCGCTGAACAGTCCGGTGTTCCGTTGCTCCTCGGTGTCCACGTTGAACGGGCCCGTCCTGGCCCGCAACCAGTCGAGCAACGCGTGCGGATCGGTGGGCAGTGCGGCCAGCGTCGGATAGTCGGTCGGGGGGAAGCGGGTCATCCCCGGGGCCTCGTCGACGATCTGGAGCGCCCCGTCGACGATCTCGCCGGTCTGCTTGCCGTCGGCCCGGCTCCACTGCCGCGTTGTCACCTCGGCCTTCAGACCCTTGCTCGGGACGCCCGCGTCCGAGTTGACGATCCTCAGCTCGACATAGGTCCACTGGTCGGGTCGCGGCGGCGTGAACGGCTGCGCCTCGGCGTACGCCGCTGCCAGCTCGAAGGTCACGGCCGCGGACCCGGACGCTCGGTACGGTTCGTCCGGCTCCTCGGCGGGGCCTCCGATGGTGACGAGGCCGAACGCCACGGCGGCTGCTGCCACCGTGGCGATGCCGGATCGCCACGCCCAGCCCCGAAGGCGCCAACCGCGGGCCTTGACGTGCGTAGGTACGGGCACCTCCGCGACGTCGGTCCGGGCGATCCTGGCCATCAGCGCCGCCCGCGCCCGGTTCTGCGCGTCCGGCGACGGCGGCTCGGCCCCGTGCCAGCGCTCACGCAGGGTGGTGATGTCGTCGGTCACTCGAAGTCCCTTCCCATTGCCCTGGGGTCGGCGCCTCCCAGCGCCACCTGCAATTTCTTGCGTGCCCGATGCAGCCGTGAACGGACGGTGCCGGCGGGGATCTCCAGCGCCCGGGCGATTTCCTCGCCTGTCAGGTCCGCCCAGGCGACCAGGAGCAGCACCTCCCGATCGGAGGGTGCGATCTCGTGCAGCGCCGCCGCGAGGCGACCCCGGACGGCCTCCGCGTCCAGCCGCAGGGCGAGTTGGTCGGTCTCGCCGTCGAGGTTGGCACCGGCCGTCGCGAGACGTTCCGCGCGGGCGAACGCCTGGTACCGCCGGGCCTCTGCCCGTTCGTGCCCGGCGATGAGATTGGACGCGATGCCGTACAGCCAGGGCCGGGCGCTGTCCTGGGTCGTGTCGTACCGCCGCCACTTGTCGAACGCGACCAGGAAGGTCTCCGCGGCGACGTCGTCGGCGAGGTCACGCCCCAGCCGCCGGCTCGCGTACCCGTGGATCGTCGGGTAGTAACGGTCGAAGATCGCCTCGAACGCACCCGGATCCCCGTGCATCCGGCTGATGATCTCGGCATCGGTGACCTGCGCGGCGGTGTGCGCGTCTCGTGTCACCACACCCATATGTTCTCCATTCGCGCGTACCCCGGTAACGACGCGGGGGCTTGTCTCTACTCCGCCGATGGCGGCAGAAGTGTTCGCGAATGTGGCGGGGCCGGGGGCTGTCGCCGGGTACGACGACGTCCCGCCCGCCGAGGTGCCGGCGGGCGGGACGGGGGGAAAGGTTCTGCTAGGCGTCGCGGTTTGCCGGGGCCGGCTGGTCGGCCGGCTCGTCCCCGGTGAGCGGTTCCTCGTCGAGGATGGCCGGGTCCGGCTCGGGGGTCTCCCGCAGGTGGCGGTTGTGGCGGGGCTCCTGGCGCGTCTTCGCGTCGTTGAGCCGCCGTCGCAGGTCGTCCCGTACGTCGTTGAGCGCGGCGTGCAGGTCCTCCTCCGAGGAGGTGGTGACGATCTTCTGCCGACCGGCGACCCAGCACTCCAGGGTGACCTTCTGCCCCCGGGCGGCCCGGTCCTTCACCGACACCTCGAGTTCGGTCCGGTCGACGGCGAACGAGGCCAGCCGCGCGTCCAGGGTGGCGAACTGTTCGACGATCCAGTTCCTGTCCCCCTGGGAGAAGCCGGTTCCGACGCGCAGGCAGTCGTCGACGGTCGCCGGGCTTGCCTGGGTGCTCATCGCCGCACCCCGCTCTCAGACAACACAGAGCCAGGAGTACGGGAAAGCGTGTTACTAGGCATATGCGCTGATCCTCCGATTCGGCCACGTGTGCCGTGACTTGCGGCTGATCAACTCATACCCCACCCACGTCCCTCGCCAAACGGAGATGTGACCCCGGCCGATGACACCGGCACCACATTGACAGGCTTCCATGGGAGGGTTACCGTCCGGCAGGAAAGCGCTTTCTTCGTGCTCCCGACCTCCTCACTCCGCCCGTCCCCGGAGGTTCATCCACCATGCCCGGATCACACCGCCGAACCCTGCTCACCGTCGCCACCGCCGCCGCCACCAGCGTCCTGCTCGCCCTGACCCAGCTCGGCGGCGCACCGTACGCGTTCGCCGCCACCCTGTTCACCGACGACTTCTCCGACGGGAACACCTCCGGCTGGTCGAAGTCCGGTGGCACCTGGTCCCTGGTCGCCGACGACGGCCAGGCACTCCAGCAGGCCAAGGGCGACACGGACAACGCCCGACTGTTCGCCGGAACCACGTCCTGGACCGACTACACCGTCCAGGCACGGGTCAAGCCGCTGACCCTGCCGGCAAACGGCGCGGTGGCCCTGCTCGCCCGTGCCTCCGGCGCGACGACCTACCTCCGGCTCGCCCTCCTACCCGGCAACCAGGTCCGGCTGGAGGCGGTACGCAGCGGCACGGCGACCGTACTGGGCTCGGCCTCCCGGTCGGTCGCGACCGGCACCTGGTACACCCTGCGGATCGAGATCGCCGGCTCGGCGGTACGCGGTTACGTCGACGGCACCCTGGTCACCTCCGGCACCAGCCCGATCGCCGGGACCGGCCGGATCGGTGTGCAGACCCTCTACGCCACCGCCCGGTACGACGACGTCGCGGTGACCAGCGGCGGCACCACACCCACCACGCCACCCACCACACCCCCGACCGCCACCCCCACCCCGACCATCACGCCGACCCCGCCCCCCACCACCGGTCCCCCACCGAGCGGGCAGTCCTCGGTGGTCGCCAAGGACGGCAGCGGAAACTTCACCAGCGTGCAGGCGGCCGTGAACGCGGTGCCGACCGGGAACTCCAGCCGGTACACCATCACCATCAAGCCCGGCACCTACCGGGAACTGGTCTCCATCCCGGCCGGCAAGCCGTACATCTCGTTCGTGGGATCGACCGGGAACGCCACCGACGTGGTGATCACCTACGACAACGCCTCCGGCACACCCGCACCGGGCGGCGGCACCTACGGCACCTCGGGCAGCGCCTCGGTCACCATCGACGGCAACGACTTCACCGCCCGGAACCTCACCTTCTCCAACAGCTTCGACGAGTCGGCGTACAACTACAGCGCCGAGCAGGCGGTGGCGGTGCTCACCCGGGCCGACCGGCTGGTCTTCGACAACGTCCGGTTCCTCGGCAACCAGGACACGCTTTACCCCAACAGCGCGAACGCCTCCACGATCGGCCGGTCGTACTACCGCAACTGCTATGTCGAGGGCGACGTCGACTTCATCTTCGGCCGGGGCACGGCGGTCTTCGACCGCTGCGAGATCAAGGCGCTGAGCCGGGGGTCGTCGAGCAACAACGGGTACGTCACCGCGCCGTCGACCATGATCAGCAACACGTACGGATTCCTCTTTGTCCAGTGCACGCTGACCACCGACTCGGCCGCGGCGCAGAGCGTGCACCTCGGCCGGCCGTGGCACCCGAGCGGTGACGTCAACGCGATCGGCCAGGTGGTGTTCCGCGACAGCGTGCTGGGGGCGCACATCAAGAACTCCCCGTGGACCGACATGTCCGGCTTCTCCTGGCGGGACGCCCGGTTCTTCGAGTACCGCAACAGCGGGCCGGGTGCGACGGTCACCGCGGACCGCCCGCAGCTCACCGACGCGCAGGCGCCGAACTACACCGCCCCGAGGTACCTGGCCGGGCCGGACGGCTGGAACCCGATCTACTGATCCCGTACGTGATCGCGGGGCGGCAGCAGCGCGGCTGCCGCCCCGTACCGCGACGTGCGTCGGGGTTCCGCCCCACGCACCTGTCCGACCCGGGCCGGGTCTGTCCTGGTAATGTTCGGACGCGGCCGTCGAGACGTACCGACGGCGTGAAATGCGGACGTAGCGCAGTTGGTAGCGCATCACCTTGCCAAGGTGAGGGTCGCGGGTTCGAGTCCCGTCGTCCGCTCTTCCTTACCTGTCGGTCAGGCCGGGTGTTCCGCGCAGAGGCAGCCGACGCCCTTTTCGATCCACTCCGTCCGGCCCACTCCGGATGCCGTTCGAGCATCAGTGCCGAGACCTCCGCGACCTGCACGAACTCGCCGGCCACCTACCGCCCGGCCGCACCCGGCCGCCCGCAATCGGCTCCGGGCCGCCCCGGCGAACGGTCGCGGTAACCCGCACCATTGGTCGAGCTGCCGAATATTCGCGTCTGAAATACGACTAACCACTGGCGAATTGCGCCGATGTCGGGGCCGATCGGGAGCCGGGTCGCCGGAACCGACGCTGAGCTGCGCAAACAGCGGCGGTCGGGCAACCGGAACGGCTCCCGACGGAAATGCGACCCCGCCGAATGGGGACCGACGTCGACGGTGACGCCGTAGCGCTCACCGAAGCCGATTCGTACGCTGTCCCGGGACGTCGGCACGGCCGTGGGAGGGTTGATAACACTGACCACCGCGGACCGTCCGACGCTTTCCCTCCCCGAACACCACCGGGTGAATTGACGTGTACGTGACCCGGCAACTCGACGACGTGGCGACAGATCGGGTCGTCTCGTTTCCCGACACCGAGGTGAACGCGCTCGCCCTCATGATTGCCCGGGAGCACACCGAACTCGCCGCCGTGGTGACCCGTCCCACGGCCGCGCCCGTCATGCCCGCCGACTTTGTCCACGCCGTCGTGGACGACCTCGAACGGGTCGCGGTCGAGCTGCTGCCGGCGTGGCTACCGGACGCGGCGGAGGTCGACCGACCGGACACCATCGGCCTGGCGGCAACCCGAATGGTCGCGACCGCCCACGCGCGCCGGGCGCACTATCCCGTCCCGTTCCTGACCGAACTCGCGGTCCTCGCCCTGACCGGGCGCCGGCCGACGAGAACCGTGCTTCCGCTGCGGACCCGTACGGCCGCGCTGGCCCGGCTCGTGGCGGAGGCGTTCGGCCGGCGACGGGTGGTGCTGCTGGTGGAACTGGCCGGCGCCACACCCGGTGGACGGGAGGTCGTCGCCGCCGGCGCCGACTGGCTCGTACAGAACGGTGGTCCGGCGGTCTGGCTGGTCGGCGCGGGCACGGCCGAGCTGGACCGGATCCCGGCGGTGTCACTGAGCCCGCCACCACCGACAGCCCGTCCGGCCGATGACGCGACGATCGTCGGCCGACCACACCCGGCAAGCACGGTCGAGAAGGCCCTGGAGGTCGCCCTCGCGGCGGAGAGCTGGGCCGCCGGCCGGAGGTGGAACCAGAGCTACCAGTCGAACGCGCTCAGCTCACCGGTGCGGCTCGACCTGCTCTGGCCGGAGGAACGCTGTGTCGTCGAGCTCGACGGCCCGGAGCACTGCCATCCGGCGCGTTTCGAGGCCGACCGGCAGCGCGACGTCCTGCTGCAACTGGACGGGTACGCCGTCCTGCGCTTCACCAACACCCGAGTGACCCACGACGTCGGCGCGGTCGTCCACCAGATCGGTACGTATCTGCGGGCCCGTCGGCGTGACACAGCGGAAGGACGAGACCATGGCCAACGATGACCTGAACGCATCCGAGAGTGCCGTTCTCATAGTGCTGATGGCCGAGGCCCGAGAAGTCCTCAACACCGAGCTGGTCGAGCGGTACGGGCTCGACGTACGGAAGCCGCAGCGCGACAAGCTCACCGCGCTGCACTACGTGGCGAGCCGCAAGAGCGGTCGCACGTACGCGCTGCAACTCGACGACAAGGGCTGGGTACGGGTCCAGAACGATCTGGACTTCCGTCAGCGGGGCGCGCCGGCACACGGTGCCGCCCTGACCGCCCTGCAGACGAGTCTGCGTGACCGCGTACTGGCGCGCAGCGGGTGTGCCGGGTTCACCGAACTGTTCGCACTGACCGACGTACGCGGTCCGGCACCGGATCCGGTCCCGGACGCGGGGCCGGCGCTCCGGCTCCGGATCATCACCACCTACCGGGCGCTCGCCCTGGAACCCGGGGGTTGGGTGAGCCTGCGCCGGCTGCGCCCGTTCTTCGCGGATCTGCCGAGGGACGTCCTCGACGAGGCCCTGCGCCGGCTCAGCCTGGAGGACGGGGTGAACATCGTGCCCGAGTCGAACCAGAAGACCCTGACCGAAGCCGACGTCGAGGCCGCCCTGCACCTCGGTGGCCAGGAGAACCACCTGCTAGCGGTCGGCGTGTAATGGACGATGCGGAGCGCGCCGCCCTCGCGGCACTGAGGTTCAACTGGGCGCCGGTGCCGGACGACGTCTGGCGACCGTTGCCGTTCCACGTCGACGGCCTGCACGCACCGGTTGTCCGCGACGTACTCGACGGAGTCGAAGAGGCAAGAGCGAGTACGGACAGCAGCCCGATCGGCCTCGTGGTGCAGGGGCAGCGCGGCTCCGGCAAGACGCACCTGCTCGGCTGGACCCGGCAGCAGGTGCAGGAGCGGGGAGGCTACTTCTTCCTGGTCGGTCTGCTCGACGCCGGCAGCTTCTGGGACAACGTACTGTCCGCGATCCTCGACGGTCTCTCCCGGCCCGTGCCCGGCAGCCCGGAGACCCAGCTGAAGCTCCTTCTCCGGCGGCTGTCGGAGAAGGTCGGTGCGCCCAGGACGGCTCGGCGCGCGGTCATGGGCGAAACGGAGCTGACCCGTACGGCCCTGGACGCCTTCATCGAGGGCCTGGGCGGGTTCGACCGCCACGTGGCCCGGGTGAGTCAGGAGACGGCTCGGGCGCTCGCGTTGACCGCCTCGGAGGAGGTGGCGCACCGCGATCTCGCGGAGAACTACTTCATCTCCGGCGAGGAAAGTGTTCCGGGAGAGCGGAACACGTGGGGCATGCGCAAGGCGCCCCGGCCCGCGCAACAGATCGTCCAGGACCTCTCCTGGCTGCTGGCTCTCACCGGCCCGTCGGTGATCGCCATCGACCAGATCGACACGTTGATCGCCCAGTTCGCGATCCAGAGCGATCCGGCCCTTCCGGCTGCGGCGGCGATGGAACCCGAGCAGGCCCTGATGCTGGCCCGGATGGCGGACGGGCTGATGTCGTTGCGGCAGCAGACCCGGCGGACGCTCACCATCGTCGCCTGCATACCGAACTCCTGGACCATCATCAGGACCGCCGCCGCCGACACGGTGGCCGACAGGTTCCGGCTGTCGTCGCAGCTCAAGAGGATCAACGACGACAACCTGGCCAGGGCGATCGTCGAGAAACGCTTCGCGACGCGGTTCCGGGAGATCGGTTTCGAGCCGCCCTTTCCCTCCTGGCCGGTGTCACCCCGGGCCTTCGCCCACGCGGGGCATTTCACCCCACGCCAGTTACTGATCGAGATCGACCGGCACATCCGCGACTGCATCGCCTCCGGCCAGGTCCGGCAGCTCGACAGCCTGGGCGAACCGCCCTCCACCGAACCCCGCGCGCCCCGCCCGGCAGCCGTCGTGGCCACCGCCGACGAACTCGCACAGTTCGACGCCCGATTCGCCGAGTTGAAAGCGTCGGCGGACGTCACCGCACCGCTCGGTCGCGAGTCGGAGAACGAGACGATCCCGCCACTGCTCGCCGCCGGGCTCACGGCGTGGATCCTCGAACGCGGCGACGACGGCGAGGCTTTCAGCGTCGACCCACCGCCGAGCACCGATCCTCCGCTGCACGCCCGGCTGCGTCTCACCCTGAACGAACGCACCGAGGACCAGGTCCACTGGTGCTTCCGGGCGGTCAGCGACGAACACCACCACATCGCGGCGCTCGCGCGTATCCGCAAGGCGTGCATGGCGGCGGCCCTCGACACGGGTACGCCGAAACGCCGGCTCTTCCTGCTGCGCAACACGAAATGGTCGGTTGGTACGAAGACCCGCGCCGCCGTGAGCGAGTTCGAGAAGGCCGGGGGTCAGACACTCGCCCTGGACGACGAGGATCTGCGCATCCTGTCCGCACTCCGGATCATGCTCCAGGGGTCGACGATGGACATCCAGGGCTGGCTCGCCGATCGCCGGCCGACCCGGGACCTGAAGTTCCTCCAGCAGGCGCTGGCGGATGTCGACACCTGGGCGGCGGTGCCCGGTGAGCCGGCCGCCGGAACCACCGCCCCGGACGACCGCTCCTCCGCCGCGGAACCGGGCGGGGTGCCGGCCGGGGAATCAGCGGAGCCGCGATTCACCATCGGCTACGACTTCGACGACAACACCTCGCCGGTCCGACTGTCCCTCGAGGCGTTGCGGAAACACGCCACGATCTTCGCCGGCTCCGGTTCGGGCAAGACCGTCCTCATCCGCCGGATAGTGGAGGAGTGCGCCCTGCAGGGCGTATCCGCGATCGTCCTGGACCCGAACAACGACCTGGCCCGACTGGGCGAGGGATGGCCCGAGCCGCCGGCACACTGGCGACCGGGGGACGCCGAGCAGGCAGCGGACTATCTCGCGTACACGGATGTTGTCGTCTGGACGCCGCGGCGGGCCTCGGGCCGACCGCTCAGCTTCCAGCCGCTGCCGGACTTCCGCAGCGTGCGCGACGATCCGGACGAGTTCAACGAGGCCGTCGAGGCTGCCGTCGCCGCGCTCGCGCCACGGGCGATGGTCACCGGCCGGGCGACCAGGGCCCATCTCGGGCTCGCCGTGCTGCGCAAGGCGATCGAGCACTACGGTCAGCGCGGCGGCACCCGGCTGAAGGGCCTCATCGACACCCTGACCGACCTGCCGGACGGCACGATCGATCTCGACGACGCCGAGAAGATCGGCCTCGGGCTTGCCCAGACCCTGACCGCGGCCATGGTCAACGACCCACTGTTCGGCGGCGCGGGCACCCCGATGGATCCCGGTCTCCTGCTCACTCCCGCGCCGGGCAAGCGGGCTCGGATTTCCGTGATCAGCATGGTCGGGTTGCAGTCCGACGATGCCCGTCAGAGCTTCGTCAACCAGCTCCAGATGGCGCTCTTCGCCTGGATCAAGAAGAACCCGGCCGGTGACCGGCCCCTGCTCGGGCTGATGATCATGGACGAGGCGCAGACGTTCGCCCCCTCGGGCGCGATGACGGCCTGCACCCAGAGCACCCTGGCGCTGGCCGCCCAGGCCCGCAAGTACGGCCTAGGGCTGATCTTCGCCACCCAGGCGCCGAAGGGCCTGCACAACCGGATCCCCGGCAACGCCGCCACACAGGTGTACGGCCTGATGAACAGCCCGATCCAGATCGAGGCGGCACGCGAGATGGCGAAGGCCAAGGGCGGCGACGTACCGGACATCTCCCGACTGACCGTCGGCGAGTTCTACCTCGCCGCCGAGGGCGCCGCCCCCAGGAAGATCAGGACCCCGCTCTCGCTGAGCCACCACCCGCGCAGTCCACTCACCGCCGAGGAGGTGTTGGTCCGCGCCCGCACCACCGTGCAGGGACCCGAGGAGTAGCCGTCCGCAAAGGTGGGTCAGCGGACGTCGAGTTCGAGCAGGGAGTAGCCGTAGTCGGTCGAGCGCTTGGTGCCGTACACGCGCACGAACCGGGCGGGGAACTGCGCGACCTCGACGACAACGTCACCGCCCCGGCCGCTGGTGGTGCTGTAGACCGACTTCCACGTCGTACCGTCGGTGGACAGCTCCACCCGGTACGTCGTGGCATGCGCGTTCTCCCAGGTCAGCCGGATTTCGCTGATCTGCCACCGGGCACCGAGATCCACCCGCAGCCACTGCGGATCGCTGAAACCGCTGCTCCAACGGGTTGTCGGGTCTCCGTCGACCGCGTTAGGCGCGGCCCACCCCGAGCGTTCGACGCTGGAGGCGGTGACCGCACCGTTCAGCGCGAGATTGCGGCCGGCGGTGTTCACGGACGCTTTCGGCGGGGCCGGCGACGCGGGCGGGGATGACGGCGGTGGCGTTTCGTTGGCCGGTCGCGGCGACGGGGTCGGTGACGGCGCGACGGGATCGACCGGGCCGGCGGAGGCCCCGTCACTGCCGGCGGAGGCTGCCCCGGTCACCGGTGCGGTGACCGGCATCGTCGCGGTCCCACCCTCCGGTGACGTCGCCGACGCCGGATCGATCGTGACGCGGGTGTCCCACCACCACAGGGATCCGGCGACGAGAAGTGCGGCCACGGCGCTGCCGGAAAGCATCCGTACCCGGAATTTTCGGTTCCGTCCCGTGGTCACCGGTGCGTCCGGGTGCGGCACCGCCGAAGGGTCTGGCTCGGTCCGTGCCGTGCCGGCGCCGCCGAGGGCGGCGTCGGCAACGGGTACGTCGCCCGCGGCGCCCGGTTCGCGGGGAACGAACGCGCCCCGGAGGTGCCAGGCGGCCGGGGTCTTCCGGCGCGGCGCGACCTGCCTGCGGGGTGGGACGTCGGTCTGCGGCCAGTCCGGGTTCGCGGTGCCGGGGTGCGGTCCGGAGAAGGGAACCCTGGTCGGCAGGCGGGGAGCGGATTCCGCAGCCTCCGCCGCGCTGACCAGGTCGGGAACGTCGCCGTACGAGGGCCTACCGTCAGGGCCGTCGGGCCGCTGCTCGACAGGGTTCGCCATCGTGGCCATTCCTCTGCGTGGTGCGAGTACGGAAGCGGACCGGGCCGGTGAGCCCGCACCACCCTAGACGAGGAGCACCGATATCCGGTGTAGACGCCACGGATCATCGCGAACCTGCAGAGACGGCGGGCCGGGCCACGAGTGGGCCCCGACGTCCCAGCGCCCACACGACGAGCGCGAAGCAGCAGAGCACCGCTCCCGCGATCGAGACCGCCGTCCAGCCACCCACGGACCACAGCGCGGTCGCGGCGGCGGAGCCGATGGCACCGCCGATGAAGTTGCCGGTGCTCAGCGCCGTGTTGAGCCGGCTGCGGGCCTCGTCGGACATGGCCAGCAGCCGCGCCCGGTTGAGCAGGGCCTGCCCCTGGAGGGCCACATCGATCACGACAACGACGATGACGACCAGTACAACCGACCGGCCGGCGAACACCGCGACGACAAAGGCGCCGAGGGCCAGCGTCCACGCCGCACCGGTGGCCGGAAGCGACCAGCCGCGGTCGTGCAGCCGGCCGGCGTACCGGACTGCGAGGACGGCGGCGAAGCCCGCCAACCCGAACAGCCCGATCACCGACACCGGGTACCGGAACGGTGGGCCGGTGAGCAGGAACGTCAGCGCCGTCCAGAGCAACGTGAACGCGGCGAACCCGGTGGCGGCGAGGACCAGCGTCCACCGGACCGCCCGCTCGCGTCCGACCACCGCGCCGACCGAGACGATGAGCGCCGGGTACGACACCCGCGTTCGGGGCGCCAGCGGCGGGATCGCGCGGTACAGGACCACCGCGAGCACGACGGCGACAACCGCGGCGAGGGCGAAAATCGTACGCCAACCCGCGGCACCGGCGACGAACCCGCTGACCGTACGGGAGACCAGGATCCCGGTGAGGGTCCCGGACCCGATGGCGGCGACGACCCGACCACGCTGGGCGTCACCGGCCAGGTCCCCGGCGAGCGGTGTGAGGACCTGCCCGGAGATAGTCGACACACCGAGCAGACCGAACGCGAGCAGGAGCAGTCCGATCGACGGCGCCAGCGCGCACAGCAGCAGCGCGACGGCCGAGGCCAGCAGCATCACCGGGACGAACCGGCGGCGGTCCAGTACGTCACCGAGCGGCACGAGCAGCAGGATGCCGACGGCGTACCCGATCTGGGTCACGGTGACCAGCCATCCGGCCGTCGTTGTCGCCACCCGCAGGTCGCCCGCGATGAAGCCGAGCAGGGGCTGCGCCCAGTACAGGTTGCCGACGGCTACTCCCGCCGCCACCGCGAGCAGGAACGTCAACCGGCGGCTGATCTCCGGCGGCGGTGCCACTCGGGGTGGGGTCACCCTGCCACGGTAAGACGTGAAGCCTTTGTTGTTATGCCTTGCGCCCTACCGCGGCATGCAACCCGGACCGTTCCGGGCGCTCGAACGACGGCCCCGCCGGAACCAGCTCGGGCCTCCACTGGCTGACGAACACCACGCCCGGCGGCACCAACTCGAAGTCACCGAGGTACGCGGCGACCTGCTCGCGGGTCCGTGCGGTGGACCGGATCGCGGCCGTCTTCGCGTACGCCGCCCGTAGCTTTTCCACCTCCTCGGGGGTGAACGACTCCGTCGCCCCGTGGGAGATCGCCAGGTAACTGCCCGACGGCAGCCACTCCCGCGTCGTCGCGAGCGCCCGATCGGCAGCCTCGTCGTCGAGCACGAAGTGCAGCACCGCGGCGAGCAGCAGGCCGACCGGCTCGTTCGGGTCGATCAGACCGGTCCCCTCCACCCGGCGCAGCAGCTCCGCCGTCTGCGTCAGGTCGCCCTCCAGAGCCACTGCCCGCTCGTCACCGCGCAACGCGTCCGTCAACTGCGCCACGGCCTCGGGGTCGATGTCCACGTACACCACCCGGGTGTCCGCGACGATCGACGCGGCGATGGCGTGGACACTGCCCTCGCCCGCGATCGCCGCGGACCCGACGTCCACGAACTGCCGTACGCCCTGCGCGATCAGGTGACGAACCACCCGTTCCAACCAGGCGCGGTTCGCCCGCGCAAGGTCGCGGGTCCGCTCGTTCGCCGCCACGATCCTGCCCGCTGCCCCGCCGGGCTGCTCCCCGGATGCGAGATCGGCGTAGATCTCCGACACACTCGCCGTTTGATCGGTCACCACATGCCCTTCCGTCACGGGTCGATCACTCCACTGTGACGCCTCTCGCCAGTCGGCGCGAGTGGTCACCGCTTTCCGTGGTCGAGGGCGGCGACCTCGCGTACGGCCTCGGCGATGGCCGGGAAGTCCTTTTTGAGGATCGCACCGTGGTTGCTGTCCACCTTCGCGCCGATCCGGATGTTCGGGTTGCGGACGGTCACCGCGTCGAGGCTGGTACGTATCCGTTCCTGCTCGCCACCGCGGCTCCCGAAGGAGGTCCCGGAGGCGACCACGTACCGGACCGGGACGGTGATGCTGTCCAGCACCGGGCCGAGTTCGCGTTCGCGGGACAGCCTGCCGAGCTCGATGTTGCTGTTCGCCTGCTGTTCGGCGGTCATCCTCGGCGCCAGGCCGGTCGGGCGCAGCAGCGGGAGGAACCAGCTCATCCGCCGGAACAGCTTCCGGATCCGCTGCTCCATGGCGTCGTCGAGCCAGTCGTGCGGGAACGCACCGTCGACCAGGACCGCGCCCAGGGCACGCTCCGGGTTCCGGCTGGCCCAGTGCGCCCCGACGACGGCCCCGTAGGACCAGCCGACCACCAGCGCCCGGTCCACTTTCCTGGCCGCGAGAACCGCGTCGACGTCCCGGACGGCCGCCTCGAAGGAGTAGTCCGCCGAACGCCTGGATTTGCCCCGTGCCCGCTCGTCGTAGGTGATGTGCCGCCACCCCGTACCGAGTTCGGCGACGACCCGCCGCCAGTACCCCTGGGTGGCGAACTGGCCGTTGAGGTAGACGACCGGGATACCGGGACCGCCGGTGTCGGTGACGGCCAGGGCCGTGTCTTCCACCGGGAGCACGCCGGTCCACGTCGAACCGGTCGAGGAGGTGCTGTTCTTCGTCATCTTCTCCGCCTTGTCGGGTTGGCTGTCTCGTACGACTTTTTCGGGCCTTGCGGGTGGGCCTGCGGGCGCCTCGGGCGGACTGCCGCGTTGTCGGCGGCGACCGGCCGGACCTCGCTCGCGGTGGGCCCGGCCGGGTGGTCCTGGTGGCGCTGGTTCAGAGGCTGCGGGCGGTGATGTCGCCGTGGGAGGTGGTGGCGTGGATGTCGAGTTCGGTGGCGCCGTTGTTCTTGAGCGCGTTGCTGACCCGGCCGTGGCCGGTGCCGGCATCCAGGGCCGCCGAGACGCCGGCGGCCACGCCGACCGAGATGTTGCCGGACTGGGTACGGAGCACAACCGACCCGCGTACGGCCTCGGCGATCCGGATGTCGCCCCTGTCGGTGCTGATCTCCGCGGGCCCGTTGAGCCGGCCGACCTCGACGTCGCCGTCGATCGCGGTGAGGCGGAGGCTCCCGGCCTCGTCAATCTTGATCTGGCGGTACGCGCCCTCGAAGGTCACGTCGCCGAGGCGTCCGACGCCGCGCAGCTCGGCGCTGGCGGCCTTGGCCTCGATCCGGGAGTCGGTGGGCAACTGGACGGTGACCTCCAGGGACCCGGACGGGCCGAGGAGCCGGTTGTCGGGGGTCGAGGTGGTGATCCGCAGGACGCCGTCGGTGTAGGTGACGGTGGTCTGTTCGGCGGCCTTGATGTCGCGGCTCTTGGCGGGGTCGGCGGGCCGTACCTCGACGGTGGTGTCGGCGCGGTCCGCGGCGATGAACTGGACGCGTCCGGCGGGGATGTTCAGGACGGTGGCGATCGGGGCGGGGGTGTCGAACTTCTGCATCGTGCTCTCCCGTGCTCGTTCGTTGTTTCTGACACCGGAAACGCTACGTTGCTTTCCAAAACCCGGCAACATGCCTGTTGCATTGGAGCCGTGTTTCTACAGGTAAACGAGGAGAAAGTGTTGCAACGACCGTGAAATCAATGCAACGAGCGCCACCCCGATCATTGCAATGGGTAAGAAGTGAACGCTATAGTTCGAAGGCCATCGGAGAAGGACCAACAAGGAGATCGCGATGCCGGGAGGCAGGCTCACCCAGCAGGAACGCCAGCAGATCGCGCTGGGGCTGACCGACAGCCTCCCGTACGCCGAGATCGCCCGACGCCTCGATCGTCCGACCTCGACGATCACGCGCGAGGTGATGCGCAACGGCGGCCCCAACGCCTACCGCGCCGACCTGGCCCACCGCGCCACCGAACGCCGCGCCCACCGACGCAGGCCCGCCTCCTCCCCGGGGGCGGAGTCGGTCCCGCAGCCACACGGACGTGACGCCGACGCCGTGGCCGACTACGAGGAGAGACTTACCACCGTCCTGATGGCCTCGGGCCTGACCAAGATGTCAGCCCGGGTGCTGACCTGCCTGTTCACCACGGACGCGGGCAGCCTCACCGCGTCCCAACTCGCCCAGCGCATCCAGGTCAGCCCGGCGTCCATCTCGAAGGCGATCACTTTCCTGGAGAGCCAGAGCCTCGTCCGCCGAGAGCGTGACGAACGCCGCCGCGACCGCTACGTGGTCGACGACGAGCTCTTCTACCAGGCGACGATCGCCGGCGCTCGATCCAACGACCAGCTCGTCGAGACCGCGCGCCAGGGCGTGACCATCCTCGGCCCCCACACCCCCGCCGCCGCCCGCCTGGAGAACATCGCCCGTTTCCTCGACTTCATCAGCGAGAGCATCACCCGCGCCGCGGAACAGGCCCGCGAAGTCCTCCACACCAAACCCGAAACACCCTCGAACAACACCACCCAACCGGGTACGGGCCACGAGTAGATCCTCACCGCCACTGGGCGCGTGATCGCTCCAAGGCCCGGGGACCGGGCCTCGCCTCAGCCCGATCCCCGGGATTGCCGCAATCGTCGGGATGTCACCCCCGACCGGCGGCCTCGCGGAGCATCGCGTCCGTTTCGGGGTCGGGCATGAGCTCCCGGACCTCCTGCGCGCAGCGGCAACTGGCGGCGATCTTGGCAGCCCACGCCAGCGCCTCCGCACGTGAGGCCACGTCGAGCACCACGAACCCGCCGATGACCTCCTTGGTCTCCGGGTAGGGGCCGTCGGTGACCATTCCGTCCGTGGCCACGATGCTCGCCTGCTGGCGTTCGAGTCCGGCGCCGAACACGAACACGCCGGCGCTCACGGCCTCCTGGATCACCGCGTGCGAGGTCTTGCCCACGTCGGGCATGTCCTCGGCGGGGATGTGGTCCATCGCGCCGTCATTGAACGAGATCAGATACTTCGTCATCCCATGACTCCTTGTCCCGACGGCCTCTCCGACCGCCTTCGCCTGTTCCACGAATGACCCGTCCCGGATCCGACGCTGTGCCGGAGGGAATTTTCACGGGATCTCGACCGCCTGCGGTTACCGCGATCTCGCCCCGCCTGTTCCGCTCTGTCCGAGCTTGCTCACCTGGGCCATCCAAAAGCGCACGCAGGTGATATCAATCCATCCATGTCCCGATCTCTCGCTCGCGGATTCCTCCGCGGGACGTTGACGCTCGCCCTGGCCGCCTCCACCACGGTCCTCGGCAGCGCGGCGGCACACGCCGCCACCCCACGACTGACGCTGTCCGCGCTCTCCTTCGCGCAGTCCACCATCGACGCGACCCAGGGTTCCGTGTCCAACCGGCTCACGTTCACCGTCACCAACACCGAACCCGACGCGCAGAACCTCGCGGGCACGCTGACGCTGCGCATGCGCAGTTCGGTGACGGGCGAGTTGCTGGGTCACGACCGTGTGGCGCGCTTCGACTACAACTACCACTGGGGCGAGATGGAACTGGTCTCGGGCACGCCCCGGGAGGCGACGTTCGCCTACGAGATGCCGGTGCGGCCTTACTCCGACGCGGCCACGGCGACCTGGGAGGTCACCAAGGTCACCCTCCAGGGCGACGATATTTCGGCGACGGTCGGCGCCGCCAGGCTGAGCACCTTCCCGGGCTACCGCTTCACCGTGAACACGCTCACCGACTCGTCCGCGCCGACGTTCGGCTTTCTCGCGCTCCACAACGGGCGTGCCCCGCACTTCTATGTGGGGGACGAGCCGTCCTACTTCGCGCTCGACCTGACGATCAACGACTACCAGTCCGGATTCTGGAAGGGCTCGATCAAGCTGGTGGGCCCCGGCGGTCAGAGCATCAGCACCCAGATCACCTGGGGGCGCGACGAGTACAGCACCGGTTTCCGGTGTGGCCTGGCGGGCAGCGGCGACGCCGACGGCAACTACGTGCCGTGCGCGATGGAGATGAACTTCCCGCCGGGCACGGCTCCGGGAAGCTGGCGGGTCGCCCAGATCATCCTGATCAACAACACGGGCGGTCGCGCCACCTACAAGAACCCGGCCGGGCCGTCGATGGTCGTGACGTCCAACTCGACCCTGCAGGCCACCGACTTCGTCGTGTCACCGAACCCGGTCGACAACTGGCGCGCCGACGTGACCGCCGAACTCTCGATGGCGGTCACCGGCGCCACCCGCGGCATATCCCAGCTCGACGTCACCTTCCGTGGCGGGTGCTCGCCGGAGGGGCAGCCGTACACCAAGGCCGACGGCCGGCTTGCCGTCCGGGTACGGGTGCCCAGCCGTGCACGCGGCTGCGACGTGACCGCGCTCGCCGTCCGGGACGGCTCCGGCAATCTCGCGCTCTACGGTTCCGACGTATCGGCACCGGACCCGCAGATCTCGATCGACCAGGTGCCGAGCGTCGACCCGCCGACGGCACTCAGTGCGGCACTCGACCCCGCATCGATCCCGTTGAGCCAGCTCTCCAACCGGTCCATCAGGCTCACGGTGCAGGCCGAGGTGAAGGTGGCGCCCGTCACCAGCATGCCCGTCTACGTGTACGACGCGGACGGCGTCATCGTCTTCCAGACGACCGGATCCGGGGGCCAGGCGCCCGACGGCTCACTCACGTACGACCTGTCGCTCGGCTACTGGGGTCTGGAAGCTGGCGAGTACACGGTCGGCTTCAGGCTGCACGACGCCTCCGGCCTCCGCAGCTACTGGAACATGTTGGACGTCCCGACCAGCCAGACGCTGCCGGGCGGTCCGGTGGTCCTCACGATCACCGAGGGCTGATCAGAGGTGGGGCGGGTCGGTGGTTTCCACTCGGCTCGCCCCGCCTGTTCCGCTCTGTCCGAGCTTGCTCACCTGGGCCATCCAAAAGCGCACGCAGGTGATATCAATCCATCCATGTCCCGATCTCTCGCTCGCGGATTCCTCCGCGGGACGTTGACGCTCGCCCTGGCCGCCTCCACCACGGTCCTCGGCAGCGCGGCGGCACACGCCGCCACCCCACGACTGACGCTGTCCGCGCTCTCCTTCGCGCAGTCCACCATCGACGCGACCCAGGGTTCCGTGTCCAACCGGCTCACGTTCACCGTCACCAACACCGATCCCGACGCCGAGACGGTCCGGGGTGTGGTCACCCTCCGCACGCGCAGCACGGTGACCGGCGAGCTGGTTGGCCACGAGCGCATCGCGAACTACGTCTTCGACTCGATCTGGGAGGACGCCGCCTTCGTCTCCGGCACGCCTCAGGAGTCGACCTACGCCTACGACTTCCGGGTGCCGCGTTACTCCGACGCGGCGTCCACCACCTGGGAGGTCACCAAGGTCACCATCGTGGCCGGCGAGCGGGAGGCGACCGTATCCGGCGCCAAGCTGCAGGCGCTCCCCGGCTCCCGGTTCGCGGCCCAGACCCTGGTCGACGCGTCCGGCCCCACGATCGAGGAGATCCGGTTGGCCAACCGCGAGCCTTTCCTCTACGTCGGCGACGAGCCGGTCGCCTACCCCTACGACCTCACTGTCCAGGACTACGGCGCCGGTTTCTGGAAGGGCACGCTCAAGGTCGCCGGCCCGGGCGGCCAGAGCGTGACGACGCCGTTCACCTGGGAGCGGGAGCCCGACAACTCGGGTGCCATCACCTGCGGCGGTGCGTACGCCGGCGGCGGCGAAGAAGCCAACCGCGTGGCGTGCACCGTCCCGGTGACGCTCCCGTCCGGTGCCAACCCCGGCAACTGGCGGCTCACGCAGCTCGTGTTGTTCAACAACGCCGGCGTTCGTACGACCTACCAGAACCCCACGGTGCCGTCGATCACCGTGACGTCCAACTCGACGTTGCAGGCGAGCGACTTCGTCGTCTCCCCCGGCGAGGTCGACAACTGGCGCGCTGACGCGGTCGTCGAGCTCTCCATGGCAGTCACCGGCGCACATCGTGGTGTGGCGTCCCTCCGCTTCTGGTTCGAGGCCGGCTGCGGGCAGTTGGCCGAGCCGGTCACCAAGCCGGACGGTCGCGTCGCCGTCGCCGTACGGGTCAGCACCGGCACCGCGCAATGCTCACTGACCGGTGTCACGATCGTCGACGGGGCCGGCAATGCGGCGCTGTACGGCTCGATGTTCGGCGCCCCCGACCCGCAGGTCAGCATCACCCGCGTGGCGAGCACCGAACCCCCCACGGCCCTGGCCGCGACCCTCAACCCGACGACGGCGCCGGCCAGTGAGCTGAGCAACATGCCGCCGGTCGAGCTCACGGTCTCCGCCGCGCTGAAGATCGCGCCGGCCCGTATCGCCACCACCTATGTCTACGACGCTGACGGCAACGTCGTCTACCAGTCGTGGGGCAGTGGAGATCAGGCCGAGGACGGCACCCTCACCGACTACCTCTATCTGGGCTGGTACGGCCTCGGTGTCGGCGAGTACAGGATCGGCTTCACCCTGACCGACGTGGCCGAGCACACCACCAGCTACGACGTGCTCGGCGACCCCGCCAGCGAGCCGGTGCCCGGCGGACCGCTGGTCTTCACCATCACCGAAGGCTGACCGGCAGTGTGCGCCCCCACCTGTCGACGAGACGGCGGGGGCGCACACGTGCGGGGATCTTTGCTCTACGAACCCCGCCGGTCTAACGTGCGCAGGTGCCGATTAGCGCTGAGCAGGGCCCTGTAGCTGGGGATACGGACACCTCGGGGCAAGTTGACGCGCCCGCGCCGGCCTCCGTCCGGGAGGTCCTGGCGCTGCGGGCGTTCCGCCGGCTGTTGATCGTCACCGGTCTGTGCAGTTCGGGGGACTGGCTGGCTCTGTCCGGGCTCGCCGCGCTGGCCAGCACCCTGGCCACCAGCGCCGCCGGGGTGAACTTCGCATTCAGCGGTGTGCTGTTCGCGAACCTGCTGCCCGGTCTGCTGTTCGCGCCGATCGCCGGGCTGGTCGCGGACCGGTTCGATCGGCGTACGGTCATGGCCGTCGCCGATCTGGCCCGTTGCGCGCTCCTCCTGTCGATCGCCGTGGTGAACACGTACTGGTGGATCCTGGTCGGCGGCTTCCTCGTCCAGGTGGCGACGACCATGTGGATCCCGTCGAAGGATGCGTCGCTGCCCCGCCTTTTGCGGCGTCCGGAGCAGCTCGCCCCGGCGGCCCAGCTCGGCCTGGTCATGACGTACGGCGTCACGATTCTGGTCGGCGGTGGTCTGTTCACCCTGATCACCGGGGCCGGCACCGTCTTCGGCCTGCCCTCCGACGTGATCGGCATGAACGGGCTGACCCGGCTCGCCATCGTCGTCGCGGCCCTGTTCTACCTGGCCAGCGCCACCTCGATCGCCACTCTCCTGCCCGAGTTGTCGGGATCCGTCCCGTCGACGGATCACGGCCGGCACAACGGCGATCCGCTCCGGATCGTGACCGGTACCGACCCCGCCCCCGCACCCGGTCCAGGTCTGGGCGCCATGCTGCGCGACAGCGTCGGCTACCTGCGCGGCACCCCGGTCGTCCGGGGCCTGCTGGTCGGCATGATGGGCGCGCTCGCCGCCGCCGGCGCCGTGGTCGGTTCGGCCCAGCCGTACGCGCTGAGCCTGCTCGGTGGCCAGGCCGCCTTCGGGCTGCTGCTGCTCGCCGCGTTTCTCGGACTGGTGGTCGGCATCCTCGGGGCACCCGGGCTGGCCCGCCGCCTGTCGCACGAAAGGCTGTTCGGCCTCGCGATCGTCGCCGCCGGGGGCGCGCTCGTCCTGGTGGCGCTCTCCCCACACCTTGCGGTCGCGTTACCGGCCGTGGTGCTGACGGGTGCCTGCGCCGGGGCCGCGTTCCTGACCGGTGTCACCATCATCGGCATCCGGGTGGAGGACTCGATGCGTGGCCGGGTCAACGCGCTCTACCAGTCGATGCTGAAGGTCGTCCTGGGGTGTTCGGTGGTCCTGACGCCGCTTCTGGTGACGGTCATCGGCCAGCGACACGTGAGCATCGGCAGCGCCGCCTTCCTTGTCGACGGCACCCGGCCGGTGATCCTCGGCGGTGGCGTACTCGCCGCCGTGGCGGGTCTGATCGCCCAACGACAGTTGCGCCCCGACGGCGAGCAGGGCTGAACCGTGGCCACCACGGCGGGCGAGCCCGCCACGTGCTGTCAGATGCGTACGAAGTCCTCACCGAGCAACGCCCGCAGCCTGGCCAGCGCACGGGAATTCTGTGTCTTGACCACCGACACGGACACGTCGAGGATGCTGGCCACGGCTTCGACGCTCTGATCCTCCCAGTGCCGGAGCACCACGATGGCCTGGTCGCGAATGGGCAGGGTAGCCAGCGCCCGTAGCAGGGCGACATGCAGTTCGGCGGTGTCGTGATGCCACTGGTTCGGCGCCTCGGGTAGCTCGGCGAGTACCAGTTCGGAGTCGCTACGCCGCTTCTTCTGGTCGAAGACGGCGTTCATCAGGACACGGCGGCTGTACGCCTCCAGATTCGTGGTGTGCCGGATCCTGCCCCAGGTCGCGTACATCTTCGCGAAGGTGATCTGGGTCAGGTCCTGTGCGAGGTGCCAGTCGCGGCACATCAGATAGGCGGTACGCCGCAGCCTCGGCGACGTACTCACGACGAACGCCGTGAACTCCGCCTGCCGGGCGGTCTGCTCGCGCCGCCGAGCCGTGCCCCACCGGGTCATCAGACCCTGCCGGGTGTCCCGGGGCGCCCCCTCGACGGGAGGGTTCCACGTGTCTGCCATCAGTCGGCCGTCGAGACGCTCGTGCCGACGGGGCACGCGCTGCCGATGACCTCGTCGACCCCGGGCTCGCGCTCGACACGGGACGCCAGGCTGGCGTACCGCGACCGTTCGGTCAGCTTGATCCGGAACGACTCCGGAAGCTGGCTGGCTTCGACGGCGGCGACGAGCTCCGGCACGTCCTCGAATGTCTTCCGGTACCTGGCCAGCGCCTCCTCGCGGCTCTGGAAGGTCAGGGTTCGAACCGTCGGATCCGCATCCAGTATCCGGTGCACCGCGGTGCGCTGTTGATCGGTGATGTCTACGGTCAGGAAGATCGAAACATCGGTTGCCGTGTCCCGAACCGGCGATTCGCACACCGGGTTCATCAGCATCCCGAACCCCGCTGGCACCGGCGTCGGTGGTGCCGACCGTTCCGGCGATGCGGTCACGTTCACCACCCCCAAGGCGGCGATGGCCGCCACACCCGCCATACCCGCTGCCATCACCCGCAGTCGGCGGCGACGCAGACCGGTACCGGTGGCCATGGCCCGGCCGGCGAGGTCACCCGGCGGTTCGGGCTCGTCAGCCAAGGCGCGGTCGAACAGCAGTCGCAGGTTCTGGTCCATCGTTCACTCCCGTGGTCTGGTGGGCTCCAATCTGTGATGACTGGTTGGGACACCGGATCGGTCACATCCGTTCCCGAAGCCGAACCACCGGGGGAGATCCAGGACAACTGCCGACCGGGCGCGTCGCCAACGACTCAAGCCGCAGCGTTACGGGGCCCGAAACTGACGTTGAGGCCTACGTCCAACGCCGCCGCCAACCGCTCCAGCACCGGCAGGGTCGGCACGGTGCCGCCCGCCTCGAACCGAGCGACAGCCGACTGTGTCATCCCCGATGCCTGGGCGAGCTGCGACTGACTCCAACCCCGTCGCTCGCGAAGCTCCCGAACCGCACGGCCAAGCTCGAACGCCAACCGTGTCGCGTCGTACGCCTCCGCGGCTCCCGGCTCGGCCATACGCCGGTCCCGCATGCTGGCCCAGTCTGCCCGTTCACCCACGACCTAGCCCCTCTCCTCTTCGACGCGGTGCGCCTCCTCGACACACCGGGCAAACGCCCGGCGCGCGCGCTCGACCTCCCGCTCATCCCGCATGCGCGTCTTGTAAAACACCGTAAGCAGGATGATTCGCCGGTCGGACGCGACCCAGTAAGTGATCCTCACTGCCTGTCGCTCCAGGTAGAACCGCAGCTCACGCAACTTGCCATCAAGCTGCTTCGTGTACGGCTCACCCAGTAACGGGCCCTGCTCCGCCAACAGATCCACGTAGAACGCCGCCCGGGCGAACAGCACCGTCGGAAGGTCCGCCAGCCACTTCTCGACCTCCGGCTCCAATTCGACAATACCCCAGGTCATAGCGACGATGCTATAACGGCGGCGACCAGTCCAGCAGCCCAGTCGGCCGTTGGCCCCGGGCGCGGTTCGCATCTTGATCGCACGACAACAAGAACTGACAGGTCAGGGGCATAGGTGGGGCGGGCGGGACTCGAACCCGCGACCGAGGGATTATGAGTCCCCTGCTCTAACCTGCTGAGCTACCACCCCTTGTGGTGCGGGAATGGTAACCCGCGTGCCTGCGCGTCCGCCGACCGCTGACGGGTACGAAGCAACTACCCGTCGCGACCCCCGAACAGGCCGGCACCGCGAGAATAACAGCGCCGACCGACACCGTACGGACGGCTCAGACCGCCGGTGTCAGGTGGCGTACGACCGCCGCACCGGCCCGCCAGCCGCTGGCCAGGGCGCCCTGGATCGACGGGCTGTCCCGGTGGTCACCGGCCACGAACACACCCTCCCCCAGGTCGACCGGCCGCCGCAGCCGGCCCTGGTTCGGCGGGGCCGCCGGCAGTGCGGCCGGCAGTGTGATCGTGGTCAGGTGTTCCCAGTCGTCGGTCCGGCAGCCGTAGAGCCGACCGAGTTCGGCCCGGACCAGAGGCTCGGGTGGCGGGTTCGGCCCGGCCACGGAGCTGCTCACCAGGTGCCGGCCGGGTGGGGCGTAGGTGGGTGCGGCGCGACTGATCACGACGGTGTTCGCCACGAGTTCGCGCCGGTCGCCGTCGAGCAGCAGGATCGGCTCGTCCAGTGGTGCCCGGTCCACCGAGTGGTAGTAGGTGGTGAGGGCGCGGGTGCGTACGGGGCCGAGGGCGGGTAGCAGCGCGGTTGCCGTACCCGGATCGACGGCGACCAGGACGGCCCGGCAGCGGATGTCGCCCGCGGGGGTACGGACCAGGCCGGGTCCGACAGCGCTGACCGGGGTGCCGAGGCGCAGCAGGGTACGGGGCAGCGGTGCGGCGATCGCCGCCGGCAGGTCACCCATCCCGCCCGCCGGTACGCCGATTCTGCCCCGGACGAAGGATCGGGCGATCAGGGCGCTGACGTGGCTGGAGGTCTCCAGGGCCGGGTCGGCGAGTACGCCGGACAGGAACGGCCGGAGGAGTTCCTCGATGATCCGGTCGGAGAGCCCGGCCCGGTGCAGGGCCTGTTCGGTGGTGACCTCGGGGGCGTCGAGCAGCCGGTGCACGGGCGTGGCGGCGCAGGTGGTGGCGAGCGCGGCCAGCCGGAGCCGGTCGGTGAAGGTGCCGACGTCGGCCGACGCCGACAGCGGTGCGGCGATCGGGTCGCGCAGCGGGTTGGCGAGCCGGTGCAGGTGTCCGTTGCGGCGGACGAGGACCCCGGAGCTGAAGTACCCGAGTTTCAGGGTGTCGACGTCCAGCAGGGTGCCGAGCCGGGGGTAGGCGGTGTTCAGCACCTGGAAGCCCCGGTCGAGCAGGTAGCCGTCGACCCGGTCGGTGGCGATCCGGCCGCCGAGCCGGTCGGCGGCCTCGACGAGCAGCCAGGGCACGCCGGCCCGGTGCAGTCGGCGGGCGGCGGCGAGTCCGGCGAGTCCTCCTCCGACGATCACCACGTCGGTTTCAGCGGGCATGGCGGGCATGGTAGTCAGGGTCCTCGGGCGGCTCGCCCGGGTCCACCCGCTGCAGCTTGCTGGGCCACCAGATCGCCGGTCCGATGTGGTAGGCCAGCGCCGGGACCAGCAGGGATCGGACCACGATGGTGTCGATGAGGACACCGAGGGCGACCGCCAGGCCGAGTTCCACCAGGATCACCAACGGGAGTACGGCGAGCGCCGAGAACGTCGCCGCCAGTACGAACCCGGCCGACGTGATCACCCCGCCGGTGACGCAGAGTCCGCGCAGTACGCCGGGTCGGGTGCCGTACTTGGCGGACTCCTCACGTACGCGGCTCATCAGGAAGATGTTGTAGTCGACGCCGAGGGCGACCAGGAAGACGAAGGCGAACAGCGGGAACGAGGCGTCCACGCCGGGGAAGTCGAAGCCGTGGGTGAACAGGACCGCGCAGAGTCCCAGGGTGGCCGCGAAGGACAGCACCACGGTGACGATGAGCAGCAGCGGGGCGAGCAGGGAGCGGAGCAGGAGGGCCAGGATCACGGCGATCACCCCGAGGACGGTGGGGATGATGACGTTCTGGTCCCGGTCGGCGGCGTCGCTGGTGTCGATGTTGATCGCGGTGAACCCGCCGACCACCGCCCCTGCGCCGGGAACGGCGTGTACGGCGACCCGCAACCGCCGTACGGTGTCCCGCGCCGCCAGGCTGTCGGCCTCCTCGGTCAGGGTCGCCTCGAGTTGGATCCGGCCGTCGACGACCCTGGGTGGGGCCGACGCACCGGCGGACGGGTCGGCCTGGCCGCCGGCGCCGGGCGCGACGGTCAGGGGCTGTACCTGGGCCACGCCGGGGACGGCTCGGGCGACCTCGGCGACCCGGTCGGCGGTGTCGGCGGCGACGAAGATCGTCGCGGGGCTGCCCAGCCCGCCGGGGAAGTGCCGGTCGATGATGCGCTGCCCGTCGACGGAGTCGGTCTGTTCGGTGAACAGGTCGGCCTGGCCGAGGGTGGTGCCGCCGAGTTGGGTCAGGCCGGCGGCGAGCGCGACGAGCCCGGCGGCGGTGATCGGCCAGACCCATCGGGCGCGGCGGCCGATGAACCGGCCGATGGCCCGCCACAGGCCGCCGGAGCGGTCGGTGGTGCCGGCGTGCGGTACCCGGGGCCAGAATGCCCACCTGCCGCCGAGCAGCAGCATCGCCGGCAGGAAGGTCAGCATGACCACGAGGGTGACGCCGACGCCGACGGCGGTGACCGGGCCGAGGGCCCGGTTGGAGTTGAGGTCGGACAGGAGCAGGCAGAGCAGGCCGGCGATGACCGTGGTCCCGGAGGCGAAGATGGCCGGTCCGGCGCCGCGCCAGGCGGCGATCATGGCGTCGATCGTACGGGGGTGGTGGTGCAGTTCCTCCCGGTAGCGGGCGATGAGCAGCAGGGCGTAGTCGGTGCCGGCGCCGAAGACGAGGACGGTGAGGATGCCCTGCGCCTGCCCGTTGAGTTTGATCACGTCGTTGTCGGCGAGGACGTAGACGAGCAGCGTGGCGACGATGTACGACACCCCGGCGGCCAGCAGCGGGAAGATCCAGAGCACCGGGCTGCGGTAGACGATGAGCAGGATCACCAGCACCACGACGAGGGTGACCAGCAGGAGCGGCCCGTCGATCGAGGAGAAGACGGCGACCAGGTCGGCGAGGAGTCCGGCCGGTCCGGCGACCTCGACGAGCAGTCCGTCGGCGCCCGGCCCGGTGATCCCCCGCATGGCGTCGACGGCCCGGTGGATCCGGTCGCCGCCGTCACCGCTGGAGTCGAGCGGGACGATGAGCTGGACCGCCTGGCCGTCCCCGCTGGGCACCGGTGGCGGCAGCGGGGTGATCACGCCGGGTACCTGGGCGAACCGGTCCGCGTCGGCGGCGATCCGCTGCCGGTCGGCGTCGGTGATCCCGCTTGTCCGTTCGTAGACGACCAGCGCGGGTGTGGTCTGCCGGTCGATGAAGCCGGTGGCCAACCTGTCGGCGTGGGTCGCCTCCGCGTCGGCCGGCAGGAAGGCGGCGTTGTCGTTGGTGGCGACGTCGTCGAGCCGTCCGCTGAACGGGGCGGCGAACCCGGTGATCGCCAGCCAGCCGAGAACCACCGCGACGGCGACCAGCGTGCCGACGGTCCGGTTGCGGATTCCCCTCATCTTCACCCCCGCCGCATCTCCCCGGATACGACGATGCCCGCCGGCAGGGGCCGACGGGCGGGATTGTGGGGAAAGCTCCCCCGTTTGGACTCGAACCAAAAACCTGCCGGTTAACAGCCGGCTGCTCTGCCAATTGAGCTACGGGGGATCGTCTGTTGCCGGTTCTGGATCTCCCCGGCGCCTCGCGACGGCATAAGAGTACAGGACTTCCCGGGGGTCCGCGCTACGGGGTTCTCGGCGAAACGGTGCACCCCGACATCCAGGCAAAATGTCGTGCCTGCCACGGACAGGCATGACCTTCGAGGAGGATGGGTAGGTACTTGAGCACAGACGACGCAAGCGCGACGCAGTTGCCCATCCGGACCTCGGAGGGCGCAACGGCGCGTCAGGCACGAAAGGAGCCGCCATGCGCGGAAAGCTGTGGTTCATCGGCGGGCTGGCAGCGGGTTTCGTCCTAGGCGCCCGCGCCGGCCGGGAGAAGTACGAAGAGCTGGTCATCAAGGGCCGTAAGGTTCTCGACCACCCGACGGTGCAGGAAGCTGCGGGAGTTGCCCAGGCCCAGGCCAATCGGCTCTACGCCGAGGGTAAGGACCGGCTCAGCCACACCCGGCTGGGTGAGAAGCTGAGCCCGGGTACGACGACCAACGGCAGCACCACCGAGTTGACGTCAACCGGTGTCGGGACGACCCCGACCACCGGGATCAAGCCGTCCGGGACCGGAACGGGCAGCGCCTCGTTCTGATCCGGACAGCGGGAGGGCCCGTACGACAGGGTCCCTTCCGAACCACCCCGGGTACGGCACGGGCCGGCCGCCGTCAGGCGACCGGCCCACCGCCGTGTCCGTGGCCGTACGGTCAGTCCTTGCTGGCGAAGGCGGCGTCGAAGGCCGCCTCGGGTGCGTCGAAGGCGAGCCGGCGGACGAACTGGAGCGCCTCCGGGGCGCCGACGAGCCGGTCCATCCCGGCGTCCTCCCACTCGATCGAGATCGGGCCGTCGTAGCCGATCGCGTTCAGCGCGCGGAAGCAGTCCTCCCAGGGCACGTCGCCGTGACCGGTGGAGACGAAGTCCCAGCCCCGGCGCATGTCGGCCCAGGGCAGGTGGGACGCGAGCCGGCCGCGCCGACCGTCGCCGGTGCGTACCTTGGCGTCCTTGCAGTCGACGTGGTAGATCCGGTCGGCGAAGTCGAAGATGAAGTTCACCGGGTCGAGTTCCTGCCAGACGAAGTGCGACGGGTCCCAGTTGAGCCCGAACGCCTCCCGGTGGCCGATCGCTTCCAGGGTCCGCTTGGTCGTGTAGTAGTCGTACGCGATCTCGCTGGGGTGGACCTCGTGCGCGAACCGTACGCCGACCTCGTCGAAGACGTCGAGGATCGGGTTGAACCGGTTGGCGAAGTCCTCGTACCCCTTCTCGATCATCGACGGCGGGACCGGCGGGAACATGGCCAGGGTGTGCCAGATCGACGAGCCGGTGAAGCCGACGACCGTCTTCACCCCGAGCTTCGCGGCTGCCCGTGCGGTGTCCTTGAGCTCCTCGGCGGCCCGCTGGCGTACGCCCTCGGGTTCGCCGTCGCCCCAGATCCTGGCCGGCAGGATGCCCTGGTGCCGCTCGTCGATCGGGTGGTCGCAGACCGCCTGGCTGAGCAGGTGGTTGGAGATCGCGAAGACCTGGAGGTTGTGCTTGGCCAGGGTCTCCTTCTTGCGCTCGATGTACGACTCGTCGGCGAGCGCCTTGTCGACCTCGAAGTGATCGCCCCAGCAGGCGATCTCCAGGCCGTCGTAGCCCCACTCGGAGGCGAGCCGGCAGACCTCCTCGAACGGAAGGTCGGCCCACTGGCCGGTGAAGAGCGTGATGGGTCGCGCCATTGTCCTTCTCCCCTGTTGGATACCTGGGATTCCCGACGGGCACCGCGGCGGCGGTGTCCGTGGACGGGCGCGAGGGGGGCCGGTCCGGCCGTACGGCATACCGGTGGAGGCGGGACCGGTGCGTGCGTACGCATCCTGGGCGAGCGGGTTGCGCCTCCCGCTGCTCACCGGTGGTCTCCAAAGGTCGCCAGGAGCCACTCTAGGCCCCGCCCCCGGACGCAAGGAAGGGCCCCTCGACAACGAGGAGCCCTTCCCGACTCATTCAGGCCGGAAGGTCCGGCGTCACTCAGGCCGGCAGGGTCCAGCGCTGGCTGGCGACGCCGAGGCAGTCCCAGAGGTGCACGTTCTGGCCGTCGGCGGAGCTGCTGTTCAACACGTCCAGGCACTTGCCCGACGCCGGGTTGCGCAGCGAGCTGTCGGCGGCGTTGCGGACCCAGTTCTGCGCCCCGGTGCCGTTGCAGGTCCAGAGCTGGATCTTGGTCCCGTTCGCGGTGCCGCTGCCGGAGATGTCCAGGCACTTGCCCAGCGTCCGCAGCGTCTGCCCGGTCACGGTCCAGGTCTGGCGCGCCGTACCGGTGCAGGTGTTGATCTGGGCCTGGGTGCCGTCGGCGGTGCCGCCGCCGTCGATCTCCAGGCACTTGTTCGCCAGGCCGACGATCGGTCCGGTGCCGGTGCCGCCGCCACTGCTGCGGACCAAGGTGAAGTCGTCCACGTCGAACAGCCCGGTACCGCCCCCGGTGAAGGTCAGGTACAGGTTCTGCGTACCGGTGGGAACGTTCGACAGGGTGGTGGTGACGTCGGCGTACGTCTCCCAGCCGCCGGTGTTCGGCACCGCGACCGAACCGAGGATCGGTCCGGTGGTCGAGCCGGTACGGACCTGGATGGTGCCGCCCGCGCCGCCGGAGACGACCCGGGACCGGAACGAGGTGACCCCGGTCAGGCTCTGCCCGTTGTACGCGGCCCAGTCGCCGTTGTCGATGTAGCCGATGGTCGAGCCACCGTTGGCTCCGGCCTTGCCGACCACCTGCACGCCACCGGTCGAGGTGAACGCCTCGGCCTGGACCGTGGTGTTGCCGGTGGGCGGCGGCTCGGTGCCGCCCAGCTCCTTGATCCGTACGTTGCGGAACGACGCGTCGTCGCCCGTACCGTGGTTCTGCAGGCCGATGTAGCCGGCCAGCGAGCGGACCGGGTTGGTGTTGGTGAAGTCGTTGATCAATACGCCGTTGAGGTAGATCCGCAGCCGCTCACCCTCGACCAGCAGCTCGTAGTTGTTCCACTCCCCCGCCGGGTTCAGCGCCGCGTCACGGGCGGCGATGTCGGCCGACTTGAAGGTGTAGACGGCACCGGTGGTCCGGTCGGCCGCGTCGGTGGCGTCGATCTGGATCTCGTACCCGTTGTCCACGGCCGACCACGGGTCGGTCGAGGCCGGGAAGCCGATGAAGACACCGGAGTTGTCGTCACCGGCGAGCCGCCAGTCCAGCTTCAGCGAGTACGACGAGAACTGCTTGGCGCTGTACCAGTACAGCCCCATCCCGCCGACCGAGGTGAGGGTGGCGTCGGTGTTGGTAAAGTTGCCCGGACCGGCCTGCGACCAGCCGGTGGTGGAGCCGTTGAAGAGGGCGGTGTAGCCGGTCTCGGGCCGGCAGTCGGCCTTGGAGGTGCCGGCCGCGTACCGGATGCCGCCGAGCAGGTGCGCCCGGAACGCCGACTCCGCGTACGTCGACTGGGTGTGGCCGAGGCCGGTGTAGAACGACCGGCCACCCTCGTACGTCTTGCACCAGGAGATCGGGTGGTCGGCTCCCATGCCGCCGCCGGAGTACGACGACTCGTCGAGGTTGGCCAGCACCCGGGCGGTGGACCGGGGGTTGGTGCGGTAGTTGTACCACTCGTCGGTACGGGTCCAGGTCTGCGGCAGGGTGGCGGTCGCCGCGGTGGCCCGGTTCTCGACCCTGATGTTGGCTTGCTGGATGGCCGGGTGCGAGGCGAAGTACCCACCGACCAGGTTGCCGTAGAACGACCAGTCGTACTCGGTGTCGGCGGCGGCGTGCACCCCGACGTAGCCCTTGCCGCTGCGGATGTAGGACTCGAACGCGGTCTGCTGGGCGGCGTTGAGGGCGTCACCGGTGGTGTTGAGGAAGATCACCGCCTCGTACTGGGCGAGGTTGGCGGTGGTGAACGCGTTGGCGTCCTCGGTGGCGGCGACGGTGAAGTTGTTCGCCGCGCCGAGTTCGCGGATGGCCTGGGTGCCGACCGCGATCGAGTCGTGCCGGAAGCCGGCGGTCTTCGAGAAGACCAGCACGTCGTACGGGGCGTCGGCGGCACTGGCCGGGGTGGCGGGCGTGGTACAGGCCAGGACGGCGAGCGCCGCCATGGCCGTACCGAGGACGGGTCGCAGGAGTCTGCGCATCGGTGCTCTCCCTAGGGCGAGTCGGGAAGGGCCCTTCCGTCGGACAACGATCGGAAGGGCCCTTTCCTCCATCAGGGCGGTGGGGTTACGGGAGGGTCCACTTCTGGCTGGCGGCGGTGGTGATGCAGTCCCAGAGGTGGGCGTTCTGACCGTCTGCCGAACTGCCGTTCAAGATGTCCAGGCACTTGGCGGTGGTCGGGTTGCGCAGGGTGCCGTCGGCCTGGGGGACCCAGTTCTGCGCGCCGGTGGCGTTGCAGGTCCAGAGCTGGATCTTGGTCCCGTTGGCGGTGCCGGCACCGGAGATGTCCAGGCACTTGCCCAGCGCCCGCAGGGTCTGGCCGTTGACGGTCCAGGTCTGGCGCGGCGTACCGGCGCAGGTGTTGATCTGGATCTGGGTGCCGTCGGCGGTGGCGCCGCCGTCGACCTCCAGGCACTTGCCGGCCAGGCCCTTGATCGGGCCGGTGCCGCCGCCACCACCGCCGGTGCCGGTGGTGAAGGTGAAGGCGTCCAGGTCGTAGAGCGCCCCGGTGCCGGTGCCGGCGAAGGTCAGGTAGAGCGTGGTGGTGCCGGACGGCGGGTTGCTGATGGTGCCGGTGACGTTGACGAAGGTCTCCCAGCCGCCGGTGACCGGTACGGTCGCCGAGCCGAGCACGGTGCCGGTAGCGGAACCGGCCCGCACCTGGAGGGTGCCGCCGGCGCCGGCCGAGGAGACGCGGGCGCTGAACGAGGTGGCGTTGGCGAGCCGGTACGGCTCGAACGCGATCCAGTCGCCGTTGTTGATGTCACCGACGGTCCGGCCACCCTCGGCCGGGGTCTTGGTGAACGTGTTGACGCCGGACGAGGTCTTGAAGTGCTCGGCCTGCCGGTGCTTGGGCTGGAGGATGTGCTGGGTGTGGGTGGTCAGCCCGCCGTTGTCGGTGTACTCGGCGTCGAAGATCGGGAAGATGTTCGCCGCGTCGTCGTGCTCACCGTCGGTCGGGATGGTGATGGTCCCGGTGCACCCGTTGGCCGAGGTGATCTGGTGGCCGTGGGTGTCGTGGCCCAGCACGTACGTCATCTTGACCCGGGAGCAGGCGACCGTGCCGTCCTCCGGGTCGGTGACCGTGATCTGGAACGGAACCGCGTCACCGAAGGCGACCAGTTGCCCGTTGGCCGGGGCGGTGATGGTCACCGTCGGGGCGGTGTTGCCGACACTGATGATCACGCTGGCACTGCCGGTGGCACCGGCGCTGTCCCGTACGGTCAGGGTCGCGTTGTAGGTGCCGTTGGCGGTGTACGTCTTGGTCGGGTTGGCCGCCGTCGACGTGGTCCCGTCACCGAACGCCCAGGAGTACGTCAGCGCACTGCCCTCGGGGTCGGACGAGCCGGCCGAGGAGAACGTCACCGCGAGCGGCGCCGCGCCGGAGGTCCGGTTGGCCGAGGCGACCGCGGTCGGGGCCCGGTTGCCGCCGGCGATGTAGTCGAACCGGTACAGGGCCGAGTTCGCGTCGCCGTTGAAGTAGCCGGTGCCGTAGTCGAGGACGTAGAGCGCGCCGTCGGGGCCGAACGCCATGTCCATGATCTGCTTGCCGACCCAGGGGAAGGTGTCGATCGTGCCGACCGAGCCGTCGGTGTTGACGTGGATCGGCTTGATCCAGCCCCGGCCCAGCTCACCGGCGAAGAACTGCCCCTCGAAGGACTGCGGGAACTTGGTGGTGGAGGGGTTCGAGGCGTTGTAGCGGTAGACCGGGCCGCCCATCGGGGACTCGGAGCCGCCGCCGAACTCCGGCGGGGTGCCGGCGTCACCGGCGTACCGGATCCAGGCCGGGCGGGCCGCCGGGAGGGTGGTCTGACCAGTGTTGCGGAACGAGTTGTTGGTCGGGCCGCCGGTGCAGTTGTACTTGGCGTTGCCGGGCCCGTCCGGGAAGGTCCACTCGTTGTACGTCTCGCTGCTGGTGTTCGTACCGGTGCAGTACGGCCAGCCGTAGTTGCCGGGCGAGGTGACCCGGTTGAACTCGACCTGTCCGCTCGGTCCCCGGTTGGCGTTGGTGGAGCCGGCGTCCGGGCCGTAGTCACCGACGTAGACGTAACCGGTGGTCTTGTCCACGCTCATCCGGAACGGGTTGCGGAAGCCCATCGCGTAGATCTCGGGGCGGGTGTTCGCCGTACCGGGGGCGAACAGGTTGCCGGAGGGGATGGAGTACGTCCCGTTGGCGTTCACCTTGATCCGCAGGATCTTGCCGCGCAGGTCGTTGGTGTTGCCGGCGGAGCGCTGGGCGTCGTACACCGGGTTGCGGTTGGTCCGCTCGTCGATCGGCGAGTAGCCGGCCGAGTCGAACGGGTTGGAGTCGTCACCGGTGGACAGGTAGAGGTTGCCGGCCGCGTCGAAGTCGATGTCGCCACCGACGTGGCAGCACATGCCGCGGTCGGCGGCGACGTCGAGGACGTTGACCTGGCTGGCCATGTTCAGCGTCCAGTTGGCGTTGACGGTGAACCGGGAGAGCCGGTTCACGCCCTGCCAGGCGGTCCAGCTCGTGCCGGTCGCGGGGGCGTCACCGGCCGGGGTGGACAGCGGCGGGGCGTAGTAGAGGTAGATGAACCGGTTGGTGGCGAAGCCCGGGTCGACCCCGACGCCCTGCAACCCCTCCTCGTCGTGGGTGTAGACGGGCAGGGTGCCGACGACGGCGGTGGTCCCGTTCGCGTCGGTACGCCGCAGCGTGCCGTTGCGGGCGGTGTGCAGGACCGAGCGGTCGGGCAGGACCGCGATGGTCATCGGCTCGCCGACCTCGGCCTCGCCACGGGCCAGGGTGACCTGCTGGAAGTCGGCCGCGTTGATCGCGTGGGCCTGGGCGGGGGCCGCGGTGGTGGTGACCACCGTGGTGAGGGTCGCGGCGACGAGTAGCAGGGCTGATCCCGCTGTCTGCCAGCGCCCGGGTCGGATTCTTGGTGCGTCCAATGTGGACATAAGGATGTTTCCCCTCCTGAGCAGTTGACTGCCAGGCAGGGCGCGCGCCGTCGCGCCGGAGCCGTAGCCGGTTGAACCCGACCCGAGGGGATGCCACTCCCGCCGGGTGGCGCCCCCGCCGGTGCAGGGCACCTGGGGTCGCCGGTCGATGGGTTAACCGCGCCGCCGGTTACATCGACGTAACAACTTCGTGTTCAGAGTGACACTAATTTCTATAGATAGATGTGTCCATAGCTTCTGGGTTCCGGAACTAAACTTTTGCTCAGTTAGAAAAAAGTTACTGTCAGTGGCGCCGATCGGTCGCCTCCGCGGCCAGCGCCGCGAGCTGCGCCTTTGCCTGCGCCGACACCGGAGCGTCGACCAACGCCGCCAGCGCGGCGTCCGTACGGACCCGGATCATCTGCTCGATCCGGTCCAGGGTCCCGGTGTCGAGGATGATCCCGCGCAGCTCGGCGGCACCCTCCGGGTCCAGGTCCGGGTTGCCGAACAGATCCTTCAACCGCAGCGCCTGCTCCCGGTCGGCACTGCCCCTCGCCAAAGCCATCATCACCGTAGGCTTGCCCTCCCGCAAATCGTCGAGCACCGACTTGCCGGTGACCGCCGGATCGCCGAAGACCCCGAGCACGTCGTCACGGAGCTGGAACGCGTCCCCGAGCGGGTCACCGAAGGCGGCGAACGCCGACAGCAGCTCCGGACCGGCACCGGCCAGCGCCGCCCCGATCTGCAACGGCCGGGTCACCGTGTAGCGGGCGCCCTTCATCCTTATCACCGTCAGGGCGCTCGCCACCGAACCGTCCCCGACCCCGGAGACCAGGTCCAGGTACTGCCCGGCGATCACCTCGGTACGCATGTTCGCGAACACGCCGTACCCCTGGTGCACCTGGTCGGCGCTCAGGCCGCACTCGTGGAACATCTGGTCCGCCCAGGCGGCGCAGAGGTCACCGCAGAGCAGGGCGGTGCTGCGCCCGTACGAGGCCGGGTCGCCCCGCCACGACGAACGGGTGTGCAGGTCGGCGAAGAGGCGGTGCACCGAGGGCTCGCCCCGGCGCCGGTCGCTGCCGTCCATGATGTCGTCGTGGATCAGGGCGAAGGCGTGGAACAGCTCCAGGGCCGCCGACGCGACCACGATCGGGGTGTCGTCCACCCCGCCGGCACCGCGCCAACCCCAGTAGCAGAACATCGGCCGCAACCGCTTGCCGCCGGCCAGCACGAACCGGTGCAGGGTGGTGAAGACACCGCGCGGCGCCCCGTCCGGCCAGTCCGGGTCCTGCCGCCCCAGGAACGCCGACAACTGCGCGTCGAACCGCTTCCGCAACTCCGCCGCGTCGGTCAGCGGCGCGGTCGCGGTCATGACCGCTCCCGCTCGCCGAATCCGGCCAGCTCCAGCAACAGCGACTTGACCTCGGTCGCCGCGATCTTCTCGCCGGCCCCGGTGGGCACCGAGCAGAGCAGCACCGGGGCGTCCGCCGGATCCTCGGGCAGCCGGCCGTGCGAACCCTTCACCGCACGCGCTCCCGCGTCCAGCCCGACCACGCTCATCATGTACCGCATGCCCAGCTTCTTGCGGGCCAGCGCCACCCCCGCCCGCCGCTTCGCCGCACCGGGCGCCTCCGGGTCGAAGAACAGCTCGGCCGGGTCGTACCCGGGCTTGCGGTGGATCTCGACCAGCCGGGCGAAGTCCGGTGCCTTCGCGTCGTCCTGCCAGTAGTAGTACGTGAACCAGGCGTCCGGCTCGGCCACCAGGACCAGCTCACCGGCCCGCTCGTGGTCCAGGCCGTACCGGGCCTTGCCCTCGGCGTCGAGCACCTCGGCCACCCCCGGCAGGGCGGCGCAGAGCTTCGCCACCGCGCCGACGTCGGCCGGGTCCTTCACGTACACGTGGGCGATCTGGTGGTCGGCGACCGCGAACGCCTTCGACGTCCACGGGTCCAGGTATTCCATCCCGTCCTGGGTGTAGACGTGCAGCAGCCCCTCGTCGCGCAGCAGCCGGTTGATGTCGACCGGCCGGGACACGTCGGTGATGCCGTACTCGGAGAGCGCCACGATGGTGGCGTTACGGGCCTTCGCCGCGTCCAGCAGCGGGCCGAGCACCCCGTCCAGCTTCGCCGCGGCAGCCGCCGCCTCCGCCGACCCCGGCCCGAACCGTTGCAGGTCGTAGTCGAGGTGCGGGACGTAGACCAGGGTCAGGTCCGGGTTGTGGGTGGCCATCACCTGCTGCGCCGCCTGGCAGATCCACCGCGACGACGGCAGCCCCGCCCCCGGCCCCCAGTACGTGAACAACGGGAAGCCGCCGAGCTTGGAGGTCAGCTCGTCGTGCAGCTCCGGCGGGTCGGTGTAGCAGTCCGGCTCCTTGCGGCCGTCGGCGTAGTAGATCGGCCGGGGCGTGACGGTCCAGTTGACGTCCGCGCCCATCGCGTACCACCAGCAGATGTTCGCCACCGTGTAGTCGGGGCGCTCCTGCCGGGCCGCCTGCCACACCTTCTCCCCGCCCATCAGGGCGTGGTGCTGGCGCCACAGGAACACCTCACCCAGGTCCCGGAAATACCACCCGTTGCCGACGATGCCGTGCTCGGTCGGCGGCACACCGGTGAGGAACGTGGCCTGCGCCGAGCAGGTGACCGCCGGCAGCACCGTACCCAGTTCCGCCTCGAACCCGGTTTCGGCCACCGCCCGCAACCGGGGCATGTGGGCGAGCAGTCGCGGGGTCAACCCCACCACGTCGATCACGACCAGCGGTGCCATTTTCTCTCCTTGAGTCATGCCGTCACCGGGGCGGGCACGGGGGTCAGGCCGAGGTCGACCAACTCGTCCCGGGCGAACGCCAGCTCGGCCGCGATGCCGCCGACGAGTTCGGCGTCCGAGTTCGGCCGCCGGGCCGCCGGCAACACCCCCCAGGTGTACGTCTCCACGTCGAAGTGGTCACACCCGGCGCTGTCGCCACCGAGCAGTTCCCGCAGCGCGCCGCGCAGCACCGGGGTGGTCGACCGCAGCGGCGGCTCCGGGTCGGCGTGCAGCGGCACGTGGTAGTGCACCCGCCACGCCCCCGGCAGCCCGTCTGCCAGGGCCTGGTCCAGGTCGTCGGTGGCGTACGCGGGGTCGGCCGGATCGGCCGCACCGGCACAGCCGCTCCCCCGGGTCTGGTGCAGGAAGCGCGGCTCGACGTACCCGTTCAGTTGCTCGGCGGCGGCGACCGGGTCGTCCGCCTGCAACGCGGCCGACACCTGCACCTTCACCACCGGCAGCCCGGCCCGGCGGAGCTGCTCCAACGCGTCGGCCGGCTCCTCCCAGGCGCAGGCGAGGTGGGCCAGGTCCAGGCAGATGCCGAGCCGGTCGGTGTCCACCCGGGCGAGCTGGGCGGCGGCCTGCGCGGTGCTCTCCACCACGCAACCGGGTTCGGGTTCGAAGCCGACCCGGACCGCCCGCCCGGTCTGCCAGGCGATCGAGGCCAGGCCGGCGGCGAGCTGTTCGAGCGTACGGGCGGCGGCACCGGACTGCGCCGGGGTCCACGGCGTACGCCAGGCCAGCGGGAGGGTGGAGATGGAACCCCGGGCGGCGTCGTCGGGCAGCAGGTCGACCAGCACTCGGGCCAGGTCCAGGGTGTACTCCAGCCGCTCCGGCGAGGTCCAGTCCGGGTGGTAGACGCCCAGCTTCACCACCGGGGCCTGGAACGACCGGTACGGGAACCCGTTGAGGGTCACCACCTCCAGCCCCCGCGCGTCGAGTTCCGTACGGAGCCGGCGCCGCAGTGTCGGATCGGCGGCCAGCCCGGCGGCGACCGGGGCCGCCAACCACAGCCCCAACCCGAGTACGTCGGCGTCGAGCCGGCGGCGGATCGGTTCGGCGAACGTGTCGAGCTGGCTGATCACCCCGGCCAGGTCCTCGGCCGGGTGGACGTTGGTGCAGTAGCTCAGGTGGACGGTCTGCCCGTCCGGATGTCGCAGCCGCATCAGCTACCACCCCGCAGGATCGAGTTGCCCTCGAAGGTCGGTTCCGGTCCGGCGGCCGTACCCTCCAGTTCGGCGAGGTCGAGCCGGCCGGACTGGCCGTAGAACTCGATCGGGTTGCGCCAGAGCACCCGGTCCACGTCGTCGTCGCTGAACCCGGCTTCGAGCATCGCCTCGCCGGTGGTCCGGGTCAGCAGCGGATCGGACCGGCCCCAGTCGGCGGCCGAGTTGACCAGCATCCGTTCGGTGCCGTACTTGCGCAGGATCTCCACCATCCGGGGCGGGGACATCTTGGTGTCCGGGTAGATGGAGAACCCGGCCCAGCAACCGGAGTCGCGTACCTGCTCGACGGTGACCTCGTTCAGGTGGTCGATCACCACCCGACCGGGGTCGATCCCGGACTCGGTCACCACGGCGATGCTCCGGGCCGTACCCCGCGCCTTGTCCCGGTGCGGGGTGTGTACGAGCGCCGGCAGGTCGTACGCGACCGCCAGGGCGAGTTGGGCGGCGAAGACCTCGTCCTCCTCCGGGGTGGTCGAGTCGTACCCGATCTCGCCGACCGCGACCACGTTGTCCTTGTCCAGGTAACGCGGGAGCAGTTCGAGGACCTCCCGGCAGCGCGGGTCGTTCGCCTCCTTCGGGTTGAGTGCGATGGTGGCGAAGTGTTTGATGCCGAACTGGCTGGCCCGGAACGGCTCCCAGCCGACCAGCGAGTCGAAGTAGTCGGCGAACGACCCCACGCTCGTACGCGGCTGGCCCAGCCAGAACGCCGGCTCGACCAGGGCGCGGACCCCGGCGGCGGCCATCCGCTCGTAGTCGTCCGTGGTACGCGAGGTCATGTGGATGTGCGGGTCGAAGATGCGCATGTCACGCCTCTTTCGTCGTCAGTCGGAGCCGGTCGAGCAGGGCGGTGGCGTCGGCCGGGATGGTGCGGCCGGCGGCGCGACGTTCCTCGTCCAGCCCGGCGAGCATGATCTCCAGCTCCCCGTCGGCGCGCTCGTCGAGCCGGTCCACCACGGCCAGCGGCACCTCCATGAACACGCACTTGAGCACCGCCTGGCGCCAGGTGGCGGCGTCGAGGTGCCCGGCGTACGGGCCGAGGGCGGCGGCGACCAGCCGGGTGTCGTTGGTCCGGATCGCGTCGTGCAGCAGCGGGACGGCGGCGGCCCCGATCGGCAGCCACGGCAGAGCCCGCAGGACGGCCCGTTTCTCGGCCGCGTCGCCGTACCGGTAGAGGGTTTCCACCTGGCCGACCACCCGGTCGGCCGGCAGCATGGTCAGCAGCAGCACCCGGGCCGCGTCGTCGGCGGTCCAGCCGGGCGCGTCCGGCAGCGGGGCCCGGCCGCACCGCCGGCCGGCGGCGGCGAAGAGCCGCCCGACCGCCTCCGGTTCGGTCGCGACCCGCCGCACCGCCTGGTCCAGCCAGTCCGGTTCCGGTACGGCCGAGAGCGCCGCCCGTAGTTGGTCCGGTTCCATTACGCCTCCCCTTCCACACCGACCGGTCGCGCCACGGTGGTGGCCGCGCCGGCCCGCTCGCTGTGTTCGTCGACCCGCTGCCGGACGGGCATGGTCGTGCCGGCCCGCCCGACGGTGTTGCCGACCTGCTCCACGGCCACCTCGGCCTGCCAGGCGGCGGTGTGCAGGAAGTCGACCGAGCGGGCGGCCACGGCCGGTGCGGCGTGCGAGTCGCGGGGCAACTCGACCGCGACCAGCCCGGTGTAGCCGGCGTCGGCCAGGGCCCGCAGGACCGGTGGGAAGTCGATCTCGCCGGTGCCGAACTCGAGGTGTTCGTGCACTCCCCGCCGCATGTCGTCGATCTGTACGTTGACCAGGTGGGCGGCGACCTCGGCGACGCAGTCCGGCACCGGTTGCGGCTCCAGGCACCGGCAGTGTCCGATGTCGAGGGTGATGCCGAATCCGGGCGGTGCGCCGAGTGCGTGCCGCAGCCGCCACCAGGCGGCGATGTCCGGCACCAGCATGCCCGGTTCCGGTTCGAAGCCGAGCGTGACGCCGGCCGTGAACGCCGCGTCGACCACCTCGGCGCAGCCGGCGACGAGCCGGTCCCAGGCGCTGGTCTCGTCGAGCGCGGTCGGGCGTACCCCGGCCCAGAACGAGACCGCCTCGGCGCCGAGGTCCGCTCCGACCGAGATGGCCCGGCGCAGGAACTCGATCCGCAGCGCCGGGTCGTCGTCGAGCAGGGTCGGCGCGTGCTTGCGCCACGGGTCCAGCAGGTACCGTGCCCCGGTCTCGATCACCAACCCCAGGTCCAGTTCGGCCAACCGGTTCCCGAGCGCGCCCACCCGGGCCGCCAGGCCGGGCGCGAACGGGTCCAGGTGGTCGTGGTCCAGGGTCAGCGCCACGCCCTGGTAACCCAGGTCGGCGATGACTCGCAGGGCGTCGTCGAGCCGGTGGTTGGCGAACCCGTTGGTGCCGTAGCCGAACCGCAGGCCGGTCATCGTCGGGTCCCCCGTCGCGCCGGGCCCGCCGGCCCGTGCCGAGCGGCGGTGCTCATGTCGGTGACAGCTTCCGGGCCAGTCGGCGGCCGACCGGTGCCGCGGCGGCGACCGCCATCCCGAGCAGGCCGGCGCCGGTCCGGGCGACCAGCGCGCCCTGCAACGCCGGCAGGCCGGTGATGCCGGCCCCGACGGCGGCACGGACCCGTTCGGCGGCCGGGTCGGCGGCGACCCGTGCCTGGGCGGTGCCGTACTGGCCGACGTACCAGGCGGTCAGCGCCGCCGGGATCCACGCCCGCCACCCCGTGCGGCGGGGGCCGGTCAGGGCGGCGGCGGCCACCACGGCGGTCCCGGCCAGGGTCACCCGGGGCAGGGTACGGTCGGCGCCGCTGACCTCCCGCCGGGACAGCTCGGTCACCGTGTACGTGTGCGCGGCCACCGTCACCGCCGCCGGTACGGCCCGCAGCGGCTTGCCACCGGTCGCCCCGAGCAGGACGTCCAGCCCCCGGCAGGCGGCCATCACGGCCGGGCCGGCGGCGGTGTTCTTGGCCTTCACGTCGTACGCCCAGATCGCGCCGGCCAGCGGCACCGCCACGGCCAGCGCCCTGCGCCCACCGGTGAGACCGGCCAGGGCGAGCCCGGCGGCGGTCAGGCCGGCGGAGACCCCGAACGCGGTGCCGGGTGAGATCCGGCCGCTCGGGATCGGCCGCTCGGGGCGTTCGACCGCGTCGAGATGGCGGTCGGCCCAGTCGTTGGCCGCCATTCCGGCCCAGTAGAGCAGCACGGAGGCACCGGCCAGTCCCGGCACCCGCCGGTCCAGCGCACCCGCGGCGGCGGCACCGGCCACCACGTCTCCGGGTACGGAGAGCGCGGCCGGTGCCCGGACCAGTTCGGCGAAGTCACCCAGGGAGGGCATGTCGCCGCACTCAGCCCTGTGCCGGGGCGGACTGCGAAGCGTCGCCGTCCCGACCGTCCGACAGTGCCGCGTCGGCGTCGAGTTGGCGGACGAAGGCGCAGAGGGTGGCCCACTGCTCCGGCAGCGAGTGCGGGCCCTCACCGAGCGGGTCCTTGAAGAAGAACGCCAGCTCACCGAGGGGGCCGCTGCGCCCGGTCCGGTGCGCGGTGGCGGTCAGCCGGGCCAGGTCCAGCACCAGCGGCGCGGCGAGCGCCGAGTCGCACCCGTGCCAGGTGAACTCCATCCGCATCGCGGTGCCGAGGAAACCGGAGAAGGTGACCAGGTCCCAGGCGGTCTTGAAGTCGCCGATGTCGTCGACGTACTCGATCCGGGTGTTGCCCTGCGGCACGTACCCGAGGGTTTCGCCGAGGACCCGCTGCTTGCTGGCGGCCTTGGCGGCGTTCGCGGCCGGTTCGGCGAGGTTCGCGCCGTCGCCGCCACCGAGCAGGTTCACCCCGGACCAGGTACGGACCCGCAGGTTGCGCATCGCGAACATCGGTGCGAGCACCGACTTGACCAGCGTCTCGCCGGTCTTGCCGTCGTGCCCGGCGTACGGCAGCCCCTCGCGGGCGGCCAGTTCCGCCAGCGCGGGCAGCCGGGCACCGGTCGACGGGGTGAAGTCCACATAGGAGCAACCGGCGGTGAACGCCGCGTACGCGTACGCGGAGCTGTTCGGCAGCACGGTGGCACCGGTGGCCAGTGCGTTCTCCAGCGCGGCCAGGTCGGCGTGCGCGGGATCCGGTTCCGGGGCGGGTTCGGTGGCGGAGACGTTCACCACCACCACCCGGTCCAGCCGGTTGCGGTGCTTGAAGTTGGTCAGGTCGGCGACCAGGGCGGCGATCACGTCGGCCTGTCGCTCGGCGGTGGGGACGGGACGGATCTCGTTCTCGACCGCGGCCAGCTCGTCCGGAAGCGCGGTCACCAGCCGGGCCGGCAGTACGCCGGCGGCGGCGAGGGCCTCCGCTTTTTTCACCACCGGGGTGGGGACGAGATCGTGACCGCCGAAGACGAGGTCGGCGTAGGCCGGCAGGGCCGGGCTGCGCAGTGCGGGGAGTTCGGTGACGCAGCCGGTCGGCTCGACGAGCCCGGCTCGCAGGGCCAGGGCCCCGACCACGCTGGTGACGGCGACCGAGCCGCGTGCGCCCACCAGCCAGATTCCCGTACGCATGTTGTGCTCCTTCCTCGCGCGGGGAACTGCACGGCGACATCCGTGGGGGTTTGACGGATGCGCCGGTATCAATACTGGCGTGCTGGAAAGTCAACGGCGTGGTGGAAGAGCACCCCGCCCGCCCGACCTGCTCGGATGGCGTCCCTCGAACAGCGCCGGAGTCGGCGGCAACGGCGTTGTTCGCGGAACCCGGCAGGTACGGGCGGACGGGGCTGGCAGGCAAGGTCGGTCGGCGTCGCGACCTTGCCTCCCCCGCGTCGTGCCGGCTGGTACGGCGGCGATTTCGCAAGCGCCGCGCCAGCCGGAGTCCTTCCCTGATGTAGTTGTCATCGGATGCGGTCCGGGACGGGGGCCCCGGGCCGAACCCGCGGCTACGGCGTAGCCATCGGGAATGTCGTCCGGATCGTGCGGCCCCGGGGGTCGGGGCAGGTGGTGGTGGTAGTGGTAGGGCGGCCCCGGGGGTCGGGGCCGGTCGGGCTACTGGGCGTCCGGTACGACCGGGGAATCCCGGTCCGGCCGTACCGGACGACCGCGTTACTTCCGTACGCCGCCGTGGTCCTGGCGGACTCCGGCGGTGCGTACGCCCTCCGGGTGACCCTGCTCCGGCCGCGGGGCGCAACCGCGACCGGACCCTCGCTGATCAGCCCGGAAAGCTCGTCGGGTGGGGGTGTTGGCGCACCGCCACGGGTGGATGTGACTGGGTATGCGGGTGGTGCCGGGTCAGGCGGCGACCGTGACGAGCGTCGGCTCGACCTCGGTCCACGACGAGCCCAGCTCCGCCGAGCGCACCACCGCGTCCAGCACGAGCTGGACCTGGAGGGCGTCGGCGAACGACGGGGTCGGATCGGTCCCGGTGGCGATCGCCTCCAGGAAGTCGCGCATCTCGTGCGTGAACGAGTGCTCGTAACCGATGATGTGTCCCGGCGGCCACCACGCGGACATGTACGGGTGGTCGCCCTCGGTCACCAGGATCCGGTTGAAGCCCTGCTCGGCGGTCGGGCCGCTGGCCTCGTAGAACTCCAGCTCGTTGAGGCGTTCGAGGTCGAACACCACCGAGCCGAGCGATCCGTTGATCTCGACCCGCAGCGCGTTCTTGCGCCCGGTCGCGAAGCGGCTCGCCTCGTACGTGGCCAGTGCCCCGCCGTCGAGCCGCGCCACGAAGACGGCGGCGTCGTCGACGGTCACCTCACCGGTGGCGACGGATCCGTTACCGGTGGAGGCGGCCAACCCGCTGGACTCCGCCGGCAACGGCCGCTCCTTGACGAACGTCTCGGTGATCGCACTGACCCCGGTGATCCGCTGTCCGGTCACGTACTGGGTCAGGTCGATGATGTGCGCGCCGATGTCACCCAGCGCCCCGGAACCCGCCCTGTCCCGCTGCAACCGCCAGACCAGCGGGAACTGCGGGTCGACAATCCAGTCCTGCAGGTAGACCGCACGTACGTGCCGGATGACGCCGAGCCGGCCGGATTCGACCAGTTGACGCATGAGGGTGACCGCGGGGACCCGGCGGTAGTTGAACCCGCACATGGACCGTACGCCCAACGCCTGTGCCTTGGCCGCGGCGGCGACCATGGCGCGAGCCTCGTCCACGGAGTTGGCCAGCGGCTTCTCGCACAGTACGTGCTTGCCCGCCGCCAACGCCGCGATCGTGATCTCGGCGTGGCTGTCACCCGGGGTGCAGACGTCGATCACGTCGATGTCGTCCCGGTTGATCAGGTCACGCCAGTCGGTGGTGTACCCGTCCCAGCCGAGCCGATCGGCGGCCGTGGCCACCTTCGACTCGTCCCGGCCGCAGATCAGGGCCATCCGGGCTCGTGTCGGCAGGTCGAATACGCGGTTCACGGTGCGCCACGCCTGTGAGTGCGCGGCGCCCATGAACGCGTAGCCGACCATGCCGACCCGCAGCTCGCTATCTACAGTGGACAAGGTGGGCCTCCCCTTAGATCAGAACCCGAGCTTGCTGTAAGTGCTCGCGTTCTCCTTGGTGATGGTCTCCGAAGTGAGAGTGATCTCCTTCGGGACCTGCAGCTCGACCAGGTCGGACATGCCCTTGCCCTGTCCGATCAGGCGAGCCAACGTGATCGCCGAGGATGCCATCGAGGGGCTGTAGGTGACGGTCGCCTTCAGCACGCTGTTGTCCGCGGCGATCGCGTCGATGGCGGCCTTGGAGCCGGCGCCACCGACCATGATGAACTCGCTGCGGTTGGCCTGGGTGATGGCGGCCAGCACACCGATGCCCTGGTCGTCGTCGTGGTTCCAGACCGCGTCGACCTTCGGCAGCGCCTGGAGGAGCTGCGACGCCGCCACCCGGCCGGTGTCGGCGGTGAACTCCGCCGGGATCCGCCGGGCCACGGTGAAGCCGAAGGTGGCCAGCTCGGCCTTGAAGCCGGCCGAGCGCTCCTGGGTCAGCTCCAGCGAGTCGATACCCGGGATCTCACCGATGATCGGGTTGGCGATGTTCTTGGCCTTCATCTGCTCGCCGATGTACTTACCGGCGGAGACGCCCATGCCGTAGTTGTCGCCCTTGATCTGCAGCCGGTAGGCCAGCGCGTCCGGGAACGCCCGGTCGAGGTTGACCACCGGGATGCCGGCCTTCATGGCCTCCAGGCCGAAGGCGTTGAGCTCCTTGCCGTCGTGCGGGAGCAGGACGATGACGTCCGGCTTCTGCGCGATCAGCGTACGGAGCGCCGCGAGCTGGGCGGGTGCGTCGGCACCGGCCTCGACCGTCTTGAAGGTGACGTCCGAGTAGAGCCCGGCCTGCGCCTTGGCGTTGGTGGTGATGGCGGCGAGCCAGCCGTGGTCGGCGGCCGGAGCGGAGAAGCCGATGGTGACCGGCTTGCCCGGTGCCGCGGCCGACGCGTCGGCGACCTTGGTCTGGCCCTCGGGTGCCGAAGCCTCGTTACTGGTGCAGGCGGTGAGCAGGGCACCGGCGCCGAGCGCGGCCCCGCCGAACATCAGCCGGCGGCGCGACAGGTCGCGCGCTTGCTGGGTCATAACGACCTCCTGTTTTCTTTGAATGGTGGGGGTGTGCGGATATGTTGGGTCCGGCGAGCGCCTGGGTGCGGCGTCACCTGGAGGTTGCGGTGCCTCAGGTCGTGGTGACCTTGTTCCGCGCGAAGAGCTGGGTTACCGACTTGAACCGGAATTGCTGGACCAGTACGGCGGCGACGATGATGCCGCCCTTGACCATGTTCTGGACCTCGACCGGCAGGCCGTTGATCGCGAACAGGTTGGTGATCGTGGCGAAGATGATCACACCGAGTACGGAGCCGATGATTGTGCCCCGGCCCCCGCTCAGCAGCGTGCCGCCGATGATCGCGGCGGCGATCGCGTCGAGTTCGTAGAGGTTGCCCATGGCCGCCTGGGCCGAGTTGGCCTGTGCGGTCAGCATGATCGCGGCGATCCCGCAGCAGAGCCCGGAGAGCCCGTAGAGCAGCAGGCTGTGCCACTTGACGTTGATTCCGGCGAGCCGGGCCGCCTCCGGGTTACCCCCGACGGCGACCGTACGGCGACCGAAGGTGGTGCGGTTGAGCAGCACCCAGCCGACGGCGACCACCCCGGCGAAGATGTAGACCAGGATCGGGATGCCGAGGAACTTGTTCGCGGCGATCCCGTTGATGAAGGTGTTCGCCGAGACCTGGGTCTGCTTGCCGGAGATCTGGGCGGCCAGCCCTCGGGCGGCGACCAGCATGGCCAGAGTGGCGATGAACGGCACCAACCGGCCATACGAGATCAACAGGCCGTTCACCAGCCCGACGGCCGTACCGACGATGATCGCGGTGAAGATCATGCCAGCGGCGCCGTAGCTCTGGGTGGCGACCGTGGTGGCCCACACCCCGGCCAGCGCCACGATCGCGCCGGCCGAGAGGTCGATGCCGCCGCCGATGATCACGAAGGTCATCCCGACGGTGACCACACCGACCACGGAGGCGAGCTGGAGGATCGACAGGACGTTGCTCCACACCCAGGAGGAGTCGCCGTACAGGTCGGGCTGGGTGACCGCGCCGATGATGATCAGCAGCGCCAGTACGCCCAGCAGGCCCAGGTTGCGGGTGATCGACTCGCCCAGGTCACCACGCCACTTGCCGCCCTTGGCCGGGGGCGTGGCGCCGCCGTGCTGCGGGGTCTCGGCCACCGCGGTCGCGGTCGCGTCACTCATGCTGGCGCACCTTCCATCAGCGACCCCGACATGACGAGGTCGAGCACAGTGTCTTCGTCAAGTTCGCCGGCCGGCGCCTCGCGCACGACCCGCCCCTCCCGCATGACCAGCACACGGTCGGCCAGGCCGAGCACCTCGGGCACCTCGCTGGAGACCAGCAGGACGCCCACCCCACGCTCGGCGAGAGCACGGATCACCTGGTAGAGCTCGGCGCGGGCGCCGACATCGACACCCCGGGTCGGCTCGTCCAGCAGCAGCAGTCGGGTGTCGCCGAGCAGCCAGCGCCCGACCACCACCTTCTGCTGGTTACCGCCGGAGAGCGTGCGTACGGCCCGGCGTACGTCGCGCGGGCGCAGTTCCAGTGAGTCGGCGATCTGCTCCGCCTCGGCGCGTTCCTTGCCTGCGTTGGTGAAGCCGAAGCTCGCGTACCGGGTGAACGTGGCCAGGGTGACGTTGCGGTAGATCGGCTCGCCGAGCAGCAGCGCCTGGCTCTTGCGCTCCTCCGGTGCCATGCCCATGCCGGCCTTGACGGCCGCGCCCACGCTGCCCGAACGCAGCTTGCGCCCGTTCATCGTGACGGTGCCGAACTGTGCCCGGCGGGCACCGTAGATGCACTCCAGCAGCTCCGACCGGCCGGATCCGACCAGCCCGGCGATGCCGACGATCTCACCGGCGCGGACGTCGAGCGAGACGTTCTGGAACTCGCCCTCGCGGCAGAGCCCGTCGACCCGGAGCAGTTCGGTGGCCTCGGTGACGGCGGTCGCCGCGGCCGGACGCTCGGGGAAGACGTACTCGATGTTGCGGCCGGTCATCCGGCTGACCAGGTCCTTGGTCGGGGTGGTCCGGGCGGGCAGGTTCGCCGCCGTGGTCCGGCCGTCCTTGAGTACGGTGACCCGGTCGCCGATCTCGCGCAGCTCGTCCATCCGGTGCGAGATGTAGATGACCGCGATGCCCTGTGCGGTCAGCTCGCGGATGATCCGGAACAGGTTGCCGACCTCGTCGTGGGCCAGCACCGCGCTCGGCTCGTCCATGATGATCAGCCGGGCGTCGTGCGAGAGTGCGCGGGCCATGCTGACGATCTGCTTGCCGGCGGCCGGCAGGGACCTGACCATCCGGCTCGACGGGATCTCGCCGTGGCCGAGCCGACCGAGGATCTCGTTGGCCTGACGTTCCATCCTGGCCCGACGGACGAAGCCGAGGGTACGCGGCTCGTGGCCGAGGAAGGCGTTCTCCGCCACCGACAGGTCGTCGACCAGGTCGAGTTCCTGGTAGATGGTGGCGATCCCGGCCTTCATCGCGGCCTGCGGGTTGGCGAAGTTGACCTCTTCGCCGAGCCACTCGACCTGCCCGGAGTCGGGCTGGTGCGCGCCGGACAGGATCTTGATCAGGGTGGACTTGCCGGCGCCGTTCTGGCCCAGCAGGCAGTGCACCTCGCCGGCCCGTACCTCGAGCTGTACGCCGTCGAGCGCGCGTACGCCGGGGAAGGTCTTCACCACGTCGGTGAGCCGCAGGACGATATTGGGTTGTGCGGAATCTGTCTGTTCGGTGCTGACTTGCTCGCTCACAATGCCTCCCCGAAGGCGACGTCGCTGGCGAGTACCGCGGCGCCGGTGACCCCGGCCCGTGGGCCGAGTTCGGAAAGCACCACCGGCAGGTTGCCGGTGGCCAGCGGCAACGACCGCCGGTAGACCACGCTGCGAATTTCCGCGAGCAGGATGTGACCCAACTGGGCCAGCCCCCCTCCGATGACGATCATCGATGGATTGGCGAAGCTGACCAGGCCGGCGAGAACTCCGCCCACCCGGCGCCCGCCGTCACGAATGAGCCGGATACAGGTCACGTCCCCCTCGACGGCGCCCTCGGCGACGTCCAGGGCGGTGACCGCACCGCTCGCCGCGAGCCGCTCGGCCAGCACCGGTGATGCGCCACTGCGAGCCGCGACCGTGGCGTCCTTTGCCATGGCGGCGCCGCTGAACAGCGCTTCCAGGCAGCCGACGTTGCCACATGAACACATCGGACCGTGCGAGTCGACCTGGATGTGGCCGATGTCGCCGGCACATCCGTCGGTGCCCCGGTAGACCTCGCCGGTCAGGTAGATCCCGCACCCGATACCGGTGCCAATCTTGACAAAGAGGAAGTCGTCCACCGAGTGGGCGACACCTCCGTGCCGTTCTCCGATCGCCATGATGTTGACGTCGTTGTCCACCACCGCGGGGCAGTTGTGCTCGCGGGTGAGTAGCTCACGTACGGGGAAACGGTCCCACCCCGGCATGATCGGCGGGGACACGGGCACACCGTCCCGGAAACTCACCGGGCCGGGTACGCCGATGCCGACCGCGTCGAGCCGCTCGTACGCGCCCTCCACCTTGGCCTTGTGCAGCAGCTCGTTGACCCGCTGCAAAACGACCTTTGGGCCGGAGCGGATGTCGCTCGCCTCGGTGTACGCGATCACCGGTTCGAGGCGGCCGTTGACCACCTCGACGTCGATCGAACTCGCACCCAGGTCCACCGCGGCGAACCGCAGGGCGGGGTTGAGTTCGACCAGTGTGGACCGGCGACCGCCCCGTGACGCGGCGAGCCCCGCCTCGGCGACGTAGCCGGCGTTCACCAACCGGTCCAGCTCGGCGAGCAGGCGCGGTCGGGGCATCTCCAGCCGGTCGGCGAGTTCGGCGCGGGAGACGGCTCCCTGGTCACGGAGCAGTCGCAGCAACCGGAGGTGGAGTGGCTCCGCCGTACGCACGTGGACTCACCTCCCGGTCGGGTCTGTTCACATCGACGCAACGTCGAGGTGTTGTGCCCGACACAGTAGGAGCCTTCTGGCGTACCTGTCTAGAGCTTCAGGAGATCTGGAACGAACTTTTGTCTTCTCCAGCAAAAGCAGCGTCCTGATCAAGAAAACTCATTCGTTCGGCGGACGCGCAGCCTTGCGTAGTGTGCGATCGTCGCGGAGCTCCAGGTACGGCTCCTTGTCCACCGGGTAGCCGGCCGCGATCGCCCTCCCCCGCTCCAGTTCGGCGTTGAGTTCGGCGCCGACGAGGATCGCCACGTTGGTCAGCCAGAGCCAGACCAGGAAGACGATCACGGCCGCCAGGGTGCCGTACGTCTTGTTGTACGAGTTGAAGTTGACCACGTAGAGGGCGAGTCCACCCGAGGCGAGCAGCCAGACCACCACGGCCACCAGACCACCCGGGGTGATCCACCGGAACCCGCCCTGCCGGGCGTTCGGCGATGCCCAGTAGAGGATCGCGAACATCAGGGTGACCAGCAGTAACAGCACCGGCCACTTGGCGATGTCCCAGACCGTCACCGCCGCCCCGCCGATCCCGAGCACGTTGCCGGCCACCTCCGCCAGGCGCCCGGTGAACACCACGATCAGGGCACTGGCCAGCAGCATCACCCCGATCACGGCGGTCACGGCGAGCCGGATCGGCAGCGTCTTCCAGATCGGCCGCCCCTCGGGGACGTCGTAGATCGCGTTCGACGCCCGCATGAACGCGCCGATGTAACCGGAGGCGGACCAGAACGCGGTCAGCAGACCGAGGATCGCCGCCAGGCTGGCCGTGCCGCTGTTCTCGCGTACCTGGTTGATCGCGCCGTCCAGGATCTGCTGGATCTCCGGCTGCGGGACCACGTCCCGGATGGTCCCCTGCACGTCGTCGGTGGTCTGCTTGCCGAGAAGCCCGAGCAGGGAGACCAGCACCAGCACGCCGGGAAAGATCGACAGCACGCTGTAGTAGGTCAGCGCCGCCGCCAGGTCGGTCAGGTTGTCCTTCTGGAACTCGGCGACCGTACGCCGCAGCGCCGCCCACCAGGAGGTGCCGGAGAGCCGGACCGGACTCGACGGCCCGTCGTCCGGCGCCGGTGGCCCGTCGACCGGGGAAGGTGACCCGTCCGCCGGCACAGGTGGCCCGTCCTTCGACGCCGGTGGGTCGGAAGGCCGGTCCGGGGCCATGGCGGCCCTCCTGTCTGTGAGGCGCGGTCACCACCTGTTGCCCCACGGGCAGCCGGGGTAATCCATTCGATCAGCTCACTTGTACAACATCCGGCCCATCCGGCGGGACGCGACGAGCAGGCCCACGAGGGTGGCGGCGAGCAGGTACAACACGTCGACCATCCGCAGCCAGCCGCCGGTCCCGGTGGTGATGCCCCGGACCAGGTCCACCGCCCGGTAGAGCGGGCTCGCCTCCACGAGCCAGCGCAGCACCGTCGGGTAGCCCTGGGCCGGCACGAAGGTGCCGGAGAAGAGGAAGAGGGCGAACTGGGCCGACCCCATCAGGTCGAAGTCCTGCCAGCTACGCATGAACGTGGACAGGGCCATGCCGAGCGCACCGAAGGCGAACCCGACCAGCACCGCGGCGGGGAAGGCGGCGAGCGCCCGTACGGGAGTGGTCAGGTCCATCGCGACCATGACGGCGAGGAACGCGCCCGAGTAGAGGGTGCCGCGCAGCATCGCCCAGCCCAGCTCACCGAGGGCGATCTCGAACGGCCGTACGGGGGTCGCGAGGATCCCGTCGTACAGCTTCTGGTACTTCATCTTGCCGAAGAAGTTGAAGGTGGTCTCCGACAGCGCGCCGCTCATCGCCGACGAGGCGAGCATCGCCGGGGCGACGAACGCCGCGTACGTCACGACCTGCCCGCCGGGCAGGGTGAGGTCGCCGATCAGGGCGCCGACGCCGACGCCGATCGAGAGCAGGTAGAGCAACGGCTCGAAGAAGCCGGAGACCAGTACCACCCAGTAGGCGGACTTGAGCGCGGCGACGTTGCGTTCGGCCACCGAGACCGAACGGCGGGCGCCCTCGAAGCCGATCAACCGGGGCAGGACGAGGCTGACCACTGGTGTCCCTTTCCTAGATCACGAGCCGTCGGCGGAACGCGGCCCCGGCCAGCAGCCAGCCGCCGACCACCCAGGCGCCGAGGTAGAGCAGGTGACCGGCGACCGACCACTGCGGCGCGACGCCGAGGGTCGCGGCCCGGCACAGGTCGACGCCGTGCCAGAGCGGCGACACGTACGCGGCCCAGCGCAGCCCGACCGGGAGCGAGTCGACCGGGAAGAAGACCCCGGCGAACAGGGTCATCGGGATGATCGCGAACCGGAACAGGATCGCCAGGTAGCTGTCGGTGGGCACCCAGGCGGAGTAGGCGAAGACGGGGGTGGCCATGGCCAGCCCGATCAGCACGACCAGCGGCAGGGTGGCCAGCGCCCAGACCGAGTGCAGCGCGCCGAAGACCGTCGCCACCAGCAGGAACACCGCACTGCTGGCGAGCACCCGGAACGCGACGAAGGCCAGGTGTCCGCCGATGATGTCGAACACCCGTAGCGGCGCGGCGGCCTGCGCGAAGTAGGTCCGGATCCAGTTGAAGTTGCTCAGCACCGGCCAGGTCGACTCGCCGACCGCGACCTGGAGCGCGGTGGAGGCGATCAGGCCGGGAACGAGGAAGTCGAGGTAGTCGACGCCGTCCACACCCTGGGTGACGTAGGTGCCGACCCCGAGACCGAAGCCGACCATGGTCAGCAGCGGCAGGACGAACGAGGAGACCGCGCTGGACCGCCAGGTCCGCCGGGAGTTGACCAGGTGATATTCGAGTACGGCCAGCGCCGGCGCGAGCCCGCCCGGTGGGCGGACCGGCGCACGTGTCGGGGTCGCCCCGTCGACGGCCACCATCAGCGCGTCCCGGTCCGGCCGGTTTCCGCCACCCACCGCATCACGTCAGCCTCCGCACAGCTCGGCGGTACGACCAAGGCGTCGTACCGCCGGAACTGTACGGCGAGCGGCTGACGTTTTCGCCGCATTATTCCGCTGGCGCCTCGGCTCCGGCGGCGTCCTCCGGTGCTCCGGTGTAGAAGGCGGTCGTACGCCCGGCGGCTGCCTTGGCGGCGGTCGGGTCCTCCCCGGCCTCGATCGCCGCGTCGGCCCACCGCTGGCTGCTCAGGGTGATGAACTGCCGGCCATCGTCGGAGGTGGACCACGCCTCGACCGCGGCCGGGTCGACCGGGGCGCCGCCGGAGGCGAGGTGCAGGCCCAGGCCGATGAATCCCAGGTCCCAGCCGACACCGGTCGCGCCCGGCCCGTACTGCGCCCACCGCTCGTCGTCGACGTGGGCGATGTGGTCCAGCTCGAACCGGGTTCCGCCGGTCGGCTCGCCGGTCAGCCGGACCTCGATCCAGCTCACCTCGGTGCCGTACTCCCAGGTGGCGGCGAAGCCCTTGGGCGGGTCGCAGCGTTCGACGGTGCCGCCGGCGTTGCCCTCGAACTGGTAACGGCCGCCGACCTGGAGGTCACCGGTGACGGGCAGGAACCACCGGGCGATCCGCTCGGGCTTGGTGCAGGCGTCCCAGAGGTCTTCGAGGGTGGTGTCGTACACCTGGCTGATCGTCTGTACGCGCGCCTCCCCCGCCTCCAGGACCCGCTTGCCGACCTGTCGCCGTACGGCGTTGATCTTCTCGTTCACATCGATCATGGTTCGTTCCTCTGCTCTGTCGGGTGGTCGATCGGGTCCGTCTGCGTCTGGGGTGGGTTCAGGCGGCGCTCCCGCTTGCCCCGGGCGATCTCGGTCGCCAGCGCGGCCAGGTGCGGGGTCCAGAACCGGCGGAAGCGGTCCAGCCACACGTCCACGTCCCGCAGGGGTTCGGAGTTCACCGCGTAGAGCCGGCGGGCACCCTGTGGTCGTACGGTCGCGAAGCCGTTCTCGCGCAGCACCCGCAGGTGCTGCGACACCGCCGGCTGGCTGATCCCGAACTCCTCGGAGATCACCGTGGTGACCGCACCGGAGGTCAGCTCGCCCTCGGCGAGCAGTTCGAGGATCCGCCGCCGCACCGGATCCCCGAGTACGTCGAACGCGTGCACGAGCAGCAAGTTATCAGCGCACGGTTATATAAGTCAAAGCTGGGGACCTGGGTCGATCGTCAGAGTGCGTCGCCACCGGGCGGCGGGGGTATCCGGCCCTCCCGGACCGAGCGTCGCAGCAGGTAGACGTCGACGGCCACGGCCCCGAACAGCGCCAGGTTGGTGACCAGCGAGACCACCATCGGACGGAGCAGGAGCAGTACGGGGCTCAGCAGCCCGAGGATCACCAGACCGACCAGCCCCGGCCACGGCAGCCGGCGGAACACCGACACGTGGAACATGAACCGGCCGAACAGGAAAAGCGCGGCCCCGCCGACGATGAGCATCACCCACGCGCCCCGGGGGTCGCTGAGCGGCTCGATGATCAACACCTCGTTACCGACCGCGGTGAGCAGGGTCCCCGCGATCACCAACGCGTGGCAGAGCGCCACGGAGACCGCCATCCGAGGTCGGTTCTGATCGAGAATGCCGCCGATCCGGAGACCACCGGGAATCAGATAACCGCGCCAGAGCAGCACCACGTTGAGGAACGACAACCCGAAGGCGAGCGTACGCAGCGGGGTGATTCCCGCGGTGGCGTAGGTGAGGCCGTTCACCAGGATCACCTCACCCAGGGCGATGATGAAAACCTGCTGGTACCGCTCCGACAGATGCTCGCCGACGTTGCGGAGGTTCTCCTCCGGCACCCGGCCGAGCCCCGGAGTCGGCCAGCCGAGCCAGGCAATCCCGTAGTCGATCACCAACGCGACCAGCCAGAGCGCCACCCGCTCGGGCTCCGGCAGGAAGGCCCCGACCAGCCAGGGCACCGCCGAGATCGAGAACCAGATCAGGACCAGCAACGAACGGCGTTGCAGCGGATGCCCACGCAGCAGCGACAGCAGCAACACGCCCCGGCCGAGGTGGATGAGGACGTACGCCCCGGCAAAGATCAGCCCGTGCGGCCCGAACGCGCTCGGTATGGCGGACACCATCACCAGGCCGACGAACATGATGCTGAGAACGAGTCCCCGGATGATCGGCTCGTTCGGGTTGTACCAGTCGGTCGACCACGCGGTCGCGATCCAGATCCAGTACGTGGCCGCGAAGAGGATCAGCGTCTCGAGCAGATTGCCCCAGCTCAGATCGTCGAACAGGCGTCTGGACAGCAGGGTCAGCCCGAAGATGAAGGCCAGGTCGAAGAAGAGTTCGAGGGCCGAGGCCTGGCGCGGATGCTCACGCTTACGCAGCAGCCTCGCCGCCAGGTTCCCCGCCACTAATTCGTCCGCCTCACCTCATCCACCGCCGATATTCGTACCACGGGGTGAGGGGTCGACAGGTCGATATGGCCGCTGCTACCGGGTGCCCAGCAGGGTGGCGATGACCGATCGCAACTCCGGGGGCTCCAACCGGTCCGGAAGTGAATCCAGCTCGGCATCCGCGAACCAACCGGTCGCGTCCAGGTTTTGCTGTTCGTCGACGAGCAGCCCGGCGCGGGTCAGGGCGGGTCGCTCGTCGGGAAAACGAGCCAGGAAGAACTGTTCCGGGCCGACGAACCACTTGCCGTTCCACCGGACGTCCCGCTGCACCGGCACCGAGTGGTCGAGGATGGCCGCCGGGTCGAGCCCGGTCTCCTCGAACAGCTCACGCCGGGCCGCGTCGTACGGCGTCTCGCCCGGCTCGATGCCACCGCCGGGCGGCTCCCAGAGCAACGCGCCGTCGAACGGGTCCCGCCACCGCAGCAGCAGCACCCGATCGACGGCATCGAGGCAGATCACCCGCGTCGCGGGCCGGTACGTCGCTTCCACGCCCCCGACGCTAGTCCACCGCACCCATCACGATGCGGGTCAGCGGGTGAGCGCGAGGTAGATCGCCAGGGTGAAGTTGGCGACCAGCACGATCGCACCGAGGACGGCGAACAGCCGCTGCCAGGCCGTCCACCGCTGGGTCTTTTCCTCACGTACGCTGGATTCCTTTTCCATCAGCGCGGCGGCAACCGTCACGGCGATCTTCTCCCGCTCTCCGGCGTCGCGGCGGTCGGAGGTCGCAGAGGCACTGAACCTGCTGACGTTCGCCCGTAGTTCATCGGTGAGAACCTGCAAAGCCTGGGTCATCTCATCGATCGAACCGTTTATCAGCCTGAAATGATCATCATGCCCCTTGAGTCGCTGCTCGATCCGTCCCGCGTCCAGCCCGCGGTTATAGGCATCATTCTCACTCGATGAACGCTGGGGCGCGGTCATGTCAGGACCCACGCTCGTCGGTCCTGGCGTATGGCGATCGTCATGTGCTTGTTCATGGAGATCCCTATCTTCCGTTCCGTGTCGCGTCGGATGGATCCGGAAGGGGGTGGCCCGTCACCTACCCGCCGGAGCGGGTGTCGGGCGGGGCCAGGACGTGCCCGTGTCGATGCTTTGGTGATCGACCGTGGAGGCACCCGGTGACCGGGTACGACACCTCTACATCTCCACAGTCGCAGGTCAACGAGCGTTTGCCCAGTCTGAAACCCGTCCTTTCGTCACCGACACGCAGAGCGGACCGGGGCCACCCCTCGCGCGACTACAGAACGTGACCCCAGACGATCACCTTCCGATGTGGCACGGCCTGACCTGGACTTATGTTCGTCGAGGCGGTTACTGTTCGATGTGGCTGAGTGCGGCTCGCTAGCGTCCGTACCTTCAAGGCCGGCATCTAGGAGCAATGAAATGTTATCCATCCGGAGTGTGGGACCTCGGCCAACTTTTGTGCGCCTCGGCTCGCCATGATGGCGTCGCGCGCTGAGCAGCCACGCGAGATCGTGGTCGGCATGCAGTGAACCGCCGACATCATCTACGAACTGATGAAGGCAAACGATCAGCGCTATGAGCAACGGTTCGCCGCGCACGAAGAGAGCATGAAAGCGGCCCTCGCGGCTCGCGACCAGTGGATAACGGCCGCGCTGTCGTCGCACGAAAAGTTGGCGGCAGCGGCGCTCCTGGCTCAGGACAAGGCCGTGTTGGCGGCACTGGCGACCCAGGAGAACGCGGTGAAGGCGGCGTTCCACGCCTCCCAGCAGGCGGTGAACAAGGCGGAGGACTTCGTCGAGAAACGGTTGGAGTCCACGAACGAGTGGCGGGCGGCGATGAACGACCGCGAGCGCAACCTCCTACCCCGGATCGAGGCGGAGGAACGGATCGCGTCGATGTCTGAGAAGATCGTCGAACTCAACGACCGGGTGACCTCCATAGCGGGCAGGTCCCGTGGCATGGGCGACAGTTGGCAGTATCTGGTCGGCCTGCTCGGTGCGGCAGCCGTGGTCATCACCACCATCCTGCTGCTGTCGAACCGCTGAGCGTCTTCTCCGAACCAGTCGAGTCCGTGATCTGTCCAATGTCGAGCGTTCCGATCAACGGATGACGATCCCTAACATGGCGATATGCGTACCATGTTGCGGTCTGTGATCTTATCCATGCTTCTGACCACGGCGGCCGTAGTGCTCGTCGCACCCACTGCGGCGAGCGCCAATCCGGTCGACATCTGTATCAGCCAGCCGGTCCCGTCCGGTTGGGTGGTCATCTCCATCCAGACCGGCTGGGCCTGCGGCGGCGGGACCTACAACGAACAGACGATCAAAATCCCCGGCCCGAGCGAGAACGTCTGCGCCAGCTCGCCCAACCCACCCGGCTACGTCGTCGTGGCGATCCAGAACCACTGGGCCTGCGGCGGCGGCGCCTACAACCAACGCACCATCAAAATCCCCGGCTCGGTCGAGTACGTCTGCGCGAGTTCCCCGATCCCGCCCGGCTACTACATCGTCTCCTCGCACACCCACTGGGTCTGTGGTGGCGGCTCGTTCAACCAGTACAAGATCAGCCGGTGAGTTGGCCCCACCACCTGCGTGAACAGAGGACGGCGCCCGCTCTGCTTCCGAGGAGGCAGTGCGGGCGCCGGTCGTAGCGTCGAGGGGGTTACGGGCGGCGGGCGACGTCCGAGACAAAGGCGCGCCAGGCCACCGGGCCGAAGGCCAGAGTGCCACCGTCACGGTCCTTGGTGTCCCGCACGAACACCCTGCCCGGCAGGTTGTCCGCCACCTCGACACAGTTGCCGCCCTGGGCGCCGCTTCGGGTGGACTTACGCCAACGGGTGCCGGTCAGATCCATGGCTCAACTATCTCCTTGATCAGGTCTAGCGACTGCTGCCGTGGGAGGGCGTCGTTACGCACACTCTCCCACCTCGACAGCAGGGTTTCCACGTCCTCGGTGCGGTCCGCCACATCCCCACCGACCTGATTGTCCAGATATCCGACCCATCCGCCGTCCGCCGAGCGGGCGAGGATGAACGGGCCGGTCAGCCCGATGTGCAGGCCAACGGTGGCGGGCATGACATGCACGCTGACGTTCGGGCGTTCGGCGCAAGCGACGAGGTGCATGAGCTGCTCCGCCATGATCTTCTCGAACCCGCCCCCGAAGCGCTGTAGCGCCGACTGGTCAACCACGACGGTGAGCTGCGGCGGGTGCTCCTGGACCAGGATGGCCTGCCGTTCGATTCGAGCGGCCACCAACTTGTCGACCTCGTCCTCGCTGAGGCGGACATCCCCTCGGATGACCACGCGGGCGTAGTCCGGCGTCTGGAGCAGTCCTGGGATCAGATTCGGTTCGAAGCACCGAAGTTGGAGGGCGCTGCGTTCGGCATCCAACCAGGGGCGGAACCAGGTGGGTTCGCCGTCGCGCTTGGCCAGCTCCAGCATGGCGACGAACAGGCCCTCGGTCTGGAGGACCTGGTCGGCTCGGGCCAGGTAGGTCTCGTCCAGGGGTCGCTGGCCGACCTCCACGGAGGACACCAGCGAGGCCGAGTAGTGGGCTCGCTTGCCGAACTCCTCCTGACTCATTCCGGCGGCGGTTCGGATTCGCCGTAACTGTGCCCGAATCAGGTCCGCCGTGGGTACGGGTTTGGTCGCCACACTTCCTCCACAGTTTTGTGATCATCATTGTTGATCCACAGGCGAGATAGGCCGGGATCTACGCTTCCGCCAGGTGCGCCCCAAGGACCTTCCCATAAATAAATGGCTGCGGGCAAGGTGTCCTCAGCGGAACCGTTCGGATTCGGTCGGCAAAGGACCGGGCGGGACTGCGGGGCCGCCCCGGCTTCCCACCCGCCCGCTCGGGGCGGCCCCTTCCATTCTCGACGGCGAATAGGAGACGGCATGAGTCGGCGCGGACGGATCCGGCGCGCGATGCGGCTGCACCTGCCCATGCGCCCCTCGTGGCGGTGTCGCCGCTGCGCGGGTAGGTGGCCGTGTCCACCGGCGAAGCTCGGCCTGCTCGCCGACTACGGGCGCAACCGGATCGCCCTGTGCCACTACCTCTCCGGCCAGTACGTCCGCGCCCTCGACGACCTGGCCGAGTTCAGCCCGAACGGCCCCCGCGAGGACCTCTACACCCGGTTCATGGGCTGGCCGATGACGCTGGGCCGATGACGGATCCGGGTGGTTCGCGGCTGGTGAAGGTGACGGTCAACCTGAGTCCGGCGGCAGCCGACGCGCTTACCGGGCTCGCCGCCGGGCAACGGTCGAGTCGTACCGATGCGTTGAACCGGGCGTTGCGGGTCGCGTACCTGATGCACGACCTGGCGCCCGACGGCCATTTCCGGATCGTCAAACCGGACGGCGTCCCGGTCGACGTCTACCTCGTCTAGACCATATGACTCGAAAAACCTTTACATCAAATTCGATGTACGCACATCAAAGAAGATGTACGCCCCGACGGTGATACCACTTCCCATTCCCGACACGCCGAACACGAAAGCAGGAATGTGGCAGAAGAGGGAGTTGCCGGAATTGCGGAGCACCGTGACCAATGATGATCCACGCGCGCTGAGCTGTCGTCAGCCCCGCCCGGAGAACAGCTCAGCGCGCGTGGATCATGCCGACGCCGACGCCGACACCACGCGTGGCGGGGCGGATGGGGGTGGAGGCGGGGCGGGGCGGGCCGCGTAACCTGCGGGCTGTGACCAGTACCAGTAGTCGTAGTTATGGAGATCCGTCCGGTGTCGCCCGGAGTCTCGACGTCGTGGGTGAGCGCTGGGGACTGCTGGTGGTACGCGACCTGCTGCCCGGCCCGAAGGAGTTTCCCGCGCTCCTCGCCGGCCTGCCCGGAATCAGCCCGAACGTGCTGAGCAAGCGCCTGCGCGAGCTGGTCGAGTTCGAGGTGGTCCGCTTCCGCGACCTCGGCGCCCCCGACCGCGTACGGATCTACGAGCTGACCGACTGGGGACGCGAGTTGGAGCCCGCCCTGCGCGCCCTGGAACAGTGGGGGCAGCGCGCACCGATGCCGCCCACCACCGAACGCTGGTAAGCAGCGCCCTCAGTCGATGAGGGTGCGGCCGGTCAGGTGGAGGAAGACGTCCTCCAGGCTGCTGCGGCGGACCAGGGAACTGGACGGGAGCAGGGCGCGGTTGTGCACCTCGGTCAGGGCGGCGTCGCCGTTGTCGACGTAGAGCAGGATGCGGTCGGGTAGGACCTCGGTCCGCTCGGCGATGCCGGAGAGCTTGCCGGCGAACTCCTCCTGCGACTGGGTCGGGAAGCGCAGCTCCACCACCTCGCGGGTCGAGTAGCGCTCGATCAGGTCGCGGGGCGAACCCTCGGCGACGATCTTGCCGCCGTCCATCACCACCAGGCGGTCGCAGAGCTGCTCGGCCTCGTCCATGTAGTGGGTGGTGAGCACCAGCGTCACGCCCTGCTGCTTGAGCCGGAACAGCCGCTCCCAGACCAGGTGCCGGGCCTGCGGGTCGAGCCCGGTGGTCGGCTCGTCGAGCAGGACGATCTCGGGCTCGTTGACCAGGGCGCGGGCGATGGTGAGCCGGCGCTTCATGCCACCGGAGAGCGGTTCGACCTTGCTGTTGGCCCTCTCCGTCAACTGGACGAAGTCGAGCAGCTCGACGGAACGCTCGCGGGCCACCTTGCGCGGGATGCCGAAGTAGCGGGCGTACGTGGTCAGGTTTTCCCGCACGGTCAGCTCGGGGTCGAGGTTGTCCGTCTGGGGGCAGACGCCGAGCCGGGCCCGGATCGCCGGGCCGTCGTGTCTCGGGTCCATGCCGAGGATGCGCAACTCGCCGTCGGTGGGCGGGGAGACGCAGCCGACCATGCGCATGGTCGAACTCTTGCCGGCGCCGTTGGGGCCGAGGAAGCCGAACGCCTCGCCGGGACGCACCTCGACGTCGATCCCATCGACGGCGGTGAAGTCACCGAACCGCTTGACCAGTCCGCGAGCTTGGATGAGAGGTTGTTCCGTGGCCACGGCGACGACCCTAGCCCGGACCTACGACACCTCCCACCGAGTTTCCGGCGGGTTACGGTTTTCGTTTTCATGAGCGCGACTTTGTCACCTGCGGGAAGAGAGTTTCCCGTCAGATGACTCTTTCTTTTTGACCTTGATCGCGGGTACGGTCCGCAACAGGAGATCGACCCGTCCGGAATCCCGACCCTGTTGGCGCAGGGTCTCCCCCGGCTCTGTTGGCGCAGAGCCCTCGGCTCTGGTGGCACAGAGCCCAGGGTCGGCTCCGCACTTCGGCGAATCGGCGCACGCCAGCACCACACCTGCCCACCGAGAGCTGAAAGGGAAGCCAACACATGGCCTCACCAGACACCACCAACCCCGCCTGGAGCCGTCGCGGGTTCCTCGGGCTGTCCGCCTGCGCCGCGGCCAGCGCGATCACCGTCGCCGGCCCGTTCAGCGGGATGGCCCAGGCCGCCGACGGCGGCGCCGTACGCGACAGCCAGGGTCACCGGCTGCCCGTCGGCAAGATCGGCATCCAGCTCTACTCGATCCGCAGCGACCCGGCTCCGTTCGCCGACAAGCTGCCGAAGCTCGCCCAGCTCGGCTTCAAGGAGATCGAGTTCGCCGGGTACGGGACCAACCCGACCGACGCCGACATCCTGGCGATCCGCAAGCTGCTCGACGACAACGGCCTCAAGGCCGTCGGCTCGCACGTCGGCTTCGGCTCGTTCCAGACCGACCTGACCCGGCAGCTCGACATCGCGCAGATGCTCGGCATGAAGTTCGTCGGCACCGCGAACGCGCCGACCGGCAGCCGGTACAAGTCCGACTGGCGGGCCGCGGCCGACGCGTACAACGCCGTCGGCGGGGCCGCCAAGGCGCGCGGGCTGAAGTTCTACCAGCACAACCACGACGGGGAGTACAACTTCCTGCTCGACACCGGCCCGCTGGACGCCAACGGCAAGCCGACCCGCTCCACCGGTCAGCGCGGCCTGGAGTACTTCTTCGGCCTGACCGACCCCGAGCTGGTCTACTTCGAAATGGACATCTACTGGGCGTACCAGGCCCAGGTGCGGTTCAAGACCTACCTGGACGAGTTCGGCGCCAGCCGGCGCAAGAACCTCGACCCGATCAAGACGATCGCCAAGCAGCAGGAGCGCTTCCCGCTGTTCCACGTCAAGGACGGTCTGCTCAACGCCGAGGGCACCAGCCTCTCGATGACCGAGTTCGGCGTACCCGGTGGTTACGTGCCGTTCGAGGACTTCTTCAAGAGCCTGAAGTCCCTCGACGACCACCACTACATCTGGGAGCAGGACAACGCCGGCTCGACCCCGGTCGAGCAGGGCGGCGTCTGGGGCGCCACCGAGCGCAGCGTCAACGCCATCAAGGCGACCCGCTTCTGAGTCACACCAAAGCGACCCGCTGCTGAGTCGCAGAGCCACCACCGCAGGGTCCGTCGGCCGGGGAGTCCCTTCCCCGGCCGGCGGGCCGCTCGGTCAGTCCGGCACTGCGCCCGGGTCGCCGGTGTCGCGGGCCGCCGCCACCAGGGAGCCGGTCTGCTCCACCACGGCCTCGTCGTCGGTCGGCGTACCGGGGTCGTAGCGGACCGTCCAACGCAGGCCGTCGACCCCGCTGACCCGCCGGGCCACCACCCGTACCGCACCGCCCGCCGGCAGCTTGTAGTGCGCGGTGTACGAGACCGAGCTGGTCACCCGCGCGCGTACCTGGTGCGGCACGTCCCCCGGCTCCAACAGCAGGTACGTCTCCACCGGCAGGTCGGCCACCACCAGGTAACCGCCGTCCCGCTCCGCCACCACCTCGGCCGGGGTGATCGCGAGTTCGCGCCCGGACCAGACCGCCTTGTTGATGTCGTGCCAGCCCAGGCGGTGCGCCCGACCGGGCAGCCAGAGCCCCCGGTTGCTGACCACCACGACCCCGTCGCCGTTGGCCGTCTCCGCCCAGGAGAGCATCCGCTCGTCCCGCTCCAGCGGCGGACGCCTGTCCGCCGCCAGCTTCGGCTTCCGGTTGAACAGTCCCACTCAGAAACCTCCCGCAGCCTGCTCGCGCAACGCCCGCGCGTGCTGCTCCAACGAGAGCAGCTCACCGAAGAGCGCGAAGTACTCGTCCTTGTTGGCCACCGGATTGATCCGCTGCACCTTCGACTTCAGCTCCCGGATCCGGGCGGTGACCGACGCCCACTCCAACCGGGCCAGGGTGATCGACACGTACCGAGGATCCGGGTCACCGTCGATCCGCAGCGGCTCCACCGCCAACTCGCCGACCAGGGCGCGTCCGCCGAGGTCGGTGCAGGCGTCGCGTACCCGTTCGATCCAGACCGCGCCGCTGGCCGCGCTCGCCGCGCCGCCGGCCTCGGTGATCGCCTCGCGGACCCCGTGGTGCATCGGGTGCAGGTAGACCTCCGGGCCGAGCGCGTCGAACATCGGCCCGGCCAGCACCGGCTCCTGCAACGCCAGCTTCAGCGCCTCCCGCTCCACCATCACCTGCGGGTTGTCCGCCGCCGGTGGGGCGGGGCGGGACGGGGCGGTCGCCGTACCGCCGGGGGTGGGCCTGGTGGGCGCGGACGCCGCGTTGAGCACGGCCCGCTGCACCGGCTCGATCTCCATCCCGAGGTCACCGGCGAGCTTGCGGACGTACTCCGGGCGCTTCTCCCGGTCCTTGAGCTTGGCGACCAGCGGGGCGGCCTGCCGCATCGCCTCCACCCGACCGTCGACGGTGTCCAGGTCGAACCGGTTGAGCACGTGCCGCAGGGCGAAGTCGACCAGCGGCTCCCGGCGGGCGATCAGGTCGCGCACGGCCATGTCGCCCTTTGCCAGGCGCAGGTCGCACGGGTCCATGCTGTCCGGGCTGACCGCGATGAAGGTACGCCCGACGAACCGCTGGTCGTCCTCGAACGCCCGCAGCGCCGCCTTCTGCCCGGCGGCGTCCCCGTCGAAGGTGAAGATGATCTCGCCGGCCACCGCGTCGGTGTCCAGCAACAGCCGCCGCAGTACGCCGATGTGGTCCGCGCCGAAGGCCGTCCCGCAGGTCGCCACCGCCGTCGGTACGCCCGCCAGGTGACAGGCCATCACGTCGGTGTAACCCTCGACGATCACCGCCCGCCCCTGCTTGGCGATCTCCCGCTTGGCCTGGTCGATGCCGTAGAGCACGTGCGACTTCTTGTAGAGCGGCGTCTCGGGGGTGTTCAGGTACTTCGGGCCGTCGTCGTCGTCGAACAGCTTTCGCGCCCCGAAGCCGATCACGTCCCCGGTCAGCTCCCGGATAGGCCAGAGCAGCCGGCGCCGGAACCGGTCGATCAGCGAACCGGACCGGGCCTCCCGGGCCAGCCCGGCGGTGATCAGCTCCTGCGGGCTGAAACCCCGCTGCCGCAGGTGCTTGGTGAGCAGGTCCCAGCCGTCTGGGGCGAACCCGCAGCCGTAGCGTTCGGCTGCGGCCCGGTCGAAACCCCGCTGGGCCAGGAACTCACGGGCCGGACGGGCCCCGGCGGCGCCGAGCTGACCGGCGTAGAACTCGACCGCGGCGGCGTGCGCGGCGACCAGCCGCTGCTTCTGGCCCTGCTGCTGGCGTACGGGCGCCGGCCCGGCCTCCATGTACCGCAACTGGATGCCGGCCCGGCCGGCGAGCCGCTCGACCGACTCCAGGAACGACAGGTGCTCGGCGTCCATCAGGAACTTGATCGCGTCGCCACCTGCGCCGCAGCCGTGGCAGAAGTAGACGTTCCGCGCGGGTGAGACGGTGAACGAGGGGGTCTTCTCGTCGTGGAACGGGCACAACCCCTTGAGGTTGCCGCCGCCGGCCGACTTGAGGGTGACCGTCTCGGAGATCACGTCGGCGATCGAGGTGCGCTCACGGACCAGCGTGATGTCCTCGTCCCTGATCCGCCCCGCCATGCGCCACCCCCTCCGGCGTACATCCTGCCCTGCCGCACCGATCCGACCCGCTCCGGGTGGCACCGCCGACGCTCCCCGGCCGCCACCTCGGGGCCGGGAGGCCGAATCACTCGGACCGCCCATAACCGGATCAATGCCATGGCATCGTCACTACCATGCGCATTCTGCTCACCGGCGCGACCGGATACATCGGTTCCGCCGTACTGCCCGGTCTGCTGCTCGACGGACACGAGGTCACCGCGATCGCCCGCAGCGACGACGCGGTCGCCACCATCACCGCCACCGGAGCCACCGCGCTCAGCGGCGACGTCACCGACAGCGACCTGCTCAGCCAGGCCGCACGCGAGGCCGATGGCGTGATCCACGTGGTCACACCCGGCGGGCAGATCACCGACGCGCTGGACAACGCGGTGGTGACCGGGGTCCTGGCCGGGATCGAGGGCAGCGGAAAGCCGTACATCCACAGCTCCGGGATCTGGGTCCACGGCAACACCCACGGGGTGGCCGACGAGAACGCGCCCCTCGACCCGCCGGAACTCACCGCCTGGCGACCGAAGATCATCGAACGGATGCGGGCCGCCAGGGGCATCCGCAACATCATCATCTCCCCCGCCGTCGTCTACGGGCACGGCTCCGGGCTGGTACGCATGATCGTCGACGGACCACAGACCTCGGACCCCGAACCGGCCCTGCTCTTCCCCGGCACCGGCGACCAGCACTGGACCAGCATCTACATCGACGACGTGGCCACCTTCTACTCCGCCGCCCTGATGCGGGCCCCCGCCGGGTCGTACTACATCGTGGCCAGCGGCCAGAACCCGACCATGCGCGAGATCGCCGCCGCCGCCAGCCGGTCCCGAGGGCTCGGCGGCCGGATCGCCCCCGAACCGCCGGAGGACAGCCGCCGCCGGCTCGGCCCGATCGCCGAGGCGTTCTGCATGGACCAGCAGGCCAGCGGCGCCAAGGCCCGCGAACTCGGCTGGAAGCCGATCGGACCGTCCCTGCTCGACGAGATCGAAACCGGCTCGTACGCGCGCCGGATCTGACCGGGCGAACCTGCGGTGAGCTGGTGGAATCCGGCGAACGTCCGCCGCCGTGGCATCGGGTGGCTGCGGCTCGGGCTGCACGAGTCCGAACTCCCCCTCGACCAGGACGAACGGCACGCCACCTGGTTGGAACTCTTCTTCGACCTGGTCTTCGTGCTCGCCCTGGCCACGGTGCAGAACCGGCTGGACGTGCCGACCCCGCACCTCGGCGACCTCGCCGCCACCCTCGGCCTCTTCGCGGTGGTCTGGCTGGCCTGGATCGGGCAGGCGTTCTACGACACCCGGTTCGACCCCGACGACCTCATCCACCGGCTCGCCGTACTCGTCGGCATGATCGGCGCCGGGGCGATGGCGGTCGGCGCCGCCAGCGCCCCGCACACCCTGCTGCTCCCGATCGGCTACATCGTCGTACGGGTCATGCTGATCGTGCTCTACCTGCGCGTACGCAACAGCAGCCCGGCCACCCACCTGCTCACCACCGTGTACCTGATCGGCTTCGGTGCCGGCGTGCTGGTCTGGGTCGTCTCGCTGGCCGTACCCGAGCGCATCCGGCCGCTGCTGTGGGCGATCGCGCTCACGATCGAGTTCCTCACCCCGTGGCTGGGCCGGTCCCGGGTGACCCGGATCCCGGTGGACACCTCGCACCTGCCCGAACGGATCGGCCAGTTCACCATCATCCTGCTCGGCACCACCCTGACCGACCTGCGGGACGCGATCGCCCCCCGGCCCGAGGTCGACGTGGTCATGGCCGCCGCCGTCGCGCTGGTCATCCCGGCGGCGGTGTGGTGGGTCTACACCACCTTCGTCACCACCGGGCTGGCCCTGCCCCGGCTGAGCGCGGGACTGGCCTACTCGTACGTGCACTCCTTCCTCGGTGCCGCGCTGCTGCTGCTCGGCTGGGGACTCGGGGAGGTCGTCGGGCAGATCAGTGTGCACGCCGACGCGGCACCGGACCGCCTGCGCCTACTGCTGGCGGTGGCGCTGATCGTCTGGATGCTCTGCGGGCTCGGCCTGCAGTGGGTGTCGCTGGGCTACATACCGCGCCGCCGGGCGATCATCGGGGTGTGCGGCATCGCCCCGATCGTGGTCATCACGACCGTGGTGACCGACCCGTTCACCCTGCTCTGCCTGCTCGCCGTCGTCCTGGTCGCCTACGCCATCGTGGTCAGCCGGCACATCGCCCACCTCGGCGACGCCCGCGCCGCCACCACCTGACCCGTCAGCCGGACGGGCAGGTCGGCGCCGGTCTTGGGACAGCGTCGGCGACGGGACAGCGCCGGTCAGGCGAGTTCGAGGGCTTCCTGCTCCTCGATCCGGCGGTTCCACTCGGGCTTGACCGCGCGCCAGCCCTCGTCGTCGGCGCCGAGGCGCCAGTAGCCGGAGATGGAGAGCCGGTCCCGGCTCAGGCCGCGCTCGACCCGGAGCAGGTGCCGCAGTTCCTTGACGAAAGCGGCCTCGCCGTGGACGAAGGCGTGCGGCGTACCCGGGGGAAGTTCCGCCTCCCGGACGGCGGCGACCAGGGCCTCGCCGACGGTCCCGGCGCCCCGGTGCAGCCAGACGATGTCGGCGGGCGACTCGACGGTCAGCTTCTGTTCCTCCTCGGGGCCGGCGACCTCGAGGAAGACCCGGACGGTGGCGTCCAGCGGCAGCCGCTCCAGGGTGGCGGCGATGGCCGGCAGGGCGCTCTCGTCACCGACCAGGAGGTGCCAGTCGGCGTCCGGGTCCGGGGCGTAGCCGCCGCCGGGGCCGACGAACATGACCGGGTCGCCGGGGCGGGCGCCGACCGCCCACGGTCCGGCCAACCCCTCGTCGCCGTGGTAGACGAAGTCGATGGTCAGCTCCAGCGCCACCGGGTCGTAGGCCCGGACGGTGTACGCCCGCAGCCTCGGCCACTGCTCCGCCGGCAGGTCGCGGCGGATCGCCTCCAGGTCGAACGGCACCGGATAGTCGACGTCCGGGCGGAGAAAGAGCAGCTTGACGTAGTGGTCGGTACACCGGCCGATGTCGAGTCCGGCCAGCTCCGGGCCGCCGAGCACGACCCGGATCATGTGCGGTGTGAGTTGCTCGGTGCGGCTCACGGTAGCGTTGGTGACCTGGGCACGCGCTTTACGGTCCGTCATGAGGTTAGGTTAGCCTAACTTCCTGGACGGCGCCGGACGGATTCCCGACCGAGGCGCACATCACGCCCGACGCCCCCACGAGACGGCCCGGCTCAGCGGGCCAGGCGGTGGGCCAGCCAGGACAGGGCCAGCGGATAGCGGTAGTCGATCCCCCCGTGACCCGCCTCGAAGAGTTCGAACCGCACCCGGTCGTCCGGCACCCCGATCCGGGTGAGTTCGGCCCGGAACGCCTCGGCGCCGAGGTCGAGGAACCACTCGTCGCGGGTGCCGGCGTCGAGCCAGACCGCCCGCAGCGAACCGACCGCGTCCCGGTACCGCTCGACCATCCGGACCGGATCCCAGTCCAGCCAGCGCTGCCACACCTCCGGCCGCAACACCCCCGTACGCGGGTCGAACGGCAGTTCCGGCGTACCGTCCGGGCCGGCGGAGAAGCACGCCGTGCAGCCGAGGACCATCAGCAGGGTCTGGTCGCCCGGCTTGGTGAACGAGGGCCGGGTCTGGAAGTCCTCCCACCACCGGAAGATGTCCTGGTCGTACTCGCGCAGGTAGCGGACCGCCTGACCGAACTCCGGCAGGTAACACAGCTCGTAGAGGGTGTCACCGGCGTGGCTGGCCAGCGCCCCGAACAGGTCCGGCCGCAGCATCGGCGTGATCAGCGCACCGAAGCCGCCGGACGACTTGCCCGAGATGGCCCGCGACTCCCGGTCGTCGATGGTCCGGTACCGCGCGTCCACCCACGGCACCACCTCGTCGCAGAGGTACGAGTGGTACGCCCCGGTGCCGGGCGAGTCGACGAACTGCGAGCCGCCGTACGTGGTCCAGGCATCGACGTACACCACGACGCAGCCGGGTGCCTCACCGGAGGCGAACACCTGGTCGGCGGTCTCGACGAACGGCTGCCGGTACGGCGTCCGGTTAGCCCACATCGACAGGTGCCCGGTGTAGCCCTGGATCACGTACACGGTGGGGTAACGCACCTGCGGGTCGTCGTCGTAACCCGGTGGCACGTACACCCAGATCGGCCGCTCGTACGGGTCACCGAGGGGGTTGCCGCGCAGCAGTTCGGAGGAGATGACGTGACGGTCGAGCCGGCCGGCCAGCTCGTGGTCCCAGGGCAGCATGCCCCCGAGTCAACCACGCCGGAGTGGTTCGGATCACCCCTCGCGGGAGCGGCCGGGTCAGCCCGCGGCGAGGCGGTGGTGCCAGGCGATCGCCGCCGGATCGGTCAGCGAGGCGACCTGGTCGATCACCACGCGCAGCCGCGCCGCGTCGGTGCCGGCGGCCCGCCACAGTGGTGCGAAAACCGGGTCGAGCGCGTCCGGGGCGCGCAGGGTCAGGGCGTGCACCAGTTCGGTGAGCACCTCCCGCTGGCGGGCGTACCACCGGTCGGCACCGGGGCGGCGCATCACGTACCGCAGTGCCATGCCCTTCAGCAACGCGCACTGGGCCCTGACCGGGCGGGGGACGACGAGGTCGGCGGCGTACCGGCGCAACGGGCCGGGTCCGTACGCGGCCCGGGTGGCGTCGACCGCGGTGGAGACGAACCGACCGGTCAGCGCGCTGGTCGTCTGCTTCAGCGCGACCTGGGCCCGGTGGCTGCCGTCGTAACCGGCAAGCGGCGCCAGCACCGGGTCGGCGAGCAGGTCGACCAGCACCACGCCCAGGTCGTCGGCGGACTCCCCGGAGTAGTTCGCGGCCACGTCGGCGCAGAGGGCGGCCCGCTCCTGCGCGTCGTCGAGCAGGTCCGGCAGCCGCAGGTAGCCCCGGTAGACCCCGTCCTCCACGTCGTGCACCGAGTAGGCCACGTCGTCGGCCCAGTCCATCACCTGCGCCTCCAGGCAGACCGCCCGCTCCGGGGCGCCCCGACGCAGCCAGGCGAAGACCTCGGTGTCGTCGGCGTACACGCCGTACTTGCGCTGGCCGGGCCGGCGCGGCCAGGGGTACTTCCCGGTCGCGTCGAGCGAGGCGCGGGTCAGGTTGAGGCCCGCGGAGGCGCCGTCGGGCCGCAGCACCTTGGCCTCCAACCGGGACAGTACGCGCAGCGTCTGCGCGTTGCCCTCGAAGCCGCCGCAGGACTGGGACAGTCCGTCGAGCACCGCCTCGCCGTGGTGGCCGAACGGCGGGTGCCCGAGGTCGTGCGCCAACCCGGCCACGTCGACCACGTCCGGGTCGGCGCCGAGGCGCTGGCCCATCTCCCGGCCGATCTGCGCCACCTCCAGCGAGTGGGTCAGCCGGGTACGCAGGAAGTCATCGGTGCCCGCGGTGTGCACCTGGGTCTTGGCCGCCAACCGGCGGAAGGCGGCCGAGTGCAGCACCCGGGCCCGGTCGCGCTGGTACGGCCCGCGCCCGTGCCCGGTGTCCTTGGGTGCCTCGGCGACCAGGCGCTCGGCGTCGCCGTCGTGGTTCACCCGTTCACCCTGTCACCCGTTCACGGAGCGGTCGACGGCGCCTGCAGCACGCAGAACTCGTTCCCCTCCGGGTCGGCCAGCACGGTCCACCGGTCGGTCCGCCGCTGCCCGACGTCGACGTGCCGGGCACCCATGTTGACCAGGCGTTCCACCTCGGCCTCCCGATCGGTCGGGCGCAGGTCGATGTGGAGCCGGTTCTTCGTCGACTTGCCCTCCGGTACGGGCACGAAGATGAGGCCGGGAAGCTCGTCGGCGGACCGCCGGATCTCCACCTCGTCGGGCTTCTCGTAGGTGATCCGGTAGCCGAGTGCCTCGGCCCACCAACGCGCGAGCCGCGCCGGGTCCTGGGCGTCGACCACCAGGTTCTCCCAGAGACTGCCCATGGCAGAGACCTCCGTTGTGATCAGGCGACGAAAACTGAGTGACGCCCAGGTTACGCCCGCCCGTCCGGGTCGGCGCACCGCCGATCGGACCGCACTGAACGCGGTCGATTGGTGATCGGCCGCAACCACCGATCAGTCCAGAGTTGCTGTCCAATTGCCGACCGTCACGGGATGACATCGACCAATGGCCAGGTGTAGCGTGCCGTAAACAGAAGGTCACCAGCCGGCGGCGACACCGGCCCCGGGCCCAGTGCGGCCGACCGGTCCACTGTCCCACCCGCGACCATCCGCGTTGCCGACCGGCGTCGACCCGACGGGGCACGCCCAGGTGCTGCCCACCCGCGCCACCCCGTGCCATCGCTCATTCGTGCCACCGCTCATTCGTGCCACTGCCCAGCCGCGCCACCGATACCGCCCGGACATGCCGGCCGTCCGGAACCCTCAGCAGGACAGTTAAAGGAGACTTTCCCGTGGATGCTGACGCCGCCATCCGGGCCGAGCTGTACCGGCTGCGCCGCCGGCTACCCGATCTGTCGGGCGCGGTGCTCGGCGGAGTGGACGGACTCATGGTCGCGTACGACCTGACCGCCGGTGACCCGCACCACCTCGCCGCACTCTCCGCCGCGACCCTCGGCATCGGTCACCGCTTCGCCCAGTCGGCCGGTCACGGCGCCCTGCACGAGTCGGTCGTACGCAGCGCCGGTGGCTGCGTCATCACCTACCCGGCCGGGGCGTACGGCCTGCTGACGCTGGTGACCTATCCGGACAGCAACGTGGAACGGATCCACCCCGAGGCACGGGCGACCGCGCAGCGGCTCGGGACGATGGTCGACTCCCTGCGGCACGCGGCGGCGATGGCCAACGGCCCGAGCCCCGACCCCACCGCCCCGCTCGCCGTACGCACACCGATGGCCACCCTGCCGGCCGACCTCTGGGCCGAGACGGGCGGACTGCGCCCACCGGGGCTGCACTGACGCGCAGTCCCCGGTGGACGGTGACTCAGCGGCTGTCCGAACCGGCGGTCTCGATCGCGGCCCGACCCGCCTCCAGCCGGGCGACTGGCACCCGGAACGGCGAGCAGGAGACGTAGTCCAGCCCGACCTCGTGGAAGAAGTGCACCGACTCCGGATCGCCCCCGTGCTCACCGCAGACGCCGATCTTGAGTCCGGGGCGGGCGGCCCGGCCCTCCTCGGTGGCGATCCGGACCAGCCGACCCACCCCGTCCCGGTCGATCGACTCGAACGGGGAGATGCCGAAGATGCCCAGCTCCAGGTAACGCCAGAAGAAGGCACCCTCCACGTCGTCGCGGGAGAAGCCCCAGCCCATCTGGGTCAGGTCGTTGGTGCCGAAGGAGAAGAACTCCGCCGCCTCGGCGATCTGTCCGGCGGTCAGCGCCGCCCGGGGCACCTCGATCATGGTCCCGACCAGCACCTTCACCCCGCTGTCCCCGACCACCTCAGTGATGATCTTTTCGGCCTCGGCGCGTACGGTCTCCAGCTCCTGCACCGCGCCGACCAGCGGGACCATGATCTCCGGCTCGGCCACCAGTCCCTCGCGGGCGCACGCCACCGCCGCCTCCACGATCGCCCGTACCTGCATCGCGAACAGGCCGGGGATGACCAGGCCGAGACGGACACCGCGCAGCCCGAGCATCGGGTTCTGCTCGTGCATCCGGCGTACCGCCGACAGCAGCGCCTCCTGCTTGGCCACGTCCTGACCGCGCTCCTGGGCGACCGCCACGTTCACCGCCAACTCCTCCAGCGGGGGCAGGAACTCGTGCAACGGCGGATCGATCAGGCGTACGGTCACCGGCTGCCCGTCCATCTCGCGGAAGATCTCCACGAAGTCGGCCCGTTGCAGCGGCAGCAGCGCGGCCAGCGCCTCCTGCCGCTCGGTGTCGGTCCGGGCCAGGATCAGCCGCTCGACCAGCTCCCGACGGTCACCGAGGAACATGTGCTCGGTCCGGCACAGGCCGATCCCCTCGGCCCCGAACCGCCGGGCCCGGGCCGCGTCCTCCCCGGTGTCGGCGTTCGTCCGTACCCGCAGGACCCGCCGCTGGTCGGCGTGCGCCATGATCCGGTGTACGGCCTGCACCAGCGGATCGTCCGACTCGGCCGGCTCGAGGCTGCCCTCGAAGTAGCGCACCACCTCGGACGGCGACACCGGCACCTCGCCGAGGTAGACCCGACCGGTGGTGCCGTCGATCGAGACAACGTCGCCCTCCTGCACCACCTGCCCGTGCGCGGTGAACCGCTTCTCGCGTACGTTCACCTCCAGGGCGTCGGCGCCGCAGACGCAGGTCTTGCCCATCCCCCGGGCGACCACCGCGGCGTGGCTGGTCTTGCCACCGCGCGAGGTGAGGATGCCCTGGGCGGCGATCATGCCGGGCAGGTCGTCCGGGCTGGTCTCCCGGCGGACCAGGATGACCGACTCACCCTCGCCGGCAAGCTCCACCGCGCGGGCGGCGTCGAAGACCACCTTCCCGACCGCCGCGCCCGGTGAGGCCCCGATCCCGTCGGCCAGCGGGGCGATGTCGTGCTCCAGCCGGAACCTCGGGAACATGAGCTGGGCGAGCTGGGCGCCGTTGACCCGGTGCAGCGCCTCGTCCAGGTCGATCAGCCCCTCGTCGACGAGTTGTGCGGCGATCACGAACGCCGCCGCCGCGGTCCGCTTGCCCACCCGGGTCTGGAGCATCCACAGCTTGCCGCGCTCGATGGTGAACTCGATGTCGCACAGGTCCCGGTAGTGCTCCTCCAGCCGGGCCATGATGCCGAGCAGTTCCCCGTACGAGCGGGGGTCGAGCTTTTCGAGTTGTTGCAGCGGGACGGTGCTGCGGATGCCGGCGACCACGTCCTCGCCCTGGGCGTTGGCCAGGTAGTCGCCGTAGATCCCCTGGGCTCCGCTGGCCGGGTCGCGGGTGAACGCGACCCCGGTGCCGGAGTCCGGGCCGAGGTTGCCGAAGACCATCGCGACCACGTTGACCGCGGTGCCGAGGTCGGTCGGGATCCGCTCCTGCCGGCGGTAGAGCACCGCCCGGTCGGCGTTCCACGAGCCGAAGACGGCGAAGATGGCCAGGTCGAGCTGCTCGCGCGGGGTCTGCGGAAAGTCCCGCCCGGTGTGCTTACGGAAGATCGTCTTGTACGTGTCGACCAGCGCCCGCAGGTCGGCCGCGTCGAGATCGAGGTCGTTCGTGGTGTCCTTGGCCCGCTTGGCCTCGTCCAGCGCGTCTTCGAACTCCTCGCCCGGCACCTCGCAGACGGTCTTGCCGAACATCTGGATCAACCGCCGGTACGAGTCCCAGGCGAACCGGTCGTTTCCGCCGGACTGGGTGGCGAGCCCGGCCACGCTGTTGTCGTTGAGCCCGACGTTGAGGACCGTCTCCATCATCCCCGGCATGGAGAACTTCGCCCCGGACCGGACCGACACCAGCAGCGGGTCCGCCGGGTCGCCGAGCCGCTTGCCCATCGCCCGCTCCAGTGCGGTCAGGTGCGCGGTGATCTGCTCGGCGAGTTCGCCGGGTGCGGTTCCGGTGGCCAGGTACGCCTGGCAGGCCTCGGTGGTGATGGTGAATCCGGGTGGCACCGGCAGGCCGAGGTTGGTCATCTCGGCCAGGTTGGCGCCCTTGCCGCCGAGCAGATCCTTGAGATCCATGTTGCCCTCGGCGAAGTTGTAGACGAACTTGCGCGTTCCGCTCGGTGCGCTGTCTCTCGGTGCGCTGTCCCTCGCTGCGGTTTCGCTCGATGCCACCAGAAGCCTCCCACGTACGACGCTGAACGAAGGTTTAGTTGGTCTGTTACCCCGACGGAGGAAGTCCGTACCGGGGAGAACCATTGGCCATTGGTCCGCGAAGGTTAAGCCAGCCTAAGGCGACCCGTCAGCATTGGGTGACAATAGGCACAGGCGTCGTCCCTGTCCGTGTTCGCACCGGTTTATGGGAGCGTTTCCACGCGCACGAGCACGCATCCCAGCAGCGCTAACCTTGGTGGGCACACCCGTACGGCATCCACCCCCGGTCTGGCCGCGAGGAAGCTGACTGACGATGAGCAGTGCACCCCTGGAGCAGTCCCGCACGCACCCGCCCGTACCCCGCCCCCGCACCGGCTCCCCGGCGCTCGACGGCGTCGGGAGTCGGCTGACCGAGGTGATCCCCGCGCCGGTGAGCGTGCGGCCCACCCCAGGGGTGCGTTACCTGCTCACCGCCGGGACGACGATCCGGACCAGCGACGACCCGGCCGCGCTCGCCGTCGGGGAGCACCTCGCCGACCTGCTCCGCCCGGCCACCGGCCACCCGCTACCGGTCGCCACGCTCGCCGCCGACGACACTCCCCCGGCCGACACCGTCACCCTGCTCCTCGAACCGGCCACCGAACCGGCACCGGCCACCGAACCGGACGGCGGGTACCGGCTCGACGTGACCGCCGAGCAGGTCGTGATCCGGGCGGCGACCGCGACCGGCCTCTTCTACGGCGTACAGACCCTGCGGCAGTTGCTGCCGGCGGAGATCGAGAGCACCACCGTCGCGCCCGGCCCGTGGGAGGTACCCGGCGGCCAGATCGTCGACGCACCCCGGTTCGCCTACCGGGGCGCGATGCTCGACGTCTCCCGGCACTTCTTCGAGATGCCCGACGTCCTCCGCTTCGTCGACCAACTCGCCCGCTACAAGCTCAACCACCTGCACCTGCACCTCACCGACGACCAGGGCTGGCGAATCGCCATCGCCTCCTGGCCCCGGCTGGCCGAGATCGGCGGCGCCACCGAGGTCGACGGCGGGACCGGCGGCTACTACACCCAGGCCGACTACCGGACCATCGTCGAGTACGCCGCCGCCCGCCGGATCACCGTCGTACCCGAGATCGACCTGCCCGGCCACACCAACGCCGCGCTCAGCGCGTACGGAGAACTCGCGCCGGACGGGGTCGCACCGGCGCCGTACACCGGCACCGAGGTCGGGTTCAGCTCGGTGGCCGTGGCGAGCGAGCGGACGTACGACTTCGTCGACGACGTACTCGGCGAGCTGGCCGCCCTCACCCCAGGCCCGTACCTGCACATCGGGGGCGACGAGGCGTTCAAGCTCGACGCGACCGACTACGGCACCGTGATGAACCGGGTGCAGCGGATCGTCGCCGCCAAGAGCAAGACGGTGGTCGGCTGGCACCAACTCGCGCCGGCCGAGCACGTACCGGGCCGGGTGCTCCAGTACTGGGGCACCACCACCAGCGACGAGAACGTGGCCTCGGCGGTACGCCAGGGCGCGCGGGTGATCATGTCGCCGGGCAACCGCACCTACCTGGACATGAAGTACACCGATGCGACCACGCTGGGGCAGGACTGGGCGGGCCTGATCGACGTACGAACCGCGTACGACTGGGATCCGGGGACCTACCTCGACGGGGTGCCGGCGGAGTCCGTACTCGGCGTCGAAGCACCACTGTGGACGGAAACCATCCGTACGGTCGCCGAGATCGAGTTCATGACGTACCCCCGCCTGGTAGCAGTAGCCGAACTAGCCTGGTCCCCCGCCACCACACACGACTGGGACAACTTCCGACTACGACTGGCCGCCCACTCCCCCCGCTGGACCCACGCCAACATCCACTTCCACCCCTCCCCCGAAATCCCCTGGCCCCCCACGCAGTAAACCGCCGATCTTGCACTTGTGGCGGTTCACAAACCCGACCTAGCACCCAAATCCAGGCACCACAACTGCAAGATCGTCGCGTGGGACGGGGTGGGGACGGGGACGGGGACGGGTTAGCCTCCCGAGTGGTCCAGTTCGGCGTCGGCGGGGACTAGGTCGCTGTCGCGGTCGGTTAGCCAGCCGTCGGGGAGGTGGACCTTGCCGGGCGCGTTGGTACGGCCACGCGGTTGGCCGAGGGTGCCGATCGGGAACGGCTCGGCCGGGTCGAGCTTGCCGAGCAGGTCGTCGAGTTCGGCCAGGCTGTTGATCATCGCCATGGCCCGGCGCAGCTCACCGCCGACCGGGAAGCCCTTGAGGTACCAGGCCACATGCTTGCGGAAGTCGGTGCAGCCGTCCCGCTCGCTGCCCAACCACTCGGCCAGCAACTCGGCGTGCCGACGCATCGTCGCGGCCACCTGACCGAGGTCGGGCAGCCGCCGCTCGGACCGCCCCTCGAACGCCGCCGCCAGGTCGGCGAAGAGCCACGGCCGACCCAGGCAGCCCCGGCCGACCACCACCCCGTCCACCCCGGTCAAGGCCACCATCCGGAGCGCGTCGTCCGCCTCCCAGATGTCGCCGTTACCGAGCACCGGTACGTCCAGCGCCTGCTTCAGGGTGGCGATCGCGTCCCAGTCCGCGCTGCCCGAGTAGCGCTGTTCGGCCGTACGCGCGTGCAGCGCCACCGCCGCCACCCCGGCCTCCTGGGCGGCGAGACCGGCCTCGACGTACGTCAGGTGGTTGTCGTCGATGCCCTTGCGCATCTTCACCGTGACCGGCACCCCGGCCGGTGCCGCCGCCTGCACCGCGGCCCGGACCAGCCGGGCGAAGAGCCGGCGTCGCCACGGCAACGCCGCGCCGCCGCCCTTGCGGGTGACCTTCGGCACCGGGCAGCCGAAGTTGAGGTCGATGTGGTCGGCCAGATCCTCCTCGACCACCATCCGGACCGCCGCCGCGGTGGTCTCCGGGTCCACGCCGTAGAGCTGGAGGCTGCGCGGGCGCTCGTCACCACCGAAGGCGATCATGCGCATGGTGCGCGGGTTCCGCTCCACCAGCGCCCGGGTGGTGACCATCTCGCAGACGTACAGCCCGCCGCCCTGTTCCCGGCAGAGCTGGCGAAAGGCGACATTGGTGATGCCGGCCATCGGCGCGAGCACCACCGGTGGCCACACCTGGTGCCCGCCGAGGGCCAGCGATCCCGGCACGGCCGGGGCGGCGGTCGACGTCATCCTCCGAGCATCCCACCTCGGACCGCACGGCCGGTAACGACCCCTGGTTGCCAACCTGGCATATATTGATCGCCGTGTTTACCTTCGCCGCGCTCCTGTTCGGCCTGGGACTCTGCCTGCTCGTCGTCAGCGGGATCGCCGTCCTGCTCCGCTGGGGCGAGGCCCGCCAGCGGCGGATCCTGGAACGGACCCCGCTGGTGCCGTTCGCGGACTGGCGTCCCGGCCGGCGACGCATGGCCGCCGCCGGCATGGTCACCGCCGGCCCGGCCGGACTGGTGGTCTCCCCGGTCACCGGGACCACCTGCGCCTGGTACGCCGTCGACCTGGTCCGCGACCCGTCCCGCCGGTACGACGACAGCGCGACGAGCGTCGACCACCTGTGGGCGCAGGAGGCACCCGGCCCGCCCGCCCTCCAGGACCACACCGGGCAACTGCTCCTCGACCCTCGACTGCTGCGCCGGCAGTCGACCGACGGGGACCCGCCGATCACCACCACGACGGTCCGGCGCTACCGCCGCGACGACGAGAACCTGGTGCCGGCCATCGTGCCCCGGGACACGTTCGTCGGCACCAGGAAGCACGAGACCCTGGTGCTGACCGAACTGGTCGTGCCCGCCGGCCGGCTGGTCTACGCGGTCGGCAGCGCCCGGACCGACGGCGGCTACACCGTGCTCGCCGCGTCCCGGCGCGGACCGGTGACGGTCCTCACCACCGACACCGGCGAGCAGGTGCACCACCGCCGGATCAACGCGATGGCCGACTCCCGGATGATGGCCCGGGCGTTCAGCCTCACCGGCCTGGCCGTGATCCTGGTGGCGGGCCTGCTCATGTGGCTGGTCTGGCCCGACGGCTGACCGACCCGCAAACGAACCGGGCCGACCGGTCGCTCAGCAGCCGGGGAGGCGCTCGATCAGGTAGTTCTCCACCTGGTCGAGGGAGACCCGCTCCTGGAGCATGGTGTCCCGGTTCCGTACGGTGACCGCGTTGTCGTTCAGGGTGTCGAAGTCGACCGTGACGCAGAACGGGGTCCCGATCTCGTCCTGGCGGCGGTAACGCCGACCGATCGCCTGCGAGTCGTCGAACTCGACCACCCAGCGCTTGCGCAGCGCCGTACTGAGGTCGCGGGCCTTCGGGGACAGCTCCGGGTTGCGCGACAGCGGCAGGACGGCGACCTTCACCGGAGACAGCCGGGGGTCGAACCGCAGCACGGTCCGCTTGTCCACCCCGCCCTTGGTGTTCGGCGCCTCGTCCTCGTCGTACGCCTCGAGCAGGAACGCCAGCACCGCGCGGGTCAGGCCGGCGGCCGGCTCGATCACGTACGGCATCCAGCGCTCGCCCTTCTCCTGGTCGAAGTAGGAGAGGTCGACCCCGGAGTGCTTGCTGTGCGTGGTCAGGTCGAAGTCGGTCCGGTTGGCGATGCCCTCCAACTCGGAAAACTCGGTCCCGCCGAACATGAACTTGTACTCGATGTCCACCGTGCGCTTCGAGTAGTGCGAGAGCTTCTCCTGCGGGTGCTCGAACATCCGCAGGTTCGACTCGCTGAGCCCGAGGTCGAGGTACCAGTTCCAGCGCTCGCGCAGCCAGTATTCGTGCCACTGCTCGTCCGAGCCCGGCTCGACGAAGAACTCCATCTCCATCTGCTCGAACTCACGCGTACGGAAGATGAAGTTGCCCGGCGTGATCTCGTTGCGGAACGACTTGCCGACCTGGGCGATCCCGAACGGCGGCTTCTTGCGCGCCGAGGTCATCACGTTGGCGAAGTTGACGAAGATCCCCTGCGCCGTCTCCGGCCGCAGGTAGTGCAGGCCCTCGTCGCTCTCCACCGGGCCGAGGTAGGTCTTCATCAGCCCGTTGAACATCCGGGGCTCGGTGAAGGTGCCCTTGTTGCCGCAGTTCGCGCAGTTCAGCTCGGCCAGCGAGGCCGGCGGACGGCCGTTGCGGGCCTCGAACGCCTCCTCCAGGTGGTCCGCCCGGTACCGCTTGTGGCAGGACTGGCACTCGGTCAGCGGGTCGACGAACGCCTCCAGGTGCCCGGAGGCGGCCCAGACGTCCCGGGCGAGGATGACGGCCGAGTCGAGACCGACCACGTCGTCACGCTGCTGCACCATGTTGCGCCACCACTGGCGGCGGACGTTCTCCTTCAGCTCGACGCCGAGCGGGCCGTAGTCCCAGGCCGACCGGGTGCCTCCGTAGATCTCGCTGGAGGGGAAGACGAAGCCTCGACGCTTGGCGAGACTGACCACGGCATCGATACGGTCGGCCGGCATTGGTTCTCCTCCTACGCCGACTGGCGGTCGGCGGGGACGTGTTCGGGGACGGGACGGGCAGGGCGGAACCCGGCAGACGTCGCCGGAGGTCCAAGCCCAGCAGGTTACTCCGCCGGCCGGCACCACCGCCGACTCCCCCACTGGCCGGTGCCGGCCGCCCGTCAGGTGATGCCGCCCCGTCAGGTGATGCCGCAGATCTCCAGCGCACCGGTCCGGCCGTCCTGCGCCAACCGCACCTGCAGGTCGTCGCGTCCACCACCGGCGTACGTCACCCCGACCGGGACGATCAGGTCGCTGACCACCGTCACCTCGCCGATCAGGAACGAGTCGATCTCCGGCTCCTCGGAGACCCGCTCCTCGAACTCCCGGGGCGACTCCCGGCGCTGGGCGGCGTCACAGAGGAAGTCGTACGCCTTGTCGTACTCCTCGTTGCTGACCGCCTCGAAGTAGTCACCGGCGACCGCGCGGGCCTGCTCGTTGATCGCCTCGGTGCCGGCGACGGTCAGGCCGACCACGGCCGCCACCCCGCCACCGCAGCAGAGCAGGACGGCGAGGCCGGCGACCCCGAGCCCGATCCACATCCGCATGGTCCGACCCTCGGTCGGCGGGGCGGCGAACGGGGGCGTCACGCCCGGCCCCGGCGGCGGTGCGGGCACGCCGTACGGCGCCGGGTACACGGCGGGCGCACCCTCCGGTCCGGGTGTCACCGGGTACGGCATCGGCGGGCCGCCCGGCCCCGGAAAGGTCATGGACGCAAGGGTAGTGCCCTCGGCATCGTCGGCTCCGACCGCAACCGCATCGGTGCCGACCGTGAACCCATCGACCCCGACCCCGACCTCACCGGCTCGGGTCGGTGGCCCGGTCACTGACGGCGACCTCGACCTGGCCGCCCGGTTCGGCGGTGGCGAGGGCCTCGAACGCCGACGGCTCGTCCAGCGACTCGGCGAGCAGCGGGGTGGCGTAGATCTTGACGTCGAACGCGCCGAGCGCCCGCCGGTAGGTGCCCACCGACTCCCACTCGGTGACCAGCGACCACTGCCGGGGGTCCTCCAGGGCGCGGACGAGCTGCCCGCGCTGGTAGCCGGGTCGGGCGGCCAGCGCCGCCAGCGCGGCATGGGCCCGTTCCGTGAAGGACTCGGCGTTGTCCTCGTCGACCACGAACCGGTTCGTCACCAGCACCCGGTGCCTCCTCGTAGAGTCTGTAGCCATGCAGCGTACGCAGAGCGTCTTGCTGGCCCGTCTCGCCCGGGCGAACCCGACCGCCGTGTTCCTCGCCACGGTCGCCGTGGCGCTGGTGGGACTCTTCGCACCGGGGATCGTCGGCGGGGCGGTGCTGCTGGCGCTCGCCGCCGGCCTGGCCGCCCTGATGCGGGTCACCTGGCCGGTGCAGGCGCCGGTCACCCGGACCATCCGCCTGGTGATGTTGACCCTGCTGGTGGCGATCGCCCTGGTGAAGATCCTGTAGTTGCCTTCCTTACATGCACTCATGCGTTTTTGACAATCATTGTCGCCTGCGCGGACAGTGGGTGACATGGTGATCCGCTCGGCTCCGCGTACCCTGGCCGCCGCGGCCGGCGCCCTGCTCCTGCTGGGCGGCCTCGCCGCCTGCGGGCAGGACGCCGTCGGGGGCGATGCCGGGGGCCGGGTCGAGGTCGTCGCCGCGTTCTACCCCCTCCAGTACGTCGCCGAGCGGGTCGGCGGGGACGCCGTACGGGTCACCAACCTGGCCAAGCCGGGTGCCGAACCGCACGACCTGGAGCTGAACCCGGGCCAGGTCGGCCAGGTCAGCGAGGCGGACGTGATCGTCTTCCTGAAGGGCTTCCAGCCGGCCGTCGACGACGCGGTGGACCAGGTCGGGGGCGACCGTGCCTTCGACGTCGCCGGGGTGGAGCCGCTGCGCGACGCCGCCGAGGGTGGCCACGAGCACGACGAGGGCGGCGGTGCCGGCGGGCGGTCCGAGGTCAAGGACCCGCACGTCTGGCTCGACCCGACCCGGCTCGCCACCATCGCCGACCGGCTCGCCGAACGCCTCGCCAGAACCGACCCGGACCGGGCCGCCGACTACACCGCGCGGGCACAGGCGCTGCGTACGGAGCTGACCGCGCTGGACCAGGAGTACACCCGGGGGCTGCGCACCTGCCAGCGCCGGGAACTCGTGACCGCGCACACCGCCTTCGGCTACCTCGCCGCCCGCTACCAGCTCGAACAGGTCGGCATCTCCGGGGTCACCCCGGAGGACGAGCCGTCGCCGAAGCGGCTGGCCGAGGTCGCCGACGAGGCCAGGGAGCACGGCGCCACCACGATCTTCTTCGAGACCCTGGTCAGCCCGAAGGTCGCCGAGACCATCGCCCGGGAGGTCGGGGCGAAGACCGCCGTCCTTGATCCAATCGAGGGACTGCCGGCGGGCGGGAACGCGGACTACCTTTCGGTGATGCGTACCAACCTCGGCGCCCTCAAGACCGCCCTGAACTGCCCATGAGCGAGCATCAACGGGTGGACGGGGAACAGCGCGGGCAGTCCCGGACGGTGATCACCGTCGACCGGGCCATCGTCGCGTACGACGAACGCCCCATCCTGCGCGGCGTCTCGCTGGAGGTGACCGCCGGTGAGGTGGTCGCCGTACTCGGCGCCAACGGGTCCGGCAAGTCGACCCTGATCCGGGCCGTACTCGGGCTGGTCCCGCTGAGCCGGGGGTCGGTCGAGCTGTTCGGCACCCCGTTGCGGCGGTTCCGGCAGTGGGCCCGACTCGGTTACGTACCGCAGCGGCTCGGGGCGGGTGGCGGCGTACCGGCGACGGTGGCCGAGGTGGTCGGGTCCGGCCGGCTGGCCCGGCGCGGCTTCCTGCGCCCGCCCGGCGCGGCCGACCGTACGGCGGTGGCCAGCGCCCTGCGCGCGGTCGGCCTCGCCGACCGGGCCGACGACCCGGTCGCCACCCTCTCCGGCGGCCAGCAGCAGCGGACCCTGATCGCCCGCGCCCTGGCCGGGCAGCCGGAGCTGCTGATCCTGGACGAGCCGACCGCGGGTGTCGACGCGACCAGCCAGGAGGCGTTCGCCGGTGCACTGCGCCACTTCGTCGACGACGGTGGGACGGTGCTGCTCGTCGCCCACGAACTCGGCCCCCTCGCACCGCTGATCAGCCGGGCGGTGGTCGTCGGACAGGGAGAGATCGTGCACAACGGCGCGGTGCCGGAGCCGGCGGGTCATCACGCCGGTGCCGGGCACGACCACGTCCACCCGCACGGTCCGGAGGAACTACCGGGGTTGTGCATCAAATGAGCCTCTTCCAGTACGAATTCATGCTCCGCGCGCTGGCCGGGGCACTGGTCATCGGGCTGGCCGCCCCGGCGCTCGGGATCTACCTGGTGCAGCGCCGGATGTCGCTGATCGGTGACGGGGTCGGGCACGTCGCCCTCACCGGGGTCGGGGTGGGCCTGCTCCTGAACACCTCCCCGGTGCTCACCGCCGTGATCGTCTCGGCGGTCGGGGCGGTCGCCATCGAGCTGGTACGGGAACGGGGCCGGACCTCCGGGGACCTGGCGCTCGCGCTGCTGTTCTACGGCGGGATCGCCGGTGGGGTGATGCTGGTCGGTCTCTCCGACAACCGGAGCAACGCGAACCTGATGTCGTACCTGTTCGGCGCGCTGACCACGACGGCGCCCCGCGATCTGGTGGTGATCGTGGTGGTCGCGGCCGTGGTCCTGGTCACCATGATCGGCCTGCGCCCGGTGCTGTTCGCGATCTCACACGACGAGGAGTACGCCCGGGTGTCCGGGGTCCCGGTACGCGCCCTGAACCTCCTGCTCGCCGCGACCACGGCGGTGACCGTGACGATCGCCATGCGGACCGTCGGGCTGCTGCTGATCAGCGCCCTGATGGTGATCCCGGTCGCCACCGCCCAGCAGTTCACCAGGGGCTTCCGGAGCACCATGACGGCGGCGATGACGCTCGGCCTGGTCGCCGCCGCGGTCGGGGTGTGGCTGGCCGGGACCGCCGACACCGCACCGGGGGCGACGATCGTGGTGGTCTCGATCGCCGGTTTCCTGCTCATCGCCGCCGGTGGTGCCGGCTGGCGGGCGGTCCGTCGGCGGGTGGTGCCGGTCGCGGCGGGCATTCCGCCGGTCGAGACGCCCGAATCGGTGCTGGAGCACGCGGCCCCGTTGGTCGGACCGGGACGATAGTGGTTACCGTTACGGGGTGACGAGCGGAAGCGGATACGAAGTGTACGAGAGCGCGGGTGAACTGCTGCGCGCGTTGTCCGCCCCGATCCGGGTCGCGATCGTCACGGAGCTGGCCGACGGGGAGCGCTGCGTGCACGAGCTGGTGGAGAAGCTCGGCGCGGCCCAGCCACTGGTCTCCCAGCACCTGCGGGTGCTGCGCGGGGCGGGTGTGGTGCGCGGCTCACGCCGTGGCCGGGAGATCGCGTACGCCCTGGTCGACGAGCACATCGCGCACATCGTCGCGGACGCGGTCAGCCACGCGGGCGAGGCGGCACCGGCCCGCCTGACCGCGAGCTGAGCGACCTGCCGGCGAGCTGGAGGGGATCATGGTGGACGCGGAGGCGGAGACCGGCACAGCCGTACGCAACACCCGGCAGCGCAGCGCGGTGAGCGCCCTGCTGGCCGAGGTGGCGGGCTTCCACAGCGCCCAGGACCTGCACGGGATGCTGCGCGACCGGGGCGAACGGGTCGGTCTGACCACCGTCTACCGGACGTTGCAGGGGCTCGCCGACGCCGGTGAGATCGACGTGATGCGCCCGGCCGGCGGCGAGCACCTCTACCGGCGGTGCAGCGACGGGCACCACCACCACCTGGTCTGCCGGGGCTGTGGCCGTACGGTCGAGATCGAGGGGCCGGCGGTGGAGAACTGGGCGGACCGGGTCGCCGCCAGACACGGGTACGCCGACGTCAGCCACACCCTGGAGATCTTCGGCACCTGCCCGGACTGCGCCGCCTGAACCCATTCACGGTTACGAATCTGAGCACTCTCGGAGTAGCCGCTGCGACGATCCCGATTCGATACTCGGTCGGCATGTTTGCCGTCGCCCGGGCACGGCTGCGAATCGGGAGGACCGCCATGAGTCAGACCCGCGATCCGGATCTCGTCCACATCCCCTCCACCGCAGTTCCCGACTCCGCCCCCACCTCGACCCTCGTCAATGGGTATTTCCCCCGTCGACGCGGACTCATCATCCTGCTCAGCGTGCTCGGCGGTTTCCTGCTGACCGTGGTCTGGTCCGCGGAGTTCGTCGACTCGACCATCGGCGACAACGTCGCCAACACCCTGCTGGGCCACGACGCCAAGGAGACCCCGATCGCCGGCATCGCCGCCGGTATCGCGTTCGCCTTCGTGTCCGGGCTGGCCGGAACGTTCACCGCCTGCAACATCGCCGCGTTCGGGGCGGTGGCACCGCTGCTCGGCGGTACCGGGGGCCGGTGGCAGCGGCTCGGCCAGACGTTGAAGCCACTGGGCTGGCTGGCCATCGGCATGTTCGCCGTCTCCATCCCGTACGGCGTTGTCGTCGGACTCGTCGGCACGGACATGCCGCAGTTCTCGACCGCACCGAATCCGGTCGGTGAACTGTCACCGCGCAGCATCCAGTCGATGGTGGTGTTCGGGCTGGTCGGACTCGCGATGACCTATCTCGGGTTGGCGGCTCTCGGAGTCGTACGCGACCCGTTCGCCCGGATCGCCCGGCGCTTTCCGAACGCACCGATGGTGTTCATGGGGGTGCTGATCGGCGCATTCCTGATCGGACGCCCGTTCCCGCTGTTCCGGCAGATGTTCCGGGACGCCGCCGAGAGCGGCAACCCCCTGTACGGCGCCGCCGCCTTCACCCTCCAGTCGCTGGGCAACGTCGTGGTGATGGCGGTCCTGTTCCTGATCCTCACGTACGTGGTCGGTGGGCGGTTGCAACGGTGGATCGCCGTCAACCCGCGCCGGATCACCGTGGTCACCGCGGTCGCGCTGCTGGTGGCCGGGGTCTTCACCTTCCTCTACTGGGACGTACGGCTGCTCGACCGGCGGGAAATCATCCCCTGGTACCCCACCGCCCCCTGGGCGTAGCGCAGGTGCGTCCGTCGGGACCTCGTGCACTCCGCCCGAACGTGGCACCCTGGCCGGCGTGAAGATTTACGCTGACCGTTTTCCCAAAGCCGCCCGGCAGGTTTTCACCGATCTCCTCGTGATCGCCTGGGTGTACCTGTCGATCCGGTTCTCGATGTGGCTCCACGACCTGATCCAGAAGCTCGCCGTTCCGGGCCAGAAACTGGAGGGCGCCGGCACCGACCTGGCCCGGAACTTCGCCGAGACGAGCGACAAGATCGGTCGTACGCCACTGGTCGGCGACGACCTGACCGGCCCGTTCGACCGGGCGGCCGACGCCGCCCGGTCGCTCGCCGAAGCCGGTCACAACCAGCAGGAACAGGTCGCCGACCTGGCTCTCACGCTGGCCCTGCTCGCCCTCGTCTTCCCGCTCGCCCTGGTGCTGCTCGGCTGGTTGCCGCTGCGGCTGCGGTGGATCCGCCGGGCCAACGCGGCGACCTCGTTGCGCAACGCACCGGCCGGACGGGACCTGCTGGCGCTGCGGGCGCTGACCAACCAGCCGCTGCGCCAGCTCACGAAGATCGATCCGGACGTGGCCGAGGCGTGGCGGCGCGGCGACGAATCCACCGTCGATGCGCTGGCCGCCCTGGAACTTAGGCGCCTCGGCCTGCGTGTCGGTCGATAGAGTCGACAACTGTGCGTATCCTGCTGGGCCTACTGAGCGTCCTTCTGCTGCTCTACGCGGCTGCCCTGCTCTGGGCCGCCCAGCGGGGTCGGGGCATCCCCCGGATCGCCTACCTGCTCCTGATCCCGCTCAACCTGGCCGTGGTCGCCCTGGTCATCCTGATCGTCTGGTGACGAATCCGCCGCCTCCGGCCGGGCGGCGGCAGTGGACGGGTCCGGTGGGATGCGGCGGCGTACGTCCGGCACGGTCGACGGGCCCGGCTCCCAGGCGGCGACCCACTCCCGCTCGGCGGCCGGGGTGATCACACCGTCCTCGACGAACGCGTACCGGCCGGCGAGGATCCGCTTGGCCGCCGCCGCGTCGACCGAGTCGGTGTTCTCCCAGAGCGTGTGGAAAAGGATTTCGGCCCTGGACCGGGCCTGGCGGCAGAACAGGTCGGCCAGTTCGACGCCCTCGGGGCGCTGCTCGGATTCGGCGCGGGCCCGGACGGCGACCGCCGCCATCGCGAACAGTTCCGCGCCGATGTCCACGATCCGGCCGAGGAACGCCTGCTTGCGTTCGAGTTTGCCCTGCCAGCGGGACATCGCGTAGAAGGTCGACCGGGCCAGCTTCCGGGAGGACCGCTCGACGTAACGCAGGTGCTGGGCCAACGGGCCGAACTCGGCGTACGAGGTGGGTTGCTGGCCGCGACCGACGGTGAGCGTCGGCAGCCATTTTGCGTAGAAGGCTCCGGCGGTGGCTGCGGCGCGGGCCTTGCGGCCGAGTCCGGCGTCGGGATCGATGATGTCTCCGGCGACGGCGAGGTGGGCGTCGACCGCCTCGCGGGCGATCAGCAGGTGCATGATCTCGGTGGAGCCCTCGAAGATCCGGTTGATCCGCAGGTCGCGCAGGAGCTGTTCGACCCCGGCGGCGCGTTCACCTCGGGCGGCGATCGAGTCCGCGGTCTCGTAACCCCGCCCGCCCCGGATCTGGACCAGTTCGTCGCCGATCTGCCAGGCGATCTCGCTGGCGTAGAGCTTGACCAGGGCCGCTTCGATCCGGATGTCGTTGCGGTTGTCGTCGGCGAGCAGGCAGCAGAGGTCGAGCATCGTCTCCAGGCCGTACGTGCTGGCGGCGATGAAGGAGAGTTTCTTCGCCACCGCCTCGTGCTGCCCGACCGGGCGCCCCCACTGGATCCGCTCGGCGGACCATTCGCGGGCCACGTTGAGCGACCACTTGGCGGCACCGACACACATCGCGGGCAGCGACAGCCGTCCGGTGTTGAGCGTGGTCAGGGCGATCTTCAGCCCCTTGCCCTCGGCGCCGATGACGTTCTCGTTCGGCACGAAGACGTCGTGGAACCGGGTGACGCTGTTCTCCAGCCCGCGCAGGCCGAGGAACTCGTTGCGTCGTTCCACGGTGATGCCCGGCGAGTCGCCCTCGACCACGAACGCGGTGATCCCGCCGCGCCGACCCTCGGCGGCCGGGACCCGGGCCATCACCACGAGCAGGGTGGCGACGGTGCCGTTGGTGGCCCAGAGCTTGACCCCGTTGAGCCGGTACCCGGTGCCGTCCTCGGTGGGTTCGGCGGTGGTGCCGACCCGGGCCGGGTCGGAGCCGACGTCGGGCTCGGTGAGCAGGAAGGCGGAGACCTCACCGGCGGCGAGCCGGGGCAGGAAACGCTGCTTCTGCTCGTCGGAACCGAACATCTTCAACGGCTGCGGCACACCGATCGACTGGTGGGCGGAGAGCAGCGCCCCGATCGCCGGGCTGGCCGACCCGGCGAGGGTCAGGGCCCTGCAGTAGTGCAGGTTCGACAGCCCGAGGCCGCCGTACTCCTCGTCGATTTTCATCCCGAAGGCGCCGAGCCGGGCCAGCCCGTGGAACACCTCGTCCGGGATCTTCGCGTCGCGTTCGATCCGGGCGCCGTCGACCTCGGTGCGCACGTAGGTGTCGAGCCGGGCAAGGAACTCCTCGGCCTTGCCGGCGCGGTCCGGGTCGGTTCGCGGCCACGGGTCGATCAGGTCGAGCCGGAACCGGCCGAGGAAGAGTTCCTTGCCGAAGCTCGGTTTGCCCCAGTCGGTCTGCCGGGCCGCCTCGGCGACCTGGCGGGCCTCCTTTTCGGAGACCTGACCGGCCTCCTTGGGCAGTGGTCCGGCTCCGTCCTTCGAGCTGGTCGGCCCCGGTTCGTCGGTGCCGTCCGCCGCCGGCCGGTCGTTCTGCGTGGTGGTCATGGCAACCCCCTAGCGAGGTACGGTGCAAGCCCGCGTTGCCCTGCACGGACAACGCTACTGCGCTCTGTTACCCAGCGGTAGGTTCGTGCACTCCCCAGGATTCCGGCAACGAACGGCACCTGTGCCGGTACGCCGACCGGTCGGCGTACCGGGGTCGGTCACTCGCGTCCGCGCAGCTCCTCGTTGATCCGCAGCGCTTCCTCAAGCTGGTCTTCGAGGATGATGATCCGGCAGGCCGCGTCGAGGGCGGTGCCCTGGTCGACCAGTTCCCGCGCCCGGGCGGCGAGGCGCAACTGGTAACGGGAGTATCGGCGGTGGCCGCCGGCCGAGCGTTGGGGTTCGATCAGTTTCGCCTCGTCCAGGCTGCGCAGGAATCCCGGGGTGATCCCGAGCATCTCCGCGGCCCGGCCCATGGTGTAGGCGGGGTAGTGCTCGTCGTCGAACGTCGTGTTCGGGTCTTGACCCATTGCACCTCCGCGTCACGAGGGCCCCGGTGCCGAAGCACCGGGGCCCAGGGTCTTGGGTTGAACACCATTTACCGGCGCTGACGCCGGTCTCTCGTGTGCGCACCGGCCGTCTGAAGCGGCTGGCGGTGCGAGGATCGCATAATCGTGACCGGAGACCACCTTTCGTTCCGATGGGACTACGGTGTCCGTCCGACGCACAAGAGCGTCGCCGACGGGCGATCCAACGGTGTCTTTCCCTCCCCTTTCCTCTGATTCCTCTACTTACCTTGCTGTTCCTACTAACCGTTACTTCCACTTACCTTGCTACTGCTACTTGCTACCACTGCGGTGTCTGTCGCTGCCGGAGCCCCTAGCAAACCACCTGGCCCCATGCACTTTCGACGACACTCGATCAAGCCGGAGCCCTCTTCAGGTGCCTGGCCCCAACTTCTCTGCCGGTCGTGTCCTCACATCCCGGGCAGTCCGTCCGCGTCTTTGTTGATCGTGCTCTCTCGACACCAGGAACGTTACCCTGCCCGGCAAGGAATATCTACCTCAACCGCGATAGTTTTTTTAGTGAATCTGGCTCAACTCTTCGACATCGACCGGTGACGCTCCGAAACCACGTCTCGGCCCCGGTCAGCTCCCCGGCAACACCCTCGGCTCGTCGTCCTCGGCCGCGTCCTCGTCCTCGTCGTCGTCCTCGCCCCACTTGCGCCGCAGGTACGGCAGCCCGGCCCAGAAGGTCAGGAACCAGAGCGCGGTCAGCCCGCTCAGCACGAACGCGATCGGTCGCGGCAACACGAAGTCGGTGATCAGCAGCACCGAGCTGACCATCGCGATCAGCATGAAGCCCAGCCCACCGGTGGCCATGCTGTGCGCGAAGAGCACCAGTTCGGGCTTGCGACCCTGACGGAACAACGCCCGGTGGAATGCAACCGGCGAGATGATCAGCGCGGTCGCGGCGGCGGCGGCGAGCAGCGCCACCACGTACACGTCCTTCTGGAACTGGCTCGTGTCCGGGAAGCCGTTGCTGAACGGGAGCGTGAGCAGGAACGCGAACAGGATCTGCACGCCGGTCTGTGCGACCCTCAACTCCTGGAGCAGATCGGCGAAGTTGCGCTGCCAGCGCTGCTTCTCGGTCTCCTTGGACACCCTCGGGCCACCTCTCGTTCATGTTTCGGTTGCGGCCAGGTTTGCCCGACCGGGGTTTGCACCAAACATGATCAGGACTCACGGACGAGGAGCCCATGGGCCTCCGCCCACTTCGTACCGGTTCCACAACCACGCCACACATTGCCACCGCGCTGCCACCGCCCTGCCCCAACAGAGGACTTCCTTGTCGACTACCGGGCAGTCGGTCACCCGTTCGGGCAGCACCCGACTACGGTCGTCCCCCATACCGGCGGCAATCACGGGAGGCGATATGACAACCGACACCCCGACCATGGATCTGATCCGATTCCAGCTACGCCGGCTGCGTACCACCGCCGGGATGAACCAGGAGGAGTTCGGCAAAAAGATCAACTTTTCGGCCTCGTCGATCAGCGCGGCGGAGGTGGGCACCCGCCCGCCGGACGTCCCGCTCCTGAAGCGGGTGGACGAGGTGTTACAAACCGGCGGCCTACTGGTCCAGCTTTTGAAGATCGCCCTGCGAGAAGGTGAGCCGACCTGGTTCCGCCCCTGGCGGGAGGCCGAGCAGGAGGCGAAGCTCTTCCGCACGTTCCAGCCGAACCTGGTGCCGGGCCTGCTCCAGACCGAGGCGTACGCCCGCGCCGTCATCCTCTCCGGTCGTCCACTGAAGGCAGAGGAGGTCGACCGCCGGGTCACCGCGCGACTGGAACGGCAGTCCATCCTGACCCGCGAGGAGCCAGCCCAGCTCATCGCCGTTCTGGACGAAGCGACCCTGCATCGGCGGGTGGGCGACAGAAAGGCAATGGTCGAACAACTCGATCACCTGGTTGCCCTGACCGAACTGCCGCACATCGACATCCACGTGGTGCCATACGAGGTCGGCGTACACGTCGGGTTGAACGGCCCGTTCCTGCTCGCCGGATTCGACGACGGCAGCTGGGTGGCCTACCTGGACAACCAACTCAGAGGCCAGGTCTTCAGCCACACCAACGACATTGCGACTCTCCAGGAGACGTGGGAGCGTATTCGGGGCGAGGCATTGCCGCACCGGCAATCTGTCAACCTGATCAAGGAAGTGGCACAGACATGGAGCTGACCGGCGCGACCTGGCGTACGTCCACCCGCTCGTCCAACGGCGGCAACACCTGCATCGAGGTGGCCGACAACCTCTCCGGCATCGTCGGCGTACGCGACAGCAAGGACCGCCAGGGGCCCGTGCTCACCTTCGAACCTACGGCGTGGCAGGCGTTCGTCCGTACGGTCAAGGGACGCTGACACCACTGCCCCACCGGCCACCGGTCCACCAACCTGATCAAGGGAGAGGCGTAGACATGGAGCTGACCGGCGCGACCTGGCGCAAGTCCACCCGCTCGTCCAACGGCGGTGACACCTGCGTCGAGGTGGCCGACAACCTGCCCGGCATCGTCGGCGTACGCGACAGCAAGGACCGCCAGGGGCCCGCTCTGACCTTCGACCCCACGGCGTGGCAGGCGTTCGTCACCACGGTCAAGGGCCGCTGACCACACTCGTCTCTCCCCCCGCTCGCTGGGCTGGCCCGATTTATTCGCCGGCCAATGTCGATCGATGTGACTCCATAGACTTTCCGGCATGTCCCACTCCGCCCGGCTGCACAGATATTCGGCCGTCTCCACCGCCCTGGCACTGCTCGGTGACCGGCAACTCGGCGGGCTGGTGGACGAGGCGCCGCCGATCGTCTCCGGTATCGGGGGCGCGGCGGTGGCGCTGGAGGTCGAGGGCGTACCGGTCTTCGCGAAGCGCGTACCCCTGACCGACCTGGAACGGCAGCCCGGCAACGTCAGGTCCACCGCGAACATGTTCCAACTTCCCACCGCCAACCAGTACGGCGTCGGTGGCCCGAGCTTCGGCGTGTGGCGGGAACTGGCCGCGAACGTCATGACGACGAACTGGGTGCTCGCCGGGCAGAGCGAGAGCTTCCCGCTGATGTACCACTGGCGCGTACTGCCCGGGGTGTTGCCGACGCCGGAGGAACACCTCGACGTGGAGGCGACGGTCGCGTACTGGGGCGGTTCGTCGGCCGTACGGGAGCGGCTGCTGGCGACGGCCAGGTCCACCGCCACCGTGGTGCTGTTCCTCGAACGCCTGCCGCAGACGCTGGACGTCTGGCTGACCGAACAGGTCGCCCTCGGCAGCGACGCGGTCGAGGCGGCCTGCGTCATGGTGGAACGGAACCTGGTCGCCGACGTCGCCTTCATGAACGGCAACGGGTTGGTGCACTTCGACCCGCACTTTCGCAACATCCTCACCGACGGCCGGCGGCTCTACCTCGCCGATTTCGGCCTGGCGACCTCGCCCCGGTTCGATCTGTCCCCCGCCGAGCGGGACTTCCTCGTCACGAACGCGAGCCACGACGCCGCGTACGCGGTGACGACGCTGGTCAACTGGCTGGTCACCGCCCTGGTCGGCCCGACCGTCGAGGGCCGGTTCACCGCCGCCGAACGCAACGAACTGGTCCGCCGGTACGCCGAGGGCGAGCAACCCGCGAACCTCCCCCCAACCGCCACCGCCATCATCCGCCGCCACGCCCCCACCACCGCCGTCCTGAACGACTTCTACTGGCACCTCCACGGCACCACCCGCACCACCCCCTACCCCGCCACCCCCATCACCCGCACCCTCCCCACCCCCGCCTCGACCCCCGTTGATCTTGCAGTTGTGGCGCCCAGGATGCCGGATTAACCACTTTTATGAGGCACCACAACTGCAAGATCGCCGAGGCGAGGACGGGCGGGGAGGGCCGGGAGGCGAGGACGGGCGGGGAGGGACGGGAGGGGTGGGACGGGAGGGTCAGCCGGGGGTGTTGGTGCGGGTGGTGTCGAGGAGGGTTGTGTAGCTGGTGATCTGCATCGGGTCTAGCAGCACGAGTTCGTGGGCGGTGAGTTCTCCGGTCTTCGGGTTGAAGATCAGGAGGTGCTGCTGGTCGTGTACGCGGTCGTCGAAGGTGATGGCCAGTCCCGCCCGTCCGACCCGGTCGGTCACCTCGCCGCGCCACCGGAAACCGGGTACGTCGGCCAGCACCCGCAGGATCTCCGCCCGGGTCCGGCGCGGGACGACGTAGCGCCCGTACACGGTCATGGTCTCCTTGCTCACGGCGCCGGCGCCGTGCTCGACCTTGAGCAGGTCGGACAGGCCCGCGCGGTCCGCCGGCAGCGGCCGGATCTCGATCGGCGGCAGCGAGTCGGCACCGCCGGCCTCCGGGAACTTCTTGTTCGGCTGCGGGGGGTTGCGGGTCCAGTAGTCGCGGGACGCCTCGTCCGGAAACTCCGGGTCGAGTTCGGTCCGGATCTGCTTTCCGGACCCGTCTGCGGCCTGCCAGATTTTGAGTTCGCTGACCATCCCCATCACATAGGGACCGTTGCCCATCAGCGGATCACCCCACGACTTCGAGGAGTGGTAGGCGTACCTGCCGGTGCTGTTCTCGTACGGCGCGTCTTCGAGGCGTCCGGCGAGGGCGCGCAGTTCGGCGGCGGCCGGGGTGGTGCTCTCGGCGAACTGGTACGCGATCGGCACCAGCACCCGGCTCCCCGGATCCACCGGACCCACCGGACCCGCCGCGTCGGCCCCTCCGGGCTGGTCGACGATGTGCGGCACCTGCACTCTCCGGTCGTCGGAGGTGTAGACGACGGTTCCGGCGGCGGCCAGCGCGACCACGGCGCCCGCCGACAGGACGAGTCGCCGGGTCGGGCGGGCGGTGCGCCGGTCACCGACCGGTGCGGGCGCGGCCTCGGCGAGGATGATCAGGTCGTGCGCCGAGAGCCGGGGCGGCGCGACGGTGCCGGGCCGGACCGGGTCGGCCGGTCCGAGCAGGGTACGGGTTTGCTGTTCTCCGAACATCAGACTTCCTCTCAGGACCGGGCCGGCGCCGGCTGCTGCACGGGACGGGCCGTACAGGTGGTTATCGCGGCGGTCAGTCGCTTGCGGGCGCGATGCAACCGCACCGCGGCGGTCGTACGGGTGCACCCGAGGACCTGGGCGGCCTCGGACACGGTCAGCTCCTCCCAGCCGACCAGGCGGAGGATCTCCTGGTCGAGGTCGGTGAGGGTGGCCAGCGCGGTACGGATGTCGGCGACCGCGACACTCGCCTCGGGTCCGGACGGGACCGGTTCCCAGAGCCGTTCCGGGTCACCGATCGGCAGTACGTCGGGGGCGGCCCGCCGGGCCCGCCAGTGGTTGGCCAGCAGGCGCCGGGCCACCCCGTACAGCCAGGGCAGGGTGCGGTCCGGTACCTCGGCGCGGCGCCGCCAGGCGATCACGAAGACCTCCTGGGCGAGTTCGGCCGACGCCTCGGGATCACCGAGCCGCCGCTGCCCGTAGCTGACGATGTGGGCGTGGTGCTCGGTGTAGATCCCGGTGAACCAGCTCTCGTCTCGTCTGTGCGGTGGACCCATCCGAACTCCCAACTCGTCGGCGACCTTCACCCTGTCCTGTGTCGCCGCCGTCGGGATGATTACCGGTGGATGGCCGTACCGGTCAGCCGGTCGAGTTTTGCCGCCAGGCCGCTGGCGTCGGCGCGCCCCAACCCGGTCAGCAGGTCCAGCGCCCGCCGCCAACTCACCCCCGCCGCCACCGGGTCACCGGCGGCCAACTGCGCGTCACCCAGGTGTTCCAGCGTCGGCGCGAGATTGTTACGGTCGTCGAGCTCCTGGTGGATGGTCACCGCCGTCCCGTACGCGGCCACCGCCGCGTCCGGTTCCTCGCGCTGCTGGTGGATGTAGCCGAGGCTGTGCCAGGTGAACGCCTCCCCGGTGACGTCACGCGCCTCGCGCAGCAGGGTCAACGCCGCACGGCACTGCACCAGCCCGGCCTCGTACCGGCCCAGTCTCGCCTGGTAGTAGCCCATGGCGCAGAGCGCCCGGCCCTGCCCGGCGAGATGCCCGGCCAACCGGTAGTGCCGGTACACCGCGTCGGCGTGCTCCAGTGCCCCGGCGAAGTCGCCGGTCGCCTCCCGTTGGTTGGTGACCAGATAGTGGCTGCTGGCGAGCCCGTAGTGGTCGGCGAGGTCGCCGTAGTGGCGCAGTGCCTGCCGTACGTTCTGCTCGGCCGAGTCGTGGCAGCCGTACCGGAACTGCGCGGCGGCCAACTGGTAGTGGGCGTTCGCCTGCCCGACCGGGTCACCGGCGCGGGCCGCGGCCCGTACCGCTGTCCGCTGGCAGTCCACCCACTCCCGAACCATCCCCTGCCGCCGGTGGTAGGTGAACAGGGTCCAGGCAAGCTGCCAGGCGTGGGTGTCGTAGCCGTCGCGTTCGGCCCGTGCGACCGCCGCCTCGACCACCGCATGTTCGGCCTGCATCCAGCTCATGGCCGTGTCGAGGCTGGCCGGCGCCGGTCCGGCCGGGGTCGGCGACACCGGTGCGACGGTGATCAGCTTCCGGTTCGGTTCGAGCCGGGCGGCGGCCCGCAGGGCGTGGTACAGGCAGTGGTCAAGCAGGCGCACGGTGGCGTACGCCCGCTCGGTGTCGTCGAGCAGTTCGGCGGCGTACGCCTTGAGCAGGTCGTGGAAGACCCAGCGCTGCGGTGCGCAGGCGATCATCAGCAGTTGGGCCCGGGTCAGCTCCCGCAGCAGGTGCTGTGCGTCGGTCAGGCCGACCCCGGCCATGCTCGCCGCCAGCGCCAGCGAGATGTCCGGCCCGACGTGCGCCCCGAGCAACCGGAACATCCGGGCGGCCGGCGCACCGAGTCCCCGGTACGACCAGGAGAAGGTGGCCCGCAGGTCGGTGCCCGGATCGGCGGCGAAGGAGTCGAGCACGGTCTCGGCGTACATGTCGTCGGCGAGCGCGGCGAGCGGCAGGTCGGGTTGTACGGCGGCGCGGGCTGCCGCTATCGCCAGCGCCAACGGCAGCCGGGCACACCGTTGCACGATCCGCCCGACCGCCTCGGGTTGGGCGGCGACCCGCTCGCCGAGGCGTACCGCCAGCAGGTCGCGCGCCTCCTGCTGGTCCAGCGGCTCCAGCGGTACGGGATGGGCACCGATCTTCGCGATCAGCCCGGTGAGCTGATCGCGGCTGGTGATGACGACGAAGCAGTCGGGTGTACCGGGCAGCAGCAGTCGTACCTGTTCGACATCGCGCACGTTGTCGAGCAGCACCAGCATCCGCTTGTTCGCCAGCAGGCTCCGGTAGAGCCCCACCTGGGACTGCGGTTCGACCGGGATGCGCTGCGCCGGTACGCCCAACGTCTCCAGCAGGATCCGCAGCGCGGTCGACGACTGCACCACGGTCTGGTCCGTTTCGAAGCCGCGCAGGTTGAGGTAGAGCTGCCCGTCCGGGAAGCGTGCCCGCGACTCCCGGCCCCAGTGCACGGCAAGTGCGGTCTTGCCCACCCCCGCCATGCCGATGAGGATCGCCACCCCGGCGCGGGTGTCGGCGAGCGCGTCGAGCCGGGCGAGGGGGCGGTGCCGTCCGACGAAGCCGGTGACCGCCGCGGGCAACTGCGCCGGTACGGTGGCCGGTTCGGCGAACACCCGGTCCGCCGGTGGTGCCGGCGCCGGTTCGCTCACCAGCAGCCGGTGCAGTTCCAGCATTTCGGTACCGGGGTCGATGCCGAGTTCGTCGGCGAGCCGGCGGCGGTACGCGACGTACCGCTCCAGCGCCTGGGCGGTACGCCCGACCCGGTGCAGTGCCCGGATGAGTGTTGCCACCAGTGGTTCGACCAGCGGGTGCTCGTCGACGAGCGCGGTCAGCGGACGCAGGGTCGGCTGCGGGTTGTCCCGGTCCAGTTCGGCCTGTGCCCAGGCGGCGACGGCCTCCAGGTGGCGCTGCCGCCACTGCTCACGGGTGCGCCCGGCCCAGTCGCCGGGCAGCCCGGCCAGCGGCTCGCCGCGCCACAACTCCAGCGCGCGGCGCAGTGTGTCGGCACGTTCGGGTTCGTCGGGTCCTCCGTGCCCGGATCCGACCGGTGTCGATCTCGCCCGCTCGACCAGGCGGCTGAACAGGTGCAGGTCGACCCGGTCCGGGTCGATGTCGAGCAGGTAGCCGCCGGCGACCCGGCTCACCGGCGCGGACTTCCTGATCCTGGCGATGTGGGTGTACAACGTCTGCCGGGCCCGGGCCGGTGGGTCCTCGCCCCAGACCCGGTCGACCAGGACGTCCCAGGGCACCAGCCGGCCGGCGTCGACGGCGAGCGCGGCCAGCACCAGGCGTTGCTGCGGTCGGATCGAACCATCGGCACTGCCGAGCAGACGAACATTCACGTCGTTCAAGATTTGCACCCTGCGTGACCCTCACCTGCTTGTCAAGATTCTGTTCAACTCCCGGCCCACTGGCGCTCCGCATGCTGTCACCAACGGCGGTCCGAAGTGGACCCGCCCCACGGGAGGAATCTGTATGAGGGTACGAATGCGGCCGGCGATGGCCCGAGCCCTGGTGCTCGGGCTGCTTGCGTCCGGCGTGGTGCTAGCCCTGCCCGGGGTGGCCAGCGCCGACACGGAGGTGACCGAGGACGCCGCCGCCACCGATACCGCGGTGGCGGTCTTCACCGCCGACCCGGGCGACGGGCTGACCGAGTTGTCGGCGCGGGACGCGGCCGCGCTGGAGACGGCGGAGGCCCGTGCCGAGGCCGATCCGACCGACCTCGCGCCGCCCTACTACGACGCGCTGACCGGTCGGGTGGCCGCCCCGGTGCTCACCACGGCGAGTCCGACGAAGGTGGCCTACGCCGCCGGCAGCATCGCGGTCCCGTCGGTCGATCCGGACGAGCAGGGCGTGGACGAGAGTGTGCCGGGCGAGTCGTCGGTCAAGGAGACCGATGCCGTGGCGCCGCTGTCCGCACCCCGCGCGGCCGACGTACCGGCCTTCCCGGTGCTCTACTACCCCGCGACCCCGCGGGTGACGTACAGCCTCGCCCAGCTCGCCGCGGCGCGCGACGAGGTGCTGTCCGCCGGCCTGGCCGGTTCCGAGCACATGTACTCCGCCTACATCGACGCACCCGGCAACCGGGTGGTGGTCGAGGCATCCGGCGTCACCCAGGGCATGCGTCTGGCCCTGGCCGTGCGGTACGGAACGCGGATGGTGGCGCTGCGGCTCACTCCCGGCGAGAACGCGGGCGAGATCCAGGCCCGGCACAACGACACCAGCCCGTTCTACGGTGGCGCGCGGATGGGCCCGGACGGCTGCACGATCGGGTTCTCCTGGACCCACGAGGGCCAGCGGTACTTCATCACCGCCGGGCACTGCACCAGCCTCAACCAGAACGTCTACATGAACGGGTACTCGTCCGCGGTCGGCAAGGTGATCGACGACAACTGGGCGAACGCCAGCGGCTCGACGAAGATCAACGGCGCGTCGTACTACAGCGGGGACCTGTCGCTGGTCAAGATGAACAGCGGCTACTCGACCTTCCCGCGGGTGTACACCGGCGGCCCGACCTCCAACACGAGTCGAGTCGTCGGCGGGATCTCGTCGCGGGCCCCGAAGACCGGGGACCGCTACTGCACCGGCGGCAGCACCAAGGGCACCATCTGCGACTGGAAGGTGACCTCGGTCAACGTGACGGTCAAGTACAGCGACGGGACCGTCGCCCGCAACATGACCAAGGGCACCAAGCACGGCCACTGCACCGCGCCCGGTGACTCCGGCGGCCCGATCTTCACCATCAACTCCGCCGGGAAGATCATCGCCAAGGGCATCCACAGCGGCGGCGGTGGCGGTGGCGGCGACCACTACACCGGCGCCCTGGAGTCACCCTGCCGCGAGTACTTCACCGACATCCGGCTGGCCGAGAAGATCCTGCCGGGAATCATCAAGCGGTACTGAGACCCACTGAACCGCGTGGCGCCCACCCCGCCGCGGAACGCTGCCCCGGTCATCGACCGGGGCAGCGTTCGTTCCGGGGCCGCCGGGCCCGGCGCGTGCGGCGCACCGGGACCGGGTACGAGTATTAAGTCCAGCTTTGGTGGGTTGACCCGGATCGACGGGAGTGGTTCCCTACGAGATGTAAACAGTCTTAACAGTTTTCTTGGGGAGATCAGGTGAAAAGTCCACGTAGAACGGCCGGTTTCGCCGCCGCCACGGCTGCGGTGGCGGTGACGGCCACGCTGCCGCTGGTCTGGGGCAACTCCGCCAGCGCGGCCGAAACCGTGCTCTCCCAGGGTCGCCCGACCACCAGTTCGTCGGTGGAAACCTCGACCCTCGGACCGGGCAACGCGGTCGACGGGTCCGCCGGCACCCGATGGGCCAGCGCCGAGGGCGTCGACCCGCAGTGGCTCCGGGTAGACCTCGGCGGGACCCGTACGATCACGCACGTCAAGCTGGACTGGGAGGCCGCGTACGGCAGCGCGTACCAGATCCAGACCTCGGCCGACGGGACGACCTGGACCACCATCTACTCCACGAGCAGCGGCGACGGCGGGGTGGACGACCTGACCGGGCTCACCGGCACCGGGCGTTACCTCCGGATGTACGGCACCAGCCGGGGCACCCCGTACGGTTACTCGCTCTGGGAACTGACCGTCTACGGCGCCGGCTCCGGCGGCGGTACGCCCACCCCCACACCCAGCACGCCCGGCCGGGTGGACCTGACCGACCCGCACAAGAAGGACATCGCCATGCAACTGGTGTCCAGCGCGGAAAACTCGTCACTGGACTGGCGGGCGCAGTACCGCTACATCGAGGACATCCGGGACGGGCGCGGGTACACCGCCGGCATCATCGGTTTCTGCTCCGGGACCGGGGACATGCTCCAGGTGGTGCAGCGCTACACCAACCAGTCCCCGAACAACGTCCTCGCCAGGTACCTGCCGGCGCTGCGCAACGTGAACGGCTCCGACTCGCACGCCGGGCTCGACCCCAACTTCCCCGCCGACTGGCGTACCGCCGCCCAGGATCCGGTGTTCCAGGCGGCGCAGGACGCCGAACGGGACGGGACCTACTTCAACCCGTCGGTGAACCAGGCCAAGCAGGACGGGCTGCGCGCCCTCGGGCAGTTCGCCTACTACGACGCCATCGTCATGCACGGCCCCGGCAACAGCGCGGTCAGCTTCGGCGGCATCCGTGCCGCCGCGATGCGGGTCGCCCGTACGCCGGCACAGGGCGGCAGCGAGGTCGACTACCTCAACGCGTTCCTCGACGCGCGGGTGGCCGCGATGAAGACCGAGGAGGCGCACAGCGACACCAGTCGGGTCGACACCGCGCAACGGGTCTTCCTGCGCAACGGCAACCTCGACCTGAACACGCCACTGACCTGGCAGGTCTACGGCGACACCTTCACCATCAACAGCTAGCGCCCTGCTGCGCCACCAACGGGATGGGGGTCGAGGCTTTCGCCTCGACCCCCACCTGTAGGTGCTCAGGCTTCCTCCGCGAATACGACACGCAATCTTTGCCGGCCGACGTCATCGACCCAGGGCTCCACGCCCACGACGGCGGCCTCGTCGGGTGCCGACACCACTGCCGTGTAGATGTCGCCTCCATAAATCATCGCCGTGTAACTCTCGATCTTCACCATGTTCGAAACATCCTCGTACCCGCCCAACAGGAGGGAAGGAGTAAGGACAACATTCTCGTCAGGAGACACGCGGCCGAATTTGCCGACACAGGCCACCGCCACCGGATGGGAGGGACTCAGTGCATTCTGCACGATCTCCTGATCCAAGAAGTGTGCAAACGAGTCGAAGATGGGCCGCACACTCAAAAGATTCACATCAAGAAGGTAGACAACGTCTTCGTAGGAACTTCCGGTCCAACGCAGCGCGTACTGATCTCCGAACGCAGTCTCGCCGAACATGAGGAAGGAGGGATCCGCCTTTCCACCCCAGGCGAATCGCCATCCTTCCTCCTCGTTCCAGGACCGGAGATCCATGTGCCGGTCCGCACGGATCCCGAACACGCGGTTCATGCCGCTGTGAACCGTGAATCCGTTTGCGATGCGGAGAGCTGCCGCGTAAACGCTCGGCAGCTCTCCCAGGAGCGTCTCCGTTCGATCAGAATCGTCTAGAGCCTGTCCCACATCTGCAAGTTCCAACCCTCGCAGACGTCGGAGAACGTCTCCGCTCATCGCATCCCCTCACCGCATCACGTGATGTACACGCCGTCAACGAGGAAGCCTCGCAGAGTCTTCCCGATCCGGGAGCTGAGGCCGCCGCCCGCGATGCTATTTGCCCTCGATGGGGAGGGCAACCACGACGGCGGATTCGCCATACCAGTCACTCCCGTGTCCGGCATGTGGCCCGGCACCCACCCCGCCGGATAACTGCCGGGGTTGGTCCTCCGCTCCGCTTCGATGGCAGCGCGCATATCTGCCTGCAACAACCTGGTCGACTGCACGACCTGCGGGCCGTTCGCCTCCAGCCACCTATTCGAGCCCCGCGCGTAGTCGTGCAGGTTCTGCACCTCGTCCGGCGTCAGAGCGGGCTTACCCTTTTTCGTGGCCGTGCTCATGTTGTAGTACTCACCGCGGGTCGACAGCGGGCAGGACGGCCCACTCACGCCCACGTCGATGAGCCCTGGCGCGGACGGCAGGCCCCCGACGTTGTGCACAAGGACCGGCGTGTCGCCTGCGACCACATAGTACGTGTGGATGCCGTCGACGGTCAGGTTGTAGGTGACCTGCTCTGCCTGGTAGTGCCGGATCGCACCGACCTGCGCGTAGGTGCCCGCGGAGGTACGCAAGAGTTCCCCGGGCTGTAGATCTCCGGCCTCCACCCAGCGGCCCTGCGTCACCGACCAGAACGGATGGTGGTCGGTGGTGGTGAGCGCCTGCCCCTTGCCATCCTCGCCCTTGACGGTGACCTCGACATACGCCTTGTCGTCGTCGGTACGGATGGTGTGGGTCACCTGCCGTGCCTCGGTCCGGCCGGTCTCCGGGTCGGTGGCGAGCACGGTGTCGCCAGACCGCACCCGCTCGATCGGCACGCGACTGCCGTCCGCGAGCACGACGGGCGTGCCGGCGACGAAGCTGTCCTTGCAGTCCGGCTTCTTCTTCGTCGCGGCCTTGGCCTTCGCCGCCGCTGCCTTCGCCTTGGCCGCAGCGGCGGCGGCGGCCCGTCTGGCTGCCGTCTCAGCTGCGGCCTTGGCCGCTGCCGCCTTCGCCGCAGCCTCTGCCGCCGCTCTCGCCGCAGCCGCCTTCGCAGCCTGAGCCGCCTGCTCCGCGCCCTGGAGAATGGCGCGGGCCCACTTGATTTCCTGGAAGAAGGTGACGACGGCCTTGCCGGCCCGGAAGATCGCCTCGGCGATCTTCTTCGCCTTGAAGATCTTGCCCCAGGGCAACGCGCCGATCACCATCGATACGCAGGCGCCCAGGTCACCCTTGATGCAGTTGAGAATGTCGTTGATCCCGAGGAACTCCATCAGGATCTGGCCACCGGCCTCCAGGACGATGTCCAACACACTCTTGCTCTGCAACTGCTGGGCCTTGGCCACGTCCTCCGGACTCGGCCCGGTCTCCCCCGCCCCGGTGGCAGCCGCTTCCGGGGTCGCCCCGGTCGGGTCGGTGTACGAGGTCGGGTTGTTGTCCCCGTACGTGTAGGCCGAGGTCGCCGCACCCCCCTGGGGCATCGGGTCGGCCGAGGAGAACCTCCCGGTCTCCGGGTTGTAGTTCCGGGCCCGCAGGTAGTAGTTGCCGTTGCCGGAACTGGAATCCTGGTAGGCCCCGGCGAACTGCATCGGGTTCTCCGGGGCGCTCGCCTGGGTGCCCGGCCCCTGCCCACCCGAGCCGCTGGGCGAGTGCTCCTGGCCGCCCTGACCGGCCAGGGTCGGGCCGGCACGGGGGTTGCCGAACGGGTCGTAGTCGTAGCCGACCAGCGGCGTTCCGGTCGGCGAAAGCATGTTCGCCACACCACCGAGCGAGTCGTGGGTGTAGGAATGCACCCCGGCCGCCCCGTCCAGCAGTGCCAGCGGTTCGTCATCCGGGCCGTAAACGAAGTCCCGCTTCTCGATCGTCTGGCCGGTGGAGTTGGTCACCGTGTCGACGGCGATCTGGGGCAGGGTGCCGTTGACGTCCCACGACCAGCGTTGCGTCTGTGCCTGCTCGCCGGGATCGGTGGTGGTGGTCAACCTCAACCCGGTGGCGTCGTACGCGAACGTCGCCACCCGGCCGTTGACCGTCGCCTTGGCCAGCGAGTTGTCGAGGTTGTACTCGAACTTGTCGGTGCCGGAACGAATCTGGTTGCCGTTCAGGTCGTAGGCGTACTCGGTGGTGGTGACGTGCTTCGGCTCCCGGAGCACCCGCTTGATGAGCTGGTCGGCGTCGTCGTACTGGTAGGTGGTGGTGTCGTCACCGGCGTTCCCGGTGCGCTTCTGGCTGGTCCGGTTGCCGACCAGGTCGTACTCGTAGTCGATCCGCCCGACCGGCTTGGTCCTGCCGCCGCACGAGTCGACCGCGTAACAGGCCGAGGTGAGCCGGTCGACCTTGTCGTAGGCGTAGGCGACCGTCTCCGAAACGCCGCCCCGCGTGGTCACCACCTTCGTCGGGTTGCCGACCTCGTCCAGGTCGAGCTGGTAGGCCGAGATCGGATCCTGGGGCAGCGCCACCGGCACCACCGGGGCCGAGGCGACGGACGGCGCACCGGCGCCGTACCGGTCGTGGGCAGTGACGGTGAAGGTGTACGCGACACCCGCGTCGAGCCCGTTGACGATCGCGCTGCTCGCGGTCGGGCCGACGGTGACCGACTTGCCGCCGGGCTGCGCGGTGACCGTGTAGCCGGCGACGTCGTCGTGCCCGTGCTCCTTCGACGGCTTCCACGAGACCACCGCCAGGCCGGCGCCCGGCTGTGCGGTCACGTCGGTCGGTGGCTTCGGCCGGTCGTCACCGGCGGCGGCACCGCCCGATTCGGCGGCGGGCAGCGTGAACTGCTCGGGTGCCGGGGCGCGGGTGGTGCCGATGCTGGTCAGGCGACCGGCGTCGTCGTACCCGCGTTGCTCGATCAGCCCGGTCGGCGTCGGCAGCGTGGTGCTGGTCCGGCGGCCGGCGACGTCGTAGCCGAACCGCCAGGTGGAGGCGACCGCGCCGGCCGAGCCACCGGAGGCGGTCAACGAGGTGATCCGGCTGTCCCCGTCGTAGTCGGCGGTGATCCGGGTGCCGTCCGGGTAGGCGCGCAGGGTGATGTTGCCCCGCACGTCGTAGTCGTAGTCGAACTCCTCCACCAGGTTGGTGGCGGGTTCGTTACGGGTCACCTTGTCGATCTGGTCCTCGTCGTCGTAGACGACGGTGCGTACGCCGGTCGGGTCGCCGTACTCGGTGGTCCGGTCCTTGGCGTCGTAGCCCCAGGTGTACCTGGGCCCCTCGCTGCCGAGCGCCCGCGTCTCCCGGCGGCCGACGATGTCGTAGGTGTCCACCGCGGTCCGGCGGGCCCGCTCCTGCGGTGACAGGCGCTCACGCTCTCCGAGGGTGATGGTGGAGACCGGGTTGCCCTCGGCGTCGTAACTGACCTCGGTGACCCGGCCGAGCGGGTCCGTGCTGCTGGTCGCCCGTCCGGCCTCGTCGTACTCCACCGAGGTCCGGTGGCCGTTCGGGTCCCGCACGGACGAGGGCAGGCCGTCCTCGTAGTAGTCGTAGACGGTGGACCGGTCGGCCGGCTCGCGCGGGTCGTACGGGCTGTCCGGGGTGTGCACCGTACGGGGAAGGTCGTCCTCCCGGTACGTGTAGTGCGTGGTGCGGTCCTTCGCGTCGGTGACCGAGACCAGCCGGCTGTTCGCGTCGTAGCGGTAGGACGTGACGTGGTCCAGCGGGTCGATGCTCTTGACCCGGTTACCGGCCAGGTCGTACTCGTGGTGGCTGGTGAACCGCTCCTTGTCCGCACCCTCGACGTTGCCGCGCGGCTCGGTCGCGGCGACGAGGAGACCGTCGCCGTCGTACTCCCAGGTGCTGACGCCACCGGTGGCGGCTATCTGCTTGATCTTGTTGCCGGCCTCGTCGTACTCGAATCGCGAGGTGTTCGTGCCCGCGTCCCGGATCGAGGTCTGGCGCCCGTTCCGGTCGTACTCCATCCGGGCGGTCCGGCCCAGGTTGTCGCTGACGGCGGTGACGTTGCCGGTGTTGTCCCGGTCGAACTGCGAGGTCTTGTTGTGCTCGTCGGTCCTGGTCCTGGTCCGGTCCAACTCGTCGACGCTGATGTCCCGGCTGACCGTGCGGCCCCCCGGATACGGGCGCTCGACCCGGAGCGGGTTGTCGTTGGCGTCGTAGTGGTAGGTCGTGGTGAAGTCCGCCGGGTTCGCCCCGGGTACGTTGCCGCGCGGCGAGGTGACCTTGTTCAGCAACCCCTTCGCGTTGTACGCGTACGTGGTGACCAGGTCCGGCTCGTGCTTCATCTCCACCCGCGCCGAGGCGCGTCGCCCCGCGTCGGTGTAGGTGTACGAGGTGGTACGCCGGGAGTCGCTGACCGAGCGGAGCAGCCCGTTGTCGAAGTAGCGGTACTCGGTGCGCGCGTCGAGCTGGGTCGTCTGCGTCCTGGTCCGGCCAACCTCGTCGTAGCTGGTCCGCACCACCCCGCGCTTGCCCGGCTGGTGCACGACGGTGGGCCGGTCCTGGGCGTCGAACTCGTACCGGGTGGTGTAGTCGTCGCGGTCGGCGTGCCGGACCGTGCCGCGCGGATCGACGGACAGGATTCCCCGCCCGGTCCGGTCGTAGCCGACCTCGGAACGGCGCCCCTCCGGCGAGACAACCGCCTTGAGCAGGCCCGAGTTGTGGTCCCCCACCGGCAGGTTCTCGTACCGGGTCACCTTGCCGCGCTGGTCGGTCTGGCTGACCAGCAGGCCGCGCTCGTCGTACGCGTAGGTGATTTTGTTCTTCTCGGCGTCGACGCTCTCGACCAGCTCGTCGAACTCGTTGTAGGTGTCCGTCCAGACGTTGCCGTTGGCGTCGGTGTGCTCGGTCGGGTTGTTCCGGGCGTCGTACTTCGTCTTCGTGCCGAAGTTGAGCGATCTCGGCGCGGTCTGCGAGATGCGGTTGCCGGCGTCGTCGAAGGTCGCCTCGTGCTGGCTGTGCTTGGCGTTGACCACCAGCGGGCGGTTGAGCGAGCCGTCGTAGCGGTGGTTCTCGGCGTCGCCGTTGCCGCGCTGGGTGTAGATCAGCACGTTGCCCCGGTAGCCGTCGTAGACCTTCACCGCGTCCGGGTCGACGGTCAGCGCCTCCTGTTCCGCCGCCTTCCACTCGAAGGTGGTCGCCTTGCCGAGCGCGTCGGTCTGGCGCACCATCCGGTTGTCGGCGCCGTACTCGTTGCGCAGCTCGACGATCCGCTGCGGGTTCATGACCTCGGTCAGCAGCCCGTTGGCACCGTAGGTGTACTTCCAGTGGTAACCGCGCGCGTCCTTGACCGCGGTCAGCACCGTGCCGGTGTAGTAGTAGACCGTCTGGCGGCCGTCCGGCAGCCGGATCTCCCGGATCAGGCCGGCGTCCACCTTGACCTTCACCTCGCGCCCGGAGGCGTCCGTGATGGTCACCCCGGTCGCGGTGTACGCGAGCCGCGTTCCCATGCCACGCGCGTTCGCGATCGAGACCAGCCGGCCCTGCGCGTCGAACCGGTGGGTGATCTGCGAGGGTGTGACCAGTTCCCAGCCGTCCGCGAGCCGGCGCAGGTTCGACCGGACGCCCGGCGGGCGCCGGTAGCTCTCGCCGTCGAGCCGGTAGAGCGCCTCGGCGCCGTCCTCGGCCCGGACCACCACGCCGTCGGCCGACTCGGTGACGGTCATCCCGTAGGACCAGGCCCAGCCGGGCCCGAACGGACCGCCGGCCGGGCTCGCCGAGGAATAGGTACGGGACGAGGAGAACGGGATGCCGAACGAGGCCATGCCGAGGTCCGGCTCGACCCGGATGAACGCGCCGGTGGCGGTGTTCACGCCGATGCCGCGTACCGCCTGACTGGCGGCGGTCAGGCCGAGCGCGTTGCCACAGCCGCAGCCGGCGGCCTGACCGGCCGGGATGGCCGGCGGCTCGATGGTCGTACGCGGCTTCGCGTTGTCCGACGGCTCGGAGATGATTTCCCGGCCGTCGTCGAAGATCGCGGTGGCGGTGAGGTAGTAGTCCTTGGTCGGGTCGAGCACCCAGCCTTCCCTGGTGCCGAACGACCGGCAGTACTGGCGCTGGCCGGTGCACCGGGCCCGCTCCAGCTCGTCCTTGCCGAGCGTGGTCGACGCCTGTTCGGTACGGGACTCGGCGTCGTAGAGCGTCGCCTTCCAGGAGGTCCAGGGCTGTTCCTCGCCGGCCACGTCGAAGTAGGCGACGACCGAGGTCTCGCCGAGCGCGAAGCCGGACCGGAGCAGCAGGTTGTCGAAGACCTCGTCCTCGGCGGCGGCGCGGGCGACGCCCGGCTTGGGCACCCGGGCCCACTCGGCGGCCGAGAGCCGGTTCGGCTCGCCCTGCGCGGCGGTGCCCGGCGGCACCACGGGCGGGCGTTTGTCCGGCGGGAATTCCTTGTCGGGCCGGACCGAGTCGGGCAGCGGCCGGTCTACCGGACCGGGGCCGGGGCTGGCCGTCGGAACCGGCGCGACCTGGGCGCGGGCCACCTTCGCGGGCGGCGCCAAGGTGACGACCAGGGTCAGGATGCAGAGGAGCGCCAACCATCGGGCGCGCGGAATCCACAGCAGGGTACGACTGAACACGATCGGAGCCTCCCCGTGAAAGCCATGCCCGATGGTTCAGATCACCGGGCATTTACCCGACCGATAATAGGCGCTGGTCAATGTTTTGGTGGGGTCGTCAAAGCGACAGGAGATTCCGCCGACAAACCCATAGAGATCGATCATCAGCTATTGCTATGGTTGTGCCAGTTGATTTTGTCCTTTGTGGATGGCGATGGAGGCGGCAATCTCGTCGCCGAGGGTCACGGACGACCGGGACGGCGGCTCACTCCTCGTCCCAGGCATCCACCTCACGGTCTCCCTGGTCATTGCCGAACGTCGCGGGCGTACCGGTCGCCAGCACCACACCGGCCGCGTCGAGCGCCTCCACCACCGGTCCGATGGAAGCGGGGTACGGAACCGCCAGCACCGCGCCCGAGGAGACGACCTGTCCCCGAACCACCTCCCGCCCGTCGCGCAGTACCCGTACGGTGACGGCCGCGGCGGGGGTCACCACCAGCAGCGCCCGCCCCTCCTCGTCCAGCGGTACGGCGAGCACACCGCCCGGATCAGCCGGGTCCGTACGCGAGTCGAACAGCACCCCGGTGCCGATCACCCGGTCCGGAGCCGGTCGGTCGTGGTCGACGTCCAGCCGTCCCAGCCAGCCGCCACCCTGCGCCGGGGCGGCCACCACCGTCGCCCGCCCGTCGAGAGATCGGTTCCCTCCGCCCAGGGGTACAGCCCAGGGTTGCCGCGACCTCCGCCTCCGGCAGGTCGGCCACGTACCGCAGCACGATCACCGCACGGGTACGGGGCCCAGCTCGCGCATCGCCTCGTGCAGGGCGTGCCGGTCCGCCACCGCCTCCGTCAGGTCGCGTACGGGCCGGTCCGGCAGGAACGCGGTCAGCACCTCGTGCACCCGGTGCCGCCGCCAGCTACTGATGTGCTGGTTGATCATCATTCGCCGCAGGTACGCCATCGGCTCGTCGATCCGGTGCCAGCGCCGCATCACCTTCACCAGCGCCGACTGCACGAGATCCTCGGCATCCTCCGCCGACCCGGTCAGGTGGTACGCCACGCGCAGCAGATCCAGATAACGCGCGTCGACGAACTCCCGGAACTGCTCGTCGTCTTCCGACATGGGCCTCCGCTCGGTCGGTCACCCATCACGACTCGCACCGGGCACCAAAGGTTGAGCCGACCCCGGAAAAATCCGGAACCTGCCCGCATGCCGTTATCCGCTAGGGGGCGAGTCGGCCGGTGACGCCGGGTGCCCGAGGGTGCCGAGGAAACGGTCGAGGAGGTCGACCTGCCGGGCGGGCGGGAACTGCGCCTGGTCGAACAGTGCCTGCACGACGAGCCCGTGGGCGAAGGCGGCGGCGATCACCACCACCTGGTCCGGATCGGTCGCGGCCGGCAGTTCCCCGAGGTCACGGGCGGCTTCGACGTGTGTGCGCAGCCGGGTCCGCCAACGGTCGTACCGGGCGGCCTGACTGGCGCCGAGCGCCGGGTCGGCCAGTGCCGCGTCCCAGAAACTGACCCAGGCCCGGCTCCCCGCCGTCAACTCGGGGGTCACCGGGAGCACGTCCAGCAGGGCGGCCCGCAGCGCCGCCAGCCCCGGCCCGGTGGCGACCTGCCGGGGTCGGGCGGCGGTGCGTTCCTCGGCCAGGTCCAGAGCGTGCCGCAGCAACGCCTTCTTGCTGGGAAAATAGTGGCTGACCAGGCCGGTCGAGGCGCCCATCCGGGCGGCGACGGCACGCATGGTCAGGCCACCGAAACCGTGCTCGGCGAGCACACCCCAGACCGCGTCGGAGACGTCCCGCCGCCTCGCGTCATGGTCACCCTTCGCGGGCATCGCGCCCTCCCCACCGGTACGGCCAACGCCCTATAGTACGTAACAAACGTTTGGTACGTACATTCTGAGTCTGGAGCCCACATGCTCGGTCATCCCCTCGCCCCCGGCGCCGAACTCCGACCGCTCGAACCCTGGCAGGCGGCCGAGTTCGCCGGGTACGTCGAACAACACCGGGCGCACCTGGCCCCGTGGCTGCCCTGGGCCGTCTCCATCACCGACACCGAATCGGCCCGGCGGTTCCTCCAGCGCTACGCCGACTCCCAGGCCGCCGACGGGGGCCGGATCTTCGGCATCCGGCTCGACGGCGTGCTCGTCGGCGGGGTCCTGTTCCGGGTCTTCGACCCCCGCGCCGGGGTCTGCGAGATCGGGGTCTGGCTCGCCCCGCAGGCGCAGGGCCGGGGGCTGGTCACCCTGGCCGCCCGGCACCTGATCGACTGGGCGCTCGGCGTACGCGGTCTGACCAGGGTGGAATGGCGTACGGTCCCCGACAACAACCGCAGCATCGCGGCGGCCCGACGGCTGGGCATGACCCGCGAAGGTGTGCTCCGCCAGGCGTTCCCGCACAACGGCGTACGCCACGACGTCGAGATCTGGGCCCTGACCGCGGCGTAGCCCACGGTGGTCCCCGGTCAGCTCGGGCCGGCGAACCCGCCCCTGGGCTCGATCAGTTCGAGGTTGGTCCCGTCCGGATCGTTGAAGTACGCGACCCGGGTGCCGACCGCGTCCGGCGGGGTCACCTCGTCGGCGGCGAAGGTGTACGGCTCACCGAGGAAGTCGTACCCGGCCTCGCGCATCCGGGTGTGGACCGATCGGAGGTCGTCCACCTGGAAGCAGAGATGCATCGATCCCGGCCGGTTGGCGGCGGACTGGCCGGGAGCACCGACCGGGTCCTCGAACTCGATCAGGTCGATGCCGAGATTGCTCAGGTGGAAGGTGGCGTAGCGCAGCTTCGACACGGGCAGCCCCTGCGCGTGCGCGAAGCCCTGACCCTTCATGCTCTCGTTGTCGACCGCCGGCTCCAACCCGGTCAACGCCCGGTAGAAGGCGACCGAGCGGTCGAGGTCGGAGACGGAGATCCCGACGTGTGCGGCCGTGTCGAGGCCGAACGAACCCTCTGGTGTGGCTGGCATGCTGTTCCCTTCCACGGTCCCGGTCACGCCCGCGCGTGCCGATCCCATGGCAGTGCCCACTGGCCGGGGAACTAACCGTCGACCGGGGCAACTCACCCCGACCGGCCTTGCTTCACTCGTACGGTTGCTTCGGTGGGTCGACCTGGCGCCACGACTCCACCTCGAGGTACGGGATCTCCTCGTCGTTGACCGGGTCCTTGGCGATCCGGTCGGAGTAGCGGCCGACCACGTCGACCCAGGTGTCCGGGGCCAGGCCGGTCGGCGGGTCGCCGGCCAGGCCGAGCTTGATCGGCCGACCGTCGGCAGCACAGCAGGACAGGATCATGCGGGCCAGGATCGGTTCGCCGTTGGCCCCGGTGGCGACGAAACCGGTGAGCTGCACCCGCCGGTCGCCGAGCGAGACACCCTTGTCGAAGATGGCCCGGGAGGCGTAGTCGAGCACCCCGATCCGGACCGGGTCACCCTCGGGCAGCGGCGGATAGTCCGACAGCGGTTGGCTGCCGAGGGCGGTCCCGGCCTGACCGGCCGCGTACGAGCCCAGGGCCGGTGGGGCGACCAGGAGCAGGCCGAGCACGGGCAGGATGAGCAGCCAACCGACCCTCGGCTCGTGGTGGCCCTTACCCCCGTGCCCGTGGTCGTGCCCGTGGTCGTGGTCCTCCTCGGCCGACCTGTCCACCGCCGCCCCGGCCGTACGCCGGGCCGGGCGCAGGTCGTGGACCAGGGTCATCACCGCCACCGCGATCAGCAGGATCGCGGACCCGATCAGGAAGGGTTGCAGCCCCTCCTTGACGTAACGCAGGTACATGTCGGTGAGGCTGGCCTTGAGCACCGCCCCGCCGAGCAGCAGCAACACCACCGCCTGTGCCTGTCGGTTCATCAGAACACCACCGCTCCCACTCCCACCGCCACCAGTACGGCGACCGCGAACGTCGCCGGGGCGAACCGGAACGCGAACCGCCGCCCGAAGACACCGGCCTGCATCGAGATCAGCTTGAGGTCGACCATCGGCCCGACGACGAGGAACGTCAGCCTGGCGGTGAGCGAGAACTGGGACAGCGACGCGGCCACGAACGCGTCCGCCTCCGAGCAGATCGACAGCAGCACCGCGAGGACCGCCAGCGCCAGCACCGACAGGATCGGGTTGTCGGCCAGGGTCTGCAACCAACGCTCCGGCACCAGCACGTTGATACAGGCCGCCGCCATCGCACCGAGCACCAGGAAGCCGCCCGCGTGCACCACGTCGTGCCGTACGGCCGAGAAGAACGCCCGCCCCTTCGACAGTCCGTCCAGGTCGGGGCGGTGCGGCAGCCGGATCCAGTCGGCCCGACCCAGCCGCAGCCAGAGCCAACCCATCAGCATCGCCACGATCAGGCTGGCGACGCCCCGGCCGACCACCATCTCCGGGTTCTGCGGGAAGGCGACCGCGGTGGCGGTGAGCACTATCGGGTTGATCGCCGGGGCGGCGAGCAGGAACGCCAGCGCGGCGGCCGGGGTGACGCCCCGGCGGATCAGCGACCCGGCGATCGGGACCGCGCCACACTCGCAACCGGGCAGGATCACTCCCGCGCAGCTCGCCACCGGTACGGCCAGCGCCGGATGTTTCGGCAACGCCTTCGCCCAGAAGGTACGGGGCACAAAAACCGCGATCACCGCGCTGAGGACCACACCGAAGACGAGGAACGGCACCGCCTGCACCATCACCGAGACGAAAACCGTGGTCCAGGTCTGCAGTCGTGGGCCGGAGATCGCGTCGGCGACCGGGCCACGGAAGACGACCAGCAGGATGAGGAGCCCGGCGAGCACCTCCACCGACCCGATCCGGTCGCCGAACAGCCGTTGCCGGGGTGATGGGTCGCCTGCTGCGGGCGTACCGCCGGGGGTGGTGTGGGCGCGGCCCTGACCGGTGGTCGAACCGGGCGCGGCGCGGTCGACGGTGCCGGTGGTGGGCGGGATCGTCCAGTCGATCTCGTCGCCCGGCCCGGCGCGGCGTTCGGTCGCGCGGTCGGAGGCGGTCACGGCGTCTCTGCTCTCCTCGCTCGGCCGGGTCGGGGCAGCTCACCCTAACCCGAGCCCCGGTGTCCACCACCACACCCGATCGATACGGCGCTGTGCCGCATCACCGGTCGGTGCTAGCGTCGCCGAAACAACTTCACATCCGACAGGGGAGCGCACAGCGCTGAGAGTGCGGGATGACATCCGCAGACCCTCGAACCTGATCTGGGTAATGCCAGCGCAGGGAGTTCGGTCATGCTCCGGCCGCGCCGGAGTCCGGCACGAGGCCGGGCCGAGGCGTGCGACTTCTCCTGGTTCACGTTCGAGAACTGGGAGCCAACATCATGAACAACCGCTGGCGGACGCTCGACATCGTCATCGCCTCGACCCTCGGGGTGGCGTTCGGCGTCATCTTCTGGGCCTGGGGCCTGCTCTGGAACGGTCCGGCCGACGCCATTCCACTGCCCGGTCGCGCCGTGATCTACGGGGTGTGGCTGGTGCCGGCCGTACTCGGCGCACTGGTGATCCGCAAGCCGGGTGCGGCCCTCTACACCCTGACCCTGGCCGCCCTGGTCTCGGTGGCCCTGGGCACGAGCTGGGGCTGGACCCTGGTGGTCCAGGGTCCGATCGAGGCCGCCGCCGCGGAGCTGGCCTTCGCCGTGTTCGCGTACCGGATCTACCGGCTGCCGGTGACCCTGCTGGCCGCCGCCCTGGCCGGTCTCGCCGCCGCCATCTACGACATCTTCGTCTGGTACCCCGGCACCGCCTGGGACAGCTTCCGCCTCCCCTACCTGGCCCTGACCACCGCAAGCTCCCTGGTAGTGGCCGGCCTAGGCAGCATCGCCCTAACCCGAGCCCTAGCCAACACCGGCGCCCTAGACCGCTTCCCCGCCGGCCGCACCCGCCCCACGATCTAACCCCCACCCGGCCCGCCGGCCCTTTCGCGTTGATCATGAAGTTAGCGACGATTCGATCTTGTTCTGAGGTATCTAACTTCATGATCAACGACTAGAGGAAGGGGTGAGTGGGGTGGGTGGGGTGGTTGTTGGGGGGTTCGGGTGGAGGCATGCGGGGCGGAAGGGGTGGGCGGTACGGGGGGTTGATCTGCGGGTTGGAGTTGGGGAGCGGGTGTTGCTGCTGGGGGGTTCGGGGGCGGGGAAGAGCACGTTGCTGGCCGCGCTCGCGGGGCTGCTCGCCGAGGACTCCGGTGAACAGGCGGGGCTGATCGAGGTCGACGGGGCCGATCCGCGTACGGTCCGGGACCGGGTCGGCATCCTGTTCCAGGACCCGGAGAGCCAGCTCGTGATGGCACGGGCCGGCGACGACGTCGCGTTCGGGCTGGAGAACCGGGGCGTGCCGGCCGGCGAAATCTGGAACCGGGTCGACGAGGCGATGCACCGGGTCGGCTTCCCCTACGGACGGGACCGCTCCACCGCCGCCCTCTCCGGCGGCGAGCAGCAACGGCTCGCCCTGGCCGGCGTACTCGCGCTCCGGCCCCGGCTGCTCCTGCTCGACGAACCCACCGCCAACCTCGACCCGGCCGGTGCCGCCCTGGTCCGGGCGGCGATCGCCGCCGCAGTGGACCGCGACACCACCCTGATCCTGGTCGAACACCGGGTCGCGGAGGCACTCCCCCTGGTCGACCGGGTAGTGGTCCTGGAGCCGGGCGGCGGCATCCGCGCCGACGGCAGCCCGGACGAGGTCTTCGCCGCGCACGGGGACGCCCTCGCCGACGCCGGGGTCTGGGTACCCGGCCGGTCGGTGCGCGCCCGACCGGCAACCACCGCCGCCGGCGACCTGTTGCTCACCGCCGACCGGCTCGGCCTACCACCCCGGCTGGCCCCGACCGATCTGACCGTACGGGCCGGCGAGGCGGTTGCCGTACTCGGGCGCAACGGGGTCGGCAAGACCACCCTGGCCCTGCAACTCGGCGGGCTGATGAAACCGGGCACCGGTCGACTGGAGGCCACTTCCGCCCTGGCCGGAACCGACGCCGGTACGCCACCGCACCGCTGGCGGGCCAAGTCCCTGGTACGCCGGATCGGCTCGGTCTTCCAGGACCCCGAACACCAGTTCCTCGCCGGTACGGTCTTCGACGAACTGGCCCTCGGGCCACGCCGGACCGGCCTCCCGGAACCCGTCGTACGCTCCACAGTGGACGATCTGCTCGTCCGGCTCCGGCTGGACCGGCTCGCCGGGGCGAACCCGTACACCCTCTCCGGTGGTGAGGCGCGGCGGCTGAGCGTGGCGACCGCCCTGGCCACCGCGCCCCGGCTGCTCGTACTCGACGAGCCGACCTTCGGCCAGGACCGGCGTACCTGGATCGAGCTGGTCGACCTGCTCGCCGACCTGCGCGACGCCGGGCACGGCATGGTCACCGTCACCCACGACGCCGATTTCGTCACCGCGATCGCCGACCGGACCGTGACCCTCTCCCGCCGGGACGACCCCGCGCCCGACCCGATCTCCGACGGCGTGAACCGGGGAGTCGCGGCGTGAACCGGGTAGAAGCCCGCGTGAACCGGGGAGTCGCGGCGTGATCAGCACTGGGCCGGTGGGGAGGGCGACGGCGCCGCTGGCTCGGCGCAATCCGGTGGCGAAGCTCGCCGCCGCGCTGGTGTTCTCGTTCACCCTGGTCGCCACGATCGACCCGGTCGCGCCCGCCGTCGCGATCGCCATCGAGCTGGCCGTGCTGCCCCTGTTCGGCCTCGGCTACGGCACCCTGGCCCGCCGGGCCTGGCCACTGCTGATCGGTTCGCTGGGCATCGTGCTCACCATGGTGCTGTTCGCCGCCGACCGTACCGGGGCGGTGCTGCTCGACGCCGGCCCGATCACGGTCACCACCGGTGTGCTCACCTCCGCCCTGGGTCTGGTCCTGCGGGTGCTCGCGGTGGCGCTGCCCGGCGTGCTGGTCTTCGCCACCACCGACCCGACCGACCTGGCCGACGCGCTGATCCAGAACGCGAGGGTGTCATCCCGGTTCGCGCTCGGCGCGCTGGCCGCGTTCCGGATGCTGCCCCTGCTCGCCACCGAGTGGCAACTGCTGGGCATGGCCCGGCGGGCCCGGGGCGTGGACGCCGGACGTAACCCGATCGCCCGGCTGCGCCTCTTCGGCGCCACCGCGTTCGCCCTGCTCGTCGGGGCGATCCGGCGCGGCACCCGGCTCGCCACCGCGATGGACGCCCGAGGGTTCGACGGCGGCACCCCGCGTACGGTCGCCCGGCGGCAGCGGTTCACCGTCGCCGACACCGCGCTGGTGGCCGGTGCCGCCGTGCTGGCCGGGGCGGCGCTGACGGTCAGCATCCTGCTCGGTACGTTCCAACCCTTGCTCGGCTGATCATCACCGCCAGCCGGTAACGCTCAGCACCGCCAGCCGGTAAAGCTCAGCACCGCCGGCCGGTAACGCTCAGCACCGGCCCGCCGGTAACGCCGTAACGGGGAGGACTCTGATGACCCATGTCCTGCGGGTGGATGCCACATCGTCCACGCCCGCCCTCCTGCTCCGGCCCTGGCTGGACACCGACGCCGAGGCGTTGATCGAGGCGTACCGTGATCCGGTCCTGCGCCGGTGGACCCGGTCCCCGGTGGCGGACGCCGAGGACGCGGTGCGCTGGCTGGCCGTACAGGGTGACGGTTGGCGCAGCCGCCAGCGGCACAGCTTCGCCGTCCTGGAGGACCTGGTGGGCGACGACAACGGGGGCAGGTTGCTGGGCAACGTGGCGCTCAAGGCGGTCGACCCGACAAACGGCTCCGCCGAGGTCGGCTACTGGACGGCGGCGTACGCCCGTGGTCGGGGCATCGCCCCGGTGGCCCTGGAGGCACTGACCCGCTGGGCCTTCGACACCTTCGCCCCGGACGGACTGACCCGTCTTGACCTGCTCCACCAGGTGGACAATGTCGCCTCGTGCCGGGTGGCGGAGAAGGCCGGGTACGCATTCGAACAGGTGATGGCGGCCCGGCCGCCCTTCCCCAACGACGGTCACCTGCACCTCCGCCATGCCGCCCGACCCATCGGCGGCGCGGGGGTTACGGGCTCGAGCGGCTCCGCACCATCCTCGGACAACCGGTCACTTCGACTGGGCGGTGACCTTCGTGGCGGTGACCGTACCGGCGGAGTTGGGTCCGTCGACGGTGACCGTGTCACCGGCCTTGAGGTCCTTGAGTGAACCGGCCCTGGCGACCGCCACGGCGGTGTCGGTGCCGGTCCGGACCGTGATCACGGTGCCGTCGGCGGTCTGGACGTACACGGTGGTGCCGTCGACCAGCTTCACCGTGCCGGTGGTGGTCTGTGCCGTACCGCCGTCGGCGTCGGGGACGCCGCCGGTGGCGGTGCCGCCCGGGCGGCCGGCGCCGCCGGGGAAGCCGGCGAAACCACCGGCGCCGCGCTGGGCACCCCGACCGGTGGCGGCTGCGGGACCGGTGCCGGGCGGATCGCCGTACGACTTCTGCACCTGCACCCCGCCGAGGAAACCGCCGATCAGCAGCACCGCCGCCCCGAGGTAGAGGGTTGCCCGGTTCCACCAGCGGTGACCCGCCACGGCCGCCAACTCGACGGCGAGGTCCCCGTCATCGTCGTGGCCCGCCCCGATCGGCGGGGTGGGCGTATCGGCGACCACGAGGGGCGGGCCGACGACGGTCGGGGCGTCCGCCGCGTCGTCCCGGTGGACTCCGGGCGCACCCGGCGAACGGCGACCCCATCGCACTGCTCTGCTCATCGCTGCTTCCCCGGAATCACTCGTGGCTCACTCGTAGCGGAGGGCGTCGATGGGCCGCAGACCGGCCGCCCGGCTGGCCGGCACGCTGCCGAAGAAGAGCCCGATCGCGACCGATACGCCCAGCGCCAGGGCGATCGAGCTGGGTACGACCACCGGCTTGACGCCGACGATGGTGAAATGGCTGCCGGCCAGTGCCGCCAGCACCCCCAGTCCCCCGCCAACCAGGCTGAGCATGGTCGCCTCGGCGAGGAACTGGGTGAGGATCACCCGGCGGGGCGCACCGAGGGCCTTGCGGATGCCGATCTCGCGGGTCCGCTCGGTCACCGTGACCAGCATGATGTTGGTGATGCCGATACCGCCGACGAGCAGGCTGATCCCGGCCACCGCACCGAGCAGTACGGTGAAGGTGTCCGCGGTCTCGGTCTGGGTCTGGAGCAACTGGGCCGCGTTCTGGATCCGGTACGGCGTACCCTGCGCCCGCCCGGCGGCGGCACCACCCCGAGCGACCGCCCCACCCGCGACCGCCCCACTCGCCGCCGGTGCGACCTTGAGTCGCTGGTCGAGGATGGTGGCGATCTGTGCCTGGGCGTCGTCCACCCGGTCCGGTCCGGTGGCCTCGACGAGCACCGAGTTGACCGCGCCGTAACCGGTCAACGTCTGCTGGACCGCGGTCAGCGGCGCGATCGCCACGTCGTTGGCGTCCTGGAAACCGGTGGCGGAACCCTTCTCCGCCAGTACGCCGACCACCGTGTAGAGCGCACCGCCGACGGTCACCTGCGCGCCGAGGGGGTCCGTACCGGGAAACAGCTCGGCCGCGACGGTCTGTCCGATCAGGACCACCCGCCGGCCCTGGGCGAGGTCCGAGTCGCTGAACGCGGCACCGGTCGCAACCGAGGTGTTCGACGCACCGAGATAACTCGGGTACGTGCCGACGAACTGCGACACCTGGTGGTCGGCGCCCTGGTAGGTGATGGTCGCCGAGGCGTTCACCACCGGGGAGACCGAGCGCGCGTCCGGCGCCAGTACCGGGTCCTTCAGCGCCAACGCGGTCGGTACGGTGATCGCGTCGCTGCTGCTGCCGCCCCGCGCGGTGCTCTGCACGGTGAGGGTGTTGCTGCCCAGCGCGGCGATCCGGTCGGTGATCTGCTTCGCCGAGCCGTTGCCGACCGCGACGAGCAGGATCACCGCGCCGACCCCGATCAGTACGCCGAGCATGGTCAGCGCCGAGCGGAGCTTGTTCACGGTGATCCCGCGTACGGCGAACCGCAGGATCTCGAAGAAGCTCATCCGATCCGCTCCAGCCGTACGGTCGCCCGCTCCGACCCGTCGTCAACGCCGGCACCGGTATCGTCGCCCGGACCGTCCTGGCGCTGGTCGCTGGCAATCTCCCCGTCGAAGAGCCGGATCAGGCGCTTGGCCCGGTCGCCCACCTCCGGCTCGTGCGTGATCATCACGATGGTCCGACCGGCCGCGTTCAACCGGTCGAAGATGGCCAGTACGTCCGCCGTCGACCGGCTGTCCAGGTTGCCGGTCGGCTCGTCGGCCAGGATCAGCGCCGGTTCGGTGACCAGTGCACGAGCCACCGCGACCCGCTGCTGCTGACCGCCGGAGAGCTGGTTCGGCTCGTGTCCGGCCCGGTCAGCCAGCCCCACCAGGTCCAGCGCGGCCAGCGCCCGCCGGCGCCGCTCGTTCGCCCTGACCCCGGCGTACGCGAGCGGCAGTTCCACGTTGGCGACCGCGCTGGTACGGGCGATCAGGTTGAACGCCTGGAAGACGAAGCCGATCCGCCGGTTGCGGACCAGGGCGAGCTGCCGGTCGTTGAGTCGGCTCACGTCCACCCCGTCCAGCAGGTACTGCCCGGTGGTGGGGACGTCCAGACAGCCGAGGATGTTCATCAGCGTCGACTTGCCCGAACCCGACGAGCCCATGATGGCCAGGTAGTCCCCCGCACCGACGACCAGCGACACCCCGCGCAGGGCGTGCACGGTCGCCTCGCCCTCGCCGTACCGCTTGGTCAGCCGGCGGACGTCGAGCACCGCGCGGTCCGGCGCGGTCATCGCCCGCCTCCCGCAGCCCCGGCACCCCGTGGGAAGCCCCCGCCGCCGGGAAAACCGCCACCACCGGTGAGCCCGCCGCCCGGTCGGCCGCCACCGGTGGTTCCGGTCGTCCCGGTGCCGGTGGTCCGGAGTACGACCAGCTCACCGACCTGCAACCCGGACGTCACCTGTACGGTCTGGTCGCCGGTCAGCCCGACCTCGACCGGACGGGTCACCGGCTGCCCGTTCTCCAGCACCGTGACGGTGTGCCGGTTGCCGACGGTGGTGAGCGCCGCCGAGTTGACGTAGACGGTGTTCTCCACCTGGCCGACCGTCACCGTCGCCTGGACGGTCTGGCCGGGGCGGGCGCCGGGCGGGAGCTGCGACACCCCGAACACCACCCCGTAGGTGACCACGTTGTTGCTGGTGGTGGCGTTCGGGTCGATCGAGGACAGAGTGCCGGTCGCCGTCGCACCGGCGAGCGCGTTCCAGGTGATGGTGGCCGGCTGGCCGGCCTTGAGCTTGGTCGCGTCGGCCTCGGCGACCGAGGCGGACACCTCCAGCTTGCCCAGGTCGGCGAGCTGGATGAACCCGCCGGTCGAACCACCCGACGCGGAGCCACCGGACGCCGAGCCACCGCCGGAGGAGCCGCTGCCGGACGACGATCCCCCCGACGACGATCCCGAACCGCTCGACCCGGAACCGGACGAGCTGGACCCGGACCCGCCGGTGGAGCTGCCGACGCTGCCGTTGACGGCCACCACGGTCCCGGCCATCGGCGCCTTCAGCGTCGTGCCGTCGACCGCGTCCCGGGCGGTGTCGACGGCCAACTGGGCGGTGGTGACCTGGGTCCGGGCGTCGGTGGTGTCGGTACCGGCCGCCTCGGCGCGGTCCAGGGCCGCCCTGGCCGCGTCCAGATTGGCCTGCGCGGCGGTGAGCTGCCGGTTCGCGGCGGTCGGGTTCACCTTGGCCAGGACCGTGCCCTGGGTGACCAGGTCACCGACCTTGACCCGGATCTCGCTGACCGTACCGCCGGTGGTGAAGGTGGCGCTCGCGGTGGCGGCGCTGCGCAACGTACCGGCCGCCGACACGGTGGCGGTCACCGTGCCCTGCCCGACCGGGATCGTACGGGTGGCACCACCGGTCGCCGCCGAACTCGACTCGGGCTTGACGAAGGAGGTGTAGCTCCAGACGCCGCCGCCGATGATCGCCAGGCCGAGTACGGCGTTGACGAGCACCGACGGGCGGCGTAGCGAGACCAGACGTCGCACCGGCATGCGGGCCAGCCTGGATCGTCCGGCTCGGAACAGCCCCGGCGTCAGCTCGGAGCAAGCTGGGAACCACCGGCGTGCTCGGACGGCGGGGCACCGTCGCGAGTGGTGGTGTCCGGTTCGACGGGGTCGACCGGGGCGGGGTCCATCATGGTCGGCAACACCACCCGGAAGGTCGCGCCGGCACCGGTCGCGCCGACCAGGTCGACCCGGCCGCCGTGGGCCTGGACGATCGCGGCCACGATGGCCAGCCCCAACCCGGAACCGACACCGGGAGTACGGGTACGGCTCTGGTCGACCCGGTAGAGCCGCTCGAAGATCCGTCCGGCGTGCTCGGGCGGCACACCCGGACCGGTGTCGGCGACCTCCAGCACGGCGTACTCGGTGCCGGCGCCGGGCAGGGCCGGATCGGCGGGGGCGGACCAGCGGCCGACCCGGACGGTGATCTCGGCGGTCGACGGGGTGTGTTGCAACGCGTTCGTGACCAGGTTCGCCGCCACCTGGCGCAACTGGTGCTCGTCGCCGAGCACGGTCACCGGCTCCAGCCCACCGCCGGACGGATCGGGGCCGCCGCCGGGCATCGGCGCCGGACCACCGCCGAGCGGGACCAGCCGGACCGGGCGGTCGGGGCGGCGGGCATGTGCGTCCCGGATGGTGTCGGCGGCGATCGCCAACAGGTCCACCGGTGCCCGTCGCATCGGCCGCCTCAGGTCCATGCGGGCCAGTTGCAGGAGGTCCTCGACCAGGAGCCCCATCCGGGCCGCCTCGTTCTCGATCCGGCCCATGGTCTCGTCCAGCACCGGTCCGGGTGGCGCCCCGCCGCGCCGGTACAGCTCGGCGAAACCACGGATCGAGGTGAGGGGCGTACGCAACTCGTGCGAGGCGTCCGCGACGAACTGCCGCAACCGCTGCTCGGAGACCGTACGGGCGGCCATCTCGGCGCCGATCCGGTCGAGCATGACGTTGAGCGCGATGCCCAACCGTCCCGACTCGGTGTGCGGGTCGGCGTCCTCCACCCGCCGGGCCAGGTTGCCGGCGGTGATCTCGCTGGAGATGCGTTCCATCCGGGTCAGCGGGCGCAACCCGATCCGTACCACCAGGGCGGCGACCAGGCCGAGCACGAGCAGGACCAGCAGCATCACCGCCCCGTCGATCAGCAGCAGGCCGTCCGCGGTGGCGTCGACGTCGCGCAGCGAGGAGGCCACCACGGCCAGCCCGCCGTTCGCGGTCGGCGCGGCCAGCACCCGCCAGGTGCTGTGCGAGTCCGCCGAGTCGACCGTGAACGGTTCACCGCGCTCGGCCAGGTCGGTGAGGCCGGTCAGGTCGGGCGGGGAGAGTTCGTCGTGGGACAGGACGGCGACCAGCACCCGCCCGCCCGGGTCGTAGATCACCACGGCCTGGCCGGGGCCACCGGCGGGAGCGGGTCGGCCGCCGCGGGCCGCTCCGGGTCCGAAGTCCGGGACCATACCCGCGACGTACGGGCGGATCGACCGGGCGAGCTGCTCGTCCACCCGGTCGGTGAGGTACGACCGCAGCAGCACCAGCCCGGCCGCGTTCGCCACGATCAACGCGATCGCGGTCAGTACGGCGATCACCACCACCAGCCGTGCGCGCAGGGTCCAGTGGCTCCACCTGCGTACCCGGGCCAGTCGCCGCCGCCACCGCCCGACCGGGGGTGCCGCCGTCCAGTCGGGCGGTGGCGGGGGCGGCCAGCCGGGTACGGCGGTCCCACCCGGAGGGGCGGGAGCGCCGGGCTGGCCGGGCCGGGCGGTCATTCGCCGGCCGGTCGAGGCAGCCGGAGCGCATACCCCACGCCCCGTACCGTCTGGATCAGCGGCGGGTCCCACCGGTCGATCTTCTTGCGCAGGTAGTAGACGTACGACTCGACGATCCGGCCGTCGCCGCCGAAGTCGTAACTCCAGACCCGGTCCAGGATCTGCGCCTTGCTGACCACCCGACCGGCGTTGACCATCAGGTACCGCAGCAGGTTGAACTCGGTCGGCGACAGGTCCACCAACCGGCCGGCGCGGCGTACCTCGTGCGCGTCCTCGTTCAGCTCCAGATCGGCGTAGTGGATCACGCCCGACTCGGGTTCGACCCGGCTGCGCCGCAGGATGGCCCGGATCCGCAGCACGACCTCCTCCAGGCTGAACGGCTTGGTGACGTAGTCGTCGGCGCCGACGGTCAGCCCGGAGATCCGGTCCTCCACCGCGTCCCGCGCGGTCAGGAACAGCACCGGTACGCCCCGGCCGTCGGCCGTCGTACGCAACCGTCGCGCCACCTGGAAGCCGTCCAGGTCCGGCATCATCACGTCGAGTACGACCAGGTCCGGCTCGAACTCGGCGGCGGCGGTCAACGCCTCGTGCCCGCCGTACGCGATCCGGACCTCGAAATCGATCAGCCGCAGGGTCGCCGACAGCAACGCGCAGATGTTCGGCTCGTCGTCCACCACGAGCACCCTGGTCGACCGCCGGGCCGACTCTCCTGCCGATGGGCGCACCCGTCGACCTCCTCCCCCTCGAACTCCGGGTCATCTTTAGCCGAGCCCGCTGGGAGCGACCTGGGAGCCGGGTCACGATGGGCTGGGGAATCACCAGCCGAGTACGACTTCGTCCCCTTCGGCGAGGCCGTCGGTGATCTCGGCGTACTGGTCACCCCGTACGCCGACCGTCACCCGGCGGGTCTCCGTGCCGCCGGCCGGGGTCCGGAGCCGCACCTCGCCGGTCGCCGGCCCGCCGCCGGTCCCGTCGGTCCCGGTGAGGTGGACGGCTGTGGCGGGCACCCGCAGCACCCCCGGCACCGACTCGATCGTCACCCGGGCGTTCGCGCTCTGCCCGACCAGCGCGTCGGCGGGCACCCGGTCGAAGCTGAGCAGGGCGCCGTACCGGACGAGTTGCCCGTCTGCGGTGCCGACCGGGTCGACCTGGGTCACCCTGGCCGGGAACTCCTCACCGGGCCGGTTCGCCAGGGTCACGGTGGCGGCCAGACCGACGGCCAGCCGCCCGGCGTCCGCCTCGGGGAAACTCGTCCCGACCTCCATCCCGGCCACGTCGCCCAGGGTGATGAAGGTGGTGCCGCCGCCGACCACCGCGCCGACGCCACCGGCGACGGAGAGGACCTTGCCGGCGATCGGTGCGGTGATGCTGGTGCCGGCCAGCGCGTCCGAGGCGGTGTCCAGGTTCAGTTGGGCGTTGGTCACCTGCTGCTGTGCCCGGAGTACGGGGTCCGGGCCGCCCGTCGACGCGGAACCGCTCCGGCCGGTGCAGTCCCGCGCGCCGCCCGAGGGCTGGCCCGCGCTCTGCCCGGTCCCGGTCGGCGCCGACACCCGTCCCGACGGGGCGGCCGGGCTCGGCGTCGGCGAGCCGGGACGGGTGGAGGTGGTGGGTGTGGCGGACCCGCTCGGCGTCGGCTCCCCCGCGCCGCCGCCCGTGCCGCCGTTGCCCGTGCCGCCGTTGCCGGTCGCGGGGCCGCAGGTGGTGGGTGGGGTGGCCTGTCTCTGCTCGGCGGCGTCGAGCGCGGTCCGTGCCTCGGTGAGCGCGTCCCGGGCGGAGTCGACGCGCTGTTGGGCGGCGGCGGGATCGGTCCGGGCGAGCAACTGGCCGGCGGTCACCTGGTCACCCGCGCGCACCTTGACCTCGGTGACCGTACCGGCGCCGGTGAAGCCGAGACTGCGGGTCTGTGCCGGTCGCAGCGCCCCGGTGGTGGCGATGGCGAGCGTGACGTCGCCCCGGTCCACCCGGGCGGTCGCCGCCGGGCGGGACGGCTCGCTGTCGTCGCCGGTCAACGCGTACGCCGCCACCGAGCCGGACAGTACGAGCACGACGGCCACGACACCGGAAAGCCACCACACCCGCCGGCCGCGTCCGGCACGCCCCGACGCACTCAGGCCGATCCCCATGACCGGCGAGTGTCGTCGCCCCGGCTCGGGGCTGACTCGGCCGTACCTCGGAATTGCCTGAGAGTCCCCGGAGCGACCGCTCCCGGGCCGGGAGGCAGGAACCGACGGTTCGCGCGGCGCGATTCCCAGCCGGCGTCGAGCTTGGTCCTATCTGGTCCGGAGGTGGTGCCGGTTGTCTGTGGACGCGCCCCGGGGCCCCTCTCACCCTCTCCGTCCCGGTGGCGTCAACCCAGAGGGAGGTACCGGTGGCGGTGTTGAGCTGGCGGGCGCGCTGGACGTTGACCGCGGCGGCGGGGTCGGCGGCCCTGATTCTCGCGACGGCCTGCGGCGGTGCCGACACCAGCGGTCAGGATGCGGCGGCACCGGCGTCGAGTGGTCGACCCGACGCCTTCGCCGCGTACGTCGGTTGCCTCAAACAACAGGGGATCGACGTACCTGACAACCTGCCCGGCGGGCGGCCGTCCGCGCGACCCCGGCCCGACGGCTCCGGTCGACCGTCCGGCTTTCCGTCCGGACGGCCGTCCCGCTTCCCCTCCGGGCGTCCGTCCGGCCAGCCGTCGCCGGGTGCGTCCGGCTGGCCGGGCGGCAACCGGGGACCCGGTGGCGGGTTCGGCGGGTTGCGACCCTCCGGTGTGGACGACGCGACCTGGCAGAAGGCACAGCAGGCGTGCGCCTCCACCCTGCCCACCGGCGGCCCCGGCCGGGGCCAGGGCGCCCGTCCCGGTGGCGGTGCAGCACCCGGTGGCGCGTACGCGAACTGCCTCACCGACCACGGCGTGACCCTCGCCCCCGACCTGAACACCACCGACCCGAAGGTCACCGCCGCCCTGGACGCCTGCAAGGTGCTCAGCCCCGCCCCGTCGCCCGCCGCGAGCTGACATCGGCCGGCCCGGAACCGCGCCGGGCGCGGTCAGGGCAGCAGGTCCGGCGGTACGGACACACCCAGGAACTCCAGCAGGCGCCCGACCTTGTGGTCCAGTTCGACCCCGACCGAGGTGATCTCCGGGCGGCCGTACGAGTCCAGGTTCCGGCTCGGCTGGTCGATCGAGAACCAGGTGCCGGTGCTGCCGTCGTCGCTGATGCTGACCCGTAGCGGCACGTACAGGAAGACGGTCGGGTCGTGCCGGAACATCCGCTCGGCGACGGTGTGGTTGCCCATCAGGTACTGGACGCAGTCGGCCGGGTCACCCGCGACCCCCATCATCGGCTGCGCGTCGATCTGCCAGTAGCGGAGGAAGTCGTGCGGCGCCGCCCGGTGCGTCACCTCGACCCACTCGGACCAGTCCGCCTTCCGGTCGTACAGGGGCTTGAACGCCGCCGGGTCGAACACCGGTACGGCCTCCTCGTACCGCCGCCGGAAGTCGTCGAAGGGCGCGTCCACCGCAATGGCGAGCCGGCGGGCCTGGTACTCGGTCCGTACGACCTGACGGGTGCCCATGACCCCCACCTCCTCGGTTGATCCCGGTGACACCCGCGCACCGTAGCCCGGACCGGCCACCGCCCACGCCGGAAACGCCACTTTTCAGCCACCGCGGAGGAGGGTGGGAGCGCGGACCGGGTCGCCGAGATCGGCGCCGGCAACGCGCGCAGGGGTTCCCGGCACGCACCCAGCGTGACCCCCCGCCCCGAGCAGTGACGATGTGTTCGGCCACGCATGCTCGCAGCCGCATGTTCGCACCCATGCCGCGATCAGTACACCTTCCGTTCCCCGGGCTTCGCGAGATTGGCGCCACATACCGCCCGAAACGGAGTCCTCCATGGGTCACGATCACTCTCATCACGGCCACGACCACGGCCATAGTCACGACCACGGCCACGAGCACAACGTGGACCTGACGCCTGCGCTCGACCTGGCCGTACCGGACAGCGAGCTGTCGCCGTCGGAACTGTCCCGGCGCGGTTTCCTGCGCAACGCCGGCCTGCTCGGCGCCGGTGCCGCCGCCGCGACCGTACTCGCCACGCCGGAACTGGCGCATGCGCACGGGCCCGACTCCACCGACGACCGGGAGCGCACCGGCGGCTTCCAGTGGCTCGCCGGCGACCACCACATCCACACCCAGTACAGCTCGGACGCCCAGTACCGGGTCATCGACCAGGCGCGGCACGCGCAGGCGTACGGCCTGGACTGGATGGTCATCACCGACCACGGCAGCGTCGCCCATGCCAAGATCGGCGTCGACAAGGTCAACCCGGAGATCGTGGCGGCCCGCGCCCAGCTCAAGGAACTGCTGATCTTCCAGGGCATGGAGTGGAACATCCCGGCCGCCGAGCACGGCACCGTTTTTGTCCACCCCGGGCGCAACGAGGTCGCCGTACTCAAGGAGTTCGAGAACGGGTTCGACGGCTCGGTCACCGGCACCTCCGGCCCGGGTGCGGCCAACGAGGCGCTCGCCATCGCCGGCGTGAAGTTCCTCGCCGAGGCCGTACGCAGGCGTCGGGTCGACGGCGCGCTCTTCCTCGCCAACCACCCGGCCCGCCGGGGCGTCGACTCCCCGCACGAGATCCGGGCCTGGCGCGACGCCGACCCGACCGTGGCGATCGGCATGGAGGGTGCCCCCGGCCACCAGGCCGCCGGCATCCCCGGTGGCACCGGCCGTGGCCGCGGCTACTACGAGAGCAGCCCGGGCGCCGAGTCCTTCCCCGGTTACCCGCTGGAGAGCTACCGCACCTGGGGCGGCTTCGACTGGATGACCTCCACCGTCGGTGGGCTCTGGGACAGCCTGCTCGCCGAGGGCAAGCCCTGGTGGATCAGCGCGAACTCCGACTCGCACGTCAACTACCTGGACACCTCGCAGCGCGGCCCCGACAGCAACTTCGACCGCGACGGCAAGCAGGCCGACCCCGTACGCGGTCCGCTGCTCACCGCGGCCGGCGACTACTGGCCGGGCTTCTACAGCCGGACCCACGTCGGTGCCAGCTCGGACAGCTACCGCGCGGTGATGGACGGCCTGCGGGCCGGCCGGGTCTGGGTCGACCACGGCGGCCTGATCAAGGGCCTCGACGTACGGGCCCGGATCGCCGGTGACCGCCACCGCGACTCCGGCACCCCGCTCGGCGGCACACTGCGGGTACGCCGGGGCGAGCAGGTCGAGGTCACCATCGACATCGACCTGGCGACCACCCCGAACTGGTCGCAGTTCGTGGCGAAGCTGGCCCGGGTCGACGTGATCGCCGGCGCGGTCACCGGCCCGGTACGCGACGGCGACACCTTCACCGCACCGCGTACCCGGGTGGTCAAGTCGTTCGAGGTCAGCGCCAAGAGCAGTGGCCGGGTGTCGTTCAGCTACAACTTCGGCCGGGTGAACGAGCCGTTCTACCTGCGCGTCCGGGGCACCGACGGCAACCGCAGCGCGACCGGTCTGATGGGCGCCTCGGTGGACCCGCACGGACCGGCGATGGACGTCGTCGGCGATGCCGACCCGTGGGCCGACCTGTGGTTCTACGGCAACCCGATCTGGGTCCTGACGAAGTGACCTACCTGGGCGTCAGCCTCGGTCACCGGGGCATCAGCCTCGGTCACCGCAACGACCTGGAGGCGGAGCAGTGGCTGCGCGACGTCGTGCTGCCGCTCAGCCTGCCGGATCTGACCGCCTGTACGCACCTCATGCGGGAGCCGTACCCGCATGTGGCGCTGAGCCTGAGCGGTACGGGCACGGAGTCGGCGACATTGCCGGCGGTGCCGGTCGAACTCCGGGACGCGGCCACGGCGGCGGCGGCCGAGCACGCCACCCGCCGATCCGGACGGGCGGTGTACTTCGCCGGGGTGGAGCGGCTGGTCGGCACCATCACCGTCGGCGAACTGCTCGCCTGGAGCGCGATCGACCGGGTGGCCGTGCTCGGCGGTTCCCCGGCGCAGGAGGAGACCCGGATCCACACCCGGGACTTCGTCCGTCCGCTGTGGCAGCACGGTGAACTGGTGCTGACCACGCAGCCGGCGCGCGGCGGCATCCTGGTTCCGTTCGAGATGCCCGACCCGACCCCCTGTTGCGCCGACCACTAGTACGGCAGGGCCCCTTCCGGTCGTTCGTGCACCGGAAGGGGCCCTGCCTTCGCCCCGACGCGGCGGGGACCGGGTGGATCAGCTACGGCGGAAGGCGTACTGGCGGGTGGAACGGGCGGCCTGGGACCGGCCGACACCACCCGAACGCCCACCCCGTACCGGTGGGCCGGCCTTCGGTGCGGACGACGCAGCCGCTGCCGGTGCACCGGTCTCGGGCACCTCGATCGGCCCGAGCTTCCCGGTCAGGTCGGGTTCCCGCTGCTCCGCCGGTACGGCGAACGCGGCCCCACCCGTGCGCTGACCGTTGCTACGAGAGTGTCGCTTACCAGGCATTCTGGCCTCCTCCGAGGATCTCCGCCCTGTCACGCCGGGGCGGTCAGGTGAGAAAGGGAGTGCCCGGAGCGTCCTGGAAAGCGGCGACCCGCCAACGGTGTCGACGATCAATCGTCGAGACGGGTGACGGAGTGCGCGGACGCCCCGGCACGGGCCCACGGCGGAAACGCGGCGGGCCGGCACGGTGCACAGAGCGTCAGTAGCGCATGGACCCCACGCTAACCCCAGGGGTCCCCCGACGCATCCGATTTATCTCGACAGCGGCGATCATGATGGTCCGGGCCGGGTGACAGTGCGACCATCAACGGCATGCTGATCGCGTTTTCGGTGAGTCCACTCGGCGGCGGCGAGTCCGTGGGTGATGCGGTGGCCGAGGCCGTCCGGGTGGTCCGGGAGTCAGGGCTGCCGAACGAGACCAACGCCATGTTCACCCTGATCGAGGGCGAGTGGGACGAGGTGATGGCGGTGGTGAGACGCGCTGTCGACGTACTCGCCGAGGAGTCGCCACGGGTGAGCCTGGTCCTCAAGGCGGACATCCGGGCCGGTGTGACCGACGCGATGACCGCGAAGGTGGCGCACATCGAGGCCCGGCTGGGCGAGGGATGACCGCCCCGGCGTCCGTACCGCCGGATCCGGTGGCGGCGGCACCCCGGCTGCTGATGTGGGACATCGACGGGACCCTGGTGCACACCGGTGCGGCGGCGAAGCTCGCGTACGCCGAGGCGTTCACCGCGCTGACCGGGGTGGCCTGGCAACGGATGCCGCACTCGGCCGGCCGGACCGACCGGGACCTGGCCGCCGAGGCGTTCGTCACGCACGGTGTGGCCGACTACGAGCCGTACCTGGAGGAGTTCTTCCACCGGTACGCCGCCGCGCTCGCCGCCCGCCGGCACCTGATCGCCGAACAGGGACGGGTACTACCCGGTGTCGGCGCGGTGCTCGCCGGGCTGGCCGGTCACCCGCACGTGATCCAGACCCTGGTCACCGGCAACATCCCGTCGGCGGCCGTGCACAAGCTCGCCGCCCTCGGCCTCGGCGCCGGCCTGGATCTCGACATCGGCGGGTACGGCCGGCACAACACCGTACGCGCGGACCTGGTCCGGCAGTGCCGCGACCTGGCCGAGGCCAAGTACGGCCACCGGTTCGCCCCGGCCGACATCCTGGTCATCGGCGACACCGTGCACGATGTGGCCGGTGCCCTCGCCAACGGGGTGACCGCTGTCGGCGTGGCCACCGGCACCACCTCCGCCGCCGACCTGGCCGAGGCCGGGGCGCAGATAGTCCTCACCGACCTCGGCGCGGTGGAACCGGTCGTACGCATCCTCGCCGGGACCGACCGCGAGGCCGCGCCCAGCATCGCCTGACCGCACCGCACCCCACGTGGTCGGGTCGACTCCTCACCCCGACCCGTCCGAGTTACCTGGACTCGACCCGTCCGAGCGGATCGGAGTCCGCCGCCAGCGCGTCCCGCGCCGCCTGCCAGGCGGAATCTCCGGCGTGGAGCTGAGACCGGAGGTACGCCGAGGTGAGCCGCTGGACCACCGAGACCCGTTCGGGGCTCTCGTCCGTGGTCTCGGCGACGTCGTACCCGGAGACCCCGCCGAGCCCGTGCTCCGCCCCGTACAGGGTGAGCAGGTCCTTGCGCCCCGGCGAGAGCCGGTACGGGTCGACGTGCCAGTCCGGCCCCCGGACCGTCAGGTGGGTGGAGCTGTCCCGGTCCCCGACAACGACGAGGGTGGGCGTTGCCATCCGGGAGAAGTCCGTGGTCAGGAAGAAGGGGTAGTTCTCGGCCGCGTACGGGCTGAGGGCGTTGCCACCCCGGCCGGGGGCGGCGAGCAGCACGCCCGCCCTGATCCTGGGCTCGGCCAGGTTCACCTCCGTGCCGTCGTCCGGGTCGGTGAGCCGGGCGCCGAGCAGGAGGCTCGCGGTGTGCCCGCCCATCGAGTGCCCGGCCACGGCGACCCTGCTGTGGTCCAGGCGCCCGTGCAGCTGCGGTACGGCGGCTTCGAGCACGTCGAGGTGGTCGAGGATGCGGGTCATGTCCTCGGCCCGTGACCGCCAGTACAGCGGCGCTCCGGGCGTGTCTGGGGGCAGGCTCAGCGTCCGGGAGCTCAGGTGGGTCGGCTGGATCACGACGAAGCCGTGCGCGGCCCAGAAGTTGGCGAGCGGGGCGTACCCGTTCAGCGAGGAGAGGTTGTTCGAGGGGCCGTGGCCGTGCGAGAGCAGGATGATCGGCAGGTCACTGCCGGTCACCGGCGCGGAGATCCGCAGCTCCAGGTCCACGGCGCGGTCGGGAGCCGGCAGCACCACCGGGCTGACCGAGAGGACCTGGGTGGGCGAGTTGCCGGCTGGGTAATTCGATTCACTCATGATGCATGTTTCCCTTCGATGGCCTCTGCCGCCGGTCCTGTTCGACGAGCGGTGGGGTGAGGCGGTCGCGGCGACCGGCTTCGGCTACGCTGAAGCGGAACGCCGCTCCGATTAATATACGGAGCAACGTTCCGCTTTGTCAACGGCCGGAGCCGGCCGCCACCCCTCGACCAGGGGCGCGGCGATGGTCAGCAGGTCATCGGAAGGAGACGGTGGTGGCGAGTACAAGCCCGTCCGGGGAGGTGCCGGCCCGGAGCAAGCGGGCCGACGCGGTACGCAACCAGCAGACGCTGCTCGCCGCCGCCGCCGAGGTGTTCGTCACCTCCGGCGTCGACGCACCGATCCGGGAGATCGCGGCCAGGGCGGGCGTCGGGATGGGGACGATCTACCGCCACTTCCCCACCCGGGCGGATCTGGTCGTCGCCGTCTACCGGCACCAGGTCGAGGAGTGCGCCGAGGCCGGGCCGACCCTGCTGGCCGGCGCCGAATCCCCGTACGAGGCACTGCGCCGGTGGGTCGACCTGTTCGTCGACTTCCTGGTCACGAAGCACGGGCTCGCCAACGCGATGCAGTCGGACAGCAGCGGGTTCGAGGCGCTGCACACGTACTTCCTCGACCGTCTGGTGCCCGTCTGCGGGCAACTGCTCGACGCCTCGGTCGACGCGGGCGAGATCAGGCCCGGTACGCACGCCTACGAACTGATGCGCGGCATCGGCAACCTCTGCATCGGACGGGACAGCGATCCGGGCTACGACCCGCGCCGACTGGTCGAACTGCTGCTGCGGGGACTACGGCCCGGTTAGCTCGGCGCCACCGGGTTCGGCAGGGCGCCACCGAAGCGGCGGTCGCGCTGGGCGTACAGCTCGCAGGCGTACCAGAGGTGACGGCGGTCGAAGTCCGGCCAGAGCACGTCCAGGTAGATCAGCTCGGCGTACGCGCTCTGCCAGAGCAGGAAGTTCGAGGTCCGTTGCTCGCCGGAGGGGCGCAGGAAGAGGTCCACCTCGGGCACCTCGGGGTGGTAGAGGTAACGGGCGACCATCTTCTCGTTGACCTTCGCCGGGTCGACCTTGCCGGCCGCGACGTCCCGGGCGATGGCCGCCGCCGCGTCGGCGATCTCGGCCTGGCCGCCGTAGTTGACGCAGAACTGGAGCGTCAGCCTGGTGTTGTCGCGGGACATCTCCTCCGCGGTCTGCAACTCGGAGATCACGCTCTTCCAGAGCCGCCCGGCCCGCCCCGACCAGACCACCCGTACGCCGAGGTCGACCAACTGGTCGCGGCGGCGCCGGATCACGTCCCGGTTGAAGCCCATCAGGAAGCGCACCTCGTCCGGTGAGCGCCGCCAGTTCTCCGTGGAGAACGCGTACGCGGACAGGTAGGGCACCCCCATCTCGATCGCGCCCTCGATCGTGTCGAACAGGGAGAACTCGCCGGCCTCGTGTCCCTTGGTCCGGGGCAGGCCCCGATCCTTGGCCCACCGCCCGTTGCCGTCCATCACGACCGCGATGTGCTTGGGCAGGGCGTCCGCGGGCAGGGCCGGCGGACGGGCACCGGACGGGTGCGGGGTCGGCGCGATCGGTTGCCGACGTGCTCCCCGGGTCATGGATCGGATCACTGCGCTGTCTCCCCCTGCTCCGGCCCGTACTCCGAGGTCCCGGCCGGTTCGTTCGGATCGGTCCGGACGGACCGGTCGTCTCGATCAACCAACGGCAGCGAGCGTAGCGCGCGTTCCAGGTGCCACTGCAGGTGAGCGGCGACCAGGCCACTGCACTCGCGCCGGTGGTTGACCTCGGTCGCGTCGGCCACCCGCCAGTCACCGGTGGTGAGCGCGGACATCAGATCGATGGTGGCCGGGGCCGGGTGGGCCGCGCCGGGTGGTCGGCAGTCCGGGCAGACACAACCCCCGGCCGGTACGGAGAAAGCCCGGTGCTGTCCGGGGGTGCCGCAGACGGCGCAGGCGACCAGGGCCGGCGCCCAGCCGGCCAGCGCCATCCCCCGCAGCAGGTACGCGTCGAGCACCAGGCTGCTGGCGTGGCTCCCCTCGGCCAGGGCGCGCAGTGCGCCGAGGGTGAGCTGGAACAGCCGCAGCGACGGTTCGCGTTCGACCGGGGTGAGCCGCTCGGCGGTCTCGGCGATGGCGCTGGCGGTGGTGTAGCGGGGGTAGTCCTCGAGGAACCGCCGCCCGTACAGGTCGATTCCCTCGACCTGGCTGACCGTGTGCAGGGGGCTGCCGATGTTGCCCTGCGGGTCACCGGCGAGTTGCAGGTCGACGTGGCCGAACGGTTCCAGCCGGGCGCCGAACCGGGAGGTGGTCCGGCGTACCCCTCGGGCGACCGCCCGGAGCCGGCCGTGCCTGCGGGTCAGGAGGGTGATGATCCGATCGGACTCGCCGAGCTTCTGTACGCGCAGCACCACCGCGTCGTCGCGGTAGAGCTGCCTGCGGTACCCGGCCATCCGACCATTCTCCCCTGCCCCCGGTCCTCCCCCGCACACCCGGGTCGGACCGGTGTGACCCTGAGTGCGTTCTCAGGGTCTTCTCCGGGACGGATGCGTGGCTTCTCCCTGATGTCCGGATGGCCGCCGGCTCCTAGCCTCGTCTGTATGACCACGTTCCGGATCGTCACCGCCGTCACGGCGGGCGCGCTCACTCTGGGCATCCTGGCAGGCTGCGACGGTTTCTCGATGGGGCAGCGGCGGCTCGACTTCGACCAGACCGAAGAAGTCAAGATCACCAAGATCGCGGTGGCGCCGGGCTCCGGTGACGTCGTGGTGTCGACGGCGGCGGTGTCCGACGTACGAATCAAGCGGGTGGTCCGGTACTGGGGTTCCGAGCCCGGCTCCACGTACGTGATCGAGGGCACCGAACTGCGGATCGACACCGACTGCGGGTCCCGGTGCGGTGTCTCGTACGAGATCGTCGCCCCGACCGGGGTCTCGGTCAACGGTGAGAACGGCTCCGGGGACATCGAGTTGACCGATGTCGGTGACGTCGATGTGAAGGTCGGCTCCGGGGACATCACCCTGATCGGCGCGACCGGCACGGTCCGGGCGCAGACCGGTTCGGGCGACATCGACCTCAGCCGGGTCGGCACCGCGGCGACCGTACGCACCGGTTCGGGGTCGGTGAACGGGCACGGTCTCGGCGGCACGGTCGACGCCACCACCGGTTCCGGCGACATCGTCCTGACCCTGGACACGGCGGGCTCGGTGAACGCCCGCGCGTCCAGCGGCTCGATCGAGCTGACCGTGCCGGCCGGGGCGTACCGGGTCCGGTCCACGACCTCGTCCGGCACGGCCCGCTCCGAGCTGGCCGACGACCCGACCGCCACCAACCGGCTCGACCTGGAGACCGGCAGCGGGGATATCACGATCACTCCCCGCTGATCCGGTTCACTCCCCGCCGGCCCGGTTCACCGCCCCGATCCGGTCCCCGCTCCCCGGCGGGCGGGCCGGTCCACTCCGGTCCCCGGACCCGCGCCCGTTCCGCTGGGTCGGAATCACCGGGCGTGCCGGACTCGGTTGCGCGCTACCCGCCTCGCCACCGGGCAGCAGGGCCGTACGGCGACGCGCGGCGAGATCCTCCATCCACCCGAAGAGCGCGGTGGCCAGCGCGACCAGGGTGGTGACCACGATCAGCCGTACGGTGACCCCGGTGGTGTCGGTCAGGCTCCAGCCGGCTCGCACCATCAGTGCCGTCAGGCCGATCACGATCGGCATGTGCCAGAGGTAGACCGTCAGCGCCCGCCGGTTGAGCACCGTCACCGCCCGGCTGAAGATCTCGTTGCGGTCCACCCAGGCGGCCCCCGCCGGGGCGAGCCCGAGCAGCAGCAGGGTGAACCCGGCGGACCAGAGCCCGTTGCCGAGCCGGATGTCGTTCAGGTCGAACCCGCGAGGGCCCGGATGGGTGAAGATCCATGCGGCGCCGAGAGCGGCGAGCGTACCGGCGACCGGGATCAGCACCCGCCGGGAGAGCCGCCGCAGCATCCCGTCGTGGTGCGCGAAGCCGATCAGCCATGCTCCGAAGTAGAGCCCGAAGTCGCGGAGCACGTTCGGTGCGCTCGGGAACCCGAACTCCACCACGACCAGCAGCACGTACGGCGCCGCCAGGGTGGGCAGCGGGAAGCGCCGGAACAGCCAGAGGGCCAGCGGCGACACCAGTACGAACCAGAGGTAGTCGCGCAGGTACCAGATGGCGCTCAACGCGAGCGCGCCCCAGCCGTTGCTCGGCGGGTCGGCGATCGGTGCGACCCAGAGCAGCAGCCGCCAGTTCACCGGCAACCCGGTGAGCAACATGGCCGGTACGAAGAACGCGGCGAGCAGCCAGAGCGACGGAAGCAGGCGGCGTAACCGGCGACCCACCGCCCCGACACCGGAGCGGTCGAGGGAGGCTGCCATCAGCGATCCGGCGAGGGCGAACATCACCGACATCGCGGGGAACGCGATGGTCAGGAACGCCCAACCGGTGGTGTGGTAGACGACAACTCGGATGATTGCCAGAAAACGGAGGAGATCTACGTATCTGTTTCGCATCAGCCTGCATCTGAACCGGGGCGACGGGGGGCGTACGTTTTCCTACCCTGCCGGTCCACCGTTCGAACGATGCACGGGGTGTCCCACAGGTGAACAATCCCATAGGATTCGGCTATATACGGCTAAGCCGTCACACGGTAACGGTGGCTTCAGTCGTCGTAGTGCGGGACGACGCCGAGCGGGTACGTGCAGAACCCCGCGCCCATCAGCCCGGCCGTACTCCGCTCCCCGCCCTGTTCCGCTTTCACCGGAAACGGATCACGGTTGGGTTTTGACCGGGAGCAGGCCCCGATCGGCGAAGACCTTCTTGGCTACGGCGGTGGCGTTCAGTGCCCTGGGCATCCCGCAGTAGACCGCGGAGTGCAGCAGCGCCTCGATGATCTCTTCGGGGGTGAGCCCGACGTTGAGGGAGGCGTTGATGTGCACGTCCAGTTGGGGCTCGCACCCGCCGAGGGCGGTGAGCATCCCGAGGGTGACCAGTTGCCGGTCCCGGGGAGGCAGTCCGGGACGCTGGTAGATGTCGCCGAACGCCCAGGCGACGACCTGGTGGCCGAGTTCGGGCGAGACGTCGGCGAGGGAGTCGATGACCTTCTGACCGACTTCGCCGTCGATCTCGGTGAGCACCCTCATGCCACGGTCGAAGCGGTCCTGCCTGGTCTCTGCGGTGGTGGCATTGTCGGTCATCGTGTTTCCGTTCCCTGCCGTTCGGTGAGCAGATGTTCGTAGTGATCGATCTTGTCGTCCAGTGCCCTGGCGTTGCGGCGCAGACACCGGATGCGGTCAGCCAACGCGCTGCGGTGTTCGCGCAGCATGGCCAACCGGTCGGCGGCGGTTGCCTCGCCGGCCCCGCGCGGGCGCCGGCAGGGCGGGCGTTGCCCGCTGCGGGGCTAGAAGCCGAGCTTGCGCAACTGCCTCGGGTCCCGCTGCCAGTCCTTCGCCACCCGTACGTGCAGGTCGAGGTAGACCCGGCTGCCGAGCAGTTCCTCGATCTGCTGCCGGGCCCGGGTGCCGACGTCCTTGAGCCGGCTGGCCTGGTGACCGATCACGATCGCCTTCTGGCTGGGCCGTTCCACGTAGACGTCGGCGTAGATCCGGATCAGCTTGTCCTCGGGGACCATCTCCTCGACCACCACCGCGATCGAGTGCGGCAGTTCGTCGCGTACGCCCTCCAGCGCCGCCTCCCGGATCAGCTCGGCGACCAGCACCTGTTCCGGTTCGTCGGTGAGCATGTCGTCGGGGTAGAGCTGCGGCGACGGCGGCAGGTAGCCGGTCATCACGTCGACCAGGGTGTCGACCTGGTGTCCGGAGACCGCGCTGACCGGGACCACGGCCGCGAACTCGCCCATGTCGTTGACCGCGAGCAACTGCTCGGCCAGCCGCTTCTTGTCGACCAGGTCGGTCTTGGTGACCACGGCGATCACGCTGGCCTTCAGCTCGGCCAGCTCGCCGGTGATGAACCGGTCGCCGCGCCCGACCGGCTCGTTCGCCGGCACGCAGAGGCCGATCACGTCGACCTCGCTCCAGGTGGACCGGACCAGGTCGTTGAGGCGCTCGCCGAGCAGCGTACGGGGACGGTGCAGGCCGGGGGTGTCGACCAGGACGAGCTGGGCCTCCGGCCGGTGCAGTACGGCCCGGATGACGTGCCGGGTGGTCTGCGGCTTGCTGGAGGTGATGGCGATCTTCTGGCCGACGATCGCGTTGGTCAGGGTCGACTTGCCGGCGTTGGGCCGTCCGACGAAGCAGGCGAAGCCCGCCTTGTACGGCTGCCCGTTGGTCCCGTCCGCCCCCCGGATCCCGCGCGGGGTCGGCATCCGGCCGCTCACGCGAGCACCGTGCCGAGCAGGGTGCCGTTCGGGGCGGCGACGTGGATCGGCGCCTCGGCGGCCAGGTCGCGTACGGCGGCGTGTCCGGCACCGTCGAGGGTCGACGCCTCGGTGACAACCGCGGCGGCCTCCAGCCGGCTGGCACCGGCGGCAGCCGCGGAGGCGACCGCCAACTGGAGGGCGGTGATGGTCAGCGAGGGCAGGCTGACGCTGGCCGCGGCGTACGTCCTGCCGTCCTGGTCGCGTACGGCCGCTCCTTCCACCGCGCCGATCCGGGCGCGGGCGCCCCGGGCCAGGACGACCAGCTTGGCGTCCTCGGCGCTCAACTCGGCGGACACGTCGGCGGAGCCGATCGGCCCGGCCGGTGCGGCGGCGGATACGGCGTACGACTCAGGCATCAGCGGGTTGCCTCTCCTCGGATCGGTCTTGTTTCTGCTTCTGGGACTTGCTCTGTTCGGGGTTCCGGCGGGACTCGCGGTCGCCGCCGTCGCTCCGGTTCGCCGGGTCGTCCTTGTCGCCGGTGGCGAGCCGGCTGACCAGCACCGAGTCGATCCGGTTGCGCCGCCCGGTGGTGCCCTCGGCGATGAGTCGCAGGCCACCGAGTTCGGCGGCGGCACCCGGGATGGGCACCCGACCGAGGGCCTGGGCGAGCAGGCCGCCGACGGTCTCGACCTCGTCGGCGGGAAGTTCCACGTCGAAGATCTCACCGAGGTCCTCGACCGGGAGCCGGGCGGTGACCCGTACGTCGCCGCCGTCGAGGCGTTGCACCGGCGGGCGTTCCACGTCGTACTCGTCGGTTATCTCGCCGACGATCTCCTCGAGGATGTCCTCGATGGTGACCAGGCCGCCGGTGCCGCCGTACTCGTCCACGACGATCACCAGGTGGGTACGGGCGGCCTGCATCTCGGAGAGCAGGTCGTCCACCGGCTTGGACTCCGGTACGAAGGTCGCCTCGCGCATCAGCTCGGAGACCGGGACCTCCTCGGCGGCCGGGTCGCCGCCCTGGGTGCGCCGGATCAGGTCCTTGAGGTAGAGGACACCGAGGACGTCGTCGACGCTCTCCCCGATCACCGGGATCCGGGAGAAACCGGAGCGCAGGAACAGCAGCATCGCCTGCGGCGGCTTCTTGTGCGCCTCGATCCACACCATCTCGGTACGCGGGACCATCACCTCGCGGGCGATGGTGTCACCGAGGGCGAAGACCGAGTGGATCATCTGCCGTTCGCCGTGCTCGACCACGCCCCGCTGCTCGGCCAGGTCGACCAGCTCGCGCAGCTCCACCTGGGTCGCGAACGGACCCTCGCGGAACCCCCGACCGGGGGTGACCGCGTTGCCGATCAGGATCAGCAGCGAGGCGAGCGGGTTCAGGGCCCGGCCCAGCCACCGCACCAGCGGCGCGCTCGCCCGGCCGACCGCGTACGCGTGCTGCCGGCCGATGGTGCGCGGCGCGACGCCGACGACCACGAAGCTGACCACGGTCATCGCACCGGCGGTGACCAGTGCCGCCCGCCAACCGGCACCGAAGGTGTCGACCGCGACGAGGGCGACCAGGGTGGTCGCGGTCAGTTCGCAGAGCAGTCGCAGCAACAGCAACAGGTTCAGGTGCCGGACCGCGTCGGCGGCGACGATCTGGAGCGTACGCGCGCCGCGTGCCCCGTCGCGGGCCAGCTCACCGGCACGGGCCGGGGAGACCGCCGCGAGCGCGGCCTCGGTCATCGCGAAGAGCCCGGCGAGCACCACCAGGGCGGCACCGAAGAACAGGAGTTGCAGATCGGGCAGGCCGGCGGCGGTGGCGCCGGCGGCGGCTAAGTGGTCCGGCATCACTGGGCCCGCGCTGCTCGCCAACCGGAGAGGAGCTTGGCCTGCAGTGCGAACATCTCGCGCTCCTCCTCCGGCTCCGCATGGTCGTAACCGAGCAGGTGCAACACCCCGTGCACGGTGAGCAGGTGCAGCTCGTCGGCGGCCGAGTGGCCGGCGGTGGCCGCCTGCTTGGCCGCCACCTCGGGGCAGAGGACGATGTCGCCGAGCAACGCCGGCTCACCGCCGCTGACCTCGCCGGGGCCGTGGTCGACGCTGCCCTCGTCCATCGGGAAGGCGAGTACGTCGGTCGGACCGTCCCCGCCCATCCAACGGTGGTTCAGCTCCGCCATGTACTCGATGTCGACGAGCAGCACCGACAGCTCGGCGAGGGGGTTGACCCCCATCTCGTCCAGGGCGTAGCGGGCGACGGCGAGCACCGCGTCGGTATCGACCTCGGCGCCCGACTCGTTGGCGATCTCGATGGACAACTTGTTCCCCTGCTGCTCTCTTGGGCTGCTGGTCTAGCGGCGCCGGCTGGCGCGGCCACCCTGTGCGGTAGTTCCGGGCACGGCGTGCACGCCCTGGGCCTGCTTCGCCTCCCGCTCGGCGTCCCACCGGGCGTAGGCGTCGACGATGTCGCCGACCAGTCGGTGACGTACGACGTCCGAGCTGGCGAGCTGGGCGAAGTGGACATCCTCCACGTTCGCCAGGATGTCGCGGACGACCCGCAGGCCGCTGGTGGTGCCGCCGGGCAGGTCGACCTGGGTGATGTCACCGGTCACCACGATCCGGGAACCGAACCCGAGTCGGGTGAGGAACATCTTCATCTGCTCGGGCGTGGTGTTCTGCGCCTCGTCCAGGATGATGAACGCGTCGTTGAGCGTACGACCCCGCATGTACGCCAGCGGCGCGACCTCGATCGTCCCGGCCTGCATCAGCTTCGGGATCGAGTCCGGGTCGAGCATGTCGTGCAGCGCGTCGTAGAGCGGGCGCAGGTACGGGTCGATCTTCTCGAAGAGGGTGCCGGGCAGGAACCCCAGCCGCTCCCCCGCCTCGACCGCCGGCCGGGTCAGGATGATCCGGTTGACCTGCTTGGCCTGGAGTGCCTGGACGGCCTTTGCCATGGCGAGGTAGGTCTTGCCGGTACCGGCGGGGCCGATGCCGAAGACGATGGTGTGCCCGTCGATCGAGTCGACGTAGCGCTTCTGCCCGAGCGTCTTGGGGCGGATGGTCCGCCCGCGCCGGGACAGGATGTTGAGGGTCAGCACCTCGGCGGGGCGCTCGGCGGTGCCCTGTTCGAGCATGCCGACGGTACGCCGGACGGCGTCGACGGTCAGGGTCTCGCCCTTCTCGATCAGCTCGAGCAGCTCGGTGAAGAGCCGCTCGGCGAGCGCGTTGTCGGCCGGGGCACCGGTGATGGTGATCTCGTTGCCCCGTACGTGTACGTCGCTGTTGATCGAGCGCTCGACCAGGCGGAGAACCTCGTCTCCGGGCCCGAGCAGGTTAACCATGATCTGCGAGTCAGGAACGGTGATCCTGGTCTGCACCCGGGCCTGGCCGGGAGGTGGGGTACCGGTCATAGGTCGGGCCCGGCGGGCCCCACGCCACCTGCTCTCGATCTCATGGCCACGCCCTGATGGCGCAGCGTACGGACGACTTTCCCATCGTATCTGCTCAACGCCGACAGGGCGCCGCCCATTTCCCCACCTGGCGCCACACCTGTCGACATCACGGCTGACGTTCGGTGACGGCCCGGAAGTCGAAGCCGTCGAAGGTCTCCTGGGACCGGGTGAACCGGTACGTCGCCCAGTGCATTCGTACCACCGTGCCCCGATCGTCCCTGGTCAGCCGGAGCAGTTCACCCGTCTCCCGCCCCGAGACCGTACGCAGCACGTCCGGCCGGTCCGGCAGCGGGACGAAGATCGACGGGGGCCACCCGGCCGGGGCGTCGGCACCCCGGGCCTGGAGGGTTCCGTCGTGCCAGCCGAAGACGTACTCGTACCCCTCGCCCCACCAGCGGCCGAGCATGCCCCGGTAACGCTCGGGAGCGGGCTCGCCGGGCGCCCAGGCGACGATCTCGGCCGGGTCGTCGGCGACGGCGGCGTCGAGGAGGCGGTGCGGCAGGTCCAGGATCGCGCTGGCCGTACCGGACGAGGCGAGCACCGCGGCACCCATCGCGCCCGGCGTACCGGGTCCGCCCCGGCGGCCGTAGACGGCGGCCAGGAAGCCGGGCATGGCGCCGTCGTGCCCGACGTGCACCACCCGCCGCGCCTGCCCGGTCACCGGGTCCGGCTGCGGGACCATGATCAGCCCGAGCCCGAAGGTGCGGTGCCAGAGCGTCTGGTCGGTGACCGTGAGCGGCCAGCGCATCTCGTCCAGGGTGTCGGGCCGCAGCACCGCTCCCGCCGGGTCGACCCCGGCGGGGTCGGCCAGGAAGGCGCCCCACCGGGCCATGTCCGGTGCGGTGCTCCAGAGCTGTGCGGCCGGGGCGACCGCGCCGAAGTCGGTGGGCGGCTCCGGGTGGGCGTGGTCGGAGTAGGTGTCGACCAGGAATCCGGTCGCGGCGGTCGGTGCCGGGACGAGCGTGGTCGCGGACAGGCCGAGCGGGTTCAGCACCCGGTCGGCCAGCACCTCGGCCCAGGTGCCGCCGCGCAGCCGGGCGACCGCGTGGCCGAGCAGGGCCAGCCCGAGGTTGGAGTAGTGGTAGCGGCGGGCCGGCGGCAGCACCCGCTCGGCCCGGTCCAGCTCGGCGAGGAGTTCGTCCACGGCGGGCGCGCGCAGGGTGTCCCAGACGTCGCCGTACGGCTCGCGTTGCAGCCCGGCGGTGTGCGAGAGCAACCGGCGTACGGTCAGCTCGCCGTGCGCGGGCAGGTCGAGGTGGGTCCCGATGGGGTCGTCCAGGTCGAGCAGGCCCTCGTCGCGGGCCTGCATCACCAGTACGGCGGTGAAGGTCTTGGTCACCGAGCCGATCCGGAACGGGGTCTGCGGACCGAGCGGGGCGTTGTTGCCGGTCCCGCCGACCGCCAGGGTCCAGAGCGGGCGGTCGGCCCGGTGCAGTGCCACCGAGAGCGCCGGCACCCGCTCCTCCGCCTGGACCTGCCGGGTCATCCGCGTCAGTCGCCGGCCCACCTCGGTCATCGAAGCCAACCCTCCGCCGCCGCCGTCAAGATCACGCTGATGATATCGGCGGACCGGCCGGGACCACACCAGCCAGGCGTTATCTACTCCGGGTAGCGTGGAACCGGCAAGACGATCACCCACAGTCAATTTCGCCCCTCCGTCGAACTTTCCGGCCGGCTCCCGCATCCAGTCCCGGAAGAGGTGTGCGAGAGAAGGAGACAGGTGTGGTTTCCACCCCGGAGTCCGATGCCGACCTGGTACGGGCCGCCCAGTCCGGCGATCCGACCGCGCTCGGTCTACTGGTGTCGCGGCACCAGGCGGGCATGCAGGCGGTGGCGTTGAGCCTGCTCGGTTACGGACCGGACGCCGAGGACGTGGTGCAGGACGCCGTCCTGGTCGCGCTGAGCCGGATCGGGGAACTCCGCGACCCGTCGGCGGTCGGCCCGTGGCTGCGGGCGGTCGTACGCAACGGTGCCCGGATGCGGCTGCGCCGCTCGCGTACGGTCCCGGTGGCCGATCTGGAGGCGCTCGCCCTGCCGGCCGCCGATCCCACCCCGGAGGACCTGCTGGAGGGCCGGTCGATGCGGGACTGGGTCTGGCACGCGATGGGACAGTTGTCGGAGCCTGTCCGCCTGGTGACCATGTTGAGGTATTTCAGCGACGTATCGTCGTACGACCAGATCGCCGCCCTGTGCGGGATCCCGGTCGGGACCGTACGCAGCCGGTTGAGCCAGGCCAGGAGCAAGCTCGCCACCGCCCTGCACGAAACGGCGAGCCTGGCCCACGACGACGCCGCCGCGCTGACCGCCGCCCGCCGACGCGAGGCGGAGGAGGCGCTGGTGACCGCCGGCCGGGGTGAGTTCTCCGACTTCGTACGGGAACACTGGACACCCGACGCCCAGTTCGTCGCCCCGGACGGTCAGGTGGCCGGCGGTCGCGAGTTCGCCGTCCGGGCGATGGACCGTGACCTCTCCGCGGGCGTACGGCAGCGGATCACCAACGTCGCGGCCAGCGGCGACGTGATGATCTGGGAGGCGGACCTGATCAGCCCTCCGGACGACCCGACCCACTGCCCACCCGGCGCGGTCTGGCTGCACACCCTGCGCGAGGGACGCACCGCCCGGATGCGCCTGTTCCACCCCCGGCCGGCACTGGCCGCCGCCTGACCCGCCGGAACACCTTCCCCGGCCGATCGAACTTTTCCGCCGCTGCGGCATCTCGTAGGCGACAGCTCAGGATCGCCTTCGACAGGCCACAGTTCGGGGAGAGATCATCCGATGGGTTCCACCACCACCGCCGGCGCCCTCACCGCCGGCACGCACGAGATCGACATCGACGGCGTACGGCAGGTCTACCACGTCGCCGGCACCGGACCGGTCTGCATCGTGCACTCCGGCGGCCCGGGGATCGAATGGGCGTACCTGCGGATGCCCACGCTCGAAGAGCATTTGACCATGGTCTACCTGGAGCCGGTCGGCACCGGGGCGTCGGGTCAGCTCGCCGACCCCCGCGACTACCGTCTCGACACCTACTCCCGGTTCCTGCACGGGGTGGTCGAACACCTCGACCAGGAACGGGTGCTCCTGCTCGGGCACTCGCACGGCGGGTTCGTGATCCAGCGCTACGCCCTGGACCACCCCGACCGGGTCGCCGGCCTCATCCTGTACGACACCTCGCCGGTCACCGGCGCCGGGTTCTGGGCCGAGGCGATGGCGGGTGTCCAGCGTTACGTCGAGCGGCACCCCGACCGTCCGGAGGCGGCGGACGTCGCCGTGGCGTTCCAGGAGACGCCGGCCGAGCCGGACGACAACTGGGTCAGCACCAAGTTGCAGCGGATCCTGCCGGTCTACTTCGCTGACTACTGGGGCCGCGAGAGCGAGTACGCACCGATGCGCGCCGCCGTACGCGGCTGGCTCGGCCCGCAGCTCGGTGAGGAACCAACCCCGTTCGACGTACGCGACCAGCTCGGCTCGATCACCGCACCGTCCCTGGTCATCGTCGGTGAGCACGACTTCATCTGCGGTACGCGGTGGGCCACCATGCTGCACGACGGCATCCCCGGCTCCCGGCACGTCCTGCTCACCGACAGCGGCCACTTCGGCCACCTCGAACAGCCCGAGGAGTTCACCCGAGCCATCGTGGAATTCGTCGGCTGACCCACAGGGGCCGGTTGCCCCGGCCGGCGGTCAGCCGGCCAGCATCGGGCCGAGTGGGGCGCCGCCGAGCAGGTGCGCGTGGGCGTGGAAGACCTCCTGGCCGCCCCACTGCCCGGTGTTGAAGATCAACCGGAAGCCGTCCAGGGTCAGCCCCTCCTGCTCGGCCACGGTCGCCGCCGTCTCCAGCAGCGCGCCCGCCAACTCCGGGTCGGCCTGGGCCAGCGTCGCCACATCCACGAAATGCTCCTTCGGGATCACCAGGATGTGCACCGGCGCCTTCGGCGAGATGTCGCGGAAGGCGAGCATCGTGTCGGTCTCCCGGACCACGGTCGCCGGGATCTCGCCGGCCACGATCCGGCAGAACAAGCAGTCAGTCTCCACCCACGGCATGGTATGCCTCCGGGGGATGATGATGGGCGTGACAGGACGAGCGGTACTGGTGACCGGGGCCTCCCGGGGAGTCGGACGGGCGGTGGCGACCGCGTTCGCCGAGGGCGGGGACCGGGTGGCGATCCACCACCGGGAGTCCGCCGAACTGGCCGAACAACTCGCGGCGGCGCTGCCCGGCACCGCCCACGTCGTGGTCCAGGCCGACCTGACCAACCCCGAAGCCGTACGCCGGATGGTCGACGACGCCGCTGCCCGGCTCGGCGGGCTCGACGTGCTGGTCAACAACGCCGGGCAGTCCACCCCGCACCCGATCACCGAGACCACGTACGAGCAGTGGCAGCAGCACTGGCGACAGACCATCGACCTGAACCTGGTCGGGGCGGCCAACGTCACCTGGTGCGCGGTCCAGCACCTACGGGCACGGGGCGGCGGCCGGATCGTCAACGTCTCCTCCCGGGGCGCCTTCCGGGGCGAGCCGAACCACCCCGCGTACGGCGCCAGCAAGGCCGCGCTGAACTCGCTCAGCCAGTCGCTCGCGGTGGCACTGGCCCCGTACGGCATCGCGGTCGCCGCCGTCGCGCCCGGCTTCGTGGAGCCCGACCTGACCAACGAACACATCAAGGTCCCCCGCAACGAGGCGATGCGGGCACAGAGCCCGTTCAACCGGGTCGCCCGCCCCGAGGAGATCGCCGCCGCCGTCCACTGGCTGGCCTCACCGGCTGCGGAATGGGCCTCCGGCACCATCATCGACCTCAACGGCGCCTCGTACCTGCGTTAAGGAAGTGCCCTGAGCCTTCCGGTCGGGGGCTGGCGGGGACAGGGACACTGGCACCGCCAGTCCCGGTACGGGCGGGTGTCCGGCTGGTCGATGCACTCGTGCAGGACACCGGCCGCTTCGCGGTTCTTGCACCGGATGCAGACCTGCGCGATGTCCTCCACTAATCCGCCCCCCGCCTCGGCACCGTCCATCCGTAGAACCGGGTGAACACCTCGGACGGTTCCGGAACCGAGTCGTCCGGGTTCGGGTTCAACTTGTAGAGGTCGTTCAGGCAGTCCAGGTACAGCGACGCCAGGAACAGGCTCAGCGACAGCGGCATCCCGTGATATCCCGCCAGCAACTCTGTACGTGCCGCCTCGCAGGGCCAAGGCTGACCACACGCCGTACAGCCCCAGTGCGGTCGGCCAGCGATATGCATCGGCCCCGTCACCATCTCGGGTCTGCCATGTCCGGCAGGCCGTCCAACCTCGGGACGAACCCCGGCAGGTAATGGTCCTGCACCGCGAGGGACACATCCCCACCTGTACGGGAGTCGGTGGCGACCAGGGCGATCCAGTTTCCCCTAATGGGGGTCACGCCGTTGGGAAGGCTGACCACCGTACCGATGAACCCGTGCGGCGAGACCTCGAAATTCCCCATCGTGCCGATCAGGTACCCGCCGCTTCCCACTCTCACCTCGTCGCCGGGCTGCACCAGGGGCCGGGCGCTCATCGGTGCGCCCCCTTCACGTCACGGACCAACTCGTGCCCACGGATCCGGCGGGGTCGGGGACAGAAGAGGGACGTCAGGGACCTGAGGATGGTCATCCATCTATGCGAACACAGTCAATCGCTACCGTCAACCCCTAGGGTGAGTACCGTCCCGATTGACAGTAGTCACCTGCTGCGTTCTCTAGCGTCAGGTTCGTGGATCTGGACCTCGTTGGCTTGGATGAGATACGCGAGCTGCTCGGTGGTATCTCGAAGCAGCGCGCCGCGATCCTTGTCAATCGGAAGGGCTTCCCTGACCCGGTCTTGACTCTGAAGATGGGTCGAATCTGGGCCCGAGCGGACATCCAAGCCTGGCTCAAGGCAAACCGACCGCCAGTAGACGAGTAACTGAGCGTCGATCTCGTACATCGTTTTTGATGTGCGTACACAATGCCGCTCAGTTAGGGCGGTGGGTGGTCGGGTGACGCCGGATGGTCACGGCGGCGTGGCGGAACATGGAACAACGGAACTACCGGTATGACTGTCGATCGACCAAGAAAGACCGTCTGTCCCGGGAGTTCCGTTGTCGGTTCAGTTTGCCATGCCCGCGATGAGTGGCCCAGCCCGCGATCACATCGATCTCGGGGTGTTGACCAGTACCGTCCCACCCGACCTGGTCGACGAGGTCATCGAGACCACCGGCTGCCGGGAACAACGACGCCGGGTCCTACCCGCCCGGGTGGTGATCTACTTCGTACTCGCGTTAACACTGTTCAGCGCCGCCGACGGCTACCGCCCACCGGGATACCGGGCCGTCCTACGGATCCTGGTCCTACGGTGGCGGGGCCTGTGTCAGGGATGCGTGATCGCGTCGAGCTCAGCGTTGACCCAGGCCCGGCAGCGACTCGGCGTCAAGCCCTTCCACCTGCTCTTCGACCGGGTCCGTGACTCCACCAACACCCCCACAACCGGCTCGACCTACGCCTTCGGTCGACGTCTCGTCGCATGGGACGCCACCACCCTCCCCGCCCCGGACACCCCCGCCAACGCCACCGAATTCGGCTACCACGGCCAAGCCCGCAAACCCACCAAAAAACAAGTGGACAGCTACCTACGCCGGCTCGGCAGCACCCCACTGATCCGACTCATGACACTCATCGACTGCGGCACCCACAGCATCATCGACGCCGCCTTCGACGGAGTCGTCACCTCCAGCGAACCCGCCCTCGCCCGGCGGCTCCTCGCCTCACTCACCCCCGGCATGCTCCTCCTCGCCGACCGGAACTTCACCAGTCACGACCTGTGGTCACACGCCACCGCCACCGGCGCCGACCTCATCTGGCGAGCGAAGAAGAACCTCCAACTCGTCCCCACCACCCACCTACCCGACGGCTCATTCCTCGCCACACTCCCCACCAGACGCGAGACCGCCCGCCTCAACGGCGCCCGCGCCCGCGGCCGCGCACCCCAACCACCACGCCACGGCCACCAAATCCGCGTCGTGGAATTCACCATCACCACCACCACCGGCCAAGACACCCGAACCGACGAATACCGGCTACTCACCACCCTGCTCGACCACCACCACGCCCCCGCGCAACAACTCGCCACCCTCTACCAACAACGCTGGGAATCAGAAACCCACTACAGCTTCCTCAAACCCCGCCTCATCGGCACCAACACCACCCTCCGCTCACACACACCCACCGGCATCACCCAAGAGATCTACGCACTCCTCATCACCTACCAAGCCCTCTGCCACCTCCGCACCGAAGCCGCCACCACCGCCAACCACGACCCCGACCACATCTCCTTCACCCTCACCCTCCGCACCGCCCGCACCGCCCTCCACCAACCCCCCACCCACCACACCCGCAACCACACCATCACCGACATCCTCAACGAACCACCACTCACCAGACGCCACCGCACCTACCCCCGCCAACGACGACCAACCGCCACCCCCTACCCCACAAAACCCCGCCACCAACCCCGACCACCCACCCACACCCACCACCACATCACCATCACACCCAGCCAAACCACCACCAAAATCACCAACCAACGCCTTAACTAAGCGGCATTGTGTGCGTACATCAAAGACGATGTACGAGATGAAGGCGTTGATTTCTCCGGACGAGCAATGCCGCCACCGAGGCAGCCCCGGCAGTGCTTTCCCCCAGCCCACCCGACGTCAACGCAGACGGCGTGCGGGGATGGTCGATCGCTGGCAGGATCGATCGGAATCGACCTTCAGGGGGCGGCGCGATGACGGCAGCGGCGACAACTTCGGTGACCGAGGCGGCGATCGAGCGGGCGTTGGGCGTGCTCGATCTGGAGGCGAAGGTACGGCTGCTGTCCGGTCAGGACTGGTGGACCCTGCCCGCGCTCCCGGAGATCGGGTTGCGTTCGCTGGTGATGTCCGACGGGCCGATCGGCGTACGCGGGATCGGGTGGGCGCCGGACGATCCGTCGGTGGCGCTGCCGAGCCCGACCGCGCTCGCCGCCACCTGGGACCCGGAGTTGGCCAGGGAAGCCGGTCGGCTGCTCGGGCAGGAGGCGCGACGCAAGGGCGTACACGTGCTGTTGGCGCCGACGGTCAACCTGCACCGCAGCCCGCTCGGTGGCCGGCACTTCGAGTGCTACTCCGAGGATCCGCTGCTCACCGGCGAGATCGGCGCCGGGTACGTGACCGGGGTGCAGGACCAGGGCGTCGGCACCACGGTCAAGCACTTCGTCGCCAACGACTCCGAAACCGACCGGTTCACCGTTGACGTACGGGTGTCGGAACGGGCCCTGCACGAGCTGTACCTTGCCCCGTTCGAGCGGATCGTGGCCGCCGGGGCGTGGGGCGTGATGGCCGCGTACAACGGGGTCAACGGCTCCACGATGACCGAGCACGCCGAACTCCAACACGGGCTCCTGAAAGAACGCTGGGGCTTCGACGGGTTCATCGTCTCCGACTGGACCGCCGCCCGGTCCGCGGTGGGCACCGCCAACGGCGGGCTCGACGTGGTGATGCCCGCACACGGTGACCCGTGGGGACCGGAGCTGGTCGCCGCCGTACGCGCCGGCCGGGTCGCCCAGGACGTGATCGACGACAAGGTACGGCGGGTCCTGCGCCTCGCCGCGCGGGTGGGCCTGCTCGACGGCGTACCCCCGGCGGTGGAACCGGCCGACCGGCCGGCGCCGCTGCACGGACCGGACGTGGCGCGTCACATCGCGACCCGCTCGTTCGTGCTCGCCCGCAACGAGGGGGCGGTGCTGCCGCTGGACCGGACCACGCTGCGCCGGGTCGCGGTCTCCGGTGCGCTCGCCACCGACGCCCGGATCCTCGGCGGTGGCAGCGCCCAGGTCGTCCCGGAGCGGATCGTCTCCCCGCTGGCCGGGCTGACCGCCGCGCTGCCGGGCGCCGAGGTCACGTACACGATCGGCGCCGATCCCCGGCCGAAGCTCCCGGCGGCCACCGGCGCACAGTGGTCCCCGATCACCGCGACCCTGCGCGGAGCCGGCGGCGAGGTGCTCTACCGGGCCGAACTCGGCACCGCGATCGTCCGGTGGATGGGCGGCCTGCCCGACGGGGTCGACCCGGCCGACCTGGCGTCGGTGGAACTGACCGCCCGCCACACCCCACGGACCGGGGGCGAGCACCAGCTCTCGATCGACGGGTTCGGGATGTTCAACCTCACCGTCGCCGGCACCGCGATCTTCGACGGGCCGGTCTTCGACGAGGACCAGGACCCCACGGTCACGTTCTTCGCCCCGGTCGAACGGCGTTTCCCGACCACCATGCGCGAAGGCGAACCGGTCGAGGTGACCCTCACCCTGCAGGTGGTCGAGGGGATGGCCGGTTTCGTGCAGTTCGCCCTCGGTCACGCCGAACCGACCGCCGACGCCGACGAACTGCTCGACGCGGCGGCCCGCGCCGCCGCCGAGGCGGACGTCGCGGTCGTGGTGGTCGGCACCACCGAGCAGGTCGAGTCGGAAGGCTTCGACCGGACCACCCTGGCCCTGCCCGGCCGCCAGGACGAACTCGTGACCAGGGTCGCGGCGGCCAATCCGCGTACGGTCGTCGTGGTCAACGCCGGCTCACCGGTCCTGATGCCGTGGGCCGACGAGGTGGCGGCGATCCTGCTCACCTGGTTCCCCGGGCAGGAGGCCGGCGCCGCGCTCGCCGACGTACTGCTCGGCGGGGCCGAACCGGGTGGGCGACTGCCGACCACCTGGCCCCGGCACGCCGACGACGTACCGGTGCTCTCCACCACCCCGGTCGACGGCAAACTCGACTACGACGAGGGCGTGTTCGTCGGCTACCGGGGGTGGCGGGCCGACCCGCTGTTCCCGTTCGGCCACGGCCTCGGCTACACCACCTGGTCGTACGAGTCGCTGACCGTCGAACCCGACTCCAGCGGTGATGGCCTGGTCGCGGTGGTGACGGTGCGCAACAGCGGGACGCGTACCGGGCGTGAGGTGGTGCAGGTCTACGTCGGCCCGTCCGACCCCGACCCGGAGCGCCCGACCCGGCAACTCGCCGGCTTCGCCACGGTCACCGCCGCACCCGACGAGACGATCACCGTACGGGTGCCGCTGGCCGCCCGTACGACCCAGATCTGGGCCGGTCAGTGGTCCACCGTTCCCGGTCGCTACACCGTGGAGGCGGCCCGGGGCGTCGCCGACGTACGCCTGACCGCCACGGTCGACGTCACCGGGTAGGCCGTACCCGTTACCAGCGCCCCAGTCGGGCCGACAGGACGGCGAGTGCCGCCACCCCTGCGGTCGACGTACGCAACACCGCCGGACCGAGTCGTACCGTCCGCGCACCGGCGGACTCGAACGCCGCCACCTCGGCCGGGGTGATGCCACCCTCCGGCCCCACGACCAGCACGATCTCCCCGGTCGACGGCAGGTCGACAGCGGAGAGACCGACCGTCGCCTCCTCGTGCAGCACAAAACCGGCCGCCGCCCCGGTGATCCGGTCCACCACCCGCCCGGTCGACTCGTCCGGTGCTCCGGCCACCACCGGCAACCACGGGCGGCGGGCCTGCTTGGCCGCCTCCCGCGCGGTCGCCACCCACTTCTCCCTGGCCCGGCCGCCCCGCTCGCCGCGCCACTGCACCACCGAACGGGACGCCGCCCAGGGCACGATCTCGTCCACCCCGACCTCGGTCATCGCCTGCACGGCCAACTCGCCCCGGTCTCCCTTGGCGATCCCCTGGACCACCACGAGTCGCGGGTCGGGCGCGTCGGCGTACGCGAAAGAGGCCACCCGAAGCTCCAGGGTGCCCCGGCCGACGGCGGTCACCGACGCGGCGGCCGTGCCGCCCTTCCCGTCGGCGAGCAGCAACTCCTCGCCGACCCGCAACCGCTGCACGGTGGCCGCGTGATGCCCCTCCGCCCCACCGAGCGTGAACGACTCCCCCACAGGCAGGGCTTCCACCAAAAACAACGGCACCGACACGCCCCCAGGCTAACCGCCCACCCCACCCCGCTCACCGCCCCCGCTATGGCCCCTCTTGTAGAGAAAGAGTGGCTACCCCCGAAGGAATAGCCACTCTTTCTCTACAAGTGCGCGAACCACGGGCCCCGGCGCGGGTCAGTGGCCGTTGAAGGCGTCTCGCATGCGGGAGAAGAAGCCGCCCTGTTTGCTCAGCTCGGCGACCTCCTCCCCTCTGGTCTTGGCGAAGTCGCGGAGCATGCGCTCCTGATCGGCGTCGAGCTTGGTCGGCGTACGGACGTCCAGGTGGACGAAGAGGTCACCCCGTCCGGTGCCGCGCAGGTGCGGTACGCCACGGGCGCGCAGCCGCAGCGTGCTGCCCGGTTGGGTGCCCGGCTTGACGTCGACGGGTTCGTCGCTGTCCAGCGTCTTGATGGTGAGCCGGGTGCCCAGCGCCGCCGCCGTCATCGGCACGGTGACCCGGCAGTGCAGGTCGTCGCCCTTGCGGGAGTAGACGTCGTGGACGCGTTCGTGGATCTCGACGTACAGGTCACCGGCGGTGCCGCCGCCGGGGCCGACCTCACCCTGCTGGGCGAGCCGGATCCGCATGCCGTCCTCGACCCCGGCCGGGATCTTGACGGTCAGCGACCGGCGGGTACGGACCCGCCCGTCACCGGCGCAGGTCGGGCAGGGGTGCGGGATGACGGTGCCGTAGCCCTGGCAGACGGTGCACGGCCGGGACGAGACGACCTGGCCGAGGAACGTCCGCTGGACCGACTGGACCTCGCCCCGCCCACCGCACGCCTCGCAGGTGGCGAGGTGGGTGCCGGCGGCGGTGCCCGCACCGGCGCAGGTGGTGCAGAGTACGGCGGTGTCGACGGTGATCGGCGCCTCGACGCCGAACGCCGTCTCGTTCAGGTCGAGTTCGAGACGCAGGATGGCGTCGGCACCCGGACGCGTACGTGGACGGGGCCCCCGGCTGCCGCCCGCGGCACCGAAGAACGCGTCCATGATGTCCTGGAAGCCGACGAACGGGCCGGCACCGCCGGGTCCGGCGCCACCGCCGCCACCGCCGGGGGCCAACGGGTCCCCGCCGAGGTCGACGATCTGCCGTTTCTGGTCGTCGGAGAGGACCTCGTAGGCGGCGTTGATGTCCTTGAACTTCTCGTGCGCCTCCGGATCCGGATTGACGTCCGGATGGAACTGCCGCGCCAGCTTTCGGTAGGCGCGCTTGATCTCGTCGTCGGAGGCCTCCCGGCTGACGCCGAGAATCCCGTAGTAGTCCTTGGCCACTGTGTTCCGTGTCCCCATGTCAGTCGTGCCGTCCGCCGGTGTCGTCAGGTCAGCTTGTTGATCAGTTCCGTACCGGTGCCGCCCGCTGCACCGTTGCCCGTCAGTTCTGTGCCAGTAGGTCGCCCACGTATCGGGCGACGGCGCGTACGGTCGCGATGGTGCCGGGGTAGTCCATCCGGGTCGGCCCGAGCACCCCGAGCCCGCCGAGGATGTTGCTGCCGGTGCCGTACCCGGTGCTCACCACCGAGGTGGCGCGCAGGTTGTCGATCTCATTTTCGTCGCCGATCCGAATTCGGAGCGTACTGGGTTCGACCTCGCCGAAGAGCTTGAGCAGGATGACCTCCTCCTCCAGCGCCTCCAGAATCGGTCGCAGCGAGCCCTGGAAGTCGAGCAGCCCGCCTCGGGTCAGGTTGGCGGTCCCGGCGAGGGCGATCCGTTCCTCGTGTCGCTCGACGAGGGTTTCCAGCAGGACGGTCGCCAGCGTCGCCATGGCCGGACGCAGGTCGGGTGTGACCTCGTCGACCAGTGCCTGGACCAGCGGCGGGGTGTCGGAGAGCCGGCTGCCGACGAGCTTCTCGTTGATCAGCCGGCGCAGGTCGGTCACGTCGTCGGCGAGCAGCGGCGCGGGCATCTCGACCAGGCGCTGTTCGACCCGACCGGTGTCGGCGATCATGACGAACATGAGCCGGGTGGTGGAGATCGGCACCAGTTCCAGGTGGCGCACGGACGAACGGGCCAGGCTCGGGTACTGCACCACGGCGACCTGCCGGGTGAGCTGGGCGAGCAGCCGGACCGTACGGTGCACCACGTCGTCGAGGTCGACGGCGCCGACCAGGAAACGTTCGATGGCCCGGCGCTCGGCCGGGGTGAGCGGCTTGACCCGGGAGAGGCGGTCGACGAACAGTCGGTAACCGCGGTCGGTGGGCACCCGGCCGGCACTGGTGTGCGGCTGCCGGATGTAGCCCTCTTCTTCGAGCACGGCCATGTCGTTACGGACGGTGGCCGGTGATACGCCCAGTTGGTGCCGCTCGACCAGGGCCTTGCTGCCGACCGGCTCCTGGGTGGAAACGTAGTCCTCCACGATCGCGCGCAGCACGTCGAGCTTGCGGTCGTCGAGACCCATCCTCACCTCCCTGCGACCGGGTCGGTGCGAGCACCCGGCCCACCAGTCTGGCACTCGACTGTAACGAGTGCCAGTCTACGACGTGGGCCCGACCGGTTGCGATGATCAATCGCGAGCCCGGCCGGAGATCTTGAGTGATCTGGTGGACGGTAACCGACCCCCTGTCGGCATAACAGCTTCAGTCGGCAATTGTCCAGTGAAGTCACTCGTGGTAGTTGGCGTCGTTTGATCGATACCCCTACCGTGACCCCATGACTGAACCACCCCGCCCTCCCGGAGAGGGCGGCCCCGGCGGTTACCCGCCGCCGGAACCGCCGACTACTCCGTTCACGTCGCCGGGCTCGTACTCGAGTCCGGACGAGGCGCCCCCGCCCGGTTACGGGCCGCCCCCGGCCGCCCCGCAGTACGGCGCGCCGAGCGCACCCCCGCCGGCCGGCGGCTACCCCCCGCCCGGCGGCTACCCCCCGCCGGGTGGCTATCCCCCGCCGGGTGGCTACCCGCCGCCCGCCGGCGGTGGCTACCCGCCGCCCGGTGGCTACACCCCCGGTTACAACCCTGGCGGCTACCCCCCGGGCGGCGGCTATCCGGGCGGCCCGGCTCCGACCGGTTACGCGAACAGCGACGAGAAGACCTGGGCCCTGATCGCGCACTTCGGTGGCATCGCCGTCGGCTTCGTCGCCCCGCTGATCGCGCTGCTCGCCAAGGGTGACAGGTCGCCGACCGTACGGGCACACGCGGTCGAGGCGCTGAACTTCCAGATCACCTGGGCGATCGTCATGCTGATCGCGGTCATCCTCGGGATCTGCACCCTCGGCCTGCTCCCCCTCATCGTCTGGATCGTGATCATCGTGTTCTCGGTGATCGGCGGCCTCCGGGCGAACGAGGGCACCCTCTACCAGTACCCGATGACGTACCGCCTGGTGAAGTAAGCCATCGGGCGAGCATGATCCGCTGGCTCGGGGCGGTCCGGACCGGCCCGAGCCAGCGCCCGCCCGACCGGGGGTCAGGGCAGCAGGTCGCGTACCACGGCGTCGGCGAGCAGCCGGCCCCGCAGGGTCAGCACCGCTCGTCCGGCCGCGTACTCGGGACGGCTCAGCAGACCGTCTGCCAGGGCCCGTTCCGCGCCGACCCGACCGGCGTCGTCGAGCCCGGCCAACGGCAGTCCCGAGTCCAGGCGCAGCCGCAGCATCACGTCCTCCACGTGCTGATCGTCCCCGGTGAGCAGTTCCCGGGCGTGGCCGGGAGACTCACCGGCGGCCAGGCGGGACGCGTACGCGGTGGGGTGTTTGACGTTCCACCAGCGCACGCCGCCGACGTGGCTGTGCGCCCCCGGCCCGAGGCCCCACCAGTCCCCGCCGGTCCAGTAGAGCAGGTTGTGCCGACACCGGGCGTCGGCGGTGCGGGCCCAGTTGGAAACCTCGTACCAGGAGAAACCCGCCGCGCCGAGGGCGGCCTCCGCGGCCAGGTAGCGGTCCGCCGCCACGTCGTCACTGGGGTACGGCAGCTCGCCGCGCCGCATCCGACCGGCCAGCCGGGTGCCGTCCTCCACGATCAGGGCGTACGCGCTGACGTGGTCCACCCCCGCCTCGGTGACCGCCGCCAGCGACGCGGCGAAGTCGTCGGCGGTCTCGCCCGGCGTCCCGTAGATCAGGTCCAGGTTCACGTGGTCGAAGCCGGCGTCACGCGCCTCCAGGGCGGCCTGGACCGCCCGACCGGGGGTGTGCCTGCGGTCGAGCAGGGCGAGCACCCCGGCGGCGGCGGACTGCATGCCCAGGGAGATCCGGGTGTAACCGGCGGCCCGCAGCGTCTTGAGCGACTCCGGGGTCACCGACTCCGGGTTGGCCTCGGTGGTGACCTCCGCGTCGGCGGCCAGCCCCCAGGTCCGGTCGATCCCCTCCAGGATCCGGGCCAGCTCGTCGGCGGGCAGCAGGGTCGGGGTGCCGCCGCCGACGAATACGGTGTCCACCCGGCGCGGCGGGGCCTCGCCCAGCACCCGCCCGGCCAACGCCAGCTCGGCCAGCACCGAATCGGCGTACCCGTCCCGGCCGCCACCACCGAGTTCGGTGGCGGTGTACGTGTTGAAGTCGCAGTATCCGCACCGGCTGGCGCAGAAGGGCACGTGCACGTAGACCCCGAACCCCCTGTCGCCGACGGCGGTCAGGGCGGTACGGGGCAGCGAACCGTCAGCGGGTACGGGTTCACCTTCGGGGAGGACGCCGGGCATGCGACTAGTGTGCCGGCATGACCGCAGCCCCCGACACGCTCGTCCGGGTGTCGACCGCACCCGGGGTGACCACGCTCACGCTGGACAGCCCGCACAACCGCAACGCGCTCTCCACACCGCTGATGACCCAGCTCCTCGCCGCACTGGACGACGCTGTGACAGACGACACAGTACGCGCGGTGGTCCTGTCACACACCGGGCCGGTGTTCTGCTCCGGTGCCGACCTGAAGGAGACCGCGGCGGCGTTCAGCACCGGCGCGGTGCCGGCCGGCAAGCTCGGCGACGTACTCGCCGCGGTGCGGGAGTGCCCGAAACCGGTCGTCGCCCGGGTGGGCGGGCCGGCCCGCGCGGGTGGGCTGGGTCTGATCGCCGCCGCCGACATCGCCGTCTGTACGTCCGAGGCGACCTTCGCCTTCACCGAGGTACGGATCGGGGTGATCCCGGCCGTGATCTCCGCGACCGTTCTGCCCCGGTTGCAGCCCCGGGCCGCCGCCGAGCTCTACCTGACCGGTGAGACCTTCGACGGGGACCGGGCCGAGCGGATCGGGCTGGTCAGCCGGGCGGTGCCGGCGGACGCGCTGGACGAGACCGTGGCCGCGTACTGTGCGGCGCTGGTCCGGGGGGCACCCGGCGCCCTGGCCGGGACCAAGGAGCTGCTGCGTCGACCGGCCGCCACGGACCTGCGGGCCGAACTCGCCGAACTCGGTGCCCTGTCGACCCGGTACTTCCTCTCCGAGGAGGGACGGGAGGGAATCCTCGCGTTCCGCGAGAAACGGCCCGCTCGTTGGGTACCCGGGGCCTGAGCAGCAACGCGCGATGTCAGGCGCCGGTACGGAACCGGTGAAGGACCGATGAGCACAGGATTACCGGGAAAACAAGGCTGGCCGAGAGTACGGAGTCGGGACGTACGCTAGGCCCTGTTCGCCGATCATCCCCGGCCCACGACGGGCCGGCGGACCGGCACAGACGGGGTCGGCCGACGAACGAGCAAGGGGTGCGGGTGCGGACTCAAGCGATGGTGGCGGCTGGCGTGGCGCTCGCGGCGGTTGCCGCATTCGGGGTCTACCTGGGCTCGCGCGAAATCGTCGGCAAGCTGCCGCTGCCGTCGGCGGTGCGCGGCTGCACCGTCGAGGCCGACGGCCGGGTCAACCTGAACCCGGAGCAGATGGCGAACGCCGCGACCATCGCCGCGATCGGCGCCAAACGCAAGATGCCGGAGCAGGCAGTGGTCGTCGCCCTCGCCACCGCGTTCCAGGAGTCCAGGTTGGAGAACCTGGCCGGCGGGGACCGTGACTCGGTCGGGCTGTTCCAACAACGCCCGAGCCAGGGTTGGGGCACCCCGGAGAAGATCCGGGACCCGCGGTACGCCGCGGACAAGTTCTACGCCGCGTTGAAGAAGGTCAAGGGCTGGGAACAGATGCGGGTCACCGACGCCGCCCAGCGGGTGCAGCGCTCGGCGTTCCCGGAGGCGTACGAGAAGTGGGCCGACGAGTCGGCCGTACTCACCAGGGCCCTGCTGGGCAACGCGACCGGCGCCGTCGCCTGCACCGTCGGCGACGAACCGCTGCTGCGCGGCGCCGCCGCCGCGACCGCGCTCACCACCGGGCTGAACCTGGACTGGGGCAAGTTGCAGACCACGGTGCCGGCCGAGCTGACCGGCCTCGCGGTTCCCGCGGCCAGTGTCCAGACCGGTTGGCGTTACGCCCACTGGCTCGTCTCGCACGCCGGCGACAACGGGGTGAAGCGGGTCAGTTTCGAGAATCTGCAGTGGACCGCCGACGAGGGCTCGTGGCATCCGATCACCGACGGGTCGGCCAACTCGGCGCTGGTCGTGGCCGAGGTCTACGCCGAGGGATAGCGGTCCTGCCTCAGGACGGGGCGAGGACGCAGAACTCGTGGCCCTCCGGGTCGACCAGGCACGTCCACGGAACGTCGCCCTGGCCGAGGTCGAGGTCGGTGGCACCGAGGGTCCGCAGCCGGGCCACCTCCGCCGCCTTGTCGTCACCGGGGTACGGCAGCAGGTCGAGATGGACCCGGTCCGGCACGGCCTTCGCGCCCGACCGACGGAGGAACTCGAGGTACGGGCCGACGCCCTTCGCGGAGCGCAGCACCGCCTGGTCGTCGGTCACCTGGTGCAGGGTCCAGTCCAACGCCCCACCCCAGAACCGGGCCATGGCCTGTGGGTCCTCGCAGTCGACCACCACCGCGGCAATCGGCCCGGTGTCCCGGTAGACCTCCCGAGGCTCCAGGACGCAGAACTCGTTGCCCTCCGGGTCGGCGAGCACGGTCCACGGCACGTCGCCCTGGCCCACGTCGGCGGGCGTCGCACCGAGAGCCTCCAGGCGCGCAACCAACTCGGCCTGGTCGGCGGCGGAGGTGGTGGCGAGATCGAGGTGCACCCGGTTCTTCGTTGTCGTCCCGGGTTCCGGAACGGGAACGACGTTGATGCCGACGGCGACCGGGTCCGGCCAGACGAAGCCACCGACGGGTCCGACGTAGGTGGTCACCCCGGGCCGGTACGCACTCCACCCGAGCGCCTCGGCCCAGAACCGGCCGATCGCCGAGTCATCGAGGGCCTTGATGTTCACCTGGACGGGTCGTAGCGCCATGCGGGCCCCTTTCCGCTAGCGGGGCTGGCGGGCGGTCCGCCGCTCGACCCGTTCCCGCAGGTGCGCCGGAAGTTCCGGTACGTCGAGCAGGCGCGGGAGCAGCTCCGGCGTGAGGTTCAGGGCCCGGAACGTCTCCCCGATCGTCACCCCGTGCGCCGGCCGGTGCACCACCGTCACCGTGTCGCCCGCCGTCACCGCACCGTCGCGGAGCACCCGCAGGTAGGCGCCGGGCAGCGCCCGCGCGGTGAACCGCTTGATCAGGTCCCGTACGTCCCAGAAGCCGGCGAACGTCCGGCAGGGCGTACGCGGCTGGCTCACCTCCAGCAGGGCCGAGCCGACCTGCCAGTGCTCGCCGATCACCGCCCCGGTCAGGTCGAGGCCCTCGGTGGAGAGGTTCTCACCGAAGCCACCGGGTGGGATCTCCCGCCCCAGCTCCCGCGACCACCAGGCGGCGTCCTCGCGGGCGTACGAGTAGACCGCCTTGTCCGGACCGCCGTGAACGGAGAGTTCACCGACGAAGTCGCCGTCCACTCCTCCGGCGCGCAGCGTCACCGGCCCCGGGGCCGGGCGCTTGTCGATGCCGCTGCGTCCGCTCGGATCCCCGGCCCAGGGAGCCTGGGTCACGACGGCCAGGTTGACCGAGACGAGTCTGCCTGTCATGGCACCCACCCTAGCGACCGGGCAACCCACCCAGCACGTACGGCAGGGGCGCCGGACCGGTTTCGGTCGGACGCCCCTGCCATGTCGTACGAGGGGGAGGTAGCTACTTTGCTACCGGGGGTCAGTAGCGGCTGACGCTGCGGCGTCCACCGACACCGGCCACGATGGCCACCGCGATCGCCGCGACGACAACCTGGACCAGCAGCTCGCGCCAGTCGATGCCGGCGGTCTCGGTCGCGATGCCCGCGGCCCGTGCGATCACGGTACCGAGGAGCGCGGCGCCGACACCGATCAGCATGTGCAGCCACATCGGGATGTTCTGCTTGCCGGGCACGATCAGGCGGCCGAGCGCACCGACGATCAGGCCAACAATGAGTGCGGTGATGATGCCAGCTACAGTCATCGGTCGTCTCCTACTCAAGTCATCCACACCCTGTTGTGTGGTGACGGCATAGTGCCCGACCCGCTGAATTCTCAAACCGACTTAACATCCCAGTTGTCGTGCGGCGGCCCGAACGGCCTGGTCCATGGTCTCGAAGGCCAGTGTGGGCGGATCGGCCAGATCGAACCACGTCATCTCGGACGACTCCGCCGGATCGAGCCGGATCGCGTCGGCGTCGATCGTGGCCAGGTAGAAGACATCCAGTACGGGCAGTGTCTCGCCCTGGTAGTCGTAGCTGCCGACGTACATTCCGACGTAGTCACCGAGCTTGACCTCGACGCCGAGTTCCTCGCGTCCCTCCCGGACCGCGGCGGTCGCCGGGTGTTCCCACCCGTCGCAGAAGCCGCCCGGGGTCTCCCAGAGCCCCGATCTGGGCTCGGCGGCCCGCCGCAGGGCCAGGAAGCGGGGCGTGACCGGGTCGCCGTCGAGCACGATCAGGCTGGCGGTGGGGCGGGCGTTGACGAACAGGTTGTACCCGCACGACCCGCAGGCGGTGGGCGGGGCGCCGGGCAGCGGCGCCCCGCAGCGCGGGCAGAACGAGGCGTCCGTCCCGTACGCCCGCAGGCTCACTTCTTGCCGCCGCCCTTGCCGCCCTTGGCGTCGCCGGACTCGTCGGAGGAGAGCGCGGCGATGAAGGCCTCCTGCGGCACCTCGACCCGGCCCACCATCTTCATCCGCTTCTTGCCTTCCTTCTGCTTCTCCAGCAGCTTGCGCTTACGGGTGATGTCACCGCCGTAGCACTTGGCGAGCACGTCCTTGCGGATCGCCCGGATCGTCTCGCGGGCGATGACCCGGTTGCCGATCGCGGCCTGGATCGGCACCTCGAACTGCTGCCGGGGAATCAGCTTCTGCAACTTCGCGGCGATGGTGACCCCGTAGTTGTACGCCTTGTCCTTGTGCACGATCGCGCTGAACGCGTCGACCGGCTCGCCGTGCAGCAGGATGTCCACCTTGACCAGGTCGGACTGCTGCTCGCCGGAGGGCTCGTAGTCCAGTGACGCGTACCCCTTGGTCCGGCTCTTGAGCTGGTCGAAGAAGTCGAAGATGATCTCGGCGAGGGGCAGGGTGTAGCGCAACTCCACCCGGTCGGCGGAGAGGTAGTCCATACCGAGCAGGTTGCCCCGGCGCCCCTGGCAGAGCTCCATCACCGCGCCGACGTAGTCGTTCGGCGTCAGTACGGTCGCCCGCACCACCGGCTCGTACACCTCGGCCACCCGGCCGGTGGGGTACTCGCTCGGGTTGGTCACGGTGATCTCGCTGCCGTCCTCCAGCAGCGCCCGGTTGACCACGTTCGGGGCGGTGGAGATCAGATCGAGGTTGTACTCGCGCTCCAGCCGTTCCCGGATGATCTCCAGGTGCAGCAGGCCGAGGAAGCCGCAGCGGAAGCCGAAGCCGAGCGCACCGGAGGTCTCCGGCTCGTAGTCGAGCGCGGCGTCGTTGAGCTTAAGCTTGTCCAGGGCGTCACGGAGGTTGGGGTAGTCCGAGCCGTCGATCGGGTAGAGACCCGAGTAGACCATCGGCTTCGGGTCCTTGTAACCACCGAGCGCCTGGGTCGCCGGCCGGGAGTTGATCGTGACGGTGTCACCGACCCGCGACTGGCGTACGTCCTTCACGCCGGTGATCAGGTAACCGACCTCGCCGACACCGAGCGCGGTGTGCTTCTCCATCTCGGGTGAGATGACGCCGATCTCCAGCAGCTCGTGCACCGCGCCGGTGGACATCATCTTGATCCGCTCACGGGCCTCGATCCGCCCGTCGATCACCCGGACGTAGGTGACCACGCCCCGGTAGACGTCGTAGACCGAGTCGAAGATCATCGCGCGGGCGGGGGCGTCGGCGTCACCGACCGGCGGCTTGAACTGCCGGACGATCTCGTCGAGCAGGTACGGCACCCCGTCGCCGGTCTTGCCCGAGACCCGGATGCAGTCGCTCGGCTCGCACCCGATCAGGTGGGCCAGTTCCTCGGCGTACTTCTCCGGCTGGGCGGCCGGCAGGTCGATCTTGTTCAGCACCGGGATGACGTGGAGGTTGTTCTCCATCGCCAGGTAGAGGTTCGCCAGCGTCTGCGCCTCGATCCCCTGCGCCGCGTCGACCAGCAGCACGGCACCCTCGCACGCGGCCAGGGAACGGGACACCTCGTACGTGAAGTCCACGTGACCCGGGGTGTCGATCATGTTGAGCACGGCGTGCTCGCCCTGCTGCTCGCCCTCCCGTACGGTCCACGGCATCCGGACCGCCTGGCTCTTGATGGTGATGCCGCGCTCGCGCTCGATGTCCATCCGGTCCAGGTACTGGGCCCGCATCTGCCGCGGGTCGACCACGCCGGTGAGCTGCAACATCCGGTCGGCCAGGGTCGACTTCCCGTGGTCGATGTGGGCGATGATGCCGAAGTTCCTGATCCGGCCGGGATCGGTGGCACCAGGAGTGTTCGCGCCTGCGTCGGGCGTCGGTGGCACGGCGGTCCGTTCTAATCGGGCTGGCGAGCGGGTCGGGCTGGCAAGCTGGCAAGGTCGGGCTGGTCAGCGGTACGCGACGGCCCGGCGGGCGGTACGCGTCGGTCGGCGCGGGGCCGACCACTCTCTATGATCCCATGCCCTCCGGAAACCCCGGCGCAGCCCATCCGATCACCCGAGCCCGCTCACGCAGGGTCGGTCCCCGCCGAGCCCGTTCACACCCCCGGTCGTCCCCGGTGCGACAGCACCGGTCACTCGGGCGGCTCCACGAAGAGCGCGGCGAGCCGGGGCAACTGCTGGCGGGCGCTGGCCTCGTCGTCGAAGTCCCAGAACTCGTCCAGTTTCGGGTAGGCGGCGTGCTCCTGCGCCGGCAGCTCGCTCGCCGTCGCCTTCAGGTAGGCGTTGTGCGCGAGGTGCAGCACGTCCTCGGCCTCGAACTCCTCGCCGGTGACCGCCGCCTGCTGGACCGCCGGCAGTCCGGCCAGGGAGTCGGGGTCCTTGACCGCCTGGGCGAAGGTCGCCCTCCCCTGGAGAACCAGCCAGCAGCGGAAGTACTCGAACCCGTCGTCGGAGCAGCCCCCGTTGATCAGGTACGCCGCACCCCAGAGATCCGCCCGGTAGGAGGCCGCCAGGACCCGCCACAGGTGCTGGTCGAAGCCGGCGATCTCGGTCACGTCCCGAGCCGCCAGCAGGGCCACCGCCCGCGCGGTGATCGCCTCGGTGTTGCCGTCGGCGCCGGTGCGGGCGTCGTCGATCAGCGCCCAGAAGTCGTCGGTCCTCATGTCCCGGCAGTCTGGCAGACCGCTGTGACATCTCCCGCCACCCCCGCCGAGCCGCGTTCCGGCCGGTCACGCCGACCAGTGGCGACGGCCACGCCGCCTGGCGGGGACGTCGGTCGGGCCGGCTGAGGCAGGATGGGGGGCATGTCCGCGAGTTCGTTACCGCTGGTGCCGTACGGTGCGACCGCCGTACGACCGGACTGGGCCGACCTGCCGGCGGAGCTGCGCGCCGCGATCGGTGCCCGGCTCGGAGCCAGGGTCAGTTGGGCGAGCACCGCCGGTGGGGGCTTCACCAACGGCTTCGCCGGGGTCCTCGACACCACCGCCGGGGACAGGGTCTTCGTCAAGGCCGCCTCCCTGGCCGACCAGCGACACCTGAGCGACTGGTACGCCCGGGAGACCGCGATCATCGCCGCGCTCCCGCCCGACCTGCCGGTCGCCCGCCCCCGGTGGACCCTCACCGCCGCCGGGCACTTCGTCATCTGCCTGGACGCGATCGACGGCCGGATGCCCGCCCTGCCGTGGCACCCGGCGGACCTGACCGCCACCCTGCACGCGTACGCGCGGGTGGTCGAGGCGCTGCGGGAACCTCCGGCCGAGTTGGTCGCGCTGGGCCTGCCGCAGCTCGCCGACCTGCTCCGGGCCGACCTCTCCTGGTGGCGGGAGATCGTCGACGGGCACGAGCCGGTGCCGGCCGGGGTGCCGGCGAGCCTGCGTGACCGGCTGCCGGAGCTGGCCCACCTGGAGGGACTGCTGCCCGGTTACGCGTACGGCACCGGCGTGATCCACGGGGACCTGCGGCTGGACAACGTACTTATCGACCGGGCCGGGACCGCCTGGATCTGCGACTGGAACTGGCTCTGTTTCGGGCCTGCCTGGTTCGACCTGGCCGGCCTGCTGGTGACCGTGTACGCCAGCGGGCTGGACGCCGACCGGGCCTTCGCGACGCATCCCGCCGCCCGCGACGTGCCGGTGGACGGGCTGGATGCCACGCTCGCCGCGCTCGCCGGGTACTGGCTGGTCCGGGCGACCACGGAACCCTCCGGCGAGTCCCCGCACCTGCGGGCACACCAGCGGTGGAGCGGCGAGACGGCGCTGAGCTGGTTGGCCACGCGGCGCGGCTGGCGGTGACCGGTTTTGGCCCCACCGGGCCGACCTGGTAACCTGGCTTTTCGCGTGTGGCGATGTAACTGTGCGTTGGTGCCCCTGAGGGCTTACGCCGATCGTCGCCCGTGCATCAAGCTGACCAACCCGAGCTATCAAGACGAGGCTGTCGCGTGGCGAACATTAAGTCCCAGATCAAGCGCAACCGGCAGAACGAGAAGCGCCGGCTGCGTAACAAGTCGGTCAAGTCGTCGCTGAAGACCGCCATCCGCAAGTTCAACGAGGCGACCGTCGCCGGTGACGCCGAGCAGGCCACCGCGTTGCTGCGCGACGCCTCGCGCAAGCTTGACAAGGCTGTCAGCAAGGGCGTCATCCACCAGAACCAGGCGGCGAACCGCAAGTCGGCCATCGCCAAGCGCCTGGAGTCGCTCTCCGTCGCTGCCTGACGGATCGACAGACTTCACCACTTACGCCCCGAGCCGCGAAGGCTCGGGGCGTAGCTGTGTCGCCTGCGCGGATCCCGTACCGCAGGGCCGTCTCCGGTTTACTCGTAGTGCGGGGCGCCTGACTGACGGGCCCGCTGCTGTCCGGGGTCCAGCGGGTCGGGCCATCGTCCGGTCTGCTGGCCGGGCCACTGCTCGGTCCGCTCCCCCGCCGCCGGGTGCGTGTTGGTCGGGCGTCCGATCGGCGTACGGCGGGTGCCGGCGTGACCGGAGTTGGCCCGGATCCGGCTGGCGGCGGCCCGTCCCAGCACCAGCCTCGCGGCTGCGGGCAGGGCCTCGTCCGGTTCCGGTTCGGCGGGTTCGGCCGCGTCCCCGGTGCCGAACGTGGCCGGGTTGAGGGTGCCGTAGGCGTCGGGCGCACCGGCCGGCGCGTGCGACCCGTACGCGCTGATCTTGCAGCCGTCGGGCACCCGGGCGCGGCCGACCACCGGCAGCATCTCGCGCCGGAACCGCTCCTGTTCCAGGTCGGGGACCCGGGCGGCGGAGCGGACCACGGCGGCGGCGACCAGGTCGTTCAGTTTGACCATGACGGCGACCGTCACCGGCAGGACCAGCACTCCCCACCAGTTGACGAGTTCGGCGAGCGCGAGCAGCAGACCGAGGGCCACCGTGCCCTCGAAGAAGAAGAAACAGAGCAGGCCGCCGGGGTCGACGTGACGCAGCCGCAGGACGCGGGCGTACAGCGGACGCACCCGTTCGTCGTCGACGGGCGGCGGCTCGTGCACCGGTTCGAGCAACCGGGGGTAGACCCGCACGGTGGGGTGCTCCGTACGCGACGCCCCGTCGAGGTCGGCGCAGACCTCCGCGACCAGGCCGGGATAGCTCACCGCGATCTCCGCGGCCACCATCGGGCCGAAATCCTCCAGCGCTCCCGACAGGTCGGGGTAGCTCGCGTCCTCGGCCGCACGACGGCGCCGACCGGTGCGCATCGTTCCGGGCAACCGGAGATGGGGTGGTCCGCTCACCGGGTGCCACTTCCCGTCCGGGCGGCGGCGACCGCAAAGACCGCCCGCTCCAGGGCGTACCCCCGGTCGTCGGCACCGCCCTTGACGGCGGCGTTGCACTCGGCGGCGGCCTGCATCGCGTCGACCAGCCCTTCCGGGGTCCAGCCCCGACCCTGCCGCTGCGCCCGTTCGATTTTCCACGCCGGCATGCCGAGGCTGCTGGCCAGTTGGTACGCGCTGCCGCGCCCGGCGGAACTCACCCGGGCGACCGTCCGTACGCCGTCGGCGAGGGCGTCGGCGATCGGCACCGGGTCGACGCCGACGTGCAGCGCCCAGCGCAGCGCCTCCAGCGCGGCGGGCAGGTCACCGACCATGGCCGCGTCGGCGACGGTGAAGCCGCTCACCTCGGCCCGCCCCTTGTAGTAGCGGGCGACGGTGTCGGCGCCGATCCGCCCGTCGGTGTCGGCGATGAGCTGCGCGCAGGCCGAGGCGAGTTCCCGCAGGTCGTTGCCGACCGAGGCGACCAGGGCCGAGGCGGCGTCGTCGCTGGCCTTGGCGCCACCGCGCCGGAACTCGTCCCGGACGAAGGCGATCCGCTCCCGTTCGCCCTTGAGCTTGGCCGCCGGGATCACGGTCGCACCGGCCGTCCGCAGCCCGTCGGCGAAGGCCTTGCCCTTGGCGCCACCGGCGTGGGCCACCACCAGGTGGACGTCCGGGTCCGGGTTCTTCGCGTACGCGAGCAGCACGGTGACCAGGTCCTTGCGGGCGTCCTGCCCGTTGCGCAACAGCAGGACCCGGCGACCGCCGAACAGGGACGGGCTGAGCATCTCGGCGACCTCGCCGGGGTTGACCGATCCCGCCTCGTAGTCACGTACGTCGGCGCCGGAGTCGATCTCCCGGGCCGTTGCGGCTGCCCCGGCGAGCGCCCGGGTGACGAGCAGCTCCTCGTCTCCGAGGACGAGCAGGATCGGGGCGAGGCTAACAGGGGTCACCCGAGCATCGTCGCACGGCGGGTGCGTACGTCGGGCCTGGTCACCCCGGTACCCGTAGCCGAGCCCGCACTTAGCGCAAATCCAGGCATTTAGCTTAATCCTGGCATTCCGTACTTTGACTGTGGGTCAGCCGGCCCGGTCACCGCTCACCTGCACCGAGTCCTCGTACGACCACCGCCAGTGCACCGTCGCGCCGGACCACGGCCAGGTCCCCGTCGGTGTCCGTACGCAGCACCCGCGCGCCGTTGCGGGCCAGTCTCGACAGGACGGCCGGGTTCGGGTGGCCGTAGTCGTTGCCCTCCCCGACCGGGACCAGCGCCACCGCCGGCGCCACCGCGTCGAGGAAGCCAACCTCCTGATAGGCCGATCCGTGGTGGGCCACCTTCAACAGTTCCGCCCGCAGTTCGGTGGCGGGCAGGCCGTCGAGCAGCGCCCGCTGTTCCTCCTCCTCGGCATCCCCGGCGAGGAGGACCCGTACGCCGCCGACCCGTGCGCGGAGCACGAGCGAGTTGTTGTTCGGGTCCGATCTGGTGCCCCGCATCGGGTACGGCGGACCGAGCAGGGTCAGTTCCACCTGGCCGGCGACGTACCGCCAGCCCGGACCGATGCCGCTGACCGGGATGCCGGCCGTCGCCCCGGCCCGCTCGACGGTGGACCGACCGGCCTCCGGCTCCGGCCACTGCGGAGTCACCACCGCACCAACCTTGCGCCCGCGCAGCACCCCGGCCAGTCCACCCACGTGGTCGGCGTGGAAGTGGCTGACCACCAGCAACGGCACCGACCGTACGCCGAGCCGGCGCAGGCACCGGTCGGCCGCCGCCGGATCGGGTCCGGCGTCGACCACGACGGCCCGCCCTGCCCCGATCGGCAGCACGGCGGTGTCGCCCTGCCCGACCGCGCAGAGCGCGAAGACCCAGCCGTCCGGCGGCCAACCCGAGGCGACCAGGCGTACCGGTAGCGCGCCGATCACCACCGCGACCGCGACCACCGCGACCAGCCGGCGGACCAGCGGATGCCGGGCGGCGACCAGCAGCGCCACGGTGAGCGCACCGAGCAGCAGCCCACCGGCAACACCGTCCAGCCAGGGCAGGGTTCCGGCCGGCACCCGAGCCCCGTAACGCGCGACCAGCACCAGCCACCACGCCGGCCAGCTCCCGAGCCAGGCCGCGAACTCGGCACCCGCCGGCCACACGGGTGACACCGTGGCGGCGGCCACGCCGAGTACGGTGGCCGGCGCGATCGCCGGCACGGCAAGCAGGTTCGCCGGTACGGCCACCAAGCTGATCGTCCCGGACAGCCCCGCCACCACCGGGGCACAGGTCAGTTGTGCCGCCGCCGGGATGGCCAGCGCCTCGGCCAGCCCCGCCGGCACTCCCCGAGCCCGCATCCGGTCCCGCCACTTCGGCGCCACCAGCAGCAACCCACCCGTGGCCAGTACGGACAGCGCGAACCCCGCGTCGCCGGCCAACTCCGGGTCGACCACCACCAGGACCGTGATCGCCGCCCCGAGTGCCGGCAGTGCCGCCCGTGGTCGGCCGACCGCCAGGGCCAGCAGCCCGACCGCCCCCATCGTGGCCGCCCGGACCACACTCGGCGACGGTCGGGCCAGGATCACGAAACCGACCAGGGCGATCGCGCAGATCACGGCGGTGAGCCACGGGCCGGCACGGGCCCAGCGGGCGCAGAGCAGCACCAACCCAACGACAATCGCGACATTTGCCCCTGAAACAGCGTTCAAGTGCGTCATGCCGGTGGTGAGGAAGTCGTCCTCGACCGCCGGCAACAGTCGACTGGTGTCACCGACCACCAGCCCCGGCAGCAGTCCACCGGGCTCGTCGGCCAGGGGCAGACAGGCCCGCTGCAACCCGGCCCGCAGGGTCCCGGCCACCCGCTGCGTCCAGGAGGGCGTACCGATCCGCACGGGTGCACTGTTGGCCGACAGTACGGCCGCCGTCAGGTCACCGCCCCGCGCCCGCGCCAACCGACCGCTGGCGGTCAGCCGCTGCCCCGGCAGCAGGTCCCGCCACTGCGCATCGGTGGCCAGCACCAGAATCCGAGCCGGGACCTCGAGCTTCCGCTGGTCCGGCCCACGCAGCCAGGACAGCTCGGCCGAGAGCAGGAGCATCGACGGCCGTCCCGCCGCTCCGGCCACCGCACGCGGATCGTCGCGTACGACCAGCTCGACCGTGACCGGCGCCCGCGTACGGGACAACTCGGCCAACGACTCCGCGTCCCGTACGCCGAGCCGGGCAGCCGTCGCCGCGCTGCCGCACACCACCCCGATCAGTACGGCAACCGCGATCCAGCCGTACCGGTCGGCGAGCGGGCCTCGGTGGTGCGGCCGGGTCAGTCGGGCGGCGAGGGCCAGCGCGACGGCGGCGGCGACCAGTGCGATCAGCACTCCGGACCGCGCCGACAGGTAGAGCACGGCGAGGGCGGAGAACCAGGTCGCCACCGCCACACCGGCGAGCCGCAGATCCGGTGGCTTGGCACGGGTGTCGGGCTCGACCTCCTCCGGCACCCGGACCGCCGCTGCCGCCCTCATACCGTGACCAGTTCCTTGAGCTGCTCGTACCGGGCGTCCCCGATGCCGCTGACCTGCCGCAGGTCGCCCACGGTGCGGAACCCGCCGCGCTGGTCACGATGGTCGAGGATGCGCTGGGCGAGCACCGGCCCGACGCCGGGCAGGGTGTCGAGCTGGGCCAGGGTGGCGGTGTTCAGGTTGACCTTGCCGCCACCGGCCGCCGGATCGGCGGGCTGCCCCGGACCGGCGGGTCCGGCGGCGACTCCCGGCGGGGCGGTCACCCCGACCAGGATCAGCTCGCCGTCGGTGACCTTCCGGGCCAGGTTGAGCAGTGCGACGTCGACGCCGGGCAGGGCACCTCCGGCGGCGGTCAGCGCGTCGGCGACCCGGGCTCCGGTGGGGAGCCGGACCAGACCGGGGCGGCGTACCTTTCCGGCGACCGCGACGACCACCTCGGCCCCGGCGCTCCCGGTCGGGCCCGGACCTGCTCCGGCGCTGGCAGAGGTCGGCTCGTCGGCGCCGGCCGTCGCGACGACGTCGACCGGCTCGGCCTGCGGGCGGGCCTGCCAGGCCCAACCGGCGGCGCCGAGCACCACCAGCGCGGCCACCACGGCGAGCGCCCTGACCCCACGCCGGCCGGGGTCAAAAGCGCCCGGCCCACCCAGCCCACTCGCCACCGGGTTGTCACCCGGCGGGGAAACACCAACCTCCACCGGTACGGAGGGACGGGTCGCCCCACCACGCAGCAGCCGGGCCAGCCGCTCCCGCACCCTGGTCTCGTCGTCATCGGACACGAGCGGGACGGTAGGCAAAGTCGACCGGCCGCGCCGCCAACCGAAGCTCTCCTGTGGACAACTCACCCACCTGTGGAAAAAGCCCTGATCATGCCCGAATCTGCTATGCCTCTCATCCGGCGCGGGAACGCCTCGTGATCGCGAAGAGTTCGGCTCGCTATAGCCGGCCAAACTCTTCGCGCTCGTGACTCGGGATGCCGTTCGTGGATGACGTCGCCGGTCGACGGGTGCCGAACCATGGGCGACGACGGACGGAGGGTCACCGCCCGATTGGTAGGTTGGCCGCCATGGCGGAAGATCCAGTGCTGGACGTACTCCGGGGCGAGGCGGAGCAGCTCACCCGAGCACTGACCGGACTGTCCGAGCAGGACTGGGACCGTCCCACCGCCTGCACCCCATGGCGCGTACGCGACCTGCTCGCCCACATCCGAGTGGTGATCGCCTGGCTGCCGGGAATGCTGATCGCCCAACCACCGGCCCGCGCAAAGGTGGACGCGAGGGCGTACTACCGGCCGGACGAGCGGTTCGCCCCGGACACCAACACGACCCGGATCAGGCTGGCCCGGGAGCACACGGCAGCGCACGACACCGGAGCCGCGCTGGTCGAGGACTTCCGCATCAACTGGCAGCAGGTGGACAAGCTCTGCCGGGCCGAGCCGCCGGACCGGGTCGTACGCACCCGGCACGGCGATCCGATGCTGTTGACGGAGTTTCTGCGTACCCGGGTGGTGGAGGTCGCGGTGCACGGCCTGGACCTGGCCGCGGCCCTGGACCGCCGACCGTGGCTGACCGCTCCCGCCGCCGAACTGGTCGAAGACCTGCTCGGCGGCTCCACGGCGCGACGAGCCCTCGGCTGGGACCGGCTGACCTTCCTGCTCAAGGCCACCGGCCGAACCCCGATCACCCCCGCCGAAACCGAGCAGATCAACCACCTCGGCATCCAGTGGCTGACCCTGGGCTAGGGCGATCAGGGACGGAAGATCACCCCCGGCGGTGCACGACCACACACGCGAGCCCCGGGCCGGCGTGCGCCCCGACCACCGCGCCCGCCTCGGTGATGTGCCGGTCGTGCAACCGGTCGCCGAGGCGTACGGCCAGGGCCCCTGCCAGGGCTTCCGCCCGCTCCGGCGCGGCCAGGTGGTGTACGGCGACGTCGACCGCCGACTCGTCGGCGGCGGCGACGGCCAGGTCGACGAGTCTGGCCAGTCCCCGGCTCGCGGTGCGAACCTTGTCCCGGACTGCGATCCGGCCGTCGCGGACGTGCAGGATCGGCTTGACCGACAGGGCAGTGCCGAGCAGTGCCTCGGCCGCGTTGATCCGGCCGCCACGGCGGAGGAATTCGAGGGTGTCGACGTAGAAGAAGGTGAACGTACGGTCGATCGCGTCCCGGGTGGCCTGCGCGACCTCGGCCAGGTCGGCACCGCCGGCGGCGGCTCTCGCGGCGGCCAGGGCGGGGAAGCCGAGGCCCATTCCGGTGGACCGGGAGTCGATCACGGTGACCCGGTTGTCGAACTCGGCGGCGGCCAGGGTCGCGGCCTCGACCGTGCCGGAGAGTTCGGCCGACAGGTGCACCGACACGATCCCGGTCGCGCCCCGCTCGAACAGCCGGCGGTACGCGGCGACGAACTGCTCCGGTGACGGCCGGGAGGTGCTGACCGCGTCCCGGCGCCCGGTCATCGCCCGGGACACGTCGGCCGGTGACACCTCGATGCCCTCCAGCCCCGGCACCCCGTTGAGGACGACGGTGAGGGGGACCACGGTGGGCCAGACGTCAGCGGCGACCGCCGCGGGGCCGGTGGGCGGATCCGGCAGGTAGGCGGTGGAATCGGTGGCAACCGCGACGGGCATCCCGGCACCGTAGCCGATCTACCTGGTGACCGCCGCTGGCGATATTGGTCGTGACCAGGATAATTGCCGGCAAATAACCGGTGAACGGCCGCAGAAGACAACCGAAACCGGCCGGTCGGCCACCGGTCTGTCTCAGATGGCGGCGGGGATCGGCTCGCGGGCCGCCGGACCGACGTTGTGCGCGCGAAGCTGCCAGCCGCGTACCTGGTCGTGGCGCAGCTCGGTCCAGTGGCAGTTCTGCAACGAGCCGAGCGCGCGCAGGATCGGTGGCCCCCAGCCGAGCAGGTGGCCGCATCCCTGCTTGGCGCCACCGCCGTGGGTGGCGACCACGGTGGTGCCGCCGGGGTTGGCGTCGGCCGCCGTCTGGAACGCGGTGCCGATCCGCTTGGCCAGGTCGTCCAGGGCTTCGACCTGGCAGCCGGGATCGGCGTCACCGTTGCGCCAACGTGCGTGCTCGGTCGGGAACCGGGCGGCGACCTCGGCCATGGTGAGCCCCTGCCACTGCCCGTAGAAACGCTCGCGCAGCCGGGCGTCGGTGCATACCGGCAGCCCGGTCAGCGCGGCGAGGGCCTCCGCCGTGCGGGTGGCCCGTTGCAGGTCACTGGCGACGATGGCGTCCGGCTTCAGTTCGGCCAGCAGGGCCGCCGCGGCGTCGGCCTGTTCCACACCCAGCGCGTTGAGCGGGGTGTCGGTCTGCCCCTGGACGCGGTTGTCCGCGTTCCAGTCCGTGTTGCCGTGCCGCCAGATGATCAGTCGGGTCATTCGCCGTGGCCGGCGTCGGCGTCGACGAGGTCACGGTCCACGAACGGGATGATCGGGCAGTCCTTCCACAGCCGGTCGAGAGCGTAGAACTCGCGCTCCTCGGTGTGCTGGACGTGCACCACGATGTCGACGTAGTCGAGCAGCACCCAGCGTCCGGCCCGCTCGCCCTCGCGCCGGACCGGCTTGGCCTTGTCCGAGAGGGTGAGCAGTTGCTCCTCGATCGCGTCGACGATCGCCTGTACCTGGCGCTCACTCGGCGCCGAGGCGATCAGGAACACGTCGGTGATGGCCAGCTGGTCGCCTACGTCGATCAGGACGATGTCCTGTGCCTTCTTGTCAGCGGCGGCCTGGGCGGCGGCCAATGCCAGCTCGAGGGCGCGATCGGAAGCTGTCACCGTACTCCTTTGGGTCGACCATGAGACCTATCTAGCCTCTCACACGTGGCCGAGTTACGACTTGGCAGTTAGCGAACAACGGGTCGCAAACCGTGCCAAACCGTTACTGATAGAGCCGGCGTTTGGCAATGTACTGGACCACACCGTCGGGCACGAGGTACCAGACGGGCTCCCCGGCGGCCACCCGCGCCCGGCAGTCGGTGGACGAGATCGCCATCGCCGGCACCTGGACCAGGCTCACCGAGTCGGCCGGCAGGTGCCGGGCGGAGAGTTCGAAGCCCGGCCTGGTCACCCCGATGAAGTGGGCCAGCTCGAACATCTGGTCGGCGTCTTTCCAGGACAGGATCTTGTCCAGCGCGTCCGCGCCGGTGATGAAGAACAACTGCGCCTTCGGGCCGTACTCCTCGTGCAGGTCGCGGAGGGTGTCGACGGTGTAGGTCGGGCCGTCCCGGTCGATGTCGGCCCGGCTGACCTGGAAGCGGGGGTTCGAGGCGGTCGCTATCACCGTCATCAGGTAGCGGTCCTCGGGCGAGGAGACCGGCTCGTCGGCCTTCTGCCACGGGTGACCGGTGGGCACGAAGATGACCTCGTCGAGCCCGAACCGGTCGGCGACCTCGCTGGCCGCGACCAGGTGACCGTGATGGATCGGATCGAAGGTTCCGCCCATGATCCCGATTCGTCGGGTATCTTCCTCCACCTCTTGATCGTATGCCGGGACGGTCGGTCAACCGCCCCGGCATGACGCAGATCGCACCCGCTCGATCCCCCCAGCGGGGGTCCGGCGAGCCGGCCAGCGGCCGGCGGAGCCGTCAGAGCAGCCCGGCGGAACGGGACAGCAGCGCCCGACGCAGGTCGTCGGCCGCGTCGGTCACCACCCGGCGCAGCCCCGGCGTCAGGTCGTCGCGCTCGATCAGCGCCGCGGCCAGCTCCCGGGTACGCGGCGCGACGGCGTACTGGGGGAAGGCCAGCCTGGCCACCTGGTCGGCGGTCCAGGAGGTACGCAACCGCGCCGCCGCCGGCATCTCGGCGAAGTACCGCTCCAGATAGGACTCGGTCAGCGCCTCCTGCTCCGGCTGCCAGAACCCGCCCGCGTTCGCCTCGACCAACCGGTTCGACAGCGAGGTGTCGCTGACGATGATCTGCCAGGCCCGCTCCTTCGCGGCCGGATCCGGCAGCGCGGCCCGGCACCGGGCGGCCCGTTCCTCACCGGCCGCACTCCGGTCGGCGGCCAGTTCGGCGGCGACCTCCGCCTCCCCCGCCGCGCCGAGCACCACCAGCCGCCCGACCACCGCCCAGCGCAGGTCGGTGTCGACGGCGAGCCCCTCCGGCACGTTGTCACCGGCCAGCCAGCCGGCCAGCCGGGCCGCATCGGCGCTCGCGCCGATCAGGCCACGAGCGGCGGCGAGCTGCACCGAACCACCCGCCGGGGCGGTGCCGAGCAACCGGTCGCAGGCCTGGGCGACATAACCGAGGGCGGTCAGCCGGCGATCCGGATCGAGGTAACGGTCGATCAGCGTACGGGACAGTTTCAGCACGTCCTCGACCACGATCACCTCGGTCTCGCCGGGCAGCGCGGCGAGGATCAGGGTCACCAGGTCGGAGACCGGCCGCTCCCCGTCGGTCACCGCGTCGATGGTCGCGGTCCAGAGCACCGCACGGGCCAGGGAGTCGGTCAGGCCGGGCAGAACCTGCGGTACGGCCGCAGCCGACGCGTCGTCGAGGCGCACCTTGGCGAACGTCAGGTCACCGTCGTTGAGCAGGAGCACCGACGCGGCCGGTTGACCGGCCAGCTCGGCCAGGACGGTCCGTCCCTTGTCGACGGCCGGGTCCAGGTCGACCTCGATCCGGTCCCGTAGCACCGCCACCGGCCGGTCGGCGGAGTCCTCTGTGTCGTAGCGCCCCACCCCGATCCGGTGCGGGCGCAGCACCGGGTGCTCCGGAGGGGCCGTCTGCACCACCGCCACCTCGGTGTACGTGCCGTCCTCGGCCACGCTCACCTCGGCCCGCAGGGTGTTCACCTGCGGGCGGCGCAACCAGAGCTCGGCCCACTCGGACAGGTCCCGCCCGCTGGCCGTACCCATCGCGTCGAGCAGGTCGGCCAGGGTGGCGTTGCCGTACCGGTGGGCGGCGAAGTGCGCGTTCAGCCCGGCGAGGAATGCCTCGTCGCCGAGCCAGGCGACGAGCTGGCGCAGCACCGAGGCGCCCTTGGCGTACGAGATGCCGTCGAAGTTGAGCAGTCCGGCGGCGGCGTCGGGTACGTCCTCCGGGGCGACCGGGTGGGTGGACGGGCGCTGGTCGGCGGCGTACCCCCAGCCCTTGCGGCGCAGGCCGAACGTGGTCCAGGCGCCGGTGAACCGGGTCGCCTCGGCGGTCACCCTGGTCCCCAGGTACTCCGCGAACGACTCGTTCAGCCACAGGTCGTCCCACCAGCGCATGGTGACCAGGTCACCGAACCACATGTGCGCCATCTCGTGCGCGATCGTGGTGGCCCGCAGTTCCCGTTCGCTGTCGGTGACCGCCGACCGGAAGACGTAGTCGTCGCGGATCGTCACCAGGCCGGGGTTCTCCATCGCGCCGGCGTTGAACTCCGGCACGAACGCCTGGTCGTACTTGCCGAACGGGTAGCGGACGTCGAACAGCTCGTGGAACCGGTCCAGGCACTGCTTGGTCACGGTGAAGATCTCGTCGGCGTCCCGGTCCAGGTGCTCGGCCATCGACCGGCGGCAGAAGATGCCGAGCGGGATGCCGTCGTGCTCGTCGTACCGGGCGTGGTACGGCCCGGCGATCAGCGAGGTGAAGTACGTGGCCAGCGGGGCGGTCGGGGCGAACTCCCACCGGCCGCCGGTCGGCGGGTGCAGCGGGGCGCCGTTCGCGGCGACCAGCCAGTTCTCGGGCGCGGTCACGCTCAGCGTCACCGGTGCCTTCAGGTCGGGCTGGTCGAAGCTGGGGAAGATCCGGGGCCCCTCTTCGAGGAATGCCATGGCGTAGAGGTACGCCTCGCCGTCGGCCGGGTCGACAAAGCGGTGCAGCCCCTCGCCGGTGTTCGAGTACGCCATCTCCGCCTCGACGGTCAGCGTGTTCTCGGCCAGCAGCCCGGTCAGCACAAGACGGTCGTCGGCGAGCGTCGCCGGATCGATCGTCGTGTCGTTGAGCCGTACGCTGGTCAGTTGGGCCGGCTTGATATCGACGAAGGTGGTGCTGTCGGGGGTGGCCCGGAAGCGGATCGTGGTGACGGACCGGAAACCGGTGTCGCCGGCGGTCAGGTCAAGATCAATATGGTACGACTCGACGGTCAGCAGCGCGGCGCGCTCGGCCGCCTCGACCCTGGTAAGGCTCGGCATCCGCATATCCTGCAACATGAAGAGTGGAAAGGCTTTCCCATGACGGATCGCGCAGTGGAGGAATCGACGATGGCGCAGCACCCGAAGGGCGACTTCGACCTGTCCCGCGCGGTGTGGCAGCGGGCCGAGGGCGACACGTCCGAAGCGGCGGTGGAGGTCGCGTTCGTGGACGACCTGATCGGCATGCGCAGCTCCGCCGAACCCGACGGACCGGTGCTCGTGTTCACCCAGGCCGAGTGGGACGCGTTCGTGGCCGGCGCCCAGGACGGCGAGTTCGACCTGGAGTAGGAACGCCGTCACGGGTCATCCGGTCGGTCGTCCGGATGACCCGCCACGGGTGGCGGCCCGCCCGCACCGGCAGGCGGGTGGACGGCGCCGTCACGCGGGGCCCGGTGTCATCGCCCGTGCGATCACCGTCAGGTCGTCGCCACCGAACCCCCGGTCCACGGCCCGCCGCCACTGTGCCGCGAGACAACCGGCGACGGTGAACTCGGCCGGATCGACCGCGTCGAGCGCGAGCAGGAGGTCCTTGAGCGCCAGGGACAGGGTGAACTCGGGTGAGTAGTCGTCGCGGGCCATCCGGTGCAGCTTCGCCTCGGCCCACGGCGCCACGATCGGGTTGCCGACCAGCGCGGTCAGCACCGTCTCGGTGCCGATCCCGACCGCCTGCGCCATCGCGACCGACTCGGCCACCCCCTCGGCAAGGAACGCCAGCAGGATGTTGTTCACCAGTTTGAGCCGGGAACCCTGCCCCGCCGGGCCGACCCAGAGGGTCCGCTGGCCTAGCGCGTCGAACAGCGGTGCCACCCGGTCCCGCGCCTCGGTCGGCCCGGACGCGTAGATGGACAGCTTCCCTGCCTCGGCCGGTCCCCGACTGCCCGCCACCGGCGCGTCGACGAACACCACGTCCGGACGCTCCCGCCGCACCAGCGCGGCGAGCCGCTCGGTGCCGGCCACCCCGATCGTGCTCATCTGCGCCCAGATCGCCCCCGGCGGCAGTGCGGCGAGCGCGCCCTGGTCGACGACGATCGCGGTGACCGCGTCGATGTCGGTGACCATCGTGACCGCGATCGCCGCCCGGCCGGCCGCCTCGGCCGCGCTACCGGCCACCTGCGCGCCGAGATCGGACAGGGCCTCCGCCGACCGGGGTGTCCGGTTCCACACCACCGTCGGCAGGCCGGCCCGCAACGCGTTCGCCGCCATCCCCCGACCCATGCCACCGAGGCCGAGGAAAGCGACCGTCTGCTGCTGCGCCATGGCACCCCCCTCCGCCGCCCTTCCGGGCTCGCCTCCAGGCTGCGGCGCGACCCGGTCCGGCGGGCGGCCGTACGCGGGATCTGGGCGAACATCGGCCGGTCCTACCCGGACGGCTGACCCCACCCGCGCACCCGTGGGCGGCTGACCCCCCGCGCCCGTGCCGGAGTTGCTACCGCAGGGGCAGTTCGGTCGCCGTACCGTCGATCTCGGTCTGGATCCGGTTCAGGTGCGCGGTCAGGCAGATCAGCCAGACCTCCAGGTCGACCAGGTCCAGTGCCGAAGCCCGGGTGCCGCCGATCCGCAGCAGCGTACGCAACCGGACCGCCAGGTCGTCGGGTCCCGGAGGCGGCGACACCGACTTCGCCCGCCCGCCCCGCCCCAACTGGTCCGCGACATCCCCGTACGCGCCCCGCACCCGGTGGGCGAAGTCGTCCAACGGCCCCGCCACCTCGTCGCTCAACAGCGGGTACGGCGGCGGTCGCAGATCCCGCCGGGCCTGACCACCGCGCACCATCTCGTGTCCGGCGATCAGCACCGCGCTCCAGTCCACCCCCTCGTTGCGACGGGCCGGCTGCTCCGACTGGTACTGGATCATCGACGCCTCGGCGAGCACCATCGCCCGGTGCGCCCGGCCCAACTCCCCCCGGTCCGGTTGGCGGCCGGTGAGCACGTCGACCGTCTCCTCGGTCGACGACGCCGCCGCGTCCAGGTAGTTCGCCAGCGACCGGCGCAGTTCCCCACCCCCACCCCGCGGCCAGAGCAGGAGACCGGCCAGCACCCCGATCACCGCGCCGACCAGCACGTCCGTGAACCGGGCCTGCACGATCCGCAGGCTCGCCGGGCCGATCTGGGCGAACAGGGCGGTGAGCAGCAGGGTGACGAAGCCCTGCCCCCAGGCCAGCCCGAGCAGCGGGCCGACCGCGAAGGCCAGCACCATGGCCACCGGCAGGACTCCCCGGTACACCTCCGGCCGGTCGGTGACCAGCAGCAGCCCCGCACCGGCGGTGGCACCGAGCACGGTGCCGATCACCGCCGGCCGCAATGTCGTACGGGTGTCGGCGGCGGACGTACGCAACAGGGTCAGGGTGGCCAGCAGGACCCAGAAACCGTGGTCGAGGTTCAGGTAACCGGCCACCACCCGAGCCGCCGCCAGCGCCAGGGCGATCCGCGCCGCCCCCTGGAAGTGCACCGAACGCGGGGTCAGGTGCACCCGGTACCGCTGCCAGTAGAGCGCGAGCATCGGACGGCGGGCGTACTCGAAGGGGTGGTGTCGCTGGCCGGGCTGCGGTGGCACCCGCGTGATCGGCAGCCGGGCGACGATCCGGGCCGCGGTGTTCAGGATCGGCGCCTGTTCGACCACCCGCAGGACGATCGCGTCCAGCCACAACCGGCCCAGGCCCGGCTCCTGGAACGCCTCGCCGCGCGGGCGGGCCCAGATTTCCTCGATCAACCGGTGCAGCCGCAGCGGCTCCGCCTCGTCGTCCCGCCGCCCCTGCCCGACGAGGGTACGGCCGGCCGCCCGGATCTGGTCCGCCCCCTGACGCAGCAGCCAGTCCAGATCGCTGTCCGGGATTCCCGGCGCACCCGGCGGTGGCGGCGAGCCGACCGGGGCGGACGCTCCCGGCAGCGCCGCGTCGACGGCCAGCCGGTCGCCGAAGTCCAACGCCTCCCGTAACGCCACCGCGGCATCGCGCATCGCCCGGTCCCGACGGCCCGCCGACGTCGGTCGCTCGGTCGCCGGCAACTCCTCGAACGCCAACCGGTCCACCGCCCGACCCGCCCGGGCCTGCCGCCGGGAGGTCTCCGGCCCCGGATCGACCCGTCCGGACAGCGCGTCGGCGAGCACGTCGAGAAAGTCCGCGACGGCGTCCGCCGCGATGGCGAGCCGCTTCGGATAGGACACCGGGGTCACCCGGTCGGGCCAGAGCACCAACTCGGCGAGGATCAGCAGCAACGTACTCGCGGTGATCCCGCCCAGTCGCTCGCCCAGCGTGTCGGGCGCGTACGGGCCGAAGGAGGACAGGATGTAGAACAGTTGCAGCCCGGCCGCCACCCCGGCCAGGCGTGGCCCGCCGACACCGATGAAGGCGACCACGAATCCGACCACCACCATGCCGGCCGCCGCCGCCCAGATGCTGCCGGCCAGGAGGGTGCCGGCGACCACCAGCACCCAGGTCACCGGGAGGGCGGCGATCAGCACCCGGGCCCGCTCCCTCGGGGTGGCCGGCAACTGGCCGAGCACCCCGACGGCGAAGACGGTGAAGACCGAGTAGAGCGCCAGGGTGGTGCTGTCGACCAGGTAGATCCCGCTGTAGAAGACCAGGACACCGATGAGCGTCAGGCGTACGGCACGGCGGATGATCCGGTAGCCGGGGTCACGTCGACTCAACCAGGCCACGGCGGCGCGGCTGCCCACGGATCCCTCCGATGCTCGCCGACCCGATCAGCTCCTCACGATCGGAGAAACGATCACCCGGGCACGGCGTTACGGGGCATCCGGTCCGGCCACCCGCACGAGCGGTCCGGCCACCCGCACGGGTGATCCGATCGGGTGGGTTAAGCTGGCCGGGTGCGGATGACAACAAACGGCTGGCGGGCCCCCTGACGGGCGGCCACGCATCCGCGCACCCCGAGACAGCACCACGGCCGCCCCACCCGGGCGGCCGTTGACGTATGCGCACCCGGGACGGGCAGGTCGACGTACTCCCGAAGGAGCCCCCGATGACCGCGACCCCGACGATCACCCGGACCGTGCCGAAACGCCGGCTGACCGGCCTCAAACCCACCGGTTCACTGCACCTGGGCAACCTGCTCGGCGCGATCCGCCCGGTGGTCGACGCCCAGTACCGGGCCGAGACCATCGTCTTCCTCGCCGACCTGCACGCGCTCACCGTCGCCCACGAACCGGCCCGGGTACGCGAGCGGACCCTGGAACAGGCGACCATGCTGCTCGCCGCCGGGCTCGACCCGGACCGGGCCATCCTCTACGTCCAGTCCCAGTTGCCGGAGCACACCGAACTGCACTTCCTGCTCGAGTGCGCCACCGGTGTCGGCGAGGCCCAGCGGATGATCCAGTTCAAGGAGCAGTCCGCCGCCCAGCAACAGCACGTACGGCTGAGCCTGCTGACGTACCCGGTGCTGATGACGGCCGACATCCTGCTGCACGACGCCGAGGAGGTGCCGGTCGGCGAGGACCAGAGCCAGCATCTCGAACTCGCCCGGGACGTGGCGATCCGGTTCAACACCCGCTACGGGGAGACCTTCACCGTGCCGCGTGCCGTCCACCCGGAGGTGGCCACCAGGGTGATGGAGCTGAGCGACCCGACCGCCAAGATGGGCAAGACCACCAGCGCGGACGCGGGCACCATCTTCCTGCTCGACCCGCCCGAGGTGATCCGGCGCAAGGTGACCCGCGCGGTCACCGACTCGGGCCGGGGTGTCGCGTACGACCCGGAGAACCGGCCCGGCCTGGCGAACCTGTTGGAGATCCTCGCCGCCTGCGTGGACGCCCGCCCGGATGCTCTCGCCGACGAGTTCACCTCGTACAGCAAACTCAAGCGGGCGGTCGCGGAGGCGGTCGAGGCTCTGCTGCGACCGATCCAACTCCGTCACGCCGAGCTGACCCGCGACCCCGGTTACGTCCGGCGGGTGCTGGCGGAGGGCGCCGAACGGGCCCGCGACGGTGCCACCGACACCGTGCACCGGGCCAAGCGCGCGATCGGCCTGCTCACCTGAAGAGCAGCAACCCGGTGTACGGGCCCCCGTACACCGGGTCAAGCCGCAACCAAGATCCGTTTCTCGAAGCAGGCGCTGTACGGGTTGCCGACGTACCGGCCGTAGACCGGGATCTCGGTGTAGCCGGACGAGCGGTAGAGCGCCAACGCCGACGGCAGGTACGTCCCGGTCTCCAGGCGCAACACGGAGTGACCGGCCCAGAAGGCCAGGTCCTCCAGGGCGGCGAGGAGCTGCCGCCCCACACCACGCCTGCGGTGGGCCGGTCGGACGTACATCCGCCGGATCTCGGCGATGTCGGGATCGATGGACTGGATCGCCCCGCAGGCCACCGCACGCCCGTTGACCACGCCAACCAGGTGCCGTACGTCGTCGGGGGCGGGAAAGGAGTCGTCCACCGCGCCGACGCCGACCGGCCGGTTCGCCTCACGCAGCTCCCGCTGCTGTGCGGTGACCAGGGCGACGAGTTCCGGATCGGAGCATGGACGAGACTCGATCAACATCCACTCAGGGTAATCAGGCGGCATTTCGCCCAGGTTTCCCGAAAGTGGCGCCGATAGAGCGCGAATCCGTCTAGTCGGCGGTGCTGTCCCCGCCGCCGACGGTCACCGGCGCGTCGTCGAGGTTGGCGGCAGCCGCCGCGGCCAGCGCCGCCTGCGACTCCTCGTCCGAACGCACCCGCCGGGCCTTGCGCGCGGCCAACCGCTGGGAGGCCGACGGACGCGACGACTGGGTCTCCAGCCGGATGTCGGTGCCCCGGTTACCGGGCGTGAAGTCCGCACCGGCGTAGAGCGTCGGCTGCCAGTCGAACTCGCGTACGCCGATCCGAACCAGGCTGCCCGAGACGGCACCGGCCTTGGCCAGCTTCTCCTCGACGCCCAGCCGGGCCAGCCGGTCGGCGAGGAAGCCGACCGCCTCGTCGTTGTCGAAGTTCGTCTGCCGTACCCAGCGTTCCGGGCGCGGGCCGTGCACCACGAACGCCCCGTCCGAGGTGGCCTCGATGGTGAACCCGGCGTCGTCCACCGCTACCGGGCGGAGCACGATCCGGGTCGGTTCGAGCACCGGCGCCGCGGCGCGGGACTGCTCGACCAACTCCGCCATGGCGAAGGTCAGCTCCCGCAACCCGACCCGGGTCGCCGCCGACACCTCGAAGACCTGCAGACCCCGGGCCTCGATGTCGGCCCGGGTGATGTCGGCCAGGTCCTTCCCGTCGGGCACGTCCACCTTGTTCAGTACGACGATCCGGGGCTTGTCGGCCAGTCCGCCGTACTCGGCCAACTCGAGCTCGAGGGCGTCGATGTCGGCGAGCGGGTCCCGGCCCGGTTCCAGGGTCGCGGTGTCGACCACGTGTGCCAGCACCGAGCAGCGCTCGATGTGCCGCAGGAACTGCAGTCCGAGCCCCTTGCCGCTGGCCGCGCCCGGAATCAGCCCCGGTACGTCGGCGACGGTGAAGGTGTGGTTCTCCACCCGGACCACGCCGAGGTTCGGCACCAGGGTGGTGAACGGGTAGTCGGCGATCTTCGGCTTGGCGGCCGAGATCACCGAGATCAGCGAGGACTTGCCGGCCGAGGGGAAGCCGACCAGGCCGACGTCGGCGACGCTCTTGAGCTCCAGCACGACGTCCATCTCGTCGCCCGGCTCACCCAGCTCGGCGAAACCCGGAGCCTTGCGTCGGGCGTTGGCCAGCGACGCGTTGCCGCGTCCGCCGCGTCCGCCGCGGGCGACCTCGAAGGTGGTGCCGGCGCCGGTCATGTCGGCCAGTACCTCGCCGGTGGTGCTCAGCACCACGGTGCCGGCGGGCACCTTGAGGACCAGGTCGCCGCCGTTGGCGCCGTCACGGTTGGAACCGGCGCCGCCCTTGCCGTTGTCGGCCTTGATGTGCGGCCGGAAGTGGAAGTCGAGCAGGGTGTGCACCTGCGGGTCGACGACCAGCGACACGCTGCCGCCGTGGCCGCCGTTGCCGCCGTCCGGGCCACCGAACGGCTTGAACTTCTCCCGGTGGATCGAGACGCAGCCGTGCCCGCCGTCGCCGGCCCGCAGATGCAGGACGACCCGGTCAACGAAGGTAATCACGACGCCAATCCTCTCCGCGGGGCCCATCCCCGCGACAACCACCGACCCGCGACATCGGCCCGGTCTCGTACCACGCCTGAACAAGCCTGCCACGGAACGCGTCGATCGGCTCGTGACGCGACATCGAGGCGCGACGCGACATCGGCTACGCGTGACGCGGCATCGGCCCGTGACGCAAACAGCGAAGCGGGCCGGGACACTCAGGTCCGCGGCCCGCTTCGCCGATTGGAGAAGCTAACTACTGTGCCGCCGGCACGATGCTGATGACCTTGCGGCCACGCTTGGTGCCGAACTGGACCGCACCCGGGGCGAGGGCGAAGAGCGTGTCGTCGCCGCCGCGCCCGACCAGGTCGCCGGGGTGGAACTTGGTGCCGCGCTGCCGGATCAGGATCGTCCCGGCGCTGACCACCTGGCCACCGAACCGCTTGACACCGAGCCGCTGCGCCTGGGAGTCGCGACCATTGCGCGAGCTGGACGCACCCTTTTTGTGAGCCATCTGAGGACGACCTAACTTTCCGCTGGACTCTTACCCTGCCGCCGACTGCTTACTTACCGTTGGAGATTCCGGTCACCTTGACCTGGGTCAGCGGCTGACGGTGCCCCTGACGCTTGTGGTAACCGGTCTTGTTCTTGAACTTGTGGATCCGGATCTTCGGGCCCTTGGTGTGGGCGGCGATCTCGCCGGAAACCGCGACCTTGGCGAGCTTGGCCGCGTCGGTCACCAGGTCGGTGCCGTCGACGAGAAGCACCGCGGAGAGCGTCACCGCGTCGCCAGGCTCACCGACGAGCTTCTCGACCTCGATCACGTCGCCCTCGGCGACCTTGTACTGCTTGCCGCCGGTCTTGACGATCGCGTACATCGGAGGCGGACTCCCTGTCGTTGAGGCGTTGGGATGCTGTTCGCGGCTGCTCACCTCGGCCGCACGAATGCGGGGGCGGGCACGCGAGAGCTTGGCGCCAAAGGTGCGCCGCAGGCTAGCGTACGCCATGGGGTGTCGGGCGCCCAAACCGGGCCCCGACGGCTCAGCTCTGGCAGAGCTGGCCGATGCGCTCGTTCAGCGACTCGAGCTTGATCTCGTCGATCGAGTTCGCCTCGGGCTTCATCGTACTGACCTGGGTCGCCAGCTCGCCGAGGGTGCTCTTCAGCGTGGCGTCGGTGGCCTTCGTGGCGTGCCCGCGCAGCGCGGCCGTCCAGTCGGCCAGCCCCTTCTCCGCCCGACCCCGGGCAGCCGTCGCCGCGGCGGTGTCGCCGTCGCTGGTCGCCTGCATCACCGTCACCATCTCGGTGATGAAGGCCGTACCCAGGTCGGTGTTGGTCTTCAGGGCCGCCGCGCAGACCTCCTTGGCGTTGCCGCCGGCCGGGGGCAACGCCGGCGGCGGTGGCGCCGGGACACCGGGCCCACCGGTGGCACCGCCGGGTGCCTCGCTCGAACGGGCCGGGGGCATGCCACTGGCACCGGGAGAGGCACCGGCGCCGGGCTCCGCGGAACCCGAGACGGTCGGAGCGGCCGTACCCGACGGGGCCTGCCCCTCCGACTTCGGACGCTCGGCGGCGCAGCCGGAGCCGATCAGCAGGACGGCGGTGAGGGCGGCGGTGGTGATGACGGCGGCCGGCAGCGGGCGTCGCATCTGATCTCCTCGCGAGGGGGTGCGGATGGTAAAAGGCCCCTTCCAGTCGCATTTTGGCCTGGAAGGGGCCTTCTCAGCGCTCGGCCCCTAGTGCACCGCACCGGCGCGTCGTACGCAACCGGTGCGGAGCACAAGATCGATCAGATCGGCGCCCGACGTCGATCGGGTGGGGGTCAGGGACGGGTACGCCGCCGCGTGCCACCGCGACGCGACCGCCGCCGGCCACCGGCACCACCCTCGGTCGGCTCGCCGTCCTCGTCGAGCTCTCCGCTCTCGCCCAACGCGTCCGGGTCGTCCGCACCGGCCAACCGGGCGGACCCGGTCGAGCCGGCGTCGGTGTCGTCCGGCGCCTCGGTCGTGTCGACCTCGTAACGCGACAGGTCGTACCCCATGGTGTCGATCTCGTCGGAGTCGGCGATCTCGACCGCAACCCGCTCCGGTGCCGCACTCTTGCGGGCCCGGGTACGCCGGCTGACCGCCGGTGCCGCCTCGGTCGCCGGAGCGGCCGACGCGGCGGTGGTGCTCGGTACGGTCGCCGAGGCGACCGCCTTCACCCGGTCGCCGCCGCCGTTCGCGCTGGCCTGGGGACGCTTCTCCGGCACCGGCTCGGTGTGGATGATCACGCCACGGCCCTTGCAGCAGTCACAGGTCTCGCTGAACGCCTCCAGCAGCCCGGCACCGATCCGCTTACGGGTCATCTGCACCAGACCCAGCGAGGTGATCTCGGTGACCTGGTGCTTGGTCCGGTCCCGGCCGAGGCACTCGGTGAGCCGGCGCAGCACCAGCTCACGGTTGGACTCCAGCACCATGTCGATGAAGTCGATCACGACGATGCCGCCGAGGTCCCGCAACCGGAGCTGGCGGACGATCTCCTCGGCCGCTTCCAGGTTGTTCCGGGTGACCGTCTCCTCGAGGTTGCCGCCGGCACCGGTGTACTTGCCGGTGTTGACGTCGACGACGGTCATCGCCTCGGTCCGGTCGATCACCAGGTGACCACCGGAGGGCAGGTAGACCTTGCGGTCCAGGCCCTTGAGGATCTGCTCGTCGATCCGCCGCTCCACGAAGACGTCGCCCGTACCGGTGTGCCGGTGCAACCGGGCCACCAGGTCCGGCGAGACGTGCGCCAGGTACGACTCGACCTGGCTGTACGCCTCGTCGCCCTGCACCAACAGCTCTTGGAAGTCCTCGTTGAACAGGTCGCGGACCACCCGGATGACCAGGTCGGGCTCCTCGTAGAGCGGAGCAGGAGCACCGCCCTCGGCGGCCCGGGCCTGGATGTCCTCCCACTGCGCCTGCAACCGCTTGACGTCGCGGGCGAGTTCGTCCTCGCTGGCGCCCTCGGCGGCGGTCCGGACGATCACGCCCGCGCCGTCCGGGACCAGCTTCTTGAGTACGTCGCGCAACCGCTTGCGCTCGTTGTCCGGCAGCTTGCGGCTGATCCCGGAGGCGTTGCCGTTCGGTACGTAGACCAGGTGCCGACCGGAGAGGGCGATGTGGCTGGTCAGCCGCGCGCCCTTGTGACCGATCGGGTCTTTGGTCACCTGGACCAGCACGGAGTCGCCGGAGCGCAGCGCGTGCTCGATCGAGCGGGCCCGTCCCTCCAGGCCGCTCATGTCCCAGTTGACCTCACCGGCGTACAGGACGGCGTTGCGGCCGCGCCCGACGTCGACGAACGCCGCCTCCATGCTGGGCAGGACGTTCTGCACCTTGCCCAGGTAGACGTTGCCGGCCATGGTGCCGGAGGTGGCCCGGGTGACGTAGTGCTCGACCAGCACCCCGTCCTCGAGCACGGCGATCTGGGTACGGTCGCCGCGCTGACGGACCACCATCACCCGGTCGACCGCCTCGCGGCGGGCCAGGAACTCCGACTCGCTCAGGATCGGCGGCCGGGTACGGCGCTGCTCGCGCCCATCGCGCCGGCGCTGCCGCTTCGCCTCCAGCCGGGTCGACCCGGAGACACCCTGCACCTCGTCGGAGGTCCGGCGGGGCTCACGGATCTTGACGACGGTGTGTACGCCGTCGTCGGCGCTCGCACCACCCTCGGGGCTGTCCCCGGCGCCCTTGCGGCGGCGGCGACGGCGACGACGGGTCAGCCCGTCGCCCCCCTCGGTGTCGTCGTCCTCGTCGTCTTCCGCCTCGGCCTCGGCGTCGGCCTGCGCCGGTTCCTCGGTTTCCTCGTCTTCGAGCTCGTCGGTCGGGCCCTTGCCCCGGCCCCGACCCCGACGTCCGCGACGGCGACGGCGGCGGCCACCGGCCTCGTCGTCCTCGTCCTCGTCGTCCTCGTCCAGGTCGACCGGCTCCGACTCACCGTCGGTGGCGGCGTCGGTGGCGGGTTCGACCAGGTCGACGACCTGCTCGGTCGGCTCACCGGTACGGCGCCCGCGCCGCCTGCGACGGGAGGTCTCGACCGGCTCGGCCTCGATCTCCTCGGCCATGATCTCGTTGTCGGTGGGCGCGACGACCGGCTCGATCAGCACCGCCGGTGGCGGAGTGGTCGGCCGCGACGGCGGGATCTCCGGCTCGGGGGCCATGAACAGCACGGTGGGGGCGGAGAGGGCGGCGCGACGACGACGGGTGCGCGGCACCTCCTCCTCGGCCGGCTCGGCGAGGTCGGGGCCGCTCGGTGCGGTCTCGGCGGTCGGCGGTACGGCGACACCCGGCGGCACCTGCTCCGCGTCGGTGGCGGGGGCGGCCTGCTCGGCTGCGGGCGGGGCGACCGGCGGCGTCACCGCGGTCACCTCGGGCTCGGCGGGGATGTTCTCGGCCTCGACCGCCGCCGGTACGGCCTTGCGCCGCCGGGTACGGGTGACCTTGACCGGCGGGGTGGGCTCGGGCTCTTCGGCCGGGGTGGGGCTGTCGACCGGTGCGGTGCCCGTGAGCTGGGTGGAGTCTCCGCCGGAGGCGGTCAGTTCGGGGTCGGCCTCGCCGCCCGCGCCGAGTTCACCGACAACCGCCGGCGGTTCGTCCCGCTTGTCGGCGGTGGTCGCCTTTCGACGTCGCCGGGTGACTTTCGGCGCCGGCTCGGTGTCTCCGGCGACCGGGGCGAAGACCTCGGCCTGCGGTGCCTCGTCGGAGCCGGTACGGGCCTCGCCCGGTGCCTCCACCGGAGCGCCGCCCTCCGTCGTCTCGGCGGTGGCCGACGGCGTTCGCCGCCTGGTGGTACGGGTGCGCCGCACGGGCGTGGTGTCGTTGGTCTCGGCGGGGTCACCGGCCGGCTGGGAGCCGGTCCGTTCGCCGCCCTCGGGCTCGTTGTCGAGCATTGGACGTTCTCCAGTTCTGGCTGCCCCGGGCGCGGGTGAGCGCTGCCACGCAGGGTTGCCGCAAAGGTGTTTCCGGCAGCGCGTCCAGGTGCACGACTACCGAAGTCTGGCTAACACTTGAGCGCTGGCCGGAATCGATCAGCGTTCACCGATGGTTGCCCCGTCGCGGTCCGCCTCCAACGGATCCGCGATCGCCCCGTGCGCGGTCAAACTGCCCTGCGCCAGCCGGGTAGCCCTTGGCGGCACCGGCGGCTCCAGGTCGGCCACCACGCGGAGGCCGGAAAGGACGTCATCGGGTCGTACGGACGGAGTGACCTGCCGTATGACTAGGTCGAGTATCGCACACGGTACGCCCGCGACCTCGGAAGGTGCCCCAGTCTGGTCGATCACATCGAGCCTGCTGACTGCGTCCCGGGCGTCGAACGTACGCCGGCCCTGCTTGGTCAGGCGCTCGACCAGTACCTCGGACGAGGCCCGGAACTTCTCCACCGCCTGCCGTGCCACGTCGGGCCCGATCCCCGGCAACTCGATCCGCCAGTGCGAGGCGTCGATCCGGTCGGCCAGGCTGCCGCCGTGCGCGACCACCACCTCGATCACGTCGAGTCCGGGCGACAGGGAGGCGTCGAGGGCGACCCGCAGTGCCTCCGGGTCGACCTCGGCCTGCAGCCCGACCTCCAGGTACTCCGCCTCGCTCGCGGTACCGGTGGGTGCCGCGCTGGCGTACGAGATCTTGGGGTGTGGGGTGAAGCCCTGGGAGAAGGCCACCGGTACGCCGGCACGGCGCAGGGCCCGCTCGAACGCGCGGGCGAAGTCGCGGTGCGAGGTGAACCGGAGCGGCCCGCGCTTGGCGTACCTGATCCGGATCCGCTGTACGACCGGCGCCTGACCACCCTCTGGCTGGTTTTTCTTGCTGATCGTGGTGCTCCTCGGTGTGGCGGCCGAGCGGGCGTGGCCCGTCCGGCTCGGATGGGTACGGCCTGCGGCGGCCGGCGGCAGCCCTGGTCAGGCGCCGGCCGGCGCTCGCAGCCCGGAGTTGAGCGGGGTGAGCGGCAGCAGTTTCTTGCCGGTCGGCCCGATCTGGATCTCGGTGTCCATTGAGGGACAGACGCCGCAGTCGAAACACGGGGTCCACCGGCAGTCATCCTGCTCGAACTCGGACATCGAGTCCTGCCAGTCCTGCCAGAGCCAGTCCTTGTCCAGGCCGGAGTCGAGGTGGTCCCAGGGCAGGACCTCCAGCTCCTCGCGCTGGCGGGTGGTGTACCAGTCCAGGTCGACACCGAAGGTCGGCAGGACCTCGGCGGCGGCGGTCACCCAGCGCTGGTAGGAGAAGTGCTCGCTCCAGCCGTCGAACCGGCCGCCGCCCTCCCAGACGCGGCGGATCACCGCGCCGACCCGGCGGTCACCACGGGAGAGCAGCCCTTCGATCAGCGACGGCTCGCCGTCGTGATAGCGGTAGCTGATCGCCCGGCCCAGCGACCGGTCGGAGTTGATCGCCTGCTTGAGGAGCCGGAGGCGGTTGTCGATGACCTCCGGCGTCTCCATCTTCGCCCACTGGAACGGGGTGTGCGGCTTGGGTACGAAACCGCCGATGGAGACGGTGCAGCGGATGTCCTTCGACCCCGTCGCCGCCCGCCCGGCCTTGATCACCTCGTGCGCGAGCCGGGCGATCTGGAGTACGTCCTCGTCGGTCTCGCTCGGCAGCCCGCACATGAAGTAGAGCTTCACTTGCCGCCACCCGTTGGTGTACGCGGTGACCACGGTGCGGATCAGGTCCTCCTCCGACACCATCTTGTTGATCACCTTGCGGATCCGCTCCGAGCCGCCCTCGGGTGCGAAGGTCAGCCCGGTGCGACGGCCGTTGCGGGACAGCTCCTGGGCCAGGTCGATGTTGAACGCGTCGACCCGGGTGGAGGGCAGCGAGAGCGAGACGTTGGTGCCGGCGTACTGCTCGGCCAGGCCGGAGCACATGTCGCCGATCTCGGAGTGGTCGGCCGAGGAGAGCGAGAGCAGACCGACCTCGGAGAAGCCGGAGAACTCCAGCCCGTCCCGGACCATCTGCCCGACCGTGGTGATCGACCGCTCGCGTACCGGGCGGGTGATCATGCCGGCCTGGCAGAACCGGCAACCCCGGGTGCAACCCCGAAAGATCTCCACCGCGTACCGCTCGTGCACCGTTTCGGCGAGCGGGACCAGGGGCTTCTTCGGGTACGGCCACGCGTCGAGGTCCATCGTCGTGCGCTTGTGTACCCGGAACGGCACGTCCGCCCGGTTCGGCACGACCCGCTGGATCCGGCCGTCGGGCAGGTAGTCGACGTCGTAGAACTTCGGTACGTAGACGCTCTCGGTCCGGGCGAGCCGCAGCAGCAGCTCGTCGCGCCCGCCCGGAGATCCTTCGTTCTTCCACTGCCGCACGATCGCGGTGATCTCGAGTACGGCTTCCTCACCGTCGCCGAGGACCGCCGCGTCGATGAAGTCGGCGATCGGCTCCGGGTTGAACGCGGCGTGCCCACCGGCCACGATCACCGGGTCGTTGTCGGTCCGGTCGGCGGCGAGCATCGGCATGCCGGCGAGGTCGATCGCGGTGAGCAGGTTGGTGTAGCCCAGTTCGGTGCTGAACGAGATGCCGAACAGGTCGAAGGTGCCGACCGGCCGGTGCGCCTCGACGGTGAACTGCGGCACCCGGTGCTCGCGCATCAATGCCTCGAGGTCGGGCCAGACCGCGTACGTCCGCTCGGCGAGCACGTCGGGCTGCTCGTTGAGCACCTCGTAGAGGATCTGCACGCCCTGGTTGGGCAGCCCCACCTCGTACGCGTCCGGATACATCAGCGCCCAGCGTACGGTCGCCGACTCCCACTCCTTGACAACCGCCCCCAGTTCGCCGCCCACGTACTGGATGGGCTTGCTCACCTTCGGCAACAGTGGCTCGAGCTGCGGCCAGATGCTGTTGCTGTGGCCGGTCGTGGTCGTCGGGACGCTCATGACCGCCAAGGGTACGCGGCGCGCCCGGCCGACCGGTTGCCATATGCCCGGCGGGCCGCGTAAGTCGCCGAAGCGCGTGGAGGTTGATGCCCCGGTGGCCGTCGATGCCGCAGTGGCCCGCCGCTACTACCCTCGTACGGGCGCGCGAGAGGAGCACAACCCGATGCCGGAGCCACAGCCGGAAGTCACCCCACCGGCAGGCCAGTCCCGACCGTCCGAGCCATCGGTCCCCGCCCCGAAACCGGAGCGGCGGCCCGCCGAGCCGACCGCCACCGCGGACCCGGAGCCACCGACCGGCCCGGACACCCGCCCGACCGGGACACCAACAGCCGACGCCCCCACGGACCAGCCACCGACAGAGGCGGGGACCCCGAAAACGTCGCCGGACACGCCCCCGACAAAGGTGGAGACCCCCGAAGCCTCGCCGGACACACCTCCGACCAGGGCTGAGACCCCGGAAGCGCCAGCCACGCCCCCGACGAAGGTCCGGGAGACGACAGCATCCGCTACGGACGAGCCGGTGACCGAGCCGGCGCCGCCGCGCTGGACCGGATCGGCGGCGGTTCCTCCACCGGCGCCGAAGAAACGCCGTTCCCTGGGCGGCGGGAATCGGGGCGTGCCGGCCCCCCGCAACCCGACCCTGCGGTTACCGGCCGTCGAACCGGACCACCGCGACCAGGGCCATCCGGGGCAGGGTCACCACGGTCAGGGACAGCACGACCAGGGTGGCCACGGGCACAGCCACCACGGTCAGGAGATCCCGGACCGGGACACCCCGGTCGACCCGTGGGCGGCGGCGGATCCGGAGCCGTGGGCGGCACACGTGGCGTCGATCTCGCCGGCAGAGCCGTACCAGCCGGTCTCGCCGGCAGAGCCGTACCAGCCGGTCTCGCCGGCAGAGCCGTACCAGCCGGTCTCGCCGGCGGAGCCGTACCGACCGACGGCGGGGGGCGAGCCGTACCGGGCCGGGGCGCCGGCGCAGGCGTACCCGCCGGTTTCGCCGCATCCGCCGGTGCGTCCGTACCCCGCGACCCGGCCGTTCTCGGCGGGCCCGCCGCCGGCCCCGCCGGCCGCCGTTCCCCCGCCGCCGCCTCCTCCCCCGCCGGCCCGGTCCGGTCGGCCGCCGGCCCCGGCACCCGTCCCGGTGGCCAAGGTGCCGGCGAGGGCCCGGCGCGGACGCCGCGACGATCCGCCGCCCGGCCGGGGCCCCACCGCCGCGCCGCCGCCGGGATGGCAGGCGCCGCCCGGGTACGTGGCGGTGACCGGTCGGCGCCGGCGGCGCTGGCCGAGGGTGATGCTGGTGCTGTCGCTGCTCGGCGTTGCCTGCTGCTGCGGGGTGCCGGGCTGGTACGCCAAGCCGATGTGGGAGCAGTACCCGGTCACCGCCACCCTGCCGGCCGAGGTGTTCGACCTGCACAAGCGGGAGGACAGGGCCAGCGAGCAGCTCACCGACCAGCTCAGGGAGCAGATGGCCACGAGTGATCTGTTCGGCGACACCTTCGCCGGGGTCTACACCGACCCGAACGAGAAGGTCGTCACCATCTTCGGCAGCACGGGCTTCCGGTGGAACCCGGAACAGGATCTCGACGCCGCGATGGCGCAACTCGGCAACGAGTACGCGCTGAGCGATGTCCAGCCGATCGACACCGGGGTACGGGGCGAGTTCCAGCGCTGCGGCGTCGGTCAGGCCGGACGCAGTGACGTCGTGATCTGCTCCTGGGCCGACCACGGCAGCCTCGGCACTGTCCTGTTCACCCAACTGTCGGTACAGGACAGTGCGGACCTGCTGGCCCGACTCCGGACCGAGATCATCCGTCACGAATGACCATACTTCATGTGACCGGAGACACAGCTGATCCACGGGCGGGCTACGGGTGAACACAGCCACGCCGGGCAGAATCGGGTCATGTCGCGGCGCTGGATCTTCGCAGACCAACTCGGGCCGCACTTCCTCGACGACCACGACCAGCAGGTACTCCTGATCGAGTCGAAAGCGGTGTTCCGCCGCCGCGCGTTCCACCGGCAGAAGGCCCACCTGATCCTGTCCGCGCTCCGGCACCGGGCCGCCGAGCTTGGCGACCAGGCAACCTATGTACGGGCGGAGACGTACCGGGATGGCCTGCGGCAGGTCCCCGAACCGGTCGAGGTCTGCCACCCGACCTCGCGTCGAGCCCGTGACCTGGTGCGGTCCCTGGAGCGGGTGACCGTGCTGCCGCCTCGCGGTTTTGTCACCAGCACCACCGACTTCACCGCCTGGGCCGACGACCGGCGGGGTGCGATGCGGCTGGACGACTTCTACCGCCACGCCCGCCGCCAGCACCGGGTGCTGCTCGACGGCGACGATCCGGTCGGGGGCCGGTGGAGCCTCGACGCCGACAACCGGCAGCCGCCGCCGAAGGAGTCCGAACCCCTCGACGTCCCCCCACCGCCGCTGCCGGAGGAGGACGACATCGACGCGGAGGTCCGGTACGACCTGGACCGGTGGGCGGCGGAGGGCATCCGGTTCGTGGGCCGGGACGGGCCCCGGCTGTTCCCCGCCACCCGGGCCGAGGCGACCGACCGGCTGCGGCACTTCCTGCGGCACCGGCTACCGAGTTTCGGGCCGTACGAGAACGCGATGCTCGGCACCGACCCGTTCATGGCGCACAGCCTGCTCTCGCCGTCGCTCAACCTCGGTCTGCTCGATCCGATGGAGGCGATCCGGGGCGCCGAGCAGGCCTACCGGGAGCAGGACGCGCCGCTATCCAGTGTGGAGGCATTCGTCCGTCAGCTTCTCGGCTGGCGGGACTTCGTCTGGCACCTCTACTGGTACTTCGACGCCGGCCACCGTGGGGGCGACCGGGTCGGCGCCCGCAGATCGCTGCCGGCGTGGTTCGGCAATCTCGACGCCGACGCGGTCCAGGCCCGCTGCCTCGCCGACGTCCTGGCCGGGGTACGGGACCGGGGCTGGGTCCATCACGTCCCCCGACTCATGGTTCTCGCCAACTACGCGTTGCAGCGCGGGTGGCGCCCGTCGGAGGTGGTCGACTGGTTCCAGCGGTCGTTCGTCGACGGCCACGAGTGGGTGCTGACCGCCAACGTCGTCGGCATGAACCCGTACGCCGACCTCGGCCAGTTGAGCACCAAGCCGTACGTGGGCGGCGGGGCGTACGTCAACAGGATGAGCGACTACTGCGGGGGCTGCCGGTACGACCCGAAGCAGCACCTCGGCGAGAACGCCTGCCCGTACACCGCCGGGCACTGGGTCTTCCTCGACCGCAACCGGGAACGCCTGCCCAGCAGTCCCCGGTTGGTACGCACCCTGCGCCAACTCGACCGGCTCGACGACGTACCCGCGATCCGGGACCAGGAGAAGGAACGCGGGTCGCAGGCACCGTGACCCGGAGCCGGTTCGGCACCGGGCCGGATCGTGGTCAGCCGTCGGTGGGGTCGGAGGTCGGGCTCACCCGCGCCGGGGCGTACCGAGGCACGTACTCCTGGCCGGTGAGCCGTTGGATCTCGGCCATCAGCTCGTCGGTGACCTCGCGCAGCGTGGTGCGGTCGTCCTGCCGTCCGCTCACGTCGATCGGCTTGCCGAAACGCACCACGACGCCGCGGGCGTTGGGCCGGGGCACCCGGACACCGATGGGCTGGACCCGGTCGGTCCCGATCATGCCGACCGGGATGATCGGCACCCCGGCCGCCATCGCCAGCCGGGCCGTGCCGGTACGCCCCCGGTAGAGGCGCCCGTCGGGCGACCGGGTGCCCTCGGGATAGATCGCGACCAGTTCGCCGCCGCGCAGCACCGGGATCGCCCCGTCGAAGGCCGAGAGGGCGGCCCGTCCGCCACCGCGTTCGACCCGGATCGCGCCCAGCCCGCCGATCACCGACCGGCTCAGCCAGCCCCGGAACCCGGTCCCGGTGAAGTACTCCGCCTTGGCCCAGAAGGAGATGTGCCGGGGCACCACCGAGCCGAGGAAAAGCTCGTCGGCAACCGAGAGGTGGTTGCCCGCGATGATCGCGCCGCCACTGGTCGGTACGTTCTCCAGCCCCTCGACCGTCGGCCGCCACACCAGGTTCATCGCGGTACCGACGGTGACTTTGCCGACGGTGTAGAGCAGCGGCACGCGGCCTCCCCTGGTCAGCGCCGGGCCCACCGGTCGCGACGGCCCTCGCCGCCGCACCGATGGTAGGCCAGAGTCGCTCCGACTTCAGCATCGCCAGCGTTCCATCTCACCGACCGCCGGCCAACCCCCTCCACGACCACCGCCATCGACGCCTCGCCCGGCTGCCGGGCGCGGTCGGACGGTGGTCGAGGAGGGCCCCTCCCCACCCGGAACGCGATGAGAAGGGGCCCTTCCCTTCGCTCAGGCGCGTTGGACGGTCACCGCGACCGGCTCGCCCTCGCCGACCTCGCCGGTGAAGGCGCCCGGCAGTTCGCCGGTGGTCGCGTTGACCGTGATCAGATCGGCGAGCACCTCGGTCGCGACGAAGTCGTGGTACGCCTCGACCGCCGCCGCCACCTCCGGGGACGCCGACAGGGCCACCCCGATCCGGTCCGACACGTCCAGGTCGGCCGCCCGACGGGCCTGCTGCACCACCCGTACGACGTCCCGGGCCAGTCCCTCGGCGGCGAGTTCGGCGGTGACCGTGGTGTCCAGCACCACCACCCCCTCGCCACCCGGCAACGGTGCCGAGTGCTCGACGTCGGCGGCGACCAGGCGCAGCTCGTACTCGCCCTCCTGGAGGGTGACCCCGGCGGCGACCGGGGCACCGTCGACCAGCGACCAGTCACCCGCCTTGACCGCCTTGATCACCGTCTGGACCTGCCCGCCGATGCGCGGCCCGAGTGCCCGGGGCACCACCGTCAGGACCTGCTCGCAGTAGCCGGCCAGTTCGGTGGTGAACAGGACCGTCTTGACGTTGACCTCGTCGGCGATCAGGTCGGCGAACGGTTCCAGGGCGTTCGCGTTCGAGCTGGCCACGGTCAGCGACGACAGCGGCAGGCGTACCCGCAGCCCCTTCGCCTTGCGCAGCGACAGCGCCACCGAGCAGACCGTACGGGCGTTGTCCATCGCGCTGACCAGGTCGTGGTCGGCCGGGAACTCGGCCGCGTCCGGCCAGTCGGTCAGGTGCACCGAGCGTTCACCGGTCAACCCCCGCCAGATCTCCTCGGCGGTCAGCGGCGCCAGCGGTGCGACCACCCGGCAGAGCGTCTCCAGCACGGTGTAGAGGGTGTCGAACGCCTGCCGGTCGCCGGACCAGAACCGGTCCCGGGAACGGCGGACGTACCAGTTGGTGAGCGCGTCGAGGAACGACCGCACGGTGGCACAGGCGCCCGAGATGTCGTACTCGTCGAGCTGGGTCTGCACGGTGCCGACCAGCTCACCCGCCTTCGCCAGCACATACCGGTCCAGCAGACTGACCGCTGATTCCGGTTCAACTCGCTTCGCCTCGTAGCCGTCGGCGTTGGCGTAGAGGGAGAAGAAGTACCAGACGTTCCAGAGCGGCAGCAGCACCTGACGTACGGCGTCCCGGATCCCGACCTCGGTCACCGGCATGTCACCGCCGCGCAGCACCGGCGAGGACATCAGCATCCAGCGCATCGCATCCGACCCGTACGAGTCGAAGACGCCGTAGACGTCCGGGTAGTTGTTCAGGCTCTTGGACATCTTGCGCCCGTCGGCGCCCTGCAGGATGCCGTGCGCCAGGCAGTTACGGAACGCGGGCCGGTCGAACAGCGCCGTGGCCAGTACGTGCATGGTGTAGAACCAGCCGCGGGTCTGGCCGATGTACTCGACGATGAAGTCGCCCGGGTAGTGGTCCTCGAACCAGTCCCGGTTCTCGAACGGGTAGTGCACCTGGGCGAACGGCATCGACCCGGACTCGAACCAGCAGTCCAGGACCTCCGGCACCCGGCGCATCGTCGACTTGCCGGTCGGGTCGTCCGGGTTCGGGCGTACCAGGTCGTCGACCACCGGCCGGTGCAGGTCGGTGATCCGTACGCCGAAGTCCCGCTCGATCTCGTCCAGCGAGCCGTAGACGTCGACCCGGGGGTAGTTCGGGTCGTCGGACTTCCAGACCGGGATCGGCGACCCCCAGAACCGGTTACGGCTGATCGACCAGTCGCGGGCGTTCGCCAGCCACTTGCCGAACGACCCGTCCTTGACGTGCCCCGGCGTCCAGTTGATCTCCTGGTTCAGCTCGACCATCCGGTCCCGGAAGCGGGTCACCTCCACGAACCAGGACGACACCGCCTTGTAGATCAGCGGGGTGTCGCAGCGCCAGCAGTGCGGGTACGAGTGGGTGTACGTGTCCTGCCGCAGCACCACCCCCCGGTCCTTCAGCTCCCGGATCACCGGCTTGTTGACGTCGAAGACCTGCTCGCCCTGGTACGTCGGCACGAGCGCGGTGAACCGGGCGTGGTCGTCCACGGTGACGATGGTCGGGATGCCGGCGGCGTTGCAGGCGTTCTGGTCGTCCTCACCGAACGCCGGGGCGAGGTGGACCACACCGGTGCCGTCCTCGGTGGTGACGAACTCCGCCCCGAGCACCTGGAACGCGTTCGGTCCGGCGGGCTCGACCAGGAAGTCGTACAGCGGGGTGTAGCGGCGTCCGACCAGGTCACGGCCGTACACCGTGCCGACCTGGGTGTACCCCTCCAACTCCTTGGCATACGCACCGACGCGCGCGGCACCGACGATGTACCGCTGGCCGTCGCGCTCGAGTACGGCGTACTCGATGTCCGGGCCGACGGCGAGCGCCAGGTTCGACGGGAGGGTCCACGGGGTGGTGGTCCAGACGCCGATCTTCTCGCCGGGCTGGCCGTCGGCGGTCGGGTCGAGCTGGAACCAGACGGTCAGCGTCGGGTCGTGCCGCTCCCGGTAGACGTCGTCCATCCGGGTCTCGGTGTTCGACAGCGGCGTCTCGCAGCGCATGCAGTACGCCAGGACCCGGAAGCCCTCGTAGATCAGGCCCTTCTTGTGCAGGGTCTGGAAGGCCCACATGACGCTTTCCATGTAGTCCAGGTCGAGGGTCTTGTAGTCGTTGCCGAAGTCGACCCAGCGGGCCTGCCGGTTGACGTACCGCTCCCAGTCCTGGGTGTACTGCAGCACCGACGTACGGCAGACGTCGTTGAACTTCGCCACCCCGAGGTCGATGATCTCGGCCTTGGTGGTGATGCCGAGCTGCCGTTCGGCGACCACCTCGGCGGGCAGGCCGTGGGTGTCCCAGCCGAACCGCCGCTCGACCCGCCGGCCGCGCATGGTCTGGTAGCGCGGGACCACGTCCTTGACGTAGCCGGTGAAGAGGTGGCCGTAGTGCGGCAGGCCGTTGGCGAACGGCGGGCCGTCGTAGAAGACGTACTCGTTGGCGCCGTTGTCGCCGGCCGGTCGCTGCTCGACGCTCGCCTCGAACGTCTTGTCCGAGGTCCAGTGCTCCAGCACGCGGCGCTCGACCGCGGGCAGGTCGGGGCTCGCCGGTACGCCCGTGCTGTCGGACGCGTGCTTGGGATACGCCATCGGGGGTCGCTCTCCTCGGTGCAGCTCACTGTCAGTGGACTGCGAGGACGAGCCCGAAACGGTACGCCGGACAGCCGACGCGCCGCGGGACCCGCGGTACCACCCCGCTTGACGGTCAGGATCGACCGCCCGCTCGTTCGTCGGCTGTGACGGGCCGGCCCCGTCCGGTTCTACTCCGCCGGCACCCCTCACGGGATCCCACCGTTTCTTCCGGAGGCTCCCCGGTGATAGCCAGATCATCGCCTGTCCCCCCACCCTACCCGCCCCACCCCCAACCCCGCCCCCGACTAACCCCACCTCCACCCACCCCCAGGGCGTTGATCATGAAGTTAGCAACACGGAACGATGATCGAACCGTCGCTAACTTCATGATCAACGCGCCGGTTAGCGGGGGGCGGGGAGGGTGGTGGACCAGAGGGAGTGGCCGTTGCGGTTGCGGAGGTGGACGGTCAGGTCCGCCGAGTGGGCGTTGATGGTGACCTCGCCGAAGTGCTGGAAGCCGTCGGCCGGCGAGGTGTTGGCCGCGGGCGGGGCGTTGACGAAGACCGCCTTGGGGCCGAACGTCCCGTCCAGCGCGTTCGGGCCGAACGCACCGGCGTGCGCCGGCCCGGAGACGAACTCCCAGAACGGGGTGAAGTCGCGCACCGCCGCCCGCGCCGGGTCGTAGTGGTGCGCCGCCGTGTAGTGGACGTCCGCGGTCACGAAGACGATCCCGCGTACGCCGCCGCGGTGCGCCGCCCGGAGCACCTCGGCGAACTCCAGTTCACGCCCGGCGGGCAGCCCGTTGTCGCCCTGCGCCACCCCTTCCTGAGCGGTCGACCCGTCCGGTACGACCAGCCCGATCGGCAGGTCGTTGGCGATCACCTTCCAGGTCGCCCGGGACTGCTTCAGCTCCCGGATCAGCCACTCCCGCTGGGCCCGCCCGAGCAGCCCCCGGTTCGGATCGGCGTACGTGTTGCCGTCGTTGGCGTCCTTGTACGTCCGCATGTCGAGTACGAACACGTCGAGCAGCGGCCCGTACGACAGCTTCCGGTAGAGCCGCCCGTCGCCCGGGGTCGGCAGCCACTCGTGGAACGCCTGCCGGGCCCGCCCGGCGAGTACGTCGACCCGCTTCTCGGTGTACCGGTCGTCGGCGAGGATCTCCCCCGGGTACCAGTTGTTGGTCACCTCGTGGTCGTCCCACTGGTTGATCTGCGGCACCTCGGCGGCGAACGCCCGCAGGTGTTCGTCGAGCAGGTTGTACGCGAACTGCCCCCGGTACTCGGCCAGGGTCTCGGCGACCTTGCTCTTCTCCGGGGTGACCAGGTTGCGCCAGATCCGCCCGTCGGGCAGCGCCACCGTCTCGGCCAGCGGTCCGTCGGAGTAGACGGTGTCCCCGCTACACAGGAAGAAGTCCGGCCGGACCGCCCGCATCGACTCGAAGATCTTCATGCCGCCGAAGTCGGACGCGATGCCCCAGCCCTGACCGACGATGTCACCGGTCCAGACGAACCGCAGGTCCGCCCGGCGCCCCGACCCCGGGGCGGTACGCAGCGACCCGACCAGGGGCTCGCTGAGCAGGCCGGGTCGATCCAGGCTCTCCACCCGTACCCGGTAGTGCAGCCGCTCGCCGCCGGGCAGGTCACGCAGGCGTACCTTGCCGGTGAAGTCGCCGGACGGGGCCAGCAGCGGCCCGCGGATCCGGCGGGCCCCGCGAAAGTCGGGCCGGCGGCTGACCTCGACGTGCAGTCGACCGGCCCGGTCCGCCCGGGTCCAGACCACCGCGGAGTCGGCGGTGGCGTCGCCGCTCTGCACGCCGTGGGTGAGCACCGGTCGCCCGCTGGGCCGCCAGGCCGGGGCGGCGGGTCCGCCGGCGGACGCACCGGCCGCGCCGAGCAGCGCTCCGCCGGCGAGTCCGGCGCCGCTGACCAGTCCGGCGCGCAACAGGGTACGTCGATCGAGTGAGGTCATTCGATTCCTCCACGGTCGGTGGGGCGTTGACCAGGGTTGTCTATCGACCGGAGGTGGCTCCTCCACGCGGTGGAGGTGACCGATGTCCGAACTGGATGCGAACGACCGGATGACCCGGATCACACCCCGGTCCCGTCACGTCCCCACCGACCCGCCCGTCCACGAGACGCAACCAAAAGCGGTGCCGTACGGCGGTCAAGGGGCCGGCGACGGCGGGTCGAGGAGGTGCGGAGTGCAGCAGCGGATGGATATCGGGCGGGTGGCGCCGGAGGCGTACCGGGCGGTGGCCGGGCTGGAGGGCTATGTCCAGAAGAACGTCGACCACACCGTGTTGGAGCTGGTCAAGCTCAGGGCGTCGATGATCAACGGGTGTGCGTTCTGCGTCGACATGCACAGTCGGGACGCGCTGGCGGCGGGCGAGTCGAGTCGGCGGCTGTTCGCGGTCTCCGCCTGGCGGGAGTCATCCCTCTTCGACGAGCGGGAGCGTGCCGCCCTGGCCCTCACCGACGAGGTGACCAGGTTGGGCGAGCACGGTGTCTCGGACGAGGTCTGGGACGGGGCGGCCAAGGTGTGGTCGGAGAAGGAACTCGCCGACCTGGTGGTCGCGATCGCCACCATCAACGTGTGGAACCGGGTCGCGGTGACCGTCCACGCCCAGACACCGACCGAGGTCTGAACAAGGCCCGACCGAGGGCTGAACAGGCCCGACCCGAGGCCTGACCGGAGCGCGGCCGGGTCGGCCGGATGGTCCCCTCGCACCACTCATCACCATCCAGCTCGACCCGGCCGGCCGTTCCCGGCGGTCGCCACCCGCCCCTGGCCGTGGCCACCTCCCCCGGCCTGTCGCCACCCTGCCCGCTGTCGCCACCCGCCCCGGCCTGTCGCCACCCTGCCCCGCTGTCGCCACCCTGCCCGTCGCCAGCCGCCCCGCTGTCGCTACCCGGCGAGCACCCGGTCGAGGCGCCGGGCCTCGGTCACCAGCCGACCGCTGCCGCCGCGCGCGGCGATCCCCGCCAGGGCGGCCCGCAGCGCCCCGGGTTCGGCCTGGTGCGCCTCGCCGCCCACACTCCCGGTCCCACTCGTGCCGCCGCTCGCGCCCGTGCCGCCGCTCGCGCCCGTCGCGTTGCTCCCGCTCGTGACACCGCTCGTGCTCGCGGTGGGGGTGGCGGTCGCGGTCTGGGCGCCGAGGGCGAGCAGGTCCGGTCCGCCGCGGGGAGTGGCGGCCAGCACCGCCGGCAGGGCCGCCTCGATCGCGGCCCACACATCCGCCCGAGCACCGGCCCGAGCGGCCTCGGCCAGGCCCGCCACCACCCGGGTCAGCTTGATCGTGCCGTCGGCCGCGAGCGCGCCGAGTTCCCGGCCAAGCGCCGCCCCGTCGAGGTCCCCGACGGCGGCCAGGGCGAGGAAGGCGTCGACCCCGGCGACCCGGTCCGCCTCGTGCCGCGCCGCCAGCGTGTACGCCAACGCCAGCGCCACCGCCGGGCCGACCGGGCCGGCGGACTCGGCGAGCAGCGGCAACAGTTCGGCTCCCCGCTGGTCGCAGTCGGCCAGCCCGGCGAAGGCGGGCAGCGCCCAGGCCGCGATCACCTCGCGATGGTTGGGCAGCACCCCCGGCCAGAGCTGGTACTCCGGGTCACTCTGCTTGATCTCCGGCCGGTCGGCCGGATCGAGTTCGAACATCTCCTGGGCGAACGGCCCGTAGTCCACCGCCCCGGGCCGCAGCCCGACCACCACCCGACGCTCGGGCAGATGGCTCAACTCCCAGTGGTCGAAGCGCCGCAGCGGCGGTCGCCGCTGGTCCACCCTGACCGATCCCGGCTGCGGTGCCCCGCCGTCGGTGAGCCACCGGGACAGCCGCACACCGGCCGGCGTGCGCAGCCCGGCGGCCCGGCTCAGCGCGTCGCCGTCGATCTCGCGGGGCAGCCGCAGCAGGGCCTGCTCCAGGTCGAACCGCCACGGCTGCCAACCCGCCCGCTCGGCTTCCGCGAGCCGTTGCACCAACACCGTCGCGTCGAGCTGACCGTTGGCCCGGGTCGGTGTCGACACCAGCATCGGGATCGGCCTGTGCCGGGTGTAGACCGCCGTCTCGGCGATCCGGAGGGCGAGGGCGTGCTGCGGCCCCGGCCCGTACCCGGTGACCGGCAGGTCGGCCGGAGGACCGCCGAGCGCCGCCCGGACCATGCCGACCCCGCGTTCCCAGCCGGAGAGCCTGTTCCCGGGGCGTACGGCGGCTCGGATCACCTCACCGAGCAGTTGCCGCAGCCGGGGGCTGCCCCACCAGGTCTGCCCCGGCCGGAACTGCACCTCGTACCGGTCGAGGATCGGCACGAGCGCGTCACGCAGCAGCACCGGATCGTCGGCGTGGCAGGCGACGATTCCGGCGAGCACCCGCTCCCAGCCGACCATCGAACCCTCGTCGTGCAGCAGCGCACCGATCTCCTCGGCCAGTTCGGCGACCCCCGTCACCGGCGGCGGCATGGGTGCCACCGACGGCATCGGAACCAGCACCCACCCGGCCGGTACGTCGACGGCCACCGCCGCCACCGGCTCCCCGAGTACGGCGGCAGCCCGCCCCGGCAGGTCGCCCGCCAGTACGCCGGCCAGCTCGGCGAGCCGGGCGCGTACCGGCGGCTCGGTCCGGGCGACGTGCCGGAGCACGATGGTCAACGCCCGCTCCTGCACGTCGAGGGCGTCGTGTCCGAAGGCGACCGCGACCGTCTCCAGCACCTCGCCGACCCGGTCCGGGTTACGTTTGGCGACCCGGTCCAGCCAACTCAACTGTGCCTTGACCAGCATCTTTTCCGGGCGGGCGAGGAGTTGACGGCTGCCCTGCAACAGGGTGTCGAGTTCCAACCGGCCGTTGTTGTCCAGCCGGCGCAGGGCCCGTTGGGCGAGCGTGGCGACGGTGGAGTGGGCGTCGGGCAGCAGCCGGACGTAGCGGACGACCCGTGCGGTCAGCTCTGCCTCGGTCGGTCCCAGTTCGTCGTGCAGGACCACGAAGGCGCGCAGGGCGGACACCCTGTCCCCGCGCAGGAACCGTCCCAGTACGCCGTCGAGCAGCACCGTCCGGTCGACGCGTCCCTCGGCGGCGAGCGCCACCAGCACGTGCGGCACCGCCGGCCGGTGGTCCCAGCGTCGCTCCTCCTGGTGCCAACTGCTGCGGGCCAGTTCGACGCCGAGCCCGTCCACCTCGAACATCCGGGGCAGCAGGGCGTCGAGGTACGGGTCGACCCGCAGCCGTTCGAGCAGCGGCCTGCGCTCGTCCTTCGGCTGCCACGCCTGGAGGTGTGCGAACCATCCCCGGACGAACGCGTCGTCGGTGGGCGGGGCGACGCCGGCCTCGGTGAGCAGTCCGGCAACCAGCCTCCACTGTCCGTCCCGCCCCTCACGGGGGAGTTTGGCGGCGAGCCGTCGGGCGAGGTCCCCCAGCCACTGCAGGTCCCGGGCGCGGGACATGTTGATCAGTTCGCCGAGCGGGATGTCGCCCCACCGGTCGCGCACGTCCCGACGGGTGAGCAGGGCCGAGGTCCGGGCGGCCGACGGCAGGCAACCGAGGGCGGCGACCGCCACCGCGGCGGCCCGGTCGCGGTTGCTCCACCAGCGCTCGGGGGGCAGACCCTTGACGTACGCCTCCAGTTCCGGGCCGAACGTCCGGCGCTGCTCCTCGGTCCCGTCGCGGAGCAACCTGCCGACCACCTCGACCTTGCCCAGGTCGATCGCCTGCCGCAGGTCGGGCCAGTTCAGCTCCGGCTCCCGGTGGATGACACTCACGCCCACACCTCGGCCGGTTCGGTGGCGGCGGTGGTGACCAGCCGAACCGCGAGCGCGTGTTTGCACGGCCCCCGGCCGCCCCGGTACTTCGCCCACCAGGGACAGGTGCAGGACGACGCCGCCCCGGTCCACCGGACCCGGTACGTCTCCTCCCCGCTGCGTACGGTCGCCAGGTCGCCGTCGACGGTCACGCAACCCGCGTCGACCAGGGCCCGAGCGCCGACCAGCCGGGGGTTCATCCGCTCGGCGGCGGCCCCGTCGTACGGCAGCACCCGGTGGAAGTAGCCCGCCTCCGCCACGTCGTAGCCCACCCGTCCGGCGGTGCCGAGTTGGGTGAGCGCGGCGCGTACCCGGTCGACGGGGAGGCCGGCGGCGCCGGCCAGCGCACCGACGTCGATCGTCGGGTCCCAGGAGAGCAGCGCGCTGACCAGGTCGGCGTCATCGCAGACCTCGTCTCCGGCGAGCGCGGCGAGGACCGCCCCCTCACCGGAGAAGCCGCGGTGCGGTTCGGGTGACAGGGTCAGCGACAGTCGCAGTGCCGGTGTGCTCAGCTCCCAGGTGCTGGCGACCGGCCCGCTGCCCGTCCGGACCGCCGGCCCGTAGACCCGCAGCCCGGTGGCGAACCGCAGGAACGGCCGCAGCGCCACCAGTCGACCGGCTCCGGGCAGGCAGACCGCGCCCGGCACCGCGCGGGAGGTCAGCCGCAGGGTCCGCCCGGCCGGCACCACCCAGAGCACCGAACGGTCCGATCCGCTGGGCAGGCGGCGCAGGAACGCGGTCGCCTCGGCGCCGCTGACCTCGACCCGCGGCTCGAACGGGGCGGTGATGACCTGCGCCTCGGCGAAGCCGCGCAGCCACCGGGTGGGCAGCGGCACCTTCCGTTCGACGAGTGGCCCGTCGTCGATGGTGGTGACGGTGAGGTCGTCCGGCCCGACGGCGACGTGCATCGGGTCGTTGTCGCCGATGCCGGCCAGCGCCTGGCGCAGCGGTGGGTTGACGTCGACGTTGGTGGTGCCGTGGGTGGTGATCTGACCGTCGAGCCCGGCCGGCAGCACGTCGAGCCGGGCGTAGACCCCGCAGCAGCCGGAGAACGACTCGAACCGCAGCCGGTCCAGCCCACCGGTGACGACCGGGTCGAGGCTGGCGGGGCTGACCGGCTGGTAGTAACGGGCCCTGGCCACCTCGGCGACCGCGAGCAGGCCCACCGCGGCCGGCTCGGGGGTGGTCAGGAAGCCGTGGAAAAACCTCGGGTGGGCCGAGGGCCCACCCGAGGTCTGGAGGGTCAGTTGCCGGTCGTCGGGGGTGAGACCGGAGGGGCGCAGATATGAGTACGTCGCCAGCGTGGCCATGCCGGAGAAACTAGCCGCCCGGTACGACAACCGAACGCGTCCGCCACCCCTTTTGTCCGCCTCGACGACACCGACCCGAAGGTCAGCCCAGTACGGGGAACCAGAGCCCGATTTCGCGCTTGGCGCTGTCGACGGAATCGGAGGCGTGCACCAGGTTCTCCCGGTTGGACAGGGAGAGGTCGCCACGGATCGTGCCGGCCACCGCCTTGCGGCCGTCGGTGGCACCGACCAGCCCGCGTACCACCTCGATCACCTGGTCGCCGGAGAGCACCAGCGCGACCAGCGGACCGCCGGTCATGAAGTCCTTCAGCGGCGGGTAGAACGGCTTCTCGACGTGCTCGGCGTAGTGCTGGTCGGCGAACTCGCCGTCGATCGTGCGCAGCTCCAGCGCGTCGATAGCGAGGCCCTTGCGCTCGAACCGCGAGATGATCTCGCCGACCAGGCCGCGGCGAACCGCGTCGGGCTTGATCAGAACGAGAGTGCGCTCGTCCTGGCTGCTGGTGGACACGCTGTTTTCCTCCTGAGCGGGACCGGGTACGGCTGGACCAAGGTCAGCCTAGCGAGCCGGCCGGTGGCTCCCGACGCCGGCCACGTCTCACGGCCCCGCTCTTTCCAATCCTGGCGGATCGGGCCTAGCCTGGCCTTAACCAGGGAGGTCCACTGTGGCAGACGGTGTTCGTCGATCGGTCGCGCCCGTGCGCAAGCTCGTCGCCGGAGTGCTGGGCACCTTCGCCACCTTTGTCATCCTCTTCGGCTGCGGCATGCCCAGTTGGGCGATCGTCGCCCTCGGGGTGGCCCTGCTGGTGCTCGCCGTCGGGCTCGGCCTGGTGACCACCGTACGCAGTGGTGCCCGCGCCTGGGTCTCCGGCATCGCGCACGTACACAGCGTGTCGGAGCCGCCCGCTTCGTCGGTGTTCGGCCGGTGCGAGTTGCAGATCGTGCTGGACGCGCCGGGCCTGCCGCCCCGGTCGATCCGGGTCCGGGATCCGAGGGTGCCGGTGACCAAGTGGCCGGCTCCGGGTACCGCCCTACCGATCATGGTCGCGATCGACGACCCCCGGCACGTACGGATCCTCTGGGACGAGGTGCCCACCCACGCGGAGGCCGCCGAGCGGATGGACCTGCCGCCGGAGTTCGACGAGAACCTCGACCCGCTCGGCGACGACGTGCTGATCGAGGAGGACGTCCCGCCGTGGGTACGCCGAGGGGCCGGCGACGGCTACCGGACGCCCTCGCCGGGCGGTGGCCCGGTCATCGCGGACCTCGACGACGATCTGCGTGACCTGCGGGAGGAACCGGTGGTGGTGCACCACACGCCGGGCGGGACCATCGTGCTGGAGGGTCACCTGGTCGAGCCGCCGGCCGCGGTACCGCTGCCGCGCCGGGCGAAGCCGACCCCCGGCCCGACCCGGCGCACCGGCGGTGCCGGTGGCGGTGACCCGTACCCGGACGCGCCGCCGTACCACGAGCCCACCGACCGGTTGGACACCGACTTCCGCGACCGCGACCGCTACCCCGACGACCGGATCGAGGACCGCGTCGACGACCGAGTCCAGGACCGGTTCGAGGACCGCGTGGACGAACCGACCGACGACCGGATCGAAGACCGCGTGGACGACCGGATCGAGGACCGGGTCGACGAGCGCTACTACGACGACAACCGCGCCGACGAGCGTTACGACGACGTCGACGCTGACGACGACAACCGCGGCGACGATCACCGGCCCCATCCGTACCCGGCCGCGTCCGGGCCGGTGGTGGCCGCCTCCGGACCGGTACGCCCAGCGGACGACATCGACCTCGACCTGGACTTCGACGACCCGGTGGCGCCCCAGGACCGTTCACCGGATGCCGAAGCGTCCGACGATCGACCCGAGCCCGCCGATGACGCCGACCTGCTCGCCGGGCTGGTCACCACACCACCGAGCGCCGAGGTCGGCGGCGGGGGCCCGATCCACGGGGTCGGCATCACCCTGCTCGTCACCGACCTCGACCGGTCGGTGACCTTCTACCGGGACATGCTCGGCTTCTTCGAGATCGACGGCGGCGACGGCAACGCCGTACTCGCCTCGGGCGCGACCCGGATCGTGCTGCGGGCCATCCCGGACGTCGCACCGATCAACCGCCGCCTGGTCCACCTGAACCTCGAGGTCGGTGACGTCGAGGCGGTGTACGAGGACCTTCGGGCCAAGGGGGTGCGGTTCACCTACGCGCCGAGGGCGGTCAACCGGGGCGCGAAGCTGGAGCTGTGGGCGGCGGCGTTCCGCGACCCGGACGGGCACGGCATCGCACTGACCCAGTGGCGCGGTCGCACGGCGGCCTGACCGGTCCGGCGCCGGGTCCGATCAACCCAGGATCGTCCGGCGTACGTGCAACACGTACGCCCAGACCAGGGCGAAGATGAGCCCGAGCACGCCCAGCGACCAGTGCAGGAAGCTCGACAGCAACAGCAGTCCCTGCAGGACGGTTGCCGCGTGCCAGGCCCACGACCGGGCCAGCATGCCGCTGAGCAGCACCGCGACCACCGCCAGCGCGACGATGGTCCAGATCGCGGTGCCGCTCAGGTCACCGCCGACGAGTCGGATCGGCTGGATGGCCAGCAGCAGCACCAGCATCTCGATGACCAGGGTGCCGGCGCCGAGGCCGCGTACCGCCCGGACCGGGTTACGCAGCCCCGACCGCCGCTCCCCCGTCCCTGCGGCCGCCTCCGGCTCGACCCCTCCCGGTTGGACCTCTGCCGGTTCGACCCTTCCCGGTTGGACCTCTGCCGGTTCGACCGCTGCCGGTTCGACCGCTGCCGGTTCGACCGCTGCCGGTTCGACCGTCGCCGTCCCGGCCAGTTCCGGTTCGCCCGCTTCCCGTTCCGGTGTCATCGTTCCTCCGGGTTCATCGCTTCAGTAGCCGCCGCGCGTCGGCCACGGTGACCACGGATCCGGTGACGAGTACCCCGACACCGCTCAGCTCGGCCTCGGGGTTCGATTCGGCGAGTTCCACGGCCAGTTCGATCGCGTCGGGCATGTCCTCCGCCGTCGCGACCCGTTCCGGACCGAAGATCTCCTCGGCCAGCTCCGCCAGTTGCTCGACCGGCATCGCCCGGGGTGACGTGTTGCGGGTGACCACGACCGTGTCGACCACCGGTTCGAGGAGTTCCAGCAGCCCGGACGCGTCCTTGTCGGCGAGTACGCCGAGCACCGCGACCAGCCGGCTGAACGCGAACTCCTCCTGGAGCGTGTTGACGGTGGCGGCCATCCCGTGCGGGTTGTGCGCACCGTCGAGCAGGATCGTCGGGGCGGACCGGACCCGTTCCAGCCGGCCGGGCGAGCTGGCCTCGGCGAAGCCCTCGCGGACCGCGTCGATGTCGAGCTGCCGGTCGGCACCGGCGCCGAGGAACGCCTCCACGGCGGCGAGCGCGACGGCGGCGTTCTGCGCCTGGTGCGCACCGTGCAACGGGATGAAGATCTCGTCGTAGACGCCGCCGAGCCCCTGGATGGTCAGCACCTGGCCGCCCACCGCCACGTCCCGCCGTACCACGCCGAACTCGCTGCCCTCGCGGGCGATGGTGGCACCGACCTCGGCGACCCGCTCCAGCAGGGGCCGGGCGGCCTCCTCCGTCTGGTTCGCCGTGATCACCGTGGCGCCCTTGTGGATGATGCCGGACTTGGCCAGCGCGATGTCCTCGATCGTGTCGCCGAGCCACTCGGTGTGGTCGAGCCCGATCGGGGTGATCACGGCTACGCCGGCGCCGAGGACGTTGGTGGAGTCGTCCGCCCCGCCGAGGCCGACCTCGACCACGGCCACGTCCACCGGCGCGTCGGCGAAGATCGCGAACGCCAGCGCGGTGGTCATGTCGAAGTACGTCAGCGGCTCGCTGGCCTTCACGTCGACCAGTCGGGCCAGCGGCAGCACCTCCCGGTACGCGGCCACGAACCGTGACTCGCTGACCGGCTCCCCGTCCAGGCTGATCCGCTCCCGTACGGTCTCCAGGTGCGGGCTGGTGTAGCGGCCGGTGTGCAGCCCGAACGCCCGCAACAACCCGTCGATCATGCGCGCGGTGGAGGTCTTGCCGTTCGTGCCGGTCAGATGGATCGACGGGTACGCCCGCTGCGGGCTGCCGAGCAGGTCGAGCAGTTGCTCGATCCGGCCCAGGTCAAACACCATCCGGGTGAAGCCGCGCGCCTCCAGTTCGGCGTCGACCTGGTTGAACTCGTTACGGTCGCTCACGCGAGTGCCTCCAGCGCGGCGGCGATCCGGGCCAGGTCGGCCTCGGCGACGGCCAGCCGATCCTTGATCTTGTTGACCACCGGTTCCGGTGCCTTGTCCACGAAGGCCGGGTTGCCGAGCTTCGCCCGGGCCTGGGCGGCTTCCTTCTCCGCCGCCGCCCGGTCCTTCTCCAGCCGGGCCCGTTCGGCCGCCAGGTCGATCGAGCCGCGGGTGTCCAGGGCCACGTTCACCCCACCGGCGACGGCCAGGGTCGCGCTGGCCGAGAAGTCCGGTCCACCGTCCTCCAGCCGCACCAGTGAACGGATCAGGGGCTCGTGCCCGACGATGCCGGCCTCGGCCAGCCCGTCGAGCCGGGCGGCGACCCGCTGGGCCGGGCGCAGCCCCTGGTCGGAACGGAACCGGCGGATCTCGGTCACCACCCGCTGGAGCATGACCAGCTCGGCCTCGGCCGCGTCGTCGACCAGCGTCGGCTCGGTCACCGGCCAGTCGGCGGTCTGGATCGTCTCCCGACCGGTCAGCGCGATCCACAGTTCGTCGGTGACGAACGGCGCGATCGGGTGCAACAGGCGCAACACCTGGTCGAGTACGTGCCCCAGCACCCGACGGGTGACCGCGGCCGGCTCACCCCCGGCGGCCAGCACCGGCTTCGCCAGCTCGACGTACCAGTCGCAGACGTCGTCCCAGGCGAAGTGGTAGAGGGTGTCACAGATCTTGGCGAACTCGTACGCCTCGAACTGCTCGTCGACCTCGGCGACCACGTGCTGCAACCGGGACAGGATCCACCGGTCGACCGGGGAGAGTTGGCCCGGCTCCGGCAGCGGTCCTTCGACGTTCGCCCCGTTGATCAGAGCGAACCGGGTCGCGTTCCAGAGCTTGTTGCAGAAGTTGCGGGACCCCTGGCACCAGTCCTCGCTGACCGGGACGTCCGCACCCGGGTTGGCCCCCCGGGCCAGGGTGAACCGGGTCGCGTCGGCGCCGAACCGCTCGATCCAGTCCAGCGGGTCGATCACGTTGCCGAAGGACTTCGACATCTTCTTGCCGTACTGGTCACGGACCATGCCGTGCAGCGCGATGACCTCGAACGGCGGCTTGCCGTCCATCACGTACAGGCCGAACATCATCATCCGGGCGACCCAGAAGAAGAGGATGTCGTAGCCGGTGACCAGGACGCTGGTCGGGTAGAACTTCTCCAGGTCGGCGGTCCGCTCCGGCCAGCCGAGGGTGGAGAACGGCCACTGACCGCTGGAGAACCAGGTGTCGAGTACGTCCTCGTCCTGCCGCCAGCCCGGCCCGGTCGGCGGTTGCTCGTCCGGCCCGACGCAGACGACCTCGCCGTCCGGGCCGTACCAGACCGGGATCCGGTGCCCCCACCAGAGCTGGCGGGAGATGCACCAGTCGTGCATGTTGTCGACCCAGGCGAAGTAGCGCTTGGACAGCTCGGCCGGCTCGATCCGGACCCGCCCGTCCCGGACCGCGTCACCGGCTGCCTGCGCCAGCGGGGTCGTGTTGACGAACCACTGCAGGGAGAGCCGGGGCTCCACCGTCGTACGGCACCGCGAACAGTGCCCCACCGCGTGCACGTACGGCCGCTTCTCCGCCACGATCCGACCGTCCTCGCGCAGCGCGGCGACGATCGCCGGCCGGGCCTCGAACCGGTCCAGACCCTCGAATGGCCCGGCGGCGGTGATCACACCGCGCTCGTCCATGATCGTGAGCGAGGGCAGTTGGTGCCGCTGGCCGATCTCGAAGTCGTTGGGGTCGTGCGCCGGGGTCACCTTCACCATGCCGGTGCCGAACGTCGGGTCGACGTGCTCGTCGCCGACAATCGGGATCATCCGGCCGGTGAGCGGCACCTCGACCTCGGTCCCGATCAGGTGCCGGTACCGCTCGTCCTCCGGATGTACGGCAACCGCGGTGTCACCGAGCATCGTCTCGGCCCGGGTGGTGGCGACCACCACGTCGTCGCTGTACCGGATCGAGACGAGTTCGCCGTCGTCGTCGGTGTGCTCGACCTCGATGTCCGACAGGGCGGTGAGGCAGCGCGGGCACCAGTTGATGATGCGCTCGGCGCGGTAGATCAGGCCGTCGTCGTACAGCCGCTTGAACATCGTCTGTACGGCCCGCGAGAGACCCTCGTCCATGGTGAAACGCTCGCGTTCCCAGTCGACCGAGTCGCCGAGCCGGCGCATCTGGCCGAGGATCGTTCCGCCGGATTCGGCCTTCCACTGCCAGACCCGTTCGACGAACTTCTCCCGACCCAGGTCGTGCCGGGACAGGCCCTGAGCGGCGAGCTGCCGCTCGACCACGTTCTGGGTGGCGATGCCGGCGTGGTCCATGCCGGGCAGCCAGAGCGCTTCGAAGCCCTGCATCCGCTTGCGCCGGATGAGGGCGTCCTGCACCGTGTGGTCCAGGGCGTGGCCCATGTGCAGGGAGCCGGTCACGTTCGGCGGCGGGATGACGATGGTGAACGGCGGCTTGTCGCTGTCGGCCGACGCCCGGAAGTGGCCGGCGGCTACCCACTGCTCGTACCGTCGCTGTTCTACCTCGCCCGGCTGGTACTGCGCGGGCAGGGACGGGACGGCCGTGCGTTGGGTATCCAGTGTCTCGGTCACCCTGAAAGTCTACGGAGGCCCCGACCGGGACCGACGTGGACCACCTCCGCTTGGGCTACGGTGTCGGTCATGTCCGACGCGAACCTCTCCGATCGCCCTTCGGCCACCGATCCGGTGCCGGTAGACGTCACCCCGGAGCCGTACGACATCACTCCCGGTTTCGGTTTCGATGACGACCCGGAGGAGGAGCGGTCGGGCCCGCCGTCCCGCCGTCGGCTGATCGCACTCGGGGCCGCACTGCTTGTCGGGGTGGCCGGCGCGGCGGTGCTGGGCACCCTGGGTTGGCGGGTCGCGCAGGAGAAGGACGCCACCCTGGCCACTCCCGACCAGGTTGCCGGCCTCACCCTGGACGGCAGCGACCGGGCGAGGACCACCGCGGACTATCTGCGTAACGGGTTCCTCGCCGACATCGAGGTCGACCAGAGCATCGCAGCCGTGTACGCCGACCCGGCCCGACCCGAGCGGTCGGTCCTGCTCTTCGGCGGTACGACGTTGATGTGGCAGCCGGAACAGGATCTGGACCGCCTGTTCAAGCTCGTGGCGGACGACTCCGGTCGGATCGACGAGCTGCGCGGACTGCCGGCCGGTGAACTCGGCGGGGTGCTCAAGTGCGGCACCAGCCACCAGGGCGACGCTTTGACCGTCTGCGGTTGGGCGGACCACGGCAGCGTCGCGTTGGCGATGTTCCCCGGCCGTACGGCCGACGAGGCGGCACCGCTGATGTTGCAGATCCGCTCCGAGGTACAGACCAGAGACTGACCTGAAGGTCGTCGGGTGCGGTGTCCTTCCCCGTGCCCGGCGCCGATCAATCAGGCCCGGAATGCAATCAGGCCCGGAATGCAAGTTAGGGCCACCCCGAAGGGTGGCCCTAACTAGAAAGAAGTCCGGCGGCGTCCTACTCTCCCACACCCTCCCGAGTGCAGTACCATCGGCGCTGGAGGGCTTAGCTTCCGGGTTCGGAATGTAACCGGGCGTTTCCCCACCGCTATAACCGCCGTAACACTATCGACTTAACAAACAACCCAAAGGGTCTTGTTCGTTTGTCGGGAATCACACAGTGGACGCGTAGCACCTTAGTAATCAAGTCCTCGGCCTATTAGTACCGGTCAACTCAACCCGTTACCGAGCTTACATCTCCGGCCTATCAACCCAGTAGTCTAGCTGGGGGCCTTACCCCACAAAGTGGGTGGGATACCTCATCTTGAAGCAGGCTTCCCGCTTAGATGCTTTCAGCGGTTATCCCTTCCGAACGTAGCCAACCAGCCGTGCCCCTGGCGGGACAACTGGCACACCAGAGGTTCGTCCGTCCCGGTCCTCTCGTACTAGGGACAGCCCTTCTCAAGTATCCTACGCGCACGGCGGATAGGGACCGAACTGTCTCACGACGTTCTAAACCCAGCTCGCGTACCGCTTTAATGGGCGAACAGCCCAACCCTTGGGACCTGCTACAGCCCCAGGATGCGACGAGCCGACATCGAGGTGCCAAACCATCCCGTCGATATGGACTCTTGGGGAAGATCAGCCTGTTATCCCCGGGGTACCTTTTATCCGTTGAGCGACACCGCTTCCACTCGCAAGTGCCGGATCACTAGTCCCGACTTTCGTCCCTGCTCGACCTGTCAGTCTCACAGTCAAGCTCCCTTGTGTACTTGCACTCAACACCTGATTGCCAACCAGGCTGAGGGAACCTTTGGGCGCCTCCGTTACATTTTAGGAGGCAACCGCCCCAGTTAAACTACCCACCAGACACTGTCCCTGAACCGGATCACGGTCCGAAGTTAGATACCCAAATCAACCAGAGTGGTATTTCAAGATTGCCTCCACCCATACTGGCGTATGGACTTCACCGGCTCCCACCTATCCTACACAAGCTAATTCGGATACCAATGTCAAGCTATAGTAAAGGTCCCGGGGTCTTTCCGTCCTGCCGCGCGTAACGAGCATCTTTACTCGTAATGCAATTTCGCCGGGCCTGTGGTTGAGACAGTGGGGAAGTCGTTACGCCATTCGTGCAGGTCGGAACTTACCCGACAAGGAATTTCGCTACCTTAGGATGGTTATAGTTACCACCGCCGTTTACTGGCGCTTAAGTTCTCAGCTTCGCCCCGAAAGACTAACCGGTCCCCTTAACGTTCCAGCACCGGGCAGGCGTCAGTCCATATACATCGAATTACTTCTTCGCATGGACCTGTGTTTTTAGTAAACAGTCGCTTCCCCCTGCTCTCTGCGGCCATACAACGCTCCACCCGCAAGGGGCTTCACGTCTCCGGCCCCCCTTCTCCCTAAGTTACGGGGGCAATTTGCCGAGTTCCTTAACCACAGTTCGCCCGATCGCCTCGGTATTCTCTACCTGACCACCTGTGTCGGTTTGGGGTACGGGCCGCTAAGAACTCGCTAGAGGCTTTTCTCGGCAGCATAGGATCACTGACTTCACCTGAATCGGCTCGGCATCACGTCTCAGCCTTAATGCGTCGCGGATTTGCCTACGACACGGCCTACACGCTTACCCCGGCACAACCACCGGCCGGGCTCAGCTACCTTCCTGCGTCACCCCATCGCTTGACTACTACCCACCAGGTTCCTCAAATCACCAAAACCAACCCGAAAGCCGGCCTCAGATCAAGGAGTTAGCACAATGAGGTTCACCACGGACGCTCTTTCGCGGGTACGGGAATATCAACCCGTTGTCCATCGACTACGCCTCTCGGCCTCGCCTTAGGTCCCGACTCACCCAGGGCGGATTAGCCTGGCCCTGGAACCCTTGGTCATCCGGCGGAAGGGTTTCTCACCCTTCTTTCGCTACTCATGCCTGCATTCTCACTCGTGCCGCGTCCACAACTGGATCACTCCGCTGCTTCACCCGCGGCACGACGCTCCCCTACCCATCCACACACCTGCACGCGCTCTCGAAAGAACACGCGAAGTAAAATATGAATGCCACAGCTTCGGCGGTGTACTTGAGCCCCGCTACATTGTCGGCGCGGAACCACTTGACCAGTGAGCTATTACGCACTCTTTAAAGGGTGGCTGCTTCTAAGCCAACCTCCTGGTTGTCTATGCGACCCCACATCCTTTTCCACTTAGCACACGCTTAGGGGCCTTAGCTGGTGATCTGGGCTGTTTCCCTCTCGACTACGAAGCTTATCCCCCGCAGTCTCACTGCCGCGCTCTCACTTACCGGCATTCGGAGTTTGGCTGATTTCGGTAAGCTTGTGGGCCCCCTAGACCATCCAGTGCTCTACCTCCGGCAAGAAACACGCGACGCTGCACCTAAATGCATTTCGGGGAGAACCAGCTATCACGGAGTTTGATTGGCCTTTCACCCCTAACCACAGGTCATCCCCCAACTTTTCAACGTTGGTGGGTTCGGCCCTCCACGCGGTCTTACCCACGCTTCAGCCTGCCCATGGCTAGATCACTCCGCTTCGGGTCTAGGACACGCGACTGAACGCCCTATTCAGACTCGCTTTCGCTACGGCTACCCCACACGGGTTAACCTCGCCACATGCCACTAACTCGCAGGCTCATTCTTCAAAAGGCACGCCGTCACCCCTAAAGGCTCCGACGGATTGTAGGCGAACGGTTTCAGGTACTATTTCACTCCCCTCCCGGGGTACTTTTCACCATTCCCTCACGGTACTAGTCCGCTATCGGTCACCAGGAAGTATTTAGGCTTACCAGGTGGTCCTGGCAGATTCACGGCAGATTACAGGGGTCCGCCGCTACTCGGGAACATCCACAGAAGACCAGCCACTTTCACCTACCGGACTCTCACCGTCTACGGTTGGCTTTCCCACACCATTCGGCTAGCAACTGGTTTTATCACTTCTCGACCCAATGTCAGTTGAATCAGCAGAGTCCCACAACCCCAACCACGCAACCCCTGACAGGTATCACACGCAGCCGGTTTAGCCCAAATCCGCTTTCGCTCGCCACTACTCACGGAATCACTATTGTTTTCTCTTCCTACGGGTACTGAGATGTTTCACTTCCCCGCGTTCCCTCCATACACCCTATGTGTTCAGGTGCAGGTGACAGCACATGACTGCTGCCGGGTTCCCCCATTCGGACACCCTGGGATCACAGCTAGGTTGACAGCTCCCCCAGGCCTATCGCGGCCTCCCACGTCCTTCATCGGCTCCTGGTGCCAAGGCATCCACCGTTCGCCCTTGACAACTTGACCACAAAGATGCTCGCGTCCACTGTGCAATTCTCAACAAACGACCAACCCACAACCCACAACCACCACACCAAACCCCACCACCAGAAAACCTGGCTCCGGGAATCCGTTTGCGATGACAGGCCATGCCTGGCAACCCGAAACAACAAACACACCGTGTTTGTTCCTTCAGGACCCAACAGGATGCTTATCATTCACCACCAGCCGCACCACCAACCACATTCCCACCACAACCCCTCTCAGGGTCACAGCTGTACTAGCGATCGGACGGCCGTTGCCGACAGTGAACTCACCAGTGTCTCCGCCATCTGAGCACCCCAC